>JAWKIM010000014.1:0-273364 GCA_041394365.1 Acidimicrobiales bacterium
GCCACCTCGCGGCCCGCCTCGGTGGACAGGTCGAGCGTGATCGATCGCTTGCCTGCGTTCACGTTGGTGAACTGCATGGCCCAGTCCGGGTGGATCTTGCCGTCCTGGAAGTTGCCGGCGGTGCGCAACGTGTCCTGCCGGCGGCTCGACTCGATGCGCACGACGGTCGCGCCGAGATCGGCCAGGTTGCGGCTGGCGACCGGGCCGGCGAACACCCACATGAAATCGGCGATCTTCAACCCTTCGAGCGGCCGGGCCGCCGCCGCGCCCGCCGCCGGTAGCTCAAGAGCCCGTCGGGGCGCGGCCCACAACGGCTCGCCTTCAGTCAGCGGCCGGGGCGGGTCCACGCCGAGGCGCCGGTTGGGCAGCGGCGCCGCCGAGAACTTGGCGAACGCGCCCGCCGTGCGTACCGTACCGAATGGTCCGGCGTCGGCGTCGTGCCAGAACTCGCGGGTGCGGAAGTGCTCGCTGGCAAGGAGCTCCTCCATCGTGGTCACGGGGGCGATGAGCAGGCGACGCTCGAACGTGGCGGCGTACAGCTCCGCCTTGGTCTTGGTGGCGAAGAAGTGGGTCAGCACCTGCTTGACCCGCTCGTACTCGCTGATCGGCTCGCGGCCGTCGTAGAGCATCGTGCCGTAGTCGATCCAGTCCTTGTCGCGGGTGGCCTCGTCGCAGTAGCCCTCCTCCCACACCCACTGCATCAGGTTGCGGGTGAAGGGGCCCATCGAGACCCCGAACAGGAACGTCACCGACACCTGGCCGTCCTTGCACGGCCACAGCAGCTGCACCTTGGTGTCGAGACCGCCGAGGCGGATCCCACCCGCCACCCGGCTCGCATGCCCGGCGTTGCCGGGATGGCACAACAGGAACGACTGGCTGCACACGCTGTGGGACTGCTGGGCGGAGATGTCCCCGAACTGGCCGAGGCCGCTGTGGTGGTCGCGTTCGTAGAGGGCCACCAGCGCGGCGCCGGCCGCATCGGCGGCGGCGTGGTGGAACACCTGGGGGATGCTGATGCGGACCGGGGCGCGGTCCTCGTCACCGGTCAGCGAGCTGTAGCCCGATGCGGCGGCGATGGTCAGATCGGTCGCCGGCCAGTGCGCCTTGGGCCCGTCGCTGCCGAAGGCGGTGATGGCCACGTGCACCAGCGCCGGGTTGGCGTGCGCCAGCACGTCCCGCCCGAGGCCCATGGCGTCCATCACGCCGGGGTCGAACGATTCGATCAGCAGGTCGGCCTCGGCGGCCAGCTCGAGCAGGCGGCCGCGCCCCTCGGGCCCGCGCAGGTCCAGCTCGATGCTGCGCTTGCCGCGGTTGACGTGCCAGTGGAACAGGCTGCGATCAGCGGCGGGCACATCGCCGGCGAACGGCCCGACCCGCCGGGAGCTGCTGCCGCCGGGCGGCTCCACCAGCACCACCTCTGCGCCCAGGTCGGCCAGCAGCTTGCCGCACAGCTGGCCGCGCTCATCGGTCAGGTCCAACACCCGGTATGGCAGCACCGTGCACCTCCCTCGACGGGATCAACCATGGCACATCGCCGGGCGTCGATGTGCCGCGAGTCACATTTGGTCGCAAGCGGATTGATCTCCCCGGACCAACGAACGTGAAAACGAACACTGTCAGTGCGTGCATGGTGTGATCAATTGTGACTACGGTCACCGGCGCAACGCCACGGTCACGGAGGACACACCCATGCGTTTCGACCATCTCCACCACCACCTGTCACGCCGCAGCCTGCTCAAGGCCGGTGCGGCCACGACGGCACTGGCCGTCGCCGGCACCGGTGGCATGGGGAGCCTGGCGGGCGCGGCCGAGGGCGGCGCCAAGCGAAGCGGTGGCGGCGGTGGCGGCAAGCCGGGCGACTACGACGACTCGTTCTCCACCGCCGGCGCACTCGACGGTTCGTGGGCTCGGGAGACCACCGCCCGGTACGGTGCCGACGACCAGCGGGGCACACTCAACGAGATCACCCCGGAGAAGACGGCCTGCGCGCTGGCGCTGGCCCAGGGCGATGCGGTCAAGACCGTGATCATGGGCCCACGTGCTGCGCAACGGCATCGCCGCCTACCGGGCCTTCCCGCAACGCCGCTACGAGCAGCGCATCATCCAGCTCGGCTACGAGCCGGGCGACCCGTCGAAGTGGTTCAGCACCACCACCCCGGCCTCGAGGGCGAGGACGAGTGGCGGGCCGCCGACCGGGCCAGCGGTCCGCTCGGCTACAGCCAGGGCGTCACCCCCTTCGGCACCAACAAGCTGTCCGGCCATGAGGAGCGCTTCCCCGAGGGTGGCACCTACCAGATCGCCACCCAGCTCGACGGCCTGGCCCACATCGGCGTCCAGGACGTGTTCTACAACGGCTACAAGGCCAGCGAGTTCGCCACCCCGGAGGCGGTGACCAAGCTCGGCATCGAGCACGTGGGCCCCATCGTCACCCGGGTGTGCTGCTCGACGTGCTCTCGCTCAAGCTGGCCAAGTCGCCCGGCGACACCCAGATGGTGGAGGGACGGCCGATGCTGGCCGGCACCTACCGGATCACCATCGAGGACCTCCAGGCGGCCATCAAGATGGGCGGCATCAAGAAGATCGAGCCCGGCGATGTGGTGGTCATCCGCACCGGCTGGAACCAGCTGGCCGAACTGGCCCTCGACGCCTGCGGCACCGACGACTTCGCCACGTTGAACGACAAGTACCTCCAACACCGAGCCGGGCATCTACCTGCGCGAGGCCAAGTGGCTGGGCGATCACCGGCCGGCCGTCGTCGCCTCCGACAGCTGGGCGCTCGAGGTCCTCGGCGTGGACTTCGGGGACGGCTTCGCCTTCCCCGTCCACAACGAGCTGATCACCAAGCGGGGCATCCGCATCGGTGAGAGCGTGGTGTCCGACGGCATCGTGGAGGCCGGCGTGTCGGAGTTCTGCTACTGCTACATGCCCAACCACGCCTACGGCGCCACCGCGGGCTGCACCGCCCCGTACGCGTTGCTCAAGGCCTGAGCCGCGCGCTCCGCCGGAGCGACGCACCAAACGCGGCTCGGGCGGCGGCGGGCACCAGCACCGGTGACCGCCGCCGCCAGGTAGCGTGCGGCCATGGCCCGCATCCCCCGGTCGACGTCGACGCCCTGCCCGAGCCGCACGGCTCCGCCTACCGGGAGGTGATGGCCGGCCGCGACGGTCCCCGCATCAACATCCACGGCACGGTGGGCCACTCCCCCTCCGTGCTGGTGGCCTTCGTCGCCTTCGCCAACGAGCTGCGCAACGGCACCATCCTCGATCCAAGGCTGCGCGAGCTCACCATCCTCACGGTCAGCCGGGCGAAGGGTGCCGACTACGAGTTCGGCAAGCACGCCAACCTGGCCCTCTCCGTCGGCGTCGAGCGCGCCCAGATCGAGGCCATCGAGCAGGGTGCGGCCGAGCGGGGCCTCACCGCCGAGGACCCCTTCGACGACGTCGGCCGGGCGGTCATCGCCCTGGCCCACCAATCGGTCACCGCCGTGCGCATCAGCGACGACGTGTGGGCCGCCGCCGCGCAGCACCTGAGCGAGCGCGAGCTGGTCGAGGTGCTCCTGCACGTGGGCATGTACAGCATGACCGCCCACCTCACCGAGGGCGTGCAGGTGGACATCGAACCCTGGTTCAGCCGCCGCTGAGCACCCGCCATACCGACCGGTCCGGCGAACATACCGGTCGGTCCGTCGAGCAGGTCGCCGGCCGCAGCCGTAGGGTTCAGCCATGCGCATCCTCGACGGCATCAAGGTGCTCGACTTCACCCAGTACCTGGCGGGCCCGACGGTCACCCGGCTGATGGCCGAGCTCGGGGCCGACATCGTCAAGGTGGAGCAGGCGCCCGGCGGCGACCCGGCCCGCTACCTGCCGTTCCTGCGCGACGGCCGCTCGGCGTACTTCGTGCAGCAGAACCGGGGCAAGCGCAGCCTCTGCCTCGACTTCAACCGGCCCGAAGCCACCGAGGTGCTGCTGGACCTGGTCCGCAGCTGCGACGTGGTGGTGGAGAACTACGGGCCCGGCGTGCTGGAGAAGCGCGGCCTCGACTACGAGGCGCTGCGCCGTGTGAACCCGTCCCTGGTGATGGCATCGATCTCCGCGTTCGGCCGTCGCAACAGCCCGCTGAGCCACAAGGTGGGCTTCGACACGATCGCCCAGGCGTTCTCGGGGTACATGCACATGACCGGCGAGCGCTCGGGCCCGCCGGTGTTCGTGGGCGTGGCCTTCGCCGACGTGTCGGCCGGTGTGCACGCCCTCACCGGCCTGGCGCTGGCGCTGTTCCACCGCGAGCGCACGGGCGAGGGCCAGTGGGTGGACATCTCCATGATCGACTGCCTCTACCACGCCCATGAGATGAACGTGCAGCTGCCGGCCATGAACCCGAAGGTCGATCCGATGCGGGCCGGTCACCATGGCGGCATCGGCTTCCCCGCCGGGTCGTTCCGCGGCCCCGAGGGTTGGATCGTCATCATCGCCCTCGACCGCCAGTGGCCCAACTTCTGCACCGCCATCGGCCGGCCGGACCTGCTCGAGGACGAGCGGTACCGTACCGCCCGGGATCGTGCCCGCAACCGCCAGGAGCTGATCGAGCTGACCGAGGCGTGGATGGCCACCTTCAGCCGGGATCAGGACGTGCTCGATGTGCTCGAGGCGAACCGGGTGCCGTGCGCCCCGGTGCTGACGCCCCGGCAGACGCTGACGCACCCGTACTACCTGGAGCGCGAGATGGTCCGCACGGTGCACGATCCCGTGCTCGGTCCGGTCACCATCCCCGGCTTCCCGTTCAAGTTCTCCGAGAACGCCGAGCTTCCCGAGCTGCAGGCCGACGGCCTCGGAGCCGGCAACGCCGAGGCGCTGGGGCGCTGGGCCGGTTACGACGGCGAGCGCATCGCCGCCCTCGAACACGACGGCGTGCTCTTCGCCCGCGAGCGCGACGGCTGAGCGCCAGCGAGGCCGGGCGGCCGAGCGAGCTCGCGAGCCGGACGCCGATGGGGTCTGGGGGCGCAGCCCCCAGCAACAAACACGGCTGAGCGCCAGCGAGGCCGGGCGGCCGAGCGAGCTCGCGAGCCGGACGCCGATGGGGTCTGGGGCGCAGCCCCAGCAACAAACACGGCTGAGGATGCTTGCTGGCGGCTTCGCCGCCCCGGATGGGGCCCCAACCCGTTTCATTGCGGCTTCGCCGGCCCTCCTCCCGAGCACGGGGCCCCTACCCCATGCCGGGCCGTCGGCGAGGCCGGGCGGCCGAGCGAGCTGCCGTCGGTAGCCACTGCCCATCGCGCCAACGTGGACGCTGTGCGGTGGCAGGCTCGAGGAGCGCCCGGCGCGTCGTTGGCGGTGATCGGTCGCCGGTGCGCCAGGGCCCCCTGAACCGCTCGCGGTCTGTTCGACGCGGCGAGTCGCCACTTGATGGCTATGGGTCTCATTCCCGCTAGAGATCCCGGAGGACGGGACGGTGGCAGCTGTGGAAGCGGGGTTCTGTACGGAAGTTGCCCGCGATGCCGGGCGGCATCCGCCTGACCAGCAGCATTGCGGCATGCAATGGACGCCCGATGGTCGTTTCCGTACAGACTTCGCCAGCCAGGTGTGCGTCCGCCACGGGCGAAGCGACGCCGGCTCGATGCGTGCGCCGGCCCGCTCAGTGCGCCGGCCCGCTCAGTGCCGGCCCACCCAGTGCCGGCCCGCTCAGTGCCCGGCCCACCCAGTGCCGGCCCGCCCATGTGTCGGAGCTCAGCACTCGACCGTCCGAACCCCGGGCGAGCGTCACGCTTCGTGGCATTCGCCTGCGCAATCCTGGCGAATCCGCACGTCGATTCGGAATTGGTCGTCAGACACGAAGATCGGATGCACAGAGCGGCACACCGAGTCCGATCGGTCAGCAAGGGTCACGAGCGGTGGGCAACCGCGCCGTATCGGTCGAACGCGGCGAATCGTGGTCGAATCGAGCGCGAAGGGTCCGGGGCAGCGGAACCAGCACCCCGGGACGAGCCGAGGAACACCCGCGGACCACCCGGAGAACACCCGGAGAACAGCCGTCGCCGACACCGGCCGAGGACCGGAGCGGACGAACGCTCAGCGAACCAGGGGTGAGATGGCAACCTGCTGTTCACCCGATCGGGTGGTCCCGGGCCCACTGCGTGCCGTAGTCCGGGCCGGTCGTCCACCCGAGGGCGCGCCGTTCGCCCCTTCCGGTGAGCGGGCCGGCAGCGGACACTGACGCCCATGACCGACACGTTCACCTCCAACCGCCTCGACTGCCCCGAGGCGCTCGGCTTGGTCGCTGCGTGTGGGTACGGCCGCCTGGTCGGCACGCTGCACGCGCTCCCCCACGCCTGGCCGGTGGCCTACCGCATGGAGGGCGACGTGATCTTCTTCCCCCGGCCCGAGGGATTCGAGGTCTCCTCCCGGCTGGGCCGCGCCGTGGTCGGCCTGGAGGTGGACAACGGCAGCATGGGCCACGGCGCCGACTGGTCGGTGATGGTCGTCGGCGAGGTCGTCGACTGTGCCACGGAGGCCCAGCCCCGGGAGGCGACCACCGGGGCCGGCACCACCGCCGACGTGGCGCTGCATCCCGGCGTGGTCATCGGACGTCGCCTCCGCGGCTGATCGGCGGCCAAGCCGGGACCTTCGGCCCTGGTCCCCACCACGCCTCGTCGGCCATCGTCACCGATACAACCTTTCACGAGCGAGTGGTCAGCCGGGCGGGACGCCCCGATGGCCACCCGGCCCGGGTGCCAACTGCGAACCACGGAGGTCGCTGAAGTCCCCCGAAAAACAAGTCCCCGAGAGACGGTGCAGCCGGTCCACGCTTGTCGGGGACCGGCTGCATCGCGTCATCGGCCAGGGGCATCAGTCCGCACCACGGGACGAGGGCTCTAGAGTTTCCGTCCCTATGGCGTTCGTTCCCACCGCTGCGTTCTCGATCACCCTCGACTGCCGCCTCGACAACGTACCGGGCACCCTCGGACGCCTCTGCACCGCCATCGGTGAGGCGGGCGGCAACATCGGCGCCCTCGACGGCTTCGACGTCCGCGGACCGGAGCTGCGCCGCTGCCTGGTGGTGCACTGCCGTGACGAGTCGCACCAGCAGCGGGTGGTCGACGCCGTCCGCGCCCTCGACGGGGTGACGTTGGTCGACTGGTGGGACCGTACCTTCCACATGCACGAGGGCGGCAAGATCGAATCCCGGGCCCTGATGGCCATCAACGACCGCGACGACCTGTCCATGGCGTACACCCCCGGCGTGGCCCGGGTGTGCATGGCCATCCACCACGAACCCGCCCTGTCGCACCGCTACACCATCCGCAAAAACACGGTGGCCATCGTCTCCAACGGCACCGCGGTGCTCGGCCTGGGTGACATCGGGCCCGAGGCGGCCATGCCGGTGATGGAGGGCAAGGCGCTGCTGTTCAAGGAGTTCGGCGGGGTCGACGGGTTCCCGGTGTGCATCAACGCCCGCACCGCCGATGAGGTGGTGGACTTCGTCCAGCGCCTCGCCCCCACCTTCGGCGGCATCAACCTCGAGGACATCGCCGCGCCGGAGTGCTTCGAGATCGAGGAACGGCTCAAGGCCAGCCTCGACATCCCCGTGTTCCACGACGACCAGCACGGCACCGCCGTGGTGACGCTCGCCGCGCTGTGGAACTCGCTCAAGATCGTCGGCAAGAAGATGGACGAGCTGTCGGTGGTCATCGCCGGCATGGGCGCTGCCGGCGTGGCGATCGGCAAGATCCTGATCAACGCCGGCGTGGGCGAGATCGTGGGCTGCGACCGCACCGGCGCCATCTTCGCCGGCCGCGACAACCTCAACCCGGCCAAGGCCTGGTTCGCCGAGCACACCAACCCGTCCCGCAAGGAGGGCTCCATCGGCGAGGTGCTGCGCGGCGCCGACGTGTTCATCGGGGTCAGCGGCCCCGACCTGATCACCGCCGCCGACGTGCGCACCATGGCCAAGGACCCGATCGTGTTCGCCATGGCCAACCCCAACCCCGAGATCCGGCCCGAGGCGGCCGACGGCCTGGCCGCGGTCATGGCCACCGGCCGCAGCGACTACCCCAACCAGATCAACAACGTGCTCGCCTTCCCCGGCATCTTCCGCGGCGCGCTCGACGTCAGCGCATCGGACATCACCGAGAACATGAAGCTGGCCGCCGCCGTGGCCATCGCCGAGTCGGTGGGCGAGGGCGAGCTGCGCCCCGGCTTCGTGGTGCCGTCGGTGTTCGACCGCAGCGTGGTGGCCCGCGTGGCCCCCGCCGTGGCCAAGGCCGCCATCGGCGACGGGGTGGCCCGCACCCGCTGAGGACCGCACCCGCTGAGGACCGCTGCTTCGGCTGGTCCGTCTGCGTCTGAACACCATTCGGGTCCATACCGCCGGCAGCATCCGGGAACTTGGGCTCTGCTGCGCGCCCGCCCGGCGGGCCGATGATCCATTGCGATGCGAAGCGAAACGAGAACCGGCCGCGAGGGCAGGCCGTCACGATGAACGCCGGCGCCACTCCCCCCGTACGGACCGGTACCCCCACGATGGTGACCAAGGACGCCAACGAGGCGGTGGCGTCGGTGGCGTACCGCCTCAGCGAGGTCATCGCCATCTACCCGATCACGCCGGCCTCGCCCATGGGCGAGCACGCCGACGAGTGGGCGGCCACCGCCCGACCGAACCTGTGGGGTTCGGTGCCCGAGGTGGTCGAGATGCAGTCGGAGGCCGGGGCGGCCGGCGCGGTGCACGGCGCGCTGCAGGCCGGTGCGCTCACCACCACGTTCACCGCCTCCCAGGGCCTGCTGCTGATGCTGCCCAACCTGTACAAGATCGCCGGCGAGCTGACCCCGGCGTGCCTGCACATCGCGGCGCGCAGCCTGGCCACCCACGCCCTGTCGATCTTCGGTGACCACGCCGACGTCATGGCCGCCCGCGCCACCGGCTGCGCCCTGCTGGCCTCGGGCTCACCGCAGGAGGCCCAGGACCTCGCCGCCATCGGTCACGCGGCCACGCTCGAGGCCCGGGTGCCGTTCCTGCACTTCTTCGACGGGTTCCGCACCTCCCACGAGATCCAGAAGCTGGCCACACTCGACGACGACGATCTGCGCGCCATCATCGACCCGGACGCCATCGCCGCCCACCGGGCCAGGGCGCTGTCGCCCGAGCACCCGGTGACCCGCGGCACCGCCCAGAACCCCGACGCCTTCTTCCAGGCGCGGGAAGCGGCCAACCCGTTCTACGACCGTTGCCCCGCCGTGGTGGAGGCCACCATGGACCGCTTCGCCGCCCGCACCGGCCGGCGGTACTCGTTGTTCGACTACGTCGGCCACCCCGACGCCGAGCGGGTGATCGTGCTGATGGGCTCCGGCGCCGAGACCGCCCATGAGGCCGTCGAGCACCTGTCGGCCGCCGGCGAGCGGGTCGGGCTGGTCAAGGTGCGGCTGTTCCGCCCCTTCTCGGTGGCGCGCTTCATCGACGCCGTGCCCCCCTCGGTGCGGGCCGTGGCCGTGCTCGACCGCACCAAGGAGCCCGGCTCGGTGGGAGAACCGCTCCTGCTCGACGTGACCAGCGCCCTGGTCGACGCCGTGCAGGACGGCCGCCGCCCGGCGTTGCCCACCGTCGTGGGCGGCCGCTACGGGCTGTCCTCCAAGGAGTTCACGCCCGCCATGGTCAAGGCGGTGTTCGACGAGCTCGCCGCCGAGCGCCCGAAGCGTCGCTTCACCGTGGGCATCAACGACGACGTCACCCACCTGTCGCTCCCCGTCGACGACGGCTTCGACGTCGAGCAGGCCGACACCACCCGCGCCGTGTTCTACGGTCTGGGCTCCGACGGCACCGTCAGCAGCAACAAGGCGACGATCAAGATCATCGGTGACGCCACCGGGCTGTGGGCCCAGGGCCACTTCGTCTACGACTCGAAGAAGTCGGGCGCCACCACCGTGTCGCACCTGCGCTTCGGGCCGCGACCCATCCGCGCCGCCTACCAGATCCGCCAGGCCGGCTTCGTGGCCGTGCACGACAGCGGCTTCCTGCACCGCATCGACGTGCTCGAGGTGGCCGCGCCCGGCGCGGTGGTGCTGCTCAACGTCGCCGGACCGTCCGACCAGGTGTGGGAGCGCCTGCCCCACGAGGTGCAGGAGGCGCTGCTGGCCAAGGGCTGCCACCTCTACGCCATCGACGCCCAGCGCATCGCCGAGGCCCACGGGCTCGGCCGGCGCATCAACACGGTCATGCAGACCTGCTTCTTCGCCCTGTCGGGCGTGCTGCCCACCGACGAGGCCATCGAGCTGATCAAGCGATCGGTGGCCGAGACCTGGGGCCGGCGCGGCCCCGAGGTGGTGCGCCGCAACCTCGCCGCCATCGACGACACGCTCGCCCACCTCAATGAGATCCCGCTCGGTACGCTCGGCTCACGCAGCCGCCGCCGGCCGGCCGTGCCCGCCGACGCCCCTGACTTCGTGCAGCGCGTCACCCGGCTCCTGCTCGAAGGCCACGGCGACCGGCTGCCGGTGAGCGCGTTCCCGCCCGACGGCACCTGGCCCACCGGCACCAGCCGTTACGAGAAGCGGGCCATCGCCCTCGACATCCCGGTGTGGGAGCCGGAACTGTGCGTGCAGTGCAACCGCTGCTCGATCATCTGCCCGCACGCCGCCATCCGCACCAAGGTGTTCGAGCCCGACGCCGCCGACGCCCCCGGCCCTGCACCGGCTGCGTTCCGGTCGGTGCCGGAACGGTTCACCAAGGCGTTCGCCGGCCTGTCCTACAGCGTGCAGGTGGCACCCGACGACTGCACCGGTTGCGGGTTGTGCGTGGAGGTCTGCCCGGCCAAGGACCGCTCCAAGCCGAAGCGCAAGGCGATCAACATGGCGCCGGTCGAGGAGCGCCGCGACCGTGAGCGCGTCGCCTGGGCGCACTTCGAGCAGGTGCCCGACATCGCCCGCACGCAGGTGCCGCGCGAGTTCCGCACGCTGGCGGTGCTACCACCGCTGTTCGAGTTCTCCGGGGCCTGCGCCGGTTGCGGGGAGACGCCCTACCTGCGCACCCTCACCCAGCTCTTCGGCGACCGGCTGGTGATGGCCAACGCCACCGGCTGCTCGTCGATCTACGGCGGCAACCTGCCCACCTCGCCCTACACCACCGGGCCCGACGGGCGCGGCCCGGCGTGGGCGAACTCGCTGTTCGAGGACAACGCCGAGTTCGGTCTGGGCATCCGCCTGGGCGGCGACACCCAGGCCGCCCGGGCCCGGCTGCTGCTGGGCCAGCTCGCCCGCCACCTCCCCGCCGACCTCGTCGACGCGCTGCTCGAACCGGCCTCGACCGGCGACGAGGAGGCCGTGGCCACCCGCCGGGAGCGGGTGGCCGAGCTGCGGGCGCGGCTGACGGCCCTGCGCACCGGGAGCGCGACCCCCGGCGGGAGCGCGGCCGGTGCCGACCCGACCATACCGGAGGGTCTGGCCGAGCTCGACGCCCTGGCCGACCACCTCGTCGGTCAGTCGCTGTGGATCGTCGGGGGCGACGGCTGGGCCTACGACATCGGCTACGGCGGTCTGGACCACGTGCTGGCCTCGAACCGCAACGTCAACATCCTGGTGCTCGACACCGAGGTGTACTCCAACACCGGCGGCCAGCAGTCGAAGGCCACCCCGATGGGCGCCATCGCCAAGTTCGCCGCCGCCGGCAAGGAGGCCCGCAAGAAGGACCTCGGCCTGCTGGCCATGACCTACGGGCACGTGTACGTGGCCAGCGTGGCCATCCAGGCCAAACCCCGCCAGGCGATGATGGCGCTGCTGGAGGCCGAGAGCTACCCCGGGCCGTCGCTGGTGATCGCCCACAGCCCCTGCATCGCCCACGGCTACGACCTGGTCGACTCCCCCGCCCAGCAGGGCCGGGCCATCGACAGCGGTGCCTGGCCGCTGTACCGCTTCGACCCCCGCCGCATCGAGCAGGGCGCGGCGCCGTTGCACATCGACGCCGATCCGGCCTCGATCCCGATCCGCCAGTACATGGACAACGAGGCCCGCTTCCGCATGGTCGAGCTGCAGGACCCCGAGCGTTACCAGACGCTGGTGCACGCCGCCGAGCATGCGGTGCACCAGCGCCACGAGCTGTACGCCCAGCTGTCGCATCTTTCTTCCCTGACGAGGCGTTTTCATGACCGACCTGCGAACGACGTGCTGGGTTTCGAGCTGCGCAGCCTGCTGGTGGTCGGCGCCTCGCCGGTCAGTGACGACGTGCCGGTGGTGCAGCGCTGCGTCGCCGCCGGCGCCGGCGCGGTCGTGCTGCGCTCGCTGTTCGAGGAGCAGCTGGTGCTCGACCAACTCGCCGCCCACCGCTTCCTCGACAGCCACGTCGACAGCCACGCCGAGGCCCGCACGTTCCTGCCCGACTCGACCGTGTTCGACCTCGACGCCACGCCCACCCTGCGCCGGCTGCGCCGCATGAAGGCGGCGGTGGACGTCCCGGTCATCGCCTCGCTCAACGGCACCACGCCGGGCGGCTGGACGGGGTACGCCGCCGACCTGCAGGAGGCGGGCGCCGACGCCATCGAGCTCAACCTCTACGAGGTGGCCACGGGCCTGCACGAGACCGGTGCCGACATCGAGCGCCGCCAGCTCGACGTGGTCGCCGCGGTGGTGGGCACCGTCGAGGTGCCGGTGTCGGTCAAGCTCTCGCCGTTCTACGCCTCGGTGCCGTCCTTCGTGCGCCGCCTGGAGGAGGCGGGCGCGGCCGGTGTGGTGCTGTTCAACCGCTACTACCAGCCCGACATCAACCTCGAGACCCTCGACGTGGACCGCACGCTGGTGCCGTCCACCCCCGCCGAGCTGCCCCTGCGGCTGCACGCCCTGGCCCTCCTGCACCATCGCACCGGCCTGTCGCTGGCGGCCAGCGGCGGTGTGCACTGCGGCCCCGACGCGGTCAAGGCGATCCTGTGCGGCGCCCACGCCGTGCAGGTGGTGTCGGCGCTCTTGGCCGACCCGGCCGGGGCGATGCGGCGCCTGCACCACGACCTCGGCGACTGGCTGCGCAGCCATGGCTACGAGCACCTCGACGAGGCCCGGGGCGCCACCGCCATGGACAACGTGGCCGATCCGGCCGCCCTGGAGCGGGTGAACTACGTGAAGCTGCTGGAGGGCTGGCACATCACCTCGGCGGTGCGCTGAGCGCCTCGTTGCGCACCGCCGCCGGCAGCGCGGCGGCGAGGTACCCGACGGTACCGGCGTCGCGCAGCTCGGTGGCGGCGGCCACCACCGCACCGTACGCCGCCCAGGCCAGCCCACCGCCGGTGGAGATGCGGCGCACGCCCACCGCCGCCAGCTCGGCCACGGCGGGCGTGCCCCGCAGGGCGAGCACGTTGAGGGGCCCACCCGCCGCCTCCACGATGCGGGCGATGTCGTCGAGCCCGGTCGGGCCGGGGGCGTAGAGCACGTCGGCGCCGGCGGCGCGGAACGCCTGCAACCGCCCGATCGTGTCGTCGAGGTCGGTCACGCCGTAGAGGTGGTTCTCGGCCCGGGCGGTGAGCGTGATCCCGAAGCGGTGGCAGACCTCGGCCGCCTCGGCCACCAGCTCCACGGCGCGGGCCCGCTCGACGATGCGGCCGGCGCTCGGGTCGTAGTCCTCGATGGAGATGCCGGCCGCGCCCACCTCGGCCAGCAGCTCCACGGTGCGGGCCACGCCACCCTCGTCGTCGGCGAAGCAGCGCTCGGCGTCGACGTTCACCGGGATCGTCACCGCCGCGCAGATGGCCGCGGTGTGCGCCACCAACTCGTCGCGGGTGGTGTGCTGGTCGAGCCGGCCGAGGGAGGCGGCGAACCCCGAGCTGGTGGTGGCGATGGCGGCGAAGCCCAGGTGCTCCAGCAGGCGCGCCGAACCGGCGTCGAAGGGGTTGGGCAGCAGGAACGTGCCGGACTCGTGCAGGGCTCGGAACCGGTCGCAACGGGTGGGCATGGCATCCTCCAACGGGCGCGGCGCTGATGGGCCGACGCTACGCCCACCCGGACCGGCGCGGGTGGGCGCAGGTGGTCGTGGTGGTGGTGGTGGTGGCAACCCCCGGCGGGAGAGGCGCTAGCGTCGCCGCCCGTGGAGCTCTCGGTGCGGTCGATGGGGTGGTTGC
Organism: Acidimicrobiales bacterium; assembly: GCA_041394365.1. GTDB lineage: Bacteria > Actinomycetota > Acidimicrobiia > Acidimicrobiales > CAIXPF01 > CAIXPF01. Next base: position 14,082 of record JAWKIM010000014.1, read on the forward strand.
GGACGATCGACGGGCTGAGCCGGGACGGCACCGCCACCGACACCGTGGGCTGGTCACTGGCCGTCGCCCTGCTCGCCCGGCGCACACCGGCGTGGATCGAGCCATCGGTGCGCATCCTCGACCGGCTCATCGCCGTGCACACCGCCGCCTGGCCGGCCGGGGCGGCGGCCGCCGAGCTGGCGCAGCGGCCCGACACCGCCGAACTGCTGACCGTGCTGCACACCCGGGCCCTGCTGGGCGCCGACGACCGGCTCGACCAGCCGTTCGAGCTGGCCGGCGACGGGCGCACGGCGGTGACCCACAGCGAGTTGCTCGAAGCTGCGGGCGCCGCCGGCATCGGGCGCGCCCCGCTGCCCCACGACGCCCCCGCGGGCCCTGCCGCCGGAGCGGCCGGGGATCCGCAGGCCCTCGCCCTCGAGCTGCTCTGCGCTCGCGACGCCGGCGACGCCGATCGGGTGGGCTCGCTGCTCGCCATCCTCGCCGGTACCCACGAGCCGGTGCTCGATGCCGCCACCGGTGCGTTCCGGTGGTCCCCGCTGCCCGGTGCGGCCCCGCTGCCGGAGCGGGCCACCGCCCTGCTGGCCGCGGCCGATGCCACCGGGCCCGGGATGCTGGCGGAGCTGGAGCGGCCGCTCGGGGCGCAGCCTCAGCTGGTCGACGTGGACTTCCCCACCTTCGGGCTGCGCCGGGCGGAGTGGGACGGCGGCGGCTTCCTGACCATGCGCTTCGACCCGCTGGTGGAGGACCGCAAGGCCCGCACCCGCTTCCGGCTGGTCGGCGCCGAACCGCGGGTGTGGTGGGTGAGCGGGCTGGAAAACGTGTTGGTGCACCTGGCCACCGAGGACTCCACCATCACCGCCCCGCTGGCCGCCGCCACCGTGGAGTTCGCCCCCAGCAGCTTCTGATCCGAGTGGTGACGGCCTGCGCTCACCGCCCGCGGGGCGACCGGGCCGCTGCGCCCGTCGCCGGCGGCGGACGGTGCAGGCGGGAGCGGGCGGCGGCGTCGAGGGCGAGCAGCGCGTCGCGCTCCCCGCGCCGCCAGAAATCGAGGGCGTAGTCCACCCGGTCGAGCCGGAGCCCCGCCAGATCGGCCTCGGTCAGCACCCGGACCGCCAACCAGGTGCCGCTGCGCGACTCCGCCCCGTCGCCCGAGGCCACGAACCCACGGGAGCGGCACCACCCCACGAACGCGGCGGGGTCGGGGCACAGCACGGCGGTCACGTACACCGACGCCCCCCAGCAGGATACCGGGGAGTACGGCGCGGCGCCGCGATCAGAGGATGCGCAGCGGGACCCTGCGAGGGCCGCGCACCGGGCCGACCGACCACTGCACCTCCGACGGGTCGACCGCCAGCTCGAAGCGGGGGTACCGGGCCAACCAGGACCCGATGGCCACCTTCAGCTCCATGCGGGCCAGGTTGGAGCCGAGGCAGCGGTGCACCCCGACCCCGAAGGCGAGGTGGCGGTTGTGCTGGCGGTCGAGCACCACCTCGTCGGGCCGGTCGAACACCTTCGCATCCCGGTTGGCCGACGGGTAGGACAGCAGCAGCCGCTGGCCGGCCTGCACCGGGCACCCGGCCACCTGGGCGTCCTCGGTGATGTAGCGGGCGATGGTGACCGGGGCGTAGTACCGCAGGATCTCCTCCACCGCGTTGGGCACCAGGTCGGGGTTGGCCACCAGCGTGGCCAGGTCCTCCGGGTGGGTGCCGAGGTGGAAGAGGGCGGCGCCGATGGTCGACCAGGTGGTGTCGATGCCGCCCAGCAGCAGCACGAACAGCGCCCCGATGCGCTCGCGCTCGGTGAACGGGCGCGTGGTGCCGTCCTCGAGGGTGGCCTCGGCGTTGAGGACCATGGTGACCAGGTCGTCGGCGGGGTGCTCCCGGCGGTCCGCCAGCTGGCCCACGAAGTAGGCCTGGACCTCGCGGTTGGCCTTGCGGGCGATCTCGATGTCCACCTGCCCGTCCTTGAGCATGGCATCGACCCACGCCCGGAACTGCGGGGCCATCTCGGGCGAGACGCCGAACAGGGTGTTCATCACCTCGACGGGGACGTGCTCGGCGTAGTCGGTGGCGCCGTCCACCAGCTCCTGGCCGGCGATGCGGTCGAGCAGCTGGTCCACGACGGACTGCACGAACGGCTCGAGGGCGGCGACCTCACGCGGGTTGAACGCCGGCAGCAGCGCCCGCCGGATCGGCCCGTGATCGGGCGGGTCGAGGGTGATCGGCGGCAGCTCCAGCTTGATGTTGTCGGGGTGGTTCTCGTTGACCGACGTGATGCGGCTGGAGAACGTGGAGGTCTGGTGGGCGACCTCGGCGATGTCGTCGTAGCGGGTCACCAGGTAGGCGCCGAAGAAGCGATCGGTGTGGGCGACGGGGCAACGGTCGCGCAGGTCCTCGAGGATCTCCGGCATGCGGGCCGACCACTCGTCGCTCAGGTGGTCGAAATCGGTGGCCCAGTCGATGACGGGTTTGCGCTCAGCCATGGGGAGATCGTACCCGCTGACATCCCAGCCCATGTCACCCGTCACAAGCCCCCGGCCCCCGCCCCTCTCAGCCGAGCTTGTCACTGGGAGGGGCTGCGCCCCCCAGACCCCATCGGCGCCCCGCTCGAGCAGCTGCGCCCAACGGAACGGCGCGGTGGTGGAGGGACAGCGGTTGGTGATGGGTGGGCGCCATGCCGGGGAGTATGGGCCCGGCCCTTCGCGCTCGATTCGATGTCGATTCGGAATTGGTCATGGGACACGAAGTCCGACCACCATCGGTGTGGCTGTGCCGCCTGACCGCAGGTTGAGGCCACCAGCGGTGGGCGGCCGAACCCGACCGGTCGATGCCATCGAATCGACGTCGAATCGCCGCTGGAGCGCGGGGCTGGTGGGGTCGCCGGCCGGCCGAGGGCGCCGGCCGCCGAGCGGGGGCGAGGCGCCGCGGGCAGACATTCGGACCCGGGGTGGGGCGGATCGGAACACCGACCGCGGGCAGGTCCCGGGCCAGGAGGGCGCGGCGAAGCCGCCAGCTTCGCTGGCGCTCAGCCGTTCGTGCTGCTGGCGCTCAGCCGAGCACCTCGGTGCGCCAGCGTTCGGGGGTGAGCCGGACGATCACCTCGTCGGGCGTGCGGAACGCCTTGGCGTAGGCGGCGCCGGCGGCGGACCCGAGGTAGCGGGAGGCCATCTGTTCGATCGCCGGGCGGGCGGCTTCCAGCCCGCCGAGCGACTCGACGGTGACGGCGCCCTCCACGGTCACGTAGCGGTACGGCCGGCCCTCGTCCTGCACGCAGATCGACGCCCGCCCCTCCGCCCGCAGCCGGGCCGCCTTGGCGGTGGAGCCGCCCATCAGGATCTCGAAGCCGGCGCCCGGCTCGTAGCGGTACCAGATCGGCGCCAGTAGCGGGCCCGCTCCGTCGCGTCCCATGGCGAGCACGCCCACCCGCCGCTCCTGCAGGAACGCGTCCCGCTCGTCATCGCTCATCGTGGCCATGGCGGGCGACGCTACCGCCCGCGGCCCGACCGTTCAGGTTCAGGCCTCGTCGTGCTCCGGCGGCTCGACGGCACCCTCGCGCTCGTCGCGCGCCGCCCACTCGAGCAACGGCTCGATGCGGAACACCGCGTCATCGATGCCGGCGTGCAGGTCGCCGAGGCGGGCGAAGCGCGCCGGCACGGTGGCCATCGTGCAATCCTGCGGCTCGACGTCGGCCACCTCAGCCCAGGTGACCGGCGTGGACACGGTGGCGTCGGGGAACCCACGCACCGAGTAGGCGGCCGCCATCGTGTGGTCCCGGGCGTTCTGGTTGTAGTCAATGAACAACGCGGCGGGGTCCCGGTCCTTGCGCCACCACGTGGTGGTGACCAGCGACGGCGCCCGGCGTTGCACCTCACGGGCGAAGGCGAGGGCGGCTCGGCGCAGGTCCTTGAAGCCGTGGGTCGCTTCGATGCGCACGTCGACGTGCACGCCGCGCCCGCCCGAGGTCTTGGGCCACCCCACCGCACCGAGCTCGTCGAGGACCTCGTGCACGCCGCCGGCCACGGTGCGCACCGTGGCCAGCGGGCAGTTGGGCATCGGGTCGAGGTCGATGCGCCACTCATCGGGCCGTTCCACGTCGGCGCGGCGCGAGTTCCACGGGTGGAACTCGACGGTGGACATCTGCACGGCCCAGATCACCTGGGCCAGCTCGGTGACGCACAGCTCGTCGGCGTGCAGGCCGTAGCGGGGGAAGTGGATGCGCACCGTGTCCACCCACGGCGGCGCCCCGGCCGGCAGGCGCTTCTGGTGGACCTTCTTGTGGGCGATGCCCTTGGGGAAGCGGTGCAGCATGGTGGGCCGCTCGCGCAGGGCGTTGACGATGCCGGGCCCGACGGCGAGGTAGTAGCGGGCGAGGTCCGCCTTGGTGGCCCCGGTGGCGGGGAAGTACACGCGGTCGGGGTTGGACACCCGCACGGTGCGCTCCCCCACCTGCAGCTCGAGTGCCGGTACCGCCATCGGGCCATCTTGGCACCGGCGACCACCCCGACCGAGCGATGACCCCGGACGCGACCGGGCCCTCCCGTGCGGGAGGGCCCGGATACCGAGTGGTACGGATCGCCGGTGGCGGCGCTCAGCGCTTCTCGAACACGTAGGGCTCGAGGGACTCCTGGGCGTCGAGGCGGAACTTGTGCCAGCGGCCACCGCCGTAATAGGCGAGGCTGCCGGGCTCGGCGTCGCCGTGGCCGTTGTAGTACGACAGGCAGTCCCGCAGCGGGGCGGTCATGATGTCGGCCTGCTTGCAGTGCTCCGCGTAGCGGTCCTCGGGCTCCTTGGTGATGTCCACCACGTTCTCGCCCCGCTCACGCATGAGCTTCAACAGCCACACGGCGTAGTCGGCGTGGGCGTCGATGGCGTCGGTGAAGTTGAAGCTGCCACCACCGCCCTGCGGGCCGGTCATGATGAACAGGTTCGGGAACCCCTTGGAGTGGATCCCCAGGAAGGTCTTGGTGCCCTCGTCCCGCCACTTCTCGGTCAGCGTCTGACCGTCACGACCCACGATCATGTTGAACGTGGAGATCGCCATCCACTGGAACCCCGTCGCATAGATCAACACGTCCAACGGGTACTCGGTGCCGTCGTGCACCACCCCGCGCTCGTTGATCTCCTGCACCCCCATCGGCGCCGTGTCCACCAGGTGCACGTGCGGCAGGTTGAACGACGGCAGGTACTCATCGTGGAACGTCGGCCGCTTGCACCCGTACGGGTAGTACGGCTTCAACGCCGCCGCCGTCTTCGGGTCGGTCACGATCGCATCCACCCGCGCCCGGATCTGCTCCATGATGGCGAAGTTGTCGTCGAGCAGCTTCTGGGTCCACTCCTGCGGTGACAGCCGCCGGGTGGGCTTGGCCACCTCGCGGAAGTCTGCCACCCGACCGGCGAGGTAGTCGTCGTTGGCCTTGACCGCGGTGCGCAGGGCGGAGATGCGGGCGAAACGGGCCCGGCGGGCACGCGCCCAACCCGGCTCGTTCCGCCACGTCGCGATCTCCTCCGCCGTCGTCGCCCGCTGATCACGCACATCGATCGTCGACGGCGTCCGCTGGAACACGAACAACTCACCCACGATCTTCGCCAACTCCGGGATCACCTGCACCGCAGTCGCCCCCGTCCCGATGATCCCCACCCGCTTCCCGGCAAGATCAACGTTGTAATCCCACCGCGACGTATGGAACGACTCCCCCCCGAACGTCTCCATACCCTTGATCCGCGCCAACTTCGGCGTCGTCAAGATCCCGTTCGCCAAGATCACATACCGCGCCCGCATCGCATCACCACGATCCGTGAACACCGTCCACCGACCAGAAGACTCATCCCACACCGTCTTCTCAACCGTCGTATGGAACAAGCAGTGATCATAGAACCCGAACTTCGACGCCATCTGCTGGCAATACTCGAAGATCTCGAACCCCGACGCGAACTTCATCGTCGGGAAATACTCCATCTCCTCCAACAACGGGAAATACGAGTACGACTCCACATCACAGGCGATACCCGGATACCGATTCCAGTACCACGTACCACCAACATCGCCGCCCTTCTCACAGAACCGGACGTCGACAAACCCCTCCTGCGACAGCTTGTACCACAGCAACAACCCCGCGAAGCCCGCCCCCACCACGAGCACCTCACACTCATCGGTCAACGCCTCACGCTCAACCGGCGCCGTCGAATACACATCGGTCAGATACCGGGCGAAATCACCCTCCATCGCCATGTAATCCGCCGCACCCCGACGAGCCTCCTTGTACTCCCGGTACTTCGCCTGCTCCTCGGCGTTGAACTTGGCGCCAGGCGGCGGCTCGGGCAGGGTCTTGAGCGACTCGTCCTCGATGATCGTGTAGCCCTTGCCGGTGATCCGCTCGGTGGCCTTGCCGGCGCGGGTGTTGAACACCTTGAGCCCGCTGCTCGGGTCGATCGTGATCGACGTCATGTCTGTCTCCCCCTGGCTGGTTCGCCTCTTCGTCGGTCCGGTGGCGCGCCACCCCCGGCGCGTGTCGTGCAGGTTATCTCCCAGCCGGTGGCCCGGACCCACCTGAGCAGCCTCAGCACCGGCGCACGTCGGTCCGAGCGCGCTACGGTTCGGCGCACCCATACCCGTCGGGACCGGCCGCGCCGGTCCCGTTGCCGTCCGCCACAGGGGGTCGCGATGAGCGTGAAGGTGTTCCTCGAGCTGCATCTCAAGCCGGAGGTGGTCGATGCGGTCAAGGGCGGGTTCGGCAAGACGCTGCTCGACACCCGCGCCTTCGACGGCTGCGAGGAGATCAGCGTCCTGCAGAGCCAGGACGATCCGTGCAAGCTGGTCATCGTCGAGCAGTGGGCCACCCGGGAGCACTACGAGGCCTACCTGGCGTGGCGGACCGAGCGGGGCGACATGGACGGCATGAACGCCATCAGCAGCCAGCCGTACCAGGTGCACTACTACGACTTCGTCCGGGCCTGACCGGCGGCCATCGGTGCACCACGCCGACGCCGACGCCGACGCCGGGCCCGCGGCGGGGCCGGCGCTCGGTGTCGCCGCCGGGCTGACCGCGCTCGACGCGGACCCCGATGGGCACCTGCGCTTCCTGCAACGGGCGATCGAGCTCGGCTACGGACGCATCTGGCTGCCGGAGACCTTCCAGATCGACCCGGTGGCCGTGGCCGGCTGGTTTGCCGCCGCCCACCCGGGCCACCCGCTCGGCGTGGGCGTGCTGCCGGCGGCGCTGCGCTCAGGGCCCCAGCTGGCCATGTTGGCCTCCACGCTGTCGATGCTCGGGGTGGCGGAGCCGGTCGTGGCGCTGGGCACCTCCTCGGCGGTGATGACCCGGCGCTGGCACGGCCGCACCCCGACGACGGTGGCCGGGCTGGCGGCGCTGGTGGCCGAGGCCCGCCTCGCCGCCGCCGGTTCCCGCACCGAGGGCGGTTCGTCAACGGCCTGGGCGCCGTGCCGCTGCAGCTGCACCTCGCCGCGCTCGGCCCGCGCACGCTGCGGTTGGCCGGACGCATCGCCGACGGTGTGGCCCTCAACTTCGTGGGGCCCGCCGCCCTACCGGCGCTGTTGGCCGAGATCGACGAAGGCGCCGCCGAGGCAGGCCGTTCCCGGCCGGTGGTGACGGTGTGGACCCACGTGACCGTGTCGCCCGACGAGCGCGACGTGCGCGCCGCCCGCCGGTGGCTGGCGCCGTACCTCTCGATCCCGGGCTACGACCGGGTGTTGCGGCTCCAGGGCTTCGGTGCGCAGGCGGAGCGGGCGCAGCGCGAGCGGCTCCGCCCGGCGGAGGCGGCCGAACTGGTCGACGGCGAACTGCTGGCGGTGGTCGCCGGGTTCGGGTCGGCGGGCGACGCCCGGCACCGGATCGACGCGCTGCTGGCCCACGGTGTGGAGGTGGCGCTGCTGGCCGGCGCGGTTCGGCCCGGCGCAGCCACGGTGCGGACGCTCGAGGCGCTCGCACCTGTGACCGGCGACACCTGAGCGCCGATCGTGGGATAGCGTGGGCCGATGTTCGTGCGCGCCGCCGTCATCGCCGACTACGCCCACATCGAGGTGGAGCCGCTCACCGGGTCGATCGGGGCGGAGGTGCGCGGCGTGGACCTGCGCGACCTCGACGACGACCAGTTCGGTGAGCTGCACGACGCCTGGATGGCCCACAAGGTGCTGTTCTTCCGTGACCAGCCGATGACCCGGGCCGAGCACGTGGCCTACGGACGCCGCTTCGGCGAGCTCGAGGTGCACCCGTTCATCCCGTTCCCCGAGGGGCACCCGGAGATCGTGGTGCTCGAGTCCACCCCTGACAAGCAGGTGGCCGCGGAGATCTGGCACTCCGACGTCACCTGGCGGGTGGAGCCGTCCCTCGGTTCGATCCTCTACGGCCGGCGGATCCCGCCCTACGGCGGTGACACCGTGTGGGCCGACATGGAGCTGGCCTACGACCTGCTCGACGACGAGACCAAGGAGCGCATCGAGGGCCGCACCGCCGCCCACAGCTTCGTGAAGACCTTCGCCAGCCGCAAGAGCCCCGAGGAGGTGGCCGCACTGCTCGAGCAGTACCCCGAGGCCCACCACCCGGTGGTGCGCACCCATCCCGAGACCGGCCGGCGCTGCCTGTACGTGAACCGCAACTTCACCGAGCGCATCGACGATCTGGAGCCGCAGGAGTCCAGCGCACTGTTGCAGCGGCTCTACCGCCAGGCGGAGATCCCCCAGCTGCAGTGCCGGTTCCGCTGGCGCGAGGGCTCGATCGCCCAGTGGGACAACCGCTGCACGCAGCACTACGCGGTGCCCGACTACGGCGGCTTCAGCCGGCTGGTGGAGCGGGTCACGATCTGCGGCGACAAGCCGATCTGAGCGCAGCCGGGGGCGACGTCAGCGCTCGGCCAGCAGCTGCTGCAAACGGCGGGTGCCCGGGTTGTCGTGCAGCACGCGATGGTCGCGGGCGATGATCCCGCCCTCCACCATCTTCGCCAGGTAGAGCTGCATGAACGTCGACACCCGGTACGCGGCGTGCAGACGGTGCCAGCCCACCGCCTCCGCCGCCCGCCCGGTGCCCGCCTCCCAGCGCGCCCACGTGCCGGCGTCGTCGGGGAAGCCGGCGAGCATGGGGATGCCCATGCCCAGCGATCGCATGTGGTTCATCTCGAGGAACCAGGCCACGTCGAGCTCGCCCGGCCCGGCGGCGGCCAGCTCCCAGTCGAGCAGGGCGACGATGCGGAACTCGTCGTCGAGCACCATGTTGGCCGGGCGGGCATCGCCCCACAGGAACCCATGGTGGGCGGGCTCGTCGGCGGGCAACGAGGCCACCAGCTCGGCGTGGGCGAGGTCGAGCACCGAGGGGCGCAGCTCGCACCAGGTGTCGAGGTGGCGGCAGTGGGCCAGATGGTCGGCCAGGGCCGGCCCCACCACGGCGAAACCGGGCGTCGGCACCCCGCCGATGGCGACGATGGCGTCGACGGCCTCGTCGTGCAGGCGGCGTTGGCGCTCCGGCGGGGCATCGAACACGAACCCCGCCTTGGTGAACGGTGGGTCGTCATCGGCGGGGACCCGGCCGGCGACGCGGGCCATCACGAAGAAGGGCCGGCCGAGCACCGCCGCATCGGGCTCGTAGCCGAGCACCTCGGGCACCGCCAGCCCGGCCGAGGCGGCCAGCTCCATGGCCCGTACCTGGTGGCCGAGGTCGTAGTCGGGGAACATCGAGCGGCCAGACGGCGTGAGGCGCACCACCAGCGAGCGGCCACCGGCGCGCACGAAGACCGTCTCGTTCGACCACCCACCGCCGGTGGGCCGGCCCTCGAGCTCGACCTCGGCGCCGAGCCAACGACCGAGCGCGACCGCGTCGATCACGCGCTCGGGCCGGGGCCACCGTCGCCGGTGTCGGCCCACAGCCCGGCGGCCTCCTTCGAGTTCCAGATCTCCACGATCTTGCCGTCGCGCACCCGGAACAGCTCGACGGCGGCGAACTCGTAGGACTTGCCGTTGGTCAGCGTCGACCAGCCGTTCCACGCCACCGACACCAGCTCGCCCTGGGTGATGACCACCGCCGGCTCGAAGCGCAGCACCGGGCAGGCGGCCAGCATCTTCTCGAGCCGCTCGGTGTTCTCGGCGAGGGTCATCACCTTCGTCTCCCCCGGGGCGTGGCGGATCTCGGGGTCGGCGATGAGCTCGGGGATCAGGTCGAGCCGGCGCTCGTTGTAGAGCTCGGCCAGGTAGCGGCGGACGACGGTCTCGGGCGAGGCGGGCATCGCCGGAGCATAGGCAGCGCAGCCGGTGGCGCAGCGGCGGCGACGGGTGCCGGCGGCGCCACGGGATGACCTCCATCACGAGCAACCGCTCCCGTCCATATCGATGACTGATGTCGCAAGCGCTGTACGCCGGATTACGATCGGTGCCTCACACCTCAGGGGGTAGTACATGGGGACGCAGAAGCGTTCATTGGCCGCGATCCTCGTCGGCCTCGGGCTCGTCGCCGCCGCATGCGGCGGTAGCGATGACGGCGGCACCGACGGCACCGGCACCGAGACGGGAGGGTTCCGCAGCCGACGGCCCGACCACGTCGGTGTCGATCGACATCGGCAGCACGATCACCACCCAGGCGGACAACGCGCAGCCCACCAGCATGGAGGAGTGGGAAGCGTTGTGGGCCGAGGAGGCGCCGCCATCGTGGCGGAGGTCGAGAGCGAGGGCTACGCCTCTCCGCTGACGGCAAGACGCTCACCGGCGCCGGCGGCCTCGAGGTCGATCTGAGCAACTGCCCGGGCAACTGGTCGAACACCGAGGGGCTCACCGACACCGAGATCAAGATGGGCCAGACGGGCGCCGCCTCCGGCACCCTGGCCGATTCGATCAACTACTACCGCGCCATCAACGCGTTCTCTTCGATCACTACAACGACGCTGGCGGCTCAAGGACTCCGAGGGCAAGACGCGGAAGGTCGTCTACCTCAACAAGGACGACGGCTACGACCCTGCGCGCACCATCCCGCTGGTCGACGAGCTCATCGACTCCGAGAAGGTCTTCGCCGTGCAGACCCTCGGCACCCCGAACACCATGAAGGTGTACGACAAGCTCAACGAGCGGTGCGTACCCAACCCACGCCATCACGTCGCATCCGGCGTGGAACGACCCGGTGAAGCACCCGTGGACCACCGGCCTCAATCTCACCTACTCCACCGAGGCCGTGCTGTGGGGCGCTCTTCATCAAGGCCCGCCTCGACACCGAGTTCGGCGGCAAGGTCACGGTTGCTGCGCTCGTCATGAACAACGACTTTGGCAAGATCTATGACGCTGCCTTCAAGCAGTATCTCAAGACCAATGATCTCCGAGGGCAGTGTGGAGCACATCACCGAAACCATCGAGCCGCAGGCCGCGACGATCACCAACGAGTGACCACGCTGCCTCGAAGGATCCCGACATCTTCATCCAGATGCTGGCCGGCACGCTGTGCCAACAGGCGGTGATCGAGGCGGCGCAGAACGGCCTTCAGAGCAGCGCGCAATTCCTCTTCGTTGGTCAGCCATGCGGCAACAACGCCACCATGGGCAAAGACAAGGTCGGCGGCGACGGCATGGCGTCGGAGGGCTGGTGGCTGGTCGGCGGCGGCGCCCGCGACATGACCGACGCCACCCAGGCCGAGTTGCCCTTCGTGCAGTTCATGCGTGGGCTGCTCGAGGCCAAGGGCATCGACCCGGCCTCGTCGGGCAACCTCAACTACGGGACCTTCTTCGGGTTTCCGCTGATCCAGGCGTTCATCCTCGCCGGTGAGTTCCCTGGGGCCTGACCCGCACGAACTTCATCCTGGCCCAGTGGATGATGGACATCACCCACCCATTCGTGATCGAAGGCAATGACCTGGTGACCAAGGGCGTGGAGGACGCGCATCCGATCGAGGGCGGCATCTACCAGCAGTACAGCGTGGAGAAGCAAGCCTTCGTGAAGCAGAAGCGACGTCATCTCGCTCGCCGGCGAGTCGCCGCCTTGCGCGTGGAACCAGTCCACCAGCACGTGCGAGTGACCTGACCGGTCCCGACCGTGACCCGGCAGCGGCCGGCGGGCGCCCCGAGCGCCCGCCGCCGCCAGCCGGCCGCCCCTCCGAATCTCGCCCCGGCCGCATCGACCGCACCCAACCACGACGTCGGTGAGACAGTTGTCACATGGTGTGTCGGAGGTGACTACGATGCGGGTCCTCGAACCAGAAGGGGGAACACAGATGGGGACGCAGAAGCGTTCGATGGCGGCGATCTTGTCGGCTTCGGCTTGATCGCCGCCGCATGTGGCGACGACGGCGGTGGTGACACCGCCGGCGATACCGAGACCGGCAGCACGACGACGGCGACCACCGGTGGTTCGACCACGTTGGTGTCGATCGGGGGCGCCACCACGATCACCACGGCCAAGTCCGACGAGCAGCCCACCGCCATGGAGGACTGGGAAGCGTTGTGGGCCGAGGACGCGCCGCCATCGTCGAGACGGTGGAGAAGGAGGGCTACGGGGTCTCCGCCGACGGCAACACGCTCACCGGACCCGGCGGGCTGAAGGTCGACCTGAGCGCCTGCCCGAGCAACTGGTCCGACACCGAGGGGCTCACCGACACCGAGATCAAGTTCGGTCAGACCGGCGCCGCCTCCGGCACCCTCGCCGATTCCTACAGCTACTACAAGGCGATCAACGCGCTGTACGACCACTACAACGACGCCGGCGCGCTCAAGGACTCCGAGGGCAAGACCCGCAAGGTCGTCTACATCAACAAGGACGACGGGTACGACCCGGCCAAGACCATCCCGCTGGTGGACGAGCTGATCGATTCCGAGAAGGTCTTCGCCCTGCAACGCTCGGCACACCGAACACCATGAAGGTGTACGACAAGCTCAACGAGCGCTGCATCCCCAACCCGTGGCCATCACCGCCCACCCGGCGTGGAACGACCCGGTGAACCACCCCTGGACCACCGGTCTGGCCCTGACCTACTCCACCGAGGCCGTGCTGTGGGGCGCCTTCATCAAGGAACGCCTCGACACCGAGTTCGGCGGCAAGGTCAAGGTGGGCGCGCTGGTGATGAACAACGACTTCGGCAAGGTCTACGACGCCACCTTCCAGCAGTACATCAAGGACAACGACCTCGAGGACAAGGTCGAGTACTTCACCGAGCTGGTAGAGCCGGCGGCGGTGACGGTGACCAACGAGATGACCACCATCGCCTCCAAGGAACCGGACGTGTTCATCATGATGATGGCCGGCACCGCCTGCGTGCAGACGGTGGTGGAGATCGCCCAGAACGGCATGAAGGAGAACACCGACTACCTGTTCACCGGCCAGCCCTGCAGCAACAACGCCACCATGGGCAAGGAGAAGGTCGGCGGCGACGGCATGGCGTCGGACGGTTGGTGGTTGGTGGGCGGCGGCGCCCGCGACATGACCGATGCCGCCCAGGCCGAGCTCGCCTTCGTGAAGTTCATGCGTGAGCTGCTGGAGTCCAAGGGCATCGACCCGGCGTCGTCGGGCAACCTCAACGCCGGTACGTTCTTCGCCTTCCCGTTGGTCCAGGCCCTGATCCTGGCCGGCGAGTTCCCCGGCGGGCTCACCCGCAGCAACTTCATGCTCGCCCAGCGGATGATGGACTTCACCCACCCGTTCGTGTTCGAGGGCAACGACCTCGTCACCAACGGTGCGGAGGACCCGTACCCGATCGAGGGCGGCATCTACCAGCAGTACAACACGGCGGCCCAGGCCTTCCAGAAGAAGAGCGACATCATCTCGCTGGCCGGTCAGTCCAAGCCGTGCGCCTGGGATCAGTCCGCGAGCACGTGCGGCTGACGCATCCCTTCGGCCCTCCGTGGCCGGTCTCGGTCGGCGGGTGCCCTGCGCACCCGCCGACCGGCGCGTCGGGGCCGCAGCGCATCGCCGGTGGGCATCGGCCATGAACGAGGCGGGTTACGGCCAGTACTGCCCCATCGCCCGCGCCCTCGAGGTGCTGGGTGCCCGCTGGACCCTGCTCGTGGTGCGCGAGCTGTTGCTGGGCGCAACCAGGCTCGACGAGCTGACCGGCGCGCTGCCGGGAGCATCGCGCCGCCTCCTGACCCGGCGGTTGGCGCAGCTGCGGGAGGCCGGCGTGGTGCAGCCCGAGGGCGACGGGTTCCGCCTCACGGAGGCCGGCTACCGCCTGGAACCGATCGTGTTCGGCCTGGGCGACTGGGGGGCGCGGTATCGCTTCGGGCCACCGCGCGTCGACGAGCTCGACCCACTGGCGCTGCTGTGGTCGGTGCACCGGCAGCTCGACACCGCGGCGCTGCCCGGCCCGAGAACGATCATCGCCGTGGAGCTCACCGACGACGACCGCCGGTTCTGGATCGCCGTGGGAGCGCGGCGCCGCCTCCCTGCACCGCCGCCATCCGCGGCGCCCGTCGACGTGACGGTGACGGCGTCGCTGCCGGCGCTGTTCGAGGTGTGGATGGGCCGCACGCCACTGGCCGACGCCCTCGAGGCCGGCACCATCGGTTTCGGTGGGCCGGCCGAGCTGGCCGATGCGCTGCGAACCGCCCTGCGCCCCAGCCCGGTCGCCGCGGTGGTCCGGGCCGCAGGCCGCTGAGCCGGACCGCAGCGCGGTGCCGCCGCCGCGCCCGTTGACATCTCCATCGCCCTAGACGAATATTGCCGAGTGACGATATTTGCGGCGCTGGCCGAACCCCGCCGCCGGCGGATCCTCGATCTGCTGCGTGACGGTGAGCGCCCGGTCGGCGAGCTCGTCGATGAGCTCGGCATCGCCCAGCCCACGGTGTCCCAGCACCTGCGCGTGCTGCGCGATGCCGGGCTGGTGGCCGTTCGGGCCGACGCCAACCGCCGCGTCTACCGGTTGCGCGCCGCGCCGCTGGCGGAGCTCGACGCCTGGCTGGCGCCCTACCGCCGGCTGTGGTCGGACCGGCTCGACGCGCTCGAAGCACACCTCGACACGCTGGCCGCCATCGACGGATCCGAAGGAGACCGACCATGAACGACCACCGCCACCCACTCGGCACGTTCCTGCGCGACGGCGAGCGCGTCGGTCTGCGCTTCGAACGGCACCTCCGCCACCCGCGGGAGCGGGTGTGGCGGGCGCTCACCGAATCGGCGTCGCTGCGCCACTGGCTGCCGGCCGACATCGTCGGACCCCGGGAAGCGGGGGCTGCGGTCCAGCTACCGTTCTGGCCCGACGTGGTGGAGCGCTACGGCATCGAGGACCCGGTGGTGCCGGGACGCATCATCGTGTGGGAACCGCCGACGCGCTTCTCCTGGCAGTGGGGCGCCGACGAGCTCCACTTCGAGCTGGCGGCCATCGGCGACACCGCCGAGCACACCCTGCTGGTGTTCACCACGTGGATCGGCGACGCCTCCCCCGGGCTGGCCAACATCGCCGGCGGCTACCACACGTGCTTCGACCTGCTGATCGACAGCCTCGACCACGGCGCCGCCGCCCCGCTGGTCGACCAGGATCCCGAGCGGTATGCCGGCGACTACGAGCCGCTGGCCGCGGCACTGGGCTGAGCGGTATGGCAGCCGTGCGGCTCGGCCTCGGTTGCCTACGCCTGCCGGCCACGAGCCCGCCGGACGAAGCCCGCGCCGCGGCCACCGTGGCCGCTGCCGTGGGAGCGGGCATCACGCTGTTCGACACGGCGCACGCCTACGACGGGGGCACCGGGCTGCCCGGCACCAACGGGCGGCAGCTCGACGCCGCCCTGCGCGCCGCCGGCGCGGCGGCCACCGCCCGCATCGTCACCAAGGGCGGGATGGCCCGGCCGCAGGGCCGCTGGGCGCCCGACGGCCGGGCCCGCACCATCCGGGCCGACTGCGAGGCCAGCCTGACCGCGCTCGACGGCCTGCCCATCGAGCTGTACCTGCTGCACGCCCCCGACCCGCGCACGCCGCTGCGGACCTCGTTGCGGGCAACGCTGCGAGGAGCGCGGCATCACCGTGTTGGCCCACAGCCCGCTCGGCGGTCCCCGTCGAGCGCCGTCGCTCGCTCGGCGGGCGGCGCTGGCCGAGGTGGCGACCCGGCACCGCTGCAGCGCGGCCGCGGTGGCGCTGGCCTGGCTCGGCGCTCGCAGCCCCATGCTGGTGCCCATCCCCGGTGCGAGCCGGCCCGATCACATCGTCGATGCGGCCGCGGCGATGCGGGTGACGCTGAGCGAGCCCGAGCTGGCGGCCATCGCCGGCGACGCGCAGCCCCGAAGGCCCGCCGCGGTCCCGGTCCGGCGGGGCTCGGCCGCCACCGTGCAGCTCCTGATGGGCATTCCCGGTGCGGGCAAGACCCGCCTGGCCACCGCCGCGGCATCGGACGGCGCCCACCGGTTGAACCGCGACGAGCAGGGCGGGACGCTGCGGACCATCGCGCACGCCCTCGACGCCGCCCTCGCCGACCCGACCCTCGCCGACCCGACCGACCCGACCGGCGCGATCCGGGCCGGCGGGGCGGCACGCCCACGTTCGTGCTCGACAACACCTACCTGCGCGCACGGCGGCAGGCCCCCACGCTGCTGGTGCCGGCCGCCGCTGCCCGGCCTGCCGCTCGCCTTCGCCCGGACCCACGGCGTGGATCCGGCCCGCTGCACCGTGATCGGCACCGGCCGGGCCCACGCCTCGCTGGCCGCCGCCATCGACGCGACCGCGCAGCTCGTAGCGACGGCGTAAGGTCCGGCCCGGGACGAGCGAAGGGGGCCCGGGTGGCGAAGCGGTTCGATGGTGTGGTCGGTCGCACGTTCGAGGACTCGCAGGCGTGGTGGCCGCCGGTGGAGCGCGCCCCGGACGGTGCGCCCAACGTGGTGATCGTGTTGCTCGACGACGTGGGCTACGCCCAGTTCGGCTGCTACGGCTCCGACATCGCCACCCCCACGTTCGACCGCCTCGCCGCCGAAGGCCTGCGCTACGCCAACTTCCACACCACCGCCCTGTGCTCACCCACCCGGGCCTGCCTGCTGACGGGCCGCAACCACCACAGCGTGGGCATGGGCCGCATCGTCGAGTTCAGCTCCGGGTTCCCCGGCTACGACGCCAACATCCCTCCCGAGCACGGCTACCTGTCGCAGATCCTGCTGGGCGCCCACTACGCCACCTACGCGGTGGGCAAGTGGCACCTCACCCCCGGCCACGAGATGGCCATGGGCGCGCCGCGAGACCACTGGCCGCTGCGCAAGGGGTTCGAACGCTTCTACGGGTTCCTCGCCGGCGAGACCGACCAGTACCACCCCGAGCTCATCCACGACAACCACCAGGTGCCACCGCCGCGCACGCCCGAGGAGGGCTACCACCTCACCGAGGACCTGGTGGACCGCGCCGTCGGCTACCTCAAGGACCTGCGCGCCTACGACCCGGTCAAGCCGTTCTTCCTGTGGTTCACCCCCGGCGCCTGCCACGCCCCCCACCAGGTGCCGGCGCCCTACGCCGAGCGCTACCGCGGCCGCTTCGACCGGGGCTGGGACGCCTGGCGCGACGACGTGTTCGCCCGGCAGGTGGCCGGCGGGCTGCTGCCGGCGGGCACCGAGCTGTCGCCGCGGCCCGCCTGGGTGCGGCCGTGGGATGCGCTCAGCGACGACGAGCGGCGCCTCTACGCCCGGATGATGGAGGTCTACGCCGGGTTCCTGACCCATACCGACGAGCAGGTCGGTCGGCTGCTCGGCTTCATCGAGTCGCTCGGCGAGCTGGACAACACGTTGGTGCTGCTGATGAGCGACAACGGCGCCTCGGCCGAGGGCGGCGCCGGCGGCATGTTCAACGAGCAGTACTTCTTCAACTTCGTGCCCGAGCAGCTCGAGGAGAACCTGCGGCGCATCGACGACCTGGGCACGCCCCGGGCGTCGAACCACTACCCGTGGGGGTGGGCGTGGGCGGGCAACACGCCGTTCAAGCGGTTCAAGCGCGACACCCACGAGGGAGGGGTGTGCGATCCGTTGATCGTGCACTGGCCCGCCCGCCTGGGCCGGCCCGGCGAGACCCGCCACCAGTACGCGCACGCCATCGACATCCTGCCCACCGTGCTGGAGCTGGTCGGCGTGGAGGCGCCGACCCACCTCGACGGCATCGAGCAGGCGCCGTTCGAGGGGTTCAGCCTGGCAGCCTCCATGACAGCACCGACCGGGCCCTCGCCCCATACCACCCAGTATTACGAGATGCTGGGTTCGAGGGCGATCTACCACGACGGTTGGAAGGCGGTGGTGTACCACCCGCCGGCGGCCATCGTCTACGACGGTAGCGACGCCCGCCGCAGTTTCGACGACGACGTGTGGGAGCTGTACCACGTGGCCGAGGACTTCTCCGAGTGTCACGACGTGGCTGCGCAACGCCCGACAAGCTGGCCGAGCTGCAGCAGCTGTGGTGGCGCGAGGCCGAACGCCATCGTGCCCTGCCGCTGAACAACCAGCCCGGCCGCTTCGGCGACCGTCGCTTCGTGCGGGACCGCTACGTGTTCCACCCGGGCATGTCGTCGTTGCCCGAGGCGGTGGCGCCGAACCTGCGCGGCCGGCCGTACCAGATCCTCGCCGCCCTCGACGTACCCGCCGACGGCCCCGTCGACGGCGTGCTGGCCTGCCACGGCGGCCATACCGGTGGGTACGCGCTGTACGTGCAGGACCGGCGGTTGCGCTTCGTGCACAACCTGGTGGGCACCACGTTCCCTGCGTGGCCGCCGAGGTGGAGCTGCCCGCCGGCGCGGTGCTGTCCCGCCTGACGTTCACCCCCACCGGCCGCACCGCCGGCGATGTCGAGCTGTGGTACGACGACGTGCCGGTGGGCAGTGGCCACCTGCCGTCGCTGACACCGGTCACCTACGGCTTCGAGCCGTTCTGCGTGGGCGCTCAGCCCGGCACGCCGATCTGTGAGGAGCTGGTGGGCCGGGCCGAGCCACCGGCGGGCGTGCTGCAGCACGTGGTCATCGAGGTGGCCGGCACCGCGGCGCGACGCCGCCGCCGAGGAACGCAGGTGGCGATGTCGCGCCAGTGAGCGGTACGACCGCAGCAGGCGCAGCCCTTCCGGAGGTCCCAGGCACTCTTGCGGCCGATTCGACGTCGAATCGACGGTGTAGACGATCCGGGGCCAGGCGCCCGCCACCGGTGACCGACGATGACAGCGCCGGTGCATCGTGGCGCGGACCGTGAGTGGAAACCGTGTCAGGCGACCAATTCCGAATCGACCTCGAATCGAGCGCGACGGGTTTCGTGGCACCCCGCCCACCGCCGGGCCGGCCCGACCCGCTGACGCCGGCCGAGCGGCTGTCCTGCTACGGGGCGGAGCGCACGGGAGCGATCAGGCGGTGACGGTGGGGGCGAGCGCCAGCGAGCGGATCTCGCCGAAGCCGCGGCGGCACTTCTCCCACGACTCGCCGCCGTCGGTGGACCAGAACAGCTGCCCGAACAGGCTGGCGCACGCCACCACCTCGGGGCGCGCCGGGTGGTTGGCCATCCAGTAGACGACCGAGTTCGGTTCCTCCGGCAGGGCGGCCAGCTTCCAGCTACGCCCGCCGTCGCGGGAGATGCGCAGCCCGCCGGTCTCTCCGGGGATCGAGTCGCCCGTGCCCACGAAGATCGTCTGGGGATCGTCGGCCTTGACCATCACCAGCCGGCAGTAGGCGAACTCGTTGCGCTCGTGGAAGCCGGGGAAGTGGGTCAGCTCCCAGCTGCGGCCCTCGTCGGTGGACCGCGTGAGCCCGAACGGCCCACCCACCAACACGGTGGCGGCGCCGTCCCCGTCGGGTCGCACGGCGACGCCGTGCACGTCGCCGTTGAGCGGGAGCGGACCGAGGTCGGCGCACCGGGCCCAGGTGACCCCGTGGTCCTCGGAGCGGAAGACGCCGTCGATCTCGGCACCGGCCCACACGATGGCCGGATCCCGCGGGTCGACCACCAGGTTGGTGGTGCGCGGCGGACCGACCAGGCACTCCTCGACCACCGGCAGCGCCATCTCCTGCCAGGACGCACCACCGTCGGTGGAGCGGAAGCCGCCGGGCTGGGCGCCCACGTAGATGCGGTCCCGGTCGGTCGGGTCGATGGCGATCGACCAGATCTGGCGGCCGGCCGCCGGCGAGGACACCGGCGCCCAGCGGGCGCCGCCGTCCAGGCTGCGGAACAGCCCGGCGCCGGTGCCCGCCCACACCGTGGCGGCATCGCTGGGATCCACCCGCAGGGCCCGCACGTTGCCTTCGAAGGGCACCGGCTTGAAGATCTGCTTGAAGCGGCCACCGCCGTCCCGGCTGACGTGCACGCCGCTGCCGACCGTACCCACGAAGATGCTCATGCCGTCGATCATGTGGTCCCCCGAAGTCCCCGGTCGGGCACCGCCCCCGTTGGCGCCGACATCCGGCCAGAGCCTACGACCAACGGCGCTCGGCCCGCTCGACGCCGCGCTACGGTGCCGGCCGATGACCGCGCTCGCCACGGATGGCTCCCCGCCGCGGCTGCTGACCACCCGCTTCCTGTTGCTGGTGCTCTCCTCGGGGACGTACTTCTCCGGCTGGGCCATGCTGTACCCGGTGCTCCCCCGCTTCGTGCGCGACGAGCTCGGCGGCAACGGCGTCGCCGTGGGCCTGGCCATCGGCTCCTACGGGATCACGTCGTCGCTGGTGCGGCCGGCGTGCGGACGCATCGGGGACCGTCACGGCCGGCGGGTGCTGGTGCTGGTGGGCATGGCCGGCGTCGCCCTCACGCTGGCGGCGTACCACCTGGTCTCCTCGCTACCGGCAGCGTTCGCCGTGCGCCTGGTCTTCGGGGCGTTCGAGGCGGCCGCCTTCGTCGGGCTCGCCACCGCCGCCCAGGACCTCGCCCCCGACCAGCGACGCGGCGAGGCGGCGACGTACCTGTCGGGATCCACGTTCATCGGCGTGGCGGTGGGCCCGGCCCTGGGCAACGCCGTGTGGGAGTGGCGAGGGTACGCCGCGGTGTGGACCACGTCGGCGGTGCTGGTGCTGGTCGGCCTGCTGCTGGGCACGGCCACGCCGCGCTGGCAACCGCCCATCGACGGGCCGGCGGTGGCGGGCGGGCCCCCCGGTGCCCGCCGCGCGGCTGCGAGACGCGGCGTGCGGGCTTGGCTGCACCCCACCGCCCTGCTGCCCGGCCTGGCGCTGGGCTGGGTGATCGTCGGGTACGTGGGCTTCGTCTCGTTCATCACGTTGCACGTGACCGAACGGCAGCTGGCACCGGCGGGCGCCGTGTTCATCACCTACGCGTCGCTGATCCTCGTGCTACGGGTGGTCGGCGCCAAGCTCCCCGACCGCTACGGCCCCATCCCGGTGGCGGCGGCCGCGGCCTGCCTGCTGGCCGTCGGGCTGTGGACGGTGGCTGCGGCCCGCAGCACACCGGTGCTCTTCGCCGGGGTGGTGGTGTTCGCCTGCGGCGTGGCACCGGTCTTCCCGGGCCTGCTGTCGTGGGTGGTGGCCCGGGTCCCGGCGGCGGAGCGCACCCAGGCGGTGGCCACGTTCTCGGCGTTCTTCGATCTCTCCATGGCCATCGGCGGGCCGCTGGTGGGGGTGGTGGTGGCCGCCTTCGGCGAGGGCTGGGGCATCTTCAGCGGCGGGTGCGCCGCGCTGCTGAGCCTGCCGCTGCTCGCCCGCCTGGCCCGGCGTGAGGCGGCCGAAGGTGCGGCTCAGCGGTTGCCGGCCACGGCAGGGCCGCCGTCCTGACCGAGGAACGCCCGGGTCAGCGCCACCCGGGAACGGAACCGGTGGCGGCGGTAGATGTTGCCCAGGTGGTACTCCACGGTCTTCGGGCTGACGAACAGCCGCTCGGCGATCTGGCGGTTGGAGAGCCCCTCGGCCACCAGGGCGGCGATCTGCAGCTCGTGTGAGCTCAGCTCCAGGCGCCGGGCCGCGTCGCGCCGTCGGCCCGCCCGCTGCAGCGCCGCGTCGGCCAGCGCAGCCCACGGCGCCGCGCCGGCCCGCTCGTAGAGGGTGGCGGCGCGCTGCAGCCGGTCGATGGCGCGCACGCGGTCGCCACGATCGAGCAGCGACTCGCCCCAGCGCAGGTGGGCGCGCGCCTGCTCGATCGGTGAGGGCTCGGCCTCGGCCAGCGCGACCGCCTCCTCGAAGGCGGTATCGGCATCGTCGCCCGAGCGGAGCTGGGCCTCGCAGCGGGCGGCGGCCGCCCGGATCCACCGGCCCCTTGTGCGGGCCGCGGCCTCAGCGAACGCCGCCTGCTCGACGCGGGCCGCCTCGCGATCTCCGAGGCGCAGGAGTGCCTCGATCAGCTCCGGCTCGATCCGCAGCACGCACGGGTCACCCCGGTCACGTACGTCATCGCCCGGCGCAGCAACCGAACGGCCTCTTCGGACGGCCGTCGACCAGCGCCGCCGAGCCGAGGGCGCCGGCAGCTGCCCCACCGAGCGATCCGATCCCGGCCCGGTCGGCCAACTGCAGGCGCGGCCTGTGCGTTGGGTTCCAGCTCCGGCGCAGCCGAGCAGAGCGGCCGCCCGTGCGATGTTTGCTCGTTCAAGCCGGCGTGGTGGCCGAGCTCGATGGCGAGGTCCCTGGCCTCGAGTGGCCGAAGCGAGCGCAGCGGCCGGACGACCCAGCCGCCACGCGGTCAGCCTCACCGGCCAGCAGGAACGGGCGCTCCTGGATCGAGACGCTCGTCGGTGCGAGCCCGCTCGAACACCTCGATCGCCAGCTCGTCATGCTCCATCCACCCGAGGATCTGCGCCGTACCGGTCAGCGCGGTGGACGCCGGGAACTCGTAGAGCACCGACAAGGTCGACCGCATGAGCCGAATGCCGTTCCGTCCAACCGCCCTTCACCGGTGAGGCAGAGCAGCCGAGCGAACGTCGCGGTCGCGAACGAGGCGGCAAGGCCATCGCCGCTCCGCCCGATCGAGAGCGCTGCTTCAGCGACCCCGACCGCGCCCGTCCCATCGCCGGCCATGACCCGGAGGTTGACCACCTCGGTCAAGTAGAGCACTGCTTGCAGCGGATCACGGAGCCGCATCCTCCGCCGCTTCGGTCAAGACGTTCTGGGCCTCGGCCAGCTGACCGCGCCACATCAGGCCTTGGGCGCGCAGCAGGGCATGGTCGTTGAGCAGATCGCCGGTGACGTCGAGGCCGTCGAGCTCGGCCAGCGTGCGGGCGGCGTCCTGGTGCTGCGCGGCCTGGGCCGAGCACTCGGCGCTGCGCACGAGCAGGCGTGCTTGCACCGCCGGCTCGACCGCCAGCCGGGCGGCCTCGCGGTAGGCCGCCGCGGCCACGCCGGGAGCGCCGCGGCGGCGGGCCCGTTCGGCCACGTGCTCGTAGTCGGCCGCCGCCGGCGGTGCGGCTGCAGCCTCCCGATGGCGCAACGCCCGTTCCTCGTCACCCTGCCGCGCCCACAACTCGGCGTAGAGCCGGTGCAGCACCACCCGGTCGGACGCCGCCAGCGCATCGAGCGCAGCCGCGGCCGCCAGCGGGTGGCAGAACACCGCCCGCTCGCCCTCCAGCAACCCGGCCACCACCGCCGGATCGAGCACCGATCGATCGCTACCGAGGTGACCGAGCACCGCGTCGAACACGTCGAGGGCGCACCCTCGTCAGCGGCGCACGCCGAGCGCCCGGCGTGTGGCCGGCGGGAGCGCATCGATCCGGTGACCGAACAACGGCGGCGAAGCCGCGCCCACCGCCATCGGCGCCGGCATCGGGGCCACCATACCCACCAGTCCGGCCGCGGCCCGGGCCGTCTCGGCCAGCACCAGGGGGTTGCCGCTGGACGCGACGATGGCCTCGACCGCTGCGCCCGACAGCCCGTCGCCCGCCACCGCCCGCACCACGGCCTCCGCTCGGGATCGGGCAGGGGACCGAGCTCGAGCACCTCCGTGCCGTCGGGCCCCGATGCATCGGCCGGCGGCCGCCGGTCCGGTCGGGGCCGCATCGAGAACACCAGGAGCACGGGGTCATGGGCCAAGCGGCGGGCGCAGAACTGCAGCACCGCCCAACTGGCCTCGTCGAGCCAGTGGGCGTCGTCCACGATCACCAGCAGCGGCCGCGCCGCGGCCGCGGCGGCGAGCAGGGCCAGCGCCGCCACCCGCAACGTGAGCGGCTCCACCGGCGGGCCGAGGTCGTAGCCGAGCGCAGTGAGCAGCACCCGCCGGTGGGCCTCGGTCAGGATGGAGGACCGGTCGAGCAGCGGCTCGAGCACGTCGTGCAGGGCCCCGTAGGTGAGCGTCGTCTCCGACGCCACCGCCCGGACCGACACCACCCCGAACCGGTGGTCGAGGCCCACGCGGCCCAAGCCGGCGCACAGCCACGTCTTGCCCGCCCCGGCCTCGCCGACGACCGCCACGGCACCGCCGCGGCCGTTGCCCGCCGCGGCCAGCCTTGCCGCCAGCACCTCGGCCTCGGCCCGGCGGACGCGGACCACGGCGCCGCCCCCCGGCCCGTCCGCGCCCATCACGCCGCTCCGTGGACCAGGCGGGCCAGCTCCGTACGGCGCCGTATGGCGAGCTTGGCGTACACGTGGCCGAGGTGGTACTCGACGGTCTTCACGCTGAGGAACAGCTCGGCCGCCACCTCCTTGTTGGTACGACCGTCGGCCACCAGCCGTGCCACCGCCACCTCCTGCGGGGTGAGCTCCCCGAGGAGCCGCGGGGAACGCTCGGGGGCCGCCAGCCCGAGCTCGGCCAGACGGGCGACCACCGGCTCGGCGTAGGGCTGAGCCCCGAGGGCCTCGAACGTGCGCAACGCGGCCTGCAGCTCCCGGTGGGCGGGGTCGAGCCGGCCGGCTCGGCCGAGGGCGTCGCCGTGGGCGGCTCGGGCCGCGCCGCCTCGAAGCGCAGGCCGAGCTCGTCGCAACCGGCGATGGCCCGCCGCAGGTGCGACACGGCCTCGTCGTGGCGGCCGTGCAGGGAGGCCAGCTGGCCCCGTAAGCGCGCCGTGATCGCCATCGTGCTGCGGTGCTGCCGAGCGCCCGCCGCCAGCTCCACCCGGCGCAGCTCGCGGTCGGCGGCGCCGAGCCGGCCCAGGCCGATCAGGGCGTCGATCCGCAGCATCCGGTGCGGGCACACACCGGGAATGGCACCCGTGGCGTGCTCCAGTGGCCGAACCACCTCGAGCAGACGGTCGAGCTCCCCGCGGGCGAACGCCGCGGCCGCCTCCACGCTGTCGAGGTAGACCCAGCTGGTGGGATCAGCGTTCCGGTGGGTCGCCGCCCGCACCGCCGCCACATACCGATCCGCATGGTCCCACTGGCCCCGGGCGGCGCACACGTGGGCGGCGGCCACCGGGTAGCACACCGCGTGCCAGGAGTGGCCCAGATCGGCCCCGAGCGATACGGCCGCCTCGCTGCCGGCCAGCGCGGCGTCCCAGTTGCCCAGCCGGTACTCCAGTTCGGCCAGGTTGGCCAACGAGATCGCACCGTAGACCGAGGGGCCGTAGCGGCGCAGGCTGCGCTCCATGATGGCGGCATCGGCCCGCACCCCGGCCTCGTCGTCGGTCCACAGCCGCAGCAGCAACCGACCGTTGCGGGCGTCGATGGCGGTGGTCAGCTGGGCCTCGGCGTCGAGCTCGTCGAGCAGCGCGCAGCCGGCCAGCGCTTCATCAGCTCGACCGTCCCACCATGCGCCATATGCGACCAACACCTGCCCGAGGTGCTCGGTCACGCCCCCCGCCTCGGCGGCGCGGACCGAGCGGTGGGCCCAGCGGCGCACGCCCTCGACGTCGTCGAGCACCAGGGCCACCAGACCGAGCTGGGCGGCGATGGTGGCCGCCAGCGCCGGGTCGGCCATGGTCGGCCCGCCGGCGGCCAGGGCCCAGCCCTGTTCCAGGGCGAGGCCGGCCGCGGCCCCGTCGCCGCGCAGGAGCGACAGCGTGCCCTCGACGTAGCGCCGGAACGCGGTGGCGGGCCCGGCCGGCGCCGTCTCGGCCGCGGCCCACGCCGCCCGCCGGATCTCCCCGCCCTGGATCAGCGCGTGCACGGCCAGCCAGCGCCAGCGCTCCCGGTCGCCGTCCGAACCCGCCAGCTCGGCAGCGGCGAGGTACCACTCGGCGGCCGCCGCCGGGGCCGCGCGCGCCATCTCCGAGCCGGCGCGCTCGGCGATCCGTGCCGCCAGCGCCGGATCCGGACCAGTGGCCGCGGCGCGCAGGTGCCGCAGCTGCTCGTTCTCGGGCGCCGCCAGCGACGCCGCCCGGCGGTGCAGCGCGGTGCGCTCGTCCACCCCGAGCGCGTTGTACACCGCCGACTCGAACAAGGGGTGCACGAAGTGCACGGTGGTGGCGGCGCCGTTCCCCTCGGTGCCCAACAGGCTCAGTCGGGCGGCCTCGGCCGCGGCGCTCACCGCATCGGCCACCTCGCCCAGCGACGAGGCGGCGGCCAGGGTGCAGCGCTCGCCCAGGACCGCCGCGGCGGTGGCGAGCCGTCGCGCTGGCTCGCTCAACGTGGCGAGGCGATGGCGGACCGCCGCATCGATGCTGCGCGGGGCCGGCAGCAACGGCGCCCGCTCGATCTCCGCGGCCGTCAGGGTGCGGGCGAGCTCGATCACCGACAGCGGGTTGCCGGCGGTGTGGGCGGCCAGGCGGGCCGCGCCCCGGGCCGACAGCGCGCAACCGTGGCGCTGCGCCAACCGACCGACCTCGTCGGGCCGCAGCCCCGGCAGCTCGACCAGCGCGCCGTGATCGGCGGCATGGTGCTCCAGCTCCGCCAGGGCATCGCCCGCCTCCTCCGGTCGGTACGCCAGCACGGTCAGCACGCGATCCCGCCGCAGCCGCCGCAGGGCGAACAGCAGCGCATGGAGCGAGGCGGCATCGGCCCAGTGGGCGTCGTCGACGGCCACCAGCACGGGGCCACGGCGCTGCAACGCATCGAGCAGCTCGAGCACCTCCACGCCGGCGCGGGTGGCGGGCAGCAGAGGCCGCTCGGTGTCGAGCAGGCGCAGGAACCGGCGGTCGAGCTGGCTCAGCACCGCGTAGCCCGTCGATGCCTCGTGCCGGGTGCCGGCGGCCCACAACACGGTGCCGGCGCCGGCGGCCGCGTTCGGCCACGCCTGCAGGAACGCGTGCAGCACGGCCGTCTTGCCCGCGCCGGCGACGCCGTGCAACAGGCACAGCTGGGGCTGGTCGGCCAGCGCCGCGTCTCGGCGCCGCCCCAGTTCCTCCAGGATCGCCGCCCGACCCACCAGTGCGTCCGACGCCGGCGGGGAGGCCGCGACCCACCGATCAGACCGTCTCACTCCGCCGCACAGTCTACGGCAGGCGGGTGGGTGCCGATGATCGGAACACGACCTTCCCGCCACGAGAACACGGAGTGATCTCCCCACGAGCCGGACCGGACCATACCGGTGGGTATGCTCACTGGCCGCGTGGCGCCTCAGTGCCGGAGGAGCACCTCCTGGGTGCAGGTGGCCACCAGCCGTCCCGACGAGTCGTACAGATGGCCGAGTGCGAGGCCGCGCGCCCCACCGGTGACCAACGGGCGCTGGGCCCACAGCAGCCAGTCGTCCACCCGGAACGGTCGGTGGAACCACATGGCATGGTCGAGGCTGACCACCAGCAGATCCTCACCCAGCCAGGTCAGCCCATGCGGCGTGAGCACGTTGTCCGAGATCGACTCGTCGGCCACGTAGGCGGCGATGGCGGCGTGGAGGTGCGGATCGTCGGGCAGCGGCCGCGGCGTGCGCCACCACACGCGGATCCCGCTGTCGGGCGTGGGGCCGGCGTCGGTCCACGGGGCGTGGGCGTAGCGGAGCTGCACCGCCCGCGGCCGGTTGGTCCAGTACTCGTCGAACACGGGCGCATCCCGCGCCGCCAGCAGATCGGCCAGATCGACCAGCGCGTCGGGCGGCGGCAGCTCGGGCCCGTGCAGCGCCTCGCCCTCCCACTCGAGGCCGTCCTCCGGTGTCTGGAACGACGCCGTGAGCCGGAACAGCTCCCGATCCCCACGGCGAGCCCGCACCTGGCGGTGGGCGAACGTCCCGCCGTCGCGGATCCGCTCGACCTCGTAGTCGATGTCGCCCACCGCCGCACCACCGGCCACGAAGTAGGCGTGCAGCGAGTGGATCGCCCGATCACCGGGCACGGTGCGGCACACGGCGGCCACCGCCTGGCCGAGCAGGTGCCCACCGAAGATGCCCAACTCGTTGGGCACGTCGCCATCGCCCACGAAGGAGTCGGGGCCGCGCTGGCGCAGATCGAGGGCGGCCAGCAACTGGTCGAGCGCATCGGTCATCGCGCCAGCGTCACCGGCACCGGTGCGCGCCGTCAAACGCCGGATCCGCGGTCGCGGGTCCAGTCGTGCGATCGGGCGGCGTGGGGGTGTCTGGGTGGGCTCCTTCGCGCTCGATTCGACGTCGATTCGGGATTGGTCATGAGACACGAAATCCCGTGATGGTCGGTGCGGAGTCGGGAGCTGTTCGTGTGCGATGGGCACCGTCGGTGCAGCCGCGGTGTCGCCTCGTCGAACCCGCCGAATCGACGTCGAATCGCCGCCGATGCTCCGGCGAGGAGCCCGGCGACCAGACGTTCACATCGTCGTCCACGTCGGCTGGCGCTTCTCGGCGAAGGCCCGCTCGTACTCGTCGAGGTTCCCGGTGAACGTGCCCAGCGCCTGGGTGCGGTTCTCGAGCTCGATGGCGTGGCGCAGGCTGGGCGCATCGATGTTGGCCCACATCCCCGACTTGGTCATGCGGATGCTGAACTCGCTGTGCCGGGTGATCTGACGGGCCAGCGCCACCGCCGCCGCCACCACCTCGCCCTCGGCGCTCACCGCGTTCACCAACCCCATGCGCTCGGCCTCCTCCGCCCCCACCAGCCGGCCGGTCATCATCAGCTCGGCGGCACGCGTCGCCCCCACGATGCGCGGCAGGAAGTACGACACGCCCATGTCACACGAGGACAGGCCGACGTTGACGAACACCGAACCGAACGTCGCCTGCGGGCCGGCCACGCGCAGGTCGCAGGCCAGCGCCACGGCCAGGCCGCCGCCCACGGCCACACCGTTGATGGCGCCGATGATCGGTTTGGGCGCCTCGTGCAGCAACGTGATCAGGTCGCTCAGCTGCTGCTGCAGCACCCAGAACCGGCCCACCGGACCGCGATCCTCACTGTCGGGTGCCAGGTCCCCGTCGGCCCGCGAGGCGAGGTCGAACCCACTGCAGAAGCCGCGGCCGGCACCGGTGAGCACGATCGCCTGCACGGCGCGATCGCGCAGCAACGGCCGCACCGCCGCGTCGAGGTCGCCGGCCAGCGTCGGGCTCAGCGCGTTCAGCCGCTCGGGCCGATCGAGGGTCACCACCGCCACCGCGCCATCGAGCCGCTCCACCCGCACCGTCGTCACGTCGCCTCCCGTTCCCCGACCCGCCCGGCCGGCCCGGCGCAGTCGGCGCCAGCTTCCCACGGGCACCGACCGCCGCGCCCTCCGAGCGGCGACCCGCAGGACCCGATCAACGAGCGGGTGGTCCAGGCCACGTTCACGATCGGCTGAGCGGGCCACACCAGAAAACGAGCGGCCGGTTCGATCTCGGGGATCGAACCGGCCGCCTCGCGCCGCTCAGCGGCTGGGCATCGTCACTTGCAGTTGGCGATGGACTGGTCCCAGGCGCACGGCGCGGTGTCGCCGCCCAGGTCGATGATGTCGCCCTCCTGGATCCACGTCTGCTTCTCGGCGCTGAAGCGACCGATCTCGGAACCCTCGATGACGAACGCATCGGTGTTGCCGCTGGTCTGCATGCGCACACCGGGCAGCAGGAACGGCGAGGTCATGTCCATCGTGCGCATGGCCAGCAGGTAGTTGGCCCGGGTCAGGCCGCCGTCGAGCTGCGAGGCGATGCGCAGCATCTCGATGATCGGCCAACCGAGGTAGAACCCGGCGGAGAAGCTCGAGGACAGCTTGGGATCGATCCCGGCGTCGGTGAGCAGATCACGGGCGAACTTGATGCCCGGCTCCTCGGCCATGGTCGGATCGTTGATGTCCATCACCGCGCCGCCGGCGATGAGCCAGCCGTCGGACGCCTCGCCGACCACCTGCTCGCCGACGAAGGACAGCGGCTTGCACACCGACGGCATCCACAGCTGGTCGGCCGAGGTGGTCAGGCCGTTCTCGGCCGCCTCGACGATCGCCTGGGTGCAGGTGATGCCGGCGGTCATGGCGATGAACACGTCGGGATCCTTCGAGGCGACGGTGGTCATCTCGTTCTTGATGGTGGGCGCCGCCGGCTCGAACTTCTCGAACTCGAAGCTGATGTCATGGTCGCTCTGGGCCATGAACGCCTGGAAACCGGCGGTGTAGGCGGCACCGAAGTCGTTGTTGATGACGACCGCACCCACCTTCGTACCCTTCGGCATGGTCTGCTCGATGTAGGAACCCCACAGGATGGCCTCGGTGAAGTAGTTGAGGATCGAGCCCATCGTCCACGGGTGGTTCACCGGATCACCCCAGGCCGGGTGGCCGGTCCACACCATCGGGTGCGGCACGCAGCGCTGGTTGACCTTGTCGTAGGTCCGCATGATCAGCGCCGAACCACCGCCGAAGATGAGGAACGTCTTGTCGCTGTCGAGCAGCTCATCCACCAGCGGGATGGCGCGGGTGGCGTCGTAGCCGTCGTCCTTGACCACCAGCGTGATCTTGCGCTTCTTGCCGGTCACATCCTCGATGCCGCCCTCGGCGTTGACCTTGTCCACGTAGGTCTGCCACGCCTTGGCCATGTTGCCGTAGTCGGCCAGCGTGCCCGACAGCGCCGTGTGCACGCCGATCTTGATCTCGGTGTCGGTGATGCCCTCGACGTTGGACCAGCCCTGCGGGCAGGCGTTGAGATCGACGGTGAACCCGTCGGGACCCTTCAACGTGTTGGTCGCCTCGTCGACGCCCCAGCCGTTCTCCTTGATCCGGTCGATCACCTTCTGGCGCTCGGCGGCGGCGAAGGACTCGATCTCCTCGGGCGAGGTGGGCAACGCCACCGTGTCCTCGGTGGCGGCGGTGGTCTCGGTGGTCGAACCGGTGGCGCCGCCGAGCTGGTTGGCCACCTCCGACTTCACGTTGGAATCGAGCGTGGCCGTCTCACCGCCGCCGCCGGCATCGTCGTCACCGCTTCCTCCACAAGCGGCGGCGACGACGCTCAACGACAACAGCACCGCGCCGAAGAAACGTTTGTTGATCACGTGCGGTCAATCCCCCTGGTTCCGAGTGTCGGGGCGCGACCCTAGTGTCTCCTTCCCCCAACGTGACAAACGGCACGAAGAGTGACGTCAGCCGACGCGTACCGGTAGCGAGGTGATCCCGTTGATGAAGTTGGCCCGGGCCCGATGGGCCGGACCGGCGATGCGCAGGCCGGGCACCCGTTCGGCCAGGAGGCGCAGGGTGACGGCCAGCTCCAGCCGGGCCAGGTGGGCGCCGAGGCAGAAGTGCGAGCCGTGGCCCAACGCCAGGTGCTCGGCGGCGTTGGCACGACCGGCGTCGAAGCGGTGGGGATCGGCGAAGGTGCGCGGGTCCCGGTTGGCGGCGGTGAGCCACAGCACCACCTTGTCGCCGGGAGCCAGCGCCACCCCACCCAGCTCGACCGGCTCGAGCACCGTTCGGCGCAGGTAGTTGACCGGCGACCACCAGCGCAGCACCTCGTCGGCGGCGGCCTCCCACGAGCAGGACCCGGCCCGCAAGCGGTCGAGCTCCTCGGGGTGCTGGTCGAACGCCACCACCGCACCGGTGAGCGCGTTGCGGGTGGTCTCGTTGCCCCCGATGAGGAAGATGAACCACATCGCCGCCTGATGGGCGTCATCCATCGGCTCGCCGTCGACCATGGCATGGGCCACGGCGCTCATCAGGTCATCGCGTGGCTCGGCCCGGCGGGCGGCCAGCACCGCCGCCCCGTAGGCCATGAACTCGCGGACCGCTCCCAGCACATCGGCGCGGGAGGAGGCGAAGTCGGGGTCTTCGGGGCTGACCACGGTGTCGGTCCAGCGGCGGAACTGCCGGCGGTCGGCCGGTTCGACGCCGAGCAGCTCGGCGATGACCAGCAACGGCACCTCGGCCGAGACCGCCGCCACGAGATCACCCACCTGACCCGCCGGCGTGGCCGCCAGCCGGTCCACCGCCTCCGCGGCGATGGCCTCCACCCGGTGCTGCAGGCGTTCGATGACCCGGGGCAGGAAGTTGCGGTTGACCGCCAGCCGGTAGCCGAGGTGCTCGGGCGGGTCCATGCCGACGATGGTCAGCCGATCCGATGCCAGCCCGCCGGCGCTGGGATCCTCCATGCGGATGCCGCCCTCGTGGGAGGAGAAGACGCCCGGCTCGCGCAGCGCCCGCCGCACCTCCTCGTAGCCGGTGACCGACCAGTACGGCTCGCCCCGGACCAGCCCATGACGATCGTGCTGCACGGTACGGCGCAGCACCGGTGACAGCGCCCGCTCGGCGTCGAACACCGGGTGCGGCACACCGTCGAGCCAGGCGGCGGGATCGGCGAGATCGACGGCGGACGGGCCGGCCGGTGGCGCTGCGGTTGCCATGGGCGAACGCTACCGCAGCGCCTTCGGCCGGCGCGGCGGGCGCGGCTCGTCCCGGTCCCGGCCCGGGCATGGTTGAGGCACGCGACGATGGGGCACACGGGGGCCATGGGGTGGGCGCGCCGCCGGCCGGCGCAGGGATGCTCGGCAGCAGCCTCGATCCGCAGGGACCGGTGGCGCGCTCGGCGGCCGGGCTCTGGTGGTTCATGTTGGCGCTCGGCACCGCCGTGTTCGTGCTCGTGCTCGTCGTGCTGGTGTTGGGGCTCTGGCGGCGCCGCCCCGACGCGCCGGCTCCGGGGGCACTGATCGACCCACCATCACCGCCCGGCCGGAGGTGGCTGGTGGGCGGGGGCACCGTGCTGCCATCCGTGGTCGTCAGCGCGGTGCTGGTGGCCACCATCGTCGCCATGCGCGACGTTGAGGTCGCGGCGCCGCCCGACGCGCTGGTCATCGACGTGATCGGCCACCAGTTCTGGTGGGAGGTCCGCTACCCCGGGACCGATGCGGTGACCGCCAACGAGCTGCACCTGCCGGTCGGCCGGCCGGTGGCGCTGCGGCTGCGGTCCGCCGACGTGATCCACAGCTTCTGGGTGCCCGCCCTCGCCGGCAAGCTCGACGCGCTGCCCGACGGGGTGAACACCCTCGTGCTGGAGGCCGACGAACCCGGGCGCCACGTCACCCGCTGCGCCGAGTTCTGCGGCGTGCAGCACGCCAACATGACCATGCTCGTGGTCGCCGAACCGGCAGCCGAGTTCGCCGCTTGGTTGGACCACCAGGCTGCGGGCGCGGGCCCGCCGACGTCGCCCGATGCCGCCGTGACCCGCGGCGCCACGCTGTTCACCAGCGCGGGCTGTGCGGCGTGCCACGCGGTACGGCCGGGCCCGCCGCCCGAGGGCGCCGACCACGGCCCCGACCTCACCCACCTGGCATCGCGCCCACAGCTGGGCGGTGTGCTGCCCAACGATGCCGAGCACCTGCGGCGCTGGATCGCCGATCCGCACCAGAGCAAGACGGGTGTGCTCATGCCCGCCACACCGCTCGACGATGCCGAGCTCGACGCCGTCGTCGCCTACCTGGGGAGCCTCGATTGACCGCCGCCGACCCGCCCGTCGGCCCCGGGGCCGGTCCCGGACCCGTCGGGCTGCCGCTCGACACGCCCACCGCCAGCGAGCCCCCCACCCACGGCCGCCTCGACCGCCTGTGGGCCGACCCGAAGGGCCTGCGCGGCCAGCTCACGGGCGTGCAGAACGACCGCATCGGCAAGCGCCTGCTGCTCACCGGGTTCTTCTTCCTCCTGCTCGGCGGCAGCGTCGACTCGGTGGTGATGCGCCTGCAGCTGGCCGTGCCCGACAACACCCTCGTCGGACCGGAGCTCTACAACGAGCTGTTCACCAACCACGGGTCCGTCACCATGTTCCTGGTGATCCTGCCCATCTTCGAGGGCTTCGCCATCCTGCTGCTCCCGCTGGTGCTGGGCAGCCGCGAGATGCCCTTCCCCCGCCTCGGCGCGTTCAGCTACTGGACCTTTCTGATGGGTGGGCTGCTCTACTACAGCGCCACGTTGTTCCAGCTCGTGCCCAACGCCGGCTGGTTCGCCTACACCCCGCTGTCGGGCCCCGAGTTCTCACCCGACCGGGCCATCGACTTCTGGGTGCTCGGCCTGGGCGTGGCCGAGGTGGGCGCCATCGCCGCCGGCTTCGAGATCATCATCGGCGTGCTCAAGATGCGCGCACCGGGCATGTCGCTGGTGCGCATGCCGCTGTTCGCCTGGTCGGTGCTGGTCATGGCGGTGATGATCCTGTTCGCCTTCACCCCGCTCATCATCGGGAGCCTGCTGCTGGAGCTCGACCGGGGCTTCGGCACCCGGTTCTTCGACCCGTCCGCCGGTGGCAGCTCGCTGTTGTGGCAGCACCTGTTCTGGATCTTCGGCCATCCGGAGGTGTACATCCAGTTCGTGCCGGCCACCGGCATCGTGTCGATGATCCTGCCGGTGTTCTGCCGCCGGCGCATCGTCGGCTACCGGTGGCTGGTGGCCGCCGTGGTCAGCATCGGCTTCCTGTCCTTCGGGCTGTGGGCCCACCACATGTTCGCCGTGGGGCTGCCGCCCATGGTGCTGGGGTTCTTCGCCGCCGCGTCGATGGCCATCGCCATACCGGCCGGTGTGCAGATCTTCGCCTGGCTGGCCACCATCTGGTCGGGCCGGCCGGTGTTCCGCACGCCGCTGCTGTTCACGCTGGGCTTCCTGGTCATCTTCGTGCTCGGCGGCATCACCGGGGTGATGGTGGCGGCGCCGCCGTTCGACCTGCAGGCCCACGACTCGTACTTCGTCGTGGGCCACCTCCACTACGTGCTCATCGGCGGGGTGGCGTTCCCCATCTTCGCCGGCGTGTACTACTGGTTCCCGAAGTTCACCGGGCGACTGCTCGGCGAACGGCTGGGGCGCTGGAACTTCTGGCTGCTGTTCGTGGGGGTGAACGTCACGTTCGTCCCCATGCACATCGTCGGCCTGCTGGGCATGCCCCGGCGCATCTACACCTACGACGACGCCACCGGCTGGGGGATCTACAACCTGATCTCCACCGCCGGGGTCACGATGATCGTGGCCGGCATCGCCGCCTTCGTGGTCAACGTGATCCGCAGCTTCCGCAAGGGTGAGCCGGCGGGGCCCAACCCGTGGGGCGCCGACACGTTGGAGTGGGCCGTGCCGTCACCGCCGTCCGAACACGGCTGGTCGGTGCTGCCCATCGTCACCAGCCGGCACCCCCTGTGGGACCAGCCCGACCTCGAGCACGGCGACGAGCGCAACGAGCGGTTCGTGCAGGGCATCGCCGCCTGGCCGCTGCGCTGGCGGGCGGCGGTGGTGGTGAGCACCGCCGACGGACGCCCCCAGGAGGTGTTCCGGGTGTCGGATCCGTCGATCTGGCCGCTGGTGACCGCCATCGGGGTGGTGACGATCTTCGTGGCGGAGCTGGTCAAGCTGCGCTGGGGCCTGGCGCTGGGCGCCGCCATCGTGGTGGGTGCCGCCATCGCCTGGAACTGGCCCTCACCGGCCGACCTCTCCCCGGAGGAGGAGGCGGCCTTCGAGGAGGAGCACGGGGTCGCCGTCAACGCCGGCGGCAGCGTGGTGGTGGCCACCTGGGGCATGGGCCTGGCCATCCTGTTCGTCACCATCGCCTTCTCCAGCCTGCTGCTGAGCGCGTTCTACCTGCGCCTCGAGAACCCCCAGTGGCCGCCGGCCTCGGTGGCGGCCGGGGGCGGACCGGGCCCGGCCCTGCCCGTGGCCGCGGGGGCGGCGGCACTGGCCGGCACCATCGGCCTGCGCATGGCCCTGCGGCGGCTGCGCCACGCCGGTGCGCCGCACCTGCGAGCGCTGCTGGCCCTCGCCGCGGTGGCCACCGCCGTCGCCGTGGGGCTCGAGGTGGTGGCGGTGCTCGGCAGCGGCATCAGCGGCACCGCCCACGCCTACGGGTCCATCTTCACCACCCTCAGCGGGTTCCTGGTGGTGGTGATGAGCGGTGCCCTGGTGATGGTGCTGCTGGTGCTCTGTGGGCCCGTACCGGTCGGTACGACCAGCGCCGGCATGCGGCGGTGGCCAACGTGACCCGGTTCCACACCGCCATGGTGCTCATCTGGGCCGTCGGGCTCGGCACCTTGCACCTGGGACCGGTGCTGCTGTGACGGGGCGCCGACGAGGGGCCGGGGATCCGGCCCCCGGCCTCGACCCGGCGGGGCGCTCACCGCGGCGTCGGGCACACCGGTTGCCGTCGACGTGTCCGCCGACCGCCGCACCCGGCACCTCTGGGTGGTGTTGCTCGGCGGGCCGCTGGTGTGGCTGGCGCACTTTGCCCTGACCTACCTCGTCGCCGAGGCGGGCTGCACGGGCGACGGGCCCGGGCTCGACCGCTTCGACCCCCGGTGCCGCGGGTGTTCACCGTCGCCGCCACCGCGATCGCCCTGCTGGCCTGCGCCGTCCTCGGTCGTCGGGCCTGGCGGCAGTGGCGGCCGGCGGCGCAGCACCACCGCGACGACGATCGTGGCCACCAGTCACCGGGCGACGGCCACCATGCTGGGCGGTATCGGCCTGCTGCTCGCCGGGTTCTCGGCGGCGGCGGTGCTGCTGGTGGGGGTGATGACACCGCTGCTGCCCGGTTGCGGGTCATGATCGCCCGCACCGCCGTGCTGCTCGGCGCCACCGTCGCCGTGCTCGTGCCCCTGTGGCGCAACCCCTGGTGGCAGCGACACCCGGCCCGACGACGCCTGCTCGCACTCGCCGTCGTGGCCGCGTCCGCCTCCCAGGCGCCCCGCTGACCGACGCCGCCGCTGCGCTGGCCGCCGCCCACATGGTGCAGCACCTGCTGCTGGTGACGGTGGCGGCGCCGCTGGCCGCTGGCCGAACCGGCGCCCATGCTGCTCGGTACCCTGCCGCCGGCCTGGCGCCGCCGGTTGGGTCGCTTGCGTCACCGGGGCCGGCCGGCCGTCTCGCGGCGGCGGCGCGAGCCGGCCGGGAGACGCCCTCGGGACGGCGGGGCGGCGGTCGTCCCCGGTGATCGCCGCCTGGTTCTGCCACACGCCTCGCGCTGTGGTTCTGGCATGCGGCCGGGCCCTACGACGCCGCCGTCGAGCACGGTGGGCTCCACCTGTTGGAGCACGCGCCCTTCGCCGGCACCGCCCTGTGGTTCTGGCAGGCGGTGCTGAGCCGATCGGCCCGGCGCGCGCACCGGCGCTGGCGCTGTTGGCCACGTTCGCCATGGCGCTGCAGAGCGTGTTCCTGAGCGCGTTGCTCACCTTCGCCCGGTCGCCGTGGTACTCGTCCTACCGGGACGGCGCCGGCCGTTGGGGCCTGGACCCGCTGGCCGACCAGCAACTGGCCGGGCTGCTCAGTGGGTGCCCGCCGGTGCCGTGCACCTGGCCGCCGGCCTGTACGTGCTGCACCACTGGCTCGGGGCCGACGATCCCACGCCCACCCGACCGCCGCGCCATGGCCCGCCGCCCGCTCGTGACCCCCGGTCGCGCCAGCGCATCGCGGCCAGCACCCAGGCGCGCACGAGCTCGGCCACCTCGTCGGCCGAGCGGTCCGAGGTGTCGACCATCGTCAGCGCCGGCTCCCACGACGGACCTTCGCGCTGGAGGCGGTCGGCGAAGTCGATCATCTCGGCGATGCGGGCCTCGTCCCAGCCGCGCCAGGCGGGACGGGCCCGCAGCCGGGCGCGCAGCACCGCCGACGGGGCGGTCAAGGCCAGGTAGCGGATCTCCCCGAACAGGCATCGCTCCGGCAACGGTTCGAGCTCGGCCGGTACCACGGTGCCGCACAACAGCACCGGCCGCCCGTGCTGCGCGATCATCGCCGCCAGCCGCAGCCAGCGGGCCCGGAAGCCGACCATACCGTCTGGCATGTCCGCCAACTCGGGGCTCCACAGCACGTCCTGTTCCAGGGTGACGATGCGGTCGGCCAGCTCGGCGCCCACCGTCGCCGCCACCGTCGACTTGCCCGCACCGCTCGGCCCGGTCAGGCAGAACAGCGTGGACCGCACGAAGGCGCTCGGAACCGCAGCGTGCACAGCGCAGGCGGGGCGGGTCCCCCCTCGGCGAAGCGCGGGTGGGTTCCGCTCGCCGCAGACCCCGCAGATGCGCAGATCGAGCGGCGCGGCCGCACCGGGGCCGGCTCCGGACAGGGCCCGGGCGGGAGGCCGCCGCGCCATCAGTCGAACAGCGTCTCGAGGAAGCTCTTGCGGCGCTTGCGCGACCCATAGGGCGGCGGGGAATCGCGGTACCCGCGATGCGGCGGCGGCGAATCGCGGTAGCCCTGGTACAGCCTCGGAGAGTCCTCGTACCGTCGGCGGGGCGGCTGCGGCGACACGGGCGGCGCAGGCGACGCAGGCGGGACGGCACCCGGCGGCTGGCATGGCTCCCGGCACGGTCGGCCCGGTGGACCCGACCGCACCCGGCGGCTCGTAGGCCGGCACCTCGTTGTACGCCTGCTCGGCGGCGATCATCTGCTCGAGCTCACCGGCGTCGAGGAAGATCCCCGCAAGTCGTGCACTGTTCGATGTGCATCCCGTCCCGGTTGACGGTGCGCATCACGGCCTGGCACTTCGGGCACATCACCCTCACGAACCTACCGCCGCGACGGCTCGGCCGAGAGTGGCTCCGGTCCGGGAGGTTCGCGAGCGGGCACCATCAACCGTATTGACAACTGAGGTTGTCAATTGAAGACTGGGTGCCGTGCTCGACCTCGACGTCATCGACGATCCGGCCGTTGGCCACCGCCCTGCTCGACCCGGCGCGCGGTCGGATCCTGGCGGAGCTGGCCGAGCCCGGCTCGGCCACCACGGTGGCCGCGGCGCTGGGTGAACCCCGGCAGCGGGTCAACTACCACCTGCGCACGCTCGAGCAGCACGGGCTGGTGCGGCTGGTGGAGGAGCGGCCCCGGCGTGGCCTGCGGAACGGATCGTGCAGGCCTCCGCCCGCTCCTACGTGCTCTCCCCGCCGTGCTCGGCGCCAACGCGGCCGAGCCCGACCGCACCGACCGGCATTCGACCCGGTACCTGATCGCGGTGGCCGCCCGCCTCGTGCGCGAGTGGCCGAGCTGGCCCGGCGAGCCCGAGCAGGCCAACCGCCCGCTCGCCACCCTCACCATCGACACCGAGCTGCGCTTCGCCTCCGCCGCCGACCGGGCGGCGTTCACCGCCGAGCTGGCCGAGGCGGTGCGTACCCTCGCCGGCCGCTACCACGACGAGACGGCACCGGGCGGCCGGTGGCACCGCCTCGTGGTGGCCGCCCACCCCCGACCCAACCGAGCACCGGCCCGAGCCGAGGAGCGCTGAACCATGACCGACCATTCCGCCGAGCAGCCCGGAGCCGTGACGCCCGAGGCCGAACCCTCCGCCCGCGACGCCGGCATCGACGCTTCGCCGGGCCGCTCCATCGAGTTGTCGGTCGAGGTGATGGGCACCCCCGAAGAGGTGTGGGAAGCGATCGCCACCGGCCCCGGCATCACCTCGTGGTACGTCCCGCACACCGTCGAGCCCCGCACCGGCGGGGCGGCCCACGCCTCGTTCGGGCCCGAACCCGAGATGCAGATCCCCGGCCGCGCCGCCGCCTGGGAACCACCGCATCGCATCGTGTTCGACGGCGGCGAGGGCGCCGGGGGCATGGCCTTCGAATGGTTGGTGGAGGCCCGCGACGGCGGCAGGTGCGTGGTCCGCCTGGTCAACAGCGGCTTCGGCTCCGGCGCCGATTGGGACGCCCAGTACGACGGCATGGCCGAGGGTTGGAAGCTGTTCCTGTTCAACCTGCAGCTCCACCTCGAGCACTTCCGGGGCCGCACGGCCACACCGATGCTGCCCATGGCCTCGTGGCCGGGCCCGCGGGAGCGCACGTGGGCCGATCTGACCGGCGCCCTGGGCATCCCCGCCCGTCCCGAGGTGGGGTCGATGGTCACGCTGGTCCCCGCCGACGGGCTGCGCTGCGCGGCACCGTCCTGGTCAGCGACGACTGGCGCATGGCGCTGCTCGTGGAGGAGCCCGCGCCGGGCACCGCCTTCCTGGCCGCCGAGGGCCACGGCGAGCACATCGGCGTGTCGGTGTGGGCGTACCTCTACGGCGAGGAGGGTGCCGCCGCCATCGCCCGGGACGAGCCCCGCTGGCGCAGCTGGCTGACCGAGCACAGCGCCGGCGCCGACTGACCGCGCAAGCGCTGCGGTATGGCGTGCGTTCGCTGCGGTATGGCCGCAGGGCTCAATCGGCGGCCGGGCCCGGCTCCTCGTTGCGCAACCAGGGCGAGCCGGGCCGATCGATCACCGACAGGCCCAGTGCCGCC
Source organism: Acidimicrobiales bacterium (assembly GCA_041394365.1). GTDB lineage: Bacteria > Actinomycetota > Acidimicrobiia > Acidimicrobiales > CAIXPF01 > CAIXPF01. The sequence continues at coordinate 54,279 of JAWKIM010000014.1, forward strand.
GGCGCCGTCCCGCCGACAGCGCCGAAGCGACCCGGCGCACCTCGGCCTGCGCCGCCCGCCAGCCGACCACCTCGTTGGACCACGTGGGACCGTTGAGCGCGGCCGCCACCAGCCGCCACGGCCGTCGGGCGACCACCCGCCACACGAGCACGGCGGCCGCACCGAGCACGAGGTAGAAGGACTCGAGCAGCACCGAGAGCACCGCCACCACGAGCGGCGCCCACGATGAGGGCCAGCGCAGCCAACAGCACGGCGGCCACCACCAGCAGCGGCAGCACCAGGTCACCGTCGAGGTCGCAGCTGCCGCAGTCGCACGAGTCGTACCACTTGCCCTTGCGGCGCTTCGATGCGTCGGCGCCGGCGCGGGCGGCGGCCGGCCGCACCGCCTGGTCCGCCGGCTGTGGCTGCTGCCGGTCCTTGCCACCACCGAAGAGCCGCACCACCGGGTTGGCCCGCCACACCCGCAGCGAGCGACGCCGCCCGGTGTCAAGCGGGTTGCGCAGGCGCCGGCCGAACCAATCGATCGCCACCACGTAGTGCTCGCCGTCGGGCGACGTGGCCCACCGCTTCATCGTCGGACCGGCCTGCGCCGGCGGGACCGGGACACGAGCACGGCCAGCACCACCACCGCCCAGGCCACGATCAGCGAGTCCACCCAGTTGCCGGCCCGCGAGGCACCGAGCACGCACCACACCACCGCAGCACCCGACGCCGCCCGCACACCGTCGCGCGCCCCGTCGGGCAGGCGGCCGTACCACTGCGGCCGGGAGAGGAGCGCGGCCACCAGCAGCACCAGCGCGGCCACCAGCAACGGGGGCACCAGCCACGGCGCCACCGCCATGGCGAGCAGCGCGGTGGCGTAGAGCAGCGTGCACCTGCGGCACAGCCACCATCCGCGCACCAGGAGCAACCGGTTGCGGTGGGCATCGTCGATCGGCTTGTGGGCGAACCGCACCGCTGCGCCTCTGCATCGGCGGCCACGATAACGGCGCCGCCGATCACTGCGGAGCCGGTGGATCCGAACCGGATCGTCCGGCCGGCCCCTGCCAGCCGGGGTCGGCCTCCACGCACCTTTGCGAAAAGATGTGGCTCAGTGCCCGAACGGGCCTCGAATCACATCATTGCGCGCTCCGCGTCCACTCCAACACCAGGAGACGCCAGCCCCAACGGCGCCGAACAGCGTCCAGCCGGCACCAACCCACCAAGCACCCTGCGGACATCACCAGATGACGGCGCGCGCTAGCGCCGCACCGAGACCTGGGGAGCCCTGCTGCTCAACACCCGAGGCAGCGCCAGGCCGGCGTCGGAAGCGCCCGCAAGCAGCCGGCACGTGCAGAGCGACAGCGAGGCACCAGCAAACACGGACATCACCAGATGACGGCCCGCGCTAGCGCCGCACCGAGACCTGGGGAGCCCTGCTGCTCAACACCCGAGGCAGCGCCAGACCGACGTCGGAAGCGCCAGCGAGCAGCCGGCACGTGCCGGAGCGACAGCGAGGCACCAACCAACACGGACATCACCAGAGAACGGCCCGCGCCAGCGCCGCACCGAGACCTGGGGAGCCCAGCTGCTCAACACCCAGGCAGCGCCAGGCCGGCGTCGGGAGCGCCAGCGAGCAGCCGGCACGTGCCGAGCGACAGCGAGGCACCAACAAACACGGACATCACCAGATGACGGCCCGCGCTAGCGCCGCACCGAGACCTGGGGAGCCCTGCTGCTCAACACCCGAGGGAGCGCCAGGCCGGCGTCGGGAGCGCCAGCGAGCAGCCGGCACCCGGCGACCGACAGGGAGCCGAGCAGCAAACACTGTCACACCCCCTGCGTAACCTGTCCCGAGCCGGTGCAGCGTCCATCAGCCGCACCGATCGGGCCCGTGCGGCCCCTTGCTGCAAACGGGTGCGGTCACGCGCCCCACGATGAGGACCTTCGATGACCACCACCGATCGGGATGCGGTGATCCGCCGGATCGAGGCGTTGCTGGCCAAGGCCGCCTCCACCGACTTCCAGGCCGAGGCCGAGGCCTTCGCCGCCAAGGCGCAGGAGCTGATGGCCCGTTACCTCGTCGAGCAGCACGAGCTCGGCGGCGACCGGACCCACCGGATGGAGCGGCGCAGCTTCGCACCGGCGGGCGCCTACGCAGCCGCCCGCGTCCGGCTGCTGTGCCAGGTGGCGCAGGCCAACGGCGTCTACAGCTACTGGACCAAGGGGACGGGTCCGCCAACCGTCGTGCTGTTCGGCCGGGCCGACGTGCTCGATCTCGTGCTGGTCACGTTCGGCCTGCTTGATGCACAGCTCGTCCGCCAGCTGCTGCGCGTGGGCGCGGGCCGGGGCGATGTCCGTGCGTTCCGTCATGCCTTCGTGCTGGGGTTCGGCTCCGCCATCGCCCGACGGTTGCACGAGCAGCTCCGCCACGTCGAACAGGACACGCCCGGCGTCGGCCTGGTGCTGGCCGACCTGCTGTCCGAGGCCGAACGGTTCTTCCGGGCCGAGGAACCCGGGCTCCGGCTCCGCGCGACCTCGGCCACGTTGTCCTCGTGGGATGGCATGGCCGCCGGTCGGCGGGCGGGCGCTGCGGCCGACCTCGGCGGGACGAGCCTCCGCGGCCGGGCAGCGCTCGGCCGCTGATGCGCCCCGCGATGCCGGCCGGGCGTCGCCCTCAGAGCCAGCGGCGGCGGAACTCGTCGCGATCCAGCCGTTCCACGTCGGCGGCGGCGTCGAGCGGGTCACCGCCCGGGCTGTCGCCGAGGTGCTCGGACACGGTTCTGAGCGTCCGTCCACTCGAGCGCTCGATGATCCGCGCCCGCCGTCCCCCGGGGTTCGTCGGGCCGGCGCCCGAGGTGACCAGCCCCACGGCGAGCAGGGCGACGCTGCGCCAGGCCCGCGACCAACGGCCGGGTTCGATGACGTGCACCTCGTAGTGCACGGCGGCGGGTTCGGTGATCGCAGGCAACCTGTCCATGTCACGCTCGCTCGACGGCTCTGCAACCAGGCTAGGGGTGGGAGCGGGCCAACCGGCGTCAGCGCGGCAACGGGCTCGACCGGGCTCGCCGGGCTCGCCGGTGCGCCGCCTACGATGGCGCGGCGCCGGGCACGGGGACCGCCGGCGGCCGGCGCGGCAGCGTCAAGCGTTCACCAGGGGAGCAGCATGTACGACCTCGTCATCAAGGACGGCCTCATCTTCGACGGCACCGGTGCGCCGCGGGTGCGGGGCGACATCGGCATCGCCGGCGGGGTGATCACCGCCATGGGCCGGGTCGACGCCCGCGAAGCGGAGCGGGTGATCGACGCCCGCGGCATGCACGTGGCGCCCGGCTTCGTGGACCTGCACACGCACTACGACGCCCAGATCTTCTGGGATCCGTACTGCACGCTGTCCGGCTGGCACGGCATCACCTCGGTGGCCATCGGCAACTGCGGCTTCGGTTTCGCACCGGTGGAGCCGGACATGCGCGAAGTACGCCATGCGCTCGATGACCCAGGTGGAGGCCATCCCCTACGACCCATGCGCCTCGGTATGCCGTGGGACTGGGTGAGCTTCCCCGAGTACCTCGACAGCGTCGAGCGCACGCCCAAGGCGGTCAACATCCTCCCGCTGGTACCGGTCGGGCCGATGTTGGTGGCGGTGCTCGGGCTGCAGGATGCCAAAGCCGGCCGCATGCCCACCGACGACGAACGCACGCTGCTGGCCAAGTTGCTGCACGAGGCGCTCGACGCCGGTGGCTGTGGGTGGACCGCCCAGCGGCTGCCGCCCACCGGCCCCGCTGCGGTGCAGCGCATGGGACGGCACGCCGATGCCCACCGACATGATGACCGACGAGACCTGCCGGGTGTTCGCCCGGGTGCTCGCCGAGCGCAACCTCGGCGTGCAGCAGATGACGCTCACCACCGACGACGTGAAGCACGACATGGCGATGCTGGAGGAGATCGCCTTGCTCTGGGTCGGCCGATGCTGCACAACGTGATCCAGGCGTTCGCCGACCGGCCGCACGTCCACCGCCGGGGCATCGAGTGGCTGGAGCGGTGCCGGGAGCGGGCATCCCCGTCTACGGCCAGGGCGTCACCAGCGACGCCGGTTTCACCTACACCCTCGAGGACTGGAACCTCTACGACGACTCCGAGGCCTGGATGGAGGCCACGATGGGCACGGTGGAGGAACGTCTCCACAAGCTGGCCGACCCCGCCCGCCGCCAGGCGCTGAAGGACAACCTGCCGAGCGTCGCCACCGCCCCGCTCGAGACGGTGACCGTGCTGTCGCCCTGCTCCCCGAGACCGAGCGGTTCCGGAGATGTCGGTGGGCCAGGTGGCGCAGCGGACCGGCAAGCACCCCGTCGACGCCATGTTGGACATCGCCGTCACCGACAAGCTGAAGACGCTGTTCTTCGTGGCCCCGCCCCAGGGCAGGCTCGACCTGCTCAAGGAGATCGTGCAGTACCCGCACATGCTCTTCGGCGTGTCCGACGGCGGCGCCCACACCGTCCTCACCGCCGGCCGCTACCCCACCGAGACGCTCACCCAGCAGGTGCGGGACAACCAGTGGATCACCTACGAGGACGCCCACCGCCGTCTGGCCGCCCTGCCCGCACAGCTCGCCGGCTTCCGTGACCGCGGCCTGCTGCGCACCGGCGGTCCCGCCGACGTCGTCGTGTACGACCCGATCGGCCTGCAGGTGGGACCGAACGAGGTGGTGCACGACCTGCCCGGCGGCGAGTGGCGGCGCATCCAGAAGGCCAGCGGCTACCACGCCGTCGTGGTCAACGGCGTGCAGACCATCGCCGACGACGAGCAGACCGAGCAGTACTCGGGCAAGTTGCTCCGCAACGGCCACGCCTGACACGCCTGACACGCCGCGGGCGGCGCGACGCCGGATCGGCGCTGTTCAGCCGATCCGGCGCACCAGCGCCGGGGAGGGCCGGCCGCCGTGCAGCAGCGCGGCCAGCGCCTCCACCCCGTCGACCAACCGGGGGCCGGGGCGCACCATGACGGCGTTGGCGTCCACCGCCCACACCGCCACCCCGGAGGGGAACCGGTGTGCCACCTGCTCGGCATGCGCGGCGGTGGCGTCGAGGTCGTAGCCGCACGACGCCACCACGACCACCTCGGGCGCCGCAGCCGAGACCTGCTCCCAGGTCGTCTCCACCGAGCGCTGCCCGGCGCGGGCCAGCACCGCCCGCCCGCCGGCCCGCTCCACCAGCTCGGGCACCCAGTGGCCGGCCACGAACGGTGGGTCGGGCCATTCGAGCACGAACACCGACGGCCGGCGCCGGTCGGCCACGGCGGCGGCCACCGCGTCGAGCCGGGCCCGTAGACCGGCGAGCAGCGCAGCCGCCTCGGCTCGGCGACCGATGGCGTCGCCCACCGCTTCGACGGTGGCCAGCACGTCGTCGAGGGTGTGGGGGTCGAGGGTGATCACGGCGGCGTCGCAGCCCAGCCGGTCGAGTGCGGCGTCGACCGCACCGGCGGGCAGCGCGCACACCCGGCACAGGTCCTGGGTCAGCACCACGTCGGGTTGCAGCCGGTGCACGGCCGCATCGTCGAGCGTGTACAGCTCCTGACCGGCCGCCACCTTGGACCGCACCAGCTCGTCGATGGCGGCGGCGTCGAGCCCGGCGGTGTCCAGCCCGCCGACGAGGATCGCACGGCCCTGCCGGGCCTCGGCGGGGAAGTCGCATTCGAACGTGACACCGACGAGCTCGTCCTGCGCGCCGAGGGCGAAGACGATCTCGGTGGCCGAGGGCAGCAGCGAGGCGATGCGCACCGTCGGATCGTACGGCCCCGGGCGGCCCGGGTGCCCGCCGGCGACGGTCGGGGCCGGCGAACGGCCCGGGCCCTTCGCCTCTACCCCCTGGGGTATATGCGAGAGGATGCTCGCGTCATGATCATTCGCCAGTACCCGCTCGCTTGCCTCTCGCTCTACAGCTACCTCATCGGCGACGAGACCACCGGTCGCGCCGTGGTCATCGACCCCCAGCGGGACGTCTCGGTCTACCTGGCCGACGCCGCCGCGCTCGGCCTGACGATCGAGCGCGTCATCGAGACCCACTTCCACGCCGACTTCCTCTCGGGCCACCTCGAGCTGGCCGAGGCCACCGGTGCGGTCATCTCCTACGGCGAGGCCGGTCGGGGACAAGCTGAGTACCCGGTCGACTGGCTGGCCGACGGGCAGCGGCTGTCGCTGGGCGAGGTCGCCATCGAGTGCCTGGCCACCCCCGGTCACACCCCCGAATCGATCTGCTTGACCGTCTACGAGCACGCGAGCGACGAGGCGCCGGCCGCGGTGTTCACCGGCGACACGCTGTTCATCGGCGACGTCGGCCGACCTGACCTGCTCGGCAGCTTCGGCATCACCGCCGAGGAGCTCGGCCGCAGCCTGTACGGGTCGCTCAACGAGAAGCTCCTCCCCCTGCCCGACGCGGTGCTCGTGTACCCCGCGCACGGTGCCGGTTCGGCGTGCGGCAAGCAGCTGTCGGAGGCGGCGGTCTCCACCATCGGCGAGCAGCGCGCCGGCAACTACGCCCTGCAGCCGATGAGCGAGGAGGTCTTCGTCGCCACCGTCACCGCCGGCCAGCCCGCCGTGCCGGGCTACTTCCCCTTCGATGCCGTCACCAACCGAAAGCTGCGGGCCACCTTCGACGAGGCCGACGCCCCGGCCTCGCTCGGGCTCGACGAGGTGGTGCGCCGGCGCTCGGCCGGCGCCGCGCTGGTGGACGGCCGCGATCCGGCGGTGTTCGCCGCCGGGCACCTCCGCGGTGCCGTCAACGTGGCCATCGACGGCCGCTTCGCCGAGCAGGTCGGCCAGGTCGTACCGGTCGGTACGCCAATCGTGCTGGTGGGCGATCCGGCGAGCGCGGCCGAGGCCCGGACCCGGCTGGCCCGCATCGGTTTCGACGAGGTCGTCGGCCAGCTCGACGATCCCCTGACCGCCATGTCGGCCAACCCCGACGAGGTGGTGCGCTCGAGCCGGCTCAGCGTGCAGGAGCTCGCCGCCGCTCGCGACGCCGCCAACCCACCGCAGATCGTCGATGTGCGCAACCCCGGCGAGATCGAGGCCACCGGCTGCATCCCCGGCGCCCTGACGCTGCCGCTGGCCCAGCTCGACGCCCGCCGCACCGAGCTCGACCCGCAGCGGCCGGTGGTGGTGGTCTGCGCGGGCGGCGCCCGATCCTCCACCGGCGCCTCGCTGCTCACCGCCCGCGGCTTCGCCGACGTGTCGGACCTGCTCGGCGGGATGAACGCCTGGCTGGCGGCCGGCATGGCCGCGGCTCAGCCGGTCAGCGCCGGCTGAGCACCCCGGCGCCGCTTTCGGGGCGGGCGGCTGCCAGGCTGGGACCATGGGATCGTTCCTGGTCCGCTCGCTGGTGCTGTCGATCGCCGCCACCGTCGTGCTCAACGTCGTCATCCGGCTCCTCGCCCGCCCGGGCGGGGGGCTGAGGCGCGCCCGGCCACGATCGCCGCAGTGGCCGACCGACCGACGTGCGCCCGGCGGCTTCGACGGTGACGGTCACGGTCACGGTCACGGTCCCGATGCCGGCTCCGGGCCGAGGGTCCGGGTGATCTTCCCCGGAAGCTCATGCTGGTGGGCTCGCTGCTGCTCACCGTCTTGGTGAACGTGCTGACCCGGTTGCGCTGACCGGCGCCGGGCGGTCCGGGCAGGCCCGCGAGCAGGGCGGGGCGGGCTGGCCCTGCGAGCGGGGCCGGCGGGCCGAACGACCCGAGGGTCGGCCCGTCGATGACCGGTACGGTGCGCGGCAGCGGCCGGCGGCGGGGCCGGGCGGGCGCAGGGGCAGCGGAGGCGACGTGGACGGCAGCGGCAACCAGGCGGTGCTGGCCATCGACTTCGGTACCTCGTCGTGCGTGGTCGCAGCGCGCCAGGGTGGACGCCGGCCACCGTGGAGGCTGGCCGGCAGCATGCGGACACCGTCGGTGCTCTTCGCCGACGACGACGGCGTGCTGCTCGTCGGCCACCTGGCCGATGACTGCCACCGCCCGCCCGGCGCGGCGTTGCGGTCGCCGAAGGCCCGCCTCGGCCAGGACGCACCGGTGGTCCTCGGCGGTCGGGCCCACGCTTCCGGCGAGCTGGTGGCGACCGTGCTGCGCTGGCTGTACACCGAGGCCACCGGCGTGGTGGGCGAGCCGACCGGCGTGGTGTTGACCCATCCGGCGACGTGGACCAGCGCCCGCCTCGACGCCCTTCGCCTCGCCGGCGAGCGCTGGCCTGCCCGGCTGCGCCTCCAGCCGGAACCGGTGGCGGCGGCCGCCGCCCTCATCGACGAGCTCGACGTGCCGGCGGGCGCCCACGTGGCCGTCTACGACCTCGGTGCGGGCACGTTCGACGTGGCCGTGCTGCACCGGACGGCGGATGGCTTCGAGCTGGTGGGCGAGCCCGACGGCGATCCCCGCATCGGTGGCGATCTCTTCGACGAGCTCATCGAGGCGGCGGTCGGGCCCCGGTTGGGCGATGACGTGTGGCGGGCCATCGTCGAGGCCGACGACGGCTGGGACGAGGCGGGCGCCCAGCTGCGGCGGTCGGTCCGCCGGGCCAAGGAGCTGGTGTCGGCCCACGACTACGCCGACGTGCACCTCACCCTACCGAACGGTATGGCACCGGCCACGGTCCGGCTGCGCCGGGAGGAGGTGGCGGCGTTGCTGGCGCCACCGGTGCTCGAGACGGTCGACCGGCTGGCGGCGGCGGTGGCGGCGGCCGGTCTGCACCCCTCGCAGCTGCACGCCGTGCACCTGGTGGGTGGGGCCAGCGCCATGCCGGTGGTCATCGACGCCGTGCGCGAGCGCTTCCCCGGGGTGGCCTGCATCCGCCGGGCGGACCCGAAATCGGTCGTGGCCCTGGGGCGTTGCACGCCACCATCGACGCCGCGCCGCCCGAGGCCGGCGACCACCATGCCGCCGGCAGCACCGGCCGGACGCGGCGGCGCCGGCTCCTGCTGGGCCTCGCCGCAGCGGCGGCGACCGCCGCACTGGCCTCCGGGGCGGTGGCGTGGCAGGCCCGGGGCGGACCGGTGGGCGAGGCGGCCGGCGAACAGGCTGCCGGCGCCGCCACCGATGCGACGCCGGACGGCCGGGCCGGTTCGGGCCGTCCGGTCGGCTCGGCGGGCTCGACGGGTTCGGGTGGTTCGGCGGGCTCGACGGGCTCGGGCGGCTCCTCGACCACGGCCGCGGCGTTGGCCACCGGCGCCGCCGCACCGCGGCCGCGGCCGGCACGACGGCCGCCGACGCCGGGGCGGAGGCGCTGGCCGAGGCCCTGGTGGCCGTGCCCACGTTCGGCGGCCAATCGCAGGCCGGCAACACCACCGCCGGGACATCGTCGGGTGCGCCACCTCGCCGACCTCGGGCACCGGCGCCACGTCGGCACCGGCGGACGCCACGCCGGCGACCGCCGCTTCCACCGCCGGCACCACGCCCACGGCGGCCGCCCCCACCCCGACGGCCGCAAGCCTCGACCACCGCCCCCGCACCACGGCGACCACCGCAACCCCGACCACGGCAGCACCCACCACGGCCCCCGACCACGAGCACCCACCACCGCAACCACCCAGACGGTGCGGCCATCGAGCGCTCCTCGTCGGCGCTGACCACCGGTGGCTCCACGAGGACGGCGACTGCAGCCAGATCCGCACCTGCCGGCTGCGGGTCACCCTGGCGGTCGGCACGCCCGCCGACAACGGCGGCGCGGCGATCACGGCGTACCGCGTCACCGGGACGATCTTCAGCAACGGCGTCGTGCAACCGGGCACCATCGAGCAGGTGGTACCCGCCGCCGGGTCCATCGCACTGGTCGTCGGCGAGCTCGACCTGCCCTCCAGCTACATCCGCTGGCAGGTGGCGGCGGTCAACCAGGCCGGTACGGGGCCCGCCGTCACCGCCCGGGCCACGGTGCCGGCGCTGGTCGGCACCGGCGACGGTCGCAGCTTCGAGCTGGCCCGGGTGGCCGGTCTACCGGCCGCCGGCCTGCCACCCCAGCCGGGCTGCGGCCCCGAGTACACGGTCTGCGCGCCAGTCCATGCCTGCCGGTACGGTGGTGGACGGTGGACGGTGCTCGGCCCGTCCAGCCGAGCTGACCCGGCGCCTCTGGCCCCGGTCAGGCCCCGGCCGCCGGTCGCTCGGCGCCCACCAGCTCGTCGAGCCGTTGGGCCGTGCCACCGAGGCGGTCCACCGCGCTGAGCAGCTCGTCCACCGAGTCGCTGGTGGTGCGGGCGCTGGTGGCCACGTCCTCGATGCTGGCGATGATCTGATCGGTGCTGCTCGAAGCGTGCTCCATGCTGCGCACCACCTCGCTCACCGAACCAGACTGCTCCTCCACCGCGGCGGCGATCGTGCTCTGCAGGTTCGACATCTGCTGCACCGTCTCGGCGATGCGGGAGATGGCGTGCACCGCATGACGGCTGTCCTGCTGGATGGCGTTGATCCGCCCGGCGATCTCGTTGGTGGCCGCCGAGGTCTGCGTGGCGAGCTCCTTCACCTCGGCCGCCACCACCGCGAACCCCCGGCCGGCCTCACCGGCCGGGCCGCCTCGATGGTGGCGTTCAGCGCCAGCAGGTTGGTCTGCTCGGCCACCGACGCGATGAGCTGCACCACCTCGCCGATCTCGGCCGACGACTGACCGAGCTGGGCCACCGTCTGGTTCGTCTCCGCCGCCTCCTCCACCGCCTGGGAGGCCACCATGCGGGCCTCCGCCGCCGTGCGGGCGATCTCCTCGATCGAGCTGCCGAAGCTGCTCCACGGCCACGGTGACCTCCCGCACGCTGGCGCCCACCACCGCGCCGGCGCCGGCCACCACGTCGGAGCGCTCGGCGCTGGTCGAGGCGGCGCTGCGCAACCGCCCACCGAGCGCCCCGAGCCCCGAGGCGGCCTCGGTCAGCCCACCGACCGCGCCGCCGATGCGCCGGGTGACCGAGCGGCTGTTGCCCAGCGAGCCGGCGATGGACAGCACGACCAGTCCGATCCCGCCCGCCACCACCCCCAGCAAGGCCTGGCGTCCGGCCCGCTCGGCCCCGTCAGCCTCCTCGGTGCCGTGCTCGGTGATCATGGCGATCAGCTCGTTGTCGAGGCGCACGGCGTCGTCGGAGCGTTCGTCCTTGCGGTTCGCGGCCAGCCCGAGGATGAGCGCGTCACGCTGTTCGATGGTCACGGCGCCGAACTGGGCCACCGACTCGTCGAGCTCGGTCAGCACCGCATCGAGCTCACCGGCCTTGGCGGCGATGGCCTCGTCCTCCTCGTCGAGCTCCCCGGCCAGGGCGGCGATGGCCCGGGCGGCGGTGTGGCGGCGCTCGTGGGCGGCGGCCAGTGCCGAGGCGGATTCGGCGTAGCCCTGCTGATCGATGGCCATGCCCAGCTCGGCCACCGCCGTCCAGGCCTCTTCGTCGGCCGCCTTGAGCTGCGTGGTGAGCACGGTCATCCGCCGGATGGCGTCCATGTGCTCGCCGTGGTCCACCAGCGTGCGGACCTCCGCCACCATGAACGCCGTCAGCAGCGCGGTGCACAGGGCCAGCACCGCGGTCATCGCCAACATCCGTTTGCGCATCGAACCTCCCGAGTCGAGGATCGATCGGCCTCGACCGGCGTTGTCCTGAGCGGGCCCGACCCTGATGACACGTCCGTATCAGTCCCAGCGGACCAACCGGCAAGGGCCGGCGCCGAACGTGACCGCCATCGCACCAAGTGACCGTCGCCACAGGGCGGTGCCGGGCTACGATCCCGCCACCTGCGACCGGATGGGGGAAACAGACCGGTCGGCATGGCAAAGGGGGAACCGATGAGATCACACCGTCTCGGCGCGGCCGCGGCGCTGTTGGGCGTGCTCGCCGCCGCCTGTGGGGGCGACGACGGCAGCAGCGACGACGCAGCCGCCACCGCCAGCACCGTGGCCACGGACACGTCCGCCGTGTCGGACACCACGGCGGCGCCCGCCACCACCGGGGGCACCGGCACCACGGCGAAACCCGGTGAGGAACCGGCCTCGATGGAGGAATGGGAGGCCCTGTGGGCCGACCAGCGCGCCGCCATCGTCGAGCGCATCGAGAAGGAGACCACCCGATCGGCCGACGGCAAGAAGATCGAGGGACCGGCGGGCTACGTGCTCGATCTGTCGGCCTGCCCGGCCGGGTGGTCGGACACCGAGGGACTGACCGACACCGAGATCAAGGTGGGCCAGACCCTGCCCCAGTCGGGCGCCGCCGCCGACTACGGCAACGTGGGCCGGGCGTTCACCGCCGTGTTCGACCACTACAACGAAGCCGGTGCCTTCAAGGACAGCGCCGGGAAGACCCGGACGATCAACTACATCCAGAAGGACGACAACTACGACCCGGCGCGCACCATCCCACTGGTGGACGAGTTGCTCGACTCCGAGCGCGTGTTCGCCATGTCCACGCTGGGCAGCGCCCCCGCGCTCAAGACCTACGACAAGCTCAACGAGCGCTGTGTGCCGCAGCCCTTCGTGCAGAGCGGCCACCCCGCCTGGGCGGACCCGGTCAACCATCCCTGGACCACCGGCATGCAGCTGGCGTACACCACCGAGGCGGTGATGTGGGGGGCGTTCGTGGATCAGCGCTTCGACGAGCTTTCCGCCGATGACGGCAAGGTGGTGGTTGCGTCGCTGGTGTCCAACAACGACTTCGGCAAGGCCTATGACGTCGCCTTCAAGGCGTATGTGGACCAATCCGAGCACGCCGAGGACATCGAGTACGTCAGCGAGACGATCGAGCCCACCGCACCGACGGTGACCGATCCGATGACCACGCTGAAGTCGAAGGATCCCGACGTGTTCATCGCCATGGTGTTCTCCTCGTTCTGCACGCAGGCGGTGATCGAGGCGGCGCAGAACGGCATGCACGACACCGCCGACTACCTGTTCCAGCCGTCGGTGTGCCCCGGCAACACCTACGTCAAGGCCGATGCGGTCGGCGGTGACGGTGCCGCCTCGGACGGGTGGTGGCAGGTCAACGCCGGCGGCAAGGACATCAACGACCCCAGCCAGGCCACCGATCCGTACATCGCCTGGTCCCGCGAGGTGCTCGAGGAGCACGGCATCGACCCCAGCTCGTCGAGCACGCTCGGTTCCGGCATCTACTTCGCCTGGTCGTGGGTGCAGGCGGTGCAGATCGCCGGCGAGCTGGAGGGTGGGCTCTCCCGCACCAACCTGATGCTGGCGGTCCACTCGATGGACATGACCCACCCGTACCTGCTGCCGGGGATCAAGTTCAACATGGACGGCACCAAGGACGCGTACTTCACCGAGGGCGGGTTGCTCCAGAAGTGGAGCTCGACCAAGCAGCTGTGGGAACCGCAGGGCAACGTCATCGACCTGTCGGGCAAGTCCAAGAACTGCGAGTACGACCAGTCCTCGGGGTTGTGCAAGAGCTCGTGAGCTGACCGCGGCGGCCCGGGTGGCGATCGCCCCGGGCCGCCGCGCCGGGCATCGCGGCGCCGGATCCCCGTTCAACGGGCGACGTCGCGCCGCCGTCGGAGGCCCGGCCACCGCCGGGCCCGAGCGGGTGTGGCGCCGCACGGCGGCGAGCAGCCGGTCGAGCTCGATCGGCTTGGTGAGGTAGTCGTCGGCGCCGGCGGCGAGCAACCGTTCGACGTGGCCGGCGGTGGCGTCGGCGGACAGCACCACCACGGGCGTGGCGGCCGTGGCGGCGTCGCTGCGCAGCAGGCCGAGCACCTGTTCGCCGTCGAGATCGGGCAGGTGCAGATCCAACAGCACCAGGTCGGGCTGCTGCGCCATCGCCAGCTCGAGGCCGAGCCGGCCGTGCATGGCGGTGATGAGCCGCACCCCGGCCAGGCGCCGTAGCGCCGCCTCGACCAGTCGGATGTTGGAGGCGTTGTCCTCGATGTAGAGCACGGTGGCCGCCGCCGGTTCGTCGCGCAGGTCCACCACGCCGGCCGCCGGCTCGGCGGGCAGCGGGCGGGCGGGCGGCTCGGCCACCGGCAGGTCGATCACGAACGTGCTGCCGCGCTCGTCGCTGTGCTCGAGCTCCAGGGTGCCGCCCATGCGCTCGGCCAGGCCCCGGGCCAGCGCCAGGCCCACGCCGGTGCCCTCGATGTCGCTCTGCTCCTTGCCCAACCGGTCGAAGGGCAGGAACAGGCGCGACCGCACGGCGGGATCGATGCCGTGACCCTCGTCGCGCACCCGCAGCTGCACGGTGCCGTGCTCGGCCGTGCTCGCCACGCTGACCGTACCGCCCGGTCGGTTGTACTTGATGGCGTTGCTCAACAGGTTGAGCAGCACCTGCAGCAGCCGCTGGCGGTCGGCGGCGGCGAAGCGCTCCGGTGGCACCGGGCTGACGTCGATGCGCACGCCGGCCCGTTCGGCGAGCGGCGCGGCGAGGCCCACCGCGGTGGCCAGTGCGTCGCGCACCTGGACCGGCTCGATCGAGAGGTTGATCGAGCCCGACTCGATCCGGGCGATGTCGAGGACCTCGTTGATCAGGTCGAGCAGGTGGCGGCCGGCCCGGACGATGTGCTCGGTGGCCTCCTCCTGGTCGGGGGTGAGCGACTCGAGCTGCAGCAGTTGCCCGAAGCCCAGGATGGCGTTGAGCGGGGTGCGCAGCTCGTGGCTCATCCGCCCGAGGAAGTCGCTCTTCAAGCGGTCGAGCTCCCGCAAACGTTCGTTCGCCTGCTCGAGCAGCAGACCGCGTTGGTACAGCCGTTCCTCGATGGTGGTGGCGATCTGCAGGCCCGCCCGGCCGGCCACGCCGGCCGCGGGGTCGGCCACAGGGTCGGCCACGGGGTCGGCCACGGGGTCGGCGGCTCCCCGGTCTCCCGCGGCGCCGATCGATGGCGGGGCACCGCCGCGCAACCGGACCAGCTCGGTCACGTCGTCCACCTGGTGGATGATGGCCACCACCGCGCCCTGCTCGGACAGCACCGGCACGTTGCGCGGGCTCCAGTACCGGGGCTCGAAGCCGCCGCCCTGCTCGGCCGGCCGGCGCACGTCGTAGCGCTGGACCGCCATCACGTCGGGGGCGCGGCGGTAGCGGACGCGGTCCAGCGATGCGGCCAGGTTGCGCACGCCGGTGGCGTCGCCGTCGTCGGGGTTGTCGGGGAACACCTCGAACAGGTGCCGGCCCACGATGTCGGTCCGGCGGGTCATGGTGACGGCGAGGTAGCCGTCGGTGGCGTCGAGGATGCGCAGGTCGGGCGCCAGCAGCAGGTGGTGGCTCGGGCTCTGGCGGAACACGGTGGTCATGTCCGGCGTGGTGGCCGGCCGTCGAGCGTCGCCGCCGGCGGCGGGCACCGGGGTGAGGCCCTGCAGCGTGTCCAGCGCGGCGGGTTCCACCCCGAGCGCCAACGGGTCGAGCGATGGGCTGCCCAGCAGGTAGCCCTGCCCGTAGCGCACGCCCATGGCGCACAGCGCGGTCAGCTCCTCCGGACGTTCGATGCCCTCGGCCACCACCAGCGCCGGTCTCCGCGGCGAAGGCGGCCATCGAGGTGACCAACGCCCGCCGGCCGGGGTCCACATCGATGTTGGCGATCAGGGCGCGGTCGAGCTTGATGATGTCGGGCGCCAGCCGGAGGATGTGCTGCAGGTTGGACCAGCCGCTGCCGGTGTCGTCCACGGCCAGGCGCAGGCCGCGCAGCCGCCACGGGGCCAGGGCCGCGTGCAGGCGGGCGTAGTCCTGGACCTGTTCGTGCTCGGTGAGCTCGATGACCAGCCGTTCGAGGGCGCCGCAGTCGTCGAGCAGCGCCGCCAGCTGGGCGGAGGCGATCGTGCGGGCCGACGCGTTGATCGACAGGAACGTACCGCCGGGCAGGTCGGCCAGCCGTTCGAGCGCGGCGCGGACCGCTTCCACCTCGAGGTCGATGGCCAGGGACACGTCGGCGGCCTCGGCGAACCAGGCGGCGGCGTCGCGGTGCGGTTCGATCAGGAACCGGGCCAGCGCCTCGGCACCGATCATCTCGCCGGTGGGCAGATCGACCACCGGCTGGAACGCCATGGCCAGGCCCCGCGTGTTCAGCACCGTCTCGATCCGAGCGGGCCGCCTGCAGCTCGGCGACGGCCGCCCGCTCGGCGTCGTCGCGGCGTGCAACGCGGCGGTGATGGCGGCCGCATGGCGCTGCAGCGCCCGGTGACGGGCCTGCAGGGTCAGGCTGTTGCGCAACCGCAGGGCCAGCTCGGCGCGGTCGAAGGGCTTGGTGATGAAGTCGTGGGCGCCGGCGGCGAGAGCCCGGCGCCGGGCGGCGGCGGATGCGTCGGCGGTCAGCACCAGCACCGGCACGAGGTCGTCGGCATCGATGCGGCGCTGCAGCTGGGCGAGCAGCGTGAGCCCGTCGGGCGGTGGCAGGTGGAGGTCCAGCAGCACGGCGTCGGGCCGGAGGGCCTCGAAGCGCTGCAGCACGCGGGAGGAGTCCCGCTCGGTGTGCAGGTCGCGGTAGCCGGAGCGGGCCAGCAGGTGGCGGAGCAGCGACGTTGGCCTCGTCGTCGTCGACGACGAGGATGCGGGCGTTGGTGCAGTCGTCGACGAATGCCGGGCCGTCTGACATCGTTCGTCCCTCCACGCGGTCCGAAGCCTGCCCCACTCCTTCCCCTTCGCGGTCACCTGCGCGCGCAAGGGCACATCTTGGTCAACGTGCGCTGTTCGGAAGGCTCGGGAATACGCGGATGGGCGGATCGGTTTCGAGTGCAACCGTTCGCCCCGACCCGGGAGGATCTCCGCACGATGCCCACGTGGACCAAGACGTTGGCCGGGCTTGCGCTCGGCGGTGCCCTGGTGCTCAGCGCCTGCGGCGGCAGCGGCGCGGACGGAGCCGGCGACGTCGCCGGGTCGGCCGCCACGTCGACCGGGGCCGAGAGCTCCGCCGGCGGGGCCGCCCAGGCGTCACCGTTGCCGGCGGTGACGGTCACCGACATCGCCAGCGGTGCGGCCGTGCCGCTCGACAGCCTGTTGCCGGCCGACAAACCGCTGCTGGTGTGGATGTGGGCGCCCAGTTGAACCATCTGCCGGGCCGAGTCGCCCGGCGTCGAGCAGTTCGCTCGACAGCACGCCGACCAGCTGCGCGTCGTGGGTCTCGGCACGCAGGATGACCTCGAGCTCGCCCGCGACTCGTCGCCAAGGGCGGCATCACCTTCACCATGCTGTGGGACGAGTCGTTCGAGTCGTGGCAGGCGCTCGGGTGCGGCCAGCCCGCCGGCATCCTCTTCGGCGCCGACGGGACCGAGCTCAGCCGCTGGCAGGGCTCATCGACGAGGACGAGGTCCTCCGGCTCGCCGGGTCGTGAGCCGGCCCCCGGCGACCGACGCGTCCTCCGCCCGGGAGGCGTTCGAACGGTTCGTCGTGCCCGAGCTGCCCGTGCTGTTGCGGGTGGCCCGCTCGCTCACCCGCCACGATGCCGAGGCCGAGGACCTGGTGCAGGACACCCTGCTGCGCGCCTACCGGGGGATCGGCCGCTTCGACGGCCGTCACCCACGCGCCTGGCTGCTGACGATCTGTCGCAACGCCCATCGCAACAACGCACGTCGGGCCCGGCCCGAGGTGCTGCGCGACGGCGATGGCGGGATCGACGTGCTGGCCGGCCTCACCATCGACGAGCAGTCGCTGCTCGTGGAGGACCGGCTCGACGCCGCGCTGGAGCGAGCGCTCGGGGAGCTGCCCGAGCGCTTCCGGCGACCGGTCGAGTTGGTGGACCTCGACGGGCTCAGCTATGCCGAGGCGGCTGCGGCCTTGGGCGTACCGGTGGGCACGGTGATGAGCCGGTTGCACCGGGCCCGGCGGCGTCTGCGGGCTGCGGTGGAACGGGAAGGCCTCGAGCTGGGAGGTGGACGATGAGATGGCCTTGGCGACGCCGCCCCGACGAGTTGGACTGCGCCACCGTCGGCAAGCTCCTGCAGCGCTACCTCGACGGCGAGCTCGACGACGTCCGGGCCGCCCAGCTGAGCGCCCACCTCGAGGACTGCGTCCGCTGCGGGTTGGAGGCCGACGCCTACGAACGCCTCAAGGCCTCGCTGGCCGCCAAGGGCACCGTCGCCGACGGCGATCCGGCGCTGGCCCGGCTGCGCCTGTTCGCCGCCTCGCTGCTGGAGGAGCCCCCGCCGCTCGAGCCCTGAGACCGGGTGCCCGCCCCCGCCTAGGCTGCGCCCTCGGCTGCGTCTCGCCCGCCGGGGCGCGCCGGCGACGGATCGGCGGGGACGGGGGCGCAGACGATGACGGCACGGGGACCGCCCGCTCGGCGGGCCAGGACTACCAGTCGGTGCTCGACGGCGATGCCGTCCAACCGCCGCGGTCGCTGCGGGTGCAGCGCTACGACTGGCCCGGGGACACCCGCATCGACCTCGACCGCTACACGTCGCCGCACTTCGCCCGGCTGGAGGCCGAACGGCTCTGGCCGAAGGTGTGGCAGCTGGCGTGCCGGCTGGAGCACCTGCCCGAGGTGGGCAGCTTCATCACCTACGAGGTCGCCGATGTGGGGCTCATCGTCGTGCGGACCGATGAGCACACCATCAAGGCGTTCCACAACTCGTGCCTGCACCGGGGCACCACCCTGGCCGAGGGCGAGGGCAAGGTGGGCGTGCTGCGCTGCCCGTTCCACGCGGGACCTGGGACCTCGACGGCACACTGCGCTCGCTGCCGGGCGAGTGGGACTTCGCCCACGTGGACCGCGACGCCATGCGGCTGCCGGAGGCGCAGGTGGCCACCTGGGGCGGGTTCGTGTTCGTGAACCCCGATCCCGATGCCGAGCCGTTCGAGCGGTACAGCCACCCGCTGGCCGAGCACTTCGCCGAGCACCCGCTGGAGGACCGCTACGTGTTCGCCCACGCCGGGCGCATCATCGAGGCGAACTGGAAGGCGACGATGGAGGCGTTCCTCGAGACGTACCACGTGGCCGCCACCCACCCGCACACCGTTCGCTTCGCCAACGACAACGATGCCCAGCAGGACACCCTCGGCCCGAACCTGACCCGCATGCTGGAGGCCACCGGGCTGCCCATCACCGCGCTGCAGGGCAAGGTCAGCGAGCGCGAGATCGCCGAGAAGGCGCAGCGGGTGCTGCCCAAGCGGTTCCAGCGGCCGGTGCCCGACGACGTGCGGGCGCGCCCGTTCCTGGCCGAGCGCATGCGGGAGGGGTTGTCGGAGCTGTGGGGCGTGGACCTCGCCGAGCTGTCCGATGCCGAGCTGCTCGATACCGACCAGTACCACCTGTTCCCGAACTTCTTCCCGTGGCTCGGGGTGTACCTGCCCATCGCCTACCGCTTCCGACCCTGGGGTGATGACCCGAACCGCAGCCTGATGGAGATCTTCATCCTGCACCCGAAGCCGACCGACGGGCGCCCGTACCGGACCGCCCCGATGCAGCTGCTCGGTTCCGACGAGAGCTGGTGCAACGCCCGCGGCTTCGAGCAGCTGGGCATGGTCTTCGACCAGGACACCGACAACCTGGTGCGGGTGCAGCGGGGTCTGCGCTTCGGCCGCCAGGACCGGCTGGTGCTCGGCGACTACCTCGAGATCCGCATCCGCCACTACCACCACCGCTTGGACCAACAGCTCGGCCTGGCCTGAGCCGCGCGTGATGGCGGCCGACGGCTGCTACCGTCCGCCGGCGTGGAGCACCGATTCCGGGACGAGGACGTCACGCTGCCCTGCGGCGTGACCGGGGAGACCATCGAGTTCGACAGCGCCGACCCGGTCAACTACCACGAGGTGATCAGCGCGGGGGCCGGGCTCGTGGCCCGCCGCATCGACGGCAAGCTGTTCGTACCGACCGGTACGGCGGGATCCATCGGCGCCGGGGCGTCGCACCCGGCCGTGGTCATCACGCCGGGCAGCCTGGGGGTGGCGCCCAGCCACCTGGCCCACGCCGACGCCCTGGTGCGCCAAGGCGTGGCCGCGTTCGTGATCGATCCGTTCGGCGCCCGGGCGGTCACCTCCACGGTGGCCAACCAGACCCAGTACTCGTTCGCGGCGAGCGCCTACGACGTGCTCGCCGCACTGCGCACGCTGGCGGCCCGGCCCGAGGTGGACGCCGCCCGGATCGGCGCGCAGGGCCACAGCCGGGGCGGTTCGGCCGTGGTCACGGCGGCGATGGACCGCTACGCCGGCGCCGTGGTGGGCGAGGGCCTCCGTCTGCGCGCCGTGTACGCCGCCTACCCGTGGTGCGGCCAGCAGTTCTTGCGCCCGTCCCTGGGGGCGACCACGCTGCGGGCCATCATCGGCGAGCACGACGACTGGTGCTCGCCCCAGCAGGTGCAGGCCCACGTGCACGCCATGGTGCTGTGCGGGGGCGACGCAACGTTCCGGCTGGTGGCCGGCGCCGGGCACAGCTTCGACCGGGAGACGCCGGTGGAGCACATCGCCGAGGCGTCGGTGTCACCGCACGCCCCCACCGTCTACCTCGACGACGATGGCGCCATGATCCACCCGCTGACCGGCCGGCCCGACGCGGCGCTGACGGACCGCGAGGTGATGCGCTACGCGGTGAAGGCCGGCTTCGGCGTGCGCGGCGCCCGCATCGGTAGTTCGGGCGACCAGCCGCAGGTGTTCCGGGAGGACATGCTCGGCTTCTGGCGCACGGCGCTGGCCGAGGGCTGACCGCCCGACGGCTCGGGGCCGCCCCTCCCCGGCCCCGAACCGCGATCGGGCCGCCTCAGCGACGACGCGACGCATCGGCGTCACAGGTGCTCGGCGAACCAGCCCGCCGCCGCCCCGGCGGTCTGTTCGAACGCTTCGGTGTACACGTCGAAGTGGCCGCCCTCGACGAGCAGCAGCCGCTTCGGCTCCAACGCCTGGTTGTAGGCGGCGAGGGCCTCATCGGCCACCGTGAGGTGGTCCCGGGCGCCGATGACCATGAGCAGCGGCGTGGGGCTGATCCGCGGCACGTAGACGCCGGGGTCGTACTCGGTCAGCATCTCCACGCTGCGCAGGGTCACCTCGTTGCGCCACGACGGCGCGATCGTCCTGCCCGCCTCGGTGAACCACTGCCAGGAGTCCGGCGTGGGCAGCGCGCACGGGTCGAACATGCCTTCGGCCACCACCGGCACCATGGCTGGCGGCTCGCCCCGGTAGCGGGCGGCGCGGTCGGCATCGAACTGCGCCCGGTAGAGGGCGATGAGGTCGGCGCGGACGAGGCGGGCCACGTTGCGCCAGCCGGAGATGGCCGGCGCCTGGGACACCACCGCCCGCACCCGCCGATCGATGGCGGCCACCACCAACACGTGGCCCCCGGAGTAGCTGGAACCCCACACACCCAGGCGGCCGGCATCCACCTCGGCCAGGGTGGTGGCGAAGGTGACGCGTGGCGGTAGTCGCGGACCTGGGCCCACGGGTCGATCTCCTGGCGGGGTTGGCCGTCGCTGGCGCCGAAGTTCCGGTTGTCGTACACGATGCTGGCCACCCCGGCGTCGGCGAAGCGCTCGGCGTAGCGGTCGAGGAACATCTCCTTGACCGCCGAGAACCCGTGGGCCATGACGACGGTGGGGAACGGCCCGCCGCCGCCATCGGGGGTGACCAGCCATCCCCGCAGCGTCGTGCCCTCGGCGTCGAACTCGATGTCGCGCCGCATGGGACCATCATGCGCACCGGCCCTTGCACGATCGTTGCACCGCGCTTGCAGGGCGGCGGTGCCAGGCGCGTGCCCTCGCAGGGTGCTCGCACGCTGCATCGAGGAAATGATGCGATCCAACGCCCATTCGGGCGCTCAAACACATCTTGCGCGGTTGCGTTGTCCCGCTCGCTAGCGGTCGTCGAGTGCCGGCGTTCGCGATCCCGACCTGACGCCAGCCCGGTGCCGCACGGACCACGCCCACGTCGCTGTGCTGCGCCGGCGAACCGCAAGCAGATGTCCGCCGCATCGACCTCGCATGGCGATGGGTGCAGCCCGCAGCGGCATGATGCGATCCAAGGCCCATTCGGGCGCTCAAACACATCATTGCCCGATGGTTCCTCACGGCAAGGGGGACACGGCCTGATCGCCCGGTCGCCAATCGCTCCCGGCGCCGGGTGCTCAGGGACGGAACGTGCGGCCCGACGGGCCGACCGGTCCGGCCGCCATGGTCCGGTACGCCCCCTGCACCCACCGGCACAGCCGGGGCCGGGTCTCGGCCGGGTCGATGATGTCCTCCACGCCGAACAGCTCTGCGGTGCGGAACGGTGAGGTCACCTGTTCGTACTCGCGCTGCAGCTCCGCCCGCTTCGCGGCCGGGTCCTCCGCTTCGGCGATGACCCGGCGGTAGGCGGCGTCCACCCCGCCCCGCAACGGCAGCGATCCCCACTCCCCCGACGGCCAGGCCACCCGGTAGGTGTAGCGGGCCGGGTTGCGGTGGGCCGCTCCCGCTGCGCCGTAGGCCCGGCGCACGATGACCGACGCCCAGGGCACCTCCGCCTCGTACACGGCCGACAGCGCCCGGCAGCCGGCCCGCAGCACGCCGCCGCGCCCGCCTCCAGACCGATGAGCATGCCGGGGTGGTCCCAGAACGCCACCACCGGCAGGTGGAACGTGTCGGCGAGATCGATCAGCCGCACCGCCTTGTCGGCCGCCTCCCGCGACAGCCCACCGCCGTCGAAGCGCCCGTCGTTGCCCAGGAACACGACCGGGTAGCCGTCGAGGCGGGCCAGCGCCCCCACCGCCGCCCGGGCGTGCAGCGGGGCGATCTCGGTGACCGAACCGGCGTCGGCCACCAACTCGAACAACCGCCGCACGTCGTAGGGCCGCCGACGACCGGGCACCAGCGTGCGCAGCGCCGGGTCGGTCCGCCCGGGGCTGTCGGCGGCGGCCGAGCGGGGCGGCAGCTCCCACACGTTGGTGGGCAGGTAGCCGAGCACCCGGCGCAGCAGCGCCAGCGCCTCCTCCTCGGTGTCCACCGCGGCATCGACGGCACCGTTGCGGGTGGCCTCCTGCCAGCCACCGAGGGACTCCTTGTCGATGTCGACGCCGCTGGCCGCCTTCACCAGCGGCGGGCCGGCCACGAACACGTGGGCCTGGCCCTTGACCATCACCGAGAAGTGGGCCGCGGTCACCTCGATGGCCGGCAGCCCGGCCAGCGAGCCCAGCGCGGCCGACACCACCGGCACGCGGGACAGGTTGGCCACCGACCACTCCCAGCCCGGCACCGACGGCACATAGGTGGCCCCCATCGACTTGAGCCCGCGGACGCTGGCGCCCACGCCCTCCACCAGGCGGATCAACGGGATCTTGCGGTCGTGCGCCATGCGCTCGGCGAAGGGCCGCTTGTCCATCAGCCCGCCCTCGATGGCGCCGCCGCGCACGGTGTAGTCGTATCCGGTGACCACGGCCGGGCGGCCGTCGAGCTCGATGGTGCCGCACAGGAAGTTGGCGGGGATCACCGTGTCCAGCGTGCCGTCCTCGTTGCGCACCGCCCGACCGGCGAGCCGGCCGACCTCCTCGAAGCTGCCGGGATCGGCGAGTCGATCGATGCGCTCCCGCACGGTGAGCCGGCCGGCGTCGTGCTGGCGGCGCACCGCCTCCTCACCGCCGAGCCGGCTGGCGTGGCCGAGCCGTGCGTCGAGCTCGGCCAGCTCGACGGACCAGTCCCCCTGGCTGCCGCTCACGATCCCCGCCCCGGCTCAGGCGAAGTCGATCTCGGCGTACCCGCCGTCGGCCACCTCGTTGAGCCGGCGGACGAAGCGGGGCACGCCGCCGTTGTAGACCAGGTAGCGGGTCTTGCCGTGCTCGTGGCCGTCCACGTTCGAGTTGTACCCGGTGAACCAGCTCTTGGCGTTGCGCATCAACACCATCGAGTACATGTCCTTGACGTGCTCGGTCCACTCGTGCTCCGCCGCCGCGCTGGGCTCGAAGCGCACATACCCATTGGTATGGACGTGCTCGAGCAGGCCGGTGGCCCAGTCGACGCCGGCCTCGATGCCGCGTGGGAAGTTGGCCGACGCCGAGCCGCTCTGCGGGCCGGCCAGCATCAGCAGGTTGGGGAAGCCGTGCACGCCCATGCCCAGGAACGTGACCGGGCCGTCCTGCCACTTCTCCCGCAGCGACACGCCACCGGCGCCGCGGATGTCGATGCGGTCGAACGCGCCGGTCATGGCGTCGAAGCCGGTGGCGTAGACGATGATGTCGAAGGCGAGGTCCTCGGCGGTGGTGCGGATGCCGTGCTCGGTGATCCGCTCGATCGGCGTCTCGGCGAGGTCCACCAGGCGCACGTTGTCGCGGTTGTAGACCTCGAAGTAGTTGGTCTCGAGCGGGACGCGCTGCACGCCGAAGCCGTGGTCCTTGGGGATGAGCTTCTCGGCCAGCACCGGGTCCTTGACCCGCTGGCGGATGCGCTCGGCGATGTAGGCGGACAGCTCGGCGTTGGCCTCCTCGTCCATGTAGATCTCGCGGAAGTTGCCCAGCCAGATGCCGAAACCGGGCTGCTCGTAGAGCTCGTCCCAGAAGGCGCGGCGCTCCTCGGCGCTCAGCGTGTGGAACCCGCGCCGGTCGGGGGCGTGCTCGAAACCGCCCGGGGTGGTGGCGCACTTGGCGAAGATCTCGTCGTAGCGACGGCGGATGTCGGCCATCTCCTCGTCGGAGATCGGGCCGTTGTGCAGCGGCGCCGCCCAGTTGGGCCGGCGCTGGAACACGGTGAGCGTCTCCACCCGGTCGGCGATGGCGGCGATGCACTGGATGGCGGTGGCGCCGGTGCCGATGACCGCCACCCGCTGGCCGGCCAGCTCCACCGGCTCGTGCGGCCAGTAGTAGGTGTGCCAGGAGCGGCCCTTGAACTCGTCGACGCCCGGGTAGCGCGGCGGCGTGGCGGCCGACAGCAGGCCGAGCGCCGTGATCAGGAAGCGGCAGGTGAGCGTGCGCCCGTCGTCGACGCTGACCGCCCAGGTCGAGCGCTCGTCGTCGAAGTGGGCGGCGGTGACCTTCTTGCCGAACTGCATGTGGCGGCGCAGGTCGAACTTGTCGGCCACGAAGCTGAGGTAGCGGTGGTTCTCCGGCTGGCTGGAGAACCGCTCCTTCCAGTGCCACTCCTCGAGCAGTTCCTTGGACCACGAGTAGCCGTAGGTGTAGCTCTCCGAGTCGAAGCGGGCGCCCGGGTAGCGGTTCCAGTACCAGGTGCCGCCGAGGTCGTCACCGGTCTCGAGCACCGTCGCCCGGATGCCCAGGTCCACCAGCCGCTTGATCTGGTAGATGCCGGCCACGCCGGCGCCGATGATGATCGCCTCGTGATCCAGCTGCGCGCCAGTCCCGTCCACGGCGCGCTCGGCCACCGCCTGCTCCTGCACCATCGTTCCCCCTTGAGCAATCCCGCCCGCAGCGTAGGCGACGCGCTCGCGCCGCCCCGATCCCGCCGCCGCGGCGTGCTGCGTCGCGCGATCAGGCGGACTGCTCGGGTACCCGCACGAAGCCGCTGGCGGGGGGCTCGCCGTCGCCGAAGGCCCAGCCGGCGATGGCCCGGGCCACCCACCACGGCTCGTTGAAGGCGTTGGCCTGCTTGCGCTCCCGGAACCAGCCCACGCTGGGGAAGCGCTCCTCCGGCTGGCTGCGGATCAGTTCTTGCATGGCGGTGTCCACCAGCCCCGGCGACACCGACCAGGCCGCCCGCAACGCGCCGGCTCCTCCTGGGCGACGGTCTCGGTCAGCCGGTCGACGGCGGCCTTGCCCGCGCAGTAGGCGCTCCACCCGGCTCGTCCGGCCAGCGAGGCCCCGGACCCGATGTTGGCGAGCACGCCCTGGGCATCGTGCTCGTCGAGCGTGTGCAGGTAGGCCCGGGTGCCGTTGAGCACACCGCCGACGTTGACGGCGAAGTGCGCGGCGAGCGCCTCGGCGCTCAGGTCCCGCTGGGCCACGATGGGCTCGAGCACGCCGGCGTTGTTGATCCACAGGTCGGCCGGCCCGAAGCGCTCGGCGGCGGTGCGGGCGAAGGCCAGCACGGCGGCGTGGTCGGTGACGTCGACGGAGGCGGTGAGGCACGGGGCGCCGGCCGGCGCCTCCGGCTCGCGGCGGGCGCACAGCGCCAGCGTTGCGCCCTGCGCGCCGAACCAGTCGGCTATGCCCTTGCCGATGCCCCGGCTGGCGCCGGTCACCACGATCACCCGTCCCTGGAGGTCCACGGCGCCGGACCCTACCGCGCCTGCTCGGTGCGTTCACCGCGCCTGCTCGGTGAGCTCACTGCGCCTGCTCGGTGAGTTCACCGATGCGGGCGGGGCGACGTTCGGTCAGGGTTCGGCGTGAGCCCGCTGCACGGCGGCGAGGGCGAGGGCGGTGCGGTTGGTGACCGACAACTTGGTGAACACGCTGCGCAGGTGCGCTTCCACCGTGCGCCGGCTGATGCCGAGCCGATGTGCGATCTCCGGATTGGACCGGCCCGCGCTGACCTCGTCGACCACCTCGCGCTCCGAGGCCGTCAGTGACTCCCAGCCGCTCACTGCGCGCCCGACACGCCGCACGGGGGTGCGAGGGGTGGTCGCGGCCAGCACCGGCCGCAGGGCCGCCACCTGTTGCTCGGCATCGAGGGCCTCGAAGCAGGCCAGTGCCAGCGCGGCCTGGCGACCGGCGTCCTGGCGACGATCGCCCGCCAACAGGGCGGCCGCCTGGGCCCTGGCCTGGGCGGTCTCGAAGGGACGCCCCATCGCCTCCAACGCGTCGGCCACCTCGACGACGCGCTCGCCGTCGCCGGCCACCAGGGCACGGGCCAGCGCCGCCCGGGCCTCGCTCAACCGGTCGGTCCCCGAGGCGGCAGCCGAGCCGGCGATGGCGGTGAGCGCCGTCGCCACCTCTTCGGCGAAGGCCTGGTCCCCGGCGGCCAGCGCCAGGCGGGCCAGGTCGATGCCGAACACCAGCAGCGACGCCCGGGCCTGCAGGTCGGTGGCGGCGTGCCAGGCGAAGCGCAGCAGCTCCAACGCCTCGCCGGTGCGGCCCAGATCCTCCAGCAGCAACGCCCGGGAGTGCAGCAGCCAGTCCACGCCCACCTGGACCCCATCGCCGGCCAGCACCGCATCGGCCCGATCGAGGGTGGCGGCGGCCTCGGCCTGCTGGCCCCGGAACAGCTGGACCCGCCCGACCACCGCCAGCGCCCACACCTGGGCGATGGCCGTGCCCTGCTCGTCGCTCACGTCGAAGCCGGCCTCCACCTCGGCCAGCAGGTCGTCCCAGGCGGCGCGGTCCCAATGGGCGAGCGCGGTGACGAAGTGGTAGGTGCCCATCGCCCAGTGGGCGCCGATCGAGGCGCCGAGCAGGCGGCCCTGCGCGATGCCGGCCAGCGCCTCGTCCACCCGGCCGAGCGTCAGCAGCGTGATCGCCCGGAACAGGTGGGGGTGCAGCCGGTGGCCCTGCCCGCCGGGGGTGGCGTCGGCCCGCAGCACCGCCTCGGTGGCGAGGCCCACCGCCCGCTCGCTCTCCCCCAGGGCGTTGAGCCCGAACGCCTGCACGCAACGGCCGAGGATCTCACCGGCGGCATCGCCCTCGGCGTCACCGGCCGCCACGGCCAGAGCCGCATCCTCCAGGGCACCGTCGAGGTCCATGGCGAAGATCCGGCACACGGCGCACAGCGCGTGCGGCCAGGCGGAGGCACCACCGTTCACCGAGGACAGCTCGACCAGTCGACGCTCGTGGTCGACGGCATCGGTGGGGCGGCCCAGCAGCAACAGCGCCCGGCCGAGAGCGGCGCGCACCGACCGCTCCAGCTCGGTGGGGATCGGCCGGGCGAGCAGGGCCGACCCCACCGCCACCGCCTCGTTCGTCTCCCCGCTCCACGACAACGCCTCGACCAGCTCGCCCAGCAGCAGGTCGCGCTCGACCTCGTGCGGTGGGCACAGCTCGATGGCCCGGCGCAGCAGGCGGGCGCAGGCCACCGGATCGCGGTGCGCGATCTCGGCGGCGGCGCGGCGCAGCAGCTGCACGGCGTCGGCGGCCCCGGGCACGGCGCCGAGCGCCAGGTGCTCGGCCACCCGGGAGAGCGGCGCACCGAGCCCGAGCAGCGCGTCGGCGATGCTGCGGTGCAGCGCCGCCTGCAACGACGGGCTGAGCGCCCGGTGCACGGCGGCGCGCACCAGGTCGTGGCGGAACTGCAGGCGTCCGTCGGTGTCCACCAGGAAGCGAAGCTCGACCAGCCGGCGGACCACGGGCAGCAGCTCGGCCACGGGCCGTTCCACCACCGCGGCCACCTCGAGCAGCGTGAACTGGGCGCCGAGAGCGGAGGCGACGGTGGCGACCTGGCGGTCGGCGTCACCGAGCTGCGCCATGCGGGCCAGCACGGTGGCGTGGAAGGCGTCGGGCAGCGAGGCGAGCTCGATGCCCCCGGCCCCCGGTGCCAGCTCGGCGATGGGGGCGCGCTCGAGCACGATGTCGCCGTTGTCCCGCAGCGCGCCGACCAACTCGGTGACCAGCAGCGGGTTGCCGGCGCAGCGCGCCACCAGCTCGGCCAGGCGGGGACCGAGCGGGGCACCGGCGGTGCGGGCGGCCAGCCGGCCGGCGGCGTCGGCATCGAGCGGCGGCAGCTCCTGCACCTGCCACACGAGCCGGTTCCGTTGACCGGCGCGGGCCATCGTCTCGATGAACCGGTGCAGGTCGTCGTCGCCCGAGCCCGCCAGCCGCGACGCCAACCACAGCAGCAGCGGCCGCTCCCCGGTGCGCCGGCCCAGCACCGACAGCGTCAGCAGCGTGGCGGCATCGACCCATTGCAGGTCGTCGACGAACACCGCCACCGGTTGCGTCTCGCAGTGCGCCTCGATGCGGGCGACGATGGCGTCGCACTGCAGGGCGCGCCGTTCCGGTCCGGTCTCGAACGGCGAGGAGCGCGCCGGCGCACCGTCGGTCCCCGCACCCGCCGGCCCATCGGCCGTCCCGGCGGGATCGCCGGGATCCCCGGGATCGCTGTGATCGCCGGGGCCGATGCCCGCCGCTCGCAGGCCGTCGAGGAGCGGGGCGAACGGACGGGCCCGGTCGAGCTCGTCGCCGTGGGCGCGTACCACCAGGTACCCTGCGGCCGCCGCCCGGGCCGCGGCCGCGTCGAGCACGCTCGACTTGCCGATGCCGGCCTCGCCGTACAGCAGCTGCACCGGCGCGGCGCACTGCCCGGCGGCCTGCACGGCCTCGGCGATCAGCTCGAGTTGCGCGTTGCGTCCGACCAGCACTGCGCCGGGATCGTACAAGCCGCCCGCCGGTCGATCCCTGCTCGGCCGACGGCGATACCGGTCGGGATGGGCCATGGCTGAGCTGCCGGCGAGCCACGAGGACCTCGTGACCGAGCTGTACCGCCGCTACGGCGCCACCGTGCACCGCATCGCCCTGTCCCGGCTGGGCCGGCGGGCCCTGGCCGAGGAGGCCACCCAGGAGACGATGCTGCGGGTGTGGCGGGCGGCCGACCGCATCGACCTCAGCCGACCGGTGCTGCCGTGGCTGGTGACGATCGCGGTGCGGGTCAGCATCGACATCGAGCGCTACGAGCGGCGTCGTCCGGCAGTGGCGTGGAGCGAGCTGCACGACATCGCCGATGACCACGAGCCCGACCGGACGGAGACGGCGGTCGCCGTGCGCGACGCCCTGGCCGCGCTCGAACCGGAGTCCGCCAGGCAACTGTGGCTGTGCGACGGCATCGGCGTGACCCTGGGCGAGCTCAGCGCGCTGACCGGCCACCCGACGGGCACGTTGAAGTCCCGGGCGTTCCGGGCCCATCGGCGTCTCGCCGCGCTGCTCGCCGGCTCCGACGGCTGAGCTAGGTCTGCTGGCGGCTTCGCCGCCCCCGGAGCCGGACGCCCGCCACTAGGCTGTGACGCAGGTCTCATCGGGGGGTGTGGCATGTCCGTGCGGCGCACAGTGGAGCTCGACATCTTCGACCCGGCGTTCGTCCGTGATCCGTTCCCGTCGTTCCGGGATCTGCGCGAACGCGAACCGGTGGCCTACACCGAGCGCTGGGGTGGCCAGTGGATCCCCACCCGCTACGAGGACATCGAGGCGGTGGCCCGCGACACCGAGCACTTCTCCTCGGTGACGGTGAGCGTGATCGGCCCGAAACCCGGCGACGGCCCGTTGTTCGTGGGGCCGCCGGTCACGCTCGACCCGCCGGAGCACGCCGAGGTGCGGCGCCTGTTGCTGCCCGCCTTCTCCCCCGCCGCCATCGAACGGCTGGAGCCGATCACCCGCCGGATCGCCCGGGACCTCGTGGAGGAGATCGCCGCCGCTGCGCCCGACGGCGACGGGCAGCGGCGCTGCGATGCGGCGGATGCCTTCGCCCAGCACCTGCCGGTGCGGGTCATCGCCGGGCTGATCGGCGTGCCGGTGAGCGAGGAGGACCGCTTCACCGACTGGGTCACCCGCATCCTCAAGGTGGGCGCCGCCGATCCCGACATCCTCAACGCGGCATCCCGCGAGGTACGGGCGTACTTCGCCGAGCACCTCGAGGCCCGCCGCCGTCTTGCTGCGCCGCCCGAGGACCTGATCACCTACCTGCTGCGCGCCGAGGTGGACGGTGCGCCGCTGAGCGACAAGCACATCATCGGGATGCTGTACGTGCTCCTGCTGGCCGGGATCGACACCACGTGGAGCTCCCTGGGCTCGAGTCTGTGGCACCTGGCCACCCACCCCGGGGACCGCCGGCGCCTGGCGGCCGAACCCGAGCTGCTGCCGGTGGCCATCGAGGAGCTGCTGCGGCTCTACACGCCGGCCACCATGGCCCGCATCGTCACCGGTGAGATCGAGGTGGGCGGCCGTACCCTGTTGCCCGGCGAGCGGATCCTGTTGCCCTTCGCCGCCGCCAACCGGGATCCGGCCGTGTTCGACGATCCCGACCAGGCGGTGATCGACCGGGCGGTGAACCGCCATGCCAGCTTCGGCCTGGGCGTGCACCGTTGCCTGGGCTCCAACCTGGCCCGCATGGAGCTGCGCGTCGGCCTGGAGGAGTGGCTGCGGGCGTTCCCGTCGTTCCGGCTCGACGAGACGCGCCCGGTCCACTGGTACGGCGGGCAGGTCCGCAGCATCAGCACCCTGCCGCTGCTGCTCGACGACGGCGGCGCGGCCGCGCCGGGCGACGCAGGCTGAGCGTCGGTGCTCCGCTTCGGCCTCAGCGCACCCGGCTTCGACGACCACCAGCAGCTCGTGGCCCGGGCCCGCTGGGCCGAGCGGGTGGGGTTCTCCACGTTCTCGCTGTCGGACCACCTCAACGGCTGCTCGCCGTTCGTGACCCTGGCGGCGGTGGCGGCGGCCACCACCACCATCCGGGTGGGCACGCTGGTGCTGAACAACGATCTGCGCCAGGTGGCGGTGCTGGCCCAGGACGCGGCCACGCTCGACCGGCTCAGCGACGGGCGCCTGGAGCTGGGCCTGGGGGCCGGGTGGGCGCTGGCCGAGTACCGGCGGGCCGGGATCGCCTACGACCGGCCGGTCGAGCGGATCGAACGGTTGCGGGAGCACGTGCTGGCGCTGCGGCAGTTGTTCAGTGGCGAGCCGGTCCACACCCCTGCCGGCCGCCACGTGCGGCTCGACGGGCACTTCGTCGTGCCTCGACCGGTCCAGGGGGCGGCGCTGCCGCTGTTGATCGGCGGCAACGGCGACCGGTTGCTGACCCTCGCCGCCGAGGAGGCGGACATCGTGGCCTTCACCGGTTTCAGCCCCGACCGCCAGGGCCACAACGTGCGCACCCACTTCAGCCGGGCCGGCCTGACCGATCGCGTGGGCCTGGTGCGGGATCGGGCGGCCGCCGCCGGCCGGGCGCAGCCACCGGAGCTGCAGGTGCTGTTGCAGCAGCTCGTCATCACCGAGGACCGCGAGTACGTGGCGCAGAGCATCGCCCAGCGACAGGGGCGCTCGCTGGTGGACGTGCTGACCTGTCCGTTCCTGGCGCTGGGCACGGTGGCGGAGATCTGCGCCCAGCTGAGCAGGCTCGAGCGCGACCTGGGGATCACCTACGTGAGCGTGTTCAACCCCCACGCCGATGACGCCGCCACGGTGCTGGCCGCCCTGCCGACGTGGGAGCAGTGAGCTCGGTGAGATCGGTGAGATCGGTGACGACCGTACCGAGCCGTTTGGTACTGCTCGGTATGGCGGCGGCGGCGGTGCTGAGCATGCTGGGCCCGGCAGCCTGCCGCGACGGGGGCGGTGCCGGCGACGGCGACGGGCGCGGTGCCGACGAAGGTCTGTTGGCCGCGGCCGAGGCGGGCGACGTCGCCGCCGTGGCTGCGGCGTTGGATGACGGGGCCCACATCGAGGCCCGCGATGGGCGCCAGCGCACGGCGCTGCTGCTGGCCGCCACCTTCGACCACGTCGCGGTGGCCGAGCTGCTGGTCGAGCGGGGGGCCGATCCGGACGCCCTCGACGATCGACATGACACGCCCTGGCTGGTCACCGGCGTGACCGGCAGCGTGGCCATGGGCCGGGTGCTGCACGCCGCCGGGGCCGATCTCACCATCCGCAACCGCTTCGGCGGGATCTCGGTCATCCCCGCATCCGAGCGGGGCCATGTGGACTACGTCCGCTGGGTGACCACGAGCACCGACATCGACGTGGACCACGTCAACGGGCTCGGCTGGACGGCCCTGCTGGAGGCGGTGATCCTGGGCGACGGCGGCCCGGCGCACCAGGAGATCGTGCGGCTGCTGCTCGCCGCGGGCGCCGACCCGTCGCTGGCCGACGGCGAGGGGGTGACTGCGCTGGGCACGCCCGGGCCCGCGGTCACGGGGAGCTGGTGGCCATCCTCGGCGCCGCCGGCTGACGGTCAGCCGGCGGGGCTGAACACGGCGAAGCTGCCGGTGGCGCTGGCCACCAGCCGCCCGGCGTCGTCGAACGTCTTCGCCTCGAGGTGGATGATGCGCCGACCGGGGGTGGTCACGATCGCCTCGGCTCGCAGACCGCCGTCGCGGGCACCGGCGTGGAAACGGGTGTGCACCTCGATGGTGGCGCACTGGGCGCCCTCGGGCAGCACCGACACCACGGCGGCGCCCATGGCCGTGTCCATGAGCGTGAACGCCACCGCGCCGTGGGCGAGGCCGAAGGGGTTGCGGTGGCGGTCGTCGAGGGTGAGCGTGGCGGTGGCCCGCCCCTCACCGCGCTCGATGTCGAAGCCGAGGAAGTCGCGCAGCGGGAACGGTCGTGGATCTTCGGGCATGCGTCCGCTCGTCCGTCAGCTCTGTCGGGTGCGGCCCTCGACCCGGGCCCGTTCCTGGTCGGTGCGGCGGGCGTCGCCGGCGGCGGCCAGCGTGCCGGCGGTGGACTCGTCGACCTTCATGTACTCGGTGCGCCAGGCATCGTCGCCCCACTCGGCGTCGGCGTGCACCGTGGTGCGGGGGGCGGTGGCCGACTCGAGCAGGTCGAGGGCCTGGGCGCAGATGCTGCGCTGTTGCTCGGCGTCACCGGGCTTGCCGGTCGGGTAGCCGAGCGGGAAGTCCACGAAGAGGAAGCGGGGCACCCCGATCTCCTCCACGATGTCGCGGGCGGAGCCGATGAGCACGGTGGGGATGCCCGCCGCTTCGAGGTGGCGGGCGACCAGCGACAGGCTCTGGTGG
This sequence comes from Acidimicrobiales bacterium, assembly GCA_041394365.1. Classification (GTDB taxonomy): domain Bacteria; phylum Actinomycetota; class Acidimicrobiia; order Acidimicrobiales; family CAIXPF01; genus CAIXPF01. The sequence goes on from JAWKIM010000014.1 coordinate 87,674, forward strand.
CAGACCGGGCAGTGGGGCACCAGCACCGCCGCCTGCACCCCGTCGGCCCGGAGGAAGGCGGCCACCGCGGGGGCGTCCTGCTCGGTGGTTCGGCGCTGGGAGTAGTCGTAGGGGGCGCCGTAGAAGCGGGGGGCGAGCTCACCGATGCGGCCGGCGACGGCCAGCTCCTGCAGCCGGGCGAGGGGGAGGTACGACTCCCGCTCGTTGGCGGGGGCGGCGGAGCGGTCGCGGTTGTCGTCGGCGGTGAACAGGCCGGTGGGCAGCGGCTCGACGGGCGTGGCGTAGGGCACCTCGACCGGGACGTCCTCGCCGGACGGGGGCAGCGGGAAGGCGGACGTGACCAGACCAACCCGCAGGGTGGACAGCGGGCCCGGGAGGCGGCTGAGCGCCGGGCGGTCGGCGGGGCGTGCCCACCGGTACGGCGAGCCGTAGCCCTGGGCGGCGTAGTACGCGCGCGACTTGTCGATGTAGGACACGAAGCGTCGGGCCGATGGGTCGGTGCTCATGGCCGCCGACCCTAGCGGGCGTGGGTGCGAGGGTGGTTCGGGTTCGCGGACTCGGCGGTCACCGCTCGATCAGCACGTTCGCTCCTTTCGCTACAGGCCGAGCGACGACACAAGTTCGGGATCCCTCCTTTGATGCTTTTAATACGCCGCGCTCGCTCGCTGCCGGGGGCTGGGGTTTGACATGATTTCCCGCCGGCCCGGAGCAACACCGGACCCCGGGAACAGGCTCGGCGTGCGACCGGAATGGTCACGTGGCCGTTGAATTGTGACGACGTCGTCAAACACGAGAATCCGTTCATGATCTCTGCATTTCGAGTCCGGTCGAGCGGCGAACATCGCTAGACTTTGCCGCATGGCGGAGGTTGTGGAGTGTCGGTTGCAGCGTGCGGTCCACCAGCTGCAGATGACCGGCGACCCCGCCTGCCGGGTGGGATTGCTCCAGAAGATCGTGAACCTCGCCCAGGAGCTGGTGCGCATCGAGGTCCGCCGCACCAAAGCGGCTGGCGGCTACGCCGCCGAGGGGTTCACCTCGACGGGAGCCTGGCTCGCCTGCCACAGCGGCCTCAGCGGCCAAGCCGCACGCGCCGTGGCCCGCCAAGCCACCGAACTGCCGCACCTACCGCACAGCCAGACCGCCGCCGAACGCGGCCTGCTCCACGAACAACAGATCCGCCTCCTCGTCGACTGCCGCCGGGCCGACCCCCGACGCTACGACGCCGACACCGACGCCGCCTTCGCCGCCCTGCCCATCACCGAGCTCATCCCCGCCGCCCGCGCCTGGAAGGCCGCCGCCGCCGACCGCCGCCACGACCCCACCAAACCAACCGGCGCACCACCCGAAACCGCCACCGTGCACCTCTCCCAACTGCTCGACGGCCGCTGGCGACTCGACGGCACCCTCAACCCCCACGATGGCACCCTGCTCAACCAGGCGCTCGACCAGGCGATCGCCCGACAGCTGCAAGCACGCCGCAACGGCGACCCCTCCGTCGAAGCGCTCCCCATCGGCTCGATGCGCGCCCAGGCCCTGGTCGACCTCGCCGCCCAAGCCCTCCGTGACCACCCCGGCAACCGATCACGCAACGGCCGCTACCGCATCAACCTCATCGTGCGGCCCGGCGCCGACGGCACCACCATCGAACCCGACCGGCCGTTCCCACCCGAGGCGTGGTGCGACGCCGCCTGGGTGCGCACCGTCATGGGCGCCGAGGGCGACATCCTCGACATCGGCCGAGCCACCCGCGACTGGCCCGAAGCCATCTGGAACGCCATCGCCCAACGAGACCGCACCTGCCGCTTCCCCCACTGCGACCGCCCAGCCCACTGGTGCGACGCCCACCACTGCACCCCCTGGCAACACGGCGGCCACACCAGCATCACCAACGGCCTCCTCCTCTGCCGACGCCACCACGTCTTCGTCCACACCCACCACTGGACCGTCGAGCTCGACGAACACCAACACCCCGTCTTCCGACAACCCGACGGCACCCCCTTCCAACCGCGCAGCCGAGCACCCGGCCACCGTCAGCGCGAGTAGCCGGGGGACCCGCCGCCCCGGCACCCGCCTACGGGGTTTCCCGGCGAGACGAACCGAGGTTTCTCGGACGATCCTCATCGGGGCGCGCCCGTAGCGTCGGCGCGGATCCCGATGGGGGTCGATGCAGAAGGAGCAGCGCCCATGCCCGCCGTCCTCATAACCGGAGCCAGTCGGGGCATCGGCCTCGCCACCGCCCGCAGGTTCGCCGCCGAGGGCTGGACCGTGTTCGCGGGGCACCGTGACCTTGCCCACGCACGCGGGCTCACCGAGCGGCACTGGGGGTCAACAACGTTTGGCCGGCTGCTGCGGCGCGGGCGATCAAACGCGTCAGGCGTTCTTCGTCATGGCTGTCCACTGTCATGCCGATCGCTGCGCCGGTGCGGCCCACCCCTGCGGCTCGCAGAGCTTCGCCAGGATCGTCGAACGACGACACGACGGCCTGCCCTGCTTCGGGTTGTCGCGCGACCACCCACCGGCCGGTCAACGGCACGCCCGGGATCCCCTCAGGTGCTGCCATCGCTGACGGCCTCGATGCGCCGCTACGACCGCGCCGCGGCGAGCAGGGCCATGGTCCGCGCCCGGTCCTCCGGGTTGGCGGCGAACACGGCGGCGCCGAAGTCGGTGGCGCCGGCGTCGGCCAGGGCGACCAGGCCTTCGAGGACCTCGTCCTCGCCACCGATGAGGCCGGCCTCGGCCACGGTGGCCTTGCCGTCGCGGTCCAGGATGGTGCGATATGACGGCACATCGCTGTAGACCTTGAACAGCTTGCCCGCCAATGCGCGAGCACCGGCCGGCTCGTCGGTGACGCACACCGGCAGCGTCGTGCCGATGCGCGGCGCCGGCCGGCCGGCGGCTGCGGCCGCCTCGCTGATGACGGGCCGCACGTGCTCCCGGATCGTCGTCGGCCCGGCCCAACCGAGGAACGTCCCGTCGCTCAACGCCCCGGCGACCGCCAGCATCTTCGGGCCCATGGCCGCCACCAGCACGGGCGGCGCCACCCCGTCGGCGATCGTGATCTGCCCGGTCACCTTGTGCAGTGCGCCCCGGTGGCGGACCGCTTCTCCGGCCAGCAGCGGCTGCAGCACCTCCAGGTACTCCCGCATGGCCTTGGCCCGGTGCTCGAAGGACAGGCCGAACACGCCCTCGATGAGGAACTTGTGCGACAGCCCGACGCCCAACGTCAACCGCGGTCCGGTGAACACGGTGGTGGAGCGCGCCTGCTGGGCCATCACCATCGGGTGGCGGGTCTGGATGGGGATCACGTTGGTCCCCAGCTCGATCCGCCGGGTCTGCAGCCCGATCCCGGCGAACGCGGTCAGCGCGTCGAGCGCGAAGATGTTCGTCAGCCAGAACGAGTCGAACCCGGCTTCCTCCGCCTCGACCGCGGCGGCCAACGCCCGCTCATAGGTGATCGGTCCGTTGAGCCCCTCGTACACGCCGATGCATGTCTCCCTCCCCTCCTCGGCGGCGTGGTGCCGCACGGCGCGACCCTAGCGGCGCCGCGTCGGTCCCATGCTCAGGCGCTTGGCCCCACCCGTGCCCCGCCGCGCTCCCGTTCCCGTTCGGCCACCAACGCCCGCACCCGCGGGATCAGCTCCCGACCGTACTGCTCGGCATCGTCGAGGGGGTCGTAGCCCCGGATCAACAGGGTCCCGGCGCCGAGGTCGTAGTAGTCGACCATGGCCTGGGCCACCGTCTCGGCCGTGCCCACCAGCGCCGTGGAGTTGCCCGGTGCGCCGGATGCGGTGGCCAACGGGGTCCACAGGCAGCGGTCGTACACCTCGCCCCGCTCGGCCACGTCCAACAACCGCTGCGAGGCGATGTTGTCGGGCCGCCGCGGCCCCCGCCCACGGTGCGACGATTCGATCTGCTCGAGGATGGCGCGGGCCCGGTCCCACGCCTCGCCCTCGGTGCGACCCAGGATCGGCCGGGTGGACACCGAGAAGCCCGGGGTGCGGCCGTGCACCGCGGCCGCCGCCCGCACCCGGTCCATGAACACCTTGGTGTCGGCCAACGGCTCGCCCCACAGCATGAACGTGTCCACGTGCGGGGCCAGGCACTCGATGGCCGCGTCGGACCCGCCGCCGCCGTAGATGGGGAGGTGCGGCTGTTGCACGCAGCGGATCTCCGACCACGCCCGGCTGATGTCGTAGAACTCACCGTGGTGGTCGAACGGGCGCTCCTCGGTCCACACCTTGCGCAGCACCGCGGTGTACTCATCGGTACGGCGATACCGCCCGGCATGGTCCACGTGATCGCCGTCGCGGGCCTGGTCGAGGTCGTTGCCGCCGGAGATCAGGTGGATCGACACCCGCCCGTCGGTCAGCTGGTCGAGGGTGGCGAACTTGCGGGCCGCCACCGTCGGGGCCACGAACCCGGGCCGGTGGGCGATGAGGAAGCGCAACCGCTCGGTCACGGTCGCGCCATGGGCGGCGATGAGGAACCCGTCCGGAGCGTTGGTGAAGTAGCCCACCAGCACCGTGTCGAACCCGCCCTCCTCGTGGACCCGGGCGGTGCGGGTGATCACCTCCTTGTCGAACGGCTTGCCGCTCGCTCGGATGATCTCCGAGGTGATGCGGGGCGCCAGCCAGCCGCAGATCTCCACGCTCATGGGCTCCTCCTCGACGCCACCGGCCCGTGATCGTAGGGCGTCAGCCGATGGCGTCGCGCACGGTGACGAGCGCCCGCAGCACCGCCTCGGCGGTGGCGGCGTCGACGATCGGGTTGTCGGCGAAGGTGGCGAAGCCGCAATCGGGGTGGAACACCACCCGGTCGGCACCGAAGGTGGCCATCGCCGCGCATCCGCCGCTCGATGGCCCCGAGGTCGCCGTGGTCGGGGTGCTTCTGGTCGATCACCCCACGCCGACCCGCCGATCCGACGGCAGCGCCCGCAGCACGGCGATCTCCCCGCCCGGGGTGTGCACCCCTCCAGCAGGTACAGGCCGACCGGCACGTGGCGCAGCAGCGGCACCAGCGGTTCGTAGGAGCCGTGCAGCGCCACCGCGCCGTCGGGCGTCCAGTTGCCCCGGCACAGGTGCAGCGCCGTGCGTTCCGCCGGCACGCCTCGCAACAGCTCCTGCAGCAGGTCGCGGGCGAAGCCCAGCTCGGCGGCGGTGCCACCGCGCTCCCCCAGGGCGCCGCACATGAACGTGCGCCCGCCCTCGCCCACCGTGCCGTGCACCACCTCGGTCAGCACCGGCTCGTCGATCTGCACCACCGACACGCCGTCGGCCAGCAGCGCGAACAGCTCCTCGCGCAGCACCCGCACCAGGTCGGCGGCCAACGCCTCGCGGTCGGCGTAGGCCCGATCGGAGATGCACTCCATCCACATCGTGCGGGTGAGCAGGTACGGCCCCGGCAGGGCCACCTTCACCGGGGTGGCGGTGATCGAACGCACGAACGCGGCCTCGTGCTCGGCCAGCGGCCGGGACCGGCCCAACGGACCATACGGTGCGGGATGGCGGATGTCGCCGGCGGGCACGTCGAGCGCGGCCAGCTCCCGCTCGAAGGTCTCCGGGTCATCGACGTAGGGCAGCAGGTCGGTGATGGGGATCAGCTGGCAGTTGTCGAGCAACCCACCCACGAAGGCGGCGTAGTTGTCCCGCCGCTGCTCGCCGTCGGTGACCAGGTCCACGCCGGCGCGCAGCTGGGCCTCGACGGCGAGGCGCACCGCGTCATCGGCGGTGGCGGCGAACTCGTCGTCGCCCATCCGGGCCTCGAGGTGCTCGTGCAGCGCCCGCAGCAGCCAGCGCGGCCGGGGCCACGACCCCAGACCGAACACGGCCCGCTCCGGTACCGGCGGGGCGGGCGCCGGCAGCGATAGCTCGGTGGGGATCACCACCTCGACGATGGGCTGGGTGATCGGCGCCGCCACCCGCCCGTCGGCCCGGGCCACCCCGGCGACCGCGCCGACGCCGGCCGTGGCCGCCCCCGGCGTCGCGGTGGCCGCAACCGGCGCCGGGGCCACGAAGGACCCCTTCGCCACCAGGAACGACCGCTGGCCGGCGCCGCCATCCCACACGTCGACCAGCTCGTTTCCGGTGAGCCGGCACCAAGACGGCAGGTCCTCCACCACCGAGGCCTCGGTGGAGAGGATCTGCAGCAGCTGGCCGCGATCGAGTGGGTCGATGTGCTTGCGGATCAACAGCAGGAGCCCGTTGCCGCAGTCGAGGTCCCCACCGTCGAAGGCCACGGTCGGCGGGTACGGGTGGACGGCGTCGGCCATCGCAGCGCTCCGTGCCGCTCAGTAGCTGACGCAGGGCGAGCCGTTGGCCAGCCACTCCACCAGCTTCGCGCCACCGACGATGGTGGCGCCCTCGATCAGCTGCGACTCGTCGATGCCCCGCTTCTTGCAGCACGGCGAGCACACGAACACCTTGCCGCCGGCGGCGGCGAAGTTGGTCATGAGCTCCTTGAGCGGGGCGAAACCGTCCTCGTGGATGTCATCGGCGTAGCCGGCTTGGGCCAGCCAAACGCCCTCGGTGGACAGGAACACCATCGTCTCCTGGTCGGAGCCGGCGGCGGCGTTGGCCACCACGAAGCCCACGGTGGCCTTGTCGGTGTCGTTGCGGGCGTGGGTGATCGAAACGCAGAACGTACCCATGTCAGGAATCCTCTCGTCGGATGATCAGGTAGCGCGGCGGGTCCGCGACGGCGAGGCGATGCCCGGTCAGACCGGCCCAGGCGGGCAGGTCGTGGGGCACCCCGGGGTCGGTGGCCAACAGCTCGAAGCACGCACCAGGCGCCAGCGCGGCGAGCTTCGCCCGCAGCACGATCACCAGCTCCCCGCACCCGAGGTCACCGGCATCCCACCGGTCGACCACCTCGAACGCAGGCTCGGGCCTGTTCAGCTCGCCATCCATCACACGCTCCGTTCCGACGACGCCGGAGCGTGCGGCACCACCGCCAGCCCTACCGTCGTGGAGGAATCCCCGTCCCGGTCACGCCGGGCTCCCGTTGCAGTCAGTATCGGAACCACACCACGGCGGCAGTCTCCGCCATGGCACGGGCCGGGTCAACCGCAGCCTCACCGGCCGGGCGTGGTCACCTAGGGTGCGCAGCGATGGATGCCACCACCGCCGCCGCCGTCCCGCCGGCGCCCGTCGCCGCCCTCGACTCGGGGCGGGCGTGGCGCAACGTGGTCGCCGCGTTCTTCTCCTCGGCCACCACGCTGGGTACCGCCTACAGCTTCGGCGCGTTCTTCGAATCGATGTCGACCGAGTTCGGCACCACCCGCGGCGCCACCGCGATCGTGTTCGGCGCCACCACGTTCACGTTCTTCTGGCTCAGCCTGGTCACCGGGCGCCTGGTGGACCGCTACGGCCCCAAGCCGCTGCTGGTGAAGCGGCGCTCTCGCTCGCCGCGGGGCTGTGGGCCACCAGCACGGTCAACTCGTTGACCGTCGGCTACCTGACCTACGGCGCCGGGGTGGGCATCGCCGCCGCCTGCGGCTACGTGCCCATGGTGGCGGTGGTCGGCGGGTGGTTCGCGCAACGCCGGGCCCTGGCGGTGGGCCTGTCGGTGGCCGGCATCGGCGTGGGCACACTGGTCATGTCACCGCTGGCCGCCCGCCTGATCGACAGCCTGGGCTGGCGCGACACCTACCGCACGTTCGGTGTGGCCGGCCCGATCGTGCTGCTGGTGTGCGCCGTGCTGGTGGAACGGCCGCCCGGCTCGGGCGCCGGCGCCGCCCCCGCTTCCGGGAGGCGCTGGCCTCGCCGGTGTTCCGCCGGCTGCACCTGTCGGCGGTGGCGTTCGGCCTCGGCCTGTTCGTGCCCTTCGTCTTCGTGGTGCCCTACGCCAAGGCCAACGGCGTGCCCGCCGTGCGGGCGGCGTTGCTGGTGGGGTTGCTCGGCGGTTCGAGCGTGGTGGCCCGGGCGGCGTTCGGGGGGCTGACCAAGCGGCTGGGCTCGTTCCGGCTCTACCGCCTGTGCTTCGCCAGCCACGCCCTCAGCTTCCTGCTGTGGCTGGTGGCCGGCGGCAGCTTCGCCATGCTGGTGCTGTTCGTGGTGGTGCTGGGCGTCGGCTACGGCGGGTTCGTGGCCCTCAGCCCGGTGGTGCTGGCCGACCGGCTGGGCGTGGCCGGCCTCGGCTCGATCCTCGGGCTCTTCTACACGGCGTCAGGGTTGGGGGGCCTCATCGGTCCCCCGGCAGCCGGCGCCATCATCGACGCCACCGACTCGTACCGCCTCCCGGCCGCGCTGGCCGCCGCCTTCGGTGCGATCGCCTTCGCCTTGCTGTTGGGCCTGCCGGTCGCGACGGCCGGCTCGAACCGGAGCCGACCGCGGCCTGAGCGACGGTGCGCGCCGAGCGCAGGCCGGCTGGGCAGACTGGCGGGCGATGATCGTCGACTGCGCGGTGTACGTCGAAGGCCGCCGTGAGCGCGGCGAGCTGGCCCCGGCGGCACGCTGGTCCGCGCCCGGGCCTGCGGCGGGTTCGTGTGGCTCGGCCTGCACGAGCCGAACGCCGAGGAGTTCGACGCGGTGGCCCGGCTGTTCCGCTTGCACCCGCTGGCGGTGGAGGACGCCATCCACGCGCACCAGCGTCCGAAGCTCGAGCGCTACGGCGACAGCCTCTTCCTCGTCCTCAAGCCGACGCGCTACGTGGACGCCGCCGAGGTGGTCGACGTCAGCCAGGTGATGGTCTTCGCCGGCCGGGGCTTCGTGGTGACCGTCCGCCACGGCCACACCGACGCGGTGGCCGCCGTGCGCGCCCGCCTCGACGCCAACCCCGAGCTGGTGGCGTGGGGGCCGGCGTCGGTGGTGTACGCCATCGCCGACCAGGTGGTGGACGACTACGCCGTCGTCATGCGAGGTCTCGACGTGGACATCGACGAGATCGAGCAGCAGGTCTTCGCCGGTCCGAACGCGGTGCACGCCGAGCGCATCTTCAAGCTCAAGCGCGAGGTGCTCGACTTCCGCCGCGCCGTCGAGCCGCTGGAGCCGGCAATGGCCGAGTTGGCCACCGGCAGCGAGTTGCTCGACGCCCGCTCCACCACCTACTTCCGCGACGTGCAGGACCACGTGCTGCGGGTGTCGGAGCGCCTGCTCTCGCTCGACGCGCTGCTCGACAGCGCGCTGAACGCCAACGTGGCCCAGGTGGCGATGCGCCAGAACGAGGACATGCGCAAGATCTCGGCGTGGGTGGCGATCATCGCCCTACCCACCCTGCTGGCCGGTATCTACGGCATGAACTTCGAGCACATGCCGGAGCTGCGCTGGCGCTACGGCTACCCGCTGGCGCTCGGGTTCATGGCCCTGTGCTGCCTGGCGCTGCACCGCAACTTCAAACGCCGCGGCTGGCTGTGAGCCGCCGGCCGCTGGGCTGCGGGTGACCCGGCCTGCCACGATGGCGGCCACGGCGGTGTGCAGAGGAGCGACCATGACCACGACCGTTACCACGAGCCTGGCCAAGACGGTGCTGATCACGGGAGCGGGCAGCGGCTTCGGCAAGGGTGCGGCGCTGGTGCTGGCCGGGCGCGGCCACACGGTGATCGCCGCCGTGCAGGACGAGGAGCAGCGCACCGCACTGGCCACCGAGGCGCCGGCGTTGTCCGTGGTCGTGCTCGACGTCACCGAAGCGGCGCACCTCGACCGCCTCGACAGCCTGCAGCCCGACGTGCTGATCGCCAACGCCGCGGTGGGCCAGACCGGACCGCTGTCGCTGATCCCCCTCGAGCTGGTGCGCCGCGCCTTCGAGGTCAACGTGTTCGGCACGCTGGCGGTGGTGCAGCGGGTGGCGGCGGGGATGCGGTCGCGGCGCTCGGGGCGCATCCTCATCGTGTCCTCGATCGCCGGGCGTGCGGGCGGGCGCCGGCTCGGGCCCGTACTCGATGACCAAGCACGCGCTGCAGGCCATGGGCGGGTGCTGCGCAACGAGCTGGCGCCGTTCGGCGTGGACGTGGCGCTCATCAACCCGGTCCCTACGCCACCGGCTTCAACGACCGCATGGCCAACCACCCCGGCGACTGGTTCGACGAAGCGACGGCCGCACCGGAGGACGTCGCCATCATGGCCTCGCTGCGCGAGCGCATCACCGTGGGCCAGCTCGATCCCGCCGAGGTGGTGCAGCGCTACGTCGAGCTGGTCGAGGCGGAGCGCACCGAAGCGGTGAACTTCGTCCCGCCCGACATCCTCGAACGTCTCGCCCGCCGCTGAACCGGGTCAAGCCGGCTCGGCAGCCGTAGGGCGGCCGTACCGGTCGGTTGGGCGTCGGCCCACACCTGCTGCCAGCCGACGTCGTCGGCCGCCATCACCGCGATCGACCGACAGTGGAACGAGTCGGCCGCCCGGGGTTGCGGCGGCTCCGCCCCGGCGGCGAGGTCACGGGCGAGGTGCAGCAGCAGCCGCCGGGTCTGGACGATCGCCTTGTCGGTGGCGCCCAGGTGTTCGAGGTGGCGCGGGCTGATCGGCCCGCACTGGTCCTCCTGCACCGCCAGGTCCTGCGTGCGCAGGCCGGTGATGCCGGTCATCGATCCCGCCGCCTGCGCGGCCCGGTCGATCAGGTAGTCGTTGCCCTTGTGGAGCAGCGGCAGGAACGTCTGCGGGTCGACCCGCACGTGCAGCACGTCGTCCTCGGCGCAGACCCGCCGCTCCTCCTCGCTCAGCGGCCGGTCGGGGTGCCACGTCACCGTGAAGCCGAGCATCGACACGTCGTCGATGGGCACCGCCCCGGTGAACGTGAGCGGATCGCCGGGCGCGGCCGGGATGATGGTGAACGCCGGCAGCAAGAACGGGGTGATGCGCCAGTACGTGTGCCCGGGCTCGGGGGCGGCGCGCACCGCCATGGCCAGCAGCCCGGCGTCGACCGGCCTCGATCTGGTAACGGGGCGCGGCCATGGTGTCGGCGCCGACGATGCGTTGCACGGCATGGGCGTGCAACTGCTGCACGTGAGCGCTGTCCAGCTCGCCCTCGAGGTTCTGCAGCCAGTTGCACAGCTGCACCCGCTTCGATGTGAAACGGTGGGCCTCGGGCACGTCGTTGAGCTCGAAGCGAGGGAACGGCGGCCGGTGCTCGGGCGGGCCCAGGTAGGCCCAGACCAGACCGCCCGCCTCCTGCGCCGGGTACGCCCGCGCCCGCACCTGCCCGCAGAACGGGCGGGGCTCGGCCGGCTGCTCGGTGCAGGCGCCGTCGGCGTCGAACTTCCAGCCGTGGTAGACGCAGCGCAGACCATCGCCCTCGTTGCGGCCCCAGAACAGGTTGGCCAACCGGTGCGGGCAGCCGGCCTGCAGCAACCCGAGCGAGCCGTCGGCGTTGCGGAACGCCACCAGCTGCTCGCCCAGCACGTTGACCCGCGTCGGTCCGGCCGCCACCGGCCCCACCTCGGCAGCCAGGGCCACCGGCATCCAGAAGCGGCGGAACAGCGCGCCCATCGGCGTGCCGGGCCCGGTCCTCGTCAGCAGCTGGTTGTCCTCGACCGACAGCATGGTGCGCAGTCTTGCAGCCCCGCCCACCGCCGTCGCCCGGTCCCGTCCATCGGTCCGCTCAGCCGGCACCGATAGCACGACGGCGACCGCTACCGTCTCGGTTCGACCATGACGGCTCCCCGCTGCGCCCCGACGAACGCCAACGGCGCACGCCCATCGGTGGGCGTCATCGTGCCGGTGTACAACGGTGCCCGCTACCTGGGCGAGGCGCTGGGCTCGCTGGTGGAGCAGTCCGAGCCGGCCCAGCAGGTGGTGGTGGTCGACGACGGTTCGACCGACGACAGCCTGGCCATCGCCCGCAGCTTCCAGGAGCGGCTCCCGCTGGAGATCATCCGGCTCGGCGGCCGCAGTGGCGTGAGCGCGGCCCGCAACGCCGGCGTGGCCAGGCTGCGCACCCCGTTGGTGGGCTTCCTCGACGCCGACGACGTCTGGTACCCGCAGCACCTCGCCCGCACGGTCGACGCCTACCTGCGCCGTGGAGGTCTCATCTCGCCCGGTGCGCTGATCTGGTACCCCGACGGGTCGACCCGGTCGTTCCACCGCTGGCTCGGCATGCGCACACCGCGCGACGGCCGCCAGCTCGAGTCGCTGCTGCGCCAGAACTTCGTGTTCGTAGGGGCGTTGCTGCCCCGGGCGGACTTCCTGGCGGTCGGCGGGTTCCGGTCCTTCGCCGTCGGCGAGGACTGGGACCTGTGGATCCGGCTGCTGGCCCGGGGCCTGCGGGTCACCCAGCTCGAGGAGCCGACGGTGCTCTACCGCCGCCACGGGGCCAACACCACCAGCCGCCGGGTCACCATGCTGCCGCCGATCCTCGAGCTGCTCGAGCACGCCGAACGGGAGCTCGCCAGCCGTTACGAGCCGGCGGTGCGCCGCTCGATCGCGCAGCACCGGGCGGAGCTCGCCCTCGAACGGCACCTCGCCAGCGCCGAAGGGCGCCGGCCGTCGTGGCGGGTGATCCGCTCCGGGTGGCGGGGCCGGTCCCGCATCCGGGCCAAGGCGGTGGTGTTCGGCCTCGCCCCCGCCCTCGCCCGGCGGATCAGCCCGACGGAACGGGATCCGGGGACCACAGACCGGTGACGCTGCGGTCATGGCGGCGCCGTCCGGCCAGCACGGCCAGGCCGGCCAGGTTCACCACCTCGCTGGCATAGGTGGCGATCACCGCGCCCCGCCAGCCCAGCACCGCGATCAACGGGACGTTGGCCACCACGTTCAACGCTGCGGTGGCCACCTGCAGGCGGGCCACCGCACGCTGGTGCCCGCCGCCCAGCAGCGCGTTGCTGTAGAGGATCTGCAGGGCCCGCACCAGCGGGAGCAGGGCCAGGGCGATCACCACCGGCAGCGCACCGTCGAAACGGTCACCGAACCAACGCCCGACCGGGCCCGCCCCGATGATCGCCACCACCGCCCCGCCCACGCTGAGCGCTGCCACCACCGGGGCGAGCTTGCGGAGGTAGCGCAGGCCGGCGTCGAGGCTGTGCGCGCCCAGCCGGTAGAACTCGGGCACGGTCGAGGAGATCACCGCGTGCAGCGGGAGCATGCTGTAGGAGATGAACCGCACCCCGGCGGCGTAGAAGCCGGCCTGCACGTCGAGCCCGGCGCGCAGCAGCATGAACTGGTCGATGTTGCTCTGCACCGCCCCGGAGATGGTGGCCACCGAGAACGGCAGGCCCCGCCGGCAGCTCGGCAGCAGCTCAGCCCGTCGCAGCCGGGGTCGGCCCACCTCCGCGGCCAGTGCCGCGTTGACCCCGATCGCGCCGGCGGCCATGGCGATGGCCAGCGCCACCGCCAGCCGCCGCACCTCGGGCGTGCCCACCAGCAACACCGCGGTGGCCCCCAGCCGCAGCATCGCATCGGCGATGTTCACCACCGCCACCATCGGGAACCGATCGAGCGCCACCCAGGCGTTGGCCGGGCCCTTCACCAGACCGGCGGACACGTACTCGGCCACCGCGATCAGCGCGATGGCGGTGAGATCACGGCCCTGGAGCAACAGGGCGGCGCCACCCACCGTCAGCGCCAGCAACGGCACGCCCACCACCGCGTTGGCCGCCAGCAGGACCCCCCAGGCGGCGGGCAGCTCGGCCCGGTCGCGGCTGGCGCGCTGCAGCAGTAGGTCCTTGGTGCCCGACGCACCGAACATCGCCGCCAGGTTCACGAACGCCCCGATCCCGGCGTACACGCCGTACCGGGCGGTGCCCAGCTGCCGTGCCGCCACGTAGACCGTCAAGGCCAGCGCCACCGAGGAACCGGCCAGACCCACCGCGCTGAACAGCGATCGCCGGCCCTCCGGGGAGCGCCGCAACGCGTCGAGCCGCCGGCGCCAACCTGCTCCGCTCATGGTGGCCCTCACCCTACCGGTCCGTATGCTCGGTGCCGTGAGCAGCTCGCCGGCGGGTCCCATCGTCTACATCACCTCGGGGGTGGTCGGCTACACCAACCGGTTCCTGCCCATCGGACGGGAGCTGCGCCGGCGTGGGCACGCCGTGAGCGTGCTGAGCCCGTCGCCGGCCACCGTGGCCGCCGCCGAGCAGGAGGGCCTGGACGCGGTGCAGCTGGTGGCCCAGGCCGCAGCGACGGCCGCGCTGCCGCCACAGCCGAGCTGGCCGGGCCCCATCGGGCGGCTGGCCCGCTTCGTGCCCGGCGTGGCGCTCGGACCCCGCCGGGCGGCCCGCGAGCACTGGCGGGCCCGGGCGGCGGCGATGTCCGACGCCAACGAGCTGCTCGACCTGCTCGCCCGGCTGCAGCCCCGCCTGGTGCTCACCGAGGCCGAGGAGCACCGCGACATCCGGGTGGTGCTCGGCGCCGGGTACCGGCTGGCGCTGTTCGAGGACCTCTACGCCACCCGACCCGACCCCGGCGTGCCCTTCCCGGCCCGCAGCCACCACGTACCCACCGGTACCCGCATCGATCGGCTGCGCAGCGCGGCGCGCTGGCAGCGGTTCTTCGCCGTCGAGGCGGTGCGGCGGCGGGCCGAACGCTGGTGGGTGGACGGCGCCGACTGGCACAGCACGCTGGCGTCGCTGTGCGATCCCGAGGTCCTCTCCGCCGCCGGCACCTCCCGGCGCTACCTGCAGTTCTACGACTACCGGCAGCTGCCGCACCTGCGCACCGTGGCCCCCGAGCTGGCCTTCCCCGGGGAGCGGTCCCGTCCCACCATCACGGGCCCGGTGGTGGACACCGAGCGGCTCCCCCACGGCATCGACGAGCGCTTCACCGAGCGTTGGCCGGCACTGCGGGCACATCGCGGAGCCGGCGGCCGGTTGGTCTACGTCACGCTGGGCACGTTCCTGCAGGGCCTGGAGGAGCTCACCGCGACGGTGCTCGAGGGCTGCGCCGGCATCGACGGGGTGCGCGTCGTCGCCTCGGTGGGCGCCGACGCCGACCGCTGGCGCGACCGGGTCGTGCCCGCCGGGGTCGACGTGTTCGGGCGCGTGCCGCAGATCGAGGTGCTCGCCGGCTGCGATGCGGTGGTGTCCACCGGCGGCCTGAACACCGGTCACGAGGCGGTGTGGTTCGGGGTGCCGGTGCTCAACATCCCGGTGGCGGGGGTGGACACGGCGGGCAACGCCGCCCGTGCCGTGCACCATGGCGTGGGCGAGCGCCTGCGTCGCGGCGAGGTCTCCGCCGAGGCGGTCAGGGCCTCGATCACCCGGCTGCTCGACGATCCGTCGTACCGGCAGCGGGCCACGGCCATCGGGGCCGGTCTGCGGGCGCGCGACGGCGTCCGCGGCAGCGGCGGACGCGGTCGAGGCGCTGATCGGCTGAGACCGGCACTCCAGGTCAGCCGGCCGGCCACCCGCGGGCGATCAGTTCGGCCCGGCTGCCGCTGAGCAGACCGTCGGCGCCCTCGTGGGTGCCCTCGACCGCCACCACCTCGAGGTTGGGCAGCAGCCGGCGCCACGGTTCGGTCGTCCGCCAGGCGTGGGTGTTCTGGGCGGCGAAGAACACGACCCGGCCGTCGTAGGGCTGGGCCCGGTAGCGCTCCACGATCTCGTCCACCTTGATGGTCAGCCACGTGTTGCGGTCCACCGCGTTGAGCTGCCCACCCTGCTCGGCGGCCCGGCGGCCCTTGCGCCGGGCGAGGTGCAGCATCAGCCGGACCTGCACCGTCTGGGCCAGCTTGCGGACCACGCCCAGCACGTCGCCACCGCGGGCCAGCTCCACGTAGGCCCGCAGGCGACCCGCCCGCTGCAACCCGGGCACGAGCGTGTCGATCATGGCGATGAGGTCGACCGTCTCCCCCGCCGCTGTCAGCCGCTGGGCCAGCTCGAGCGCCACCACCCCACCGAAGGACCAGCCGATGAACCGGTAGGGCCCCCGCGGCTGCAGCTCGAGCAGCTGCGGCAGGTAGGTGTCGCACAGGGCCTCGACGCTGACGGGCAGGTCCTCGTCGCGCTCGAAGCCGGGCAGGTCGAACCCGTACACCGGAAGCAGCGGGTCGAAGGCCTGGACGAACGGGTCGAACACGATCAGGTTGCCGCCACCGGGCGGCATGACCAGCAGCGGCGGCCGGTCGCCCTGCGAGCGAAGGGGCACCACGTAGGACGTGCGGGTGGCGACGGCCGGCTGGGTGGCCAGCCGGTGACCTCCACCATCGAGGCCAGCCGCCGGGGGTGCGGCCCAGCACCAGCGCCGAGATGGGCACCCGCTGGCCGAGCCGCTGCTCCAGCCGGGCGGCCAGCTCGACGGCGAGCAGCGAATCGCCGCCGGCGACGAAGAAGTCGCTGTCGGGGCCGAGGTCGGGTTGGTCGAGCACGGCCCGCCACGCGTCGACCATGGCGGCCACCACCGACGACGCCCCCACCACCGAGGCCGGTCGACGGCTGCGCAGTGGCGGCGGCAACGCCCGCCGGTCGACCTTGCCGTGCTCGGTGCGGGCCAGCGCCGGGACCAGCTCGATCACCGAGGGGACCGCGGCGGCCGGCAGGCGGGTGCGCAACGACGCCCGCAACGTGTCGGGGTCGAGCCCGTCGCCCTCCACGTAGGCCACGAGCAACTGCCGACCCGGCCCGTGCTGCGCCAGCTCCTCGGCCAGCGCGGCGGCCGGAGCGTCGGCCGCCGCCGCCCGCTGCAACGCCGTGGACGCCTGCGCCGCGGTCATCGCCCCGAGAGCGTCGAGCACGTCGCCGTCGAGCTGCCGCTCGGCGCACCACCGCGGCGGCGGCGCCGAGGTCCTGCAACGCTGCCTCGACCTCCTCGGCCTCGATGCGGGTGCCACCCAGCGACAGCTGGTGGTCGGTGCGGCCGAGGAACAGCAGGGTGCCGTCGGGGCGGCGGCGCACCAGGTCCCCGGTGCGGTAGAAGCGGGTGCCGGCGTGGTCGGTGACGAACGCCCGCGCCGTGTCCTCGGGCGAGGCGAGGTAGCCGCCGGTCACGCCGGCACCGCCGATCACCAGCTCGCCGACCATGCCGGCCGGCCGGGGTCGCAGCCACCGGTCCGCCACCCGCAGCACCGCGCCCGGGATCGCCGTACCGATCGGTACGGGATCCTCGCCCGGCCGGCAGCGGTGGGCGCTGGCCCACACCGTCGCCTCGGTGGGGCCGTACTCGTTCCACAGGCTCCGCCCCGGCGAGCTGCTCGTGGTGCCGCTGCACCAGGCTCGCCGGGCAGGCCTTCACCGGCCACGATGGCGCACCGCAAGGCCGAGAGCCGGCCACCGCCTGCGAGCCAGCAGCGCGGCGTACAGGGTGGGCACCATCAGCAGGTGGGTCACCGATCGCCGGGCGACCAGGTCCACCAGCGCATCGACGTCGTGCACCTCCGCCTCGGTGGGGATGACCAGCTCCCCGCCGGCGGCCAGGTCCAGAACGCCCCGGCGACGGAGCTGTCGAACCCGAAGCTCGACACCACCAGGTAGCGCTGCGGCACGTCGTCGTAGACCTCGAAACGGGCCAGCGTGCTGGCGGCCAGCTGGCGCTGCGCCACCGGCACACCGCGGTACGCCCGTGGAGCCCGACGTGAAGATGACGTAGGCGGGATCGTCGAGCGTGGCCACCGGGGCGCAGCCGACGACGGTGCCGTCGCCAGCTCTCCGGGGTGGATCACCGTCCCGGCGTCGCCCGGCAGCGCTGCGGTCGGCTGGGCGACCGTGGCCCGCAACCCGGCCAGTTCGATGATCCGGCGGATGCGGGCGGCGGGGTAACCGGGGTCGATCGGCACGTAGGCGGCGCCCAGCCATTGGGCGGCGAGCGCGGCCACCACCAGGTCCACCGATCGCTCCAGCAGCACCCCGACGTGGTCCCGCGCCGCACCCCCGGGCGGCGAGCAGCGCCGACGCCGCGGCGACCCGACCGGCCAGCTGCGCATACGTGACCTGCTCGTCGCCACAGGACACGGCTGTCGACCCCGGCTGCTCGGCGGCCCGGGGGCGAGGAGCTCGGGCAGGGGCTGCAGCGGCCGGCGCAGCGCGGCGCCGGTCAGGTCGGCCTCGGCGGGGCGGCCAGCAGCGGCTCGTGGGGGTGGCGGACGGCCCACCGGGCCAGGGCGGCCAGGTCGGACATGGTCCGCTCGATGTCCTCGGCCTGGTAGCGGCCGCCGTCCCATTCCACCGACAGCTCGAACCCGTCGCCGCGGCGGCGGAAGACGCGGTCAGATCCGTGACCGCGCAGCCGTTGTGGACGAGCTCACCGGTGACCGTGCAGCCAGCGAGCTGCGGATCGTGGGCGTCCTCCGCCACGAACATCACCCGGGCCGGATCGTGCTCGGCGTCGCCGCGCCGGCGCAGGGCGTTGGCGATCTCGGCGTAGGGCACGCGACGGTGGGCGAGCCCGCCGGCCAGCGCCCGCTCGGCGGCGGCCACGAGAGCGGCGGCATCGGCGGCCGGGTCCACCGCCAGGCGCAGCGGCAGCACGTTGAGGAAGTAGCCCACCAGGCGGTCCACCGAGGGGTGGTCGCGGGTGGAGGCGGCCAGACCGACGACCACGTCGCCGGTGTCGGTGCCGCGCTGCAGGTGGGCGGCCAGCACCGCGAGGAAGAACGGGGTGCTGCGCCAGCCGAGCGCCGACAGGCTCGTCGGCGCCCACACCGAGGGTATGGTCCGGTACCCATCCGGTCCGGCCACCGTCGGCGTCGGGTAGGGCAGCGACACCGCGGTGGGAGCGGGGCCCAGGTGGTCGAGCCAGTACCGCAGGTCCTCCTCGGAACGCTGCGCGGCCTGCCACACGGCGTGATCGCTGTAGCGGACCGGCAGCTCGACCGGTTCCGCGCCCTGGTAGCGCTCGTCGATGTCGCGCCACAGCTGGGTGAGCGGCGCGGCGTCGCTGGACACGTGGTGCACGGCCAGCACCAAGCCGACGTGCTCGGCCGACAAGCGGCACAGCGTGGCCCGCAGCAGCGGGCCGCGCTCCAGATCGAAGCGCTCGACGGCCTGCGCGCTGCGCGACGGCGGCGAAGCCGGCTCGTCCGCGGCCACCTCCACCACCTGGATGGCCTCGCTCTCGCCGAGGGCCCGCCGGTCCGGCCCGAAGCTGTGGCGCAACGGCTCGTGGCCGGCCGCTGCCGCCCGGATGGCGTCGCCCAGGCGGTCGAGGTCGAGCGCGCCGTGCAGGTGGTAGGCGTGGACCACGTTGTACGCCGCCCGGTCGGGCCGCGCTGGTGCTCGTAGAGCAGCGCCGCCTGCCCGGCGGACAGCGGCACCGGACCGTTGGGCCGCATCGGGATCGGTGCTGCGGCGGGGCGACGGGCCCCGGGGCCGGGCCGCCAGCCGTTGCTCCAGCAGCCGCTGCCGGGCCGAGGACGGCTCGCTCATCGGGGCTCCCCCTCCAGCGCCTTCGCCACGGCGTCGTCGTCCATGGCCTCGATGGCCGCCACCAGCAGCGCCTCGATGTCGCCGGCGAGATCCCGCGGGGTCCGGCGGGTGAACGCCCGTTCCTCGGGGATGGTCAGCTCGTAGGTCTCGCTGAGCAGCACGATCATCTCGAGGGCGTCGAGCGAGGTGCCGCCGAGGTCGAAGAAGTCGTCGACGGCACCGACGCGGTCGATGCCGAGCACCTCGGCCCACAGCGAGCAGATCGTCTCCTCCAGCGGGCCGCTGGGCGGCAGGTAGCCCCGGGCCGCGTCGCGGTGGCGTCGGGTGGGGGCCGGCAGGGCGGCCACGTCGAGCTTGCCGTTGGGCGACAGCGGCAGCTGCGCCGCCCGGACGAAGGCGGCCGGCACACCGTGCGCGGGTACCCGGGCCGCCACGTGGTCGCGCAGCTCGTCGGGGTCGATGTCCACCGCCGGGACCTCCCGGCTGCGGTACCAGGCGGTGAGGATCTCCCGGGCCCGGGGTTGGTAGCCGACGGTGTCGAGCAGGCGCTGCACCTCGCCCTCGTCGAGCGGGTCGTCGAGCTCCTCGAGCGCCTCGTCGCGCTGCTTGTGGCCCACCCGGACGTCCCAGCTGTACGGGATGGCGTAGTTGTGGAAGCCCCGCTCCTGCTTGTGCACGGCGATGCCGGCCGCGTTGATCAGGCAGTTGGTGGACCGGCCGGTGTCGGTGGGGCGGATCCACGGGGCCGGAGTGTCGAGGTAGGCCAGCAGGCTCGGCCAGCTCCACGTCGACGTAGCGGTAGAAGTCGACGAACTCCACCCGCTCGAAGATGTCGTCGGTGTCGAAGCGGGACACGTCGAGCAGCCGGGACACGGCATCGGCGGTGCGGTGGTACACCTTGCGGGCTTCGAGCACGGCGTTGTCGATGGCGTCGGGGTCGAAGCGGTCGAGAGCGAACTGGCCGGGGGTCAGTCGGGTCTCGAAGAACTGGCCCCTCGACAGCCCGGTCACGATGACGGGGATGCCCAGGCGGTCGGCCTCGTTGACGCTGAGCGTGTAGATCGTCTTGTAGCAGCCGTTGCACACGTTGGCGTAGCGCTCGAGGCTGTCGCGGAAGATCTCGTTCATGGCGTCGGTGGTGGCGAACGTGTGCTCCACGCCCAGGTCGGCCACGGCACGCCGGACGTTGTCCTTGGCCTGCTCGGAGATGAACCCGTTGTCGAGCGTGGAGCGCGTACCACGTCGAAGCCCAGGCTCCACCAGGCGGTAGAGCGCGTAGGTGGAATCCTTGCCGCCGGACAGCAGGTGCAGCACGTCGTGGCGGCCGCGCCGGCGGGCAGGGCCCGGTCCCGGATGGCGAGCAGGTCCTCCACGGTGCGGAAGTACTGCTGGGCCTGTTCCCGCACGGCGTCGTAGTCACGGCACATCGAGCAGGTGCCATCGGCATCGAAGGACACGCCGGGGACCTCGGGCCCCAGACCGCACCGGGGGCACCGCTCCTGCCGTACCATCTGGTACGGTCGGGTGCCACAGCCGCACAGCGGCCTGATCGACGGGGTGCGACAGCAGCGCCGCCTCCACCTCGGCCGGTTCCAGGCGGACGCCGCCCACCTTCAGCTGCTCGTCGAGGCGGCCGAGGTAGGTGAGCGTGGTCGGGTCGCAGAAGCGCACCAGGTCGCCGCTGCGGTAGAAGACGCCGGGCTCCAACTCGGGGCGGGCCACGAACCGCTCGGCGGTGAGCTCCGGCCGGTTGTGGTAGCCGGTGGCCATGCCCGGCCGGCTGATGTGCAGCTCGCCGGCCACACCCCGGGGCACGAGACGGCCGTGCTCGTCGAGCACCGCCAGCCGCACGCCGGGGGCGGGCGCACCGATCGGTACGTCGGCGTCGGTGTCCCGATCGGCATCGAAGCGGTGCACCATGCAGCCGACCACCGCCTCGGTCGGGCCGTACTCGTTGAAGATCCGCGCCGCCGGCCACAGCCGCTGCAGGCGGCGGGCCAGCTCGGTGCCGAACGCCTCGCCGCCGACCACCACCGTCCGCAACGGCAGGTTGGCGGCACCGTCGAGCCGGCTGAGCAGCTCGAGGTGGCTGGGGGTGGCCTTGAGGAAGGTCGCCCGCCCGTCGCGGACCACGGCGTGCTGCAGCGGCGGCGCCGTCCTCGGGGTGGGCGATCAGCGTGCCGCCGTGCAGCAACGGCAGGAACAGGCTGGTGATGGTGAGATCGAACGACAGCGACGAGAACAGCGGCACCACCGGCGCCTCGCCCGCTTCGAGGTAGGCGCCGGCGGCGAAGGCCAGGTACTCGGCCAGGCCCCGGTGCGAGATGGGCACCCCCTTGGGCAGCCCGGTCGAGCCCGAGGTGTACAGCACGTACGCCTCGGCGTCGAGGGCCGGGGGTTCCAGCGGGCCGATGGCGGGCAGCTCGTCGACGGCGGGCGGCTCGTCGAGGACCCGGCCGACCCCGGCGTCGTCGATGATGTGGCGCAGGCGGTGCTCGGGGTAGCCGGGGTCGAGCGGCACGAAGGCGGCGCCGGCCGCGTTGACGGCGTGCAGGGCGATCACGGCCTCGGCGCCGCGGCCAGCCGCACCCCCACCCGGTCGCCGGCGGCGACGCCGGTGGCGAAGCCAGGCGGCGGTGCGCTCGATGCGTTCGGCCAGCTCGGCGCCGCTCCAGCTGCGCCCGCCCTCGATCAGCGCGCAGCCGTCCGCCTCGCGCGGCGCGGCGAGCAACGCCGAGGTGACGGGGGCGTCGGGCAGGGCGCCGGGCCCGCGATCGTTGTAGGCGTCGAACACCTCTCGGCGCTCGTCGGCCCCGACGAGCTCGACCGCACCGATCGGCAGGTCGACGTCGTCCAGCAACGCATCGAGCACCGCCGCCACGTGCGCCGCCGCCCGTTGCCGCTGGACGGCATCACCGGCGGACTCGTTGACGTCGAGCACCAGGGCCACCTCGCCGTCGCCGGTGAAGTCGTACCACTGCAGCCGCAGCCGGTGGGCGGGGTCCACGTGGCCGCTGTGGACCCACCGGGCCCGGGTGGGCAGCTCGCCGAACGGCCCGGCGGAGGCCGTTATCACGTTCAGCACGGCGTCGACGTCGCCCCGGGGGCTGGTGCCGGGCTGCGCCCACTTCAGCACGTCGAACAGCGAGCGGGTCACCGCGGTGTGCACGGTGCGCAGCGTGTCGGCCGGTTCGACCGTCACCTCGAGCGGGAACAGCTCCATGAACAACCCGACGGTGGCCTTGTCGGCCGGGGTGCGCCGGTGGTGCACCGGCACGGCGATGCGCAGGCGGCGACGGCCCGACAGCCGGTGCAGCGTCACCGCCAGGGTGGTGGCCAGCACGGCCAGCACGCCCAGGTCGGGGCTCAGGGCGCGCAGTTCGCCGGCCAGCGCCCGCTGCAGGGCGTGGCGGCGCTCGGCGTCGAACGGCACCGCCACCCGTTCGCTGCGGGTGGTCTCCGGGCCGCTGCGGTACAGCTCAGCCGGGGCGGAGGCGTCGCGCGGCGTCGCCCAGTGGGCGGCCGCCTTGCGCCACAACTCGCTCTGCGCAGCGGCGTCGACCAGCTCGAGGTGGTCCTGGAAGGCCGGCAGCGCCACGGGCTGGCCGGCGTAGGCGGTGGCCGTCTGCCGGAACACCACGGTGGCCCCCCACGCATCGACGATCACGTGGTGCAGGTTCAGGTACCACGACCAGGCCTCCGGCCCGTGCCGCAGCAGCACCGAATCGTACGAGCACACCGCCATGTCCAACGGGGTGGCGATGCGGGCCGCCGCCCACGCATCGACCTGGTCGGCCGCCAGCTCGAGCACCTCGGTGGGTGCCGGCGGCTCGACCAGGAGGCGGGGGTGGGGCACGCCGCCGACCTCGGCGATCACCGTGCGCAGGGCGTCGGCGCCGCGCACCACCGCATCGAACGCGGCCGAGAACCGCTCGGGGTCGAGCCGGCCGTCGATGCGGTACAGGTTCGCCATGTTGGCGATCGGTGCCTGTGGGCGCCGGCGTTGCGATGCCCAGATCAGCTCCTGCGAGCGGCCCAGGATGCGCCGGGGGCGCAACGCCACCGGGGTGCTCATGCGGCGGCGCCCTGTCGGCGCTGTGCGTACCCGACGATGGCGGCCACGGTCTGGAAGTGCTCCAGGGTCACATCAGCCGGATCGACGGTGAAGCCGCACCGCTCCTCCAGCCAGTGCACGATGCGCACGACGCCGAGGGAGTCCACCATCCCGCTCAGCAGCAGGTCGGTGTCGGGC
This sequence comes from Acidimicrobiales bacterium, assembly GCA_041394365.1. Lineage (GTDB taxonomy): Bacteria > Actinomycetota > Acidimicrobiia > Acidimicrobiales > CAIXPF01 > CAIXPF01. Next base: position 111,142 of record JAWKIM010000014.1, read on the forward strand.
TCCACCGGCTCGCCGGTGGCGGAGATCTCCTCGGCCACGAGGGTCAGCAGGTCGTTGGTCAGATCGTTCACGGGGTGGCTCCTCGGCCGGTGAGCGGCTCGGCGAGCCGGCTGCGAACGGTGCGACGGTCGATCTTGCCGCTCGCCGTCAACGGGACGTCGTCGAGCCGTACCAATCGGTATGGTACGGCGTAGGGCGGGAGGACCTCGGCCAGGTGGCGCAGCAGCTCGTCGAGGTCGGGTTCGGTGCCGGCCTCGGCCACGACGCCGGCCAGCAGGGCGGTGGTGCCCACCACCTCGGCCACGCCCGCCACCGCGTGGGCCACGCCGGGCCGGCCCACCAGCAGCGCCTCGACCGATTCCAGCTCCACCCGGTTGCCGCGGACCTTCACCTGGTGGTCCCGGCGGCCGACGAACTCGTGCACGCCGTCGGCGCGGCGCCGGACCAGGTCACCGGTGGCGTACCACCGGGCCCGCCGGCCGCCGGGCCGCTCGGTGTGCACGAAGCAGCGCTCGTCCAGATCGGGCCGCCCCCAGTAGCCGTCCATCATCGTCGAGGTGCGCACGAGCAGCTCGCCCACCACGCCGTCGGCCACCGGGGCCCGGTCATCATCGACCACGACCACCTCGGCATCGTCCCAGGCCGTACCGATAGGTACTGCCTGATCGGGCTCGGGCGGGCCCGGCAGGTGGTGGAACAGGCACTGGTTGACCTCGGCCGGGCCGTAGGAGTTGGAGAAGCGGGCGTTGGGCAGGTGCACCATCAACCGGCGCAACACCTCCGGATCGACCACCTCCCCGCCGAAGAGCACCCAGCGCATGGCGCTGAGGTCCCGCTGCTCCAACGCGCCGCGGTGCAGCAACTCGGCCAACAGGAACGGCACCGAGTACCAGAACGTGCAGCGCTCGTCGGCCACCAGCTGTGACAGGCTGGCCGGCATCTTCAGGTACGGCTCGGGGATGATGAGCGACAGGGCACCGGCCAGCGGGCCGGCGAACAGCTCGAAGGTGGAGATGTCGAAGTGGAACGGTGCCGAGTTGGCCAGCCGGTCCTCGGGCCGCACGCCGTAGGTCTGCACGGCCAGCTGCGCGTAGCGCAGTCCCGACCGATGGGTGTGCATCAGCCCCTTCGGTACGCCGGTGGACCCCGACGTGTACATCACGTAGGCCAGATCGTCGGAGAGGACCTTGGGCGGCCGGAACCCCGACGCGGCCGCCACCTCCGCCGGCCCGACCATGCCCAGGCCGGCCGGGTCACCGTCGGCACCGTCCACGCCCACGACCGTGCGCAGGCCGGGGGCGAGGGCGGCGAGCGCGGCCAGCGCCCGCCGCTGCCGGGGCTCGGAGATGAGCACCTCGATGCCGCAGTCCCCGACGATGGTGGCCACCGCCCGGGGCGGGGCGAACGGGTCGATGGGCACGTAGGCCGCGCCGGCCCGCAGCACCGCGTGCACGGCCACGAAGGAGGCGACCGACTTGTGCACGTAGATGCCGACCCGGTCCCCCACCCGCACGCCGTGGGCCTGCAGCACGGCGGCCAGGCGCTCGGTGGCGGCCACCGCCTCGCCGTAGGTCAGGGCGCCGTCGCCGGAGCGGACCGCCGGCGCGTCGGGGTCGCGGCCGGCGCCGTCGGCCAGCAGCTGCGAGAGCAGGAGCGTGCTCACGGGGCGATCAGGGCGTAGGGATCGTGCGGGTCGGCCGCCGTGAGCTGCAGCTCCACCAACCGCCCGGCGCGCAGCTGCGGGCGAGGTCGGTGAAGAGCTCCGCCACCACCAGATCCTCCAGCGCCCAGCCGGTGGAGTCGAACACCGTCAGGCTGCCGCGGTGGTCCTCGTAGCGGGCACGCTGCTGCACCAGCGTGGCCAGGTCGGGCCCGATCGACTCGGCCGCCACCCACTGCGACTCGCCCTCGACACGGCACTGCTCGGGAAGGTCGGGGCACAGCAGCGCCCGCTCGAGCATGGCCAGCGGCAGCTCCTGCTTACCGGGAAGTCGGCGCCCACCGCGTTGACGTGCAGCCACGGCCGGTGCGGACCGTCGCGCAGGACCGGGCCCTTGCCCACATCGACCGACGTGCAGGTGCACAGCACGTCCACATCGGCCAGGAGGCGGAGGTCCCCGTCCCGTTCGACCACCTCCGGCGGCCGGTCGAGGAACGCCACCCGGCGCCCGAACGAGGCCGCCACCGCCGGATCGGTGTCCAACACGGTGATGCGCTCGATGCTGCGCACCCGGCTCACCGCGTGCAGCTGGGTCACCGCCTGCGCACCGCAGCCGATGACGCCCACGTGCAGCGGCCCGTCCACGGCGAGCACCTCGGTGGCCACCGCCGAAGCCGCCCCGGTCCGCAGCGCGGTCAGCAGGGTCGCGTCCACCAGGGCCACCAGCTGCCCGGTGGCGGTGTCGTAGAGGCTGGTGGTGGCCATCACGCTCGGCAACCCCTTCCGGGTCGGGTTGCGCGGGTGGTAGCCCACCGTCTTCACCGCGACCACGCGGCCCAGCTCCATGGCGGCATCCACTCGAGCAGACCCACCTCGGGCTCCTCGTACTGGAAGCCCGCCCGCACCGGTGACACCACCCGGTAGGGATCGAAGGTCAGCAGCGCATCACGGAGCCGTTCGATCAGCTCGTCGAGGACCCGCTCCACGCCGCGACGGGCCACCACCTCGGCGACGTCGCGCGCGGTCAAGACCATCGTCGCTCTCGACACGTCCGTGTTCAACGCCTTCTCCATGGGTCCGCCTCTCGCACTGTATCCACACGTTCCCGCAATGACATCCCCACCGGTACGATGCAATCCGACCATCCCGGGTGCGGCAGGAAAGGCGGGCGATGGCCAACGAGACGGGGGAGCTGGCCGTCGAGGCGCTGCTCGACAACGACCACCCCATCAAGCGGCAGGCCGCCGCCTGGGCTGCCGACCAGCTCGACGACCCCCGCTACGAGCAGCGGGAGCGGGCGTGCGAGTTCTGGGCCGAAGGGCTGCGCCGCATCGCCGGGCACGGGGTCCTCGGCATCCTCGCCCCGGTTGAGCACGGCGGCAGGGCCGCCCCCATGGCGGAGCTCCTCCTCGTGCTCGAAGGTCTCGGCTACGGCTGCGAGGACTACGGGCTCGTCTTCGCCGCCGGCGCCCAGGTGCTGTCCACCCAGAACGCCGTGCAACGCTTCGGCACCGACGCCCAGCGCGCCGCCTACCTCGCCCCGCTGGTGGCGGGCACCCGGTGCGGGCGTTCTGCATGAGCGAGCCCGGCTCCGGTTCCGACGCCTTCGCCCTGGCCACCACGGCCCGGAGGGTGGCGGGCGGCTACGTGCTCGACGGCCACAAGGCCTGGATCACGTTCGCCCCGGTGGCCGACTTCTTCGTGGTGTTCGCCTCCACCAACCCCGCCGCCGGGCAATGGGGGTCAGCGCCTTCCTGGTGGAAGCCGGGGACCACGGGGTGACCGTGAGCGAGAACAGGAGAAGATGGGGTTGCGTACCACGCCCTTCGGCGACGTGGTGCTCGACGGATGCACCATCGGCGAAGATCGCCTGCTCGGTCGCGAGGGCGCCGGCGCCGCCATGTTCTCCGCCGTGCTCGAGGACGAGCGCGCCTTCCTCTTCGCCGCTGAGCTCGGGGCGATGGAGCGCACCATGGACCGGGCGGTGGCCTACGCCAAGCAGCGCCGGCAGTTCGATCAGCCCATCGCCTCGTTCCAGGCGATCTCGCATCGCTTGGCGGACATGAAGCTGCGCCACGAGAGCGCCCGAACGCTGCTCTACAAGACGGCGTTGCTGCACGGTCGGGGCCGCTCGATCACCCTGGCCTCGGCGCTCACCAAGATCCAGGCCACCGAGCACGCGCTGGGGGCCGCCATCGACGCGGTGCGGGTCCACGGGGCCCGCGGCTACGTGAGCGAGTTCGGTGTCGAACGGCAGGTGCGCGAAGCGCTCGGCGGGCTGTTCACCTCCGGCACGTCGGACGTGCAGCGCAACATCGTGGCCCGGATGCTGGGCCTGTAGTGCCGGCCGCATCCAGACGGCCGGTGCACCACGAAGAAGCGGAATGGGACCAGAAGGCGGAAGGAACGGTGCGGAGATGGGCGTGACGCGGGCGAGGTGGTGGCAGGCGCTGGTGGCAGTGGCCACGGTGGTGCTGCTGTCGACGATGTGGACGGGCACGGCGCAGGCCCACACCGGCAACCAGAGCTACGTGTACGTCGACCTGCTCGAGGACCGCCTCGAGGGTCGGGTCGAGTACCTGGTGGCCGACCTCAACAACGTGTTGGGGCTGGGCCTCACCGACGACGAGGACGTCGCCCCCGGCCAGCTCGAGGCCAAGCGGGACCAGCTCGAGGCGTTCACCCGGGAGCACTTCGCCATCGAGTTCCCCGGTGGACCGGCCGAGCTCACGTTCGAGGAGTTCGAGTACCTCGAGCTGACCCAGGGCAGCTACGTGGTCTACCACTTCACCACCGGCGTGCTGCCCGAGGGCCCGCCCCGCACGTTCGACGTGCGCTACGACGCCTTCTTCGGTGACGTGGACAACCGCAGCGCGCTGCTCATCATCGGCCGCGACTGGCGCAACGGCGTGCTGGCCAACGAGGCGAACCACCTGTCGGTGTTCGACGAGGACAGCACCACGGCGTCGGTCAACCTCGACGAGGGCTCGTGGTGGCAGGGCATGCGCGGCACCATCAGCCTGGGCGTGGAGCACATCCGGACCGGCGCCGACCACGTCATGTTCATCCTCGTGCTGCTGCTGCCCGCCGCCCTGCTGTTCACCAGTTCGGGCTGGAAGCCGGCGCCTCGCTTCTCCACCAGCCTGGTGCGGGTGCTGAAGGTGGCCTCGGCGTTCACGGTGGCGCACTCCATCACGCTCACCCTGGCGGCGCTGGGCCTGCTGGACATCAACGCCAAGATCGTCGAGTCGATCATCGCCATCTCCATCGTGCTGGCGGCGCTGCACAACCTGCGCCCGGTGTTCGCCAACAAGGAGTGGATGATGGCGTTCGGCTTCGGGCCTGTTCCACGGCCTCGGCTTCGCCGGCCTGCTCGACGAGCTCGGCCTCGCCCGCGATGAAGGTGTGGACGCTGCTCGGGTTCAACGCAGCGTCGAGCTCGGCCAGACGGCGATCATCCTGCTCGTTCCCCACCCTCTGCCTGCTGCGGCGCACGCGGTACTACCTGCCGCTGATGACGATCGCCTCGGTGGGGCTGGCGCTGGCCGCCCTGGGCTGGGCGATCGAGCGGGTGTTCGAACTGCGACCGCGTGTCGACACCCTGTTCGACCCCGTCCTCTACTACCCGCGGGTGCTGATCCTGCTGGCTGCCGCCGCCGCCGTTGCCACCGCCGTGTTCTACGGCGAGAAGCGCCGCAGCCGGCTGGCGCCGATCACCGCCGACTGATCCTGTCAGCAATCCGGCCGGCGTCGCATCCTGCGGCGCCGGCCGGGCGGCTACGGGTGAGCGGGCCGCCCCCGGGCCCGCCCGACCGGAGGAGCACTCCAATGGCCCGTACCCGCACCACGTTCATCGGCCTGGCCGCGTTGGCCGCAACCGTCGTCCCCGCCGGCTTCGCCGGCGCCGAGGAGGCCGAGACCTCGACGATCGCCGTCATCCACGGCATCCCCGGCAACGACATCGGCCTGAACAACTGTCCGTCGACGTCGAGGTGAATGGCGCCTGTGCGCTCACCGGCTGATGTACCAGGAGATCTCGCCGCGACTGGAGCTTCCCGCCGGCACCTACGACATCGCCGTGAGCTCTCCGACGGCAACTGCGGCGGGCCCCACCGCCATCGACGCCCCGGCGTTGCCGTACCGAAAGGCGGTATCAACGCCACCATCATCGCCCACCTCGACGGCGACGGCGCCCACCGCATCGGTGTTCGTGGAACAACCTCTCCCCGGTGGCCGATGGCCAGGCCCAGGTGGCGTGCACCACGTGGCCACCGCGCCCACCGTCGACATCGACGTGTTTCCCGAGCTCCGACGGCGCCTGGGAGCCGCATCGGTTGGCCGTCGCACCGCGCTCCGAGATCGATGACGTGGCCAACCCCGACCAGGCCGTGGCCGACGTGCCCGCCACCGACTTCGTCGTCGACATCTCCCCCGCCGGCGCCTACAACGGTCTACTCCATGCCGGTCAACCTGGAGGAGGACACCTACTACGCCGTCTGCGCGGTGGGGAACCTGGCCAAGGGCGGCTTCGCCCTCCTCGTCGACGCCCAGCCGCTTCCCGACCGACCGGAACCACAACCCATCCCCCTGCGAACCCGGGGCCGGCCCACCGAGCGTGGGCCGGCTCCCTGCGAGCCCATGCCATACCGTATGGCACGGCGAACGGCGCTGCGCTCGCCGCTCGGCCGCCCTCTGGCTCTCCCGCCTCCCATCCGGGACCATCGTCCTCCTTGGCAAAAGTCCTGGCGCACTGCGGCTACACCGATGCATCCACCGCTGGTCCTCACGGCACCGAGACGGTGGGACTCGGCAGAGCAACGCTCCGCACTCACCCGGCTGGGTGATGCGGAGGGTCAGATGGTGATGTGCACCCCCGCCCGGGTCCACGAGGAGAGATCGCTATGCGGAAGCTGTGTGCCGTGCTGTTCGCCTCGGCCACGCTCGTCGCCGCCACCGGCCCCGTCGCCGGCGCGGCCGGCGTGGCCGACCCGGCGACCGGCACCAGCGGTGTTCGCCGCTGTCCCGTGCCAAGGAGTTGACCACCCGCCTCAACGGTCAGCGCAACGCGTCGGGCAAGCCGACGTTGCCCGCCGACGGGGTGGTGTCGTACTGGGCCAGCGCTCGGCCCAGATGGCCCAGTCGAACACGCTCTACCACTCCGATGTCGAGGTTCCGCAGCTGCTGCAGCGGCTGTGCCGGGGCCGAGAACGTGGCCCTGCACCCCCAGCGTCGCCAGCGCCACGCCGCGCTGGTGGCCAGCCTAACCACTACCAGAACCTCACCGGCGACTGGCGGCTGGTCGGCGCCGGCGTCGCCTACGCCAACGGCTACAAGTGGGTGACCCAGATCTACTGCACCTGGTAGGGCACCCGTGGCCCGGGTGCCGCTCCCGCGTTCGGGCGCTCGTCGGAGAGCACCGGCAGGCGCACCAGCTCTGTTGGGCGACTGATGCATCGGCATGCATGCCGGCGCACTTGACCCGATGTGGCAGCCGGTGCGGCCCGCTCGCCGCTCGGGTAGCGTCGGCCGCCGTGCGATGCCTGGTGCTCAGTGGTTCGGCGTTCATCGGACGACGCCTGGTGGAGGTCCTGCTCGAAGCGGGCCACGACGTGTGCGTGCCCAACCGCGGCTCCCGCTCGACCATACCGGACGGTGTGGAACTGCTGGTGGCCGACCGGCGGCGGCCCGAGACCGTGCGGGCGGCGCTCGCCGGCCGCGACTGGGACGCCGTGTTCGATGTCAGCGGCCAGGTCCAGGTGGCCCGCTCGAGTCGATGGCCGAGCTCGCCGACGGGCTCGCCGGGCGCTGCGGGGTCTACGTGTTCCTCCAGGCTCGATCGCCGCCTACGCCATCGGCAACGGGACCTTCCCCTGGACCGAGGACCTCCCGCTGTCCACCTCCCGACCCTGGGTACGGCGGCCACAAGGCCGCGGTCGAACGCTTGCTGGCGCAACGCCACGCCGGCGCAGGTTCCCCTCGGTCGTGCTGCGCCCGGCGGCGGTGTACGGGCCGCACGACAACATCCCCGACGGCGAGATGGCCATGTTCCTGCGGTTGCGCCAGCACCGGCCGGTGCTGGTGCCCCACGAGGGGCTGGTGGCCTTCAACTACGGCCACGTCGACGATCTGGTCGACGCCATGGTGCTGGCGGCCACGGTGCCGCCGCACTCGGGCAGGCCTTCAACATCACCGCCGATGCGGTGACCGCCCACAGTACGTGCAGACCATCGCCGGCATCGTCGGCGTGCAGCCCGACGTGCGCTTCGTGCCCGAACCGATGCTCCCGTCGCTCGGCCAACCCCCGCCGTTCAACCACCGCTTCCAGAAGGTGCTGCACAGCGTGCTCAGCATCGAGCGGGCCCGCCGGGTCCTCGGCTTCGAACCCCGCTACGACTTCGCCGGCGGTCACCGCCAGACCTACGAGTGGTTCCTGGCCGAGGGCCTCGACCGCGCCGACGCCGCCTGGAGCGATCCGGTGTGGAACATGAGCTGGGACTTCGACCGCGAGGCCAGCATCGCCGAGGCCATCGCCGCCGCAGGCCAACCCCCACGCTGAGCGGTCTGGTGAACGCCCTCCGCCGGTAGCGTGCGGGGGTGCGCTCGCTGCCGACGGTCCAGCCCGCTGCCGTCGCCGACCGCCTGGCGCCGTGGGCGTGGAAGCGGCCCTCGTCGCAGTCATCATCGGCCCGATGGCGGGCCGGGGTTAGGTCCTCACGCTCGACTGGGTGGTCGGCCCCCGATCGGCGTTCTGGCCCAGGTGCTCGACAGCAGCACCGGTCCGCTGTTCTTCGCCGGGGCCGCCCTGCTGCACCTGGTGGCCGGCGCCGCCGTCGGTTGGGCCGTGCCCGCCACCGCCCTGCTCGTCGCCGGCCGGTCGGCCTGGCGCACAGGGCGACACCACCTGGGGCCGAGCGCAGCACGCACGCCGTCGCGGTGTGGAACCCGTTCGTGCAGGAGCGCCTCTGCGCCGGCCAGCCGGCCATGCTCGCCGGCTACGCCGCCACCCTGGGGATGGCCGCCGCCCTGGCTACCGGGATCCGGCCAGTGCGGCGCCTCAGCCGGCCGGTGCGGCGCCTCCAGTGGCGGGCGTTCGGGAAAAGGCGGGCCTGTGGTGGGCGGCGGGTGCGTTCCTGCAGCGTGCAGTTCGCCGTGCTCGGCGCCATCGTGCTCGTCGCGGTGGCACCGCCGGCCGGAGCACAGGCCCGCCGCGCCGTCGCCGGTCACGTCGCACTGGCGACCGCCATCGCCGCCACCGTCACCGCCGGGTGGCTCTTGGCGGCCAGCGGGAAACCACCAGCGTCGGGCGGGTCGGAGGCGGCGGTCGCCTTCGCCACCAGGCCCGACCCGCGCTGGGGTCTGTTGGGCGGCACCCTGCTGCAGCAGGGCTTCTGGCGGGTGTCGCCCGGCGCTCCCCGGTGTGGTGCCCCACTGGTGGGTCGACATCGCCGCGCTGGCCGTGCTCGCCCTGGCCGTCGCCGGCGGGGTGGTGCGATGGCGCCGGCACCGGGCCGCCGCCGTGCGGCTGCTGGTGGCGCTGGAAGCGGCCTGGGTGCTGTCCTGGGGCCCACTCGGGCCGCTCGGCGCCGGCTATCGGTGGGTGGTCGCCACGGTGCCCGGCGGCGGCGCCTTCCGGGAAGCGGGCAAGTTCCTCGCCATCGTGGCCGCGCTCACCGCAGTGTCTCGTCGGCCCGGCGGTCGACCGCCTGCGCGCCCACCATTACGCCGGCCGGTCTGCGCGGGTCCCGGGGCGCGGCCGGAGCGGGCGGATTGCACAGGGTGACCAGGGTGGCGGCGGCCGGGCCTGTTGGCCGCAGGCCTGGCGCAGATGCTGCTGCCCGTCGGGCGGCACCGGGCTCGCCTGGGGGGTAGAAGTCGGCTGGCCGCCGTGCGCTACCCCGCCGCCTGGCACGATCGCCGACCGGGTCATCGCCACCGCCCGGCCCGGGTCGGTGCTCGTGCTGCCCGGATCCGGCTACACCGATCCCGGCTTCACCGGCGGACGGGTGGTGGCCAACCCGGCCACCGCCTTCTTCGGCCCGGCGGTGCGGCCCGGCACCGACCCCGACGTCCCGGGCGTCGCCCCACCGGCGGCCGTCGCCGGGATCGACGACGCGCTCGCCTCGCCGGACCCTCGCCGCGGCCTCACCGACCTCGGCGTCGATTGGGTGCTCGAGCTCGATGCCGACCGCACCGGCGCCCGGTCGGGCCTCATCGGCTCTGCTCCCGGCGCGACACCACCGATCGTCGTACGCGACGCGGTGGTGCTGTGGCCCCTCAACTGACGTCATTCCGACCGGTCGGTCAAGGGGCGGTTCCCCCACCCCGATGAACACAACGGTATGGGGCATCGACCGAGCGGGCCGCGAACGTGTCGCAGCCGGTCAGCGCCCCGGGACGGAACCGCCATGCAACAACCACCGGCGCCGATCGCCACCGTGGTCGTACCGACCCGCAACTCGGCCCGCACCATGGCCGCCTGCCTGCGCAGCATCATCGGCCAGACCGATCGGCATGGTCAGCGCCTCGGCGTCGAGCTGATCGTGGTCGACAACCACTCCGATGACGGCACGGCATCGATCGCGGCCGATCTCGCCCATCGCGTCGTCATCGCCGGCCCCGAACGCTCCGCCCAACGCAACGCCGGCGCGGCCCTGGCGTCCAGCGCCGTCATCGCCTTCATCGACTCCGACCAGCTGCTGCAGCCCACCGTGGTCGCCGAGGCGGTGGCGTTGCTCGAGGCCCGGCCCGAGGTGGGCGTCGTCGTCGTGCCCGAGCGCAGCTTCGGCCAGGGATGGTGGGCCGCGGCCCGTTGCTTCGAACGCCGCCTCAGCGATGGTGACGCGCGGACGGAGGCGGGGCGCTTCTACCGCCGCGACGCGCTCGAACTGCACGGCGGCTTCGACGAGACCCTGACCGGCCCCGAGGACTGGGAACTGCACGACCGCATGGTCGCCGCCGGCTGGCAGGTGGCCCGCACCACCGCCCGCATCGAGCACGACGAGGGCCGCATCGACCTGCGCGCCGCGTTCGCCAAGAAGCGCTACTACGGCCGAGCCTTCCACCGCTACCAGCGGCTGCCGTGGGCCCGGCGGGGCGCCTTCGCCCCCTCGAGGCTGGCCACCCGGCCCACCGCCCTGCTGCGCCGGCCCGATCTCACCGCCCGTCTGGTGGTGCTCAAGGCGGTCGAGGCCGCCGGCGCCGCCTGCGGCACGCTCGATGCCCGTCGAGCCCGCCGGTCGCAACGACCCCGACCGCTCGTTCGCACCAACCCCCCGACCCGACCGACTGCTCTGCACCGCGGCGACCCCGCCGGCATCCAACTGGAGGAAGCATCATGAACCTGCGTCGACTCGCCGCCGCGGCCGCGGCCGCCGCCGCCATCGCCGTGCCCGCCACGCTGGCGGGCGCCCAGGGCTACACCGTCATCGACACCGGGACGGTCACCGACACGACCCCGGCGCCCGGCCAGCCGGTGACCCTCACCGTCACCGGGCTCAAGCCCCTCACCCAGGTGACCGTCGAGCTCCGCTCCGACCCCATCCTGCTCGGTACGTTCATGACCGACGCCAACGGCACGCTCAACGTGTCGGTCACCATCCCGGCCGGCGCACCGGTGGGCAGCCACACCATCGTCGCCACCGGCCTCAACGCCGCCGGCAACCCGGTGACGGCCTCGATCCCCGTGCAGGTGGGCGGCACCCCTGCCACCACCACCCCGCCGGGCACCGGCGTCACGTTCCTGCCCCGCACCGGCGCCGATCTGGCCGCCATGCTCACGGTGGGCGGGGTCCTGATCGTCGTCGGCGGCAGCGCCGTGACCGCGGTCCGCCGGCGCAGCGCCGGCGCCGACGCCGTGTGAACACCTCATCGGCCCACCGGCTGGCGCGGGTGGCCGCGCCACCGGTGCCGCGCCTGCGGCGAGCCCTTCCCGCCGTCGCCGAGCGCGCCGCCGGCGTACCGACCGGTCCGCTGGTGCTGGAAGCGGCGGTGGCGGCGGCCGCCGCGTTGACCTTCGCCTTCCACGCCCTCGCCGGCCGGACGCTGGTGCCGGGCGACTACAGCTCGCTGGGCGCGTTGCTGGCGGTGCTGCTCGCCTGCGCGGTGCCGTTGACCGCCGTGCAGGGAGCGGTGACCGTCGAGGTCGCCCGCCGCCTCGGGGACCGCGAGGTGGCGGTCGACGGGCGGGGGTTGCTGCGCCGGGTCGCGGTGGCTGCGGTGCTGGCGTCCTCGGCGCTCACCCTGGCCGCTCCCCTGCTGGCCGCCGTGCTGCGGCTGGAGAGCAGGCTGGCGGTGATCGTGGCCGCCTGGTGGCTGGCCGCCAACGCCCCTGCCGCCGTCGGGCGCGGTCTGCTGCTCGGAGCCGGGCGGCTGGCCGACGTCGCCGCCAGCCTGGCCGGGGGCGCGCTCCTGCGGCTCGCCGCCGTCGTGGTGCTCGCCCCGGCGTTCGGGCTGGTGGGCGCGGTCGGCGCCTCGGTGATGGGCGAGCTGGCCGCCTTCCTCGTGGCCTTGCGGGCCTGCCGGCGGGCGCGGTTGCTCGAGCCCGGCGCTGCCCTTGTCGCCACCCGCTGGGGTGACGCCGGGCTGGCGCTGCGCATGCAGGTGGCGCTGTGGCTGTTCGCCGGGGCCGCCCCGGTCCTCGGTCGACGGGCGCTGCCGGCGGCCGACGTCGGGGCTTTCGCGGCCATGGCCACCGCCGCCAGCGCCTGCCTGTTCCTGCCGCAGGCGGTGGCCACCTGTGCGCTGCCCCGCTTCGTGCGGCAGGGGTCCCGACGGCAGCTGCGCAGCATGGTCGCCACCACGCTGGGGCTGGGGCTGCTCACCGGGGCGCCGCTGTGGCTCGCGCCGCAGCTGGTGCTGTCGTTGCTGTTCGGCCCGGGGTTCCACCCCCAGCGCAGCGTCATGCTGCTGCTCTGCCTGCACATGGCCGGTCTGGGGGTGCTCGGCACGCTGGCCCAGTTCGGCGTGGCGCGCGGCCACGGCAGCGCCGCGGTGATGGCCGCCGGGCTCGTGACGGCGGCGGCGGCCGGCGAGGTCGTCACCGATCCGACGGCGCTGGCCGCGGTGTTGTGCGCGGCCACCGTGCCGGTGGTGCTGGTCGCCGCGGTGCGCGCCCGCCGCCGGGCACCGGTGATCGGGGTGGGATCGTGCACATCCTGATCTGCAACTGGAAGGATCTCGCCCATCCGGCGGCCGGGGGCGCCGAGGTGTTCACCCACGAGTGCGCCCGCCGGTGGGCGGGGCGCGGACACACGGTCACCCAGATCTGTGCGGCGGTCGACGGGCGGCCCGCCATCGAGATCGTCGACGGGGTGCGCATCCTGCGCCATGGCAGCCGGATCGGGGTGTACAAGGCGGTGCGGCGGTTCCTCCGCTACCACGCCGATCGGTTCGACGTGGTGATCGACGAGATCAACACCCGGCCGTTCTTCGCCCACCACCATGCGGGGGCGACGCCGGTGGTGGCGCTGGCCCACCAGGTGGCGCGAGAGGTCTGGCAACACGAGACGCCCCGGCCGCTTTCGTTGCTGGGGCGCTATGTGCTCGAGCCGCGCTGGTTGCCGGACTACGCCGGGGTGCCGACGTTGACGATCTCGGCGTCGTCGGCCGCATCGCTGGCGCGCTACGGCGTGCGGGACACGACGGTGGTACCGGTCGGGGTCGAGGCCGACCCGTCGAGTGCGCCTGAGGTGGCGGCCGCGGCGGCGGTGCCGAAGGCGGAGGCGCCGACGTTGGCGTTCTGCGGGCGGCTGGTGGCGATGAAGCGGCCCGGCGACGCGATCGCGGCGTTCGCCGCCGCTCGGGATCACCTGGGGGCGGAGGCCACGTTGGAGATCATCGGCACCGGTCCGCTCGAAACACCGCTGCGGGCAGCGGCGCCGCCGGGGGTCCGGTTCCTCGGGCGCGTGTCGGAGGCGGAGAAGTACCGACGTCTGGCCAGGGCCCATGCGTTGTTGGTGACGTCGGTGCGCGAAGGTTGGGGGCTGGTGGTGAGCGAGGCGGCGGCGGTGGGGACGCCGTCGATCGCCTACGACGTGGCCGGGTTGCGAGACTCCGTGCGGGCGGCGAACGGTGTGCTCGTGCCCCAGGATCCGGCGGCGCTGGCCGATGCCGTGCGGTACTGGGTGCCGCGGTTCAAGGCCCGGCCGCCGCTGCCGCTGGCCCATGGCGGGGCGCACGACTGGGACACCGTGGCCGATGCCGTGCTCGAGGCCGTGGTGGTCGCCATGGGCCGGGGCGGCGACCGCCTCGCCGCCTGACCAGGGCCCCCCGCCCACCTACCCCCTGGGGTACTGGCACGTCACGGCGAATCGCACGGGATTCGCCATGACTGGGTGGGGTCCTCCTCCGGCGGGGCCTGGTGTCGCGCGGCTCAGGCGAGGGGGACGGTCGGAGCGGCGCCGGGTGGCGGGTGCCGATGTGGGGACCACCGACCGTGGCGGCCGGCGAGCAACCTCTGCGCCGGTGCCGACCGCGGAGCGGCCGGCGCCGCTTCGCTGTCACACCCCCCATGGATGATGGTCCCACGGCGATCGGGCCACGCCGCACCCTCTCGGCCCTCCACGGTCCACCTCCTCCACGTGAGCACCGACATGTCCGACCCCACCTTTCCCGGCGACGACGAGGGCCATCGCCGCACCGACCCGATCCTCGGCCGCCGCCCCATCTTCGGCCGCAAGCGCGCCGCCCTCGAGGAGCAGTGCGCACAGCTCACCCAGCAGATCGAGGAGCTCGACCGCCAGCTGTTCGAGGCCGCCAAACGCCGCCGCAAGCTCGCCGACCAGCTCGAACAGAACCACCGACGCCTCTACCGCACGCTGTCGGGCAACGGCCGCGCCGCGGGCCCCGACGGCGGCGTCCAACTCCCCGCCCTTCCCGACGACCCGCGCTACCTGTGGGGCCGACGGCTCCGCTCCACCTGCCGCGCCATCCTTTCCCGCATCGGCCGCGCCACCCTCGTCGACCTGCACGCCACGCTGCACCGCCTCGGCTTCGGTGTCGCCAGCCTCACCCCGGTGAAGGCCCTCGCCGACGCCCTCGGCTACGACGCCGACGCCGGCCACGTCAACCGAGTCCGCCGCGGCACCTACGAGCTCCCGCCCGGCGCGCCGAGGCCCACCAGGTTCTGGCGCGGCGGGCCGCCGATCGGTGCCATCCCCCTGCCCGACGCCTGAGCCGCGCGCACCGGCCCGACGCAGGTGCTGTAGGACTCAGGTCCCGGTCCCAGGATGCCGATGCAAACGGACGATGGCTGCGCATCACCGCTCCCCCGCCGTTGCCCGCGCCGCCGGCCGCTGGCGGTGGACCTCGCCCGAGACGCTGCGCCACAGCGGCTTCTGCCTCGCCCTCGCCAGCGCGACCGTCGGCGCCGGTGGCACGATCGCGTCGGCGCCCGGCATCGAGGACGCCGCCGCCGCCGGCCTCATCGGCGGCCTGCTGCTCGGCGCGATCTCCGGCTGGATCGCCGACCGCCGATGACGGCCAGACCTCGGGTCCTGCACCTGACCACCACCGGCTGGAACGAGTTCGAGGGCGTCGCTCGCGCCGTGCAGGCCCTCGCGGCCCGGATCCCGGCCGACCACCTGCTGTGCGCCACCGAGGCATCGAGCCCCGGCTTCAGCGCCACCTACGACCTCGGCGGCTCCGTCATGCCGCTGCCGTGGTCACGGCGCCTGCGCGACGTGCTGCACCGCGCCCGCCCCGACGTCATCCACCTCCATGGCGGTGAAGGCGTGGCCGGCGCCGCCCTCGCCATACCTTCTGGTACGGTCCCGACGGTGGTCAGCGTGTACGGACGCCTGACGCTCCCTTCGCCCGCCCGCCCCACCACCTGGGTCGATCACCGCCGCGCGAACATGGCGCTGCACCGACGCGTCGTGGCCCGCAGCGCCGGCCTGCCCATGCTGCGCACGGCGCTGCGCTCCGGTCGGGTGGCGGCGGTCTGCAGCCCCGATCCCGCCGTGGTGCAGGCGCTCGCCGACACCGGCGCCGCCTTCCTCGCCCGGGGCGCGGCCGACGCCGCGCACGAGCGTCGGGCAAACTGGTCGGACCGGCCACAAGTCGTCTTCGCCGGACGGGCCGAGACCGGTCGGGGCATCGACGACCTCCTCCTCGCCCACCTCCGCGCCCGACGGGTGCGCCCGGATCTGCGCCTGCTGCTCGCCCTGCTGCCCTCACCCCAGGACAGCCGCTGGCGCGACCTCCGCCTGCCCGGCGTCGAGGTCCGTGTCGGCGCCACCGAGGACCTCGCCGGCCTTCTCGCCGGCGCCCAGGTGGCGGCGCTCCCGTTCCGCATGGACGCCACCATCTCACCCGCCTTCGTCGCCGCCGAAGCCATGGCGGTCGGCCTGCCGGTGGTGGCCGCCGACGTCGCCTGCCTGCGCTGCCTGGTGAGCGACGGCGGCAACGGCCGGCTCGTCGGCGTGCGGCGTCCGGAGGAACTGGCCGCCGCCCTGCTCGACGTGCTCGCCGACGAAGCGCGCTGGCGGGCGCTGGCCGACGGCGCCCGGCGCAGCATCGAGACCGACTGGAGCTGGGACGGCGCCGCCGACGTCGTGCAGCACGCCTATCACCACGCCATCGCCGGCACGCCGTACCGTACCGTCCGGCATGCCTCGTAGGGAGGACGCGATGTACCACCTCTTCGACCACCTCGGTGCACCCCCGGCCAGCCCTGGGCCGACGCCCGCACCCGCACCCGCGGCCCGCCTGCGCCGCCGCACCGTCACCTCCTGGCCGGCGTTCTTCGGTGCCCTCGGCGGCGAGTACGACCGGTTCGCGTTCGGCGGCGCCGCGCTGGACCCGCGTGGCCGAGGGCGAGACAAGCTGCTCGCGGACGCCATCGGTGCCGGCGACGGGCGGGGCCTGCTCGACGTCGGCGCCGGCACCGGCCGCTTCTCCACCGTCGCCCGGGACCAGGGTTGGCAGGTCACCGCCTTCGACGCCGCCCCCGAGATGCTCGACGTGATCCGGCAACGCCTCCCCGAGGTCCGCACGGTCGAGGGCAGCCTCGGTGCCCCCCTGCCCTTCGAGAACGCCGCCTTCGATGCGGTGATCGCCATGCGGGTGGTGAAGTACGTGCCCGACGCGCAGGCCGCCCTGGCCGAACTGGCCCGCGTGCTCGCCCCCGGCGGCTCGCTGCTGTTCGACCTGGCCAACGGCCGGTCGCTCGCCCGCTTCGGCTACCCGGGCGGCACCATCAGCTTCGTGTCGCCCCGGGCCGTCGCACCCTTGCTGCGCAGCGTCGGGCTGCTGCCGGTCGGCACCTACGCCGGCCCGCGCCTGCCCCACCCGGTGTACCGCCGCGCCCGCGGCACCCGCGGCGCCACCGCCCTCGCCTCGGTCGAGCGGGCCCTCGACGCCGTCCTGCTGCCCGGCACCGGCGCCCGCAACCTGATCGTCCACGCCGTCCGGAGCCGCTGAGCCGTGCTCCGTGCCGCCACCACGCCGTCGCCGCGGGCCCGCTCGGGCCCGGCACCGGCGGCGCGGTGCGCGGCCGCCTACCGGTTCGCCGCGGCCTGCCACGGCCCGGCGCTGGTGCTCGTGGCCGCCGGGGCCGTGTTCGCGCTGGTGTTCGTGAACTGGTTCCGCAGCGGCACGTTCTTCGCCACCGGCGACCTCGGTCTGTTCCTGCGGCGGGGCGTCGAGGCCGAGTGGCCATCGCTGTGGACCCACGAGAACAGCGGCGCGGGCGGCGTGGCCTACACGGTGGTGCGCGCCGCCGAGCTGGCCATGCTCGGCGCGGCGCGGGCGCTGGGCGGCGGAGAGCCCCTGGCCGAGCGCCTGCTGTTCTCGTCGATGTTCGCCTTCGCCGCCGCCGGTGGGGCCGCGCTGCTCCGGCGCTTCTGCGCCAACGGCCTCCTCGTGCTCACCGGCGCCGTGCTGTGCGCCGCGAACCTGTTCAGCCTCACCTCGCTGCCCAACTACCTGCACGTGGTCACCGTCGGCCTGATCGGCCTGCTCACGGCGCGGGCGGTCGACGCCGCCCGCGGCGCCCCCGTCCACGCCATCGGCATGGCCTGCACCACGCTGCCGCTGAGCTACGTCGCCCTCAACCCTCCCCTCGTGGCCGTGGTCACCGTGTGGGCGCTGCTGCTGCCCTTCGTCGCCGCCGCGCTCACGGGCACCGGCCGAGCCGGACTGGCGCGCACGCTGCACACCCTCACCACGGTGGCCCCGCTGGCGCTGGCCCTCAACCTGTGGTGGGTGCTGCCCCAGGCCCTCGCCATCGTGCGGGCGCGCTCGACCGGCACGATCGGCGCCCAGACCGACGTGAGCGCCTGGTCGTGGACGCATCGCAACAACTCCCTCGCCAACGTCATGACGCTGCGCAGCGCGTGGACCTGGCCCGAACCGTCCTCGCACGGCCTGGCCGCCACCGTGCTGGGCCGCCCATCGGTGGCGTGGCTGACGTGGCTGCTGCCCGCCGGCCTGGCCGCCGCCGGGCTCCTGGCCCGTCGGCACCGCCACGTGGTGCACGCTGCGGTGGCCGGCTGCGTGCCGCTGTGGGTGATCGGTCAGGGTCTGCACCCGCCGGGCGGGACGATCAACCGGGTGCTGTACGAGCACCTACCCGGATTCTGGCTGCTGCGCGAACCGATGACGAAGGTCGGTGCCATCCCGGTGCTGGCCATGGTGCTGTGCTGGGCGCTCGCCCTCGAAGCCACCGGCGAACGCCGTACCCGCCGCCCGGCGCACCGAGGGCAGCGCCGCCGGCCGCGGGCCGAACTGCGGCGCGCCGGGCGTTCGGCCGGCGTGGCGCTGCTGGCCAGCGGACCGCTGATCTTCGCCTGGCCGATGCTGACCGGTCAGGTCACCCGGGACCAGCAGCCGGGCCGCCACGAGGCCGTCGCCCTGCCCTCGGGCTGGCGCGAGCTCGCCGATCACGTCAACGATGCCCCGCCCGCCGGCAAGCTGCTGGTCCTGCCGCTGGTCGACTTCTACCAGGTGCCCACCACCTGGGGTTCTACGGCACCGACACGCTCGTGCGCGGCCTCGTCGAGCGGCCGGTGGTGCAGCGCAACCCCAGGGGTACCTCACCGACCTCGCGGCGTACGACGAGCTGCTCCAGGCCACCGAGCAGGCGCTGCTCGACGGCCGCTACGAGGCGGTCGCCCCACTGTTGCGCACGCTCGGGGTCGGCCTGGTGCTCGTCCGCCACGACATCGACCACACCTCACCCATCCGCACCATCGACATCGCCGACGACCGGGCGATCGACGAGGCCCTGACCCGCGTCGACGCGCTCGCCCCGCAGCTGCGCAACGAGATCGGCTCGCTCTACCACGTCAAGGGCGAGGTCCCGCCGGTGCAGCTCCTCGACGGCCTCGTGCGCTTCGATCGCTGGGACGACGGGCGCGCCGTGGCCGCGGCCATGGCCACCGTGACCGGGATCGCCCCCACGACCAGCCTGGCGCTCACCGACGATCCGCGGGCGCCCACCGACGCCGAGCTGTGGGTGGGCTCGGTCGACACCGGCGATGCCATCGAGCTCGGCACCGCCGCCGAGGCGATCGTGACCCGACCGGCGCCGGTGGCGGTGCGCGCCACCCTCTCGCTCGGCCGCGACGAGCAGGGCACCATCCTGACCGCGGTCGAGGCCCAGCCGCCGCGCCTGGGCCCGCTCCCGCTGCCGGCGCTGGTGACGGGGACGTGGTCGTTGGGACCGGTCGACGTGCTCGGCGTGCAGGTCGATGCGAACGTCGTCCCCCTCGCCGACCCCGCGGGCGTTGCGGTGCCCCTGACCGCCGCCAGCACCGTGCGCCCCCTCCTCGCCGGCGCCCCGGAACCGGTCACCTGGGCGCCGGTGACCGATTGCCACCGCTACGACGGGCGCGACCTCGACGAGGTGGGCATCGGGGAGGAACACCGCCTGGACGACGACGGCGGCGAGGTCACCGCACTGACCGCCCGAGCCCACCGTGCCTGCCAGCGCACCACGTTCGACGGCTTCACCGAGGGCGCGACGCTGCACCTCGAGCAGCCGATGCGCCGGGTGGCCGGTGCAGCGCCGTCGCTGTGCTTGTGGGCGCACGGGCCCGAGCACTGCCTGGAGCTGCCGGCGCCGGGGCCGGCCGATGCGCAGGGTTGGGCCACCGTTGCCGCCACCGTCACGCTCCCCCCGGGGACCACGGCGGTGTCGCTGTACCGCTACGCCGACCCTCCCACCGACCCCGACCCGGCCTTCGACGACCTCACGGTCAGCGAGTACCGACCGCTGACCCTGCGACGGGCCGAGCCCGGCGACCCGCTGCCGCTGCTCGCCGGCAGCGCCCGGGCGGCCGTCACCATACCGGCCGGCATGTCACCGTTGAGCGGGGAGGGAGGCGGCCCCGCCGCCATCGGGCCGTGGAGCGCGGTGGGCGACTGCAACCGGACCGATGAGCGCAGCTTCGCCGAGCTCGGGCTGCGGGCCGACCCCGGAGCGGCGGGCTCCGTCTCGCGCGCCGCGGAGGCCCACAGCGCCTGCGTGCACGCCGATCTCCCGTTGCTCGATGCCGGGCGCTCCTACACGATCACCCTGCCTTACCGCCCGGGCCGCGGCGCCCCGCCCCGGACCTGCGTGTTCGACCGGACCGCCCCGGCGTGCCTGCCCCTGGGCGGCGACGCCGACGAGGGTGGTCGGTTGCGCACCACCGGCGCGTCGACGGCGGGGGCCGACGGCACCTGGGCCGAGGCGCACCTGCGGCTGGTGGGCACCGGCCAGCCCCTGGAGCTCTACGTCTACGCCGACGGCGGCGCCGGCGCCGGCGCCGCGGCCCACTACGGCCGGCCCCGCCTCCGGCCCGACGACGCCGAGACCGTCACCGTGCTCGCCGGCGCCGACGCCGCGCCGCTGCTCGCCACCGACGACGGCACCGCCGAGCTGCCCCGGCTCGACTGGCGGCCGCGCGGCGGCTCGGCGCTCGACGTGCAGGTGCGGGTGGACAGGGTGGGGGCGGTGATCGCCACCACCGAGTCGTTCGATCCCGGCTGGGTGCTCGATGGCCTGCCCGCCGGGGTGGGCGCGGAGCACGTGCGCCTCGACGGCTACCGCAACGGCTGGGTGGTCGACACCCCCGGCACGTACACGCTGCGGATCCACTTCCAGCCGGAGCGCACCGCCGAGGTCGGTTGGTGGACCTCGGTGCTCGCCGGCGGCATGCTCGCCCTGTTCGCCGCCACCCGGCGCCTCGTGCGGTCGGTGCGGCCCGGGGCGCGCCACCGGCGCGGCCCACGTTAGGCACGACGGCCCCGGTTGGCCTGGACATCACCGGCGTGCGACGCCGCGAGAAAGCCGACCGCATCGGGCAGCTGCTCGACGAGTTGTACCCCGACCCGCCGATCCCGCTCGACCACCGCGACCCGTACACGCTGCTGGTGGCGGTGGCACTGTCGGCGCAGACCACCGACAAGAAGGTGAACGAGGTGACCCGCGGCTGTTCGCGGTGGCCGACACGCCCGAGAAGATGGCGGCGCTGACCGAGGGCGAGGTGCTGGGCCACATCCGGAGATCGGCCTGGCGCCGACCAAGGCCCGCAACCTGGTGCGCATGGCGCAGCAGATCCTCGACGGCGGCGGCGAGGTCATCGCCGACTGGGCGTTCCTCGAATCGCTGGCCGGCGTGGGCCACAAGACGGCGAGCGTGGTCATGTCCCAGGCGTTCGGTGTTCCGGCGTTCCCGGTGGACACCCACATCCACCGGCTGGCGGCGCGTTGGGGGCTCTCCGACGGCTCGTCGGTGGAACGCACCGAGCGGGACCTCAAGGCGCTGTTCCCCCGCGACACCTGGAACCGCCGCCACCTGCAGATCATCTTCTTCGGCCGCGAGCACTGCCCGGCGTTGCGCCACGACCTGCTCCGCTGCCCGGTGTGCTCGTGGGCGGCCACCAAGAAGCGCATCGCCGCCGAACGATCCCGCTGAGCCGCAGCCACGCCCCAGCGCGGCCGATATCCTACGCTGCGTGGTATCAGATGCCCGCCCGGCGCACACCAGCACCAGCACCGGCAGCCGCTCACGCACCACCCGCCGGCTCGGCATCGGGGTGTTCCTGCTGCTGGCCACGGTCCTGCCGGCGGCGGCAGCGGCCGCGACGCCGCCCGGGGAGGGCACGGCGGTGCTCCCTACCCCGCCTACCCCGACTACCTCGACGCCTCGCTGCCGGTGGCCGCCCGGGTGGAGGACCTCCTGGGGCGCATGACCCTCGAGGACAAGCTCGGCCAGGTCACCCTCGTCGATCGTTCGGTGCTCACCGATCGAGCGGCGGCCGACGTGGCCACCTACCGGCTGGGGGCGGTGTTCAACGGCGGCAGCTCGGCGCCCACGCCGAACACGGCCGCCGGCTGGGCGGACACCATCGATGCCCTGCAGCGCACCGCCGCCAGCACACCGCTCGGTATCCCCATCCTCTACGGGGCGAACGCCGTGCACGGCCACAACGGCCTGTGGGGCGCCACCGTGTTCCCCCACAACATCGGTCTCGGCGCCGCCGGGGATGCCGCGCTGGTGGAGCAGGTGGGTCGCGCCGTGGCCGAGGAGCTGGCCGGCACCGGCGTGAACTGGAACTTCGCCCCGTGCCTGTGCGTGGCCCGAAACGACCGCTGGGGCCGCACCTACGAGAGCTTCGGCGAGATCCCCGAGCTCGTCACCCCACTGGGCGCCGCCTTCATCACGGGCCAGCAGGACGGTGATCCGGCGGTGCTCACCACGGCCAAGCACTACCTGGGCGACGGCGGGACCACCGACGGCATCGACCAGGGTGACACCAGGTTGACCGAGGCCGAGCTGCGCCGCCTGCACCTGCCGCCGTTCGCCGAGGCGGTGGAGCGGGGTGTGGCCTCGGTGATGGTGTCCTTCAGCAGCTGGAACGGCACCAGGCTCCATGCCCACCGGTACCTGCTCACCGATGTGTTGAAAGGCGAGCTCGGCTTCGACGGGTTCGTCGTGTCCGACTGGGCGGCGATCGACCGCATCGACGGCCGCAGCGGCCTCACCGCCGCCGAGGTCGGCACGGCGTTCAACGCCGGCATCGATCTGGTGATGGTGCCCTACGAGTTCCGGCACTTCATCGGCCTGCTGCGCGGTGAGGTGGAGGCCGGTCGGGTGCCGATGGCACGCCTCGACGACGCCAACCGGCGCATCCTCACCCAGAAGTTCCGCTTCGGCCTGTTCGAGCACCGAACGGTCGATCGCCGCTGGACGGCCTCCGTGGGCAGCGACGAGCACCGGGCCCTGGCCCGTCGGGCGGTGGCGGCCTCGATCGTGGTGCTGCGCAACCGCGGTGGGGTGCTGCCCCTGTCGCCCGATGCCCGGCGGCTGTTCGTCGCCGGACGGGCGGCCGACGACGTCGGCATCCAGTCGGGCGGGTGGACGATGAGCTGGCAGGGCGCCGCCGGGCCGATCACCCCGGGCACCACCGTGCTCGACGCCGTGCGCGCCGCCGTCGGGCCGGGCACGACCGTCACCTACCAGCGCGACGGCGTCGGCATCGATGCCGGCTACTCGGCGGCCATCGCCGTCGTGGGTGAGCTGCCCTACGCCGAAGGGCTCGGCGACCGGCGCGGCGCCATGGGCCTCGACCGCGCCGATCTCGCCACCCTGGCCCGGCTGCGGGCATCGGGCGTGCCGGTGGTGGTCGTGCTGGTCTCCGGCCGACCACTCGACATCGCCGGCGAGGTGGCCGGGTGGGACGCCCTGGTGGCCGCCTGGCTGCCCGGCACCGAAGCGGCCGGCGTGACCGACGTGCTGTTCGGTGCGGCCGTACCGACCGGTGTCCTACCCGTGAGTTGGATGGCAGCCGCGGGCCAGCAACCGATCAACGAAGGCGACGGGCAGGTGCCGCTCTACCCGCTCGGCGCCGGACAGAGCTGGGCCGGCCCGGAAGACGGCTCCGCCTCCCCCACCGGCTGACCCGATCCCCACCGCCAGGCGGACACGTGTACCCGTCGGGTCGCTATCGTGACCGGATGGGGCCTGTCGGCGAGGTGCGATCCGCGCTCGTGGTCGCCTGCGCCGGCGGTGGATCGGCGCCCGGCCACGAACCGATCATGGAGCTCTACCGCGTGCTGGGAGACCCGGCGCTCGGCGGGTTCCAGCTCAGCCTGCTGCTCGAACCGTCGCTGGCTGCGCTGCGCCAGGAGCTCACCCGCTTCCTGGCCGACCGGGCCCCCCACGATGTGGTCCTCGTGCACCTCGCCGGCCGGGTGGTGCTCGACGGCGACGGGGCGATGCACCTGTGCACCGGCGCCGACGCCGCGCTCGACGGCGTGGTGCCCGGCCAGTCCCTGCCGCTGGTCGAGCTCGAGGCCGAGCTGGCGCGCTGCCGGTCGCGGCGCATCGTGCTGCTGTTCGATTGCGCACCGGTGGAGGCCACCGCACCGGCCGGGCTCGGCCACCACGGCGCAGTCGCCCTCGACGAGCGCTTCCGGACACCGGATCGGGTGGTCTTCACGATCTCCACGGTGGCTGCGGTCGAGGCGTTGCGCAGCGGGCAGGCCGGCGCCGGATGGCCGGGTCAGCGTTCCATCGCCGACGCCGTGCTGCTGCCGGTGGCCGCCACCCCAGCACCCGTCGTCGACGAGGCCCGTTCGACGCTGATCTGGACGCTGGTGGGCGTGGCCCTGCTGGTGGTTGCGCTCCCGGCGATGGCGCTGCTGACCCCGGTGGGGGTGGCCCTCGCCGCCATCGGCGCCACGGTGGCCGTGGTGTCGGCGCTGCGCCTCGCTGCCCGCGAGCGCCACGAGCCGAGCTGGCACGCCCCACCGCCGGGCGAGGGCATCCCCTTCTACCAGCTGTACATGCTGCGCCGGTCGCAGAAGTCCAAGGACCACTTCCGCCACCACTGATCGCCCGTGGCGCCGTCCCGCCACACCGAACCGGATCGCACCGAGTCGGACCGCAGCCGCCGTACTCGCCGGTACGTACGCGATGGTACGGCACCGATGCTGCCCGCCCTCTCGCCGTCCGCGAACATGGCGCCGACCGCCGGCCACCCGGGTCTGCGGGAACGACGCGAGGTGCTGCCGGTGAAGGTTGATGGAGGTCCCTCGACCAAGGCGCCGCTCGAGGCGGTGGCGCCGGCCTCGGCGGCTGCGGAGCGGGACGGCTACGACGGGGTGATGGTGCCCGAGACCATCCACGACCCCTTCGTGGTGCTCACCCTCGCCGCCCTGGCCACCGAGCGGGTCGAGCTGGGCACCAAGGTGGCCATCGCCTTCGCCCGCAGCCCCATGGCGCTGGCCTACACCGCCAACGACCTCCAGCAGCTCTCCGGCGGACGGCTCGTGCTGGGCCTCGGCACCCAGGTCAAGCCGCACATCGAACGCCGGTTCTCCATGCCGTGGAGCCGGCCGGCCGCCCGCATGCGCGAGTACGTGCTGGCGCTCAGGACGATCTGGTCGGCCTGGAACGGCGGGGAGCCGCTGTCGTTCAAGGGTGAGTTCTTCACCCACACCCTCATGAACCCACTGTTCTGCCCACCGCCCAACCCCTTCGGCGCGCCCAAGGTCATGATGGCCGGGGTCGGCCCCCACATGATCGAAGCGGCCGGCGAGGTGGCGGACCGTTTCGCGTGCCACAGCTTCACCAGCCCGGCCTACCTGCGCGACGTCATCAGACCGGCGCTGGCCCGCGGTGCCGCCCGGGCCGGGCGCGACGCCGCCGACATCGAGATCGCGGTGACCTGCTACATCGCCACCGGCAACGACCAGGCGGAGCTGGACGAGGCGGCCACGCAGATGCGCCGCCAGGTCGCGTTCTACGGTTCGACGCCGGCGTACACCGCCGTGCTCGACCACCACGGGTTCGGGCACCTGCACCCGGGGCTGCACGCCGCCTCGCGCCGGGGCGAGTGGGAGGCGATGGGCACCGCCATCGACGATGACGTGCTCGCCACCTACTGCGTGGTCGAGCCCCCTGAGCGGGTGGCGGCCGAGGTGCTGCGCCGCTACGGCGGCCTGGCCGACCGGGTGTCCTTCTACTACCTGGGCGCCGGCCGCATCGATTGGAAGCCGATCGTGGCCGAGCTGCAGGCCGGCTGAACCCGGCGGCCGTCGGGTTCAGGAGTCGGGGGGCCGCCAGTCCGCCGGGCGATCACGGTGGTTCGACAGCTCGAGGGTCCAGCGCCACCACTGCCGATCCTCGGCGTGCTGCCATCGGGTCAGCAGGCCGGCCTCCCCGCCGGCCAGCAGCACCACCATGCCCTCGTGCGCGGCCTCCGGCCACACCTCGCGCCGGCTGACGGTGGTGCCGTCGATGTGCAGCAGGGTCATCGGCGAGTACTCGCCGTCGCGGTCCACGTCGCCCCGGGCCACCAGCGTGCCGTCAGCGTCGCGGACCTCGACGCTGAGCCCGGCGGGCGCGGCGTGGACCAGCACCTGTCGCTGGTCACCGGCGGTCAGGCACTCGGAGAACTCCAGCCCGTTCATCCCGCCGTCCCGGCTGCGCAATCGCCATGTCCAGTTCACCGGTCCTCCTCGCGTACAGGGCCCGGCCGATGCCGGGCCCTGCTGCCGTACCTCGATGGGGCGGGCGGCAAACCGGGTCTTAGACGCCGGCGCCGGCGAGAGCGAGCGCGAGCGCACGTGCCCGGCGGCCGGAGGGGAGGCCGCCGGGCACGGGCCGGGGATCAGTCCCCGCTGTCGACGCTGTACGACTCGTACGCAGCGTCGGGGCTGTCCCAGCTGTCGGCCGGCGCCGGGGCGGGCGGCGGCCGGGGCGGGCGCAGGGGCGGGCGAGTGCCGGAGCCACGACCATGTCGGGGCTGTCCTGGGCGCTCTCGTTGGGCGAGTCCACCGACTCCGGCGACGCATCCACCCACTGCGCATCATCCGGCGAATCGAACGGCGAATCCGCCGACTCCGCCACACTCTCGTTGGGCGAGTCCACCGACTCCGGCGACGCATCGACGAAGGCTGCGGCGGCGAGCGAGGGGGTCGGCTGCTCGCCGACATCGCGGGCGGTGAGGGTGACCGGGCCGCGGTCACGCAGGTCCAGCTCGCCCTCGTCGGCACCGGCGAGCCGGACGCCTCCGAAGGCCAGTCCGGTGAGGATGGCGCCACCGGCGATCAGCTTCCAACGGTTGCGTTCCAGGGTTGTGCGCCGCCTGCTCAGGGTTTCTGGGGGTGCAGGGAAGGGGTGGGAGACCGACGGGTCGTGTGCGAGCGGTGGACCGGCTGCCCGGCGAGGTCAGCGACGCCGCCGGGGCCGCCGGCCGCTGTCCAGCCACCGTTCGGCCAGCGCCAGTCGGGCCATCGTTCGTTGGGGCCAGTCGGGTTCCTGGACCCGGAACGGTCCGGTGGCCAGGCCCAGCAGGGCAGCGGCGATGCGCGACCGCAGTTCGAGGGGCGGGTGCACCGCTTCGGCCGCCTGCAGCACGTCGGTGCCGTAGGCGTTGATGCGGCGATGGTGGGCATCGACCAGGGCCAGCACCGACAGGTGGGCGCAACAGTTGGCGAGATCGTCGATCCGGTGGCCCGCCCCCGCGGTGTCCACGTCGAGCAGGCCGGTGACCCGTCCACCGCTCACCAACAGCTGCGCCTCGTAGAGGTCGCCGTGCACCGGTTGGGCCGGGCCGGGGTCGCCGGCGGTTCGGGCGATGGCGTCGAGCAGGCGGCGCACCCGGTGACGGGCGCCGGGCAGCACCGCGGCGATCACACCACCGAGCCGTTCGGCGTCCTGCACCAGATCCCGCGTGGGTCCGGCGTCCATGAGGGCGGCGGGCAGCCGATCGAGCAGCTCGATGATGGCCGCCGCCGGCGGCGGCGGACCCGGGGCCTCCTCCCGCAGCACGGCGCGGAGGGTGACACCCGGTCGGGCCTCGAGCAGCACCACGCCGGAGGGGCTCCATCCGGCGCTGGCGGGCACGGGCAGGTGCGAGGCCAACAGGCGGTGCCGCCCGTGCAGGCGCTCGGCGTGCTCGGGTCGCACGACCTTGAGGAACAGCCGGCCGGCGGCGTCGTCGACCTCGATCACCGCTCGGCGGCCGGGCCGGTAGGCCACCAGCCGCAGCGTCGCGCTCCCGGGCAGGCCCACCGATTCGAGCACCGGTGCCACCCGCTGCGGATCGAGCACGGCCCGCAGGGCCGGCAGGTGCGGATCGGATCGCGGCGTCCACACCGCCACCCGGCGTCCGCCCGCCTCGAAGATCGCCGTACCTTCCGGTACGTCCCGGACGGCGGTGCTGGCGATGACCGTCTCGGGCTGGACCGAGCCGTCATCCCACGCCAGGCGGACCAGGTACTGCGCGGTGGTCGAGTGGCCCGGGTGGTGGGTGATCTGGCGTGAGCGCCAGTCGAGCAGTCGGGCCCCGGCGGCGCCCGCGACCGCCTCGAGCAGCCGGGCGGCCTCGTTGCCGAGCAGGTCCCGCACGTCGGCCGGGGCGCCGTTGGGCGGCAGCGCCCGCCGGGGGGTGGCGGTGGCGGTTCGGGTGTTCATGGGTCGCATGGTGCGCCCCGTGTATGGGAGGTCCGTGAGCCGCCGATGAGATCGCTCTCATCTTGGCGGCCGCCGCCGGCAGGCGGCGAACGCCGTCAGTCGCGGCGCGAGCGGTAGCCCATCCCCCGGACCGTCTCGATCACGTCGCCCCCGAGCTTGCGGCGCAGGTAGCCGACGTACACGTCGACCACGTTCGATCCGGGCTCGTGGTCGTAGCCCCACACCTGGTTGAGCAGCTGCTCCCGGGACAGCACGTGGCCGGGATGGCGGAACAGCGTTTCGGCCAGGGCGAACTCGCGGGCCGACAGCTCCACGGCGCGGCCGGCCACCACCGCCACCCGGCGGCGCAGGTCCAGCGTCACGTCGCCGGCGCGCAGCTCGTGGTGCTCGGCGGTGCCCTGGTCGCGCAGCCGGGCCCGGATGCGGGCCAGCAGCTCCTCGAAGCGGAACGGTTTGGTGACGTAGTCGTCGGCGCCGGCATCGAAGCCGGTGACGGTGTCGCGGGTCTCGCCGTGGGCGGTGAGGATAAGCACCGGCAACCGCTCGCCACGGGCGCGGATCTCGCGCAGCACCTCGAAGCCGTGCCGCCCGGGCAGGCCGAGATCGAGGATCAGCAGGTCGAAATCGGTGTCGCGGGCCAACGCGGCACCGCTGACCCCGTCGCCCACCGCCAGCGTGACGTGGCCCTGTGCCTCCAGGCCCTTGGTGAGCAGCGCCACGATGCGCTCCTCGTCCTCGACGATCAGGATGCGGGCCACCCGTCCTCCTCCAGTTCCGTGTTGCGGTCATCATCAGCGGGCAGGCACAGCACGAACGTGGCCCCGCCGCCGGGCGTGTCACGCAGCTCGATGCGCCCCCCGTGGGCGCCGGCCACAGCGGCGGCGATGGTCAGGCCGAGGCCGGCGCCGTCGCTGCGGGTGCGGCGGGTGGAGTCCCCCCGGCCGAACCGTTCGAAGATGCGGTCGCGATCAGCGGGCGCCACGCCCTCGCCGGTGTCGGCCACGCCCAGTTCGAGGGCGCCGACGTTGACGCGGGAGAACACGGTGATCGTGTCGCCGGCGGTGGTGTGCTGCACGGCGTTGCGCACCAGGTTCATCCACGCCTGCACGATGCGCTGGCGGTCGAGGCGAGCCACCACCACGGCACCGGCCTGCACCTGCCAGCGGCGTTCGGCCAGCGGCCGGGCCTTGTCCACGATCTCGCCGGTGAGATCGGCCACGTCCACCGGTGCCGGCACCACGAAGTCGGGCTGCTCGGCCTTCGCCATGGTGAGCAGGTCCTCCACGATGCGTCCCATCCGGTCGAGCTCGTCGAGCAGCAGGTCGCGGGTGGAGGCGGTCAGCGGCTGGTCGGGGTCGACCAGCTCGATGTGGCCTCGCAGCACCGTGATCGGGGTGCGCAGCTCGTGGCTGGCGTCGTCGAGGAAGTCCCGCTGCGCAGTGACGGCGTGCTCGACCCGGTCGAGCATGTCGTTGAAGCGGTTGGACAACGTGGCCAGCTCCCCCGAGCCCTGCACCGGGATGCGATGGCTGAGGTCCTCCTCGCTGATCTCCTCGGTGGCGCCGGCCAGTTGCCGCAGCGGACGCAGTACCCGCCCGGCGATGCCCCACGCCACCATCGCCGCCACCAGGAAGGCGGCACCGCCGACGGTGGCGGCCACCCGCACCGCCTCGTCAACCTCACGACGGGCCGGTTCGGTGAAGCGCGCCACGACGAACGTCCCCGCCGTCTCACCACCGGGCGTACGCACCGGTACGGCCAGGGATCGCAGCGGGCCCGACGGCGTGTCGTCGGTGCGGAACGTCACGCCGCTGGCGGTGGCCCACCGCCCGACGAGCTCGGGCAGCTGCTCCACGGGGTGCAGGGCGCCGGCGCTGCGGGCGTAGGGGACGGCATCGAGCAGGGCCAGGAACACCTCGTCCTCGGCGGGGACGTTGCGGTCGAAGAACGTGTCGAACACGGCGGCGACGTCGTCGCCGAAGGGCTGACCGGTGTCGGGGTCCACGCCGCCCGCCAGCCGGCGCAGCTCGTCCACCTCCTGGGTGAGCTCGCGGTCGATGCGCTCGTCGAGCCGGTTGAGCAGGATGGCTCGATCGGCGCCGATGGACAGGGCGATCGTGCTGGCCAGCAGCAACAGCGCACCCAGCAGCACCCGGTGCGGGTGCTGCCGAGGGCGGCGTCAGCGAGGCGGCGCATCAATCGTCACCGCCGTCATCATCACCGTCATCGCCGGCGCCGTCATCATCGCCGGCACCGTCATCATCGTCGTCGTCGCCTGCAGGCGGGGGCGGCGCCACCGGCGGGGGCGGCACGGCACCAGGCGCCACCGGTGGCGGGGCGACACTCGGTGGCGGGCGGCGGGCGCCGCGGTGGGTGGCGGTGTCGCCGGGGCCGGCAGCGGCGTCGTGGGTGGTGGGGCCATCGTCGGGGCCGGCGCCGGCACCGTCGGTTCGGCGGGCGAGGCGTCGGCCGGCAGCTGGCCCCGCCACGGGGCGGCACGATGGTCAGCGGCACGGGATCACCGCGAGCATCCAAGTCGATCGGGGCCGGCAACGGCGCAGTGGGTGGCGGGGCGACGGTGGGCAGCAGCAAGGCGGTGGCAGCGATGACCAGCGTGACCCCGAACAGGAACGCAGCCAGCTTCCACCCGGGCATCACGACATTGTGCCCACCCCATCATGAGCGGACGATGAGAACGCGGCGACGGCGCGACGGCCACAATGGCGCCCATGACCGCCCTGCCCCCGCCGCTCGCCGGCGTCCGCGTGCTCGACTTCTCCCGCATCATCGCCGGGCCGCTGTGCACCCAGCAGCTGGCCGACCTCGGTGCCGACGTGATCAAGGTGGAGCACCCCGTCACCGGCGACGAGACGCGGGCCCGCTCCGCCCGGGGCGACAAGCGCGGGGCGATGTTCCTCGCCTTCAACCGGTCGAAGCGCAGCATCTGCATCGACCTGTCCACCGAGGCGGGCCAGGACCTGGCCCGCCGGCTCGTCGCCACCGCCGACGTGGTCATCGAGAACTTCCGGCCGGGCGTGATGGCCCGCCTCGGCCTGGGACCCGACCAGCTGCGTGCCGCGGACCCGGGGCTGATCTACGTATCGGTGTCGGCCTACGGCTCGACGGGGCCGTTCGCCCACCGGCCCGGGCTCGACCCGGTGCTGCAGGCCGAATCGGGGATGATGTCGATCACCGGGCCCATCGACGGCGGCCCCACGCGGCACCCGCTGTCGCTCATCGACACGCTGACCGCCTCCCACGCCACGTCCGCCATCTGCGCCGCCTTGCTGGCCCGCGCCCGCGACGGCCGGGGGGACTTCATCGATCTGTGCCTGCTCGACACGGCGATCGGGGCGCTGTCCAACGCCGGCCTCGAGTACCTCACCAACGGGGCGCCGCCGCCCCGTTCCGGCAACCGCCATCTCAACGCCGCCCCCATCGACCTGTTCGCCACCGGCACCGAACCGATCTACCTGGCCATGGCCACCGACCGGTTGTTCAGCGACTTCTGTGCGCTGATCGAACGACCGGAGCTCGTCACCGACGAGCGCTTCAGCACCCCGGCGGCCCGCAGCCGCAACCGCGACGCGCTCAAGGAGGAGTTGGAGCGCACGCTGGTCACCCGGCCGGCGGCCGAGTGGCTGTCCCGCATGGGCCACCTGCCCGCCGGCGCGGTGCGCTCCATCGATCAGGCGCTCGAGGCGCCCGAGGTGGCGGTGCGGGAGATGGTGCGGCCCATCGAGGAGGAGGACCGCACGGTGCGGGTGCTGGGCACGCCGTTCAAGTTCGCCGACCACGAGCTGGCGCCGTTCCGTTCGCCCCCGCTGCTCGGCCAGCACACCGATGACGTGTTGCACAGCGTGCTCGGTCTCGCCGCCGAGGACATCGCCGCCCTCAGGGAGGCCGGCACGGTGCGGTGAGGTCGCCGGTCGCCGGTCGCCCGTCGCCGGTCACGGCGCCCTCTTCGACCCGTCGTGAGAGACTCGCGTCCGTGCTGCACGATCGGCTCGACACATCGCCACCGCCGACGTGATCTCCGGTGGGCGCATCGACCCGGGCTTCGGCCAGGGCTACGCGCCCCACGCCACGCCGAGGCGCTCGGCATCGACACGATCTGGCTCACCGAACACCACTTCGTCGACGACGCTACCGCCTTCGGTGGTCACCATCGCCGCCGCCATCGCCGCGGTCACCGAACGGTGCATCGGGTTCAACCTGCTGCTCCTGCCGTGCACAACGCCGTGCGCGTCGCCGAGGACATCGCCACCGCCGACGTGATCGGTGGGCGCATCGACCCGGGCTGGCCAGGGCTACGCGCCCACGAGTTCGCCGGCTACGGCATCCCGCTGTCGGAACGCCTGTCACGCTTCGTCGAGGGGCTCGACGTGGTCCAGGGCCTGTGGTCGCAGGACACGTTCTCCTACGAGGGCCGCCACTACCGCATCGACGGCGCCCGGCTCGTGCCCAAGCCGGTGCAGGACCCGATGCCGCTGTGGATCGGCGCCACCACCGTGCCGGCGGTGCGGCGGGCCGGGCTGCGGGGCGCCAACCTGCTCGGCACCGGCGCCAGCCTGCTGCCCGCCTACGAGGAGGCACTGCAGGAAGGTGGGTTTCCGTGCAGGACGCAAAGGTCCTGCAGTTCCACTTCGGCCACCTCGCCGGCTCCGACGACGACGCCTGGGACGAGGCGGGGGCGCACTTCCACCACCTGATGAGCGTGTACCAGGACTTCGCCAACGCGTCCGGCGGCCAGGGCGGGCCGAAACCGGGCCGGGTGCCGCCGCTGGAGGAGCTGCGCAACCCCACGACCCGGCTCATGTTCCGGCCCGCCATCGGCGATCCCGCCACGGTGGCCGCCATGCTCAACCGCGCCCTCAGCGGCGCCGCCGCCACCCACCTGGCGTTGGGCGTACTGCCTGGTATGGCGCCGGATCGCACACGGCGGTCCATGGACCTGCTCGTGCGCGAGGTCGTACCGCAGTTGGCCTGAGCGGTGGCCACCCCGGACCGCCCGGCGGACGATCAGCCCGCGGCGGTGCCGCCCCCGTAGGCGGCGCCCACGCCGGCCAGCCAGGCGGCGTAGAGCCCGGCGTATCGCCCGCCGGCGGCCACGAGCTGCTCGTGACGGCCCAGCTCCACCAGGCGGCCGCCGTCGATCACCGCCACCCGGTCGGCGCGCGCCGCGCTCGACAGTCGGTGGGCGATGACGATGACGGTACGGCCCTCGCTCAACCGTTCGAGCGCAGCCTCCACCTCGACCTCGGTGCCCGGATCGAGGCTGGAGGTGGCCTCGTCCAAGATGAGCACCGGCGGGTCGGCCAGCGCGGCACGGGCCAACGACACGAGCTGCTTCTCCCCCGCCGACAGCCGCGAACCGCGCTCGCGCACCTCGGTGTCGAGCCCATCCTCGAGGGCGGCGAAGCGCTCGAGCAGGCCGAGCTCGGCCAGCGCGGCCTCCACCTCGGCGTCGGTGGCGTCGGGCCGGCCGAGGCGCACGTTGTTGCGCAGGGTGCCGGCGAAGAGGAACCCCTCCTGCGGGGTGAGCACGATGCGTTCACGCAGCGACGGCAACGTCGCCCGGCGCAGGTCGACCCCGCCGAAGCTGATCGCCCCCTCGGTCGGATCGTAGAGCCGGGCGATCAGCTTGGCCACGGTCGACTTGCCGGCACCGGTGGGTCCCACCAGCGCCAGCCGCTCCCCGACCTCGATGCGCAGCGACACGCCGCGCAGCACGGGCTCGTTGCCACCGTAGGCGAAGCCGACCTGGTCGAGCTCGATGGCGCCACCGGGTGGGAGGTCGATCGCCCCCGGCCGCTGGCGGACTTCCGGCTCGGTGTCGAGCAGGCCGTAGATCTTGTGCAGCGCGGCGCCGGCGGACTGGGCCACGTTGAACAGCTGGCTCAGCTGCTGGATCGGCTCGAACAGCTGGTTGAGCGTGAGCACGAAGAAGGCGACGGTGCCCACGGTGGCGCGGTCGTGCAACACCAGCCAGCCGCCGAAGCCGACGGCCAGCGCGGTGGTGGCCACGCCACAAACTTCGACGGTGGGCAGGTACCACGACTGGGCTCGGATGGCCCGCAGATGGGCGCCGTAGAGCTGTTCGTTCGCCCGTCCGAACCGTTCGATCTCCACCGGCTGGCGGGCGTAGGCCTGGATGACGCGGATGCCGTTGAGGGACTCCGACAGCCTCGACAGCATGGCCCCGATCCGGTCCCGTACCGTCAGGTATGCATCGTTGGACTGCTGTTTGAAGCGCCGGGAGGACCACCACAGCACCGGGGCGAAGGCGAAGCAGGACAGCGCCAGCAGCGGTGAGGCGACGGCCAGCAGCACGAGCGCCAGGCCGATCAGCAGCACGTTGGACACCAGCATGAGCAGGCCCATCTGGACCAGCTCCTGCATGGAATCGACGTCGGAGGTCAGCCGCGACACGATGACCCCACTCGGATGGCGGTCGTGGTAGGAAAGGCCGAGGCGCTGCAGGTGGGCGAACAACCTGACCCGCAGGTCCCGCAGGAAGCCCTCGCCCAGCGAGCCCACGGCCCGCACCTGTCGGCGGGCCAGGGCGTAGTTGAGCAGTGCCACCGCGCCGTAGGCCGCCACCGATGCCCACAGCACGCCTTCCCGGCCGGCCACCACGCCGCGGTCGATGGCGATGCGCACGATGAACGGCCCGGCGAGCTGCGTGAGCACGTACCCGACGATGGCGGCCAGGGCCACCAGGGCCTGGCGTCGGTAGGGTCCGAGCAGGGCGGCGGTGCGGCGCAGCACACGGCGTGTGGCGGCGCTGTCGAGCCGGTCTTCCTCGGAGACGCCGCCGGCGAGCCACATCAGGCCGGCTCCCCGACCGCCGTGGCCAGCACGGCGCCGTAGCGGGCGTTGCCGGCGAGGAGCTGCTCGTGGGTGCCGGTGGCGGCCACCCGGCCCTCGTCGAGGAACACCACCCGGTCGGCCAGCGCGATGGTGGCGGGGCGGTGGCTGATGATCAGCGTGGTGCGGGTGCCGGTGGCGGTGAGCCGGGCCAGCGCCTCGAGGATGTCGCGCTCCTTGGCCGGGTCGATGGCGCTGGTGGCGTCGTCGAGCACCAGGACCCGGGGGTCGGCCACCAACGCCCGGGCGATGGCCAGGCGCTGGCGCTGCCCGCCCGACAGCGAGTAACCCCGCTCGCCGACCTCGGTGCGGTCGCCGTCGGGCAGGTCGTCGATGAAGCCCGCGGCCCCTGCCGCCTCGGCGGCGGCGCGGATGGTGGCGGGATCGGCGTCGGGTTCGGCGAAGGCGATGTTGGCGGCGATGCTGTCGCTGAACAGGAAGCTCTCCTCGAACACGATGCCCACGGCCCGACGCAGCTCGGCCAAGGGCACGTCGCGCACGTCGACGCCGTCGAGCACGACGCGCCCGCCGTCGACGTCGTAGAAGCGGGCCAGCAGGCGGGCGATGGTGGACTTGCCCGAGCCGGTCGCTCCCACGATGGCCACCGTCTCCCCCGGTTCGACGACCAGCTCGAAGTGGTCGAGCAACGAACCGCTCGGTGCGTGATGGGGGTGGTCGAGCACCGCCCGGCGGCGCGGGTAGGCGAAGCGGACGGCCTCGAAGCGCACCTCACCGCGCGGCTGCGAGGGCAGCGAGCGCGGGTTCGCCGGCTCACGCACCGCCGGTTCGGTGTCGAGCACCTCGGCCACCCGTTCGCCGGCGGCGACGGCGCGCTGGGCCATGGCGATGACGAAGCCCAGCGCCCGCAACGGCCAGATCAGCTGGTTGACGTAGACGTTGAAGGCGACGAGCTCCCCCAGCGTCAACCGGCCGTCGAGCACCAGGTGGCCGCCGACCGCCACGACCAGCAGCAGGCCCACGTTGGGCAGCAGCTCGAGGGCGGGCACGTAGCGCGATCGGGTGGCAACGGCCGTCATGGCCTGGTCGTAGAGCCCGGCCGCCTCGGTCTCGAGCTTGGCCTGCTGCACCGCTTCGGCGCCCAGGCCCTTGACCACGCGGGTACCGGCCACGGTCTCCTCGACCACCGCGGCCACGCCGGCCGACGCCCGCTGGATGCCCATCATCGAAGGGTGCAGACGCTGCGAGAACCGCCGGCCCAGGATGTTGACCAGCGGCAGCGCACCGAGCGCGCACAGGGCGAGCAGCGGGTTGAGCACGAACAGGATCACGGTGACGGCGGCCACCTGCAGGGCGTTGCCCAACGTGAAGGGGATCATGTTGAGGAAGTTCTGGATCTGCAGCAGGTCGGTGTTCGCCCGGGACAGCAGGTCGCCGGCCGAGGAGCGGTCGAAGTAGCTGAAATCCAACGACTGGATCCGGGCGAAGAGGCGCGCCCGTAGGTCGCGCTCCACCTGGCGGGCTTCGCGGAACGCGAGGTAGCGCCGTCCGCCGGCGCAGGCGGCGGCCACCGCACCGACGGCGACGACGGCCACCGTCCAGCGGGCCAACGCACCGGCGTCCTCACCGGTGATGCCCTTGTCGATGGCCTGCTTGACCAGGAACGGCACGGCGACCCGCGATGCCGCCCACAGCAACCCCACGGCGACGCCGAGCGCCACCCGCCCGCGGGCGCGCAGCTCCTCGCCGATCAGCCCCCATCCCCGATGCACCCCACCAGGCTGCCCTGTCGGGGTGGGCCGGAGCGAACGGGCTCGCGCGAACAACGCACGCGAGACCCGGCAAGGGGGCGGCACGGCACCCACCCCCGAGCAGACCCTTCGCGCAACGATGCGTCTCAGCGCCCGAACGGGCCTCGAATCGCATCATTGCGCGCCCGCTGCAACCACGTCACCCACCGCGCCGCCGCAGTGCTGCCCCTTCAGCCCGACCAAGCACCAGCACCAGCACCAGCACCCTCGCAGGACATCACCGGATGACGGCCGCGCTAGCGCCGCACCGAGACCTGGGGAGCGGCACCGCTCCCCAGGGCGGCGCCAGGCCGGCGTCGGGAGCGCCAGCGAGCAGCCGGCACCAACCGACCAAGCACCCTCGCAGGACATCACCGGATGACGGCCCGCGCTAGCGCCGCACCGAGACCTGGGGAGCGGTGCCGCTCACGGATCGGGGCGGCGCCAGGCCGGCGTCAGCGAGCGCCAGCGAGCAGCCGGCACGTACCGAGCGACAGCGAGGCACCAACCAACACTGTCACACCCCCTGCGTAGGGTGGACGGCCATGCGGATCACCGACAGCACCGACCCTTCGGAGACGCTCGCCGGCGGCACGGCGGCGGTCGTGCAGGAGGTGATCGTCGCGCTCGCCGGCCCCGGCGCCGTCGCCCGTGCCGACCAGGTGGAGGCGGTCGGCGCGCTGGTGGACGACCGCCGTCGGGTGCTGGTGGTGCAGGCCACCGGCTGGGGCAAGTCGGTGGTCTACTGGGCGGCCACCACCGCCCTGCGCCGTCGCGGTGCCGGGCCCACCCTGGTCATCTCCCCCGTTGGCCCTCATGCGTGACCAGGTGGCCGCGGCCGAACGCTCGGTCTGCGCCGCCACCATCAACTCGACCAACATCGACGAGTGGGATGCCGTCCTGCACGACCTGCACGACGACCTGCTCGATGTGCTCCTGGTCAGCCCCGAGCGGCTCGCCAACCCCCGCTTCGCCGGCCGCCTGGCCGCCCTCATCCGGCGCTGTGGCCTGCTGGTGGTGGACGAGGCGCACTGCATCTCCGACTGGGGGTTCGACTTCCGGCCGGACTACCAGCGCCTGTCCCGCCTGCTGCTGCACCTCGCCCCCGACACGCCCATCCTGGCCACCACGGCCACCGCCAACCAGCGCGTCACGGCCGATGTCGCCGCCCAGCTCGGTGCGGGCACCACCGTGCTGCGAGGTCCGCTGGCCCGGGCTTCGCTGCGTCTGGCCGTGCTCCCCCAGCTCGGGCCGCTCGACCGCTACGCCTGGGTGGCCGACGCCTGCGCGCACCTGCCCGGCTCGGGCATCGTGTACGCCCTCACCGTGGCCGAGACCGAACGCCTGGCCGGCTTCCTCAGCGCCGAGGGTATCGAGGCGCTGGCGTACCACGGCCAGCTCGACGTCGACCAGCGGCGTGAGGTGGAGGATCGGCTCCGGGACAACCACGTCAAGGTGGTGGTCGCCACCTCGGCGCTCGGCATGGGTTACGACAAGCCCGATCTCGCCTTCGTGCTGCACCTGGGCTCCCCCGCGTCGCCGGTTGCGTACTACCAGCAGGTCGGCCGGGCCGGCCGCGCCCTCGACGACGCCGTGGCCGTGCTGCTGCCCTCCGCCGGCGACGAACGGATCTGGGAGTACTTCGCCACCTCCACGATCCCCGATCCCGACCACGCCGCCACCGTGCTCGCCATCGTCGATCGCGGCCCGGCCAAGCTCACCGAGCTGGAGGCGGCCACCGGCCTGCGGCGGGGCCGACTGGAGACGTTGCTCAAGATCCTGGCGGTGGACGACGCCGTGCACAACGGGCCCGACGGGTGGTGCGCCACCGGCCACGGCTGGCACTTCGATACCGACAAGTACGGCTCGCTGCTCGCCGTGCGGGCGGCCGAGGCCGATCTGATGCGCCGCTACGCCGGTGGCCGCGGCTGCCTGATGGCGTTCCTGCAAGAGGCACTGGGTGACGCCACCGCCGGCCCGTGCGGTCGTTGCTCGGTGTGCACCGGTGCGCTGCCCCCGCCGGGAGCGGCGCCGTCACCGGAGCGGCGGGCCGCCGTGCGTCGGTACCTGCGCGGCCAGGACTGCACCATCGAACCGCGCAAGCTGTGGCCATCGGGCCTGCCCGGCCGCAAGGGCAAGCTCGCACCGGTGGTGTCGGCCGGCCGCGCTCTCGCTTTCGCCGACGATCCCGCGTGGGCCGACGAACTGGTCGACCGTGACGACCTCTCGCCTGCGTTGGCCGAGGGCGTCGGCTCCCTGTTGGCCCGCTGGCGGCCCGCCGTGGATGCCGTGGTCCCGGTGCCCTCCCGCCGCCGGGCCGGCCGCGTCGCCGCGCTGGCCGCCGAGGCTTCGGCGCAGCTGGGCGTGCCCGTGCTCGACCTGTTGGCGCTGCAGGGGCCCGCCCCGCCGGACCAGGTGGCGTCCAAGGCCCGGGTGCAGGCGTTGCTCGGCTCGCTCTCGGTCACCGCCGCTTCACCGCCCTCGGTGCTGCTGGTTGACGACACGTACCGCACGGGATGGACGGCCACGGTGGCGGCCATGCTGCTAGCCGAGCACGGCGCCGAACAGGTCCACCCGCTGGTCCTGCACCAGTTGCCGTGACAACGCACGTCGGGCCGGTCGCCGATGCGACCGGCCCGAACGTGCCAGTTGTTCACTCGTGTTTGGCGGATCACTCCTCGCTGGCGTCGGCGTTGGCGTCGCCTTCCTCGATGTCCACGCTGCCGGGATCCGCATCCACATCGGGCGTCTCCACGTCGACATCAGGCGGATCGACGTCCACATCGGCTTCGGGGGTCTCGACGTTCACATCGAGCTCGCCCTCGGTGTCGGTGTCGACATCTCCGCCGAAGGCGAAGAACAACACGACGATCAAGGCCAATGCGCCGAGCGCGGCCAGCAGCCACGCCCACCACTTCGGCTTGGAGCCTCGCGGTCTCTGTCGGTGGGCGCTCGAGGGTCGGTCGGTCATGGTCATGGTGCAACCTCCTCGACCACTGGACTACCCACGACCACCTCGTCCTACCCGTGCGCTCCTCCCGGACGGTGCATCACGGACCCGGCGTTGCGCCGGCGGGATCGACGGCCTCAGCGGCGGGCGTTCTGCTCGTTGCGCCGGCCGTCCGCATAGCGATCGACGTACCGATGCCCGCTGGAGGCCGCCACCGCCGCCACCGGTTCGATGGCCGCCTTCCATGCGGCCACCAGCCGGTCTTCCCACGGGTAGTCGAAGGGGTCCTGGAGGCCCTGCTCCTCGCGACCGCCGAGCGGCGGCGGGTTGGCCACCAGCCAGTGGGCGGTGCGCGCCACGGCCTCCGCCGCCGGCACCACGTCGCGATAGCCGACGTCAGCCATGATCGCCCCCACGTCGGTCAGGCGGTGGTTGGTCCACGAGGTGGCCAGCAGCGCCCGGGTGTGCGGTGCCAGCGCCAGTGGAATCTCGACCACCTCCCAGTCGTGCGCCAGCGCCGTGGCGATCACCTCCACCAACTGCCGGATGGTCAACGTGTGCTCGTCACCCACGTTGTAGGCCTTGCCGCCGAAGCATCGGGTCGGTCCACGCAGCACAGCAGGGCGTGGGCCGCGTCTCACCATACGCCGCGGTACGGGCGCTGAGACCGGCGTCGGGCACCACGATCGTACGACGCCCGTCGAGGATCCGCCGCACGATCAACCACTCGCGGGGCAGCAGCTGGCCCGGGCCGTAGATCAACGGGTAGCGCAGGTGGGTGGCGGTCGGGTGGTGCTCGAAGACCATCACCCTCGCTCTCGAGGATGCGGATGACCTTGCCCACCTCGTCGCCGACGATCTTCGTGCCATCCTCCCGGGTGGGCACCGCCATGCCCAACGGGAACATCGTGTCGGGCCGGGCGAAGCCGCGGTACACCGGCACGCCGCCCACCGACACGAAACGCCCGCAACGCCCGGCCAGCACCCCCGCCAGCATCCGCAGCCGGCCGTACATGACCACGGCCAGGTCGAACGTGCGGGTTCCCAGCGCAGCGCGCACCGCGGCCTCGTCGAAGGGATCGGTGTGCACGTGCTCGAGATCGGCGGGGATCGTGTCGACCTCGTGGTTGCCGGTGTGCAGGATGGTCACCCGTAGCCGCGCGCCACCAGGCCGTTGACCACGTGTGGCCCGGTCGGCCCGGTGCCCCCGATCACCAGCGCATGCTGAGCAGCCATCGGCCTCGACCCCTTCCCCGGAACGGGCCGCAACCTAGCCGGTGTGCTCGCCCGCCGCGACCTAGGGTCTGGCCCCGTGCGTGCCGAACTTCCCGACTTCACCCCGTACCTGGTGCCCTGGCGTGGCGCCCGCGCCGGCAAGGCGGTCTCCGCTGCGG
This sequence comes from Acidimicrobiales bacterium, assembly GCA_041394365.1. GTDB lineage: Bacteria > Actinomycetota > Acidimicrobiia > Acidimicrobiales > CAIXPF01 > CAIXPF01. The sequence goes on from JAWKIM010000014.1 coordinate 152,174, forward strand.
AGGCCGTCGCCGCCATCCCCGACCGTTCTCGGGTGTTCTTCTCGCCGATCTGCGCCGTGCCGCTGACGTTGCTCGACGAGCTGTGCGTCCAGCGCGGCCGCTTCACCGCCATCGATCTGCTGACCGCCTACCTGCTCGAACCGCTCCCCGTCTTCGGGCACCCGCACGAACCGTTCACGCTCACCACGGTGCAGGCCTGCGCCGCGGTGCGCTCGATGCTCGACGCCGGCGCCTGCAACATCGTGCCCGCCTCGCTCAGCCAGTGGACCGGGTTGTGGGCGGGCGGCGGGCCGCTCACACCCGACGTGGCGCTGGTGCAGGTGAGCGCGCCGGGGCCGGACGGGCGGTTCAGCCTGGGCACGGGCACCTCCTCGAGCATCGACGTGCTCCGCTCGGCGCCGCTGGTCATCGCCGAGGTCAACCCACAGATGCCCTACACGTTCGGCGCCGGCGAGCTGACCCGCGACCACTTCGATCTCCTGGTCGACGTGGACCACCCCTTGCCCGAGCTGGCGCCGCAACCGGTGGGCGACCTCGAGCGCACCATCGCCGCCCACGTCGCCGACGACATCGGCGACGGCGCCACCCTGCAGTTCGGCATCGGCGCCATCCCCGCCGCCATCATCAGCCTGCTCGGGAACCGCCGGGATCTCGGCCTGCACGGCGGCATGATCGGCGAGCCGTGCATCGACCTCGTCGAGTCCGGCGCCGCCACCGGCGCCCGCAAGAGCATCGACGCCGGCCTGCACGTGGGCGGCGAGGTGCTGGGCACCCGTCGGCTGTTCGACTGGGTGCACCGCAACGAACGGGTCATCACCGTGCCCTCCGCCTACTCCCACGGCGCCGCCACCCTGGCCCGCATCGACGACTTCGTCGCCATCAACTCCACGGTGGAGGTGGCCCTCGACGGCTCGGTCGGCGCCGAGGTGGCGGGCGGCCGGGTCATCTCGGGGCCGGGCGGGCAGCCCGACTTCGCGTTGGGCGCCAGCCTCAGCCGCGGCGGGGTGTCGATCATCGGCTTCCCCGCCACCGCGTCACGGGGCCGCACCTCGCGCATCGTGGCCCGCCTCGACCCGGCCGCTCCGGTCACGGTGGCCCGCTACCTGGCCGACCGGATCGTGACCGAGTTCGGCGTCGCCCGGCTGAAGGGCCTCAACCTGACCGAGCGGGCCGAGGCGCTGCGGGCCATCGCCCACCCCGACTTCCGGGACGCGCTGGCCGGACCGGCCTGACCGAGACCATCGCCACCCGACCGACGTGGTCCTGCCCACCTCCGCATCGCGACGCACGCAGCTCGGGCGACGGCCGTCGTACCCGTGGTTGGTGCTCGGCGTGTCGCTGGCCGGGCTGTTCACCGTGCTGTTCAACAACGCCGTGCTGGTGGTCCTCGTGCCCGACCTGGCCAAGGAGCTCGGCACCAGCAACGGCGTGATGACCTGGGTGGTGTCCGCCCCGTTGCTGGCCTTCGCCGTGCTCAGCCCCCTGGCCGGCAAGCTGGGCGACCTCTACGGGCGTCGACGGGTGTTCCTCGCCGCCGAGCTGGGCGCGGCCCTGTTCGCGCTGGCCACGGCGCTGGCCTGGGACGCCACCAGCCTCATCGCCCTGCGCACGATCGGTGCCACCATCGGCGCCGCCACCGGCCCCGCTGCGCTCGGGTTGGTCAGCACCCAGTTCAGCGCCGAGCGACGGGTGCAGGCCATGGGGTGGTGGGGGCTGGTGATGGCGGTCGGCCCGGTGATCGGCGTGTCCGCCGGCGGTCCGCTGGCCGAGGCCACCACCTGGCGGCTGCTGTTCTTCGTGCAGTCGGGCCTCATCGTGGTGGCGGCCGTCGCCGCGTGGCTGGTGCTGCCCGATGGCGTTCGGGCTGCGGGCTCCCGCTACGACGTGGGCGGCACGGTGCTGCTGGGGGTGGCCGCCACCGCCTTCCTGCTGGCGGTCAACCGGGCACCGGTGCTCGGCTGGACCCACCCGCTGGTGGTCTCCGGCTTCGTGGTGAGCCCGGTGGCGGCGGTCGCCTTCCTCCGCTGGGAACGGCGGGTGGCGCACCCGTTGCTGCCGCTGGCCTACCTCCGGCAGCGGAACTTCGCCGCACCGATCGCGGCGGCCTCGCTGTGCGCGTTCGCCTACCAGGGTGTGCTGGTGCTCACCCCGCAGTTGCTGCAGGAGGAGCTGGGCTACTCCACCAGCCGGGTCTCGGTGCTCGTGGCGTGGCGGCCCGGGTTCTACGCCCTGGCCGGCCCGCTGGCCGGGTACCTCGCGGTACGGCTGGGCGAGCGGAGCGTCATGACCGGCGGGTGCGCGGTGGTGGCCGCCTCCACCGCCGGCTACGTGCTGATCCGGCCGGGGGTGGGTCAGGCCGTCATCTTCGTGGTGCTGGCGCTGACCGGGTTCGGCCTGGGCCTGCTCGAACCGCCGGTGGCGGCCACCGTCACCTCGGCGGTGGACCCCGCCGACTACGGCGTGGCCGCCGCTGCTCAGCAGATGGGCCGTCAGATCCTCACCGTGGCCGGCATCGCCATCCTCGGCGCCATCCACGAGGCCCGCCGCAGCGCCGTCGGCTCCCTGGCGTCGTACCGGTTCGCGTTCTTCGTGGCGGCCGGGGTCGCCACGGTGGCCGCGGTGGTGGCCGCCACGGTGCGCAGCCTCGACCGCACGAGCGCCACCTGAGCGACCGGTGGCCCGCCGGCCGCTGCCCGCCCGACCAGCTTGCGAGCGGTGCGGTGGCCGCTGTGCCAGACTCCGCCCGTGAGCGAGAACGAAACCCCATTGCGGTCCCATTCCGATTCCGTGCGCATCGCCGCCCCGCCCGAGAAGGTGTGGCAGCTGGTGATCGACATGGAGCGCTACGGCGAGTGGAGCTCGGAGAACGCCGGCGGGTACTGGCGCAAGGGCGAGGACGGCCAGCCGGGCACGGGCAAGGTGGGCGACCAGTTCGTGGGCGTCAACCGCCGCGGTGACCAGGAGTGGAAGGCTCCGGTGGAGATCGTCGAGCGCGAGGAGGGCCGTTCGTTCGCCTTCGTCACCGGCGGCCGGGCCATGAACTTCGCCCTGTGGCGCTATGAGCTGCAGCCCGACGGCGACGGCACCGTGCTGACCGAGAGCTGGTCGCTGAACCGCAAGACGCCGAACATGGACGAGGGCGGCGAGCCGGCCATCGAGGAGCGCGTCGGCTTCGCCAAGGAGTCGATCGCGGCCACGCTGGCCGGCATGAAGCAGGCCGCCGAGGCCTGACGGCCGCGGCCCCGACCGGGCCACGAACGCGCTGCGGCCCGCCGCACCGACCCGTACTGGGCGGTACGGCGGGCCGCAGCCGTCATGATCCCGGCGGCGTCAGTCGGTGGCGGCGGCGACCGCCTCGTCGGCGTGCAGCGCCGGCAGCACCTCCTCGGCGAACAACCGCATGCTGCGCTCGGCCAACTCCAGCGGCAGGTCCCCGTAGGTGAACACGCCCACGAACTCGGCGGCGTCGGTGGTGGCCCGGATGGTGCGCAGCTTCTCGATGCACTGCTCGGGCGTGTCCCACACCTGGTTGCGGGCGAACAGCTCCACCACCTTCTCCTCCCCCACCCGCTGGCGGGCACCGGCCATCTTGGCGTAGAAGTCGTAGCCGCCCACCTTGGTGAAGTGCTCGGCGTCGTGGAACTCGTAGTGGCGCAGCGCCGAGTCGTTGTAGTTGGTCATGTACTGCCGGGCCGTCTCCCACGCCTCATCGGGGTCGGGCGAGCAGTACACCCAGCACACGACGATCGGCTGCTGGGCCGCCAGCCCCCGCTGGGTGCGCAGATCGTTGTAGGTGACGACCTCCTGGCCGATCTCCTCCCACCCCTTCTGCGGGATGAACAGGGCGCCCAGCCCGGCGTTGGCGGCGATGGGGATCGTCTCGGGGCTGCCCCACGCGCAGTACATGCGGCTGGCCAGATCGGCCGAGCGGGGCTGGGGCCGGATCGACATCGGCGGGATCTGGTGGAACGTGCCGTCGAAGGAGAACTCCTGGTTCGACAGCGCGGCGCGGACGATCTCGAGGGACTCGAGGAACCGGTCCCGCGACTCGCCCATCGGCGTGCGGAACCCTTCGAACTCGACGCGACCGGCGCCGCGGCCGAAGCCCAGCGTCAGACGGCGCCCGCCGGCGAGGATGTCGAGCATGGCGATCTCCTCGGCCACCCGGATCGGGTCGTGCCAGGGCAGCACCACCACCATCGTGCCGAAGTCGACCCGCTCGGTCCGGCCGGCCATGTAGGTCAGGAACTGCAGCGAGTTCGGCACCATCGTGTACGGCGTGAAGTGGTGCTCGACGGTCCAGATGGAGTCAAAGCCGAGCGGCTCCACCAGGCTGGCCAGGTGCACGCCCTCGTCGTAGACCTGCCAGTCGGCCCGGGCCGGTGACCGGTCATACCCCCGGCCCTCGTAGCGGTCCCAGTCCGCGTAGTTCTGCATGAAGAAGCTCGCACCGAAGCGCATGGCCACCAATCCCCCGAGAGTCGGCTGTTGCGTGCCCGACGCTACCCGCCGGCGGGCTGCGTTGCGCCCGACCCGCCCCGATGCCGGGCGGCGGCCACCAGCGCGCCGGGCAGCGGCGCCGGCCGCATGGTGGCCTCGTCGAGGTGCACGTGGGTCATGCGCCCGCTCACGCACAGGGTGCCGTCGCGGCGGACCTCGTAGGCCATGGTGACGCTGCTGGTCCCGGTGCGCTCCACCCAGCCGCGCAGCACGTAGGCGTCGCCGAGGGCGAGGCGGTCGTGGTAGGTCAGCTCCACGTTGACCACCGGCAGCATCGGCGTGGGGACCAGGCTCGTCTGACGGAAGCCGAGGGCCAGCACCAACTCGGCGTGGGCCCGGCTGAGCCACGGTGTGACCGCGCCGTAGTAGATGAGGCCGGAGCTGTCGGTGTCGGCCAGCCGCACCCGCTCGCGCACGGCGATGGCCGGCGGGTCGGTCTCGAAGCTGACACCGCACCAGGAGGTGCCGGTCGGGTCGAAGCTGTCGTTCATGGGTGGAAGCCTCCCATCATCGTGGCTCCCGCGCCGCCGCCCGATGACCTTGGGCCCTGCCCACCGCCTCCGCGCCGATCGACACTGGAGCTACAGGAAGCCCGACTTCGGACGAGGAGGCCGTCATGGAGCTGGATCTGGAGCAACGGCAGGATCTCGATCAGCGCCACGCCGACGCGTTGAAGCGCCTCAAGGCGAAGCGTGACTTCAGGAACCACTTGGCGGCCTACGTCATCGTCAACGCCATGTTGTTGGCGGTCTGGGCGCTGTCCGGTGGTGGCTACTTCTGGCCCGGTTGGATCCTCGCCGGGTGGGGCATCGGGGTGGCGTTCAACGCCTACGGCGTCTACCTCGAGCGGCCCATCACCGAGGCCGACATCCAGCGCGAGATGGACCGCAGCCGCTGACGCGATGCCCGATCGGCAGCGCGGTCGGTGAACAGCTGCAGGAGGACGATGCAACGATGGTGACGATCTCCACCCCCTCGCTCGTGATCGCGCCCGACCCCGACGGGCATCCCGGCCGGCGGCTGCTCCGCATGGCCTACGACCTGACCCTCGATCCGGCTGAAGCGGCCGGCCGGCCGACCTTCGAGGAGCGGGTCGTCGTGCACGCCGTCGACGAGCACGACGCCGCCGTCCCACCGACCCGGGAGCCGGTGCTGCGCTGCACCGACAGCTTCGAGCCGGCCTCGCCCACCGTGCACCGCAGCATCGACCGGCCGGTGGCGCGCGTCGAGCTCGACGTGGAGCAGGACTGGTGGGCGGCATCCAACGAGGGCGAGCCGATCCCCATCGCCGAATGGCTCGACCACCTCGTCGGCGAGATCAGCCTGTGGCGCGACGGCGAGCAGGTGGCGTGGGCATCGACCGCCGTGGTCACCGGCTCGTGGGGTGCGCTCGGCGACGACTGACGAACGCACCCGATCACCCCGGCGCCGGCGGCCGGCGCTACAGGTCGCCGAACAGCTCGCCGAGCAGCCGGCGCCGGCGGTCCTCGGTTGGCTCGTCGCCGTCACCGCCCTCCCGCCGGGGGCTGGCGGTGTAGAGCGGCCCCGGTTGCCCGGCGCGGATGATGAGCTTGTCCAGCTCACCCCGATCGAGCCACACGCCCCGGCACTGCGGGCAGTACTCGATGTCGATACCGGAGCGCTTGGTGGTGGCGAGGGTGGTGTCGTCCTTGGGACATCTCATGGTGGACGACGATTCTCGCACGCGCCGCGGTCGTAGGTGCGTCGGTCAGAGGCCGACCAGCTCGAAGCTGACCGCGGCGGCCACCCCCAACAACGGTCCGGCCTGCTCGGCCAGCCCCCGCAGGAACGGCTCGGGGTCCTTGCCCACCGTACCGTCCGGTAGGGCGTCGAGGTAGGTCTGGTGCTCGCGGAGCGAGGCGATGCCGGCCTCGAGGTGCTCGGTGACGTCAACGGCGTGGGTCACCTCCGGCGATCCGGAGAACAGGGCGAACCGGGTGCCGGCCCAGGGCGGACCACCGGCGCCGGGGAACAGCCAGCGGTTGCCGGCGTCGCGGGTGGCGTCGATCATGGCGATGCCCACGGCCCGGTGGTCGGCGTGGTTGAACCCGCCCGGCCACCGGTCGCGGTGGTTGATGCCGATGAGCACGTCGGGCCGGTATCGGCGGATCATGGTGGCGAGGTCGCGGCGCAGCGCCACCGTGGCCTCGACCAAGCCGTCGGGGTGGGTGAGGAACTCCACCACGTGGACGCCCACGGCGGCGGCCGAACGGCGCTCGTCGTCCTGGCGGAGCAGCGCGCACTGCTCGGGGTGCATCGAGTCGATGCCGGCCTCGCCGGCGGTCACCAGGCAGTAGGTGATGTCCTTGCCCTGCGCCGTCCAGCGGGCGATGGCGCTCGCCGCGCCGTACTCGAGGTCGTCGGGGTGGGCCACGATGGCGAGGCCCCGGTCCCAGTCCTCGGGGACCGGCTGGCAGGTGGTGGGAGTGTCCGTGCTCATGATGTTCAGGCGGTGACGCCGCCGTCGACGGGCACGTGGGCGCCGGTCATGTACGACGACTCGTCGCTCGCCAGGAACAGCGCCACCCGGGCGATCTCCTCCGGTTCCCCCACCCGCCGCATGGGCGTGGCCCGCACGATGCGGTCGGTGGCGGTGGGGTCGTCGGAGGCCACCATGGGGGTGTCGATCACGCCGGGGTGGATGGAGTTGACCCGGATCTTGTCGCGGGCCAGCTCCAGGGCCGCGCAGGCGGTCATCCCGGTGACGGCGTACTTGGTGGCGGCATAGGCGAAGCTGTACTTGGTGGCCCGCAGGCCGGCGCCCGAGGAGATGTTGACGATCGAACCTCCACCGCGGGCTTTCATGGGGGCGATGGCGGCCCGGATGCCCAGGAAGACGCCGATCTGGTTGACCTGCACCAGCCGCTCGTAGTCGGCGAGGGTGTGCTTGGCGATGGTGGCGTTGTGGAGGATGCCGGCGTTGTTCACCAACACGTCGAGCCCGCCGAACCGTTCGACGGCGGTGTTGACGGCTGCCTCCCAGTCCTCCTCGCGCGACACGTCGTGGCGCAGGAACGTCACCGCGTCACCCAGCTCCCCGGCGAGCGCCCGGCCGTCGTCGACGAGCACGTCCGACAGCACCACCTTGGCGCCTTCGGCGGCGAAGAGCCGCACCTCCGCCGCGCCCTGCCCGCGGGCCCCGCCGGTCACGATCGCCACCTTGCCGTCGAGCCGTCCCATGACATCCTCCCCCGTCGTCGTGCGCCGCCGATCGGCCCGCACACCGGATGGGGTCACCGTAGCCGCCGGTTCCGGCGGCCGACCCGACCCACCCACCCACCCCGGCAGCCGCACCGATCGGTAGGTCCCGTCACCCGACGGCCCTGTGACCACGGTCACTGCTAGCGTGCGCGAAGGGACCATCCCGTGATCACAAGGGGGACGATCATGAGGAAGCCGTTGCACCGACGCGCCTTGATCTGGGCGGCGTCACTCGCCCTGATCGGGGCCGCCTGTGGTGGCGATGACGGAGGTGATGGCGGCAGCTCCGCGCCCACCACCGCTGCGGCGGTGGACACCAACGGGTCTGCTGGCACCGAGGGCACCACCGGCGAGGCTCCGGCCACCACCGGCGCACCGGCCGGTGACCTCGAGGCTGCGTGGAAAGCCCAGCGCGATGCGATCGTGGCCGACATCGAGGCAAACGGGTACGGCGTGGACGAGGCCACCAACACCCTGCGGGGACCCGCCGGCTTCACCGTGGATCTGGACCAGTGTCCCGATGGCTGGTCGGACACCGAGGGGCTGACCGACACCGAGATCAGGCTCGGCCAAACGCTCTCACAGTCGGGCAACACCGCCGACTTCGGCAACATGACCAAGGCGTGGGTCGCCTACATGGACCACATCAACGAGACCGAGGGCGGCATCACCGACTCCGAGGGCGTCACCCGGAAGCTCACGCTGATCCACAAGGACGACGGTTACGACCCGGCGCGCACCATCCCGCTCGTCGATGAGCTCCTCGACAACGACAAGGTGTTCGCCCTGACCACCGGCGGGTCGGCCAACACGCTGCGGACCTACGAGAAGACCAACGACCGCTGCGTGCCCCAACTGTTCGTGTGGACCGGCCACCCGGCCTGGGGGGATCCGGTCAACCACCCGTGGACGATGGGCTCGATCCTCGGGTACAGCACCGAGGCCACGTTGTGGGGCCAGTACATGGAGGAGACGCTTCCCGAGGGCGCCACCATCGCCGCGCTGGTGATGAACAACGACTTCGGGTTGAGCTACCTCGATGGCCTCGAACGGTTCCTCGAGCAGAGCGATCACGGCTTCGAGCTGGTCACCGAGCTGTTCGAACCCGCCGCTCCGACGATCAAGAACGAGATGACCACGCTGGCCTCGAAGGACCCGGACGCCTTCATCATGATGGCCACCGGCACGCCGTGCTCGCAGGCGATCATCGAGGCGGCGGAGAACGGCATGGCCGACACGGCCACCCAGCTCTGGCAGCCATCGGTCTGCAAGCCGCTGTCGCTGGTGGGCGACGCCGCGGTGGGTGATGCATCCGACGGGTGGTTGATCGTGGGTGGTGGCCAGGTGGACATCAACGACCCGACCATGGCCGACGAACCCGCCATCGTCTTCGCCAAAGACGTGCTCCAGGGGGCCGGCCTCGACCCGAAGAGCTCGTCGAACCTCGGCGCGGGCTTCTACCTGGGCTGGCCGTACATCGAGACGATCCGCATCGCCGCATCGCTCGACGGCGGGTTGTCACGCTCCAACCTGATCCTGGCGGCGCGGTCGCTCGACCTGGAGTCGCCGTACCTGCTGCCCGGTATCCGCATCACCACCAACGGCAACGAGGACGCCTACCCGATCGAGGGGTCGGAGATCGCCAGCTTCGATGCCGCCCAGCAGACCTGGGTGCGCATGGGCGACATCCTCGATCTGTCGGGCCGGTCCGGGCTGTGCGCCTGGGACGCCAACGCCGGGCGCTGCGGCTGATCGTCACGCCGCCGTGGCCGCTGTCCGCGCGGCCCCGGGACCCCGACGGGTCCCGGGGTGCGCCTCTCCCGCCGGTTCCCGCGTGGCGATCAGGCGAAGGCGATGCCGGCGGCACCGATCCCGATCGTGGCGGCCAGCAGTGCTGTCTTGAAACGTCGCATGACCTGCCGCACGTCGTCGCCGGGGAATCGGTTCTCGACGGACGCGGAGACGATCAAGCCGGTGAGCGAGCGCTCCGATACTGCTGCCATGGGTCGAGCGCTGACCGCCATCCTGGCACTCCTGGTGCTCGCCGGCGCGTGCGGCGGTCGAAGCGCCGGGCCGGGCCCTGCCAACACCGTACCCAGCAGTACGGCACCGGTCCCCACGGCGATATCCCCGGTGCAGGCCACCGTGCCGGCGCCATCCCCGAGCAGTACCGATGCGGTCGACGGCTCGGAGCCGCTGCTGCTCGCACTGTCGGTGCACGTGGAACGACACCCCGGCGAGGCCGCTGATCGAACCCTGTTCGAGGAGCATCTGGCGCTGCTCGATCGCCTCGCCTCCACCGCCGAAGCCCATGGTGTCGTGCTCAACTTCGAGGCGGAGACCGAGTTCGTCACCGCCGCGTCCGCGCACGACGGCGCAACCGCCATCGGCGCCCTTATCGCCCGGGCCACCGCTTCTCGCAGCACTCCGGAGATCGATCAACGTCTGGGCTCGATCGGGCGGGCCGCACGGCCGAGTTGCGTCGCCAGCGCGACGCACTGGCCTCGCTCGGGGTGGACGCGCGGTATCTGTCGGGCGCATGCCCCGGTGACGGGTGGGTCGAGGCGGCGGTCGACGCCGGCTTCGAGGCGGCCACCGGGCTCACGGAGATCTGCCTGCAGTCTCTCGACGACGCCCACCTACCGGCCGGCATGGGGTGGATCCGCTCGTGCGCGAGCGCCACCATCTGCCACGACGTGCTGCAGCTGGAGCCGGCCGCGTCACTGCACCCGTGGACCACCGACGAGTCCGCCGCCTGGCTCACCGATGTGCCCGACGGTGCGCTGCTGCTGGTGGCCGGGCATGCGACGGAGGCGTTGACAGCGATGTCGGCGGGCACGGCCGTCGATCCCGACGCCGCCGTTGGCGCCTTCACCGCCGAGCTCGACGCCCTGCTGGCGGCGCGCACACCGGGGCGGTTGAACGCCACCGGCTACACGCTGTCGGTGGGACCGGAGCCCGACTGGACCACGCTCGACGCCATCCTCTCGGTCGCCGCCAGCCGGGCCGGGCAGCTGCGCTGGGTCAGCTACGACGAGATCATCGATCTGGCCGCGGCCGAGGCCGGCGCCCCGGCCGACCCCCCGATGGCGTACGTCGACACCTCGCCCGACACAGCGGGCCCGTCGGCGGGGCCGAACGGTGGCGGTCGGTCAGGGCAGCTCCAGGCGGGCCGGGACGGCGTCGAGCAGAGCCTGCGGGTCGTGGTGGACACCGCCGAGGTACACGTCGGTGAGGCGCCGTAGGGCCGTGGCGTCGCGAAGCGGGTCCCCGTCGACCACCAGCAGGTCGGCGCAACGCCCCGGGGCCACGGCGCCGATGTCGGCATCACGGCGCAGGTAGGTGGCCGCCACCGAGGTGACCGACTTGATGGCGGCCATGGTGCCGATGGCCTCGGCCAGTAGTTCGAGCTCGCGCAGCAGGGCGAAGCCGGGCGGCGGGTAGGCCAGCGCGCCGCAGTCGGTGCCACCCACCACGATCCCGCCCGCCTCGTGCAACCGGCGGGTGGCCTCCTGGTGCTTCTCCAGCGCGAGCGCGCCCCGTTCGAGGTTGAACCCGGGGTGCACGTCCCAGTCGACGCTGCCGGGGCGGCGGTCGGCGATCGGTTGCATGCGCTCGACGGCCATCGGCGGGATGAAGCGGCGGTCGTCGTCGGCGCAGGCGGCGTCGATGCCGCACTTGGCCACCCACAGCAGGTCGAGCGTGCTGCCCAGGTGCACCTGGTGCTCGACCATCGCCCGCAGCCAGGCCTGGGGCCGGACGCCGTCGAGGTCGGCCTCGATCCAGCCCTTCATGGTCAGCCGCCAGAAGTCGCTGTCCATGGCGGTCACCGCCCGACCGGGACCGAAACGGAGGTCCAACGCGCAGATGTCGTTGTAGGGCGAGATCCACACGTGCTCGAGCCCGTCGATGCCCGCCTCGATCAGCTCCATCGACGTGCTGTAGCCGAGGTGGCCGGTCACCGGCACCCGCTTGTCGACGAAGCGGATCACCGCCTTGGCCGTGTCCGGCGGCAGCGTGAAGTACAGCTTGACCCCGTCGACACCGGCGTCGAGCAGGCCACCGACCTTGGCCGGCACGTGCTCGGGGGTGGGCAGGAAGTCGAGCATCTCGAACAGCGCGCTGTGCCGGGGCATCGACGGCGTGGCCCCGTCGAGCAGCGGCCCGTACACGTACATCCGGGGACCGAGCTGCGCCCCGGAGGCGAGATCGGCCCGCAGCGCCAGCGTCTTGTCGATGGCGCCACCCACGTCGCGCACGGCGGTGACGCCGGCGGCGAGGAACAGCGGGAGGCTGGCCCGATCCATCAGGGTGGCGTGCACGTGGGTGTCGATCAGCCCGGGCAGCACGGTGCGGCCCCGCACGTCCACCACCTCGGCATCGGCCACCGGGGGAACGCCCTGCTCGACCGCGGTGATGCGGCCGTCCTCGATCAGGATCGACCGACCATCCCGAGCGGTATCCTCCAGACCGTCGATCAGTCGGCACCCGGTCAGCAGCAACGGTCGGGCCATGGCTCCCCCTCGATCGCAGCCGGCCCCCCGACCGGCGCAGCCCGACGTTACCGCCCCCGCCCGGGCGCAGTGCCACCGTTGCCCGGCGTCCCGGTTCGCGACCGGTGTGCGGGGCACGGTCCGGGAGGCGATCGTGGCGGCGCCGGGTACAGGCCATCGACGAATGATGTGTTTCAGCGCCCGTTTGGGCGCTGAAACACATCATTGTGCGATGGGACCGCGGCCGAGCGTTCGCCCGCGCACCGGTCGGCGTCCGGGCCAGTCGCACGCCGGGCGACGGCACCGGGCGAATGCACCAGGCGCTGGGCCGAGGTTCACAAACCATCCGTGATGGGCCGCTCACCATCGCCGGTAGCCTGAGCGGGTACGGGACGGACGGTGAGAGGCGGGGAACGGCGAGTGGTATTGGCGCGCAGGAAGCTGGGACGGCCGCGACTCGCCCAACCCACCCCGATGAGCAACCGGCAGCGCCGCCGGCGCAGCGGGAGCAAAGGGCACGGTGGCGGCAAACGCCACGGCAGCAATCGCCACGGCGGTAAGCGGCGGAACGGGCGCCACCGCCACGGCGGCGGGCAGCGATCCCGCCGGACCACCGTCCGCCGCACGACCAACGCCACCGCCCGCCCACCGGCGGCCACGCAGCCGATCACGCCGCCGGCCCGGCAACCGATCACGTCGCCGGCCGGCGACGCACCGCAGCCGCCCGGCTGTCGTCGTTCTTCGGGCCGAGCATGGTGGAGACGCTGGTCTTCGCCCTCAGCATGGTGACCGGGCCGCTCTTGAGCCGGGCGCTGGGCGACGCCGGGCGGGGCACGCTCGCCGCTGTGTTGGTGCCCACCCAGCTCGCCGGTTGGGCGCTGGCGCTGGGCGTGCCCTACGCGTCGGCCATGTTGAGCCGCCGTTTCGGCCGCAACGAGTTGATCGACGCCGCCTGGGGCGTGGCCGCCGTCATCGGCATACCGGTGGGTCTGGCGCTGTTCGTGCTCGGCCCGGCACTGCTCGATGGCCACCCCGCCGAAGCGCTGAGCTGGTACCGGATCGGCATCATCGGCACGTTGCTGGGCATGCCGGTCGCCACCTTGAACCAGCTGTGGCTCATGCGCCGCGGCGCTACCTGGGTGCTGTCGGCGGCCAAGTCCTCGCACCTGCTGCTCAACGTCGCCGCCGTGGTGGCCCTGGCGGTGGCGGGGCGGCTCACGCTCGGCACCGCGCTGGCCAGTTGGCTGCTGGCCTACCTCTTGAGCCGGTCCGCCATCGTGGTGGCTCTGCGCGGTTGGCCCCGGCATCGGCCGAAAGCCACCGTGCTGCGCGAGCAGCTGCGCCTCGGTCGGGTGGAGTCGGTGGTGACGGTGGCCTCGATCTCGCTCGGTCGCATCGACCAGGTCTTCCTCGCCTTCCTGGTGCCGCGGGCCTCCCTCGGCCAATACGCGGTGGCCGCCACCGCCGCCCAGGTGAGCCTGCCGCTGGCCCGTGCCTTCGCCGATGTCGTGCTGCCCGACGTGTTCAACCGTCCCGGCCGGCACATCGCCGGTCGCGCCACCGCGCTGGTGCTGGTCGTGTCCACCGCCATCGGTGCGCTCTCGGCGCTCAGCGCCCCGTGGGTGGTCCCCGCCCTGTTCGGCGAAGCCTTCGAACCGGCCGTGTCACTGCTGTGGCTGCTGATCCCGGGCCAGGTGCTCTACAACACGGCGTGGGTGATCTCCGCTCGCTTCCTGGGCGCTGGCCGACCCGGCGTGGCGGCGCGGGCGATCGGGATCGCTGCGCTGGTGAACGCGGTGGCGTTGTGGCCCGCCATCGCCGCAGCCGGCACCGCCGGCGCCGCGATGCTCACCAGCGTGTGCCAGGGCCTCTACCTGTTGGTCCTCTGGCTCGGGCTCCGCCGGGACGAACGGTCGGTGGTGGACCTCCGCCCACCCGCGGAGGGCCCAACCGACGCGTTCGCCACCGTCGCCGGTGCTCAGAGGTCCAGATCGTCCCAGCCGTGATCGACGTCGAGGTCGAGGTCGAGCTCGTCGCACAGCTCGACGTGACTCCACGGGCTGGGCGGTTCGTACTCGCCCTCCCCGCACTGCTCGACCTCCGGCTCCCCGTAACAACCGCCGGGACCCTCTGCGATGCCGGGCAGCACCTCCGCCGGTTCGCCGCCGGACTCCGGCTCGCCCCAGCAGTTCCACACCCTGTCCTCGTCGATCTCTGTGGGCATCATCATGGTCTCGCTCACGGTCCCTCCTCGGGTTGGGCCGCCCGGGCGGCGGCGCCAAGCCACCATTCCCCGCACCTGGACCCGAGCCATCGGGGAAAGCCCCGTCCCGACGGTGGCTGATCGGGGGACGCACCGGATCAGGCGCCGCGCCCGCTGCGGCCCTCGCCGGCGAGGGCGTCGAGGGCGGCCTCCGCATCGAGCAGGGCGGCCAACTGCGGGTTCCGGGCCCGCCAGCGGCTCACCCGCCGGCCGAGCAGGGCGTCCTCGGCCAGGGCCCGGAACCCGTCGACGCCGATGGTCAGCTCCACCGTGCTGTAGGTGATGCGGTGCTCGGTGGCCCAGGAGAACACGCCGTACCCGGCGTCGGTGAGCAGCAGGCGCTCGGCCGCGGTGCGGAAGCTGCGCTCGAGATCATCGGCCATGGCCACATCGTTGCACGGCCCGCTCCCGTACCAAACGGTACGGCATGGTCGCGGTTGCCCGGGCGCACCGCCCGACGTGCGGCTCTACGCTGCGGCGATGACCGCACCCACCCGCCTCGACGTGGCCCGAGGCGTCGCCACCGTCACGCTCGACTCCCCGCAGAACCGCAACGCCTTCAGCCAGGCGCTGCTGACCGGCCTGCGTGACCACCTGCAGGCCGCCATCGCCGACCCGGCGGTCCGGGTGATCGTGCTGACCAACACCGGCACCACCTTCAGCGCCGGGGCCGACCTCAAGGAGGACGCCCGCAGCCTGCCCAAGGATGCGCTCACCTTCGGCGACATCGTGGACGTGCTCGACGGCTGCCCGAAGCCGGTGGTCGGCCGCATCGCCGGCCACGCCGCCGGTGGCGGCGCGGTGCTGGCGGCGGCCTGCGACATCGCCATCGCCGCCGACACGGCCCGCCTGGGCATCACCGAGGTCCGCCTCGGCATCGCCCCGGTGCCGGTGGCGGCCATGATGGCGCACCGCATGGGCCGCCGGGAGCTGTTCGAGGCGTTCCTGGCCGCCGACATGATGCCCGCCGCCCGCGCCGCCGAGCTGGGCCTGGTCAACCTGGCTGTGCCCGCCGATGAGCTCGACGGCACCGTGCAGCGCTATGTCGATGCGCTGGTGAAGGGCGCGCCGCAGGCGCTGTCGGACACCAAGGCCGCCCTGCAGGCGATGTGCGACGGCGGGGTGCCCACCAACGTGGCCTACGGCAGGGGCCACCGCAACGCGCTGCGCTCCGAGGAGGCCCTCGAGGGCATCGCCGCCTTCCTGGAGAAGCGACCGCCCGTGTGGGTGCCGTCCGACTGAGGCAGAGGCCGCCCAGGCCGGACCGGCGGGCCCTCCTCAGCCCCCGTTCGAGAGCGATTCGGTGCCGCGCGGGGTGGTGATCGGGTCGGCGTGGCGGTGCACCAACCGCCACCCGCCACCCTCCATCCGGTAGACACTCGTGCAGCGCAGGGCCAGCTCGGTGCGCTCGGCCGAGCCACCGAGGCGGGCGCTGAACCGCTCGGTCTGCACCACGCAGGCCAGATCGCCGGCCTCGTGGCGGGCCAGCGTGTCGAACGCCCCCACCTCCCCGTCGGCGTAGCGGGTGGCGGCGGCGCGAACGGTGGCCGCCACCGCGTCGCGGCCTCGCACGAACGGCCCGAACGGGTTGCCCAGCGTGATGTCATCGCGCTCGGAGTAGAGCGCCAGGATCGGCTCGGCGTCGCCCCGGCCCACCGCGCCCACCGCTTGGCGGTTGCGTTCGAGCAGGTCGTCGAGGCTGGTGACCGGGCTCGTCTCGTTCGTCATGGTGTCCCTCCGTTCATGCCGGATCGGTGAGCGGCAGACCGAGGGCGGCCTGGCCGTAGCCCACCGTCGCCCGGTCGGCGTCGAACACGAAATGGCCCTTCATCATCTCGACGTCGCGCTGGAAGCGTTGGATCGGTGAGCTGTCGTAGTAGATCGAGGCGCCCGCGCCGTCGCCCACCATGGCGATGGCGTCGCGGGCGGCGAGCACGGCCTTGCTGGCCAGCAGCCGGATCCAGCTGCGCTCCTCCACATCGAGCCGGCGGCGGGCATCTCCGGCGGTGCACAGCAGGTTCAGGCCGTCACGCCACAACAGCGTGGCCGTGTGTGACGCCACGGCGGCATCGGCCAGGCGGGCCTGCGAACGGGGCCGCTGCGCCGGCGTGTCCCCGGCGGTGGCGTAGAGCACCCGGGAACCGAGCTGCTCCCGGAACAACGCCACGGTCTGCTCGGCCGCCCCGATGGCGATCGAGGCCGCGAACAAGGCCAGCGACGGGCGCAACGGGTAGCCCACCACCGGTTCGGGGTGCAGCGCCGTTCCGGGGTTGTCCTCGCCGGCGAACACGCCGAGCGGCACGCTGTGGTGGGTGGGGACGAACACGGCGTCGGCCACCAGCGTCAGGCTCGAGGTGGCCCGCATGCCCGACGTGAACCAGTCGTCGTCCATGGTCAGCGAGTCGACCGGCACGATGAAGGTGGTGGGCCCCTGCTCGGGCACCATGCCGGCCAGGATGGCCCACTCCGACTGGCGCACGCCGGAGCACCACGCCCAGCGGCCGCTGACCCGCCAGCCGCCCTCGACAGGCGTCATCCGCCCGGTGGGCTGCAGCTGGACCACGGCGGTGACGTAGCCGCGGCGGGGGAAGATCTCGTCCTGCGCCGCCCGGCCGAAGCGGGCGAACTGCCAGTTGTGCTCCACCAGGAAGCCGACCACCCAGGCGGTGGAGGCGCAGCCGTGGGCGAGGATGCGGCTCAGCTCGCACGCGGTGCGCAAGCCCAGGCCCGGCCCGCCGTAGCGGCGCGGCACCATGGCGTGCAGCATCCCCGCGTCGAGCACGGCCTTCATCGTCGCCTCGGGCAGGCAGCGCTCCCGCTCGGCCGGCAGCGCCCGCGCCGCGAGGTCGGGCACCATCGCCGCAGCCGCGGCCAACAGGCGTTCGTGCTCGGCTTGCGAGCGTTCGGCTGACATGGGCCGGAGTGTAGGCGGCCTGCTCGACGTGGCTACGGTGGCGCCATGGCCGGCGAGAGGACCATGCCCGCAACCCCGCCCGCAACCCCGCCCGCAACGCTGCTCTGCCTGCACGCCCACCCCGATGACGAGGCGATGCTGACCGGTGAGCTGCTGGCCAAGGCGGCGGAGCAGGGCTGGCGCACGATCGTCGTGTACGGCACCCGGGGCGATGCCGGTGAGACCGAGGCCGACCTCGGCCGCGAGACGCTCGGCGAGCGCCGGGCCCGGGAGGCCACCGCCGCCTGCGAGCAGCTCGGCGTGGCCCGGGTGGCGTTCCTCGACCACGCCGACTCGGGCATGGCCGGGACCGACACCAACCGCCGGCCCGACGCGTTCTGCAACGCCGCCACCGACGACGTGGCCGCCGCGGTGGCGGCCCTGGTGGCGGAGGAGGACGTGCTGGCGGTGGTGGGCTACGACGCCAACGGCACCTACGGCCACCCCGACCACCTGCAGGTGCACCGCAGCGCCCACGCCGTGGCGGCCCGGCTGGGTGTGCCCTGGCTCATCGAGGCCACCTGGAACCGTGAGCAGCTCGCCGCCCTCGACGGCACCCCACCCGACCCCGGCTTCGCCTCGGCCGCCGCCGAGCTGACCCACTTCGTGCAGGGCGAGCCCTGGTTCCGGGCGAAGATGGAGGCGGTCAAGTGCCACGCCTCGCAGCGCCGCCGCAGCGCCGATCCCCGGCCGAAGCGCACGATCGACCTGTGGCGGGCGCGCTTCGGCACCGAGTGGTTCATCGCCCGCCCGCTGGACGGCGGTGCCGGACCGGGCCCGCTCGCCGACCTGCTGGACAAGGCCGAGGACTGGCCCGGCCCCCTGGTGCGACCGCCCGATCCGGGGGCCGCCGACTGACGCTGCGGCCGTCCGCTCGACGCGCTCACGCAAAACGCGCGAACCTCGCGGCCATGAGCGACTCATCGGGGGGACCGCTCGAGGGCATCAAGGTCGTCGAGCTGTCGATGTACGTGCAGGGACCGATCGCCGGGCTTGCCCTGGCCAACCTGGGCGCGGACGTCATCAAGATCGAGCAGGTGGGCAGGGCCGACCTCATGCGCAGCTTCCGCAGCGCGTTCGGCGTCACCTTCGACGACCGCGGGCGCGAGTGGATGTACGCCTCGCTGAACCGCAACAAGCGCGGCATCGCGCTCGACATCGCATCGGAGGCCGGGCGCCCGGTGTTCCACCGCATGATCGAGCAGGCCGACGTGTTCGTCACCAACCTGCGTGAGTCGGGCCTGGCCCGCTACGGCGCCGACGCGGCCACGCTGCAGGCGATCAACCCGCAGCTCATCTACTGCCGCGGCGCGGGCTTCGGGATGCGCGGCCCGATGGCCGAGGACATGTGCCAGGACACGGTGGGCATGGCCCACGCCGGTTTCATGGACTCGACCTCGCCGTCGGACACCCCCAACTACCCGCCGGGCTCGATGAGCGACATCCTGACCGGTACACAGATGGCGGCGGCCATCCTCGCCGGCCTCGTGAAGCGGGGGCGCACCGGCAAGGGCTGCGTGGTGGGCACCTCGCAGACGGAGGCCCTGCTGTGGATGCAGTCCCAGGCCATCGGCGTGGCGGCCAACATGGGCCAGCGCATGGAGCGCTTCCGGCCCGACGCCACCACCAACCCGCTGTTCACCGTGTACGAGTGCAGCGACGGCTGGATCGCCATCGCCGCCCTGCAGAGCCCGCAATGGCCGGCCATCGCCAAGGCGGTCGGCCTCGAGCACCTGCTCGACGACGAGCGCTTCAAGAGCTTCGGTTCGGTCCAGCGCAACGCCGAGGCCTTTCGGCCGCTGTTCGCCGAGCACCTGCGGGCTCACAGCGTCGAGCACTGGTGGCAGGCGCTGCGCGGTTGCGGTGCCTGGGTTTCGAAGGTGAACACGGTGGCGGATCTGGCCAAGGACGAGAACGTGCTGGCCAACGAGTACCTCGTCACCTACGCCGACGGGTTCGTGGGGCCCCCGGTGCCGTGCGAGGTGGACGGCTTCCGTGGCGTGCGGGGGTTGGCCGCCGAGTACGGCCAGCACACCGACGAGGTCCTGGCCGAGCTCGGCTTCAGCGAGGACGAGATCCTCGATCTCAAGGTGGCCGAAGCCATCTGGTGAGCGCACGCCGCCCTGGTACATACCGCCAGGTATGCACCCGGGGCGCAGCGACGTCGGGGCGGCCGGTACGCTGCCGCGGCCATGGACAAGGCCTCGTTCTACCGAGAAGCACTGACGGCCAGCCTGGGCCCGCTCGAGACCACGCGCGTGCTCGACTGCACCACGGCGTGGGCGGGCCCCATGGCCGGCTGCCTGCTCGCCGACCTCGGCGCCGACGTCATCCACATCGACCTGCCCGGCGGGTTGCCGCCCCAGGGGCCACCGCTCATCGGCGGCACGTCGCTGAACTTCGTGCACCAGAGCGTGAACCGCAACAAGCGCAGCCTCTCGCTCGACCTGCGCACCGCCGAGGGGCGCGACGTGTTCCTCGACCTGGTGGCCACCGTCGACGTGGTGATCGAGAACTTCCGGCCGGGCACCCTCGATGGTTGGGGCATCGGCTGGGAGGCGTGCCGGGCCCGCAAGGCGGACCTGGTGTACGTGTCGATCAGCGGCTGGGGCCAGTTCGGGCCGTGGACCGAGCGGGCCGGCTATGACCCGGCAGCCCTGGCGGCGGGCGGTTGGATGTCGCTCAACGGCAGCCCCGACGGCCCGCCGGTGAAAGCGCCCACGTTCCTGGCCGACGACCTGGCCGGGCTGCACGGCGCCCTGTCCGCCCTCGCCGCGCTGCGCCACCGCGACCGGACCGGCGAGGGGCAGTGGGTCGACGTGTGCCTGCTCGACGCCCTGCTGTTCCACTGTGACGGGCTGCTCAGCCTGGGCGCCACCGATGTGCCGATGCAGCGTTGGGGCGCCCAGGTCAACGTGACCCACCCGTGCGACGTGTACCGCTGCGCCGACGGCAGCCTGTACCTGGCCGTCGCTCTGGATGCCCATTGGCGCCGGTTGTGCGAGGTGGTGGGCCGGCCGGAGTTGGGCCGAGCGCCGGGCTTCGGGCGCAACGCCGAGCGGCTGGAGAACCGGGAGGCGGTCAACGAGGTGGTGGCCTCGTGGTGCGCCACCCGGCCGGTGGACGAGGCGCTCGACGCGTTCCTCGGCGCCGGCCTGGTGGTGGCCCGCTTGAACACGTTCGCCGAGGCGGCCCGGGAACCGCACGTGCTGGCGCGGGACATGCTGCAACGCACGGCGCTGTCGGACGGGTCGGTGGCACCGCTCACCGGTCCGGCGGCGAAGTTCTCCCGCACGCCCACCCGGGTGCGTCACGGGGCGCCGGTGCCCGGAGCGGACAATGACGCCGTGCTCGCCGAACTCGGTTACGGCGACGACCAGCTCGACGCCCTGCGAGCGGCCGGCATCGTCTGAGCGTCGTCGCGCCGCCGCTCGGCCCGGGTCAGGGCTCGAGCCCGAGCCGGTCCCGGAGCGCAGCGGCCTCGTCGCTGTCGAGCTCGTCGTCGGTGAGCTGCTCGAGCCGTTCGAGCGCTTCGAGCTCCTCGGCGTCGTGCACGGTCAACGCGCCCGCCTCGGGGCCGTCTTCCACGGCACGCTCCGCGTACTCCTCGTCGTCGGGCAGCAGCTCGACGAGCTCGTCGACGTGAGCGGCCACCGCGTCGGTGCTGGTGCGGCGCCGCCTGGCCGGGGAGGTGAGGTCCTCCAGGTGGCGTCCGCCGAGCTCGTAGCGCTCCTCGTGGCGAAGGCAATAGCGGGTGGCGGGCATGGCCTCGAGGCGGTCGGCCACGATCGGCTCGTGGCAGCGCTCGCAGCGACCGTACCGGCCGGCATCGAGGCGGAGCCGGGCTTGGGCCACCTCGTGCAACTCCTCGGTCAGGTCGGCGGCGAGGGTGGCGTCGACCTCCCGGGCGAACGTCTCGGTGGCCTGGTCCGCCGGGTGCTGGGTGATGGCGGCCGCGGTGGCATCGCCGGTGTCCCCCGAAGCGGTGGCGTCGTGGCGGATCTGCCCCAGGAGCGTGACCAGGCGCCGTTCCTCGGCGTCGAGCCACTGCCGTGCGGTGGCGGCGTCCGGCACCGGGTCGGGCGTGGCCCGGGCATCGGTGGGATCTGCGAATGCGGCCATGCACGCATCATCGTGGACCGCACCGGCGCGCCCAAGGGCCCAACGACCCAACGGCGCGCCGGCGCAGTCCCCTCGGCCCGGTGCGCTGCGGCCGCGTGCCGGCCTGTCTGTCGCAGCGGCCCTTCCCGTTCGGGCGGGGTCGGTAGCCGGGGAGGTTCTGGTGATCCGCCGCAGCGTGCACAGGCGGTGGAGGCAGTGGTCGTAGCCGTTGCGGACGGGCAGCTCGCATTGGTGGGTCGCGGGCGGTGCCGTGTCGCGAACCCGGAGCAGGCGTGGACCGTCGACCTGGACCGGTGGCCCCATCCTCAGGTTGGCTGGTCACGCCGCTCGATCGGGCGGGGCGCGGGAACCCTGTCGCGCTCGATTCGACGTCGATTCGGGATCGGTCGCAGGACACAGAATCCGCGCACCAACGGCGCGTCGCGCTATCGGGCGCGTGGCCGCCGTTCACCCGTTGTGGACGGTCGGCGCCGGCCCGTCGAAAGCGCCGAATCGACGACGAATCGGCGTCGAGGGATCTGCGGTAGGCAGCGGCAGCGGGGCGCAGTCGCGCGGCGCCCAAGGGGGCGAGGTCGTCCAGAGCGATCGACCATCGCTCGCCACCCCGCTCGCTCGCGGAGAGCCCGTCTGTCGCAGCGGCCCATGAGCCGGCCACGGCGGGCGCATCGCACGCCAACTAGGGTCACCGCCCGTGCCGCTGCGACGCCGACGGGCCGAGACCCTCGGGTTGTGGGACGCCACGGCGATGGCCATCGGCGGCATGGTCGGCGGCGGCATCTTCACCGTGTTGGGCGTGGCGGTGTCGCTGGGCCACCTGGCCTTCGGCTGCTTCCTCATCGGCGCCGTGCTGGCCGCGCTCACCGCCCGCTCGTTCGCCGTGCTCGCCAAGGGCTCGGGCCGATCAGGCGGCTTGTTCGACTACCTCCGCGACGCCGGCCATCCGGAGCTCGCCGCATTGGTCAGCTGGCTGCTGTGCCTGGGCTACGTCCTGGCGCTGGCGGTGTACTCGTTCACGTTCGGGCACTACGTGGCCGACCTCGGCGGGTTCGGGCCCCTCGGCGCCGATGTTGCCGCCGTGTCCGTGCTGGCGGTGTTCCTGGCGATCAACCTCCGCGGCGTCGCCCTCTCGGCCACCAGCGAGGACCTCATCGTGGCGGCCAAGCTGCTCGTCCTCGGCGGCGTGGCCGCCATCGGGCTCACCGGTTCGACGCCGACCGGTTCCGCCCGCTCGCCAACGAGGGCGGCAGCGGCGTGCTGCTGGGGGCGGCCGCCATCTTCGTGGCCTACGAGGGCTTCGAGCTGCTCTCGTTCGACTACGACGACCTCCGGGACCCGGCGCGCACCTACCCCCGCGCCACGCTGATCTCGGTCTCCGTGGTGTCGGCGCTGTACGTCCTCGTCACCATCGGCTCGCAGTCGCTGGTGGCCGACCGCCTCCTGGTCGAACAGAAGGAGATCGCCTTCGCCGAGGTCGGCCGAGCGGCCCTCGGGCCGTCCGGCCGGTGGGTGGCAGCCCTCGCCGCCATCCTGGCCACCAGCTCCGCCGTGCACGCCACGCTGTTCTCCACCGCACGGCTCGTCCGTCAGATCAGCCACGCCGGCGAGCTGCCCCACTGGTTCGGCCTGCAGCGCAGGGGCCTGCCGGTGAACGCGCTCGTGGTCCTGGCCGTCGCCGGGGCCCTCGCCGGCCTGTTGCCCAACCTGGAGCTGATCCTCGGGTTCGCCTCGTTGGCGTTCCTGTGCGTGTTCGTGGTGGTGAACCTGCTGGCCCTGCGCACCACCGGTCGCCGGGCCGCGGCCTGGTCACCGGTGCTGGCCGCATCGGGCTGCCTCGGCGCGATCGGGCTGCTCCTCTACGAGCTGGGCACGGAGAACCCGCTGTCGCTGGTGGCGATCGCCGCCACCGCTCTGGTGGTGGCGGCGATCAGATGGGCGTTCGTGCGGCGTCGCGCCGCCCGTACCGACCGGTAGGTCTAGTCGGTGATCTTGTACAGCTCGGCGGCGTTGTCGTGCAGCACCTTGCGTTGCACCTCCGGCGACAGCTGCGCCAGCTTCTCCGAGGCGCGGCTCCCACTGTCGGGGTACAGGCACGTGGGATGGGGGAAGTCGGTCTCCCACATCACCCGATCGGCGCCGAGGAAGTCGATGGCCGGACCGAGCATGGCCGACTCGAACCAGAACGTGGAGTAGATCTGCCGCTTGAAGTACTCCGACGGCTTCAGCGGCAGCTTCTTGAGGTGCTCGGGCGCCGTCTCACCGGCCTGGTAGTCCAGCGACTCCAGGAAGAACGGGATCCAGCCCACCCCGGACTCAACGGACACCAGGCGCAGGCCGGGATGCCGCTCGAAGATGTCGGTGAACAGCAGGTTGGCCATCCACCGGGCGTTGCCCAGGAACAGGCTCGTCCCGCCGATGGTGATCTTCAGCTCGCCGGGCCACGTGGGGTACGGCACCCGGCCGAACCAGTCGGTATCGCCCTGGCTGGCGCCGATGTGGAAGTTGATGGGCAGCTCCAGGCCCTCCGCCGTCTCCCACACGGGCTCCCACACCGGTTGGGCGTAGTCGGGGAAACCGGAATCATGCGGGTTGGAACACGTCACGATGCCGCGCAGGCCGAGGTCCTTGGCCCGCTGCATCTCCCGGGCGGTGCCCTCCGGATCCCACCACGGCACCATGGCCATGGGCAGCAGCCGGTTGCCCGACGCCGCCTGCACCTCCGCCATGTAGTCGTTGTAGATCTCCACGCAGGCGACGCGGAGCCCTTCGTCGGTGACCTTCATGAAGTTCTGGCTGCCGAAGCCGGCCACGTTCGGGTAGAGCGTGGCGCCCCAGATGCCCAGCGAGTCCATCATGGCCAGCCGGGCATCGACATCGAGGCAGGCCCGGTGCACGTCGGCGTTGGTGTAGCCCAGGAACTCCAGCCCGTAGAGCTTGGCGCCGTCCGGGCCGATGGCGCTGGTGGCGTGGGCGGGGCCGATCACCGTGTCACCGTTGACCACCCAGCGGCGCTTGCCCCCGACCACCTTCACCTGTGGGACCAGGTCACGGTAGGCGGCGGGCGCCCGGGCGGTCCAGAGATCCTCCGGCTCGGACCAGTGGGTGTCGCTGTCGATCACCTTGATGTCGTCGTAGAACGAGGTTGCCATCGTGCTGTTCCCCCTCTGCCGCGAGCGGCGCGGCAAGCCAGCACCTTAGGTCAGCGACGTAGCATCGGCGGCTCGCGGACCGCCGCGGTGGCGGACGCCCGTATCAGGAGCACGGCGTTGGTGGCACAGGACAGCAGCAGGTACTGGCGCGAGTCCCGGGTGGAGCTGCGCGCCGCCGGGTACGACCCGGACCGCACCGCCACCAGCCGGGCGGTGGTGACCATCGCCAACGCCTACACCAACGCCCATCGCTGCAACAACCGGGTGGGCTCGATCGCCGAGTTGCTCATCGAACTGGTCGCCGAGCGAGGGGGCCACGGGTTGGTCGTCGGCGCACCCGCCGTGTCCGATGCGCTCACACAGGGCACCCCGACCGCCGGGTACAGCCTGGTCTCGCGCGATGTGGTGGCGGACTGCTTCGAGATCGGCCACTTCGCCCACCACGGTGACGCCATGCTGGTGGTGTCCGGCTGCGACAAGACCGGCGCCGCCGCCCTGCTGCCGCTGGCCCGCACCAACGCGTTCGGCCTGGTGCTGTACCCGGGGACCAGCTCACCGGGCCGGGTGTCCTTCGAGCCGTGGGCATCCAAGGGCAACAACCTGACCATCCTGGACTACGCCGAGGGTCGCGCCGCGTGCGAGGCGGGCCGCATCACCACCGAGCAACTGCGCGAGCTCGAGACGTCGATCATGCCGGGCAGCGGCACCTGCGGCGCCATGTTCACCGCCAACACGATGAGCACGTTGGCCGAGTCGATCGGCATGATGCTGCCCCGCGGCGCTTCCCACCCGGCCGACCACGACGCCCACAGCGGGATCCACGAAGACGTCCAGGCCCAGGCGGCGGCGAGCGTGGAGGCGCTGTTCAACCTGATGGAGCTGGGCATCCGACCGCTCGACATCATGACCGAGCAGGCCTTCGAGAACGCCATCACCACGCTGTACGCCATGGGCGGCTCGACCAACCTCTACCTGCACGTGCTGGCGCTCGCCCGCGATGCGCAGGTGCCCATCACCATCGAGCGCATCCAGGCGGTGGGCGAGAAGGTGCCACTCATCGCCAACCTGCAGCCGCACGGGCCCTACGCCATGGCTGCGCTGCACGCCATCGGCGGCGTGCCGATCGTGATGAAGGAGCTGCTGCGCAACGGGTTCCTCCACGGCGACGTGCTGACGGTGACCGGGCGGACCCTGGCCGAGAACCTGGCCGACGTGCCCACCCTCGACGAGCTCGGACCCCAGGACGTGGTGGCCCCGGTGGCACGGCCGCTCGCCCCGCCCAACAACCACATCAGCGTGCTGAAGGGCAACCTCGCCCCCGAGAGCTGCGTGCTCAAGCTGTCGGGCAAGACGCTGGAGCACGGGCGCTTCCGGGGCACCGCCCGGGTGTTCGACACCGAGGCCGACGCCATGCGGGCCATCCGCGCCGGTGAGATCGTGGCCGGCACCGTGGTGGTGGTGCGCAACGTGGGCCCGGTGGGCGCACCGGGCATGCCCGAGATGGTGATGCTCACCATCCAGCTGCAGGGGCGCGGGCTGGGTAAGGACGTGGCCCTCATCACCGACGGTCGGTTCTCGGGCGTGTCCCACGGCATCTTGATCGGGCACATCTCCCCCGAGGCCGCTCGGGGCGGGCCGCTGGCCGCCGTGCGCGACGGCGACGTCATCGTCATCGACCCGAACGGCCGCACGCTCGATGCGGAGCTCTCCGACGCCGACATCGCCGCCCGCATGGCCGACTGGCAGCCGCCCGACCTCTCCGATCGGGTGCGGCCGGGCTCGGTGCGCGACAAGTACGTGCGGTTGGTGTCCTCCGCCCACTACGGCTGCGTGCTGTGAGCAGAGGTCGCCATACCCACCGGTGAGCTCGAGCCGGGCGGCGGCTGCCCACGGCCCGCCAGCTCGGCCCGCGGGAGTGGCACCGGCGGCTAACGAGCCGACTCGGCGCGGCGGAGCTCGGCCTGCAGCCGTTCGAGGGAGCCGGCGAGGCGGCCCACCCCTTGGACCCCGAGGGTGTCGTCGATGAGGGCGTTGACCTCGGCGAAGGCCCGGGCACCCACCGCCATGCGCCGGCGGCCCTCGTCGGTGAGCACGAGCAGGCGCTGCCGGCGGTCCGCGTCGGTGCTCGCCCGGGTCACGACGGCCAGCTCCTCGAGTCGCCGCACCATGGCGGTCACCCCCGACTCGTTGAGCCCCAGCCGCTCGGCCACGGTGCGCTGGGACACCGGCCCCGCCGCCACCACCGCCAGCACCGCCAGTTGCGCGGTGCTCAGCCCGCTGTCCCGTACCGCCCGGTCGGCGAGCTTCTGCAACAGGTGCGCGGTGACCTGCAGCTGGTGGTAGATCCGGTGCTGCTGCGCGGACATGACCCAACGATGGCACACGGCGGCACCACCCTTGCGCATCCGCGGCCAAGATGCTTCACTTGCGCGGCATGTACTTCACTAGTGAGGCTTCGGTGCCGGGGGCGATCGATGCGTGGGCCCAGCTGCCCACCCGGCGGATGCTTCGGCGCCCGTGGTTGGCACCGTTGCTGCGTTGGACGGGCCGGTCGGGCTCGCGGCAGCCGACCAGCGTCGAGCACACGATCGAGGCGATGGACGCCGCCGGGGTGGGCATGGCGCTGCTGTCGGCCTGGCACGGGCCCGAGGGGTCGCTCATCTCCAACGAGGAGGTGGCGCGGCAGATCGACCGTGCACCGCACCGCTTCCGAGGCCTGGCCACCGCCGATCTCAACGATCCGATGGGCGCGGTCCACGAGCTGCGCTCCTGGCTGCAGGACGACCGCTTCGTCGGCGTCCGCATCGTGCCCTGGCTCTGGGACCTGCCGCCCAGCGACCGCAGGTACTACCCGCTCTACATCACCTGCATCGACGCCGGCGTGCCCTTGTGCACCCAGATCGGGCACACCGGGCCGTTGCGGCCGTCGGACACCGGCCGGCTCATCCCCCACCTCGAGCAGGTGATGCTCGACCTGCCCGATCTCGTCGTCGTCGGTGGCCACGTCGGCTTCCCGTGGCTCGATGAGGTCGTGTCCATGACGGTGAAGTTCCCCAACTTCCACGTGGACACCTCGGCCTACGCGCTGCACCGCCTGCCGCCGGCGTTCGTCACGTACCTGCAGGGCCTCGGCCGCCGGCGGGTGCTGTTCGGCACCAACTGGCCGATGCTCGACCCGGCGCGGTGCCTGGCCGGGCTGGATCAGTTGGCCCTCGACGACGCGGCGCGCGCCGCGTTCCTGTGGGGGAACGCGGCGCGCGTCTTCGATCTACCGGTGCCGACGTTGCCGGCGCCGCCGCGCCGGTCGGACGGCGCAGCGATCAGCGCCGACCCGCTCAGGCCATCGCCGGTTCCAGCGGCAGCGGGTTGAGCTCCTTCAACGCCGGCATGACCTCCTTGGCGAACAGGCGCATGGACGCCAGAGCCTTGTCGATGGGCATGCTGCCGTACTTGAAGATGAACATGATCTCGTTGGTGCCGAACGCCTCGGCCAGTTCCGTGGCCCGGGCGATGGTCTGGTCGGGCGTGCCCCACGGGTGCGAGTTGAAGAAGCCGTTCAGGAACGGCGACGCATCCTGGCGCAGCATGTCGGACAGTGCGCCGTAGCGCTCGTAACCCTTCAGGTCCTTGAGGTGGGTGCCGCGCATCTCGTAGTGCCGCAGCGCCGAATCGGCGTACTCCACCATGAACTGCTCGGCGCCCGCCCGGGCGTCCTCCTCGGTCTCCGCCACGTAGGTCCACAGGGCGAGCTTGGTGTTGACCCCGCCGCGGTGGCCGGCCTCGGCCCGCAGTTGCGTGTAGGTGCGGGCCACCTCGAGGGACAGATCGAGCGAGGTGGTGGGGATGACGAGGGGGTTCACGTCGTTCTTGGCGATGACGGCCACCGAGTCGGGCGAACCGCCGGGCACCACAGGTTGGGCGTGAGGTCGCGCTCGAGCTGCGGGCGCAGGCGCACGTCCTGCAGGTCGTAGTGCTCGCCCTGGAACGTGCAGCGGCCGGTGGCGAGCAGCGCTTGAGCACCTGCAGGCTCTCGTCGAGCGCGTCCGCGACTCGTTCTGATCCACGCTCAGCCCGTGGAACTCCGCGACGCCCGAGGCCGCGGCCCACCCCGAGGATCAGCTGGCGCTCGTCACCGAGGAAGGCGTCGAGCATGTTGGCGTCCTCGGCGACGCGCACGGGGTTGTGCCACGGCAGCACCACCACCATCGTGCCCAGGTCCACCCGCTCGGTGATCCCGGCGATGTAGGAGAGGTACTGCAGCGGGTTCGTCACCATCGTGTACGGCGTGAAGTGGTGCTCGATGGTCCACAGGGAGTCGTAGCCCAGCTCGTCGGCCAGCCGGGCGATCTCGATCTCCTCCCGGAAGATCTCCCGGTCCGACTTCGACGGCCGCGGCGCCATGGCCTCGCCGCGCTCCTCCGCCTCGTAGCGATCC
Organism: Acidimicrobiales bacterium; assembly: GCA_041394365.1. Lineage (GTDB taxonomy): Bacteria > Actinomycetota > Acidimicrobiia > Acidimicrobiales > CAIXPF01 > CAIXPF01. The sequence continues at coordinate 181,308 of JAWKIM010000014.1, forward strand.
CAATCGGTGTAGTTCTGGTTGAAGATCGTCGCGCCCACGCGCATCGGTGCTCACCCCCGTCGGCACGCCCGTGCGCGCCGGCTGTCGTCGTGGCGCTGAGCGTAGCCCGCCCGCGATCAGTGATCGTGGCCGGCGGTGCGACGGTGCCGGGCGAGCACGTCATCGGCGAAGTCGCCCCGCGGGTCCCGCCACACGGTGTGCACGTGGTTGGCCGACCGAGCGGTGTTGTCGTACTCGGCCAGCAGCAGCGGGCTGTGCAACCGGTAGTAGTGCGGCTGCCCCGGCTCCAACCCACCCGCCCACAGCAGGTGCACGACGTCGAGCCCGTCGCCGTGGAACTTGGCCGCCTCCTCGACGGCCAGCTCGTCGGGCAGCCGGTCGACGTAGCAGTGCAACAGCGCGTCGAGCAGCTCCCGCTGCGCGGCGCTCATCGCTGACGCCGCCAGACCCTTCGGTACGGTCGACCAGGCGAGGGCGGCCAGGTCGGCCGCGGTCAGGCCGGCCTGTTCGTCGGCCGCGGCCTGGATGCGCACCGTGGCCTCGTCGTCGGAAGGGCCGAGGCGGCCGCGCCACACGTCGCGCAACGGCAACGGCCCGTCGCCCTCACCGAGCACGCTGCGGTTCACCAGCACCAGGTCGGTGGGGGCGCGTGGGCTCAGCACCGCTCGGCCCCGCTGACCGTCGTCGAGCGAGCGCACGAGCTGACGGGCGAGGTCCTCCACCCCCGCCAGCGGCCGCAGCGGGTGGGGGCCGAGCAGCGGCGCCGAGGCCGGGTCGGCGCCCAGGAACAGCGGCGTGCTGCCGGCCAGCACACCGTCCACCATGGTGAAGTTGAGCGACACGTGGTGGCCGCCGAAGCGCCACGCCCAGTTGCCGGCGCGGGGATCGCCGAAGATGCGCACGTAGTAGCGCTGTGGATCGCGGCCCCGCGGCATGCCCCAGTCCACCGAGAAGCCCTCGAGGTGGTCGAGCACGTTCTCGAGCCCGATGATGGTGGCGGTGGTGACGTAGCCGGCCGTGGACAGCCCGGTGGCGGCGAGCTGCATGGCCAGCCGTTGCTGGACCGCGGTGAGCTCCCCCAGGGTGACCCCGCCGTGGTCGGTGGGGGTGTAGAACCACCGGCGGCGCTCGTCGTCGGCGGGCCACGGCCACGCCAGGGCGGCGCGGGCCGGTTCGGGCACGGCATCGAGCAACCGGGCGGCGGCGTCGGCCATGCGGGCGGCCACGGTGCTTCGGGCGGTGGTGGTCATCAATCCCCCGGGGCGTAGAGGCCGAAGATCAGGTCGGGGTCGCCGGGCGACCAGCTGTCCTCGAACTGCGAGCGCCGGCCGATGGACCGCGTGCGGGCCAGCAACGACCGTCCCAGTTCGAGCTGGCCGGCCTCCCAGGCGGCGAGCGCGTCGGCCAGGTCGGCGGCTCGGCGGTGGGCGGGCGGCGAGGGCATCGCGCAGCGCCCAGGCGTCGGCGGCGGCCTTGGCCGTGCCGGCGGCGGCGTGGGGGCGCACGGCGAAGGCGGCGTCACCCAGCAACACGGCCCGGCCGACCACCATGCGGCGCACGGCCAGGTCGTAGATCACCTGCACGAACAGCTCCTCGACGGCGTCGCCGACCACCTCGGCGATGCAACCCGGCAGACGGGCCCGGCCACCGCCCGGGCCTCGGCGGCGTGCTCGTCGCGCACCGTACCGGGCGGTAGGGAGACCGACCGACGCACGCCGGCGCGGTCGGTCAGCAGATCGTCGAGGTCGTCGCCGGCACGGTAGTTGCGGTACCACACCACGTTGATCAGCCGCTCCCCGGCGCAACCGATCCGTCCCGGCCGGGGATGGGGTACACCAGCACGTGGCTGTTGGCGGTGAGCGCGTAGGTGATGGCATCGTCGAGCAGGGCTCGGGTGGCGGCGGACAGGTGGTGCTCGGGCACCACGCCGCGCCAGGCCACGTAGCCGGCATAGGCTGGCTCCGCATCGGGATCGAACGTGGCCCGGGCGGTGGAGCCGACGCCATCGGCGCACACCACCAGGTCGGCGTCGACCCGGCTGCCGTCAGCCAGCACCGCCGCCGGTGCCGCCGCGTCGAGGGCCACCAGCTCGGCCCCCAGGCGATACCGGTCGGTATCGAAGCAGCCGAGCATGGCCCGGTACACCGTGTTCCACGAGCTGAACAGGTAGGGGTGGCGGGCCTCGTGCAGGACCGATCCGTCGCGCCGCAACGTGCGGATCCACGCGGTGGGCACCGAGAACGTGGCCACGTCCATCCCGGCGCGCTCGCGGAGGTAGCGCGCCGTCATGGGCAGCAGCCCGATGCCGGCGCCGCGCTCCTCCAGCGGTGAGGCCGAGCGTTCGAGGATGGTCACCCGGTGGCCGTCGCCGGCCAACAGGCACGCGGCGGTCAGCCCGCCGAGCGATCCCCCGACGACGGCGATGTCCACGGCGCCGCTCAGGGCTTGCCGAACGTGGCGATCTGATCGATGTTGCAGCGGAACAGCACGCGCCGCTCGTTGATCTCCGGGTCACGCAGACCGTAGGGCCCCGGCGACTGGGTGTACTTCTCCCAGATCTTGTCGAGCTGGGCGGTGACGCCCGGGCCCCGCTCGGGGTCGTCCTCGGAGATCTCCTCGGCCACGGTGTGCTTGATGCTCATCCAGTGGTACGGGTTGGCCGGGTTCACCAGCAGGCTGGTCAGGCGGGGGTTGTCACGGATCCACTGGGTCTTGGTGCGGTGGGCGGCGCAGTTCACCAGGATCTGGTCACCCTCGTAGTCGAACCACATGGGCGTGAGGTTGGCCCGCCCGGCGGGGCCGACGATGCCGAGGATCTGGGTGACGGGCTGGTCCATCAGCTGCTTGTAGATGGGATCGAGCTCGTCGAGCGACGCCAGCTCGGTGCGCTGCCCCACCGCGAACTGCCCGGCCTGCAGCCCGTCGGCCACATCCCGGAACGACGCCACCTTGATTCCCATGCCAACCCCCGTTGCTCGTCTTCTCCGGCCGGTCAAGCTACCCGGTCAACCCCGCGTGGTGGTGATCAGGTGGGCGTAGGCGGCGGGGTCGATGCGGGCGTCGATCAGGCGGGGTCGATCCCAGCCGCCGTCGAGCAGGCGGGTGACCTCGCCGGCCCGTTCGGCCACCGCGGCCTCGAGCCCCACGGCCCGGGCGATGGCGGCGAAGTCCATGGCCTCGTAGCGCACGGCGGCAGCCTCACCCTGACCCGGCCGCTGCTTGACCCGGATGAGGCTGAGCGTGGCGTCGTCGAACACGACCACGGTGACCGGCAGACGCAGCCGGGCCAGCGTCTCCAGCTCGGCCAGGGTCATGCCCAGGCCGCCGTCGCCGGTGAGGCACAGCACGGGCCGGCCGGGCCGGGCCAGGCCGGCGCCGATGGCTGCGGGCAGCGCGAAGCCCATGGTGGCCAGGCCGTTGGAGATCAGCAGCCCGAGCGGCTCCCGTACCGGCCAGTACGGCATCACGGCCAGGAAGTGGGCGCCGGCGTCGACGGTCACGGTGACGTCCGGCGGGGCGGCGGCGGCCACGGCGCGGACCAGCTCGAGCGGACCGAAGCCGGTGGCGGGCCCGGCGGCCAGGGCGGCGCGGGCCGCGGCGAGGGCGTCGGCGCCGGCGGTGGGGGCCCACTCGACGGGCGCCCGGTCACCGCGCTCGACCAGCGCCCGTAGCCCCGCCGCGGGTGACGCATCGAGGGCCACGTCGACGGCGACGAACGTGGAGGCCGGCGGCTGGGCGCCGACGGCGATCGTCGGGCGGTCGGGCCAGGCGGTGGGGATGGGTTCCACCGTGTCGAGCCCGACGGCCAGCAGCAGGTCGGCCGCATCGAGCAGCGGGCGCTCGATGGCGCCGCCGGTGTACAGCCCGGCAAGTTGCGGATGGCCCTCGGGCAGCACGCCGATGGCCTGGTAGGTGGTCAGCACCGGGCAGCCGAGCCGCTCCAACGCGAGGCGGACGCCGGCCGCGTCGTCGACGGCATCGAAGCCCACCACCGCCACGGGACGGCGGGCCGAGCGCAGCAGTGCGGCGGCGGCGGCGAGCGCCTCGGGCGAGGCCGCGACCGTTCCCGCCGCCGCCGGTGGCAGCGGTGGCACGTCGCTGGTGGCCGACGGATCGAAATCGAGGTGCACCGCACCCCGGGGCGCGGCGCCGGCGAGGGCCACGGCGGCGGCGGCGGCCTCGGGGGCGAGGGCGTCATCGCCGATCGGTCCCGACCACTTGGCGGCCGGAGCGAGCAACGCCGTCTGGTCGAGGCGCTGGTGGGCCACCCGCTCCCGCTCGCGCCGGCCCACGCAGTCGGTGACCAGGAGCAGCGGGTAGCGGTCGAGGGTGGCCTGGGCAGCGCCGTTGACCGCCGACGCCGCACCCGGGCCCCGGGTGGCGATGGCCATGGCCGGCGCACCCCGGAGCAGGCCGTAGGTGGCGGCGGTGATGGCGCCCGCCGTCTCGGTGTGGGTGAGCACGAAGCGCATCCCGGCCGCCTGGGCGGCGCCGATCATGGCCAGGTTGGGCCCACCGCCGGGCACGCCGAACAGCGTGTCACCGCCGGCGCGCCGCACGGCTCCCACCACGGTCTCGGCCAGCTTCATGGCCAACCCGCCGACGCCGACCGCACCTGCGCAACGCTCATGGCCGGCGAGCGTAGCGAGGCGTCGGCCGGGCCCTGATCATGGCCGGCGGCCCCGGCCGCTACGTTGGCGCCGGGATCCCGACGGGTCGGGAGCCCGGGACCGGGAGCCCCAGGGGGATCACATGGCAGTGGCGACAGGGGCGTTGGCGGCGACGGCGAGGGAGCTGGCGCCCGGGCTGGCGGCGCGCGGCGACGAGGCGGTGGCGTTGCGCCGCCTGCCCGACGAGCAATGGCGGGACCTGGTGGACAGCGGCCTGCTCTACGCCCTGGCCCCGCGCTGGGCGGGCGGCGGTGAGGTCTGCGCGGTGGACTTCGTCGATGCGGTGTTCGAGGTGGCCCGGGCCGAACCCAACACTGGCTGGGTCTACGGCGTGTGCGGCGTGCACCCATACCAGCTGGCATGCTTCGACCCGCGGGCGCAGGACGAGGTGTGGGGCGGCGGCCTGGCCGATGCCTCATCCGCCCTCAACCCCACCGGCCGGGCCGAAGAGGTGGAGGGCGGCTACCGCCTCTCGGGTCGCTGGTCGTTCTCCACCGGCTGCGACCACTGCGATTGGGTGGTGGTGGGCGGACTGGTCGGTACGGTCGAGGTGGGCGGCCGCCGGGTGCGCGATCTGCGCTCGCTGCTCGTTCCCCGCTCCGACTACCGGATCGACCCGGTGTGGCACACCGTGGGCATGGCCGGCACCGGCAGCCACGACATCGTCATCGAGGACGCCTTCGTGCCCGCCCACCGCAGCCAATCGCACTGGTCCTACCGGTGGGGTGAGCGGCTGCCCGGCTGGGAGCGCAACCCCGCCGCGGTCTACAAGCTCCCGTTCGCGCTGATGTTCGGCGCCGCCATCGTGTCGGCCACCCTGGGCGCCGCCGCCGGCTTCCTCGACGCCTGGACCGACATCGCCAGCACCCGCATCGGCAGCCTCGGCGCCGGCGCCGACGCCGACAACCCGTTCCAGCGCCGTCGCATCGCCGAGGCCCGTTACGAGCTGCACAGCGCCACCGACCGGCTGCGGGCCAACCTGGCCGAGCTGGAGGGCATGGCCGAAGCCGAGCCCGAGCGCCCGTTGCCCGACGACCTGCGGGCCCGCTGCCGTTTCGAGTCCTGCCACGGGGTGCAGCGCGTCGTGGCCGCGGTCGATCAGCTCTACGCCGCCGCCAGCGGGCGCATCGTGTTCGTCGACCACCCGTTGCACCGCCGCTACCAGGACATCAAGGCCGCCGTCGGCCACGTGTACCTCACCGACGACGCGCCGGCGCTGGCCTACGGCGCCGCCCTGCTCGGCCGTCCCGTGCTCGAGGTCGGCATCTGAGCGTGTCGGGGTCAGGCCGACGGGCGGTGGACCGCCGCTCACCACCCGTGCAACGCACAGACGTTCAGATCCGTGCCCTCGGGTGGATCGATCCAGCTGCGCATCAGCGGCAGCTCCGGTGTGAACAGGCTGATGCGAGCAGGACGGGCCGGGTGGCTGTCGCCGGAGGCCGGCCGGTAGCCGCCGCCCGACGGCGGGGAGCCTCCATCGGCGCCGATTCGAACTCGATTCGGCGCTCTCGACCGGGAGGCTCCGATCGCCCACCGCTGGTGTCCGCCGGCAACGCCAGGGACCCGACAGCCCACCACGGGCGCGCGAAGTTCGTGTCTCACGACCAATTCCGAATCGACGTCGAATCGAGCGCGAAGGGTTTCCGGGATACCCGCCGGTACCCCGGGCACGCCCCCGACCGTCCGGCGACGACCGGCTCAGCGGCGCCGGGCAGCCGCACCCTGACGAAGGCGTTCCTCGGAGCTGACGACGCTCGATCAGAAGTCGACGTCGGCATCGGTGTCCTTCAATCCGGCGAGCCGTGGACGGCGAGCACGGTGGCGGCCAGCGCGATGCGGTGGTCCTTGGCCCACGGCGGGCCGAGCGCAGCGCGGGGGCCGTGCAGCACCTCGTGCGCCCGCTCCCCCAGCAGCCGGCCGGCCGCCGCCTCGACCCGGGCCGCGTCGTAGGTGTGCACCCGCCAGCCCCGGGCCAGGGCCGCCCCGGCCAGTATCTGGCAGTACATGACGGAGTCAGCACGGCTCTCGTAGGGAACCCGCCGCTGGTTGGCGATGTCCGTCGGAAAGTCCGCCGGCCACGCCCGCACCGACAGCGAGGTGATCGGCGCCGGCGCCGCGGCGGCCAACCCGTCGAGCGCCGCGTCCGACGCCCGGACCGCAGCCGCCCGCACCTGGTCCACCAGCGCGGCGAGCGCATCATCGTCGAGGGGCTCGCCCGTGCGGTGCATGGCGTGAGGTCCGCCCTCGTGGTGCACCGGTGCCACCGGCAGGCCCGGCTCGAGCAGCTCGATGCGGCGGCGATCCACCACCGCGTGCTCGGCGGTGGCCGTCACCACCACCGCCCAACCGAGATGGTGTGCGATGCCCACGTGCATGCGCTCGATTCTGCCCCGGGACCGCGGTGTGAAGGCCGACCGACGGTCGCACTACCCTTCGCCGCTGTGTCGAGGCGGCTGAACATCCACAACCGGACCTATCAGACCGAGTCCTTCGCCGAGGACGACGGCCGCTTGCGCGTCGTCGGACGGCTGACCGACGTCAAGCCGATCGGCTTGGGCCCCGAGGACGGCGAGCCACTCGTCGTGCACGACATGACCCTCGAGCTGCTGGTGGAGATCCCCAGCTTCGAGATCGTCGACGTGGTCACCGACATGCACACCCACCCCTACGAGCTGTGCACCGGGATCCTGCCCGACTACCGGGCGCTGATCGGGCTCTCGGTGGCCCGCGGCTTCACCCACGAGGTGCGCCGGTTGTTCGGCGGCCCCAACGGCTGCTCCCACCTGACCGCCCTGTTGCAGGCCATGGCCCCCGTCGCCGTGCAGGCCAGCTGGGCGCTGATCAACATCGACCAGCCGCTGGCCGAGCAGGCCGCCGGGCCGAGCGCCGACGAGGCCGAGCGCGAGCGCCGGGTGCGCATGAACACCAACACCTGCCACGTGTGGCGGGAGGGCGGCGCCCACCTCGATGCCGTGCTCACCGGCACCCGCGACGCCCGCCCCGGTTGGATGCGGGAGCGCTTCGTCAAGCTCGGCTTCCCCGTCACCACCGAGCCGGTGGCGCCGCCTGACGCGGGTTGATCTCCCCGGTTCACCTCTCGTTCAGCTTCGATGCCCCAAAGGGGGCATGGCAGAACCGGTGCGTCCGTGCCGATATCGCAGCCATGCGCGAGTCGACGATCCCGCGACCACAGGGTCCCGGCACCTCCCAGCAACAACGGCTCGTGGGCCTCACCGCCGCGACCCTCGCCACACTTGCCGTGCTGGCCGTCGGCGCACGTGCCGGCGCCCTCCCTGCCCTGTTGGCCCTGGTGGCGGCGGGCGGCGCAACCGTCGCCACCATGCAGGTGACCGCCGGGCGCAACCGTCGGGCGCTCGATGCCGCCGTCGCGAAGGTCCGGGCCGAAGCGGAACCCACCGCCGGGCACCCGGCGGCCGACCCGACGCTGGCCGGTGAGGTCGCTTCGGCGCTCGGCGCCCTGCACGGCATCGCCGCCGGCACCGCGGTCTCCGCCGAGTTGTCGGCCGCCAACGCCCACATGGTGGCCGAGATCTCGAGCCGCGTCGCCGGCCACATCGAGGGCGTGCTGCACTCCCTCAACGAGTTCAGCCTCAGCATCGACGAGATCAGCCGCAGCGCCGCCGGTGCCGCCGACGCGGTGTCGGCGGCGTCGGTGACCTCCGCCGAATCCCGGGCGCTGGTGGAGCGGCTGGCCACCACCACCGACCAGATCAGCCGGGTGGTGGAGCTGATCTCCGCCATCGCCGGCCAGACCACCCTCCTCGCCCTCAACGCCACCATCGAAGCGGCGCGGGCGGGCGAAGCGGGCAAGGGCTTCGCGGTCGTGGCGACCGAGGTCAAGGACCTGGCCAACCAGACCGGCACGGCCACCGGCGAGATCGACACCGTCGTGGCCCACCTGCGCAGCGAGGCGCTCGAAGCGGTGGCGGCGATGGGCCGCATCAACGACATCGTGCACGAGTTCAACGACCGCCACGCGGCCATCGCCGCCGCCGTCGAGGAGCAGGCGGTGTCCACCCGCACCGTCGCCGCCGAACTGCGGGCGGCGGTGGCCGACAGCAGCGAGGTGGCCGGCCGGATCCACGACGTGGCCGACGCCGCCTACGAGGTGACCTTCGGGGCCAGCCGGGCCAAGGCCACCGTGGGCGCGGTGGGCGGGAGCATCGGCGCCCTGCTGGGCACCGAGTTCCAGCCGCCCAGTGCGCACGCCGACCCCCGGGTGGCGGCCATCGCCGCCCACAGCGACTGGAAGTCCCGCCTGGCCGAGGCCATCGAGCGGGGCGACAGCAGCCTCGACGTCGAGGTCGTGCGCCGCGACGACCGGTGCGCGTTCGGCACCTGGCTGCACCAGGGCGGCTCGGCCGCCCAGCGCGGCGGCGCCCACTTCGAGGTCGTCCGGGACCTGCACGCCGAGTTCCACCGCACCGCCGCCGGTGTGCTCGAGGCAGCGCGGAGCCGGCGCGGCGAGGCCGCCTCCACCCTGATCGGCAGCGGCACGCCGTTCGCCCGGGTCTCCGCCGAGCTCACGCTGGCGCTGCGCCGCTGGTCGGCCGAGAGCCCGGCGGCGCCCGGCGCTCGCCCCTGAGCGCACCATTCCGATCGGTATCCTCCCGACCGCGAAGGACGCTGACCGACGTTGACGGGATCGCGTCGTCCGCCCGTCCGATGCGCTCAACGCGCGATGGCGCTGATGCCGAGGGTTAGTGTCGCGGTGTGCAGGAGCAGGAGAGGCCACGACGCACCAGCGCCGCCCCCTCCGACGCCGCGCTGCTCGACTACCTGCTCGAGCACGGCAGCGACGCCGTGGCGGTGGTGGACCCGAGCGTGGACCCGCCGGTGATCGTGGCCGCGAGCGTGGCCCACGAGACGATGATGGGCTCACAGGTCGGCAGCGTGCTGGGCGCGGACGCCGCCGGGCCTGCGCCGTGCGCTCCGCCGCATCGTGGACCACGTGCTCGAGCACGGCCCCCTGACCACCGGCGGCCGGTGGGACGAACCGACCGGCAGGCGGGACATCCACGCCGTGTGGCGGGTGCTGCCCGACGGTCGCCGACGCTTCGTTGCCGGCCACGCGATCGATGCCGCAGCCGCCGCCTCGCCGGCCGACCGCCTCAACCTCGAGGTGCTGCTCGACGCGGCGCTGGTCGAGCGCCGGCGGTATGCGCAACACCTGCACGACGACGCCGTACAGGTCCTGGCCGCGGTGGCCATGGAGCTGGCGTGGCTGGAGCGCCGGGCCGGCGACCACGCCGACCAGGTACACACGCTGCGCGGCGCCGTCGAAGGGCTCAACGGCCGGCTGCGCTCGCTGATCACCAACCTCGACCCGGTGGGCCCGGCCGCCGAGGACCTGGGCACCGCCCTCGCCGACGGCCTGCGCACCGACGCCGAGGCGGCCGGCGTCGTGCTCGTGGTGGAGGACCGCTTCGCCGGCCCGCTGCCCCAGCCCACGGCCGAGGCGCTCTACTGGATCGCCACCGAGGCGGTGCACAACGCCATCGCCCACTCGGGCGCCGCAGAGGTGACGATCACCATCAAGGCCGACGCCGGTGGCGTGCGCCTGACGGTGGCCGACGCCGGCTGCGGCTTCGATCCGCTCGCCGTCGCCGCGTCCGGCCGCTACGGGCTCACCTCGATCCGGACCCGGGCCCATCGAGCGGGCGGCGTGGCCGGGACGGGCAGCGCTCCGGGCCGGGGCACCGTCATGGATGCCTGGCTCCCGCTCGATGCCAACGCCAGCCGGCCGGCGGCGGACGCGGCCACGGTGGAGGTGGCCGACGCCATCCGAGCGTTCGACGCCGACCTGCGCCTGCTGTGGTCCACCACCGCCATGGGCATCATCGCCGGAAACCAGGACGATGTGGTGATCAAGGCCAGCCCGGCGACCCGCACCCTGATCGGGGATCATCCCGAGGGCCTCGCCGCCCGCGACTGCCTGGCCGCCGAACCACAGCTCCTCGCCGCCATCGCCGCCATACGTAGCGGTACGGAGCCGGTGGCCGACGGCGTGCTGCGCACCGATGCGCAGCGGCGCTTCTGGGTGGAGCGCCTGGCGGTCGACGGCGGACCGCCGTGGGCCTGGTTGGTGACCATCACCCCGCCGATCGGCGCCGTCGCCCCCGGGTGACCGTCAGCGACGCGCTCCACGTCATCGACCGGCGGCACGGCGGGCGCCGAGCTGCGAGACTGCGCCGGTGCCCGACCATGCAATCGAGCGGCTCCTGCTGCAGCAGGAGATCGCCGAGTTCCTCCACCACGAGGCCGATCTGCTCGACGACGGTCGCTACGAAGACTGGCTCGACCTGCTGACCGACGACGTCAGCTACGTCATGCCGCTGCGGCTCAACGTGGCCCTCGCCGAGCTGCCGGCTCGGGGCCTGACCCGGCCCGGTGCCGAGGTGTGCTGGTTCGACGAGGGCAAGGACACGCTGCGCAAACGGGTGCAGCAGCTGGCGACCGGCGTGCACTGGGCCGAGGAACCCCGGTCGCGGGTCAGCCACCTGGTCACCAACATCCGCCTGGTGGCGGTGACCCCCACCGAGGTGGAGGTGTCGTGCCGCTTCGTGGTCCACCGCAACCGCGTCGCCGCCGAGACCGACTTCTTCGTCGGCCGCCGCCGCGACACGCTGCGCCGTGTCGACGGTGATGGCGACGATGATGGCGATGGTGGCGGCGACGGCCGCACCCGCTGGCGGCTGTGCCGGCGGGAGCTGCTTCTCGACCAGAACGTGCTCACCGCCAAGAACCTGACGCTGCTCTTCTAGCGGCGCACCCGACCGTTCGGAGGATGACCATGGCTGCAGACCGGCTCGACCGCCTCGTCGACGCGGATGCCGGCATCATCAGCCGCGACATCTTCGTGGACGCCGACATCTTCCGCATCGAGCTGGAGCAGGTCTTCGCCCGCGCCTGGCTCTTCGTGGGTCACGCCTCGCAGGTGCCGAACCCGGGCGATTTCGTCACGTCGCGCCTGGGCACCGACGAGGTCCTCCTCACCCGCGACGACGCCGGTGAGCTGCACGTGCTGCTCAACTCGTGCCGGCACCGCGGCATGAAGGTATGTCGTTACGACGAGGGCAACACGCTGTCGTTCACCTGTCCCTACCACGGTTGGAGCTACTCCACCGACGGGACGCTGGTGTCGGTGGCCGGGGAGCTGCTGGGTGTCCCGCACTTCCGGCCGGGCTATGGCGGCGCCCTGGACCGCTCGGCCTGGGGGCTGGTGCCGGTGGCGCAGGTGGCCAACCACCACGGGCTCGTGTTCGCCACGTGGGACCCGCAGGCCCCGCCCTTCGCCGACTACGTGGGTGACTTCCACTGGTGGCTGGACAACCTGGCGTCATCTGCGTCCGGGGAGAAGGGCAAGGTGGTGGCGCTGCGGGGCGTGCAGAAGTGGCGCATCCGGGCCAACTGGAAGTTCGTGGCCGAGAACTTCCTGGGCGACAACTACCACGGGCCGCCGTCGCACGAATCGGTCGACGCGGTGGGCATCGGACCGGGCGGTACGGCCGCCGCCACCCGCCACGGTGCCGCCAGCGGTCAGAAGCGGAGCATCGCCTCCACCTCCTTCGTCCGCTTGGGCCACGGCGCCACCGGCAGCGCCCACTACTTCATGGGCTACCCGACGTTCGAGGAACCGGAGCTCACCGAGTACTTCACCCGCTGCTTCGCCGCCCGCCGGGCGCGCTTCGAACAGGAGGGCCGCCCGCCCGGGGCGATGGGCCCGGCCACGCTGTTCCCCTCGCTGTCCTTCCACGCCGGCCCGTTCCCCCGGGCGCTGCTGGTGGCCCACCCGATCAGCCCCACCGAGACCGAGGTGTGGCGGTGGTACCTGGTGGACGCCGACGCGCCGCCCGAGGTGGTCGACTGGTTGCGTCGGTACTACCTGCGCTACTCCGGACCGGCCGGTCTGGTGGAACAGGACGACATGGAGAACTGGGACTACGCCAGCGAGGCGAGCGAGGGCACGATCGCCCGCCGCTTGCCGTACAACTACCAGCTGGGCCTGGGCATGACGCAGCCCAGCGAGCTGCGCGGGGCGGTCGAGTCCGAGTACTTCATGACCGAGGAGAACGCCTGAACTACTACCGCCGCTGGCTCGAACTGCTGCGGGGCGACCCGTGGGACCAGCTCATGGCGGGCACGTGAGCGGTTGGCGGGTGGTGGTGGATCGCGACCGGTGCCAGGGCTACGCCAACTGCCTCGACGCCGCCCCCGACGTGTTCGACCTCGACGAGCACGACATCGCCGTGGTGCTCACCGAACGCTTCGACGACGCCGAGCACGACCGGCTCGAACGGGCGGTGCGCCGCTGCCCGGTGGCGGCGCTGCGCCTCGAACCCGCTACGGACCGGCCTGGAACAGATGGCCGCCCACGTTGAGCACGGCGCCGTTCACCCGGGCCGCCGCTGCTGACAGCAGGTACACCACGGCGGCGGCCACGTCGGCCGGCGTGACCGGGTAGCGGCCGGGGGCGATGTCCCCGGCCGGGAACGTGTCGTCGATCATCCCGGTGTGGACCCGGCCGGGCACGACCAGGTTGACCCGCACCCCATGGGGTTGCAGGTCGTAGGCCAGCGCCGCGCTGAAGCCGTGCAGGCCGCCCTTGGCCGCGGCGTAGGCGGCGAGGCCCGGGCGGCCCCACGCCGACGCCGACCCCACGTTGACGATGGCCGCGTCGCCGGCGTCGAGCAGCAGCGGCAGCGCTGCCGTGGTGAGCAGGAACGGGCCGGTGAGGTTCACCTCCAGCGTGCGCCGCCACGTGGCCTCGTCGGTGTGCAGCACGTCGGCCCGGGGCCGGATGGCGGCGTTGTTGACCAGGCCCCGTACCGGTCGGTCCGTCGCCCGGGCGGCGGCCACCACCCGTTCGAGGTCGGCGGCCACGGTGACGTCGGCGTCGAGCAGCACTGCGTCGAGCTCCCGGGCCTGCAGCGCGGCGCGGGTGGCAGCCACGCCATCGGCGGCGGTGCTGCCCGGCTGGCGGGCGTCGGGTCCGAAGGCGATGACCTGCCAGCCGGCCTCGGCCAGGGCGATGGTGATGCCGCGCCCGATGCCCGCAGTACCGCCGCTGACGATGACGACCGCCGGTCCACCCATCGCGTTCAGCGGGCGCCGTACTCGACCGGTGTGGTCCAACGGGGGTCGTCGTGCGCGGCCCAGTAGGCGGCGCGCAGGCGGCGGGTCAGCGGACCGGGCGTCCCGTCGCCGAGCGTGCGCCCGTCGACCGCGACGATGGGCATCACGCCACCGGCGGTCGACGTGAGGAACACCTCCTCCGCACCGCGCAGCTGCTCGGCGGTGAGGGTGCCGAGCCGGGCCGGGATGCCGGCGTCGGCGGCGACGTCGAGCACCGCCTTCCGGGTCACCCCTTCGAGCACGCCGCGCTCGGGCGACACGAACACGCCGTCCACCAGCGCGAACACGTTGTAGCCCGGGCCCTCGGTGATGTTGCCGTCGGCGTCGGGCAGGACCACGGCCACGCCGGGCCGGTCCACTTCGAGCTGGCCCCGCACGAAGTCGCCCCAGTGGAAGTTCTTCACCGTCGGGTCGACGCTCGCCTCCGGGATGCGCCGCGCCGTGCGGGCGATGAACAGCTCGGTGCCCTGGGCCTGTTGCTCCTCGGGCACGATCCACACGTAGGGGATGGCGTAGGCGTAGAAGCGGTTGACGTAGGAGGCCGGGTCACGGCGGCCGCTCGGCGAGGTGCCGCGGGTGCAGATCATCGCCACGTAGGACTCGCGCAGGCCGCTGCGGGCGACGCAACCGTGCAGCACGGCCCGAAGGCCGTCCCGGTCGACCGGCAGCGTCATGCGCAGCCGATCGACGCTGCGCAGGAAGCGGTCGAGGTGGTCCTCCAAACGGAAGAAGGCACCGTGCCACACGCCGACCACGTCGTAGGTGACATCGGACCGGGTGAACCCGGCGTCGAAGATGCTCACCTTCGCCTCGGCGGCGGGGACGAACGCACCGTCGACGTAGGCGCAGCCGGCGGCGAAGGGGTTGGGCGGGCCCTCGGCCTCGGTCCGGGTGGCGGTGCTCATGTCGTTCCTCCCTCGCCTCGCCGTGGTGACCCTCGGCGTTGCGCCATCGTGGCAGAGCCGCCGTCCCGCCGCCAGGGCCTGCTCACGTGGCCCCGGTCAGCAGCGGGCGGCGGCGCTATCGTGGCTGGATGCTGGGTCGTGCGCGCGCCACCCTCGGCACCATGGCGGCCCTGGCCGCGTTGGTGGCCGCGCTGACGCTGTGCACCCGCGCCGCCATACCGAACGGTGTGGCGGGGGTGGCGATGCAGACGATGGCGGACGCGGTGAGCCACGACGTGGCGCCCGCTCCCTCCTGGGTCCGCACGGCGCAGGAGCAGCACGCCCACCAGGTCGCCGCACCGGCGAAGCTTCGGCTCGATCTGGTGGTGGTCACCGCGTTGCTCGTCGCGGCCGCGCTGCAGGGCCGGCGACGCTCACCGGCACCGGAGCGTCGCGGCCGCCCGCCGATGCGTCGGATCGGTGCCGTCGACGATCGCGGTCCACCTCCGGCCCGCGTAGCTGACCGCGCGCCACGCCGCGGTCCATCGTCCGCGCGCCCGGCAGCCGCCGTTCCGCGCACCCACGACCGCCGACGGGCGCGGGCCCCTGTGCCCGACGGCCCGGCGCGACGACTTCGGAGGTCCCCGTGTCCACACCCTTGCGCGCCCGAGGCGCGTGCGTCCTGCTCGGCCCGCCGCGGTGGCTGGCCTGGCCATTGGAGGCGAACCGTGTCCGGCTGCTGCTACCCACACCGGCGATGCCGCGGGTGGTGGGCCCGAACCGGCGACGGCGCCCACTCGGGGCTGCGGCCTCGGTGGCGCCGGCACTCGCGGGCGACGGGATCGGCCGATGACCTCGCCCACCTCGGCCCGGCCGTCCTCCCCCGCCGTGCGCCCCACTCGGTCGGCGGCGCTGGCGGCACGGCTGCTGCCGCTGCTCGCCGTCGCCGCCGTCGTCGGCTCGGTGGTGCGCACCGGGGCGCTCGAGACGCCCGCGGTCGTGACGCTGCAGCTGGCCAACCCGTCGGTCTACGCGGTGACGGTGGAGGTCAGCCCGCCAGGGCGGGAACGCTGGCTGCCGGTGGCCACGCTCGGGCCCGGCGACGCCCGCACCGTGCGCGACGTGCTCGACCCGGGCCCCAGCTGGCGGATCCGGTTGCGCAGCCAAGGGGTCATCGCCGCCGACCTCGCCATCGAGCGGGGGGCGCTCGAGGCCGCCGGGTGGCGGTTCTCGGTGCCGGCCGGGGTCGAGGCCGGTCTGCAAGCGGCCGCGGTGCCGCCCTCCCCACCGGACAGCTGACCCGCCGGGACGGCCGGCGGGCGTAGCGTCGGGTCATGGCCATCGACGTCACCTCGGTCGACGAGGCGCTCGCCACCACCCGTGCCGTGCGCCGGCGGCTCGATCTCAGCCGGCCCGTCGACCACCAGCTGATCCTCGACTGCATCGACATCGCCGAACAGGCGCCCTCGGGCGGCAACCAGGGCAGCCGTCGCTGGGTGGTGGTGCGCGACCCGGCGATCAAGGCCGGGCTGGCACAGCTCTACCTCGACGCCGCCGGCCGGTGGATGATCGAGGCGCGCGATGCGCTGGCCGGCACCGGCCACCCGCAGGAGCGGGTGATGGCCTCGGCCGCACACCTCGCCGAGCACCTGGCCGAGGTGCCGGTCATCGTCATCCCGACGATCCTCGGCGTGCACGACGGCAGCAGACGACCGGGCCTGTTCGACTCGGTCATCCAGTCGGTGTGGAGCTTCTGCGTGGCCCTGCGGGCCCGCGGGCTGGGCACGGCCTGGACCACCGCCGTGCTCCAGCAGCGGCGAGCACTGGCCGAGCTGCTCGACCTGCCCGAGGACCTCACCCCGATCGCGCTGATCCCGGTGGCGTGGACGAAGGGCACCGATTTCAAGCGGGCCCCCCGCCATCCGGCCCGGGCGATCACCTATGTCGACCGCTTCGCCCAGACCTGGGAGCGCGGCCCGGGCGACCCACCGACGCTGGCCGACGGGCCCGGCACCGTGGCCGAGCTCGACGTGCGCGCCCCGATCGCCACGGTGTGGCACCACGTGGTCGCGCACGCCGAACGGGCGGCCGACGGGGCGCCCGTGACACGCGAGGAGCCCGGCCGCCGGGTCGGTTGGGTCACCGGCGAGCCAGCCGATCCGGCCGAGCGCTGGTGGTTCGAGCTCGACCCCATCGCCGGCGCAGTCCGCCTGCGCCACCGCCTCGTGCTGGGCGCCGGCGCCTCGGGGCTCGCCGCCGCCGTCGCCGGCGCGGCCGCACCGCAGCGCCACGCCACCATCGCCGCCCACCTCGCCGGGCAACATGCCGCGCTCCACGCAGCCGTGCAGGCGATCCGGGTGGCGGCGGAGGACGACGCCGCCGGGACCCGGCCGTGACCACCCTCAGCCCGCTGGCGGCGTTGCTCGACCCGGCCCGTCTGGCCGTCGCCGGGGCGCTGGTGGGTCACCGGCGCACCACCACCGAGCTGCAGGAGCACACCGGCCTCGATGCCCGCACGGTGCTGCAAGCGGTGGCCGACCTGCGCCTGGCCGGCCTGGTGGAGGTGGCGGGGACCAGCGGGTACACGCTCCCGCCGCAGCGCCTGCGCGACGCGGCGAGCGAGCTGGTCGAGGCGCCGCTGCCCATGGATCCCTCGATCGGTTACGGCATGACCGACGAGGAGCAGCAGGTGCTGCGCCGCTTCTTCGAGGGCCGCACGCTGCGGGAGATCCCCACCAGCCGGGCCAAGCGGCTGGTGGTGCTGGAGCGGCTGTCGCTCGAACTGGACATCGGCCGGCGCTACGCCGAGCGCGACCTCAACGAGCTGCTGCGGGCGTTCCACCCCGACTGCGCCGCGCTGCGCCGCCACCTGGTGGACGAGGGCTTCCTCGACCGGCGTGACGGCTGGTACTGGCGCATCGGCGGCCGGGTGCACCTCGACGACGATCCACCGGCGATGCCACCCGGCGACGCCTCGGAGGACCGCGACTAGCGTGCGCCCATGGCAGTGCGCAGCGATGGCGAGTGGCTGGCGATCAACGAGGCGGTCATCGCCGAGTTCCGGGCCAACGGCGGGCAGTGCGGCGGTGCCTTCGCCGGCAACCCGATGGTGCTGCTGACCACCACCGGCGCCCGCACCGGCCTGGCCCGCACGTCGCCGGTCACGTACACCACCGACGGGGACCGCATCGTGTTGATCGCCTCCAAGGCGGGCGCCGACCACCATCCCGCCTGGTATCACAACCTGGTGGCCAACCCACGCGTGACGGTGGAGGTGGGCACCGAGCGCTTCGAGGCCGACGCCCGCGTCGCCGCCGAGCCGGAACGCTCCCGCCTCTTCGACGCCAGGGTGGCGGTCATGCCGCGCTTCGGCGGGTACCGCGAGCAGACCGACCGGGAGATCCCGGTGGTCGTGCTCGAACGGCTGGGTTGACCGGCGGCCACGAGGACGCAGGCGGGGCTCAGCGATGGGCGTGGCGTGCGCCCACGCTCTGCAGACGCTGCTCGGCCCGCTCCACGTAGGCCAGGGGCAGCACCATCACCGGGCACGGCGGCTCGTGCAGCAGGTGGTCGGGCACACCGCCCAGCAAGAGGCCGCCGAGTGCATGTTGCTGCCGGGCGGCCACCACCAGCAGCACCGCCCGCTGACGACGGGCCACGTCGGCCAGCACCTCGGCCGGATCGTCGCCGAACCGCTCGACGAAGCGCACGGGGCTCGCGCTGCGAGCCACCTCGGCGCGGGCCAGGCGCTCTTGGGCGCCGTAGTAGCCGTGCGTGGTGAAGGTCCGATAGATGTCGTCCACCATGTACACCGCGCACAGGCCGATCGTCAGCTCCCCGGCGATCCGGGCGGCGGTGTCGAGGGCCACGTCGCTCGCCGGTGACCCGTCGATGCCCACCACCACCTCGTCCCCACCCGGCGCCGCCGACGGCGGCACCACCACCAGCGGGCAATCGAGCCGGTGGGCGAGGACATGGGCGGGCGACCCGAAGCCGTAGCCGGTGACCCCCTCACACCCGGTGCTGCCGATCACCACCGCAGCGGCGTCCCGATGCCCTGCCTGCTCCAGCAGTGCATCGATCGGTTCGGCGTCCACGGTCACCACCTGGATGTGCTGGACCAGATCGGCCGGCAGCCGGCTGCGCAGGTCGTCGGCCTCGGCGCCCAGGTAACCCCGCTCCTGTTCGAGCGTGTGCTCGGTGGAGGTGTTGCGCACCGCTTCCACGGCGATCACCCGCTGTCGTGCGGCGGACGCCAGCCGGTGCGCGAAGCGCACCACGTCAGCGCTGGCCGCGGTCCGTTCGGCGAGGACGATGATGTCGGCCACGATGTGTCCCTTCTGTCGGGAGGCCCGCTGCGGGCCCCCACCTGCCCTCCCAGCGTGCGCTGCCGGTTCTGCACGGCCGCTGAAGGCGCCTGAAGCCGCCTTCAGGTGCCTTCAGCGATCGCACAGCGTCCCGGCTGCACCCTGCGGCCGAGCACGCCGGGTCGAGCGACCCGGTCAGGCGAGAGGAGCGACCATGATCATCCGACCCGGGAGCAAGCTCGAAGGTCTCGACGGGGAGCTCGGCACGGTGACCGCCGTGCTCATCGACCCGGCGGCCGGGGCGGCCACACACATCGCGGCCACGATCGACGACGTGCCCGGCAGCGAGCGGCTGGTCCCCATCGAGCTGTTGACCGGGGGTGCCACCGCCCAGAGCATCGCCGGCAACCTCGACCGCCAGCAGTTCGCCGGGCTGCCGGTGTTCGAGGTGCTCGACTTCGTCCCCGCCGGCGCCGATGGCGAGGCCGGGCGGGGGTGGCTGGCGTCCTACGCACGCCCCCGCGGCTCGTTCGCCTACGCCCTGCACGACGCGGTGCCGGCCGGCGAGGCCGAGATCCGCCGCCACCTGGCGGTGCGCGACCGCAACGGGCAGCGCATCGGCACCGTAGGCGAGGTGGTGCTCGAAGGTCCCTCGGGTACGAGCGCCGAGCTCGTGCTGCACGACACGCCACGGTGAGGTGCACATCCCGTTGTCGGTGATCGCCGGCGTCGACGACGGGGTCATCCACCTCTCGGTCGAGCGCACCGAGCTGGCGCAGCGCAGCGGCGAGCGGACGGTGACCGTGCTCGCGGGTATGGCGAGCGCGGCGCGGCCCGGCCCGCCGCGCCGGCCGGCTCCGCTGCGGTGAACGCAGGCGGCGAGTCCGCCACCGAGCCGCATCGTGCGAGACTGATCGATGTGCGCGTGTTGGTGGTGGAGGACGAGATCCGCCAGGCCGCGGCCCTCAAGCGCGGCCTGGAGGCGGAGGGCTTCACCGTCGACGTGGCCACCAACGGGCCCGACGGGCTGTGGCTGGCCACCGAGATGGCCTACGACGCCATCGTGTTGGACGTGATGCTCCCCGGCATGAACGGGTACAAGGTGTGTGCCGAGACTGCGCTCGCGGTCGGTGTGGACACCGGTGCTCGTGCTCACCGCCAAGGACGGTGAGCTGGACGAGGCGGAGGCCCTCGACACCGGTGCGGACGACTTCCTCTCCAAGCCGTTCTCCTACATCGTGCTGGTGGCGCGGTTGCGGGCGCTCATCCGTCGCGGTGCGCCCGAACGGCCGGCCAACCTGCGGGTGGGCGCGCTCACGCTCGACGTCTCCGCTCATCGCTGCGACCTGGCGGGCGAACCGGTGGAGCTCACCCCACGCGAGTACTCGGTGCTCGAGTACCTGATGCGCCACCACGACGAGGTCGTGCCCAAGGCGGACATCCTCGACCACGTGTGGGACCGCAACTTCGACGGCAGCGACAACGTCGTCGAGGTGCACGTCTCGGCCTTGCGGCGCAAGCTCGGTGGTGACGTCGTCGAGACGATCCGGGGCGCCGGCTACCGCATGAGCGCCCGTGACCACTAAAGCCTCGGTCCGCCTCCGGATCATCGCCGGTGCCGGCGCCGTGCTGGTGCTGGCGGTCGCCCTCGTGGCGCTGACGGTCGGCACGCTGTTGCGGCGGGCGCTCGCCGCCGACGAGCACGCCGTGCTGTCCACCGCCGTGCAGCAGGTGCAGCGCGAGCTGCGCGCCGGCGCCGACCCGGCCGGCGCCCTGGCCGACGAGCCGATCGCCGGGCACGTCGCCATCCTGGATGGTACGGGTGCGGTGGTGGCCACCACCGAGGGCGACGCCCGGCGCGCCCGGGTCGACCAGCTCGCCATCCCGCCGGCGGGCTCCGGTCGGTGGGCCAGCGCGTCCGGTCGGGAGCTGGGCTTGGCCGACGCGGACTACGCCGTGCTCACCCGGACCGACCGTTACCCGGGCGGGACGTTCACCGTGATCGCCTTCGCGTCGCTGCGGGCGGCGCAGCGAGCCCAGTCACACCTGCGCGATGCGCTGCTGCTGGCCCTGCCGGTCGTGGTGGTGGCGGCGGGGCTGTTCCTGTTCGTCGTCGTCGGTCGGGCCCTGGCCCCCGTGGAGCAGCTGCGCGCCGCGGTGGAGCAGATCCAGGCCAAGGACCTCAGCCAACGGGTGCCCGTCGGGCGGGCCGGTGACGGCGGCGACGAGATCGCCCGCCTGGGCAGCACCCTCAACCGGATGCTCGACCGGCTGGCCGATGCCGCGGCCCGCCAGCAGCTGTTCGCGGCGTCCGCCTCCCACGAGCTGCGCAGTCCGCTCTCGGCGGTGCGCACCGAGCTGGAGGTCGGCCTCGCCTACCCGGAGCGGACCGACTGGCCGAGCGTGGCCCGCGACTGCCTGATCGAGATCGGCCGGCTGGAGCAGCTCGCCCGCGACCTGCGCTCGCTGACCCGACCCCACTCGAGCACCCGGCACGCGCAACGCATCGAGCTGATCGAACTGACCGCGGCCGAGCTGCAACACCGCCGGTCTGCGCACCGGCTGCGACTCGAGGCCGCACCGGGCGGTGGCACCGAGCTCCACGCCGACCCGGACACGGTGGTGCAGGTGTTGCGCAACCTGTTGGACAACGCCGAGCGCCACGCCCGCACGACCGTCTCGGTGCGGGTGGCGGCCACCGAGCCGTCGGCCGGCGCGCCGGCCGGGGTGGAGCTGATCGTCAGCAACGACGGTGAGCCCATCCCCGAGCCGCAGCATGAGCGCATCTTCGATCCGTTCACCCGCCTCGACGAGGCCCGTTCCCTCGACCACGGCGGTAGCGGCCTGGGCCTGGCCATCTCCCGCCGCCTCGTCGAGGGCGAGGGCGGCACGCTGCGCGCCCTGGCCTCACGTGAGGGAGCGTCGTTCCGGGCGTGGTGGCCCGCCGGCGATCAGCTCGACAGACTGACCGGTACGGTGCGCGGGCCGCGCACCTGACCGCCGGTCCACTCGACCCGCTCGCCCTGGCGCAGCTCGAAGGTGGGGAACGCCCGCATCCACTCCTCCACGGCCACCTGCAGCTCCATGCGGGCCAGGTTGGAGCCGAGGCAGCGGTGCACGCCGAGCCCGAAGGCGGCGTGGCGGTTGACCTTGCGATCGATGTGGATCTCCTCGGGATCCTCGAACACCTCGGGGTCGCGGTTGGCCGCCGGGAAGGGGAGCAGCACCCGGTCCCCCACGTGCAGCTGGTGGCCGCCCAGGGTGGTCTCGGCCTTGACGATGCGGGCCATGGTCACCGGGGCGTAGACCCGGAGGAACTCCTCGATGGCCGTGGGGATCAGCTCCGGCTCGGTGGCCAGGCGGTCACGGTCGGCCGGGTGGGTGGCCAGGTGCCACAGGGACGAGCCGATCGAGCTCCACGTGGTGTCGATACCGGCCACCAGCAGCAGGAAGCAGGTGCCGAGGATGTGCTTGCGCTCGAGCGGCGCGTCCTCGTAGGTGGCCTCGAGCAGGAACTGCAGCAGGTCGTCGTGGGGGGCCGGGTCGGCCTGGCGCTCCGCGATCTTCTGCTCGAAGTAGGCGAGGATCTCCTTGGTGGCCTGCTGGCCCACCTCGAAGTCGTACGGGCCGATCTGCAACACCCGGATCACCCAGTCGGTGAACTGCTCCTCGTCGGACTCGGGCACGCCCAACATGGCGGAGATGACCCGCACCGGGATGTGCTTGGCGTAGTCCTCGGCGGCGTCGCCCAGACCGTCGGGCCGGGGCGCAGCTCGTCGATCAACGAGCGGGGCGATGCTGCGGGTCAGGCCGGTCAGGGCCTCGATCCGCTTGGGCGAGAAGGCGCGCAGCAGCCGCCGCAGGGCGGTGTGCCCGGCGGGTCCGACGTGATGGGCGGGGCGCTGAGCAGCGGGCCCTCCCCCGGCTTGCGGCCGGTCACCCCGACGGTGACCGACGAGTAGTGCTCGGCGTCCGACGCGATGGTGGCGAGGTCCTCGTAGCGGGTGGGCAGCCACTGGCCGCCCCACCGGTCGCTGTGGGCCACCGGGGCGCGCTCGCGCAGCTCCCGGTAGATCGGGCCCGGATCGGTGCGGAACGCCTCGTCGAAGATCTCGAAGTCGGTGGTCCAATCGGTCACCGGCTCGGTGTGCACGCCCTGCGCCATGTCGCCTCCCTGTCGGCCGCGCATCCCCGGCCGCCGCATGTCGATCCGCCGATCCTAGCCCGCTTCGGTCCCATCGCTGCCCGGGTCCTTCGGCCATGGCGGGTGGACCGCGAGCCCCGTTTCGGGACGCGCCCGCCGTCTCAGTGGCGGGTCACGACGATCGACGCGTTCTGGCCGCCGAAGCCGAACGCGTTGATCTGGGCCACCTCGAGGTCGATGGCCCGCGGTTCGTGCAGCGCCACGTCGAAGCGGATCTCGGGATCGGGCGTGGTGGTGCCGCCGATGTTGGTCAGGCGGCCGCGGTGCATGGCGTCGATGATGGCCACCAGGTTGACGCCGCCGGCCGAGGCGCCGGTGTGGCCGGTGTGGCCCTTGCAGGCGGTGACCACCAGCTCGTCGCGGCCGGGCCCGTCGACGAACACGCGGTTGATGGCGCGGATCTCGGCGGTGTCGCCCTTCGGGGTGCCGGTGGCGTGGGCCACCAGGGCCTGCACGTCGCCGGGGGCGAGCTCGGCATCGGTCAGGGCCAGCTCCATCGCCCGGGCCTCCCACACGCCGTTGGGCTCCGGCGAGGACGGGTGGTGGGAGTCCGACAGGCTGCCGTGGCCGCGCAACCAGGCGAGGACCTCGGCGGCGTGCGCCTCCCGTTCGAGCACGAACCACACGGAGCCGTCCCCCGACACGATGCCGGATCGGTCGGCGGCGAAGGGCAGCATCGCCCGGCGGGGATCGGGCGACGGGGTGGACATGCCGTAGCCCCGGCCGGCCATGTGGGTGGCCGGCTCGAAGCGGCCCTCGGGCCGGTAACCGGCGGTGGGGTACCCGCCCTCGGTGCCGCCCACCAGGGCCACGTCGCACACGCCCGCCTCGAGGTAGCGGGCGGCCGTGCCCAGCGCGTCGAGCGAGGAGGCGCAGGCGGTGGAGACCGTCAGCGACGGGCCGTGCAGCTGGTGGCGCATGCAGATCTGCGAGGCCGCCATGTTGGACCAGATCTTGATCATGGTCTTGGGCGACACCGCATCGACGCCGTGGTGGTCGTAGGCCCATTGCGCCTGCATGAGCGACATCAACCCGCCCATGGAGGTGCCGTGCACCACCGCCGTGCGCAGCGGGTCGAGCCCGCCGAGCAGCCCGGCCTGGGTGAGCGCCTGCTCGCTGGCGGCGATGGAGAACCAGGCGAAGGGGTCACACCCGTCGATCACCTTGGCGTCCATCCAGTCGGCGGGATCGAAGCGGTCGTCCACGGCGCCGTAGAAGTCGGGGGTGGGGTCGTCGGGGTCGGCCCAGGGCGACTGACGGATCCCGCAGCGGCCCTCGAGCAGGCCGTCGGCCAGATCGGCGGCCGACACGCCGATCGGGCACACCGCGCCCATGCCGGTGATCGCAACGCGCATGATGGTTCCCCCTGGTGGTGCTCGGCCGTGTGTGCTCGACCGGGGTGCTCGACCGTCCCGGTCCGTCACCGTACCGACGCCGGCCACCGCCTGCCAGCGGATCCGACCGTACCGATCAGCATGGTTGCACGACCGGCCAGACGCCGGTGGGCGCCGGAGCCTCACCGATCGGCGGGCCGGTCGCGGCCCAGGTCCACATCGACCCCGCCACCGGGGCGGCACGCAGCCGCCGGACGTCCGCCCAGCTCGATCACCCACGCGCTGAACGGGGACACCGGGCCGGCGAGCACGAACCGATCGTCGGCCAGCTCCACCGCCAGCTGCCCGGTCGGTTCGATCCGCACGGTGCGGCAGACCGCTCCGCCCAGCGCTGCGACGGCGCCGAGGCCGGCCCGCTCCCCCGGCACCTGCCGGTGGGTGCCGACCTCGTCGACCACCTCGAAGGGGCCGCGCAGCTCGATGGTGTCCGGCCCGAGGAAGAGCCGAACCGCATCGGCCTCGACACGGACGGTGCCGATGCCGGAGCCGCGCAGGGCCGGCACCACCCAGCCGCCGTCGACCGCCAGCACCCGCTCCATGCCGCACAGTCTGGCGGGCGGAGCAGTGCGGGCGTAGACCGGACGGCTGCGGTCCGGGGCGCCGTGCGAGACACCCCGGACGCCGGCTCAGCGGCCGCTCTTGGCGAACCAGGCCAGGCCGGTGCCGTTGGTGATGAGGGCGATCGGGTCCTTGCAGACCTCGGGCACGGTGATGGTGGTGCGGGCGTCAGCGTCGCCACCGATGTCCACACCGTCGCCGACGGTCACGGCGAAGGGCTGGCTGACCGCCTTGGCCGGGTTGCCGGAGCGATCGAGGCAGGTCAGCACCACCGCCATGGGGCTCACCGTGTTCTTCCCCGCGTTCGGCCCGCCGGTGAAGATCAGGTCCTCGAAACGCACGTCCACCCGTCCGGAGCGGCGCACGGTCACGCGCGCCTCGCCGATCGACCAGGGCGCGCCGCCGCCGTTGACGCCGCGGATGGCGCCGGCGGCCCCCAGCTCGCTGGTCGACACCCCCACGAACTCCTCGAAGCGAAGCTTGGCGCCGTCGCGATGGTGACGGCCGTGGCCGTCGTCCGCACCGGCCGGGGCGATGCCGGCGAGCGCGCTCAACGCGACGAGGCCGGCCGCAGCCAGCACCTTGGGCTTGATCATGTCGTTCTCCTCTTCCGCCTGTGTCGCGACGCCGTTGGCGCCGGCCGTTGTACGAGCAAGCACCGCGAAGGGATTGCGGTCGGGCAAAATCCCTCGGCCCTCCCCTGCCGTAGGAACGACCGATGGCTCGCCTCGACCGACTGACCGACGAAGCGCTGCTGGCCGCCGGCGCCCTCGACGATCGCGATGCGGTGGCGGTGTTCGTCCGGCGCTTCCAGCGACGCGTCTTCGGGCTGGCGGTGACGATGACCGGGGATGCGGCGCTGGCCGACGACATCAGCCAGCTCGCTTTCGAGCGGGCCTGGCGCCACGCCGGCGGCTACGACGCCCGGCGGGCATCGGTGCTCACCTGGCTGCTGACCATCACCCGGAACCTGGCCATCGACGCCCTGCGCGTCCGGCGGGCTGCGCCGGTGGACCCCGCCACCATGGCCGAGTTGCTGGCGCCGGACCACGGCGCCGATCCGGTGCTCGCTGCGCTGGCCACCGAACGGCTGGGTGAGCTCGGCCGGCAGCTGGCTGCGCTGCCCGACGAGCAGCGGCGGGCGGTGCTGCTGGCCACCGTTGCGGGGCGCACCGCCCAGGAGATCGCCATCATGGAGTCCGTACCGTTGGGTACGGCGAAGACGAGGATCCGCACCGGCTTGCGCCGGCTACGGGCAGGCGTCAACGAGGTGACCAGGTGACCACCGACCAGCGCGACAGCTGCCGGACCTTCGACGAGCGGGTGGACGAGCTCGCCCTCGGCGGGGTGGACGAGCCGTTGCGCACCGCGCTGCTGGCCCACGCCGCCAGCTGCCCGTCGTGCCGCGCGTCGCTCGACGGGCTCACGGCCATCGTCGACCAGCTGCTGCTGGCCGCACCGGCGCTCGAACCGCCGGCCGGCTTCGAGGGGCGGGTGCTCGAGCGCATCGGTGCGGCGGCCAACCCGCCGGCCGTCAGCGGGCCCGCGGCACCCGCCGCCCGCCGCCTGCGGGCCACCAGCCGACGGCGTGCGCTTGGGCTGCTCGCTGCCGCAGCGACCGTGCTGGTGCTGGCGGGCGTCGCCGCTCGGCTGCTCGACCGGCCGGACACCCCACCCTCCGGTGCGATCGTCAACGCCACCGGCACCCGGATCGGCGCCGTCCACCTTCTCGACGAGCCGGTCGACCACGTGCTGGTGACGATCGCGTCGCCCCAGGCCGCGCCCGGCGTGCGCCACTGCGAGCTGCAACGCCCTGACGGGACCTGGGTCGCGGTCGGGTCGTGGGAACCCGCCGACATCGAGCACGGGGTGTGGGCCACCGGGATCGACCCGAGCCTGGCGGACGCCACCGCCATGCGCATCGTCACCGACGACGGTACGGTGCTGGCCACCGCGTCGTTGCGGTGAGCACATCCACGAGCCCGGAGGCTGCACGCATGACCAACGGCGATCAGCAGGTCCACGCCGATGAGGACGCCACCGTCACCGTGTACTGGCGCAAGGGCTGCCTGTTCTGCGCGGCGTTGCGTCGCCGGTTGCGAGCGGCCGGGGTGCGCTTCGAGGAGGTCGACATCTGGGCGGAGCCGTCGGGTGCGGCCTACGTGCGCTCGGTGGCCGGCGGCAACGAGACGGTGCCCACGGTCCGCATCGGGGACCGGGCGCTGGTCAACCCGTCGGCCGGCGCCGTCATCGACCTGGCCCGCACGGTGGCACCCGATGCGGTGGCTGGCGTGCAGGACCGGCCCGGAGCCGTGGCCTCCGTCCTGAACCGGCTGCGCGGCGGCCGCTCCCAGGCCGATCGGTAGCCCTCGACGGAGCGCGCACCCCCGGCGGGCACGCCCGATCGCCGGCGTTCAGCCTGGATCCACCGAGCCGGCGCCTGCGGGGTCGGCGCTCTCGAACGGCCGGCAACCCACCAGCGCCCTCCTTCGGCGGCGATTCGACGCCGATTCGACGACATCGACCGGTCGGGTTCGCCCGCCCACCAGCGGTGGTGTCAACCTCCAGTCAGGCTGCACGGTCTCACCGATGGTGGCCGGACTTCGTGTCCCACGACCAATTCCGAATCGACATCGAATCGAGCGCGAAGGAGCTCGCCCATACCCCCCGGCATGGCGCCCACCAACCACCAACCACCAACCACCAACCGCTGTCCGTCCGCCGCCGCGCCGTTCAGCTGAACACCCGGCGGAGGGTTCAGCCCAGGTCGTCGAAGGGATCGTCGGGGTCGTCGTCGAAGCCGGGGTCCGGATCTGGAGGGTCCAGCGGATCGTGGGTGAACAGTGAGCCGGAGGGCCCGTCGTCATCCAGGCCGCCGTGCAACTCCAGGCGGGACGTGTCCGGACCGACCGGCCGCAGCGGCTCCCCCACCGACCGGTGCTCCGTCTCCTCCATGCCCACGCCGACGCCGCTCGGCGGGTCGTGCTGGGAGGTCCCGGGCTCTGCAGGCGCGGTGTGAGAGTCCTGACCCTCGTAGTAACCGGCACCGTCGGTTTCCTGGTGGTCCGCCTCGACGTCTTCCTCGGCATAGGCGGCGACGTCCTCGCTTCCGTAGGTGTCATCGCCGGTCGCTCCCCCGTCCTCGCCCCCGGTCTCCTTCTCGATGCCGTCCTTCCCACCGGTCCCGTTCTCGCCGGTCCCGGTCCGGCTGGTCTCCTTCTCCCCGGCACCGGTTCGCCCGGCATCCACACCCATCCCCGGGTCCCGGGTCGGGGGTGCGCTCGACGGACGGGCGTCGAGCGCGGCCGGATCGTCGTCTCCGCTGTCCGCCGGACGGATGGTCCTGCCGGTCTTCGAGCCGAACGGGGTGGTCATCGGGGGTCCTCCTGGTGCGCCGCTCACCGGGTACCACGTCACCGAACAGGGATCCGTTCCCGATCGCCCGGATCTCTCGCCGGATCGGAGCGCAGGGCCGCAACCGCGCCGGGGCACCGACGTCAGCCCGCCCGGACGCCCCGCTTGCCCACCGCGCCGCGCAGCCCGACGCAACCCACGCACCCGACGCAGCCCACGCAGTCGACGCAGGCCACGCACCCGAAGCAGAACCGGCAGCGCACGCACGCCAGCGTCGCCGCGCACCAACTGATGGCCACACCGAAGACCGTCAGCACGCTGGCCGCCACGCCGACGCTGCCGCTGGTGGCCACGCTCGCCACCACCAGCGCGCTGCCCGAGGTGGCGGCGCTGCCGGCCACCCCGGCGCTGCCCGCCGTGGCCGCGCTGCCGGCCACCCCGCGCTGCCGGCCGTGGCCGTGCTGGCCACCACGGCCACCGAGCCCACCTGCGACGGCGGCGCGGCCGGGTCCCCGCCCCGACGCCCGCCCCCACGCCCGGCGGCCCCGCCCACGTCGATCCGCACCCCCACGCCTGATCCTGCCCATACCGGGCAGTCTGACACGGGTCGACGCTGGGTTTTCGACGCCGCCACCGCCGTCGGTCAGACTGGCCGCCCCGCACCCGGCCGAAAGGAAGCGAACATGGTTGGCGGCGCGCTCAAGATGGCGAGCATGGACGACCTCGACCTGCGCATGTCGGACAAGGTCCGTCCGCTGTACGAGGCCGTGGTGACCTTCATCCGCGAGGAGGTCGACCCCATCACCGAGGAGTTCTACCGCCTCGGGGAGGGCCGGGCCGAGCGGTGGAGCTGGGCACCCGGCCAGCTGGAGCTGCTCGAGGGGGCCAAGGCCAAGGCCCGAGCCCAGGGCCTGTGGAACTTCTTCCTGCCCGACGCCGAGACCGGCGAAGGGCTGTCCAACCTCGACTACGCCTACATCGCCAACGAGCTGGGCAAGAACCGGCTGGCGTCGGAGTGCCTCAACTGCTCCGCCCCCGACACCGGCAACATGGAGGTGCTCGAGCGGGTGGGCAGCCCCGAGCAGAAGCAGCAGTGGTTGGAGCCGTTGCTGCGGGGCGAGATCCGCTCCGCCTACGTGATGACCGAGCCCGGCGTGATGAGCTCCGACGCCAAGCAGGTGCAGACCACCGCGGTGGCCGACGGCGACGAATGGGTCATCAACGGCGAGAAGTTCTACATCTCCGGCCTCGGCGACCCGCGCTGCAAGATCATGATCGTCATGGTGCGCACCAACGCCGACGCCGACACCTACAAGCAGCAGTCGCAGATCCTCGTACCGGTGGGTACCCCCGGCGTCGAGATCATCGGGCCGATGCACGTCCTCGGCGCCGACGACGCCCCCCATGGCCACATGCACATGCGGTTCAACGACGTGCGGGTCCCCCGCTCGAACATCTTGTGGGGTGAGGGCCGCGGCTTCGAGATCTCCCAGCTGCGGCTCGGCCCGGGCCGCATCCACCACTGCATGCGCTCCATCGGTGCGGCCGAGAAGGCCATCGAGCTGATGGTCGACCGCGGCCTCACCCGCGAGGGCTTCGGCAAGAAGCTGATCAACCTGGGCAAGAACATGGAGGTCATCGCCCGCTCCCGTGTCGAGGTGGAGTCGATGCGCCTGATGGTGCTGCGCGCTGCCAAGGCGATGGACGTGCTCGGCAACAGCGAGGCCCGGGTGTGGGTCAGCGCGGTCAAGGCGATGGTGCCCAAGAAGTGCTGCGACATCATCGACGAGGCGATCCAGATGCATGGCGCGGCCGGCATCTCCCAGTGGTTCCCGCTGGCGGAGATGTACCACGCCCAGCGCACGCTGCGGCTGGCCGACGGCCCCGACGAGGTGCACTGGCACGTGGTAGGCCGGGCCGAGGCCCGCAACCGGGAGTCCGAGCGGGCCACCGGCGCCCACCTGGCCGACGGCCACCACGCCCGGGGCTCGCTGTTCACCGGCTCCAGCTGAACCGGCCGTGACCAGGCTCGCGGCCGGGCGACGTACCCAACGGTAGGTCGCCCGGTCGCCGGCCGCAGGGCCACCGGTCCGGAGCCGTCGCTGCTACGTTGCCGCGCCGTAAGCAGCCGATGCGACCCTGGGAGACACCGATGAACGAGCGGCAGGACGTGACCGTACCCACCGAGGACGGCGTCGAGCTCCACGGCTGGTGGTACGCCGGCGCCGGGTCGGGCCCTCGCCCGGTGGTGGTGCTGAGCCACGGCCTGTCGGCCATCAAGGCGATGGGCCTGGCCGGGTACGCCGAGTGCTTCCAGGCGGCCGGGCTGAGCTGCCTGGTGTACGACCACCGCGGCTACGCGGCCAGCGGGGGTGCACCGCGCCACGAGAGCGACCCGTGGAAGCAGGTCCACGACCTGCGCGACGCCATCAGCTGGGTCCGCAACCGCGACGACGTCGACCCCGAACGGGTCGGCATCTGGGGCACCAGCTTCTCCGGCGGCCACGTGCTCACCGTGGCCGCGCTCGACCGCCGGGTGAAGGCGGTCGTCTCCCAGGTGCCGTTCATTCGGGGCGAGGACACCTACCGCGCCTGGGTCCCCGACGAGCGCCGGGCGTCCTTCGAGGCCCGGATGATCGCCGACCGCGACGCCCGCGCCCGGGGCGAGGCACCGATGACCACCCGCGCGGCGGTGCCCGGCACCGAGACCGACGAGTGGGCCAAGGCCACCGACCTCGACGGCACCTACGCCAACGAGCTGACCGTGCGCACGTTCGAGCTGCTGCGGGAGTACGAGCCGCACACCTTCGTGCCCCGCATCGCCCCCACACCGCTGCTCATGGTCATCGCCACCCGCGACACGCAGACCCCCACCGCCTGGCAGCGGGAGGCGTTCGCCACCGCCGGGGAACCCAAGGCCCTGGTGGAGCTCGACTGCCGCCACTACGACCCGTACACGACGTACCTGGCGGAATCCTCGAGCGCCGCCCGCGACTGGTTCGTGCGCCACCTCCAGCCCTGACCGCGGGCCGGCCCCGCCGCCGGCCGGATCAGGCCCGCCGCAGCACCGCCACCAGGAACTCGGACGCCGGGGTGAACGGCCGCAGGTCCCAGCTCGACAGCTCGAGCTCGATGGCCAGGCCCGCCTCGGCGGCGTCGGCGCGGAACGCATCGAAGCCGTAGTCCCGGCCGGCGCCGAAGCCGACGACCAAGCGGCCCTGATCGGCGAGGTGGCGGCCGAGGCGGGTCAGCACCTCGGTCCGTGTGCTCGGCGCCAGGACCGTCATCACGTTGCCGGCGCTGACGATGGCGTCGAACGGTTCGGTGATGCCGGCGGCGGGCAGGTCCAGCTCGGCCAGGTCACCCACCAGCCAGGTGGGCCCGGGATGGTCCACGCCGGCCGCCTCGATCAGCACCGGGTCGACGTCCACCCCGATCACCGTGTGGCCCCGTCGGTGCAGCTCGCCCCCCACCCGGCCGGGCCCACACCCGGCGTCGAGGATGCGCGCCCCCCGGCCGACCACGGCGTCGATGAAGCGGGCCTCCCCGGCCAGGTCGGCGCCCTCGGCGGCCATCTTGCGGAACCGCTCCACATACCAGGTGGAATGGCCGGGGTCCTGGCGGGTCTTCTCCACCCATCTGCTCACCTCGGGCACGCGCTGACCTCCCGTCGTCGTGGTCGCCCTGTCGTCGGTCCACCGTAGGCGGCGCGGCGCGGCCACCACGATCTCCGCCCGACGACGGTCATCGGGGGATGAACGCCTCCACCTCGATCTCGACCTGCGCCTCGTCCACCACGAAGCCGCTCACCTGCACCAGCGTGCTGGCGGGGAAGCGGTCGTGGGCGAACAGCTCGGCCCTGACCTCGTGCAACGCCCGCACCGCCGGCCCCGAGATGTCGGTGACGTAGATCCGCATCCGCACGACGTTGGCCAACCCGCCGCCCTCGCGCTCGAGGCTCCGACCGATGTCGGCGAAGATGCGCTGGGCCTGGGTGCGCATGTCGAGCGGTGCGGTGTCCTCGGCGGTGCGCCGGGCGACCTTGCCGGAGACGAGCACCAGCAGCCCGGCGCCGAGCTCGATGCGCACCGCGTCGGAGAAGTCGGGACCGGGCCCGAAGCCGTCGAGGCCGACGATGCGGTGCGATCCGGTCTGGGCGAGCGGGCGGTGGACGACGGTCATGGTGAGCTCCTCGGCTGGGCGGACCGCCCCATCTTCGCCGACCGGCCGTTCCAGGCGGGCGACACGGTCGAACGGTCCGCCGAAGAAGGGCCCATCGGCCCCCGATCGGCGCCGCACCCGGGCGATGGGCGTCCGTAGTGTTCGGCGCATGAACGAGGCGATGACCATGGAGGAGCTCCGCCAGGGGCTGGACTCACTCGATCTGGAGCACACCTTGAGCGCTCACGATGTGGGGGCCGAGCAGATCCGCAGCGCGCTCGACCTGGGTGACGTCGACGCCGCCAAGGAAGCCATCCGCGAGGTGCTCGGCGCCCTGCAGGCCATCTCCTTCCAAGGCTTCCCCGTGGGCGAGGAGGTCGACCTCGCCGATCTCGTCGGCTTCGTCTGAGCACGCCCGCCGTCAGCGAGCCGCCACCACGGCGGCGACGATCGGGTGCGGTTGCAGGCCACCGTCGAGCCGGGAGCGCACCACGGCCAGGGCGCCGGTGGCGGCGTCGATGGCCGAGTCGATCGCCTCGCTCATCGCCGCGCACAGGAACATGTTGTGCCACGGGTGCACGTACACCCCCCGCTCCAGCATCGCCTCGCCGAAGGCGAAGCCGACGCGCAGGTCGGGGTCGTCCTCGAAGAGCACCTGCGGCATCTGGACCGGGCCGGTCTGGCGCAACGAGAAGCCCTGCTCGGCCGCCGCCGCCGCCCACCCCGCCCGCAGCCGTTCGCCGAGTCGGACGGTGTGCTCGAGGTAGTCGGTCTCCCGCAGGATGCGCAGCGTCTCCACCCCGGCGGCCATGGGCACCGCTGCGAACCAGAACGATCCGGTCGCGTAGATGCCGGCCGCACCCTTGCGGCACCGGTCGGAGCCGAGCAGCGCCGAGATCGGATGGCCGTTGGCGAAGGACTTGCCCCAGGCGCTGAGGTCGGGGCGCACACCGACCAGCTCCCAACTGCAGTCGCGGGTGAGCCGGAACCCCGCCCGCACGTCGTCGACGATGAGCAGGGCACCGGTGGTCGCGCCTGGCTCCCGGGCCGCCGTGCGTAGGCGGGATCAGGCAGGGCCTGGTCCTCGAAGGCGTCGTGCTTGAACGGCGAGGCGAACTGCGGCCAGATCGTCCCCGGCCATGACCACTGCCGCCGCTTCCAAGCTGGCCACGTCGTTGTAGGTGCACGTGCCGATGAAGGCCTTCTCCTCGGCCACCACACCAACCGGTATGGGCGTGCACCACGGCGCAGAGCCGTGGTAGGCGTGCTCGGCCACCACGATGCGGCGTCGGCCCGTCTGGGCACGGGCCACCGTCATGGCCATGGTGGTGGCGTCGGTGCCATTCACCCCAGAACATGGCCCAATCGGCGTGGCTGACCATCGAGGTCATCGCCTCGGCCAGCTCCACCATCACCGGCGAGGGACCGGTCATGGCGTCACCGCGGGCCCGCTGCGCCGCCGCCGCGGCCTCGACGCGCTCGTCGCCGTAGCCCAGCAGGTTCGGTCCGTAGGCACACATCAGGTCGAGGTAGCGGTTGCCGTCGACGTCCCAGAGCTCGGCACCCTTCGCCCGCTCGAAGAACTGCGGGTACGACGGCGGCAGCAACCGGGTCGATTCGTGGCCGTACATACCGCCTGGTATCACCCGCTGTGCCCGCTCCCGCCAGGCCGCGTCGTTCGCACCGCTCGCCATCCGTGCCCCCGTGTCCGTCCGTGCCGGCGCGCCCGCAGCCGGCTGTCGCCCTGTTGTGCCGTAGCCGTCGACGCGGGCTCGATGCCCGTCGACGGCGCGACCGTCGATCCATCGTCGTGCATCGGCGGGCGAGCCACAAGGGCCCGTGGCCGGTCGATGCTCCGCCCCCGAGCGGTGCCGTCGACGTCATCAGGGGCCCTTCCGCCACCTCCTGCGCGCCAGGCGATACGCTAAGCGTTCAGACGGCCGCACTTCGCGGTCGGGGCGGACGGAAGGTGCGATGCGCAAGCTGGCGAACGCAGCAATCGGGATGGCGCTGGTGGCGGTGGCCGGCTGCGGCGGCACGGCGGCGACCCCACCGGCCCGGGTGGCGGTCACCGCTTCCACCGTGCCGCCTCGCCCACCACGACCGCCGCCGTGGGCGCCAGGGCGGCGTCGCCCGACGTGCTCGCCCGTTCCTCGATGGCCGCCACGGTGACCGGTCGACCGGTGCGCATCATGCCGGTGGGCGACTCGCTCACCCAGGGGACCGACCCGGAGGATCCCTCCAAGGCCCAGACCTACCGCGGCTACCTCGAGGCGCGGCTGCGGGCCGCCAGGTGACGTCAGACTTCGTGGGGGTCGGACCGGACGCTGCCGATCGCCGGGTCGGACCCCGACGAGGGCCACGGCGGAGTTTCACCATCGGCCCCGACGGCTCCAACCTGTGCGCCACGTGCCCGCCGGCCAACGTCAGCGACAACATCGGCGGGTGGGTGGGCAGGACAGCCCGACATCCTGCTGCTGATCGGCATCAACGACCTGTTCCCCATCGAGGGCCGGACCAACGGCGCCCTACGACCGGTGGTGCCCGAGGACGCACCGGCCAAGCTGGTCACTGGTGGACCGGATGGAGGCGGTGGCCCGAACGCCGAGATCCTGGTGGCCTCCCACCCGCCGTTGCCGTTCGCCCGCAGCGCCGGGCCGGACACCATGGCGCGGTTCACCGCCCTCAACGATGCGGCCCGGCTGGCCAGCCGCGTGGCGGTCCGGGTCCACTACGTGCCGTTGTTCGAGGCGCTCTCCCCCTCGTGGACGCTCGTCGACACCGTGTCCGACGGTGTGCACCCCTCGATCCTGGGCGGCGACAAGATGGCCTCGGTGTTCGAGAGCAATTGCTGACCCCCGCTGCTCGCCGACCCCAGCTGACCCGCGCCGCCCGGCCGCCGCTCCGCAAAGGTTCGGCTGAGTCCGCCCACCGAGGGCCGGCCCCCGAGCGCCGATCACCCTCGGCGCCGAGAAGAGTAGCGACTTCAGGCCGGATCAGTATCGTCACACAACGCTGCTGGTGGGAACGGCGGGCATTGCGCCCGACCGTCCAGAAGTCGCAGCTTTGTGGTCCGGCGACCATACCCTCGCAGCGAATCCACGCCGAATCGCCACGAGCGGGGGCCCTTCGCGCGGGTTCAGGCGAGCGGCAGGTGCGGGCGATCAGTCGAGGCGCACGCCCGGTGCTCCCTCCTCCGCCGTGCGCTGCAGTCGGGCGGTGGCATGACGCCCCACCCTGGTACACGTTGTGCCGGGTCTTGCCATACTCGTGGCCGGCGAGGTTGGAGTTGTACCCGGTGATCCGGCTCTGGGCCCGCCCCGAGAGCACCATCTGGTAGCCCCAGGCCACCTCCTCGAGCCATTGCCCCTCGGCCTCGGCGTCGGCCTCGAAGCGGTGGTGCCCGCCCGCCCACGTGCTGCAGCAGGTCGGTGGCCCAGTCGACCGCCGGTTCGATGGCCCGGGGAAGTGGTCGCCGCGATCTGCGGACCCGCCAGCATGGCGAGGTTCGGAACCCCGCCACCAGCAGCCCAGGTACGTGACCGGTCCGTCCTTCCACTTGTCGCGCAGCTTCTGCCCGCCCACGCCGGTAGAATGTCCATGCGGTCGAAGGCGCCCGTACCAGGACGCATCGAAACCGGTAAGCGTAGACGATGATGTCGAAGGCGAGGTCCTCGGCGGTGGTGCGGATGCCGTGCTCGGTGATCCGCTCGATCGGCGTCTCGGCGAGGTCCACCAGGCGCACGTTGTCGCGGTTGTAGACCTCGAAGTAGTTGGTCTCGAGCGGGACGCGCTGCACGCCGAAGCCGTGGTCCTTGGGGATGAGCTTCTCGGCCAGCACTTCGGGTCCTTGACCCGCTGGCGGATGCGGTCGGCGATGTACTCGGCGGACAGCTCGGCGTTGGCCTCCTCGTCCGACGTAGATCTCCACGAAGTTGCCCAGCCAGATGGCGAAGCCCGGGCATGCTCGTAGAGCTTGTCCCAGAAGGCGCCACGCGCTCCTCGGCGGGACAGCGTTGTGGAACCCGCGCCGGTCGGGCTCGTGCTCGAAGCCGCCCGGGGTGCGGGCGCACGTCTGGCGAAGATCTCGTCGTAGCGCCGCCGGATGTCGGCCATCTCCTCGTCGGAGATCGGGCCGTTGTTGCAGCGGCGCCGCCCAGTTCGGCCGGCGCTGGTACACGGTGAGCGTCGGCCACCTGCTTGGCCGGCGATGGCGGGCGATGCACTGGATGGCGGTGGCGCCGGTGCCGATGACCGCCACCCGCTGGCCGGCCAGCTCCACGGGCTCGTGCCGGCCAGTAGTAGGTGTGCCAGGAGCGGCCCCTTGAAGCTCGTCGATCGCCCGGGTAGCGCGGCGGTAGTGGCGGCACGGACAGCAGGCCGATGCGCCGTGATCAGGAAGCGGCGTGGTGAGCGTCCGAACCGTCGTCGCAGGCGCTGACCGCCAGAAGTCGAGCGCGTCGTCGTCGAAGACCATGGGCGGCGGTGACCTTCTTGCCGAAGCTGCATGTGGCGGCGCAGGTCCGAACTTGTCGGCCACGAAGTTGAGGTAGCGCAGCGTCTCCGGCTGCGGTGAGAACCGCTCCTTCCAGTGCCACTCCTCGAGCAGCTCCCTTGGCTCCACGAGTAGCCGTAGGTGTAGCTCTCCGGAGTCGAAGCGGGCGCCCGGGTAGCGGTTCTTGTACCAGGTGCCCCCGAGGTCGTCCTCGCCCTCGAGCACGATGGCGTCCACGCCCAGATCGATCAGCCGCTTGATCTGGTAGAGCCCGGCCACTCCCGCCCCGATGACGACCACCTCGTGGTCGAGCCCGGCCTTGTCGGTGCTGCCCGGTGCCGTCGCGTCGGCGACGTCGGTCATGTCTTCCCCCTTGGTCTTCCCCGGTTGGATCGGCCGGAGCGTAGGGCCGGCGGTGCCGCCGGCGACGTTGCCGGAAGTCGCATCCGACCGGGCCTTTGGACCCCGGAACCGGCTTCGCCGGGGCGGCACGGGCCGTCCCGACCGAGCCCGCCCCGTGGTGGACCGCGGGGCTGCCGGTCGTAACCTGATCGGTCCCCGCTCCCTTACCCGCGTTCGCCGGTTGCGCCGCCCGACGGGACCGGTCACGCTCAGGGCCGACCCGGAACGCCCGCTCCGGTGGCCGGAGGCCTCGGGCAGCCGCTCGCACGCAGGCTGCTCGCGGCCCCGGCCGGCGGACGTACCGACGAGCATGGTTCGGCCGTGCGGGGGCGGCTCCCAACAGGAGCCGTAGGAAGCTCCTTCGGTGGCGATGGGAGAAATCCCGCGGCCCGTCAAGGGTCCATCGCCACAAGACGGGTACCTCACCGGTCGGACTTTCGGTAGGTTCCGAAGCGGTGAGACGGGCAGCACGCCTGCCGTCCCACCGTCTCCACAGGCCCGCACGAGAGGAGCACCCTGATGTCGGATCGTGGTAGCGAGAGCGAGAACCCAGCCATCCCCGCCCCCACGCCCAAGGCGGCGAGGCCCCGCAACAACCGGGACTGGTGGCCGAACCAGCTGGACCTCACGGTCCTGCGCCAGCACGAGCGCCGCGACGACCCGCTCGGTGACGACTTCCGCTATGCGGACGCCTTCGCCGGCCTCGATGTCGAGGCCCTCAAGCGAGACATCTTCAGGTGATGACCACCTCGGGACTGGTGGCCGGCCGACTACGGCCACTACGGCCCATTGTTCATCCGCATGTCTTGGCATGCCGCCGGCACGTACCGCATCGAGGACGGCCGCGGTGGCGGCGGGGCCGGCGCCCAGCGCTTCGCACCGCTCAACAGCTGGCCGGACAACGCCAACCTCGACAAGGCCCGCCGCCTGCTGTGGCCGATCAAGCAGAAGTACGGCCAGGCGCTGTCGTGGGCCGACCTGCTGGTCTTCGCCGGCGACTGCGCACTCGAGTCGATGGGGTTCCAGACGTTCGGCTTCGGCTTCGGCCGGCCCGACGTGTGGGAGCCCGAGGAGGTCTACTGGGGCCCCGAGGACACCTGGCTCGGCGACGAGCGCTACAGCGGGGCCCGGGATCTCGAGAACCCGCTCGGCGCCGTCCAGATGGGCCTCATCTACGTCAACCCCGAAGGACCGAACGGCAACCCCGACCCGATGGCCGCCGCCCACGACATCCGGGAGACGTTCCGGCGCATGGCCATGAACGACGAGGAGACCGCGGCGCTGATCATCGGCGGGCACACGTTCGGCAAGTGCCACGGCGCGGTCGGCCCCGAAGTACGTCGGGCCCGAGCCCAGGCTGCCGGTACACGCCCAGGGTCTGGGCTGGCACAACACGTTCGGCAGCGGCCACGGTGCTGCACATGACCAGCGGCCTGGAAGGCGCCTGGACCAACAACCCCACGCAAGTGGGACAACGGCTTCCTCGACAACCTGTTCAGCTACGAGTAGGAGCTGACCGAAGCCCGGCCGGCGCCAAGCGGTGGAAGCCCACCGACCCGCCGCGGCCTCCAACGTGCCCGACGCCCACGACCCGGCCAAGCGGCAGCACGCCGATGATGCTCACCACCGACCTGGCCATGCGGATGGACCCGGTCTACAGGCCGATCGCGAAAGCGCTGGCACGAGCACCCCGAAGAGGCTGGCCGAAGGCGTTCGCCAAGGCCTGGTACAAGCTGCTGCACCGCGACATGGGGCCGGTGTCGCGCTACCTCGGCCCGTGGGTGCCCGAGGCGCAGCTCTGGCAGGACCCGGTGCCGGCGGTCGACCACCCGCTCATCGGTGAAGCCGAGATCGCCGACCTCAAGCAGCGGCTGCTCGGCTGCGGGCTGTCGGGCTCTCGCCTGGTGGCCACCGCCTGGGCATCGGCATCGACGTTCCGGGGCACCGACAAGCGCGGCGGCGCCAACGGCGCCCGGATCCGCTTCGAACCGCAGCGCAGCTGGGAGGTCAACGAGCCGGGCGAGCTGGCCACCGCGCTGCAGGCCATCGAGCGGGTGCAGTAGGACTTCAACGGCTCCCGCAGCGACGGTACGTGGTCTCGCTGGCCGACCTCATCGTCCTCGGCGGTTGCGCCGCGGTCGAGGCGGCGGCCCGGGCGCCGGCGGCCACGACATCACCGTGCCGTTCGTACCCGGCCGCACCGATGCGACCGAGGAGCAGACCGATGCCGAGTCCTTCGAGGTGCTTGAGCCGTCCAACGACGGGTTCCGCAACCACCGGCGCAACGGCGACAAGCTGCCGGCCGAGGTGCGCCTCGTTCGACCGGGCCAACCTGCTGACGCTGACCGTTATGGAGATGACCGCGCCATCGGCGGGTTGCGGGTGCTGAACATCAACGTGGCGGCGTTGCCCACGGCGTGCTCACCACCTGCCCGGCACGCTGAGCAACGACTTCTTCGTCAACCTGCTCGACAACAGCACCGAGTGGGTGCCGTCGAGCTCCTCGGAGGAGATCTTCGAGGGCCGGGATCGGGCCACGGGGTCGCAGCGGTGGACGGCCACGGCGGTGGACCTGGTGTTCGGGTCGAACTCGCAGCTGCGGGGGCTGGCCGAGATCTACGGCTCCGCCGACGGTGAGGCCCGGTTCCTGCGGGCTTTCGCCGATGCGTTCGGCAAGGTGATGCACCTGGACCGCTTCGACGTGCGCTGACGAGGACGGCGGGGCCCCGCCGTTCGACCATGCCGGGACGGGCCGGCCACGCGTCGTCGTGGCCGGCCCGTCCCGCGCTCGTCACTCCAGGGCGCCGGCGATGACCAGCTCGGCGATGCGGTCGGCGTCGTAGCCCAACAGATCGCCCAACACCTCCGAGAGGTGCTGGTTGAACGTGGGTCCACCCCAGCGCACCTCCCAGTCGGTGC
The DNA here is from genome assembly GCA_041394365.1 of Acidimicrobiales bacterium. Taxonomy (GTDB): domain Bacteria; phylum Actinomycetota; class Acidimicrobiia; order Acidimicrobiales; family CAIXPF01; genus CAIXPF01. The sequence goes on from JAWKIM010000014.1 coordinate 221,812, forward strand.
GCGACAGCGTGAACGGGCAACCCTCGACCCAGGTGGTCCCATAGGACGCGTGCGGCACCTCGGGGAACATGCGCCGGTGCACGAACTGCGGGTCGGCCACGCAGGCGGCCGAGTCCTGCACCTGGTGGGCGGGGACCCCGGCGGCCTGGAGCACGTCCTGGGCAGCGCCCGGCTCCCGTGACGAGGCCCACCGGGCCACCACGTCGTCGAGCTCAGGGCGGCGGGCCCGGCGCTGCTCGGCGGTGAGCCCCGCCAGATCGGGTCGCTCCAGCACCGCGGCCAGGGCCCGCCACTGCGCGTCGGTCTCCACCGCCACCGCCAACCAGCGGTCCTCCCCGGCGGCGGGGTACACGTTGTGCGGTGCCATCACCGGGTCTTCGTTGCCCGACCGCGACGCGGACGCCCCGGTCAGCTCGTCGACCCACAGCGCCCGGCCGAGCAGGTGCAGCGATCCCTCCAGTTGGGCGAAGTCGAGGCGCAGGCCATGGCCGCTACGGCGCCGGTGGTCGAGCGCCGAGAGCACCGCCGCCACCGTGAACCGCGGCGAGATGTAGTCGGTGAAGGCGGTGAACGGACCGGCCGGTATGCGATCGGGCCAGCCGGTGACCGGGTAGAAGCCGGCGATGGCTGCGGCCATGGTGCCGAAGCCGGCGTAGTTGCGCAGGGGCCCGCTCTGGCCCATCAGGCTCGAGCTGAAGAAGACGAGCCGCGGGTTGACGGCCAGCAGCGCGCCCTCGTCGAAGCCCCACGCCGCCATGGCCCCCGGCGAGAAGGACTCGGTGACCACGTCGGCCCAGCGCACCAGGTCCAGCACCACCTCACGGGCGGCCTCGGTGTTGAGGTCGAGCGACAGCCCGTACTTGCCGGCGTTGAGGGAGTGCCACTGGAACGAGCCCTCTTGATCGCCCTCCGGACCGCGGAAGGGGTTGACCGCCCGCAGCACGTCGGGCCGGGACTGCGATTCGACCCGCACCACGGTCGCCCCGAAATCGGCGAGCGTGCGGCTGCCGCCGGGCCCGGCCAGCGCCCACATGAAGTCGAGCACCTTGAGCCCGGCCAGCGGCCGCAGGTCCCCGTCCGGCGGCTCGAACGCAGCCGGACCGTCCCCCACCGCCGGGCGGCGCACCCCCTCCGCGCCGTACCGCTCGGTATCGGCGCCGAGCTCGGCCGGTCGCTCCTCCAGCCGGCGCAACGGAGCGGCGTCGGCCCGCAGGAACGGGCCCACCATGCGACGGCCGTCGAGGTGGTCCCAGTAGTCCCGGGTGGCGAGCTGCTCCATCTCCAGCACATCGCGGGTGGTGGTGACGGGGGCGATCAGCAGGTTGCGACCGAGCGCGGCCTCGAACAGCTCGGCCTTGGTCTTGGTGCGCAGGAAGGCGGCCAGCACCTCGGTGGCGCGGTCGAGCGCATCGGGTGACTCCACCCCGTTGAACACGTTCATGGCGAAGTCGATCCAGTTCTTCTCGCCGAGCTCCGGCCCGCAGCGGCCCTCTTCCTGGATCCAGCGCCACAACCGCTCGGTGTACCGCCCGATCATCGGACCGAACAGGAAGGTGACGGTGACGTGGCCGTCGGCGCAGTCGTAGACGAACTGCACCCGCAGCGGGCCCAGCTGCACGCCACCGGCGGTGCGGTGGGGGCTGGCGTTGCCCACCAGCGCGTTCATCATCGTGAACTGGGTGGCGGTGAGGAACGACTGCTGGGCCGACACGTCCACGTGCTGGCCGAGGCCGCTGCGGTGGCGTTCGTGCAGGGCGATGAGCGCGCCGCACACCGCGTCGGCGGCGGCGTAGTGCCACGTCATCGGCTCGCTGACCCGCACCGGGGCGCGGTCGGCGTCGCCGGTGACGGACATGGTGCCGCTGGCGGCGGCCACGATCAGGTCGGTGGCCGCCCACGACGCCTTGGGGCCGTCCTGACCGAACGGGGTGATCGAGGCGGTGATCAACGCCGGGTTGGCGGCGCGCAGCGCGTCGAGATCGACAGGCAGCGCCCCGCACTCGATCAGGATGTCCGCCCCGGCGGCGAGGCGGTCGAGCAATGTCGGGTCCTCGAGCACCACCGAGGCCTTGCCCCGGTCGTACACCTCGTGGCCGGGATCGGCGGCCCGGCGCGAGCGGTTGCCGCCGGGCGGCTCCACCAGGATGACCTCGGCGCCGAGCTGGGCGAACAGCATCCCGGCCAGGTGGCCGCGATCGTCGGTCAAGTCGAGCACCCGGTAGGGCGACAGCATGCCGGTGGAGGTCATCGGGCGATCTTGCCCGATGACCGGCTCGATGCGCAGATCCCCGTCACCGGGCGGGCGCTATGTGCGAAGCTGGTCGCATGCTCACCCGCGGCCGCGACGTCCCCTACCTCCGCCACCGGCCTGCGGAGAGCGCCCCGCCGGAGAGCGCCCGCCTCGAGCGCGACGGCTACGCCTTGCTGCCCGGCGTGCTCGATGCCGGCGAGGTGGCCGCCCTCGCCGCCGACATCCAGCGGGTCTACGACGAGTGGCCCGCCGACGCCCGCCGCCCGCACCGCGCCGGCGAGGAGGCCGGAGCAGTTCCGCTACGAGATGCTCAACCGGTCGGCCGCCTGCCAGGCCGATCGGCAACCGGCGCATCCTCGACGTGATCGAGCCGCTCCTCGGTGAGGACTGCCACGTGATCGCCAACACGGCGTGGCGCAACCCGGCCGACACGGTGCACACCCACGGGGGCGGGCTGTGGCACATCGATGCCGGGCCACACCTCCCCCTACCGCCCGGTATCGACTGGGACGAGCGGATCCCCCACCCGGTGTTCGCCGTCGGCTGCCACATCCTGCTGCAGGACTGCCCGCCGGCGTGCGGGCCCACCGCCGTGATCCCCCGCAGCCACCTCTCCGGCGAGGCCCCGCCACCGGACCGCCTCGACGACCCGACGCTCAGCTGGCGGGGCCAGGAACCCGTGCTGCTCAGCGCCGCCGCCGGCGATGTGCAGCTGTTCGTGTCCGACGTGTGGCACCGCCGCATGCCGACCGGTACGGGCGATGCCGGACGGTTCTTCCTGCAGGTCCACTACGGCCGCCGGGACATCGCCCAGCGCCTGCGGCCCACCGCCGCGGCGAACCACCTGGCCCCCGAAGCGATCGAGCGGGCGGTCACCGATCGGGATCGGACCTGATCGGTCTGCACCGACCGCTGTTCTACGACGGCTGAGCGTCAGCGAGGCCGTGTGACCGCAGCTCGAGGCCGCTGCCGGTGCGGACGCTCCCGCCGACGCCGGGCGACGCAGCGCGGCCAGCAGCAGCAGGAACGAGCCGAAGGCGATGACCAGCGCGGCGATCTCGGCCACCCGGTAGCTGCCGGTGGTGTCGATCAGCCAGCCGGCGGCCGGCGGACCGGCCAGGGCCCCCACGCCGGATCCGGTGTAGAGCATGCCCACCGTGCCGCCGAGGCCTTGCAGACCGAACAGTTGCGCCGCCACTGCGGGCGAGAGCGCCACGTACCCGCCGTAGGACACGCCCAGCACCAGCGCGAACAGCACCAGCACCACGAACGAGGAACCGGCGACCAACCAGATCAGGAAGCTGACGGTCATGGTGAGGAAGCAGAGGAGGTAGAGGCGCTGCAGGTCGAGCCGGGAGCCGATGGCGCCGAGCACGAGGCGGCCGCCCATGCTGCCCACGCCGAGCACCGACACCAGCGTGGCCGCCGTGCCCGGGGCGATGCCCTGCTCTTCCGCGTAGCGGATGAGGAACACGAACGGCACGAACAGCGACAGGCCCATGAGCGCGCCGGAGGCGTACATCAGCCGGAACGTGCGTCCGGCGAAGAGCTGCCCGATGGTGGGTGACGGGCCCCGGCCGGCGGCGAGCGGCGCCCGCTTGGACAGCGCGGCGGCCACCAGCAGGCCGGCGGCGGCGACGACGGCGAGGATCCGGTAGGTGTCGCGCCAGTCGTAGGCGTCGATGAGCCGGCGCGCCACCGGGGCGCCCAGCACCGTGCCCAGCCCGATGCCGGCCGAGGCGATGCCCAGTGCGGTGGCCCGCTGCCGCTCGAACCAACCGCTGACCAACGTGATGAGCGGGACGTAGGCGCAGGCCACCCCCACGCCCACGCTCACGCCGTAGGTCAGGTAGCCGACGGCCATCCGGTCCACCGTCGAGGTGGCCCACAGCCCACCGCCGATGAACACGGCCGCGGCCACCGCCAGGGGTCGAGGGCCGAACCGGTCGGCCAGGCGACCGGTCAGCGCCCCCAACACGAACAGGAAGAAGATCGTGAGCGAGAACACGAAGGCGGTCGAGCCCTTGCCGGCGTCGAAGTCCTCGGCCATGGCGCCGAAGAACGCGCCGAAGGAGTAGACGACGCCGAACATCATCATGGTGGCCAGCACGGTGCCGGCCACCACCAACCAACCCCGGGCGGAGTCGACGCGGTCAGCGCCGGGCTCGGGCGGGTGGGTGGAGCCGGCCGGGGCGGTCATGGGCGCACGCTAGCGCGGGCCGCCCGTCAGCCGAGCGGGGTCTGCTGGTAGAGGGCGAGACGCCACCGGCCGTCGCGGTGGACGTACACGCTGCTCATCGCCGCCCGGAACGTCTCGGCACCGGCGCGATGAGCGGTGCCCACGTACACCAGCACCGCGGTGTCGGGCCCCGCCACCACGATCCGCTCGTCGGCGAGCTCGAAGGAATCCCACCCGGGTGAGCCCTCCAGGGAAGCGATCACCGCTTCCCGGTCGAACACCGAGCCATCGGCGAGCACCATCACCGCGGTGGGCAGCAGCAGCTCGCCGTAGAAGGTGGCGGCGGTGCCGTCGCCCAGCGACCGCCAGCCGGCGCGCTCGAGCTCGAGCAGTTCGTCAGGGTCGAAGGCGGCCATGCCGGCGACGCTACCGGCGCACCGAACGGTATGGTCAGCCGGCGCCGGCTGCGGCGAGGGTGGGCGATGTGGGCGATGGGGCCCGGGAATCCCGTCGCGCTCGATTCGACGTCGATTCGGAATTGGTCGTCAGACACGAAGTCCGGCCACGAGCGATGCGATCGGGAACCCGCAGCGTCGCCAGCGGGCACCCTCGGTGACCGACAGATCCGGTCCGGTCGAACGCGTCGAATCGACCTCGAATCGCCGCCGAAGGACCGACGGGCAACACCACCTCGAACCGGCATCGAGGCGCAGCGTCAGAGATCCCGCAAAGCCCTTGCTTCCCGGCGGCCGGCCCGCTGTTGCCGAGGTCGCCCGCTCGGGCCTCAGTGCGCGGCTTCGGGCCGCACCACCACCACCGGGCAGTGGGCGTGGTGCACGCACTGGCTGCTCACCGAACCCAGCAGCAGACCGGTGAACCCACCGTGGCCCTCGAGCCGACCACGAGCAGCTGCGCGCCCCGGGAAGCCTCGACCAGCGTGCCCGTGCCGCCCTCGACCACCTTGCGCTGCACGGCCCCGCTCGGCGGGATCGTCGGTGGCGGCCTCGATCGCCTGCTCGAGGGCCTGCTTGGCCCCCTCGACCAGCGCCTCGGGGTTCACGCCGGCCATGGCGGTGCCGCCGTAGGCATCGGCCATGAGCGGATAGGTCCACGCCAGCACCGCCTCGACCGTGGAGCCGTGCGCACGGGCCTCCGCCAGCGCGAAGCGCAACGCGTCGACGCCGTGCTCCGATCCATCCACCCCGACGACGATCCGACCCATGTCCGCTCCCGTTCCCTCCGACGACCCTGTCGGGCCGGAACCGTACCCGGCCGCCGCCGCCACCGCCCGCCGAGCGCGACGCGGCACCACCGCCGCCACCGCCGGCGCCCTCAGCGAAGGAACAGGAACCCGGCGCCCAGCACCACCAACACCCCGCCGTAGAGCCGTTCGAGTCGATGGGCGTCGATGCGCAGGGCCACCCTCGCCCCCACCAGCGACAGCGGCACCGACGTGACCGCGAACACGGCCACCAGCGCCCAGTCGACGTGCCCGAGGGCGACGTGCACCACCGTGCCGGGGATGGCCAACACCGCGGCCACCGCCAGCGACGTGGCCAGCGCCGCCTTGATCGGCAGGCGCAGCACGGTAGCGAACAGCGGCGCCAGCAGGAACCCGCCGCTGTTGGCCAGCAGGCCCGAGACCAAGCCGACGGTGGCACCCACCGAGGCCAGCGCCCAGACGGGCACGACCGCGCCGTCGCCGTCGGGGTGCGCCCGACCGGCGGTGATCAGCAGGCGGATGCCCAGACCGATCAGGACCACGTCGGTGGCGAGCACCAGCGCACCACCGCCGATCCACCGGGTCAGCACCGCGCCCAGCGCCGTGGCCGGCACGCCCACGGCCACCGTCCAGCGGGCGGCCCGCCAGTCGACCAGGCCGTGGCGGGCGTAGGCCGAGGCCGCCAGCGCGGTCGACGGCACCGTGGCCGGCAGCGGCGACGCCACCGCCACGATGGCGGGAAAGCCCAACGCATGCAGCATCGGGGTGGCGATGGCCGACCCGCCCTTGCCCAGCAGCCCGCCCAGGAAGCCGATGACCACGCCGACCGCAGCGGCGCCGAACCACATCACCGGCGGCCACCCCCGAACCCCGTCGAGCCGATACCGCGCCGTATGTCCGTTGTCCGCTGCGTCATGGCCAGATACTCCTCCGGGGGCGACCGGTAGGTCCAGCGCGACGATCACACCGCATCCATAGGCTGGATCTATGGATCTGCGACAACTGGACTACGTCGTGGCCGTGGCCGACCACGGGAGCTTCACCCGCGCCGCCCAGGCCGTGCACGTGGCGCAACCCTCGTTGTCGCACGGCATCCGATCGCTCGAGGCGGAGCTCGGCGTGCAGCTGTTCGCCCGCCTCGGGCGCTCGGTGGCCATCACCGCGGCCGGCGAGCGGGTCATCGAGGCCGCCCGCCGGGTCCACCGGGAGATGGCCGACCTCACCTCGGTGGCGCGCGCCGTCGCGTCGCTGGAGACGGGCGAGCTGACCATGGCGGTGGTGCCCACGTTGGCCGTCGACCCGCTCGCCCCCCTCATCGGCCGCTTCCGGCGGGCGCACCCCGGCATCCGGATCCGCATCGAGGAACCGGAGTCGACCGCCGACATCGAGCGCGCCGTGCGCGACGGTCGGGCCGAGCTCGGCCTCACCGACGTCACCACCACCGCGCCGGGTCTGGTGCGCACCCCGCTGTTCCGCCAGGAGCTGGTCGCGCTCTGCCCCCCGGACCAACCGCCGCCGGACGAGGCGCTGACCGCCCGGGCACTGGTGCAGCTCCCGCTCATCGCCACCGCGCCCGGCACCTCCACCCGGCGCCTGCTCGACCGGCTGGTGGCGCGGACCGGGCGGGAGCCCGACATCGCCGTCGAGGTCCACCGCCGCGAGGCGATCGTGGCGCTCGTGCTGGCCGGGGCGGGCACGGCGCTGCTGCCCCGTCCCATGGCCGAGGCCGCCGCCGCCCGGGGCGCCATGGTCCGCAGGCTGCAACCGCCGCTGCACCGGCGGGTCGGGCTGCTGCACCGGCCGACGCCGCGCTCGCCGGCCGCCGAGGCCATGGTGCGCCTGACCATCTCGGCCCTCCGCCCCGATCGACGCTGACCCCACCCGGGGCGATCGCCCCGGCAGGACGTTCGCCGCCGGCGCAGCCGACGATCGCCCCTCCTGACGGGTCGCACCGCTGTCCTAGCATCGTCAGCCGGAGAGGGAGGACAGATGCGTTCGACAACGACGTCGGACCGCGAGCATGCGATCGTCACCCGGCTCGCCGAGGAGTTCGCCGGTGAGCTGGACGAGGCGTTCGTCGCCCGGGTCGTGCACAGCAACCTTGACCGCTTCGGGGGTGAGCCCGGCGATCCGGCCGTGCTGCAGGCCGTCGAGCGGACCTCGCGGGAGACCCTGCGCAGCCGCGTGACCGGCGTGCGGGGCGTCGATCCGGCCGCGGTGGCCAACCCCTGACCAACGACCCCGCCCGTACCCCGCCCCGGGTGGACGTTCAGGCGATGTCGCGGCGCAGCGTGGTGACCGCACCGAGGGCGCCGGCCGCCAGCGCGTAACCGAGCAGCACCAACGCGCCGGCCCACCAGGGAAGCAGCGAGATGGTCAACCCGTTGGCGGTGGCGGCCGGGGACGCCAGCGCGGCGGTGGCCTGGCTGGGCAGGAACCGCGCCACGGCACCGACATCCAGGGCGTTGAGCCCGACGGCCAGCAGCGGCTCGGCGATCCAGGCCACGCCGATGGTGACCACCAGCGCCACCACCTGGTTGCGGATCAGCGTGCCCACCCCGAGACCGACCAGGCCCCACAGGGCGACGGCCAGAACGGCGAGCACCAGCGAGCGCGGCACGCCATCGCTGGTGAGGCGGGCCGCTCCCCCGCCACCGAGCACGAACGGCACCCCGACGGCGATGCCCACCACCGCCGCCGCCGCGCCGTAGAGCAGGCCGTACCCCGCCACCGCCACCGCCTTGGCCACCACCACCCGGACCCGGTCGGGCGCGGCCAGTAGGGTGGCCGTGATGGTGTGGTGACGGAACTCGCCCGATGAGCTGAGCACGCCCAACGCCAGCGCGAACAGGTAGGCGGTGCCGATGCCGGCCACGTAGATGGCGCGCACGGTGGCCGGATCCTGCACGTCGCCCGTGGGGGCGCCGGTGGTCTCCGGACCGAGCAGGGCGATGACGCCCTGCAGCGCCACGAACCCGGCGGTGGCGAGCGCCACGCCGATGAGCAGCGCCCACCACGCCCGCGTGGTGCGGATCTTCAGCAGCTCGGCGCGGACCAGCCGCACCATGGCGCTCACCGTGGCCCCTCGCGGGTCAGCGCCAGGAACACGTGCTCGAGGTCGCCGGGCCGGCGGGCCAGTTCGTGCAGCACCACCCCGGCGCGGTGCGCCACCTCGCCCACGCGGGCGGGCTCCGCGCCGGTCACCAGCAGCGCGCCGTCGCCACCGGGTTCGGCCGGCAGGCCGGCGTGGGCCAGGGCTACGGCCAGCTGCTCGACCTGCGGGGTGCGCACCAGCACGATGGGCGGGCCTTCCAGGTCGGCCAGCGGGGCGTGGCGCACCAGGCGGCCGTGGGCGATGACGACCACCTCGTCCACCGTCTGCTGGACCTCGCTGAGCACGTGGCTCGACAGCAGCACCGTGCGGCCCTGGGCGGCGAAGTAGCGCACGAACCCGCGCAGCCAGGCGATCCCGGCCGGGTCGAGGCCGTTGGCCGGCTCGTCGAGCACCAGCACCTGCGGGTCCCCCAGCAGGGCGGCGGCCAGCGCCAGGCGTTGGCGCATGCCGAGCGAGAACCCGCCCACCCGCCGCCCGGCGGCATCCTCGAGCCCCACCTGCTGCAGGCTGGCGTCCACCCGGGCGGTGGGCAGCCCGGCGGCGGCGGCCTGCACGCGCAGGTGGTCGCGCGCCGTGCGCCCGGCGTGGAAGCCGGTGGCCTCGAGCGCCGCCCCGACGCGGCGCAGCGGATCGCGCAGCGCGGCGTAGGGCACCCCGCCGATCGTCGCCCGCCCCGACGTGGGGCGGACCAGACCGAGCAGCATGCGCAGGGTCGTGGTCTTGCCTGCGCCGTTGGGCCCCAGGAAGCCGGTCACGACCCCGGGGCGCACGGTGAAGGACAGGTCGTCGACCGCGGTGATGGGACCGAAGGACTTGCACAGGTGCTCGACGACGACGGTGGCCTCCTCGGGGGCGGTCACCGCGTCACCGGGAGGCTCGTCAGCACCGCCGCTACGCTAGCCCGATGGACCGCGCCCAACAGCTCGCCCTGGCCGACGAGGTGCTCCGCCGGCACCGGGAGGGCCCGGCCCCCGCTGATGGTGCGGCCACGCCGCTGGCCACCGCCGTGTACACCGATCCGGTCCGCCACCGGGCCGAGGTGGGGGCGATGGCGACCCGTCCCATGGCCGCGGTGGCCGCCAGCGAGCTGGCCATGCCCGGCGATTTCGTCACGCTGCGGGTGGGCGGCGTGCCGCTGGTGATCGTGCGTGGCAACGACGGGGTCGTGCGGGCGGTGCACAACGCGTGCGCCCACCGCGGGGCCACCGTGGAGCCGCGGCCGTCGGGCTCGACGCGGGTGCTCTCGTGCGGGTTCCACGGTTGGGCCTACGAGCTCGACGGCTCGCTGCGATCGGTGGCCGACGCCGCCCAGTTCTCGGCCACGCCGTGCGGACGAGGCCTGCGCCCGGTGGGCTGTGAGGAGCGCCACGGCATCGTGTGGGTCACGCTCGAGCAGGGGCCCGACCTGGCCTCGGTGCGGGCCTGGCTCGGCGACGAGCTCGACGACGTGTTCAGCGGGCTTGGCTTCGGGGGCTTCGTCGCCCACCGCTCCACCACCTACGAGCTGGCCTGCAACTGGAAGCTGCTGACCGACGGCTTCCTCGAGCTCTACCACCTCAAGGCGCTGCACCGCAGCACGATCGCCCCCTACGTCACCGGCGCCCTGTGCTTCGGCGTGCCCTTCGGTGAGCACATCGGCAGCGTCATCCCCAAGAACCGCCTGGCCCGCCAGCTGACCACCGAGGACCGCGACCACTGGCGGGTGCTCGATGATCTCTCGTTGCCGTTCGTGCTCGTGCCCGGCACGGTGCTGCAATGGCAGGCCGGCCACCTCGAGCTGTTCTCGTTCCGACCCGACCCGCTCGACCCGCGGCGCACCTCGTGCCGGTTGACGCTGCTGGTCCCGGCTGAACGGGCCGGCGAGCGGGACCTGTGGGAGCGCAACTGGGCCCGGGTGTGCGCCACGATCTGCGACGAGGACTTCCCCATGGCGGAAGACGTGCAGCGCAACATCGACGCCGGCGTGGCCGACGAGCTGCTCATCGGCCGCAACGAGTCGCTGCTGCTCGACCACCTCGCCGCCGTCGATCGGCTGGTCAGCGGAAGATCCACGTCCGCGCCTGCTTGATCGACAGCGCCCCGGCCGCGGTCACCTTGAACTCGATCTCCATGGCGAAGCGCTCGTCGGGACCGATGTTGTAGCGCGCCGCGAACTCGTGGTGGATCGTGCCGAGCGCGGTGGCCAACGTGGCCAACCGGGCGTCGTCGAGCAGCCGCTCCCCCGGCTCGATGAGGTTCGAGTGGCTGATCATGGCCGAGGATCCGTCCGGGCCGAGCAGCAGGGCCTCGGGGATGGCCTCACCGTCGGGGTTGGTCACCAGGTCCTCGCCCAGTTGGGCGTTGACGTAGAACGTGTCGGGCGTGTCGTACACCGGATCGGCGCTGACGGCCACGCCGTTGACCTGCTCGTCGTCGAAGTTCGGGTGCAGCAGCACGCCCATGGCGGTGGTCAGGTGGTCGATGCGGTAGAAGTCGCGGGCGAGGTAGGCCCGCAGGTTCCACACGCTGGCGTACACCTGCTTCACGCATTTGGCCAGGTGGCCCTCGTCGGGCCGCTGGGTCTTCGAGTCGTACAGCCCGGCGCCGCTGAAGTCGGGCAGGTCCTCGTTGTTGGTGCTCGACCGGCAGCGGATCGGCGTGCCCTCGGGAAAAGAGCGCTGCACCTCGTCGAGCGCGGTCATCATCCACGCCGGCATGGGCGCGTCCTCGATGTCGTCGCGCAGGGCGTCGAGCTCGCGCTCGGTCACCGCCGGATCGGTGCGGAACGCCTCGTCGGCCAGCAGGGCGCGCACCCGGTCGTAGAAGCCGTTTGCCTGCATGAACCCGTCGTAGAACGAGAACGGCACCGCGTAGCCGTCGGGCACCTCGACGCCGGCCAGGTCGAGCGTGCGCAGCGTGGCGAGGTTGGCGGCCTTCACCCCGAAGATGTCCCAGTCATCGAAGGCGACCTCCGACAGCGGCCGGATGGCCGTCTCGGTGATGTCGCGCTCGGGGGTCTGCTCCCCGGTCGGCCGCAGGGCGGCGTGGTGCTGCTCCACCTCGGCCTGCGTGGCCGCCTCGATGGTGAAGCCGTCGGCGGTGACCGCGCAGCGCACGTAGCGGCCCACCAGCGCGGCGACGGCGGGATCGTCGAGGGCGTCGGCCACGTAGGCGTTGGGGACGGCGTCCTGCACGGCCCGCAGGTTCACGTGCGACAGCGGGGTCTGGCCCACCGTGGTGAGCACGCCCGCCACCCGCGGCAGCTCGTTGGGCAGCGCGCGGTAGATCACCACGTCCTGCGGGTTGGGCCACTCCTCGAGCATCATGACCCGCAACAACCCGTAACCGATCGCCGGGTTGAGGGCGGCGAACCCCTCCGTACCCCGCGGTACGGAAAGCGCCGATGCGTCACCGGCGGTGCCGTCCGAGGCGCCGCCGGCCGCAGTGGTGCCCGGGGCCGCTGTTTCCTCGGGGGTGCAGGCGCCGGCCAGCAAGGCCAACAGGGCCGGCACCGCGACCGCCGCCGCCAACCGGGTGCCGGCTGAGCGGTGGCGACGCACCACCCCTGCGCTCACTGCTCCACCAGCACGGGGACGCGGTAGGCGTCATAGGTGGCCCGCTCCCGCTCGTAGAGCGGCAACGCCGACTGCGGGAACGGGTAGTACAGCAGGTTGTTGTCGAGCATCGGCATGCTGGCGGCCAGCACCTCGTAGGCGAGGGCGATCTCCGAGAACGGGTAGGCGTCGTTCGGCTGGAAGGCGAAGCGGTACACGCCCTGGGAACCATCGGGTGCCTGCGCGTCGGGCAGGTAGACGATGTCGCCGCGCAGCTTGCCGGGGGCGGGGCCGCGTCCGCTGGCGATGCCCACGTCGTTGCCGAAGTCGGGGTGGGCGCGGTAGGTCTCGGTGTTCATGAAGTACACGGCCGGGTGGTCGGTGTCGGTGTCGACGATCCAGAACTTCACGTACTCCAGCCCGGCCAGGTAGGAGTCCCGGGCCACCTGGTCGCCTTGGTAGGACAGCAGCTCGAAGGTCTCCCGGTCGGCGATCAGGTTGGCGCCGGTGCCGACGTCGAGCTCGGGCGCCGGGTTGAGCGGGTTGCCGCCCTCGATGCCGTCGAGCTCGGTCAGATCGTCGATGCCGTCGCCGTCGACGTCGCCGGGGCTGCTCACCGGGAACGACGCCACCCGGTAGTGCGCCTCGGGCAGCTCGCTGCGCCCGTCGGTGAGCGTGGTCGAGCCCGCCCCGCCCCGGGCGATGGACACCGGCAGCTCGAGCGGCGCATCGAGGACGGGCCGCACGTACAGCACGAAGTACTGCTCGGTGGTGGACCCGACGGTGATGGCGGTGATGCCGTTCGCCACCGCTGAGGCGGTGGTGGAGGGCGAGGTCACGGCCGGGTTGGCGGTCCCCTCGACGGCGGCCGACGTGCTGGGCGCACCGCTGCCCGTCGACGCCGTGGCCGGCTCCGACGCCGTGCTCGACGGTCCGGACGCCGAGGCCGCTGCAGCCGGTGGCGCCGAGCCCGACGTCGCGGTGGTCGCGACATCGTCGTCACCACCGGAGCATCCGGAGCAGGCGGCGGCGAGCAGCAGGGCGGTCGCCGGGGCGGCGAGCCACGCGCCGCGTCGACGGTTGCGGGTCCGGCGCGAGGTCGAGGACACACCGGGGAGTACGCCGGGGAGGTGGTGATGCACGGGGTCAGTCTGGCCGCCGTTCCTTGGAACCACCTCAGATTCCACCCGGACCCTCCGCTGCCGAGCGGCGACCGTCACGATTCCACATAATCTTGATCGGCTTAGTCGGGTGTTTGTAGGGTGTCGCCTCGCAGACGACCCGAAGGGATCCGATCGATGACGAGACGACGACGCACGCCGGCGCCGGCGATGGCCCTCGCCCTGGCGATGCTGGTCCTCGGTGCCTGCGGCGCGGCCGGCCGTACCGAGGGGGATGTCGAGCTGTCGATCGTCGGCTTCGCCGTGCCGGAGGCCGCCAACCGGGCCATCGCCGAGGCCTGGGCGGCCACGCCCGAGGGGGCCGGCGTCTCGTTCAGGACGTCCTACGGGGCCTCGGGCGACCAGAGCCGGGCGGTCGCCGCCGGCCTGCCCGCCGACTACGTGCACTTCTCCGTGGCCAGCGACGTGACCCGGCTGGTCGACGCCGGGCTGGTGGCCGACACGTGGGACGACGGCCCCACCAAGGGCGTGGTGTCCAGCTCGATCGTCGTGTTCGCCGTGCGGCAGGGCAACCCGAAGGGCATCCGCACCTGGGACGACCTCGTGCGGCCCGGCATCGAGATCGTCACCCCCAACCCGGCGTCGTCGGGCGCGGCGCGCTGGAACGCGCTGGCCGCCTACGGGCAGGCGGTCGCCGGCGGCGGCAGCGACGCCGAGGCCACCGACTACCTCACCGCCTTGTTCGCCAACGTCGTGGCGCTGCCCAACAGCGGGCGCGACGCCACCACCGCCTTCCTGGGCGGTACCGGCGACGTGCTCATGGCCTACGAGAACGAGGCGATCCTCGCCCGGCAGAACGGCGAACGCTTCGACTACGTCATCCCCGACACCACGATCCGCATCGAGAACCCGGGGGCCGTGCTCATCGATGCACCGCCCGAGGCCACGGCGTGGTTGGACTTCGTGCTCGGTCCGGTGGGCCAGCAGCAGTTCGCCCGCAAGGGCTTCCGCCCGGTGATCGACGGCGTCGACGTCGGCACCGTCGACGGGGCGAACGACCCTGCCGACCCGTTCCCGACCGTCGAGCGCCTGCTGACGGTGGCCGACGACTTCGAGAGCTGGCCGGCGCTGTCCACGCGGTTCTTCGACGAGCGGGAGGGCATCGTCACCCGCATCATCGCCTCGTCGGGCAAGGCGCAGTGACCGCATGAGCCGTACCTCGGGCCTGGGCCTCGGCGTGGCCATGTCGTGGTTCAGCCTGCTCGTCCTCATCCCGCTCGCCGCGGTGGCGGTGCGGTCCACCGACGCCGGCTGGGCGGGGTTCTGGTCGACGATCACCCACCCGCAGACGGCGGCGGCCATCCGGCTCACCGTTGGCCACGCGCTCGCCGTCACCGCGGTCAACGTGGTCATGGGCACCGTCATCGCCTGGGTGCTGGTGCGCGACCGCTTCGCCGGCAAGGGGTTGCTCGAGGTCCTCATCGACCTGCCCTTCGCGCTGCCCACCATCGTCGCCGGGCTGGTCATGCTGTCGCTCTACGGGCCGGGCAGCCCCCTGGGCATCGACGTGGCCAACACCCGCCGGGCGGTGTTCCTCGCCTTCCTGTTCGTCACGCTGCCCTTCGTCGTGCGCACCGTGCAACCGGTGCTGGCCGAGCTCGACCGCGACGTGGAGGAGGCGGCGGCATCGCTCGGGGCGAGCGGTGCGACGACGTTCCGGCGCATCATCCTGCCCAGCCTGACCCCGGCCATCGCCGCCGGGGCGGCGCTGTCGTTCGCCCGCGGGGTGAGCGAGTACGGCTCGCTGGTGCTGCTGTCGGGCAACCTGCCCTTCGAGACCGAGGTGACCTCGGTGCGCATCCTGAGCAGCATCGAGAACGACAACCTGCCCGGCGCCGCCGCGGTGGCGTCGGTGCTGCTGGTCATCTCCCTGGCGGTCATCGTGGTGGTCGATCTGCTCCAGCGCCGGTTGGTGCGCCGTGGCTGAGCCCCGCTCCGACACGGCGATCGACGAGGCCCGGCGGCCGGCGCCCCGGCCGGGCCCGGGCACGTACGGGCTGCGGCTCGTCGTGGTCAGCTACCTGTTCCTGTTGGTGGCGTGGCCGGTGTCGCTGGTGGCGAGGAACACGTTCGCCGACGGCCTCGACAGCCTGCGAGGGCTGTTCGCCGACCCCGACATCGTGCACGCGCTGCAGCTCACGCTGGTGGTGGCCGTGATCGCCGTGATCATCAACACCGTGTTCGGCGTGGGCATGGCCCTGCTCCTGGTGCGCGGCCGGTTCCCCGGCAAGCGGCTGCTCAGCGCGCTGGTGGACCTGCCGCTGTCGGTCTCGCCGATCGTGGTGGGCCTGGCCCTCACGCTGGTCTACGGCGGCCGTACCGGTTGGTTCGGCCCCACGTTGGAGGCGGCGGGCTTCCGGGTCATCTTCGCCACCCCGGGCATCGTGGCCGCCACCGTGTTCGTGGCCCTTCCCCTCGTCATCCGCGAGGTGGTCCCGGTGCTCGAGGAGCTCGGCACCGACCAGGAGCAGGCGGCCCACAGCTTGGGCGCCGGGGCGGTGCAGACGTTCCGGCGGATCACGCTGCCCGCCATCCGCTGGGCGCTGGTGTACGGGGTGGTGTTGAGCCTGGCCCGCTCCCTCGGCGAGTTCGGGGCGGTGAAGGTGGTGTCGGGCAACGTGTCGGGCCACACCCGCACGGCCACGCTCGTGGTGGAGGAGCAGTACCTCAACTTCGATCGGGCGGGCGCGTTCGCCACCGCCTTCCTCCTGGCGCTCGTCGCCGTCTCCTGCTTCGTCGTCTTCTCGGTCCTGCGGCCGAAGGAGTCCCGCTCGTGAGCATCGTGGTCAGCAACGTGTCCAAACGCTTCGGCGGCTTCGTGGCGCTCGACGGCGTCAACGTCGCCATACCGACCGGTCAACTGACGGCGCTGCTGGGGCCGAGCGGTGGGGGCAAGTCCACGCTGCTGCGCATCGTGGCCGGCCTCGAACGGCCCGACGGCGGCACCGTGGCCATCGACGGGCGTGACGCCACCGCGTTGCGGCCGCAGCACCGCAACGTCGGCTTCGTGTTCCAGCACTACGCCGCCTTCAAGCACCTGAGCGTGGCCCGCAACGTGGCCTTCGGGTTGGAGATCCGCAAGCGCCCCAAGGCCGAGATCCGCGAGCGGGTGCAGCAGCTGCTGGCGCTCGTGCACCTCGAGCCGTTCGCCGATCGCCTGCCCTCCCAGCTGTCGGGCGGCCAGCGTCAGCGCATGGCCCTGGCCCGGGCGTTGGCGGTGGAACCGTCGGTGCTGCTGCTCGACGAGCCGTTCGGGGCGCTCGATGCCAAGGTGCGCCGTGAGCTGCGCGAGTGGTTGCGCCGGTTGCACGACGAGGTGGCGGTCACCACCGTGTTCGTCACCCATGACCAGGAGGAGGCGCTGGAGGTGGCCGACGAGATCGTCGTGATCAACGAGGGCCGCATCGAGCAGGTGGGCGCGCCCGATGCGCTCTACGACGCACCGACCAACGAGTTCGTGATGCGGTTCCTCGGCCCGGTGACGCAGTTGGGCGGTGCGTTGGTGCGGCCCCACGACGTGGCGGTGATCGTCGAGGGGCCGGGCGGCGGGGTGGGCGCAGGGCCGGGCGGCGGGCTGGCCGGGCGCATCGAGCGCATCGGTCGGGTCGGCTTCGAGGTCCGCCTGGAGGTGTGGGTGCAGGACGGCTCGGCTCGGGGGCAGCGCGTGTCGGCCACGTTGACGCGCACCCAGTTCCAGGGCCTGGGCGTGTCCACCGGCGACGCCGTTTGGCTGCGACCGAGCGACGGGGCGCCCACCCTGCCGGCGGCGCGTCACCAGGATCGGGGTCCCGTGGGCACGGCGGCGGGGACCGGCACCGGGGCCGGGGCGGGCGCCGCGGCGCTCATCGCCACCTGACGACCCCTCCCGCGGCCGCTTCGGCCCGGCGGCACCGGTTCGGCAGCGGCGAACGGGGACCTGTTGTCGGATCCTTCACGCGCCGCCGCAGCGGGGCCGCCCGAACCACCCGATGTCGACACCCGAGACCCCGCTGCACCATCCAGGACCCCGCAGTACCCCGTGGTATGGGCGCGCCGTGTCGGGGCGAATCGACGGCGAATCGCCCCGACGAATTCTGACCATACCCAATGGAATGTCGAGCGTGCTGACTGGTACGGTCCAGCGGGACGGCCAGCGCCATCGTGGTCGGCTCAGCCACCACCGGTGCGGTCGAGGATCTCCTCGAGCTTGACGATCTCGGCCATGGTCACGACCCCGACGAACTGCTCGTCGTCCACCACCGCCACCACGTCGACGTCCCGTTCCGACAGCAGGGCGATGGCGTCGTTGAGCGTCGCCCCGGGGCCCAGCGCCTCGACGTCACCGGTCAGGTGCCCGCCCACCAACTCCGTCTCCCACACCTCGTGGGGCAGGTCCTGCAACTGGTCGAGGCCCATCAGGCCCAGGAACCGGTTGCCGTCCACCACCGGCACGGAGCGCTCCCGGTTGCCCAGCAGGTGGTGCTCGAAGAACTCCTGCAGCGTCGCCTCCGGCGGCACGGTGGCCACGTCGGTCCGCAGGGCGGCGGCGATGGGGAGATCGAGCCGGGTCTCGAGGTGGCCCCGCCGTCCGGGTTGTTGGTAGGTCGAGGCCGACGTCGACCCCATGAACAGCTGGGCCACCATCGCCGCCACCATGCCCGGAACGATGAACCCCGGACGACCCGTCGCCTCGGCGGCGAAGACCACGCCGGCCAGCGGGACCCGGTAGCCGGCACCGAGGAACGCAGCCACGCCGACGAGCGGGAAGAAGCTGTTGGTGGCGCCCGCCGGCGTGTCCACCAGCCCGCCCACCACGCGACCCAGCAGCGCGCCCTCCACCACCAACGGGATGAACAGCCCACCCACCCCACCGGCCGCCACCGTGGCGATGGTGGCCAACGCCCGCAACAGCAGCAGCGCGATGACCAGGCCGATGGCCCGCTGGGCGTCGACCGACCAGGACAGCGTGTCGTAGCCGGCGCCGACGGTCAGCGGCTCCCCGAGCAGCCACCACGACAGCGCACCGAGCGCCAGCAGCACCACACCGCCGGCGAGCGCCCGAACGAAGGGATCCATGTTGACCCCGAGGTGCTTCGCCCACAGCAGCGCCCGCACCCACGCCCGGGCCCCGACGCCGCTGAGCACGCCGAGCAGGGCGGCGCCGCCGAGGTCGCGCAGATCGAACGGCGGCGAGCCGGCCACCGAGAACAGTGGGGCTGTGCCCATGAAGCTCACGAACGTGACGTAGGCGGTGGCCGAGGCGATGCCGGCCGGCAGGATCATGCGACGGGCCAGGTCGTCCTGGTAGGGGACCTCCAGCGCGAAGACCAGACCGGTGACGGGCGCCTTGAAGATGGCGGCCACACCGGCGGCGGCGCCCGCCACCAGCAGCACCTTGGACTCCTCCCGGCTGAAGAAGCGGGCGAAGCGGCGCTGCAGGAAGGACCCCACTGCGGCGCCCAGGTAGATCGATGGACCCTCGTAGCCCATGGCCCCGCCGAAGCCGAGGGTGGCCGCGCTCGCCGCCAGACGGCCCGGTACGGGCCGCAGGTCGAGCCGCCGCGACGGATCGTGGAAGTTGCGGATGTACTCGTCGGCCGTGGAGGGCCCCACACCGCCGGCGACCCAGCGCAGCAGCGCGGCCGACAGCAGCAGGCCGACCGCCGGCATGGCGATGACCGCCCAGGTGGGAAGCGCGGCGACCCGATCGAACACCTGGGTGCGGGTGACCTCCTCGAAGCCGGCGACCCCCAGGCCGGTGAGCAGCCCGGTGAGCGCGGCGAAACCGATCACCTGCCGGGTGCGGCGCCCGAGCGCCAGGACACGGGCCCGGTGCACGGCGAAGGGCTGCACCCACGTCACCCCCGGGGTCGACCGCGACGCGTCGGCGCCCTCCGCCGCCTGATCACGTGCTCGACCCATGAGACCCCGGTGTGCTCCTCCCGCGCCCTGCTCCGCCGGATGTGGCGGCGCGGGCAGGATCCCACTGTAGGCTCGAATCGTTGCAGAACCGCAAATATCAGCAGACCACAACGAACGCGCCGGCGGCGCCGGACCTCGGCGAGGTGATGACGGCCACCCGCGCCCTCGTCGGCATCGCCGCCCGCTCCATGTCCGCCCTGCGCGACGACGTGACGTTGCCCCAGTACCGGGTGCTCGTGCTGCTCGACGGTCGGGGACCGCTCACCATGGGTGCGCTGGCCGAGGCGCTCGCCGTCAACCGTTCGAGCGTCACCCGGCTGTGCGACACGCTGGTGGACAAGGGCCTCATCCGCCGCGGCCCCGCCCCCGACAGCCGGCGCTCGGTGCAGGCCCAGCTGTCGGCTCGCGGTCGCAGCACCGTGCGCCAGGTCATGCGCCGCCGGACCGCGCTCGTCTCCGAGGTGCTGGCCCGGCTCGATCCCGAGCAACTCACCGCGCTCCGTTCGGGCCTGCGGGCGTTCAACGAGGCCGCCGGGGAGCTGCCCGACACCGCCTGGGAGCTCGGCTGGCCCGAACACCGTGAGGCCACCGAGCCCCGCTAGCCCCGACCGATTTGGGGGACGTGCGACCGATGTGGCCGAAACGCGGTGCGTTCTTCGCACGCACGTCACAATCGCCGCCGACGATGGGCCCATGCACGAGCGCGTCATCCCGCAGCCGAACGGAGCCCTCACCCGCCGGCCGACCGAGATCGTGGTCGACTGGCAGGACGACACCATCGTGATCGACGTCATCGGGCGGGTCGATCGCTCCTCGGCGGCCAAGGTCCTCAGCATCATCGCCGCCGTCGACCGGGCCGTAGGCATGCGAGACGTGCTCGTCCGGTTGGATCCGCACGCCACCATCAGCAGCGCTGCACTCGACAGCCTGCGCAGCGCCGGGCTGCAGCCCCAGGAGGGACCGGGCGAGGTGATCGTGTTGCGACCCATCGCCGTGAGCGCGCGGTGAACGCGCACGTTCGTGCAACTTCTCGCGCAGCGGGGTCACATCGCTGCGAGAGGCTGGCCGCCATGCCGCACAGCACGATGCTGCACACGACGCTCTCCGGCGGGATGTCGCACACCACGATGTCCCACACCAGGATTCCCCACGCCACTGATCGGGTGATCCGGGTCGCTGGTCCGCTCACCTCGGCCACCGCCGATGCCCTGCGGGACCGCAGCGAGCTCGCCGCCGAGGAGGTCCTCATCGACGTGTCGCAGGTGTCCGACCTCGACCACAGCGGGGTGGGCGCGCTGTTCGGTGCCATCCGCACCGTGCGGGAGCACGGCGGCACCGTGGTGCTGGAGGTCGGTCCCGACCTGCAGCAGCGGTTGTTGGGGCGTGGGGTCGGCCGGCTCGCCCGGGTGCGGGTGGCGCGGCGGGCGCCTGCGCAACCGTGGTGACCATCCTCGTCGTCGAGGACGAGGTCGATGTCCGGCTCGGGCTGCGCGTCCTGTTGGAGGACGAGGGGTACCGGGTGGTCGAGGCGGGGGGCGTCGCGGAAGCGTTGGGCATCGCCGACCGCGACACCCCCGACCTCTTCGTCATCGACGTCAAGCTGACCGACGGCAGCGGCTTCGACCTCTGCCGCACGTTGCGCGCCCGTGGGGCGGTGGCCCCGATGGTGATCGTCACCGCCCAGGTCGACAGCCACGACGTGGTCGCCGGACTCGAGGCCGGCGCCGACGACTACATCACCAAGCCGTACGTGCCCAAGGAGCTGGCGGCGCGCATCCGCGCCGCCCTGCGCCGCTTCGAGCGCGCCTCGAGCGGCGCCGATGCACCGAAGATCCACGATTTCGGCGATCTGGTCATCCGCCCGGCCGAGGGGGTGGCCACCCGTGACGGCGTGCCGCTCGACCTCACCCGCCTCGAGTTCCTGCTGCTGGTGGAGTTCGCCCGCCACCCCGGCCTGGTGTTGAGCCGCGAGCAGCTGCTCGAACGGGTCTGGGGCTACGAGCGGGCCGGCGACAACCGGCTGATCGACGCCCACGTGAGCCGGCTGCGCTCGAAGCTGGAGCCGGAGCCCACCAGCCCGCGCTACCTGCTGACCGTGCGCGGGCTCGGCTACAAGTTCGTGGGCGGTGTCGCCCACCGCGGCGGGTGAGGCTGCGCACCTCGGCGGTCCGCACCCGCACGACCGTGGCGGTGGCCCTGGCCGCGCTGGTGGTCTCCACGTCGATGGCGTTGCTGACCTTCCAGCTGACCCGGTCGTACCTCACCGGTCAGCGGGACCGCCTCGCCGCCCGGCAGGCCTACCTCAACGCCGCCATCGTGCAGGATCGCCTGCCCGGCGCCGACGAGGCGGAGCTGGCCTCGATGCTCACCCCGCTGACGTTCGAGGGCCGCTCGCAGGCGTTGCTCCGCAGCGGTGACCAGTGGTTCAGCTCGTCGGTGGGGCTGAGCGATCGCGACATCCCCGAGAGCGTGATGACGGGCCTGGCCGAGGGCCGCGTCGCCCGCCAGCGGGTGTCGATCGGCGGCACGCCCAACATCGTGTTCGGCATCCCGCTGCTGGAGGGGCGGGCCGCCTATGTGGAGCTGTTCCGGTTGACCGAGCTCGAGCGCACGCTGCGCACGATGGCGGCGAGCCTGGCGGCGTCGGCGGCGGTGACGACCGTGGCGGGGGCCGCGTTCGGCGCCTCGTTGAGCAACCGGGTGCTGCGCCCGCTGCGGGCGACCTCGACGGTGGCGCGCCGCATCGCCGGCGGCGAGACCCAGCTCCGGCTGCCGGCCACCTCCGACCGGCAGCTGGCACCGCTGTATGAGTCGTTCAACGAGATGGTCGATGCGCTGGCCGAACGGGTCGAGCGCGAACGTCGCTTCGCAGCCGACGTCAGCCACGAGCTGCGCACGCCGCTGACCGCGCTGCTCTCCGCCGCCGCCATCCTCGAGCGGCAGCACGCCGAGCTCCCGGAACGGGCGCAGCTGGCCGCGGAGATCATGACCGGTCAGCTCACGCACTTCCGCAGCCTCGTGCTCGACCTGCTCGACATGAGCCGCATGGAGTCGGGCGTCGAGGAGGCGCAGCGCAGCTGGGTTGACCTCGAGCACCTGGTGCGACGGGTCGTGGAGGCCCGTGATGATGCGACGCCGCCGGTGATGGAGCTGCGGGGCATCGACGGTCCGACGCTGACCGATGGGCGCCGCATCGAACGGGTGCTCAGCAACCTGCTCGACAACGCGGCCGCCTACGCCGGCGGCGCGGTGCGCATCGGCGTCGAGCGCAACGACGGCGAGGTCGTGTTCTGCGTGGACGACGCCGGGCCCGGCGTGGCGCCGGCCGAGCGCCAGGCCATCTTCGAACGCCTGCACCGGGGCGACGCCGCCCGCAGCAGCGGTCGTCGCGGCAACGGTCTGGGCCTGGCCCTGGCCGCCGAGCACGTGCGGCTGCTCGACGGCAGCATCACGGTGGAGGACGCGCCGAGCGGCGGCGCCCGTTTCCTCGTGCGGCTGCCCGCTCCACAGCTGCCCGACGCGGAGCTC
This sequence comes from Acidimicrobiales bacterium, assembly GCA_041394365.1. GTDB lineage: Bacteria > Actinomycetota > Acidimicrobiia > Acidimicrobiales > CAIXPF01 > CAIXPF01. The sequence continues at coordinate 244,722 of JAWKIM010000014.1, forward strand.
GATCAGCGGTGAGGAAGCACGCCCCCACCCGCCCGGCGCGCGCCCTCGCTCTGGCGATCAGCGCGGCGCTGGCCGCGGGATCGTTGGCCACCGGCTGCGGCGTGCCGCTGCAGGATCGGGCCACGTACATCCCTCCCGATCAGGTGCCCTACGACCTCGGCGCCACCACCGCGCCGCCGACCACCGCGCCCGACGCCGCCACCCACCTGGCCACGCTGTACTTCGTGCTCGACGACGAACTGGTGGCGGTGCAACGGCCGGTGAGCACGCCGCCGGTAGCCCGCACCGCGGTGGAACTGTTGCTGCAGCCCCTGTCCGATGCCGAGGCGTCGCTCGGCCTGCGCCGGGCGCTGTCGGACCCGACCCTGGTCGACACGGTGTCGAGCTCCGGTACGTCGGCCCAGGTGGAGCTGACCGACGACTTCCTCCTGCTGCCGGCACGCGAGCAGCTGCTGGCCCTCGGTCAGCTGGTGCTCACCCTCACCGGTCTCGACGAGGTGGCGCGGGTGCGCTTCACGCTCGATCGCGAACCGCTGTCGGTGCCCACCGCCAGCGGTTCGGTCGCCGATGGTGCGGTCGCCCGGGACGACTACCTGCCGCTGCTCGCCTGACCGGGCGCCACGCCCGTCCTCGGCTCGGGTTCAGTCCGGCGGGGTGCCGTGGACGAGCACGACCGTACCGATCGGCATGAGATCCTGCGCCCAGATGAGGTCCATCGCTTCGGAGGTGACGCGCACGCACCCGTGGGAGACCGGCACCGGCGGCACGGCGTCGTAGCCGTGCACGGCGATCCCGTCGGGATGGAAGAACTTCGGCCGGTAGAGCGGCCCCAGCTCGCCCTCCGACACGCCATCCACGTCCCAGGTCACGGTGAACCGACCCACCGGCGTGTCGGCCACCTGCGGGCCGAGCGTGGGGTGGTCGTAGGGCTCGTCGGTCCCGGTGGAGGTGTTGAGCACCAGGAACGGGCGACCGTCATCGATGAACGTCACGATCTGACGGGTCAGGTCCACCTCGACCCCGCGGGGTTCGGCGAACCAGGTGCCCACCGGCTGCGGCGCGGCGAGGGCGGCGCGCACCTCGGGCCCGACGATGCCGTCGACGGTGAGGAACTGTGCCTTCTGGAACGCGTACACGGCCTGCTCGGTCAGCTGTTGGTACGAACCGTTCACCGGCCCGAGCCAGTAACCCAGATCGCTGAGGCGCTGCTGGAGCTCCCGTACGGCCGGGCCGCTGTCGCCCCGCCGGAGCAACGCGTCGGCCGGCGGTGGGGTCGTGGTCGGTGGTGGGGTCGTGGTCGGCGCCGGCGGTGCCGTGGTCGGCGGTGGCGGCGCCGTGGTCGAGGGCCCGGTGCTCGGCGGCGGGGCGAGGGTGGGCGGTACGGTCGGTGGCACCGTGCTCGGTGGCGGCAGGGAGGGCCCGGGGGCGGGCACGACGGAGGACGCCGCCGCGGTCGTGGTCGATGACGGCGCCGTGGTGGTCGAGCCCGGCGCGGTCGTGGTCCCGATGGGTGCGGTCGTGGTCGCGGCGGGTGCGGTCGTGCTCGGGGACGACGTGACCTCGGTGGTCACCGATGCGGTGGTGGCCGCGGGGTCGGCGTCGCCGCCGGTGCAGCCCACGGCGAGCATGAGCGCGGCCGCCCACGCCGCCGCCGGAGCGGGCCGCACCGGCCGGAGGCGGGCGACGGACGGCGGGAGCGGCAGGCGGGCGGCGAGGGACACGCAGGACCTTTCGGACGGACGGGTCGGGGCGGTACCCCCGTTCGCTCCGGAACAAACGGAACCGTGACCACCGCCACCCGCACCGACCGGCTGCGCCGCCTCGGGAAGCCCAGGCATGGATCGCAAGGCGATGGGGTACGTCGTCGGCATGAAGGTGCGCTTCCTCGCCCTGGCCGACCGCGTCCGGGCCAGCCTGTTCGTGCTGCCCACCGTGTGCGTGCTGGCCGCCGCCGGCCTCGCCCTGGGCAGCATCCACCTGGACCGCCGCCTCGGCGACGAGTCCGCCCGGTTGCCGCTCGGGTTCAGCTCCACGGTGGACAGCGCCCGTGCGGTGCTCTCCACCGTGGCCGGAGCGACCATCACCGTGGCCGGCATCGCCTTCTCCATCGCGCTGCTGGTGATCCAGCTGGCGTCCAGCCAGTACTCACCCCGCGTCGTGCACGGGTTGTTCCGCGATCCGTTCAACAAGCGGGTGATGGGCGTGGTGGTCGGCACGTTCGCCTACTGCCTGGTGGTGCTGCGGGCCGTGCGCTCGGCACTCGAGGAGGGCGGTGACCCGGTCGTGCCCAACGTGTCGGTGGCCATCGCCGTGCTGCTCGGTCTGGCCTCGATCCTGGCCATCGTCGGCTTCATCAACCACAACGCCCACACCATGGACGTCAGCGAGATCCTCGAGCGGGTCACCGCCGACACCGTCGATCGCCTCTGCGAGACCTGGCCCGACGAGGCGACCCCTGATGCGACGGGCGCGCCGCCGGTGCCGCCGCCGGGCCGGGCCCGCTTCACGATCGAGGCCTCCGATCGGGGTTGGGTGCAGTACATCGAGCACGGCCGGCTGCTGGAGGCGTTGCCGGCCGACGGCACGCTGCAGCTGGAGACGGGCATCGGGCGCTACGTGATCGCCGGCGCGCCGCTGGCCACCGCCTGGCTGGCCGAGCCGCCCTCCGATGAGCTGACCGATGCCGTGCGCGACGCCGTGCGGCTGGGCCGGACCCGGACCATGGCCCAGGATCCCGCCTACGGCGTGCGCCAGCTCGTCGACGTCGCCCTGCGGGCCCTGTCCCCCGGCGTCAACGACCCGACCACCGCCCAGGACGCCATCGTCCACCTCGGTGGGGTGCTGGCCGAGGCCTACGTCCGCGAGGCGCCGCCCAAGTGGCGTTCCGGTCCCGAGGGGCGGATCGTGCTCGAGCCCCACGCACCCGACCATCGTTCGCTGACCGAGCTGGCCCTGGCCGAGCTGCGCCGCGCCGCCCGCCACGACCCGGCGGTGGTCGACACGATCTTCGCCACCATCGGCGCCGTCGCCCACGTGGCCGACACCCACGAGCACGCCGCCGCCACCGAGTTGCGCCTTCAGGCGCGGGCGACGCTGGAGGCGGCGCTGGGTGGCGACCTGCTCGGCGTCGACCGCCAGGCGATCATCGATGCCTACGAGCGGCACATCGGCTCGGCATCGGTGGCGCCGCCCAACATCGCCGCATCGCGGTGAACGGGCGCTGCCCTCGGCCGCGCCGACCTGCCAGGCTGGTCCGATGACGTCCACCGAACCGAACCGACGCTTCGAAGGCCGACGCGTGCTCATCACCATGGCCGATCGGTACACCGGGCCCGCGGTGCACGAGCGCTTCGCCGCCGAGGGTGCCACCGTCATCGCCGACACCGACAGCCACCGCAGCCCCGATGGCCCGCAGCGGGCGGTGGCCGAGGCCGGGACCGTCGACGTGCTGGTGGTGAACCTGATCGCCCGCTGGCGGCCCGCGCCGCCCACCGAGACCACCGACGAGGCGTGGCTGGCCATGTTCGACCGGCTGGTGCACCCGACGATGCGCTTCGTGCGGGCCGTGCTGCCGCAGATGATCGAGCGCCGGGCGGGCAAGATCATCGCCGTGACCAGCGCGGCACCGCTGCGCACCATGGCCGGCGCCGATGCGTACACGGCGGCCCGGGCGGCCCAGAACGCCTACGTCCGCAACGTGGGCGCCGAGGTGGCCCGCCACAACGTGCAGGTCAACGCGATCGCCCAGGCGTTCGTGGAGAGCGTGGACGCGTTCCAGCGCGACACGTGGGAGACCGAGGCGATGCAGCGCCAGCTGCGCCAGGTGCCCGCCCGCCGCATCGCCGAGTCGTGGGAGCAGGCCGAGCTGGTGCTGTTCCTCGCCTCGCCGGCGTCGGACTTTCTGTGCGGTCAGGTGCTGCCCTACTCCGGCGGCTGGGTGGCCCCCTGACCCCGGGGAACCGCCCCACCCGGTGGCGACCGACGCCGGTACCGCTGCGGGATCGACGCCGATGCGGAACAACCCCGGGCGCCGGCGGGGTTGCCTGGTGGGCCACCGCGGTGGGAGCACCACCGCCACGACGACGGGAGCGCAGCATGGGAGCACGGGCCGAGTGGAACGGCAAGGTCATCGCCGAGAGCGCGGACACGGTGGTGGTCGAGGGCAACCACTACTTCCCGCTCGACAGCGTGGACGCCGAGGTGTTGCGCCCGTCGGCCACCACCACCGTGTGCCCGTGGAAGGGCACGGCCAACTACTACAGCGTGGTGGTCGACGGGCAGGAGAACGCCGACGCGGCCTGGTTCTACGCCACCCCGAAGCCGGCGGCGGCCGAGATCACCGGACGGGTGGCGTTCTGGCGGGGCGTGCAGGTCACTCCGGTGCCGTGATGCCCTCGGCGTCCGCCGGCGGCTCCGGGGCGGCGCCGGCCGCACCCGAGCCCCGGTGCCCGTTCCCGCCGGTGAGGTCGCGGTACACGGCCCGGCCCACCATGTGGGCGCCGGTCGGGGCGGTCAGGAACTGCAGGGCCGCCACCAACGCCACCTTGGCGATCACCCCGACGCGGCCGTCGCGCAGGCCCACGGCGACGAGCACCAACAGCATGCCGAGGGTGGCCGGCTTGGTGGCGGCGTGCATGCGGCTGAGCACGTCGGGGAAGCGCCGCAGCCCCACCGCGGCGAGCAGCGCCAGGGCGGCGCCGGCGACCACGAGCACGGAGGCGATCAGCTCGATCATCAGCTCCCCCGCCGTTCGATGAACCGGGCGACGATGGTGGTGCCGAGGAAGCCCAGCAGCGACGTCACCACCAGCACGTCGAGGTAGAGCCGTTCCCGGGTGCGCACCGCACCCACCGCCACCGCCAGCACGACGATGACGAGCAGCAGGTCGAGCGCCACGATGCGGTCGGCCAGCGACCGGGCTCGCAACAACGCCAGCGCGCCCATCACACCGGCCGCGCTGACCAGGACGAAGGCGACGGTGGTGGCGGCCTCGATCACGGCAGCTCCTGGTGCGGGCTCGGCGCCGCATCGGCGGGCGCGGCTCGATCGACGGGCGGGAAGGCCCGGCACACCAGCCGGGCGAGGGCGGCGACGTCGCGGCGCACGGCGTCGGCCTGGCCGGTGTCGAGCAGGTGGATGCGCAGGGCGGACGGCTCGGCCAGCAGGTCGAGCGTGAGCGTGCCGGGGGTGAGCGACACGGCGTCGGCCACCAGCACCTGCAGCGCCCGCGGCAGCGGCGGCAGCGCCACCTCGATCACACCCGGCCGGAGCTGCGGCCTCGGTCGCACCACCTGCCAGGCCACCCCGATGCTGGCCCGCAACAGCCCGCTGAGGAACCAGGCGGCCAGCACCACCAGCCCGATCGGGTTGAGCCCGACGGTGCGGGCGCCGCGGATGGGGAAGGCGAGCAGCACCACGGCCGCCACCGCCATGCCCGACAGCACGTTGGCGGCACTGAGCCCACCCCACAACGCCACCCAGCCGGCGGTCAGCCAGGCCATCGTGAGCAGGTGGCGGGTCATCGCAGCACCGCCTCGACATACGGCACGGTATTGAGCAGGTCGGCGGCGGCCCGCTCGCTGAGGCCCCACAGCGGCGAGGCGGCCACCACGATGGCCACGCTCACCGCCACCAGCGCGATCGTGGGCAGCACCATCAGCAGCGGCAGGGGCGGGGCCGCCGGCCGCGCCGGCGCAGGACCGCCGGCCGACGCCGGTGCGAACGGGCCGACCTCCGGGTCACCCCAGAACACACCGGCCCAGATCTTGGTGATCGAGTAGAGCGTCAGCAGGCTGACCACCAGGCTCACCGCCACCACCGCGTAGGTGCCGGCGTCGACCCCGGCCTGCACCAGCGCCAGCTTGGCGATGAACCCCGAGAACGGGGGGATGCCGGCCAGGCTGAGCCCGGTGACCAGGAACAGTCCGGCGATGAGCGGCGTGCGACGCAGCAGACCGCCGAGCCGGTCCAAGGCGCCGGTGCCCTCCCGGTGCTCGATCAACCCGGCCACCAGGAACAGCGTGGTCTTCACCACGATGTGGTGGGCGATGTAGAAGATCGTCGCCGCCAGGCCGGCCAGCGAGAACAACGCCAGCCCGAAGACCATGTAGCCGATCTGGCTGACGATGTGGAAGCTGAGGATGCGTTTCACGTCGTTCTGAGCGATTGCCCCCAACACACCGATCAGCATGGTGGCGGCGGCAACGAAGAGCAGCAACCGTGAGGCGCCCGACGAGGGGAACAGCAGCGTCTGGGTACGGATGATGGCGTAGACGCCGACCTTGGTGAGCAGGCCGGCGAAGATGGCGGTCACCGGAGCAGGGGCGGTCGGGTACGAGTCGGGCAGCCAGAAGAACAACGGGAAGATGGCCGCTTTGATGCCGAACACCACCAGGAACAACAACCCAAGGGCGCGCCGCACCTCGGGGTCGATCGCATCGAGGCGCAGGGCCAGGTCGGCCAGGTTGACCGTGCCGGTGGCCGCGTAGGTGAAGGCCACCGCGGTGAGGAACAGCATCGACGCGACGAGGCTGATGACCACGTAGCTCATGGCCGCCCGCACCTGCTCGCGGCTGCCGCCCAAGGTGATGAGCACGTAGCTGGCGGTCAGCATCACCTCGAAGCCGACGAAGAGGTTGAACAGGTCCCCGGTGAGGAACGAGATGGCCACCCCGGCGGTCAGCACCAGGTACACGGGGTGGAAGTGCCGTGCGTCGTCGCGCGCCGCAGGGCTGCCGATGGCGTACACGAGCACGGCCAGCACCATGGCGGCGGACACGGCCAGCACGATGGTGGCGAGCCGGTCGGCCACGAGGGTGATGCCGATGTCCGCCGGCCACGCCCCCATGCGCGCCACCTGGGGACCGCGCCGGTCCACGAGCACGGTCAGGGTGCCGGCGGCGGCCAGCACCGCAGTGACGGTGAGCACGCTCAGCAACCGCTGGGCGGTGAGCCGGCGGTGCAGCACCATCGACAGACCGGCGGCCAGCAACGGCAGCACGATGGGCAGGGTCACGAGCACGCTCACACCGTCACCCCGTCGGTCTCGTCGCCCACCGGGACACCGGTGGGTCCACGGTCGGGCGCCAGCTCGGCCAGGCGGGCCAGCCGGCGGTCCTCGATGTCGTCCTCCACCTCGTCGTCCGCCGTGAGCTGCCAAGACCGGTAGGCGAGCGTCAGCAACAGGGCGGTGACCCCGAACGTGATGACCATGGCCGTCAGCGCCAGCGCTTGGGGCAGCGGGTCGCTCACCCGGCCCACCAGCTCGGCACCACCGAACGGTGCGGCGCCCGATCGACCGCCGGCCACCAGCAGCAGCACGTTGGCGCCGTGGCCGAGCAGGACCAGCCCGATGATGATGCGGGTCAGGGTGCGCTGCAGCAGCAGGTACACCCCGCAGGCGTAGAGCAGACCGGCCAACACGGCGAGGGCGACGATCATGCGGCGTCCTCCTCGCCCAGGGTGCGCAGCACCATCAGCACCAGGGCCACGACCACCAGGTACACGCCGGTGTCGAAGGCCAACGCCGAGCTGGTCTTGACCGTGCCGAGCACCGGCAGGTCCCAGCTCCACGTGGCGCTCTCGAGGAACGCGCCGCCGGCCAGCCAAGCGGCCACCCCGGTGAGGTTGGCCAGGACCAGACCGGCGCCCAGCAGCGACATGGGCTCCAGCGGCACGAGCGCCCGCACCGCCTCGGCGCCGCCGTCGACGTAGCGGATGACCAGCGCGGCGGCCGCCACCAGGCCACCGGCGAAGCCGCCGCCCGGCTGGTTGTGACCGGCGAAGAGCAGGTAGAGCGAGAACACCAGCGCGGTGTGGAACACCGCAACGGCGGCCGCGGCCAGGATCGTCGAACGGTTCACGGGCGCTCGCCCTCCCGGGCCGGGGTCCGGCGGCCGGCCCGCACGAGCCCGGCGATACCCACCGCGGCGGTGGCCAGCACGGTGATCTCGCCCAGCGTGTCGAAGCCGCGGAAGTCCACCAGGATCACGTTGACGATGTTGCGGCCGCCGGCCTCGGGCACGGCCCGGGCCACCTGCCCATCGGAGGCCGGCGGGGCGCTGCGCTGGGCGGCGGCGATGAGGGCGAACAAGGTGACGAACGTGCCGACCCCGCCGGCCAGCAGCAGCCGGGAGGCCCGGGCCGCCTTCCAGCGGGTGGTGGTGAACCGGTCGGGCAGGCGGCGCAACACGAGCACGAAGACGATCAGGGTGAGCGTCTCGATGAGGAGCTGGGTGAGCGCCAGGTCGGGCGCGCCGTGCAGCACGAACAGCAGCGCCACGCTGAAACCGACGCCCCCGAGGGAGACGATGGCGGCGAAGCGGCGGCGGGCGGCGATGACGCCCAGCGCGATGCAGCCGGTGACCGCCACGACGACGGCCTGCAGCGGCGATTCCACCACGACGGCGTCCTGCGGCCACGCCCGGCCGGCGAGCAGCGCCGAGCCGGGCACGACGACCGCGGTGGCGAGGATGACGGTCAGGTAGGCGGGCAACGACCCGCTCTGCGCCACCGCGGTGACCCGCCCGGCGATGAGCAGCAGCCAGCGCACGGTGGACCGGTAGGCGGACTCGGCCGAGGGCAGCACCGACAGCGTGGCCTGCAGGCGCGCCACGCCCTGGCGGGAACCGACCAGCACCGCCGCCGACGATGGCCACCGCCGACAGCAGCAGCGCGCCGGTGAACCCGTGCCAGAGGTAGAGCCCGCCCGTCGCTTCCGGATCGATCGACTGTGCCGCCCGTTCCACGAACGGCACGATCAGCCCCGGCCACAGGCCCAGCAGCACCGAGACACCCACCAGCAACGCCGCCGGCGCCAGGAACGGCACCGGCGTGCTCCCCGGCGTGCCCTTCGGCCAAGCTGGCATCGGCCGCGGCCCCGGGCGGGGCGTCGACCGGCTCCAGCCGGCCGAACAGCCCCCACACCAGGCGGGCGGCGAACGCCACCGACAGCACGGAACCGCCCACCGCGGCGACCACCGCGGCGGCGCCGAGCCCGCCGTGCAACAGCGCCTCGAACGCCGCCTCCTTGGCCACGAAACCGAACAACGGCACGATCCCCGCCATCGACAGGCTGCCGATCACGGCGACGGCGGTGAGCGCCGGCCAGCGGGCCGACACCGAGCCGAGCACGCGCAGATCCCGGGTGTGGGTCTGGTGATCGATGACGCCGACCACCATGAACAGCGCCGCCTTGTAGAGGGCGTGGGCCAGCAACACCGCCACGCCGGCGAAGGTCAGCTCGGGCACGCCGGCGCCGAACAGCGCCACCAGCAACCCGAGCTGGTTGACCGTGCCGAAGGCGAGCAGCAGCTTGGCGTCGTGCTGGCGCAACGCCCGCCACCCGCCGAGCACCATGGTGGCCAGCCCGATGCCCACCAGCACGGGTCGCCACCACCCGACCTGCTCGGCGAAGGGACCCGACAGCCGGGCGATCAGGTAGATGCCCGCTTTCACCATGGTGGCCGAGTGCAGGTAGGCGCTGATCGGGGTGGGGGCGGCCATGGCGCCGGGCAGCCAGAAGTGCAGCGGCACCTGGGCGGACTTGGCCAGGGCACCGACGAGCACGAGGGCGAGCGCCACCTCCACCGCCGTGCCGCTGGGCGGTGCGGCCAGCAGCGCCGAGAGCGATGCGGTACCGGCCTGCTGGGCCAGGATCACGAACCCACCGAGCATGGCCAGCCCGCCGGCGCCGGTCACCAGCAGCGCCTGCAGTGCGGCGTCGCGGGCGGCGGCCTGGCGGTCCTTGGTCCCGATGAGCAGGTACGACGTGATCGACGTGAGCTCCCAGAACAGGTAGAGCACGAGCAGGTTGTCGGCCAGCACCAGCCCGACCATCGCCCCGGCGAAGGCGACGAGCAGGCCGGCGAGGCGGCCGACCGGTTCATCGGCGTCGAAGTACCAGGCGGCGTAGAGGCAGATCAGCGCACCGACCCCCGCGACGAGCAGCACGAACAGCGCCGAGAACCCGTCGAGGGCGAGATCGACCCGCAGGCCGAGCGCATCGAGCCACGACCAGCCCTGCCGCTGGGCGTCGCCGTCGAGGATGGTGGGCAGCGCAGCGGTTGCCCACGCCACCGTCAACAGCATCGGCAGCGCGGCAAGGGCGAACGCGGCCCGCGGGCCCCGTCGGGCGGCCGTCCACGTCACGAGCGGGGCGGTGAGGAAGAAGGTGGCGATCGCCGCCGTGGCGGTCAACGGCTGGTGCTCCCGCTGGGTTCGCAGCGAACGGCGCCGGCGGCGCGCGCCGGCACCGGTGCGGCGGAGGTGGACGGGTTGGCGCGCATCGATGCTCCCGGGGTCGATCGGACCTGCGAGTACGCCGACCAGACTTCCCGGCACGCCGCTGCCAGGTTAACCGGCGCCGACCACGAAACCGGAGCATCGCCTTGCGAGCGGTGCGGCGCGGCGTCCCCGGCCCGCCCGGCCGAGGCCGGCGCGACGGTGCGGTACGCTCCGGGCGCACCGCACCGGGACCCCCGGGCCGAACCCTCGAGGAGATGCCGCCCATGGACACGACGCTCAACACCTCGCTGCCCGCCGGGTTCGACCTCGCCGACGCGACGTGGTTCCCGTTCACCGGCAGCCCGAAGTTCGACTACCCCATCGACTACGCCGCCTGCGTGGTGGAGGCCGATGTCGAGGCCGGCCGCATCGACTTCCTGGTGCGCTGGGCGCCCAACGCCTACTGCCACTACCACCGGCACCTGGGCACCACCAAGGCCGTGGTCATCGAGGGCGAGCAGCACCTCACCGAGACCCGGGAGTTCGAGACGGTGCGCAAGGTGCGCACCGCCGGCTTCGTCGGCAACGTGCCCGACGGCGAGACCCACATGGAGTGCGCCGGGCCGGACGGTCTGACCATGCTGTTCAGCACCCACGCGCCCGACGGGCGCCTGTTCGAGATCCTCGACCGCTCCGGCGGGGTCATCGCCGCCTCCACCATCGCCGAGTTCGTCGGGCGCACCGAGGCCGCTGCGGCCTGAACCGGCCACCGGCCGCAGCGGTCACACGGGCGGGGGTGCGTGCCGTGGGATCGCAGTCGCTGCGCTTCGGCGCAGTGCGTCGCGGATGCGCAGCCGTTGACCGCTGTGGACCAGGCCGCGCCCGTACACCATCACCGCCAGGCGGGCCGTCCCGACCACACCGACGAGCAGGAACGCCAGCGAGGCCGTCGCTTCGAGCGGGGAGGACACGCCAAGCGCGAGACGGGCCGGTTCGACCATGGCGCGCTGACCGGCACCAAGGCGAGCACCAGACCGAGCGGTGTGTCGGCGGCGCTCTGGGCGACCAGGTACGAGCCCACCAGGAACACGGTCAGCACACCGGCGGAGGACCCGGCGTCCTCCTGCCGTTCGACCAGGGAGCCGAGCGCAGCGGCGGCGCTACAGGTACAGGCCGCTACCCAGCACGAACCAGGCTGCGCCCGCCAGCGCGGCGGCCAGCGTACCGCTGGGTAGGTCGCCACCGGCGACGGTGCGGACGAGCACCGGTGACAGGCCGGCCACCACCGGCAGCAGGGCGGTTGCCCCCACCCCCAGCACTTTGCCGAACAGCAGGACGCGGGGTGCGACCACCGGCAGCAGCACCTCCGAGGCACGGTTGGCCTTCTCGATGGCGACGCCGTTGGCCACCTGCAGGGTCACGATGAACAGCAGGAGGTAGACCGCGATCGACACCGCAGAGGCCGCCGCCACCCGGCCCGAACGGTCTTCATCGACCACCTCGATGGACACCTCCGGCGGTGTCAGGGCGTCGAGGATCGTGGCGTCGTCGACACCCGCCGAGCGCAACACCGAACGGGTGTGCTCCACGGCGATGGCTTGACGCAGGGTGGCGGTGAACGCAGCGCCCGGTTCGTCAGTGATCAACCCCGGCACCGTCCCGGCGGCTGAGGACGACGGCACGACGATGGCCGCGTCCAACCGGTCCCCCTCCACGTCGGCGACGGCGGCCGCTCGATCCGCCACCGGCTCGGTCTCCAGCTCGAGGCCCTGCGCGGCCACCGCCGAACGCAAGGTCGGTTCGAGGCCGGCGGCGACGTCGCCCACCAAGCCGACCCGTCTGGTGCCGTCCTGGTCACCGATCAGTTCGGGCAGGAGCATCAGCAGCGTCGACGCCGCCAGGATCGCAGCCGCGGTGAGCCACAGCGCCTTGTGGCGGGCGGCCTCTCGCACCTCGCGCACGGCGACCAGCCAGGTGGCAGCGGCCTCGCCGATCACGCTCGCCCCCGAGCGGCGGCGGGCCTGGTGGGGCCGGCGTACGGTTGCGGCGACCCACCGGTGGCGACGGAGGTGCCGGCGCGCTCGCCGGTGGCCGCCAGGAACAGCTCCGCCAGCGTGGGCGCCTCCACTGCGAAGTCGTGCACCGGTCGGTGCGCCCGCACCACGTCGAGCACCGCGGCGGGATCCCCGCCAGGTGTCAGACGCAGCCGCGTCCGGCCCCGGGCGCTCGACGATGTCGGCCTCGCCCGTCGAGCCACGCCGGGTCGACCTCACCGTCCACCCGCAGGAACCGAGCCGTGCTCGACCGCTTCAACTCGTCGAGACGACCTTGCAGCACGACCCGGCCCCGCTGCACCAGGACGATGTCGTCGCAGAGGTCCTCGACGACGTCGAGCTGGTGGCTCGACAGCAGCAGGTTGCCCCCGGCGGCCACGTGGTCGAGGGCCAGCCGGGAGAGGAAGGCGACACCGGCAGGATCGAGCCCGGCGAAGGGTTCGTCGAGCGCCAGCAGCTGTGGACCGTGCACCATGGCCGCCGCCAGCTGGACCCGCTGGGCGAGGCCGCCCGAGAGCCGCTTGATGTCATCGCCGCTCCGATCGGCGAGACCGAGCCGCTCGAGCAGCGACGAAACCCGCCGGGCCGCGGCGTCGAGCGCCAGCCCGTGCAACCGGGCGAGCCACCGCAGATGGTCGCCCACCCGCATGTCGCGGTACAGCCCGCGCTCCTGGGGCAGGTACCCCCACGACCGGCGGGCCGCGGCGGTGGCCGGACGGCCGGCCCACGACACGGTGCCGCGTTCGGCCTCCAGCACCCCGAACACGATCCGCAACAGCGTCGTCTTGCCGGCGCCGTTGGGACCGAGCAGTCCCACGATGCGACCGGGCGGCACCTCAAGGCTCACGCCGTCGAGCACGACCCGACCGCCGAGACGACGATGCAGGCCATCGACCGACAGGACCGGCGTGTCGGCGGCTTCGACCGGTCGGTCGGGATCGGTTGCGCAGCCGGGATCGGCTGCGCTGGCGGGCTCGGTCATGAGCGCACCGCCAAGGGCGCGCACCGCACGGGGCTCATGGCGTTGAGCCCTACCCGCCTCACCAGCTGGGCAGACGCACGCACCGAGCCCGAGCGACCGACCGTCGCCCGGGGAGCCGGGAGTGCGGCTCCCGGACGACCGCGCCGGCCGGGGGATCTGGTGGGCCGGTGGTCGGGGGCGTCAGCCGGTCAGCGCGCCGGTCCGGCACGCCCGGCAGGTGCCGTGCAGCACCACGCGGGTGCGGTGGACGGCGAAAGCCTCGTCGGCGTCGGGCTGCAGGCCGCCCACGTCGAGGTAGGTGTCGGCGATCGACCCGCAGGCGTCGCAGACCAGGTGGTGGTGCTCGTCGGTGTTGGGGTCGAACCGCAGCGCATCACCGCCGAGGTGCACCGACCCGATGACGCCCAGCGCACAGGGGTCGTTGAGCGTCTGGTAGACGGTGCGAAGCGAGATCGACGGCATGCTGACCGCCACCCGCTCGTACACGGTGGGCGCCGTCGGGTGGCTCTCGTCGCCCTGCAGGGCGGCGAAGATGGCCAACCGTTGCGGTGTGATGCGCAACCCCTTGGAGCGGAACAACGCCACGATCGTCGTCGTGCTGTGCATGGCCGGCCTCAACCGCGCCCCTCGGCCGTGACGCCCTCGCCGATCGAACCCACCGTCTCCCCCATCATCGCTCCACGTTCTCCGCTCGGATCTCCGCACGCCTGGCGAGAAGGCGCGCGCCCGTCGTCATGGCCGGACGCGCGCCGCTCGGCTCCCGCTCGACCGTTCAGGGATCGATGCGGCCCTCGCCGCGCTGGTTGGCGCCGCGGAACAGCATCTCCCGGTAGTGATCGCGCACCGACTCGGGCACCGAACGCATCCGGTCCGCCGCAGCCGACTCGGCCGGAGAGGGCCCCCGCCCGGCTCCGATGAAGACCTGCTGGTCCTCCAGCTCCACCTCCCGCGTCCTAGCGGTCACCAGGTGGTCGCCCGGGTCTCTCTCGTGATGCATCGCCATACCCCCCGGTTCGCGACGATCGCACGCTCAAGCAGTGTCGCGCCACGCAAGGGAAAAGTGAAGCAGCAGCGCCCGGTTCCGGCGCGAAGACCGCTGGCTCTGCAGCGCACCCGCCGACCGGCGGGGAGCGCGGCGGGCATCGATCCGGTAGCCGCAGCGCCAATCGGGGTACCCACCCGGGATGTCGAACGACGACGCATACGGTGACGACGCACACCGCGACGACGCATCGGCCCGCTGGTCTGCGGACCTGGACCGACGGGCGCTGCGCCGGGCGCTCGTGCGCATCAACGGCCGCGCCCAGCTCATCGCCACCGAGGAGCGCACCACCCTGGTGGAGCTGTTGCGCGACGAGCTCGGCCTCACCGGCACCAAGGAGGTGTGCGGCATGGGCGACTGCGGCGCTTGCACCGTGATCGTGGACGACGACGCCGTGTACTCGTGCCTGGTCCTTGCCGCCGAGTGCGATGGTCACGAGGTGGAGACGATCGAGGGCCAGGCCCGGGGCGGGCAGCTCTCCAACGTCCAGGAGGCGTTCATCGCCTGCGACGCCCTGCAGTGCGGGTTCTGCACGCCCGGCCAGGTGCTGGCGGTGGAGGCGGAGCTGCGACGGGCCTCCCCGCCGACGACGCCGCGCTGGTCGAGGCGCTCAGCGGCAACCTCTGCCGTTGCGGGGCGTACCGCCACCTGATCGACGCCGCCCGACTGGCCGCCCGCCGGGCCGCAGGGGCGGGTGCGGGTGCGGTGGCGCCGTGATCGACTCGAGCGGCTCCATCCCCGGCCGGACGAGCGCACCACACCGACCGGCATGGTCGGGGCGCCGGTGCCGCGGCGCGAAGCACCGGCCAAGGTGACCGCGCGGCCCGCTACAGCGCGGACGTCCACCTCCCCGGTCAGCTGGAAGCGGCGATCGTGCGCAGCCCACCCCCACGCCCGGGTCCGATCGGTGGACGTGCGTGCCGCCCTGGCGGTGCCCGGCGTGGTGGACGTGCTCACCCCCGCCGACACCGCCACCGTGCGCTGGTACCAGGAGGGCGTGCCGTTGCTCGGCTCCACGGTGCGCTTCGTCGGTGACGAGGTGGCCGCGGTGGCGGCGACGTCCGCCCGGGCGGCACGGGCGGGGGCGGCGGCGGTGCGGGTGGACTACGAACCGTTGCCCCACGTGACCGACTTCGAGGCCGCGCTCGATCCCGACGCCCCGGCGGTGCACCCCGGCGGCAACCGCACGAAGGCGCCGAAGGTGCAGGGCCGCGGCGACGTCGATGCCGCGCTGGCCACCGCCGAGGTGGTCGTGGAACGCACCTACCGCACGCCGACGGCGGTGCACAACGCCTTCGAACCGCATGGCTGCGTCGCCTCGTGGTCGGGCGGGGAGCTCACGTTGCACGCCTCCACCCAAGGCGTCAACGACGTACGGTCGATGATCGCCGACGCGCTGGGCCTGGCCCACAGTCGGGTGCGCGTCATCGCCGAGCACATCGGCGGCGGCTTCGGCGCCAAGCAGATCCCGTGGAAGGACGTGGCCATCGCCGCGTTGCTGTCGCAACGTTGCCTCCGGCCGGTGCGCTGCCTGTACGACCGGCGGGGAGAGAACCTGGCGGCCGGCAAGCGCGGGGCGACGCGGCAACGGGTGCGCCTGGGTGCGCGGCGCGACGGCACGCTGGTGGCCATCGACGCCGAGTTGCTCGGCGACAGCGGGGCGTACCGCACCGGCGGTGAGTCGGCGGCGCTGTGGGGGCCGTACCTGTCGCTGTACCGCTGCCCGGCCGTGCGGACCACCACGACGTTCGTCTACACCAACACCGGTCCGGCGGTGGCGTTCCGCGCCCCCGGGTTCGTCGAGTCGATCTTCGCCCTCGAGTCGGCCATGGACGAGCTCGCCGACCGGGTCGGTGTGGACCCGATCGAGCTCCGCCGCCGCAACCACACCGACGTCGACCAGGAGGCCGGGCGGCCGCTGTCGTCGCCGACGGCGCTGCCGGCGGCCTATGACCGCATCGTCGAGGTCGCCGGCTGGGTGCCGCGCCCGCTGGTGCCACCCGACCACACCGAAGGCGCGCCCGACCGCCGGGCTGATCCGGCCATCACCCGCGAGCAGACCGTACGGTATGGTAGGGGGTTCGCCGCCCACGACTGGGTCGGCGGCGGTGCCAGCCCACCCGGGTTCGCCGACGTCGAGCTGCACGAGGACGGATCGGCCGAGGTGCGCACCACCACCCAGGACATCGGCACCGGGACGCGGACGCTGCTGGCCCAGGTGGCCGCCGAGCAGCTCGGCCTCGATCCCGACGAGATACGGATCGGTCTGGGCGACACCGCGGCGGGGCCTCCCGCACCCACCAGCTCCGGCAGCGCCACCGCCCCCACGATGGCACCCGCCGTCCGGGCGGCGGCGGCCGAAGCCCGGCACCGTCTGCTGGCGGCGGCGGCCGACCGGCTGGGCTGCCGGGCCGACGAGCTCCACCTCTCGGCCGGCGAGATCGCCGCCGGCGACGGCCGCCGGTGCAGCGTGGCCGAGGTGCTCGCCGGCATCGGGCCCGAAGGGGTGCGGGGCCGCGGCGCCACGCTGGGCCAACCCGACGGCGTGACCGTGCGCACGTCCGGCGCCGCCGTGGCCGACGTCGAGGTGGACGTGGCCACCGGCGAGGTCCGGGTGACCCGGATCGTGGTCGCACCCGATTGCGGTCGCATCATCAACCCGCGGCTGGTCGAGAGCCAGATCATCGGCGGCGTCGCCCAGGGCATCGGCTTCGCCCTGACCGAGTCGCAGCTCACCGACGGCCGGCTCGGCACGGTGGTCAACGCGTCGCTCGAGGACTACCTCGTGCCCACCGTGGCCGACACGTGCGCCGTGCACCATGCCGTGGTGGGCGTGGCCGACGAGGCGGCCAACCCGCTCGGGGTCAAGGGCATCGGCGAGCTGCCGATGATCGCCGTGCCCGCCGCCATCGCCAACGCGGTGAGCGACGCCATCGGCGTGCGCATCACGGAGCTGCCGATAACCCGACGGCGGGTGCTCGATGCGGTCGCCCTCGCCGGCCGCGCCGCCCGCAGCCGGCCACAACCCGCACGGCCACAACCCGCACAGCAGCAACCGGCACAGGCGCCGGCCGACACCGCGCAGGAGACCACGGAGCGACCGCGATGAACCCGTTCCACTACACCACGCTCGCCGAGGAGCCCGACGCCCTCGACGAGCTCGGCCCCGAGGTCCGCCCGCTGGCCGGCGGCACCGATCTGATCCCCCGCCTCAAGCTCGGCCTCGAGCAGCCGGCCGTGCTCGTCGATCTCAAGACCGGCGAGCTGCCGGTCGGGGTGCAACGAGCCGACGGCGCCTGGCGCATCGGGGCGCTGACCACCCTGCGCGCCGTGCAGGACCACCACGGCTTGCGGGCCACCGCCACCGCGCTCACCCAGGCCGTGTCCGAGGCGGCCACCCCGCAGCTGCGCAACCGGGCGACGCTGGGCGGCAACATCCTGCAGCGCCCTCGCTGCTGGTACTACCGCGATCCCGACCTCTCTCGTGCTGGTTGGACGGCGGTGACGACTGCCCGGCCCGCCACGGCTGCAACGAGCACCATGCCGTGTTCGGCACCGATCGACCGCGTCGCCGTGCACCCTCCGATCCGGCAGGTGCTGGTGGCGCTGGGCGGGCTGGTCACCCTCGGCAGCCCCATCGGCGAGCGACCGCCATGTCGGGTCTGCTCCACCCGCCCACCGAGACCCGCCGGATCGAGCACGGCGTGTCGGACCGGGAGGTGGTGACCGCCCTCACCGTGCCCGTAATCGACCGCCGCCGCAGCTCGTACGTGAAGGCGATGGACCGGGCCACGTGGGCGTTCGCGCTGGTCAGCGTGGCGGCGGTGGCCACCTTCGACGACGACGGCATCGCCTCGGACGTGTGCCTGGTGGCCGGCGGGGTGGCGAACACCCCGCTGCGGCTGGGCCCGGCCGAGGCGGCGGTGGAGGGCCGGCATCCGGCCGATGCCGCCGAGCGGGCCGCCGAGGCGGCCGACGACGGCGCCACGGCGCTCAGCCGCAACGGGTACAAGCTGCCGATCCTGCGCGAGCTGATCCGCCGCCGTGCTGAGCCTGCTCCACCTGGACACCGCCGCCGCGAGCCGCTGCCGCTTCGCCGGCGTCTTGCCCGAGCGCCACCGCCAATACAGTGCTGTTCCAGCTATAGCGATCGCCGGAGGGCTCGCCCCCGGCGCCGAGCGGGAGGCGCCGCTGCCGAAGTTCGCCCTGCACTTCGCCAACCTGGTGTGCCCCGAGCCCGGCGACGCTCGCCCGCCTGGCCTGCGCCGCCGAGGCCGCCGGGATCGAGTCGTTGCTCACCAAGCACATCGTGCGGCCCACCGAGTACGACAGCGTCTACCCGTACTCGCCCACCGCCGCCTCCCCGGCGGACCCGACACCGCCCTGCCCGACCCGGGCTTCATCTGATGGCTCACGTGGCCGCCCACACCACGACGCTGCGCCTGCTCACCGGGGTGCTGGTGCTGCCGCAGCGCAACCCCCTGCTGGTGGCGAAACAGGTGGCCACGCTCGACGCCCTGTCGGGGGCCGCATCGAGCCAGGGCATCGGCGTGGGCTGGCTGCGGAGGAGTTCGAGGCCCCCGGCGTGCCTCCTTCGAGGGGCGCGGTGCCCGTACCGATGAGTACGTCGGCGCCATCCGGGCGCTGTGGGCCGGCGACGACGCCTCCTTCGAAGGCCGCCACGTCAGCTTCCACGGCATGAGCTGCACCCGAAACCGCAGCAGCACCGCTGCTGATCGTCATCGGCGGCCACCGGATGCCGGCCGCCCGCCGCGCCGGGGCCGCCCGCGACGGCTTCTTCCTGCCACCGGCACCGCCGCCGACCTGCAGCCCCTTCGACGAGGTCCGCCGCAGCGCGGTGGCCCGCCGCCGGGATCCGACGCCGTCTCGTTCATGACCGGCTGCCCCGAGGCGCTGGGCGAGGAGCCCTTGCGGGCGATCGAGGCGCTGGCCGCCGCCGGGGTGAGCAGGATCGTGGTGCCCGCCGAGGCCTTCGCCGCCGATCCCGACGAGCTGCTGGGCCGCTTCGGCGAGCGGGTGATCGGCGCCCTGCGATGAGCGAGGAGCGGGCGGTCCCTGGCCGGCGTGCGTACCGTGGATCTGAGCTCGGTGGTGGCGGGGCCCTACGCCACGATGTGGCTGGCCGATCTCGGCGCCGCCGTGATCAAGGTGGAGCCGCCGGAGGGGGACACCACCCGCCAGGCCGGCGGCCCGCTCACCCGGACATGGCCTGCGTTCCTGACCCCGGGCCGGGGCAAGCGGTCGGTCCGCCTCGACGCCCGCACCGAGGCCGGCCGGCAGGCCGTGCTGCAGCTGTGTCGCGGGCTGACGTGTTCGTGCACAACATGCGGCCCGCCGCCATCGAGCGGCTCGGCTTGGGCCACGACGCCGTCCGTGCAGTAGTCCGACATCATCTACGCCGTTCTGGCCGGCTTCGGACCGGACGGGCTCCTACGCCGACCGCCCGGCCTACGACGACGTCGTGCAGGGGCTCACCGGGATGGCCACCAACCTGGCCCGGGTGACCGGCCCGCCTACCTGCCGGGCGTGGTGGCCGACAAGCACGCCGGCCTGGCGCTGGCCGCCGCCTTGCTCGCTGCGCTCTTCCATCGCGAGCGGACGGGGCAGGGTCAGGCGGTGACCGTGCCGCTGTTCGGCGCGACGGCCGCCTTCCAGCTGGTGGAGCACCTGTGGGACGCCACGTTCGACCCCCGCTGGCCCGCCCGGCTACGCCTGGGTGCTCGAGCCCAGGCGCTGTCCCTTCCCCACCGCGGATGGGTTCCTCTGTGCGCTGCCGCACCAGGACAAGCACTTCCGGGCGCTGTTCGAGGCCGTCGACCGGGCCGACTTGGCCGCCGACCCCGGTTCGGGTCCATCGCCAACCGGCTCCGCAACGTGGAGCTGGTGCAGAGCACGCTGGCGGAGCTGCTGGCCACCCGGCCCACCGACGAGTGGCTGGCGCTGTTCGAGCGCATCGGGGTGCCGGCGGTTGCGCTGCAGACCCTCGACGAGCTCCTCGAGGACCCGCACCTGCAGGCGGTCGGCTTCTTCGAGCCGGTCGAGCACCCATCGGAGGGCCGGCTGCGCCTGCCGTGATCGCCGGTGCTGTTGAGCGGCACACCGGAAACGAGAGATCGACCCCATCGCTTCCCGGCTGGGCGAGCACTGTCGAGGGCGCTGCGCGAGGCGGGGACTTATGGCTCCTGATCGAGCAGGTGCTCGGCACGCTGCGCACCACGACGGCGAGCGGTTGACACGAGGTGAGCGAGACGACGGTGCTGGTGGTGGGCGGCGGTCCGGCGGGTTCGGCCATGGTCAGCAGCTGGGTCGCTTCGGCCTGGACTGCACGCCGATCGAACGGCGGGCGCACGTCAACGCCACCTCCCGGGCCCGCTCGGTGAACGTCCGCACCGCCGAGCTGTTCCGTCAGTGGGGCATCCTCGACGACGTGGTCGCCGCCGCCAGCCTGCCGTTGCCGTGGACCGAGGCGCTGGTCTACACCGAGACGCTGGCCGGTTGAGATCGGCCGCACGGCGATGGCCGTGCAGCCGGTGGTGGACGGCGCAGGTCTCGACCGCACCGGTGGCTGCTGCTCGAGCCTACAGGACCGGATCGAACCGCTGCTGGAACAGCTGGCCGGCGGCTACGACACCGTGCGCGTGCGCCGCGGCGTGCTGCTGGAGGACCTGCAGGGTGACGCCCGACGGGGTGCGCGCTCGCTCGGCGGACCGACCGGTACGGAACGGATCGACGCCCGCTGGGTGGTCGCCGCCGACGGGGCGGCCTCGGCGGTGCGGCGGGCCATCGGCGTGCGCCTGGACGGCCCCACCGAGCTGGCCACGCTGGTCAACTGCCAGTTCGTGGCCGACCTCGACCGCTGGACGGCATCCCGCCCGGCGGCGCTCTACTGGACCACCGCCCCGGCTCGCAACGTGTTCCAGAAGATCGACACCGCCCACCGCTGGCTCTGCCAGATCGGCTACGACCCGCGGGTCGATCCCGCTGACAGCTTCACCGCCGACAAGGCGCAGCGGACTGGGATCCGCCGTTCGGTGGGCGTGGGCCGATCTCGATGTCCGGGTGCTCGACGTGATCCCGTGGGTGATGGCGGCCACGGTGGCCGAGCGGCTCCGCTGGCGGGCCGGTCTTCCTGGTGGGCGACGCCGCCCACCAGTTGCCGCCCTCCGGCGGCTTCGGGATGAACACCGCGGTGCAGGACACGCACAACCTGGCGTGGAAGCTGGCCTACGTGGCCTGAGGTCGGGCCGGTGACCACCTGCTCGACACGTACCACACGGAGCGGGCGCCGATCGCCCGCTACAACGCCGGACCGCTCGCTGGAGAACACCCGCAACGTGGGTCGCATCCGCAAGCTGGTGGAGGGCGGCGCCGCCGACCCCGCCGCCGAGCAGCAGGCCATCGACGCCGCCGGTCGGTACGGCAACTGGTTGGGCATGGACCTCGGCCTGCACTACGACGAGGGCTGCCCTGTGCCCGACGGGAGCGAGCCGCTGCCCGTCGATCGATCCGGTGCGCGACCACTGCCCGCAGGCCTGCCCTGGCCACCGGGCGCCCCACGTACCGATGGGTACGGCCGGTGGCTCCATGCTCGATCTCTACGACGACCGGTTCGTGCTGCTGCTCGGCTCTGCGTTCGATGCGCCGCAATCACCGGGGGCGGAGGCGCGGTGCTGCGGGTGGAGCTGCTGGCGGCGGTGGCGCAGGACCGGGCGGCCGAGCTGAGCGGCCCATGGATCACCGCCACCGGCGCCGTGTTGGTCCGACCCGACGGCCACGTCGCCTGGCGCCGGCTCGTGGGCGCCACCCCGACGCCGCCAGCGCGGTCCTCGACGGGTTGCTCGGCGGCTGACGCGCCGCCGTGGATGGCCGGCACGCCGCCCGCCCGCGGCTCAACCGAGCTCCGGTTCGAAGCCGAGCTCCACCGCCGATGAGGTCGTAGGCGCGGTTGGCGCCGTAGGGGTGCATGAACGCCGGCCCGCACGTCCCGGCCAGGGCCCGCGACAGCGGTGGGCGTCGAGGCCGGCGCCGCCGGACAGCTCCAGGGCACGGTCGACCACCCGCACCGCCGAACGATCCACGAACGCCTGGCTCGCTGGGCCACCGCCATCGCCTCGCAGCGGTCATCGTCGCTCACGGACTCGCCGGCTTCGACGCGACTCCGGTGCTCGTCCACCGTCGTGGCCGCCGCGGCGGCGAGCGTGGCCCGCATGGCGGCGAGATCGACGGCGTTGTCGGCCAGCGCCATGAGCGCCCTCGGGGCGGCACGGCGCCTACGCCGGACCGCCGGCGCATCGGTGATGGCGGCGTGGCCGCCTCGGCCACCCCGAGGGCGGTGGAGGCATGGCCCAGGCCCGAGGTGAGGCGTTCAGGAGCCGCGGCGCCGCTGCCCTGTCCGTAGGGGAAGGCGTCGCCCAGCTGATCGTGGCCCACCACGACATGATCGAACGTGACGACGCTGTGCGATCCGACGCCCGCATGCCGAGCGCCTCCCAGTCGTCCTCGATGATGACGCCCGCGGCCTGGCGCGCGGCACCGGCGCGAACCCGATCCGGACCTCGCCGTCGGACCGTTCATAGGCGACGGCCACATTGAGCACATCGGCGGCGGGCGACATGCAGAACGCCTTGCGCCCTCGATCAGCCACCCATCGTCGTGGCGCACCGCCCGGTGCGCGGCCGCAGCAGGTCCTGTTCGTGCTCGCTGATGGCGGCGGCCACCAGGAGCCGGCGGCCGGTCAGACGTTGCAGCGCCGCCAGCGCCTGCCCGGCCTCGGCGGCTCGGCCTGCATCGCCGGCCCGGCCGCGGCTGCGGTGGGCCAGGAGGTCGACGGCGAGGAGGTGCATGCTGAGCCCGATGGCCGAAGCTGCCGCGAGCCAGACGGCTGGCGCCGACGATGAGGTCGTGCACCGAGCGCAGCCCCCAACCGCCCACCTCGAGCGGGGCGGGCGCCCAAGGCATCCCGGTGGCGCGACCAGCTCGAGCCGAGCCATGCGGGTAGGTACGGTCGCGGTCGGGCGGTGGCCGCCGCCGCCAGCGGCGCGACCAGCGCCTCGGCTGCTGCCACGAAGCGCCTCCCCAGCGGCAGTATGCGTCGACGACCGTGGACCCGGTGCTCGACCAGCGGCGAGGAAAGCGTGGCTGGCTCGCCGGGCGCCGGGCTCGAGCGGTGCGGGTCAGGCGAGCGGTACACGTTGGTGGCGGTGCTGGTGGTCGTGCTGGCGGTGCTGGTGGTGTTGGTGGTGGTGGTGAGGGTCATGGTGGCCTCGGGATCCGGTGGTGCCGCCATCGCTGCGCCGGCCCGCTGCCTGCCGCGGTCGCCCCGACCTCGCGCGCCGACCGTCCGGCGTCAGGGTGCCGCGAGCGACCGCGAGCACGGTTCGGCACCGTCGAGCAGCACGAGAGCGGGGCCAGCCGGGCCTCGCACCGTCGGCCGCTCCCGGCCTCAGGAGGCTCCAATGACCGCAACCCTGCACCGCTCGACCGCCCGCCGCGGCCTACCGGACGACGCCACGCTGTCCGAGTTCCGGACCCGGGCCGCCGGCTACGACGATCGCAACGAGTACTTCCATGATGATCTCGCCGTGCTGCGCAGCATCGGCTACCTGGGCGCCGCCGTGCCCGAGTCGTTCGGCGGTTGGGGCCTGTCACTGGGCGAGCTGGCCGCCAACCAGCGGCGGCCTGCCCGCTTCGCAATCACACGGCGCTGGCCATGTGCATGCACCACTACTGGGTGGGCATCGCCGTCGAGCTGGAGCGGGCGGGCGACACCTCCTGCCGGTGGATCCGGACAAGGCCGTGGAGGGTATCTCGCCGCCGGCCACGCCGAGGTGGGCAACGACGCACCGGTGGTCATGTCCACCGCCGCGGTGCGCGGAGCCGGGTGGCTACCGCTTCAGCGGTCACAAGCTGGTTCGGTTCCAACGGGCCGGTGTGGTCCCACCTCGGCGTGCACGCGCCGATGCGTCCGATCCACAGCGCCCCGATCGTGCACGGCTTCGTCGAGCGGTGGGCGGCGGGCGTCACCGTCGTGCCACGGTGGACACGCTGGGCATGCGACCGTCGCAGAGCCATTACGAGACCCTGCTCGACGCCGTGTTCGTGCCTGACGATCGCATCGGCGCGGTGGTGGATGCCGGTGCACAGGACCACCCGTTCCTGGGGGCGATGGACGTTCGGGCGCCGCCGTTGATGGCCAACGTCTACACCGGCATCGCCGAGCGGCGTTGAACCGGGCCGTCGAGTCGGCCATCACCAAGCGCTCTGTCGCCATACCGCGGGGACGTACGCCCACAACCCGTCGGTCCAGCACCAGATCGCCACCATGTACCTCGAGCTCGACGCCGCCTGGGCCAACGTCGACCGGGTCGTGGAGGACTGGCAGGCCGGTATCGATCACGGGCCGCTCTGGGGGCGAGGATCGTGTTTAGCAAGTGGCGGGCGGTCGAGGCCGCCAAGCGGGTGCGGACACCGCCTCGACGTCGCCGGCGGCGGAGCCATGATGCGGGGCAACGAGCTCGAACGGCTCTATCGCGATGTCTGCTGTGGCGGGTTCCACCTGGTTAACGCCGCGCCGACCCACGAGACCGGGCAGCTCGTCCTCGGTATCGATCCGAGCGTCCCCGTTGGCATCGGCCGATCGCTCGACGGTGATCAGCCGACGCCGACCGGGACCGCGCTGAAGGCGGCCGTCGCCTCCGAGGCGGCGGCTGCATCGTCGAGCAAACCGCCTTCGGCAACGCACGACTCGTAGCGACCAGGGCCGAGGCGCTCGACGAGGACGGCGGCGGCGGCCCGCAAGCGGCGGTCGTCGTCGCCCACCACCTCATTGCCCGACCCCGGCGCGGTGACCGCACCGAGCACCCGTGCGGCCGCCTCGTCGGCACCGACCGACAGCAGCAGCTCGACGGCCGAGCGCAGCATCGTCCACAGCGGTGCGCTCACACCGGCCCGCAGCCAGTGCGGTAGCAGGGTGCGGTACTGCTGGACGGCATCGTCGAACCGGCCCCCTCGGACGGCCAGCGAGGCCAGAGATGCCCCGGCCACCCCGGCCACGAACGTGGCTCCGCCGGCATCGGCGAGCGCCACCGCTCGCTCCAGGCGGCGGCGAGCCAGCTCCGGATCCACGTCGAGCGCGCTCTCGCCGGCGGCGTACCAACACCAGGCGGCGGGCACGACGCCGGCTCGTGGTGCGACCTCCTCCAGCAGTCGGGCGGCGGTGCCGTCGGCCGCCGGATCGTGGGCGTAGGCTCGGCAGATCAGCAGCGTGGCGCCACCCTCGGCCAGGCGGTGGGGATCGCCGGCCACCTCGGGGGTGTGCATCGACCGCGACAGGCGCTCGATGCCGCGCTCCAGCCGGCCCCGGGCCAGATCCTCGGTGCCGAGCGCACCGAGCACCTCGTAGCGATCGGGGATGCCGAGCCGGGCCGATTCGGCCACCGCGCGTTCGAGCAGCCGGCCCATCCCATCCAGATCACCCATCTTCCAGCGGCCGAGTGCGGCGATCGCCAGCGCGTCGGCGGTGAGCGGGTGCCCGGCGGCCGAACCCAGCGCAGCGGCCCGCTCGCCCCACAGCAGCAGCTCCGGCAGCATCGCGTCGAAGGCCAGGTCCCGACCGGCGCAGACCAGGCCCAACGCCAGCTCGACGTCGCCATCGGCCGTCGCCGTACCGAACGCCTGGCGGAGGTCGGGCAGCAACCGCCGCACGGCGGCGATCGGCTCGTCGTCGGGCGCATGTCGCAGCGCCGCGCACAACGCTTCGACCCGCCGGCCGAGCTGCTGGGCGTGGCGCCGGGCGAGCGCCTGTCGTTGTTCGGGCGCCAGGCGCTCTCGCACGTCGCTGCGCACCGTCTCGAGCAGGCGGTGCTGCGGCCCGGAGCGGAACACCAGCGACCGCTCCACCAACGTGGCCAGGCGTTCCCGTACCACGGCCTCGGGGAGGTTGCAGACCGCAGCCAGATCGACCGCATCGAACGGCGCGGCGAAGATCCCCGCCCCCTGCAGCACCGTCCGCTCGTCGTCGAGCAGGCGGTAGACCAGGTCGAGTGCGGCATCGAGGGACCGGGTGCCGGGCCACGGTGGCCGCCCTGCAGCACCGACAGGCTCCGCTCCACCCCGTCGCTGATCTCCTGCAGGCTGAACGAGCGGAGGCGTGGCAGCCAGCTCGAGGGCCAGGGGCAGGCCGTCGAGCCGGCGGCAGAGCTCGTCGAGCAACGTGTCGTCGACGGCGTCGAGGGTGGCGCCGACGGCGGCGGCGCGGTCGGCGAAGAGCTGTCGTTGCCGAGGCCCCACCGCCCGCCGGGGCGCAGTCGAGTGGCGCCACCGGGAACAGCGCCTCGCCGTCCACCGCCAGCCGTTCACGGCTGGTGGCCAAGCACCACGAGGTGCTCGGTGGCACCCACGAGGCCCTCGACCAGCTCGGCGGCGGCGTCGAGCACGTGTTCGCAGTTGTCGAGCACCAGCAGCGTGTGGTCGCGGCGCAGCACCTCGGCCAGGCGCTCCCCTGCCGCCACCCCCGCCCGCACCTGATGCGGGCCGCGGCGCTCACAGCGGTCGTGAGGTTCTTGGGAGGCCGGCGTCCACGGTGGTCAGATCGCAGTACAGCACGCCGCCGGCGAAACGGTCCGCCACGCGGTGCACCAGCTCCACGGTGAGGCGGGTCTTGCCCACCCCGCCGGGCCCCAGCACCGTGACCAGCCGCCAGGCGCGCAACCGACGGTCGAGCTCATCGAGCTCCCGCTGCCGCCCCACGAACGACGAGATCGGACGCGGCGGCAACCCGAGGCGCACGGCCGCAGCGGCCGGCGCCGCGGCGTTGTCCCGATCGTCGTGCGCGACATCGGCGGCATGGACGTCGTCGAGCGCGAGCAGTGCCTCGTGACGGGCCCGGATCACCGGCGAGGGCGCCACGCCCAGCTCGGCCGCGAGGGCCAGCCGGTAGGCGTCGTACACCCGGAGCGCCTCCGCCCGCCGCCCGCAGGCCGCCAGCGCATCCATCAGCAGCAAGCGGGGCCGCTCGCGCAGCGGCTCCCGGGCCACCAGCGCCGCCAGCTCGGCCGCGGCGTCACCCGCTCGGCCGAGCGTCAGCAGCACGGCCAGGCGTTCCTCGCTCGCACTGCGGTGCAGCTCGCACAGCCGCTCGATCTCGATGCGCCCGTCATCGGTGTCCTCCAGCTCGGCGTACGGGCGGCCGCGCCAGCAAGCGAGGGCGTCGTCGAAACGCTGCAGCGCCACCGCGGGCTGGTTCGGGGCCAGCACCTTGGCCTCGGAGACGAGCGCTTCGAAGCGGTTGGCGTCGATCGTTGCCTCCAGCACCGCCAGCCGGTAGCCGCCGGGCTCGTGGGTCACCGGCAGGCCGGGTATCCGTTTGCGCAACCGGAACACGTGGGAGTGCAGCGCCGCCGGACCATTCGGTACGGTCTCCTCCCCCCACACGGTGTCGACCAGGCGCGCCGGCGGCACCACCGCACCACGCTGCAACAGCAGCGCAGCCAGCAGCCGCCGCCCCAGCACACCGTTGGGCGTGTGATCCACACCGTTGCGGTCCCGCACCCGCAGCGGGCCGAGCACGTCGAAGGTGGTCTCCATCGCAGTCCTTCCCCCGAGGTGATGCTAGGGCGGCACACCGGCCGTGCCCAGCCGCGGCCGCGCCACGGTTGCCGATCCTCTCGCCATGCGACCCTCTCCCGTCTGGACATACCGGACCGTATGGCATGGGCCGTCCGGGGCGCGGCCCCACGACGACGACAGTGCGACGACAGGCGGACGCGAGCGCGGCGCCAGCCGGGCCCGCCACGGTGCTCGGCAACGCCGCCGGTGACGCCGGCGCCGGTCCACCGCCAACCGAGGAGCACGCCATGACCATCTCCCACCTCCAGCAGACCCACGAGGCCACCGAGGCCACCGCCCCGATCGCAAGCGTCGCCGCCGACGGCTCGGCCGGGTTCGACAACGGCGCCCGCAGCCGCTTCAACGCCTGGTTCTTCCGAGCGTTCGACCGCTACCTGAACCACATCACCGCGTAGCACAAGGCCGCGGCGTTCGCCGGCATCGGCCCCGGCCGGGTGGTGGAGATCGGCGCCGGGGTCGGCGCCAACTTCGCCCACCTGGCCCGCGCCGGGACGGTCGTGGCGATCGAGCCCAACCGGGCGATGCACCGATCGCTCGAGCAGCGGGCCCGCGACCACGGGGTCGACCTCGAGATCGTGGCCACCGGTGCGGAACGCTTGCCCCTGCCCGACGCCAGCGTGGACGAGGTGTTGTGCTCGCTGGTGCTGTGCACCGTGGCCGACCCTGCCGCCACGCTCTCGGAGATCCGCCGTGT
>JAWKIM010000015.1:0-259886 GCA_041394365.1 Acidimicrobiales bacterium
ACGAATGGTGGCGCCAAGGACGCCGGCCACGAGTGCGCGTGGTGCACGGCGACCTTGGATCACAGCCCCGGACGCTGGATCTGTGTTCTGACCCACGACGAGCGCGCCAACTACAGACCGCGCAGAAGCTCCCCGTCTGCGCGCCTGAGTGGCCGCTTCTGGATGTAGACGGGTTCCGCGCCCGGCGATAGCCGGCGCGATGGCCGTAGGCGGTAACGCTGGCCACGGCGGTGGCGGGGAGGGGGGATGGGGCGACGAAGCGATTCACCGTGCGACCCCTTGCAGCTGAATGGTTAGCCACAGTCATTGCTGTTGGGCAGCTCGGAACAACTCCATGTGTCCCCGCCCCCGCCCTTGCGGCGGGGAGGTAATGCCTCGCCTACCGCCACAACTGAGGAAGTCGCGGATGGCGCTGTGACCCCGGCTGCATGGTCGGCGGCGAGAGGCCCTACGGCGGCTCAGCGCAGTCGGATGTCCGCCGGGGTGATGCCGTGCCTGCGACGGGCGCGTTCAGGGGTCTTCATGTTGCGGGGAGTGATTGGACGATGTTGACAGAGGCCCAATCGGCCTCGTCGTGGCGAGCATGCGCCAAGGGGAATCTGATGTCGAGCCGACCGACGGTGAGGACGTCGACGTTACGGCCACGGCGTCGGACGGCGCGCGCAAAGATGGTCGCACACGACACGCGGCATCCGAGGAGGTGACCGATGGAGGATCTTGACCTGCGGGTCGATCTGAACACCGAGGACGACACGGGTCTGCCGTGGGCGTTCCTGAGCGACGCGCGCGATGCATCGATCGTGGTGGAGGGCGCCTGGCTGGTCGTGGGATCCGGCAAGGTGCGGGCGGTGGCCCAGGTCGCGCAGGTCGAGGGCGAGCTCGTGTGGGTTCGACCGCTGCCGGGGCCGGTCAGCCAGTACCGTCACCTGCTCGCTGACCGAGGCGCAGCCTGATCTCACGCTGCGTGCCGTCGGCGCTGGCAGATGCGGAGTCGTTCTGCATCGCGGTCTCTACCACGATCTCTAACCATCTTCGCCGGAGTGGGGACCACAGGGGCCCGCTCGACCGCACGAGGCGCCCGCGAATCGGCTGGTCAGCCGTACTGTGCGCCACCGGAGCGCACGAGATCGAACGGTGCTCAGGCGGCTCATAACCCGAAGGTCGCGGGTTCAAATCCCGCCCCCGCCACTGGAGAAGGCCCAGGTCGCAGACCTGGGCCTTCGTCGTTGCCCGATGGTCGAACGCCGGAGCGCCAGCCCGTGACAAGAGCGGCCTGGTGGCCGCCAGCGGGTCGGTCCACCGCCCCCGTGCCGCTCGTCAGGGAGTCCGTGCCGAGGGGTTCAGTGCAGGGCGGCGAGTTTGGACGGGTTGCGGATCCAGCGAATCTGGGCGGCCCTCCCGTCGGCGCCGGGTTCGACGAAGACGGCGCCGATGATGTCGCCCCTGCCGGTTGTGACGAGTGCGGCCGGGCCGCCGTTGAGGCTGACGGGTGCGACGCGACCGCCGTCGGCGAGGCGTCCGATGACGTACGCGAGGAAGCGAGCGACGCGGTGGGCGCCGCGGATCGGGTTGCGGGCGGCGGTCTTGACCTCGGCGCCTCCATCGAAGGTCAACTCGGCATCCTCGGCGAGCAGCGACAGGAACGCGTCCATGTCGCCGCCGTCGCAGGCGTCGAGGAAGCGGTGCAGGACCTCGTCGCGTTGGGCGAGGTTGGCGTCGGCACGAGGCCTCTCGGCTGCGATGCGCTGGCGCGCTCGTCGCAGGAGCTGGCGGCACGATGCGTCGGTTCGGCCGAGCATCTCGGCGATGTCGGCGTGCGGGTAGGCGAAGACGTCGTGGAGCAGGAGGACGGCTCGCTCGTCGGGGCTGAGGGTCTCGAGCACGACGAGGAAGGCCATGGAGAGCGTGTCGGCGAGCTCGGCCGACGCGGCGGCGTCGGGTGCTGGGTCGGCGATGATCGGCTCGGGCAGCCACGGGCCCACGTAGGACTCGCGGCGCACCCGAGCCGACCGCAGGTGGTCGATCGCCAGGCGGGTGGTGATCGTGGTGAGGTACGCGGCCGGGGACCCGATGTTGTGGGGCTGCGCGCGGTGGACGCGCAGCAGCGCGTCTTGGACGATGTCCTCGGCGTCGCTGAGCGACCCGGTCATGCGGTAGGCGAGGCCGGTCAGGCGCGGCCGCTCCTGCCTGGCGATCCGCTCGAGCTCGGCTGCGTCCACGATCGCCCTTCAGCCCACGTGTGCCCGCGCGCTGGGCGGGGAGAGTTGGAAGGTGACGCCGAAGCGGTTCCACATGTTGATCAGCCCGATCCCGGCGACGAGGTAGGTGAGCTCGCGCTCGTCGAACTGGGCTCGGGCGGTATCGAACACGTCGTCGGGGACACCATGCGCCCCGAACCGGGTGGCGGCGTCGGTCAGTCCCAGTGCGGCTCGCTCCTTGTCGGTGTAGAGCGGGTGCTCCCACCAAGCGGACAGCCCGAACAGACGGGCGGTGGACTCGCCGGCCCTGAGTGCATCGCTCGAGTGGATGTCCACGCAGTGGCCGCAGCCGTTGATCATCGACGCCCGCAGCTTCACCAGCTCGAAGAGCACCGGGTCGATGTTCTCCGAGATGTGCTTGCTGAGGGCGACCATCGGCTTCTGCAGTTCGGGGGCGGCCTTGTGGGGGTTCATGCGCTCGAACATCCGGGTTCCTTTCGTCGATCATCGCGGTGATGCACCCCACTTGACGAGACCGCTCGACGTTCTGTGACGACATCCCAGGAGAGGAAGGAGATCCAGGCCCACATCGGCACCTACCACCACCGGCCCCACACCGGACGGCGGCTATGAGCATGTTGGCGAGGCGTTGTTCGGCTCGCTGGCTGGATGGCGGCTGCGATGAACGCAGGCCTGTGCGTTCTTCGTTCGTGTGGACCGCGACGGCGCTGGCGTCGTCGCCGGTGTCATTGGGACGGGGGCGTGGCCTTCGTCAGGCGTGGATGACGGGGAGATCGTCGAGCTCGGGGAAGCCGTCGTCTTGGGTGAGCACGGCGACGCCGAGTGCGAGGGCGGTGGCGGCGATCCAGGAGTCATTGACGCCCATGCGGAGGTTGCGATCCCGTAGGTTGGCGCAAGCTTGGCCCAGTGCTCGGCGACGGCGGTGTCGATGGGGACCGGGTCGAGCTCAAGTGCTGCGGTGAGGGTGCGCAGTCGGCGATCTCGGGTGGTCAGATCGGCTGCGGCGAGCACGCCGGCCCGGAGCTCGCCGATCGTGATCACGGAGACGGCGAGCTCGTCGGGTAGCACTGCGGTGTTGAGCGGGCGTCCGGTTTCGTTGGCGATGAAGATGGACGTGTCGGCGATGGCTCGGCTGGTCACAGCGGAAGGTCGTCGGTGGTGTCCGGCGCGAGCTCTTGCAGTTCGAGCCGCAGTTCGGCATCGGCCTGATGTGCAACGAGGTTGCGGACGAACGACTCACGTGTCATCCAGCGGGTGCGCCGGGCGATCGGGCCCAGCACGGCGACGGGGCGCCCGTCAACGGTGATGTTGATGTGTTCGCCGGCTGCGACGCGATCGAGCAGCGAGCGTGTTTGGTTGCGAAGTTCTCGTGACGCCACCGAGTACATGCGACAAGCGTAGCAGCTGTGCGACATGGCGGCGCGGGACGTGGCGTTCAGGCGCCGACGGCTGCGCAGACCGAGCTCGCCGAGCGGCGCCACAGGTGAGATCTGATGGTTCTTGCGCTGAGGTAGAGGCGGGACGCGGTCTCCTGGTTCCACAGCGGCTCCGACGCTCACCGGCCCCCCTTCCATCGGACTCGGCCGTCGGCAGCCATTTCTACAAAATTGGCTCTGAATAACGGTTCCTCAAAATGGGTAACCGGTGACGCAACGCCAGACTGTCTCTATCGGGCCGCCCGCCTGGGAGCCGACCGCAGACCAAAACGAGGAGGGCGGGACTCGGACTGGGCCGCAACCGAGATCGTGCGACCGGCGGTTCTGGGATTCACCAAATGTGGTCGCCGTTTCTGGTTGTCCCATCGGTGGGTCGTCTCTACCGTCGACACCCGGTCGCCATGGCGTACTTGCGCATAGGCGTGGTCACCAGGTGTCGGTGAAGGGATGAGGATGACGGGACGGCGTGGATTCCGTGCTGCGGTGTGCGGCGCGCTGATCATGGTCGTGGCTGGTACTGCGGTGAACGGTGCTGTGGTGAACGGGGCCGGGGCGCAGACGGCCTTTGCGGTGACCAACCTCAACGACAGCGGCGCCGGATCGTTGCGTCAGGCGATCATCGACGCCAACGCCAATGCGGGCTCTGACGAGATCACGTTCGCCGCCGGGTTGTCCGGCGAGATCGTCCTCACGTCGGGCGCCGTGGCGATCACCGAATCGGTCATGATCTCGGGTCCCGGGGCAACGAAGCTCAGCGTGGCCGGCGACGGGGCCACCGCGGTGGTGCCGGTGACCGCGGCGGTGGACGTCATCATCGACGGGCTGACCATCAAGGGCGGCGGAGGTGGTGGGACGAACTCGGGCGGGGTGTACGTCAACAACGCCGGCGCCAACGTGACCATCCGCAACGCCATCGTCTCGGGGAACACCGGGTTCTACGGCGGCGGTGTCTCCGTGTACTCCGGTCAACTGACGATCGAGGACTCGAGGATCACCGGGAACACGGCGACCTCAGGCGGCGGCATCGCCACCGCAACCTCGACCACCTTGCGCCGGGTGGAGATCTCCGAGAACACGTCGACGGCGGCCGGCGGTGGGGTGTTCCTCAACAGCGGCACGCTGGTGATCGACAGCTCCACCATCTCGGCCAACACCGCCCAGACGAACGGCGGTGTCCACCGGTTCACCGCCGGCGCAGCATTGACGGTGGACCACTCGACGATCGTCAACAACGTCTCGACCACCGCGTCGGCCGGTGGTGTGGGCGGTTCGGGCACGTGGACCTTGCACCACTCCATCATCAGCGGCAACACCACGCCGGACGTCGACGGTACGATCACCGCGTCCTGGAGCGTCATCACGAACTCGGCGGCGTCGGTGACCGACCTCGGCGGGACCCAGCTCGGGGTCGATCCGCAGCTGGAGGCGTTGGCCTTCAACGGGGGGTTGACCAGGTCGCACTTCCCAACGCCCACCAGCCCGGTGATCGACGCCGGTGACCCCGCCTTCGCATCGCCACCGACGACCGACCAGCGCGGCGCGCGGCGTGTCGCCAGACCGGCGGCCAGCACGGGAACCGAACGCATCGACATCGGCGCGGTGGAGGTGGCCCCGATGGACGACACCGGACGGACCGACGAGGACACCGCCTTGACCGTGGCCGACCCGGGCGTGCTCGCCAACGACAACCGGACCTTCACCGTGCAGGTCGTGGACCAACCTGCCCACGGCCAGCTCGTGCTCAACCCGGCCGGCGGGTACACGTACACGCCGTTCAAGGACTACCACGGGACCGGCGCGTTCACCTACCGCCTGGTCGGCGCCGGCGCGCCGCAGTACCTCAACACGGTGACGATCGAGATCGCATCGGTGTATGACCCCTTCCAGCTGAGCAACGACACCAGCCAGCTCGTCAACGCCGGCTCCCCGGTGCGGCTCGACGTCCTGGCCAACGACTCCGGCGAGGACCTGGTCATCCTGTCGGTGACCCAGGGCCGGCTCGGCGCGGTCAGCACCGACGGATCGGCCGTGCTCTACACCCCCAACCAGGGCGCCACCGGCACCGACACGTTCAGCTACGTGGCCACCGACGGCACGACCCAAGCGAGCGCGACGATCACGCTCACGGTCGCAGCGCAGCCGATCGCCACCACGACCACCGTGCCGGTTCCGAGCACGACCACGACGCCACCGCCCGTCCTCCTGCTGCCCAGGACCGGCAGCAACGCCCCCGGCCTTGCGGCCCTCGCCGCCGGGGTCATCGCGCTCGGCGCCGTGCTCGCCCGGGCGGGCCGCCGTCGCCAGGCCTGACCCCAGCGACGGACGTTGGACCCTGCGGGCTGGGGGATGCGGCGAGGTCGACCGCACGGCCGCCTCGACCCGCACCCAGTCGTGCGCGGGATCGGGGTCGTAGGGCGGGCCGCTCGCCAGGCGGCTCCGCGCGGTACGGTCGCCGCATCCGATCGGAGTGGAGGAGGGGCCATGCCAACGTATGCGGTGGTCACGATGACCATGGAGAGCCGGGACTGGACGGCGGGCTATCTGCAGCCGGCACGTGAGCTGATGGCGAAGCACGGCGGTCGTTCCTTCATCCCGGTCGGGCCGTTCGATCGGATCGAGGGCGAGCACACGCCCACGGCGGTCACCGTGTTGGAGTTCCCGTCCAGGGAAGCGTTCTTCGCGTTCTACAACGACCCGGCGTACGAGCCGCTCAAGCAGGTCCGTCTGGCCAACACGGTCGGCAGCATGTACGTGATCGACTCGGATGGTCCGGTCGACCCGCTGTCGCTGTCGTGATCCGACGTCGAGCGGACAAGACCGGTCGGAGGATCGGCCCTGGCCGGCGCCCCGCCGGGTTCAATCGGCAGGGGTGTCGACGACGAGGCCGGCCCGGCGGGCGGCGACGATGGCTGCCGCACGGTCGGCGAACTGCAGCTTCGAGAGGATGTTGGAGACGTGGTTTGCGACCGTCTTCGTCGCCACGTTGATCGATCGTGCGATCGCCTCGTTGTTCTGCCCCTCAGCGATCAGCCGGAGCACGTCACGCTCCCGCTGGGTGAGCTGCGGGAACGGTTGGCTGACGTCGGGCCGCGATGCGAACGAGGCGAGGACCTGCTCTGCGGCGCCCGAGCCGAGGATGACCTGACCGGCGGCGACCGCAAGGATCGAGCGGATCACCTCCGTCTGTGCCGCGCCCTTGAGGAGGTACCCCCGAGCGCCGGCTCGGAGAGCGGAGAACACCATCTCGTCGCGCTCGTACATCGTCAGGACGAGCACCGCCGCACTCGGGCACGCGGCGGCGATCGCCCGGGTGGCCTCGATCCCGTTGCCTTCCGGCATCTGCAGGTCCATCAGCACGACGTCCGGCACCAGGCTGACCGTCTGGCGCAACGCGTCGTGGCCGCCAGCGGCCTCACCGACGACCTCGATCCCGTCGACGGTCTCCAACAGCGCGCGCAATCCGGTTCTGACGACGGCATGATCGTCGACCACGAGGACCCGGATCGTTTCGGTGGCGCCGGTCATGTCGGTCATAGCAGCACCGGCAGCCGCGCCGAGACCCGGCCGCCCCCAGCCGGGACGGGGCCGTAGTGGAGCACACCCCCGATCTCCGTCGCCCGATCGACCATCGACGTGATCCCGACGCCGGCATGCCAGGTCGAGCTGCTCGTGCCATCGTCGACGATCTCGATCTCGAGGTCATCGACGCGGCGCAAGCGTACGTGGATCGACGTCGCGCCGGCGTGACGGGCGGCGTTGGTGACCGCTTCGAGCACGATCCGGTAGGCGGCCACCTCGACCGCTGCCGGGAGGTCGCGCAGCTCGCCGTCGT
Organism: Acidimicrobiales bacterium; assembly: GCA_041394365.1. Classification (GTDB taxonomy): domain Bacteria; phylum Actinomycetota; class Acidimicrobiia; order Acidimicrobiales; family CAIXPF01; genus CAIXPF01. The sequence continues at coordinate 7,488 of JAWKIM010000015.1, forward strand.
GTCCGACGGTGACCGTCAGACCGCCGAACCGATGGCACTGTTGCGTGATCGAGTCCACCAACCCGAGCTCGTCGAGCACGGGCGGACGCAGTTCGTCGACCAGTCGCCTGATCTCATCGAGGGCACGCGACAGCTCCGACCGGGTCTGGGTGAGCGCTTCGCTTGCTGCGGCCGGGTCGGTCGCCAACCGGTTCTGCGCGACGTCGGTCATCAACGCGACCCCCGTGAGGACTGGGCCCAGGCCGTCGTGGAGGTCACGACGCAGTCGCCGGCGTTCCTCTTCCCGAACACGCACCAAGCGGTCGCGGCTGTCGCGCAGCAACGCTGCCGACTGCGCGGCGTCGAGCAGCGATGCGAGGTGAGGGGCGACCTCCTCGAGGGCGACCTTGTCGCGATCACCGATGCGGTCCTCGCCGGTCCGGGGGCTTGCCAGCAGCGTTCCGATCGTGCGGCCGCGATGGATCAGGTCGATCGAGACCGGTTCGACACCGGGGGGCGCCGCGTTGTGCTCCGCCACCGGAGCGTCCCGCTCGGGTAGAGCGATGGCCAGCCACGGCAGCCGCAGTCCCGACGCCACCGTGCTCAACGCCGCGTCGACCATCCCGTGCGCGGAGGCGCTGGCCGTGGCGGCTCGAGCGACGGCGTTGACCACGCGGTCGGGTCGATCGCGATCGCCGTAGAGGAAGCGGACGACGCCGGCACTGACCCGCTCACGCAAGGGGAGTGTGAGGAGCGCGACGACGACGGCCGCGAGTGGACCGACCGATGCGCTGAACAGATGATCTCCGATCGCCACGATGGCGGCGTAGACCAGGAGCAGCAAGCCGACGAGCAGCGAGGTGCGCAGGGCCCGCTCGAGGAAGGTGTCGATGCCGAACAGGCGGTCGCGCAGCACCAGTCCCATGAGCGCCAGCATCTGGAGCACGGTGATCCACTGACCGACGCCGATGGCCAGCGCCGGGTCGCCGCCGGACACGACGGCCACCAACAGCCCGGAGGCCATGATCAGGAAGACGGTGCGCATCGATCGCTGCGCGTCGCCGGTCGATTCCCGCCATCGCACCGCGATCAGCACGAGGACGGGCACGACCGTCGGCGCGAGCAGCGCGAAGGGCAGCCACTCGGGAAGATCGAAGCCCCGGCCGAAGGGGAAGCTCGCGCCTTCGAACGCGTTGCCGGTCAGATCGACGCGGGTGATGGCACCCGCGAACACGCCCGCTCCCGACACCGCCATCGTGAGCCAGGCCAGCGTCCACCGCCACCCGCGCCGGGGGAGCGAGCCATCCGGAGCGGTCATCAGCATCCAGTTGCCGGCCGGTACCTCGATCGGGATCACCCAGAGCAGCAGCCAGACGGCGATGTTGCCGAACGGCAGGTCCCGACCGGCCACGAAGATCTGCAGCGCCCACCCCTGCGCGGCAAGACCGACCGCATGGCCGAGCGCCGCGGCTGCGCACCACACCGACCAGCCGATCTCGGGCCGGCGGACCAGCACCAGCGCCACCACCAGGAACGTCACCGTCGCCAGCGCTTGGCTCCACCAGAACGCCGAGGCCGGCGCGGGCACGATCGTCTCGGGGTCGAGATGGCGGTTCAGCACGGCGAGCCAAAGTCCGGCGATCAACGCCAGCACCGCCACGCCGCAGAGGACGAACGTCGCGATGCGGAACGTCCTCGACCGCGTCGAGATCCCCGCCGGGCCGCCGAACCCAATGGCTCGCAGCGCCCCGCCTCGCACGTTCATCCGGACATCCTGCCAGCAACCGTCCGGCTAGTTCGCGGAGTCACCGGCACATGCTCCGAGGCCGAGCGCGGCGGCTTTCTGGTTCACTTCTGCGAAGGGATCCGATTCGTCGAGCCAGAAGCCGGCGCCCTGTTCACGCATGATGCTGACGGCGCCCCGCGCCGCGTCGACCATCGCGTCAGCGTCATCCGCGATCGCCGACGGCGGCTCGAGCGCGGCGAGGTCGTCGATCTCCTTCTGGATCACGATCAGCAGGTCATCGGTCGCCGCTTGGCGTTCGGCTTCGGTCGCGGTGTCGAGCTTCGGGAAGATCTCGCCGAAGATCGGCGCCATCTTCGCCTCGGCGTCGGTGCAGACGGCGTTTGCCGCCTTCTGGTACTCGGCCTCGGTGAGGGATATGTCCTCGGAGCCGCAAGCGGCTGCTGCGCTGGCCAGCACGCAGCAGCAGAGCGTGAGTCGGCGTGGGAAACGGGCTGTGGTCATGGTGCCGACGATGCGCCAGGCGCATTCCCGACCGGAAGGGTGCGGGTTCCCGACGTGGTCGGGAGATCAGCTCCTGTCCGTACCGAGAACAGCAGGCGCGGACGCGCCGAACCCCACTGGACCTCCACTGACTGATGAGCACAGCACCGCCGGCGCCGGCGTGGATGCGTTCCTGCCTGCCGCCTGTGCCGGTGGCGAAGGTCTACTGCTGCACGGCCTTGATGGCGGCGGCCATGGTCGCTTCGGTCACGGCCCGGCGGTCGGCGCCCCAGGGCAGGGGCATGAGCACCGGGTGCTCGATGCCGGCGTCCACATACCGGGCGACGAAGTCGGTCACCTCATCGGAGGAGCCGATGAAGTCGATGGCCTGGATCATGCGCTCGGAGATGGCCGCCAGGGCGCCGTCGCGGTCCTTGTCGGCCTGGCGGGCCCGCAGCTCGGTGACCTCGTCCTCGAAACCGGCGGCGGCGAACATCTTGGCGTAGCCGTCGGCCATGGCGTAGTTGAACAGGTCCTTGCGGGCGGACTGGGCGCTGCGCTCGAAATCCCCGACCGCGGCGTGGACGTAGGCGAAGATGGTGGCGTCGCCCCCGGCCCGCACCGCCTCGATCGACGGTCCGACGTGGCTCGACGGCAGGTAGTTCAACAACACGCCGTCGGCGATCTCGCCGGCGAGACGGAGCATCTGGGGGTTCAGGGCGGCGAGGACGATCTTGGGCACGCGCTCGCCCACCCGCATGCCCAGGCGGAACTTGCGCACCGACCAGAAGTCGCCCTCGAAGGTCACCGTCTCGCCGGACAGGCATTCCCGCAGGAGCGCCACGTACTCGCGCATCATGGCGATCGGCCGCTTCGAGGGGGTCTCGCCGTGCTGGCGCAGGATCCCGGGGGCGGAGACGCCGAGCCCCAGCCAGACCGTGGCGTCGGGGCTGAGCGCTTGGAGCGTGGAGGCCGTCATGGCGGTGACGGTCGGGTTCCTGATCTGGATGGGGATGATGCCGGTGGCCAGATCGAGATCGGGTGCCACCGCCGACGCCGCGCCGAGCAGGGTGAAAGCGTCAGTGCCCGTCGCCTCGACGGTCCACAGCGACCGGTAACCCTGGGCGGCTGCCAGCTGGGCCACGTCGAGGATGGCTCTCGGGCCCAGCACCCCGAGGCTGCCGAAGGTGACCCCCAGGGGTGTCGTGGACGAACCGGACGCAGCTGCACACATGTGCCGACCGTAGCGCCGATCTCGACGCCGCCTGAGCCGATCGGCCGTGCCGCGGCCGGGTGCGAGGCGGGCGCGGCCGGCGACGGCGCGTCACTCGACGGGGTAGGTCAGCGTGGCGGTGGCAGCCCGGTCGGGCCGGTGGACAGCCCAGGTGCTGCGCTGGGCCAGGGTGAGCGAGTCGACCACGGTCAGGCCCAGCCCGCTGGCGCGCCCTTCGCCGGCGGTGCGGGTGGTGACGAACGGTTCCCTGACGTGGGGGAGGAGGGCCGGGTCGATGCCCGTGCCGTCATCGGTGACGGTGATGGACACCGTCTCAGCGGTGACGGTGGCGGCGATCGTGACGGTGGTGGTCGGGGTTGTGGTCGATCGTTGTTGACGAGGTTGGCGATCGACTGTTCGATCCGGGCCTGATCGCCGGTGAACGCCGCGGCCGGCGGTGCTTCGAGGCGGACGCGCGCTGTGAGGCCGAGCGCGGTGATCCGGGTGTCGATCGCCCCGAACAGATCGGGCAGGAAGACGGGCCCGGGCCGGATGTGGATCTCCGTCGGCACCGGTGGCGACGGCGAGCAGGTCGTCGAGGACCCGGCGGAGTCGGTCCAGTTCATGCCGGACGGTCGCGGCCGCGGTGGCGCGGTCGATCTGCTCGAGCTCGAGGAGCTCGAGGTGGCCCTCCGCAACGGTGAGCGGGGTGCGCACCTCATGGGAGATGGCGGCGAGGTACCGGCGCCGGGTGCGGTCTGGCCTTCGTCGAGCCGCTCGAGCATCTCGTTAGCTGGTGGCGAGTTGCTGGACCTCGTCGTTGGTGTCGGGGACGGGGACCCGTGCGGTGAGGGTGTCGGGGCGGATGGCGGCAGCGGTCATCGACAGGTCGCGCAGGGGCCGGAGCGAGCGCCGCACCACGACGGTGAGCAGTCCTCCGGCGAGCAGCAACGCGATGGCCCCGGCGATAAGGGTTCGGGTGAGCGCGTTGGTGGCGGCGTAGCGGCTGGGGTCGAGCGGTGCGAGCAGGGTGGCGACGGCGATGCTCTGACCGGCGTCGTCGGTGATGGCGACGTCGAGTGCCCGGATGGGGCCGATGTCGGTGTCGATGGTGCGCAGAGCCCGGGCCGGTGGCGGGGGTGGCGTCGCTGCGGAGCAACGCGGCGGTGGCGGGCGGCCCGCCCGTGGCTTGGATGCGCGTGCCGTCCACGGTGATGGCGGCGACGTGTTGGGGCCCGCTGGGGTGGGTGGCGAGCGCCGTCCGTGCCGCTCGGCTGGCTTCGGGGGCGGAGAGCGTGGCGTCGGCGCCGGCGTTGTCGGCGGCCGCATCGACGAACCCGGCGACGAGCTGGTCGCTCTCCCGGCGGAGGAACCGGTCGAGATCCTCCCGGCCGGACACCCGGACGAACTCGTAGGTCAGGACGCTCACGGTCCCGAGCGCCAGGGCGAGCACGGCCAGCGACCGGATCACGATCCGCCGGGTGAGCTTCACGGTTCGACGACGCGGTGCTCGGCACCGCCGGCGGGGTGGGCGCGGGCGGCGCCGAGCCGGCGGGGAACGACGGTGGTGGGGCCGTCTTCGTTCTCGATCAGCAGGATGGCCATCTCGTTCCGTTCGCTCGGTCCACCGGTGTGGGGGATCCCATCGTGGCTCGGGCGGGTGACCGCCACCTGATCCGCACCTGAAACGAGCATTCAGGTGGCGGTCATCGCCGGGTCAGCCTGCCTCCGGAGCCTGTGCGCACCACGTCTCATCCTGACCCACGTGCGCCCGTCGGTGCCCGACAGAACGGAGCTCGCCAGCCATGGACCATCGCCGGTTCCTCATCACCGCCCTCGCCGGCATCGTCCCCATCGTCGTGTTCCTCCGCCTCCCGTACGGCACCTGGGCCGACTTCGCACAACTCCCGATGCACCCGCTGATCGTGCACGGCGTGATCGTCGCCTCCCGGTGGCGGCGGTCTGGCTCCTTCTCGCCGCTCTGAGGCCGAACGTGCTGACCCGCACGTTCACCGCGCCAGCGGGCGCTCAGCGTGCTCGCCGCGCTGGGCGTGATCGCGGCGAAGTCGTCCGGCGACTCCCCGCCGCAGCGGTCGGGCTCCCCAACGACCACGCCGATGCCGGCAACCGACTCATCCCGGTGTCGATCGCCATGGCGGCAACCGTGCTGATCTCGGGGTATGTCACGCTCGTCCGCCCCACCCGACCATTCGCGCTCGGTGCCCGGGCACTGGGCGCGGTGACCGCCATCGCCGTGCTGCCGCTCACCTACCTCGCCGGGCACTCCGGAGCCGAGGCCGTCTGGGAAGCGGACTACGCCGAGGCGCAGCAACCGATCGCCGCCGGCAACCTCATCCTCTCCATGGACGAAGTGCGACGCCACGCCACCCCCGAGGACTGCTGGACGGTCGTCGACGGCACCGTCTACGACATGACGAGCTTCATCGAGCGCCACCCTGCCGGTGCTTCCGACATCGTCGAGTACCTGTGCGGCAAGGACGGCACCGCTGACCTGCGGCGAGCACGGCGGACAGGGCGAACCCGAGAAGTGGCTCGCCACCCTCGAGATCGGCAGCCTCGCCGACTGAGGCGCACACCGTCGGTGAGCGGGGCCGGAAGCTGGCGAGGCGGATTGCCTCGGTCAGCAGGACCCGGTGCTGGCGTCGCCGAGGAAACCCCGGAGCGGCGCGTCCGGATCGCGCCGACCGCCGGTAGCTTCAGTCGCAGCTTCTTGGCGGAGGGGACAAGGTGCGACAGCTCTTCAGGTACGACCCGGTTCTCGGATGGCGGTTCATCGCGGACCTCCAGGCGAGGGTGCCGCACCCCGGCGGCGGCTACCTGCTGCGCACCAACGCGGACGGTTTCCGCACCCGCCACGAGCTCGACCGCGCTTCCGAGCTCAACGAGCGTGCCGCTCAGCCCCGGGTGTTGCTCTTCGGCGATTCGTTCACCGCCGCCGATGGTGTCTCGGACGGACGTCGCTACGGCGACGTCGCCGAGCGGCTGCTCGAGGGCGTGGACGTGGTCAACCTGGCGATCCCGGGGACCGGGCCCGATCAGCAGTTCCTCGCGTGGCGCGCCACCTGCCGGCCAGAGCCGACCGATCTCGTCGTCGTCGGGGTCTGGGTCGAGAACATCCGCCGTGTCACGTCCCGCTACCGCTGGTTCGCCGACGGGGCGGGACACGAGCAGCTCTTCGCCAAACCCTGGTTCGAGCTGGTCGGCGGTGTCCCCGAGGTGCGGGGCGCCCCGCCCTCACCGCGACCGGTTGATCCGACAGCGTTGCGTCCGGCTGATCGACGGTACATAGCCCAACGCGCCCGCCGGCCGTGGACGCGTCCGATCATGGCGGCGTTGACCGCCCGCCCCGGTCTCGACCGCTTCGAAGTGAGGCGCCGCGTCCTCGAGCCGGCCCAGCGGCTGGCCCGCTACCAACCGGTCCCGGAGTACGACGATCCCGACCACCCGGGCTGGCGGCTGTTGGCGGCCATCCTGTCGGCATGGGCCGACGAGGCGGGCCGACTCCTGGTGCTACCGCTGCCCTTCCATCACCATGTGCTCGGCCTCGCCGACGCAGCGCCCTACCGCCGGCGCTTCACCGAGCTCGTCGCGGCGCATCGCGCGATCAGCTTGTTCGATCCCCTCGACGCGCTGCAGCGGCTCGACCGGGCAGAGCGGAGGCAGCTGTACTTCGCCGCGGATGGACATCCGACGCCGCGCTGGCACCGGTGCGTGGGCGAGGCGCTGACCCCGCTGCTGCGCGCCGAGCTCGCCGCGGCCCGGCCGAACGAGGCGGTGGCGCCGTGATCCGCACGCTGGGGCTGTCCGCCTACTACCACGACTCGGCCGCGGCGCTCGCCGTCGACCACGAGATCGTCGCCGCCGCCCAGGAGGAGCGTTTCACGCGGGTCAAGCACGACGCGTCGTTCCCCGCGCTCGCCATCAACGCCTGCCTGGAGGAGGCGTACCTCGAACCCGACGAGCTCGACGCCATCGTGTACTACGACAGCCCCGTGCTCAGCTGGCAGCGGATCGTCGCCAACGCGATGGAGGCCGGCGGGGAGCAGCTGTTCGTGGAGGCTGCGCACGAGGTCCTCGGCCGAAAGCTGTGGGTGCAGGACGAGGTGCAGCGCTCGCTGGGAAGCCTCGGCCGGGCGGGACGTCTGCTGTTCTGCGAACATCACCTGGCCCACGCCGCGTCGGCGTTCTACCCGTCGCCGTTCGAAGAGGCGGCCATCGTCACCATCGACGGCGTGGGCGAGTGGACGACCACATCGATCGGTCACGGCTGCGCCGAGCGGATCGAGCTCTCGCACGAGATCACCTACCCGCACTCGCTGGGGCTGCTCTACACCGCGGTCACGACCTTCTGCGGTTTCAAGGCGAACTCCGGCGAGTACAAGCTGATGGGTCTGGCCCTGTATGGCGAGCCGCGTATGCGGACCTCATCCGCGAGCACCTCATCGACATCCGTCCTGACGGCTCGTACCGGCTGCAGCTCGAGCACTTGGCTACCTCGACGGCCCCTCGATGACCACCGAGTCCTTTGCGGCGTTGTTCGGCGGACCCGCACGCGAACCGGAATCACGGATCTCCCAGCGAGAGGTCGACCTGGCCGCCTCGGTGCAGGTGGTGACCGAGGAGGTCGTGGACCGGATCACCGCAACGGCGCAGCGCGAGTCGGGCAGCCGGAACCTGGTGCTGGCCGGCGGTGTGGCGCTGAACTGCGTGGCGAACGGACGCCTCGCCGCCTCCGGCGCCTTCGACGGGATCTGGGTGCAACCTGCGGCGGGTGATGCCGGGGGCGCCCTTGGCGCAGCGCTGTTGGCCGCGCACGCCTACTTCGGGGTGCCCAGGCCGTCGCCCGCCGGGCGCGACCGGCAACGTGGCTCGCTGCTCGGCCCGGCCTACTCGCCCTCCGAGGTCGGCGCGTTTCTCGATCGCCGTGGCCTGCCCAGCACCCACCTCCCCGACCCCGACGAACGGGCGAAGCGGGTGGCGGCGTTGCTCGCCGACGGCGCCGTCGTGGGTCACTTCAGCGGCCGCATGGAGTTCGGGCCCCGAGCGCTGGGCAACCGTTCGATCCTGGCCGACGCCCGCTCACCGGACACCCAACGCGTGATGAACCTCAAGATCAAGTACCGCGAGTCCTTCCGGCCCTTCGCCCCGATCGTGCTGGCCGAGGACTGTGCCGACTACTTCGAGTTCGACGGCGAGAGCCCGTACATGCTCATGGTGGCGCCGGTACGTCGGGAACGACGCACCGACGGCGGCGGTGGTGGCAGCGTGGACGACCTGCTCACCATCGTGAACCAGGTGCGTTCCGATATCCCTGCGGTCACCCACGTCGACCACAGCGCTCGGCTGCAGACGGTCGATGCCGAGCGCAACCCGGAGCTGACCCGGCTGCTGCGAGCCTTCAAGGAGCACACCGGGTGCAGCGTGCTGGTGAACACTTCGTTCAACGTGCGCGGTGAGCCCATCGTGTGCAGCCCGGAGGACGCCTACCGCTGCTTCATGCGCACCGAGATGGACGCTCTCCTGCTCGGCGAGCACCTGCTCGTGCGAACGGAACAACCCCCCTTCGACGACGACGGCTCCTGGAGGCAGCGCTATGGGAACGACTGATCGGCTGCACCGCCGATCCCTCCGCCGGCTGTACCGCGCCCACATCGCCGCGCACGTGACCAGACCGCCGCAGCGCTTCGGAGCGTCGACCGCGCCGGCACACCGTGGTGAGGGCACAGACCGGGCGGAGCAGACCTACTGGCAGGTACGGGAGCGCACGACCATGCGCCCGGCTGACTTCGTGCAGCTCGGTATCGCCGATGCGGACGAGCTCGGCGTAGCGCTGCGACGGTCGGCAAGGATGGGCAGCGCCACGACCGACGCCCCGGTGGCGCCCGACGGGGACGAGGAGCTCATCCGCGCCACGGTGGCCATAGCGCGGCGGCTGCGCGGTCGGACCGGTGCTGCCCGCGAGGTGTCAGCGACCACCTACGTGATGTACTGACCGGCTGCCGAGAGCGACGAGGGAGCGGCCTCAGCCCTCGGTGCCGGCTCTGGCGGCGCCGGCCGTGGCCGCCGCCCGTTGGGGTTCGAAAACGAACCCGGGGAACCCGTCGGCGGCGATCTGCTCGAGGCGGTCGAAATACCGCGACCCCATGGTGTGGGCCAGGAACTGCCGGGGTTTGCCGGGGATGTTGGCGCCCGTGTACCAGGAGTTGGTGCGGGGGTAGAGGGTGCGGTTGGCCAGGTCGTTGACCTCCTGGTCCCACGCCGCTTCGGCATCCTCGGTGGCCTCGACGGCGCCCAGATCGTGCTCGTCGAGGTGGCGGATGCAGGCCTCGATCCAGGCGACGTGCCGTTCGCCGCCCAGGGGCATCGTGTAGAGCACCCCGGGCGACTGGGGCCCGTGCACCATGAACAGGTTGGGAAGCCGGCGATGGCCATGCCGAGGTAGGTGTCGAACCGGGTGCCCCACTTCTCGCTGAGGCGCACGCCGCCGCAGCCTGCGGGTTGAGCTGCAGCATCGAGCCGCTGACCGCGCCGAAGCCGGTGGCGAGCATCAGCATGTCGATGGGGTGTTCGCCGTGCTCGGTCTGCACGCTCTTCGCCGTGAACGCCTTGATCGGATCCTCGCGCAGGTCCACCAGCGTCACCGTTGTCGCGGTTGTAGGTCTCGAAGTAGCCGTTGTCGAGGATCAGCCGCTTCGTGCCGAACAGGTAGTCGGGGGTGAGCTTGCGGGCCGTGTCGGGGTCCTTGACGATCTCGCGGATCTTGCCCTTCACGAACTCGCCGACCTCCTTGTTCAGCTCCTCATCGGCCATCACCCCGACGAAGCTGTTGATCGACAGGTGCAGGCCGCCCTCGGCCCACATCTCCTCGTAGCGGGCGTGGCGCTCCTCCGGCGTGTGCTCCCACGCCTTCAGCCGGGTGGTGGCGAACGGCCAGCCGCCACGGCGGTACATCGACTCGCGCAGGTTCGCCCAGTCGTCGCGGTAGGCCTGGAGCTCCTCGGCGGCCAGCGGCCGGTTGCGGGCCGGCAGCGCATACTGTGCGGTACGTTGGAACACCGTGACGTGGGCGGCGGTCTTGGCGATCTCGGGGATGGCCTGCACACCGGACGAGCCGGTCCCGATGACGCCGACCCGCTTGCCCTCGAAGGAGACCGGCTCGTGGGGCCACCGGCCGGTGTGGTACATCGGGCCGGCGAAGTCGTCGATGCCGGGGTAGTCGGGCTTGTTGGCGACGAACAACGCCGGTGGCACAGATCAGGAACCGGGCCGATGCCCGGTCGCCGCTCGCCGTGTCGATGGTCCAGCGTTGGGTGGCCTCGTCCCAGCGAGCGTCGGTCACCCGGGTGTTGAACTGGATGTCCTTGCGCAGGTCGAACCGGTCGGCCACGTGGTCGAGGTAGGCGAGGACATCGGCGCTCGCCGACTGGGTCTCGGTCCAGGTCCACTCGTCGACCAGGTCCTTGTCGAACGTGTAGCCGTAGAACGGGGCGCTGGGCGCGTCCCACCCGGGCGCCGGGGTAGCGGTTGTACCACCAGGTGCCGCCCACCCGCCGGCGCCGTCGAACGCCCGGACCGACAGGCCCATCGCGTCTCGCAGGCGGTGCAGGGCGTAGAGCCCGGCGAAGCCCGCTCCGATGACGATGGCGTCGTACTGCGGCGTCTGCGTGTCGCTCATCTGTGGCTCCCCGGGATTCGCTGGTGACGGGCTCGGCCCCTGCCGAGTCGTCGAGGACCACCATCTTCGCCGTGCCGTGACCACGCCCTTGCGCCAACCGGGGCCGGTGATCCGGCGGGCGTGCGCGGCGTGGGCTGCGTCAGCCCTTGCGCCGGAGCTGGACGAACTCGACCGGTAGCCGATCCGGGTCGGCCACGCAGCTGCGCGCGCCGGCCACCAGGTCGGTGACGTCGGAGGTGATGGTCACGTCACCGCGCGCCTGCACCTCGGCGAACTTGGCCTCGACGTCGTCGACCAAGAAGCACAGGTGGGGGCTGCCGGTCCGGTTGTGGGCGATCGGCGCCGGGTCGGGCGCCCCGCCGGCCCGGTACTCGATGAGCTGGAGCTCCCACTCGCCCAACCGCAGATGGGCCACCGTGAGGTCGGCGCCGGGGTTGTTGGTCAGGCGGTCGAACCAGTCGTTGTGGCCCTCGAAGGCCGCGCTCTGGGTCATGCCGACGACGTCGCGGTAGAACGCCACCGACCGGTCGAGGTCACTGACGGTGAACCCGGTGTGGAGCAGCTTCTTGGCGTCCATCGGCGGGCACCCTACGGCCGGTCGTGCACCACCGCAACGGCATCGCCGATGCCCACCTCGGGCGATCGGCTGCGCTCGGGGTTCAGCGTCCGGCGTCGTTGGACCGGGGAGGGCGCCGAGGCGGTAGCCGGAAGAGGTGATGTGACCGCCGAAGAAGCCCGGCTCGTGGTAGTTGCGCACCCCGGCCTCGTGCTCGGCGGCGCCGACGGCGACGAGCAGGGGGACGAAGTGGTCCTGGCGCGGGTGCGCTTCGCGGGCGGCGGCGCGCGCTCCCAGTCGATGAGCCGGCTGGTGCGCTCGTCGCCGGTGGTGTCCACCATGGTCTCGGTCAGCCAGGTGTCGAACGTCCGCGACGGCACGGCGGCGGCGCGGCCGAAGCGTGAGAGGTCATGGAAGCTGGGTAGCCCGCTGCCGACGATGAGCACACCCTCATCCCGCAGGGGTGCCAGCGCACGCCCGGCGGCGAGGTGGGCCTGCGGGTCGAACCCGCGCAGGATCGACAGCTGCACGATCGGCACATCGGCCTCCGGGAACATGACGTACAGGGGCTACGAACGTGCCGTGGTCGAAGCCGCGGACGTCGTCCCGCTCGGTCGGCAGCCCTGCGGCGGCCAGCAGTTCCATGGCGCGACCGGCGAGCTGGGGATCGCCGGCTGCCGGATACCGGATGCGGTAGGTCTCCGGTGGGAAGCCGCCGTAGTCGTAGAGCATCGACGGTTGCGCGCTGCCCTGGAGCGTGAATGCGGGCGCCTCCCAGTGGGCGGTCACCACGAGCACCGCCTTCGGCCTGCCGCCGATGTCGGTGCGCACGGCGGCCAGTGCGGCCTCGAGCGGTGACCAGTCGATCGGCATGAGGTCCTTGATCCAGGGCCAGGGCCCGCCCCGTGGGAGATGGCGTAGGTGGGCAGCCGATCCGGCATGAGGTGTCCTTCCGTCCGCCTCCCGTCACAGGGAGGTTAGATTGAACGTTCAATATAGGCTTGAACGATCAAGTAGGCAAGGCCTACGGTGCGGCGTGGCCACCGGCGACGAAGGGCTGAACGCCCGCCAGCTCGAGGCGTGGATCCTGTTGGTCGTGCTGCTCGAGATCGCCGCCGGCGATCGAGCGGCAGCTGAAGGCCGACGCGGGCATCAACCTGTTCGAGTACACGGTGCTCGCCATGCTGTCGGAGGAGCCCGATCGAATGCTGCAGATGGCGAGGCTGGCCGAGGTCAGCTTCGGCTCCATCTCGCGGCTCTCCCGCCGTCGAACGCCCGGACCGACAGGCCCATCGCGTCTCGCAGGCGGTGCAGGGCGTAGAGCCCGGCGAAGCCCGCTCCGATGACGATGGCGTCGTACTGCGGCGTCTGCGTGTCGCTCATCTGTGGCTCCCCGGGATTCGCTGGTGACGGGCTCGGCCCCCTGCCGAGTCGTCGAGGACCACCATCTTCGCGTCGTGACCACGTCCCTGTGCCAACCGGACCGCTGCGCCGGGCGACAGGGCGTCGCAGACCGTTGGGGACCTCGGCGCCTCCCGCGGTACGTTGAGCGGCGATGGTGTCGCGTCTCCAGCCCGGCGCGTCCGGTCGTGCACTGCATCGGGATTTCTCCGCATCGACCATCACGGCCGGCTTCGTCGCGGCCCTGGTCGGTCTCACCAGCGGCATCACCCTCATCTTCGAGGCGGCCCGCACGCTCGGCGCCGATGACGCCCAGATCGCCTCCTGGGTGGCTGCGCTGCTGGTGGGCATGGGGCTGCTGACCCTCGTTCCCTCGGTGATCCTTCGCATCCCGATGATGGTGGCGTTCTCCGCGCCCGGCGCCGCCCTGCTGGCCACCATCCAACCGGGTGACTTCTCCCTGTCCGAGGGCATCGGTGCCTTCATCGTCTGCGGGCTGGCGATGGCCGTGGCCGGGTTCTCAGGTGCGTTCGAGCGGGTCATGAACCGGATCCCCGTGCCGTTGGTCAGCGCACTGCTGGCCGGGGTGCTGGGCCGGTTCGTGATCGGTGGGTTCGCCGACGCCGCCACCGCACCGTGGCTCATCGTCATCACCACGCTCAGCTACATGGCCATCCGGCGGCTCGCCCCCCGCTACGCCGTCATCGCCGTGCTGGTGGTCGGTGGCTCGACCGCGGCACTGTCGGGCTCGATCCGCACCGAGGAGCTGACGCTGTCGCTGGCCCGGCCGGTCTTCACCGCGCCCTCGTTCAGCGTGTCGGCCATCCTCAGCATCGGGGTGCCGCTGTTCATCGTCACCATGGCCGGCCAGAACCTGCCCGGGGTCGCGGCGCTGCGCCACGCCCGCTACGAGGCGCCGATCTCCACCATGATCGGCACCACGGGCGTGGGCACGATGGCGCTCGCTCCCTTCGGCGGCTTCGCCTTCAACCTCTCCGCGGTGGCCGCGCCGCTGTGCCTGGAGGCCCCCGCCCACGAGGACCCGACCCGGCGCTACACCGCGGCGATCGCCAACGGCGGGTTCTACCTGCTGGCCGGACTGTTCGGGACCTCGATCACCGGGGTGCTCAACGCGGTGCCCATCGAGTTGGTCCACATCGTCGCGGCGTTGGCGCTGCTGCCCACCATCGGCAACTCCCTGGCGTCGGCGGTGCGTGACGAACCCCATCGGGAAGCGGCGATGTTCACGTTCGTGGTGACGTTGTCGGGGGTCACCGTGGCCAAGATCGGCTCGCCGTTCTGGGGCGCCCTGGCCGGCGTGGTCGCCATGGTGGTCGCCTCCACCGGTGCGTTCGAGCGGCTCCGACCCAACCGGTAGACGAGCCGCAGGGACCCGGCAGCAGCGGGGCAACACGCACCGCGGTGCCTTTGCGCAAAGATGTGGTTGAGCGCCCGAACGGGCCGTCTTCCGCATCATTGCGCGATGCGCTGCGTCTGCCTCACCCACCGCATCGAGCGAGCCGCCTTCCCCGCACGTCACGGCCCCGGACGGCAGGGTCCTTCAGGGGGCTTCGACGCAGTTGGCGAAGTAGCCGTCGGCCACGGTGTTGGCGATCTTGACGTCACGGCGATCTTGCGGGGATCGTCGGTGGCGCGATGAGCTTCCACGTGAGATCGACGACCTCGCCGGCCGCCGCGCAGGTGTCGACGGTCCAGCCGCCACCGGCGCCGGGGTGGCGGCACCGGCGGCGGGCGCCAGCGCAACGAGGGTTCCGGCGGCAACGGCGCTCGAGAGCAGGGCGAGGGTGGTGCGTCGGGAGCGGTTCCGGTCCTTGATCATGCTGTGCTCTACGCACCGGGCGTCGTTCCGGTTCGCGCCGCCCGGGGGTCGGCCCCGTTTCCGCGAGCGATGTCGCAAGCGCATCGAAAGCACCGTCGCGGTACGGTCGGCTCGTGGACCAGAAGGTGACCAAGTACGCGGTCAGCGACCGGATCGCCACGATCACGTTGTCGCGCCCCCATCGTCTGAACGCCTGGACGGGGCGCATGCACACCGAGTACCGGTGGCTGCTGGCCGAGGCCGAGCAGGACCCGGAGGTGCGCGCCATCGTGGTCACCGGCGAGGGCCGCGGGTTCTGTGCGGGGGCCGACAGCGGCGCGCTCGAGGGCCACGCCGCCAAAGGGGCGTACGACTCGGGCGTGCGGGAGAAGCTGGCCAGGCCCGGCTGGGGGTGCGCCCGAGTTCGACCACCCCTTCGCCTTCCACTTCGGCATGACCAAGCCGACGATCGGTGCCATCAACGGTGCAGCGGCCGGCATCGGGCTGGTGCTGGCGTGCTACCTCGACATCCGCTTCGCGGCGAAGGGCGCCAAGTTCACCACCGCCCACGGCAAGCTCAACCTTCCCGTCGAGGCCGGCCTATCGTGGCTGTTGCCCCGGATCGTGGGGTTGGGCCGGGCCAACGAGCTGCTCTTCACCAGCCGGCCCTTCCTCGCCGAGGAAGCCGAACGGATCGGCTTGGTGAACGCCGTGTGCGAACCCGATGCGCTGCTGGCGCACACCTACTCCTTCGCCCGGGAGCTGCTGACCAACGTGTCGCCGCGGTCGCTGCGCGAGACCAAGCGCCAGATCTACACCGACCTGCACCGCGACGTCGGCTCCTCCGTCCGTGACGCCGACCAGCTGGTGTTGGAGATGGTCAAGGAACCGGCGTTCAACGAAGGGGTGGCCGCGCTCGTCGAGAAGCGCCCCCGAACTGGCCCCGGCCGTGACCGGCGCGGACCGTCAGTCGCGACGGCGGTAGAGCTCGGCCAGTCGGACGCGATGCCGGCCAAGCGCTCCCGGAGCTCGGGCGGCTCCAGCACCTCCACCTCGGCGCCGAGCTGCAGCAGCTGCCGGGCGACGCCGTCGGCGTCGCGCTCGAAGCGGAGGCGCAGCCGTGCCCAGCCGTGCTCGTCGCGTTCGACGTCGGCCGGGAGCGGCAGTTCGGGCGCGCTCTTCGTCGAGGACCCCGAGCATCGGTTCCGCATCGGGATGGACGAGCACGGTCACGAAGTACTGGGGCAGGGACTCCAGGAAGGCTCGACGCTGTTGGGCCCATTGCGTGGCGAGTCGAAGCCGGCGGGCCGCTCGAAGCGGTGCTCGAGCACATCGACGGCATCGATGCGGGAGAGTCGGAACAACCGCAGCGACGCCGGGCTGCCCGCCATACCGGCGAGCACGTACCAGGTGGAGCCCTTGAGGATGAGGCCGAAGGCCGTACCACCACCGTGGCGCGCGGTAGTCGAGCCTGAGCTCGCGTGACTCCCACACCCCCGTTGCGACCGTGGCGAGCGCCGGGGGTTCGTCGGGCGGCAGAAACCAATGGGTCGGCTCGATGAGCAACCGCTCGTGCACCGCCCGGGCCGCGTGCTCCGCCTTGACGTCCATCGCCGGGAGCAGCGTCCGCTCGACCGCGGCGGCGTCGAACCCGAGCTGCGCCGCTATCGCCGGGATCACGGCGAAGAGCACGCCACGGGCCTGGTCGGTGGCGAGCCGGGGGAGGCCGGCCACCCGGTACGCCGGGTCGATGCGGATGCCGCCATGGCGGCCGATGTCGGTGTAGATGGGCACACCGGCGGCGCACAGCGCCTCGACGTCCCGGTAGATGGTCCGCACCGACACCCCGAACGCCGCCGCCAACTCGCTCGCCGGGGCACCGCCGTGCACCTGGAGCCGGAGGAGCACCTCGACCAGACGGCTCGCCCGCATGCGAGGACCTTAGGGCGAAACGCTGACAGGGGTTGTCAGGGTTCGCGTTCCAACGTGGCGCACCGCCTCGAGAACAACTTCGAGAACAGCGGACGACAGCAACACGAGAGGTGGAAGCACATGAGCACACGGTCCAACCCGCCGGGTCTGCACGACCCGACCCGTTCGGGTACAGCCACACGGTCACGATCCCGCCGGGCGCCGCCTTGGTGGTGGTCGCCGGCCAGTACGGGTCGGCCGCCGACGGTGGTGTGATCTCGCCCCCCTTCGACGAGCAGGTGGGGCGGGCGTTCGAGAACGTGGCGACCGCGCTGCGAGCCCACGGGCTCGACCTGGGACACGTCGTCCAGCTGCGGAGCTACGTGGTGGACCACGACTTCGACAAGCTGGGCGTCGTGGTGGCGGCCGTGCGCGGCATCTGGGGCGACACCGCGCCGGCCAACACCGTGCTCGGCGTGGCCCGGCTCGCCACCCCCGACATCGCCTTCGAGGTCGAAGCCATCGCCGTCTCGCCATGAGACCGCCGTCCCCGCTCGGGGTTGCCGGGGCCCGGTGCGCGAACGGCTTTGGTCGGGCGTCCACCGGCTGCGTCAGACTCGGGTCGGGCATGCGCCAACGTGGCCCCGGAAAGGACGCCGGCAGTGGACATCCCCCGCATCATCAACATCGTCGAGGGCGCGCACCGCATCCACAACCCGATCACGCCCGAGCAGTTGGCCACGCTCGGCCGGGCGTTGCGGCTGGACCCCGGCGCCCGCGCGCTCGACCTGGGCAGCGGGTCGGGCGAGCTGCTGTGCACCTGGGCCCGTGACCACGGCGTGACCGGCACCGGCGTGGACCTCAGCCGCCTGTTCACCGAGCAGGCGAGGCAGCGGGCCGTGGAGCTCGGCGTCGCCGACCGGGTGACGTTCCTCCACGGCGATGCGGCCGGGTACGTGGCCGGCGAGCGGGTGGACGTGGCCGCTTGCGTGGGCGCCACGTGGATCGGCGGTGGTGTGGCCGGCACCATCGAGCTGCTGTCCCGCAGCCTGCGCCCCGGCGGCCTCCTGCTCATCGGCGAGCCGTACTGGCGGCGGGTGCCACCCTCCGAGGAGGTGGCCCGGGGATGTCTGGCCACGGCCATCGCCGACTTCGCCGAGCTGCCGGACCTCCTCGCCTCGTTCCGCGGTCTGGGTTGCGACGTGGTCGAGATGGTGCTCGCCGATCAGGCCGGTTGGGACCGCTACGAGGCGGCCAAGTGGCTCACCATGCGCCGGTGGCTCGGCGCGAACCCCGCCGACGAGCTGGCGCAGGAGGTGCGGGCGAAGCTCAGCACCGAGCCCGAGCGCTACGCCACCCACACGCGGAGCACCTGGGCTGGGGCGTGTTCGCGCTCATGCTGCGCTGACGGCGCCCCGTGTGGCCGGGGCGGTGCCGCCGGCTACCGCATCGTCTGCTCCTGGGCCTCGAAGATGGTGGTGTAGCCACCGCGGGACCAGTCGGGGGCGGCGCGCAGGCGGCGTCCGGCCACCTCGATCGACGTCGGCGCCGCGCCGGCGCCGACCAGCACCCCTGCATACCCACCGGTACGGCCGTTGGTGCCGACGCCGAGCAGCGGGAACGAGCCGGCCGCGCTGTAGGTCTGCAGCAGCAGGGGACGGGGCCGCTGGGAGTCGTTGGGCACCGACCCGTGCACGGCGCAGCAGTTGTGCACCGTCACCGAACCGGCCGGGCCGGTCAGGAAGTGGGCGGTGTCCAACGGGACGCGCGCCAGGTCGGCGGGGCGGATCGAGCCGCTCCAACGGCCGTCGTCGTCGAACAGGTCGAACAGCTCGCCGGTGTGGCTGCGCGGCACGATGCCCATGGGGCCCATCTCGTCGTCCACGTCGTCGAGGTACACGCCGATGGTCAGCGGCGTGAAGTCGGTGTGGGGCCAGAACTGGATGTCCTGGTGCCAGTCGATCTGGGCGCCGCCGTCGGACGCCTTGTAGTTGAGCTTCGAGTGGTGGTAGCGCGCCGTACCGCCCAGGATGGCGGCCGCCAGCTGCGCGGCGGGGCCCTCCAGGGCGAAGCTGCGGAACGCCTCGTCGTGGTCCACCGGGCTGATCAGGCGCCGAAGTCGGGGCTGCTCGGCGGTGTGGCCGGGCTCGAGGTCCAACACCTTGTCGGAGCGGGTCATCGAGCGACTCCGCTCGACGAAGCGGTCGGCGGCCTCCCGCAGCCGGGCCAGCCACCCGTCGCCGACGAAGCCGGCCAGCAGGAGGTAGCCGTCACGCTCGTAGGCGAGGCGTTGCTCCTCGGTGATCACGGACGGTTCGACCAGCGTGCTCATGGCCGAACGCTACCGCGCCGGGCGCTCATGCCAACGGGTGCAAGGGCTCCAGCCCGGCCAGCTGACGCCCGTGGTCGGCCACGATCGGTCGGAAGCGCTCGAACGCCACGGTGATGGCGTGCAGGTCGGCTACGGCGCGCGCCAGCGGGTGCGACGCCAGCCAGACCTGGGTGGTGGCGGCGGCGTAGAGCCGGCTGACCGATTCCCGGGCCCGGTCGGGGGCGAGGATCATCGCCGCCCAGGCCGGCGCCCGCTCGGTCGCGGTCGTGCCGCCCCTCGCCGATGCCGCCTCCCAGACCCCGCCGAGCCCGTCCAGCACGGCCAGACGGAACGCACGCCGCGTCGTGTCGGCCTCGGCCAGCGTGTGCTGCACCGAGACCAGTTCGGCGGCCAGGCCACCGTCGATGGAGGATCGCTTGCCTGACACCGTCGCCGCAGCGGCGTCGACCGCGGCCGCCCAGATGCCGAGCACGGTGCCCACCACCGTGGCCCAGAACAGTTGGTAGGGCACGATCTGGTACAGCGGCCGCGGGAGCAACGGCCGGGGATCGAAGAAGCTGTAGGACAGCTCGCCCGGTGAGCGCACCGCGTCGGCGGCCACCGCGTTGCTGCCGCTCGAGCGCATCCCGGCGACGGCTTCCCACGTCGGTTCGACCTGCACATCGGCGGCCCTCACGTAGAACGTGCGCACCACGGGACGGCCGTCGAGGAGGCGGGGCGAGCCATCGGCTTCGTGCACCCGGGCGGTCAGGCCCAGCCACCCGGCATCGAGCGAGCCGGTGACGAACGGCCACCGCCCCGTGATCGACCAGCCGCCGTCCACCGGGCGTGCCGTACCTCCTGGTACGGCGGAGAAGCCGAAGGGCCGGGTGAGGTCGGCGAACAGCTCGGCCCGGTCGGCCGGCCCGCTCGACGCCGCACAACACCCGGCCACGACCGAGTTGCCGACATGCCAGGCCGCACCGGGGTCGGCGCGGGCGAGGACCTCGATCGTCTCCACCAGCTCGACCAGGCCCACCTCGGCGCCCCCGCATTCGCGGGGTGCACACAGCGCGAACATCCCGGCGCGGCCCATGGCGTCGCACACCGCCGGCGCCATGCGCGCCGCACGGTCGGCATCCTGACGGTGCGCGGCGAGCGTCGGTGCGACCCGCCGGGCCGCGTCGACGGTTGGGGAACCCTCGATCGTCATGTCGTCTCAGGCCTCCGGTGGCTTCCGTCCTCGCTCAGGCCCTGGCCTCGTACACGACGTTGAACGGCGAGGTGTGGGCGGCGCGGAAGTGGGAGAACCCGGCCTCTTCGAACACGGCCCGCATGCCGGACTCCCCCGACTGGGCGCCCATGGCCCGGCCCACGTCCTGGGCCAGCGAGCACGGGGTGCAGACGAAGGTGGAGGCGTGGTAGTAGAGCGGGGCGGCGGGGTTGCCGGCGATGTTCTCCGGCCGGGTCGGCAGCGCGAACGGCTCCACCAGCAGCACCGTCCCGCCGGGGGCGAGGCGCTGGCGGGCGTGACGGGCGATGCCCACCGGGTCGCCCATGTCGTGCAGGCAGTCGAAGAAGCAGATCAGGTCGAAGCTGCCCTCGTAGCGCGTGGCGGCCACGGTCTCGAAGGTCAGTCGATCGCTCAGCCCGAGGTCGCCGGCGTTCGCCCGGGCCGCTTCGATGGAGGGCTCGTGGAAGTCGAAGCCGAAGACCTTGGCCTTGGGGAAGGCCTCGGCGATCACGGTGCAGGAGTGCCCGTAGCCGCAACCGACGTCGGCCACCGACCCACCGTCGTCCAGCTTGTCGACCACGCCGTCGAGCGCGGGGATCCAGTTGGTGATCAGGTTGGTGCGGTAGCCGGGGCGGAAGAACCGTGCGACCGACCGGTACATCGACGGGTGGTGGTCGCTCCAGGCGAGGCCACCGTCGCCGCGGAACGCCGCGATCATCTTGGGCATCGCGTCGTACATGGCCTGCAGCATGGCGGCGCCGCCGGCCATGAACGCCGGCGAGTCCTCCTCGGCGAGCACCAGCGCGGCCGTCGGGGACAACCGGTACGTGTCGGACCCGGCGTCGTAGTCCACCAGGCCGGCCGACGCCTGCCCGTCGAGCCACTCGCGGGTGAGCCGGGGGTGGGTGGCGGCGGCCTCGGCCACGCCATCGGCGCTGCGGGCCACCCCGTCGGCCATCGTGCGGTAGAGGCCGAGCTCGTCGCCGAGCACGATCCCGGCGCACACCGACCCGCGCGTCAAGAACCCCACCAGCTGGCCGGCGAACGCCTCCAGCTTGTCCAGATCGATCTCCGTTGCTGCAGCCATCGGTGGCCTCCCCCGTTCGGCCCGGTGGTCCGCACCCCTCGGGTGCGCCCGAGCGCCATCTCGTCATCGGGAAGGGCGTGCCACCACCCGTGCCGCCGGGTGTGCCGCCGCATGGCACGAACGGAGGAGGTTCAGTCCCCGTCGGGATCGAACCGACAGGTGGCGCCGGTCCGGATGCGGGCCCGGAGGTGGCGGGCGGCATCGGGGTGGACGCCCTCGATCTCGTCGATCGCCCGCTTGATGGCCTTGCGCACCGCGGTGCGGGCGCGTTCGTCGCGGTCGGCGAAGCGCCGCTTCGCCCCGTTCGCGCCGTTGGCCCGTCCCAGCTCGGCGACGATCGCCTCGGCCTCGTCCTCGAGCAGACCGACCCGCCGCAGATCGCCGAACGCCCGGGCGCGCTGGATCTCGCCCACGAGCTCGCGCGCCCTGTTCTCGAGGGACCGTCGAGCCGAGCTGTCGAGCAGCTCCTGGCCGGAGAGGGTCCCGAGGTCGACCCCGCTGGCGAGGACGGTGGCCGGCACGGCCCGCCCGGGACGCGACAGCAGGGTGGCGAGGTACTCCATACCGGTCAGATCGCGCACGACGGCGGCGCGGCCGTGGAAGCGCACCTCCCAGCCGTTGCCCATGCGGCGCAGGCCGAGCGGGCGCATCGCCGGACCGGGCTCGGCGGGGGCCGCCGCTCGGCCGGGATCAGCGGTGAGGGCGGTGGCCACGATCGGGGTGCGCAGCAGGCTGCCAGCGAGCACCGCCTGCGCCCGCGCCGACAGGTGCCGGGCGGTCGAGGGATCGGCGAGCGCGCCGGCCTGCAGCAGCGCCTCGGCGGCGAGACCGGTCGCTCCGAGGCGTTGGAGCGCCTCGGCTGCGGCGACCACACCGGGCAGGTCGCCGGCGGCGAGGGCCCGGCCGTGTGCAGCCAGCGCATCACCGAACGGCGATCGAAGCCTGGCCGCCGCCGCCGACAACCGGTCGACGGCCCGCTCCGGGTGACCGAAGCGGACGAGGTCGTGCGCCGCCGGCGCCGCCCACGTGGCCACGTCGGCGTGCACCCAAGACGATTCCCACGCTCGCTCGGCCCAGGCGAGCGCAGCATCCAGGTCGCCGTGCTGGAACGCCAGCCACGCCCGCCCGCGGTCGGCCAGCACGGTGGTCTTGCGCTCGATCGGGCGGAGCTCGGTGTCGTAGCGGTCCAGCATCTGCTCGGCCACGTCCAACTCGCCGGCCATGGCGGCGAACAACCCACGCGCCGGCACCACGAAGCAGAGCACGTCGCACGGATCATGGGCGCTGAGCAGGCGTACCGCGTCGTCCACCTCGGTGCGCGTCCGCTCGGTGAGCACGCCCATGCACACGACGATGTTGGCGAGCGCTCCGCGCCACACCCCGAGGTGCTCGGCGAAGAGCCGGCCGGTGAGGCTGAGCTCGGCGTAGTGCTGCGCCTTGGCCGCCATGACGTCGTAGCCGCCCATGAGCGCGGTGCCGTACAGATGGCCGATCACGCCGTACACCGCTTGCATGATCGGGATGCTGGCCACATCGCTGTAGAGGCGCTCGGCCGCCGCCCCCGCCTCCAGCGCGGTCGCCGCGGGTCCGTTGAACGCCGCGGCCATCGCCATGAGCGTGGTGAGCGTCGCCTGCAGCTGGGGCGGATCGTCGGGCGTCACGAGCGCGCAGCGCCGCGGCCCGATCGAGCGCCTCCGCCCAACGGCCGGAGAAGCCGACGAGGCTCGCCGCGGTCACATCGAGCAACAGGCCGGCCGTGCGGTCCTGGATCTGCGCCCGAGCACGGTCCATGACCGCCAACGCCTCGGCCAGACCGGCGGAGAACAGCGCCGCCCAGGCCCATTCGGCGAACACGGCGAGCCGCTCGGTCTCCTCGGCGGCCCACAGCAGCGCGCCGGAGAACGCGTCGGCCGGATGGGCCTCCCTCGCCTCGACGCGGAGCACGGCGTCGATCAGCGCAGCGCGGGCGGCGGCGCCGCCGTGCGACCCGTCGCGCCGGCAGGAGTCCAGGGCCTCGGCGGCCAGACGGCGAGCCAGCGACCGGTCGCCGCCGAACCGCGCCCGGGCCGCCGCTTCGGCGAGGTCTCCGAGTTGCGCGATGCCCGCCTCGACCTCGAGCGAGACCCGTCTCAGGTAGTCGGGTCCTGCCGCCGGATCAGCGGGCAGCAGCGGGATGAGCAACTCGGCCACCCGGCGGCGTCGCCCCGGCGGCAGCTGGTCTCGCACCACCTCACCGACGAGCGGGTGCGAGCTGCGCACGCTCGCGTCCGAGCCGTTGTACACCACGAGCGATCGTTCGATGAGCTCGTCGACCACGTCGGGTCCGGCCAGCGCCTGCAGGCCGGCGAGCGGCACCGGCTCCCCGAGGGCGACGACCTCGAGCACGCGCCGGTGCTCGGCGGTGACGCTCGCCAGCCGTAGTTCCACGAGGTCGCGGACCGCGGGGCCGCGTTGGAAGCCGTCGGAGAGCACGAGCGTTGCGTCCTCCCGCCGGAGGCTGTCGGTGCTCTGCGCGCTGGCCAGCAGTTCGCGCAGCGCCAGCGGGTTGCCGGCGGCGAGGCGGCCCAGCGTGCGTCGTCCGGCGGGGTGCAACGCATCGCCCAGCGCCTCGTCGATCAGCCGATCGACGTCGCGCTCGCCGAGGGGACCGAGCGGCAGCGCCACGAGCCGCCCGGTGGCCCAGAGGGCATCGAAGGCGGCCGGGCGCCGTTCCGCCGTTCGCGCCGTGGCGAGCAGCGGTGCACCGGTGACCACCAGGCAATGGTGCAGCGCCGCTGCCGAGGCGTCGTCGAGGCGGGGCAGGTCGTCGATGACGAGCAGCCAGCGTCCGGGCGCGTTGGCCTCGGCCAGCAGCGCGCGACCGCCTCGTGGAACAGCGCTTCCGGTGCGACGGGCGGTCGGTCAGGTCCCAGCCGCGGCGCCAACAGCTCCGACAGGCAACCGAGCGGTACCTCAGCGGCGGAGGCTGTCCCCACGATGCGGCGGGTACGCGTGCCATCGCCCGAGGCACGGATGACCGCCTCCTCGACGAGCCTGGTCTTGCCGATGCCGGCCTCGCCGACCACGAGCACGCCTTGCGCCTCGGCGCTGCCCACCGCCGCGAGCACAGCACCGATGCGCCCGAGCTCTGCATCCCGACCGACGAAGGACATCCCCTGCCGCATGCCGACCCCCCCAACAGCGTTGGCACAACGGTTGCGAAAGCTACCGGAGCGGAGCCAACGCGCGCCGCGGCATGTTGACCCGAACGGTGGCGTGGCGCCGCCTGCACGGGTCGGTGGCGGCGCGTGGCGCTCGAGCGGCGTCAACAGCGAACGGAGCGGCGCCAACGTCGGTCGGTGCGTCGCAGCACGAACAGCTGCTGGGCGAACCCGGTCTCGGCTGAGCACGGCGCGGCTGCATGGCGCTGCGTCCGAGCGACCGGCGGCTGTGCGGATGAGGTCCGACGGGCTCAGCTCTCAGGGGGATCAGCTGCACCCACAGCTCGACTCGGGTGGCTTCCCGAGTCGTCGAGCCCGCCGTCGAAACGGGCGAACACGCCGCGGATCGGTGTGAGGCCGAGATGGGTCACCGCGAACCCGATCTGGGTGTGGGTGAGGTCGAGTGCGTAGCGGCCGGGGCCGAGGGGCAGCGTCATCGGCCATTGCTGCGCTGTGCCGGACGCCTCGGCAACCGACCGGCACGGTACCGATCGGTACGGTATCAAGCAGAGATGGCGGGGCCGAACCAGCGCTCGAGGGCGCCCGTGAGGTCCTCGTCGGTGAGCCGCCCGGTCCAGGCGACGTGGCCGTCGGGTCGGATGAGCACGGCGGGGGGCAGGTCGACCGGGCCGAGCAGGGGCACCTCGCAGGTGGGATCGGTGCGAGCCTGGACCAGGCGCACCCGATCCGCCCAGCCGGCTGCGTCGAAACCGTCGCCGCCGTCGAGGTCCAACAGCACCGGTCGGGCCTCGTGGAGCAGGTCGTAGACGCGGCCGGGCCGCCCGTCGAGGTGCAGATCCAGATCGGGCATGCGCCGACCGAGCAGCGGGTGGCCGACGCCGAGGTCGTAGTGGATGTCGAGGGCGAACAACGATGACGCCAGCTGCTGGCGCGCCGGTTCGACCGTGAGGAGCCGGCCCACGACCTCGCGCAAGGCGTGGTGCTGCTCGTCCTGGATGCCGATGGCGACGGCGGCCCGGGTGTTCTCCAGGACCCGCGCGCCCACCGGGTGCCGTTCCTCGTGGTAGGTGTCGAGCAGCGCCTCCGGCGCCTGACCGGCCACCACCTGGGCGAGCTTCCAGCCGAGGTTCACCGCGTCCTGGATGCCGGTGCCCATGCCCTGGCCGCCCTGCGGTGGATGGACGTGGGCGGCGTCACCGGCGAGCAGGACCCGGCCCTTGCGGTATGCCGCGGCTTGGCGGGTGGCATCGGTGAAGCGCGAGATCCAGCTCGCCCGGCGCACGGCGAAGTCGGTGCCGTAGACGTGGAGCAAGGCGGCTCGCAGCTCTGCCATGCCGGGGTCGGGCGCGCCGGCGACGTAGGCCTGTTGGATGACCAGCCGGTAGGGCTCATCGGGCCCGCGGCGGCCGATGGCGTGGCTGCCCTCGCTCGTGTGGGTGAAGCCCAGCGGCGGGGTGTCGTCCAGGTCGACCTCGGCGATCAGCCAGCTGGTGGAGGGGGCGAGGCCGGGGAAGTCGATGCCGGCCGCTTTGCGCACCACGCTGCGCCCGCCATCGCAGCCGACGAGGTACCCGGCCCGCAGCGAGGCGCCGTCGGACAGGTGGACGGTCACGCCGCGGTCGTCCTCGGCGAAGCCGACCACCTCGCAGCTCCGACGCGTGGTCACGCCCAGCTCCGCCACCCAGGCGGCCATGATCTGCTCGAAATCGCGCTGCCACAGCGCCAGCACGTACGGGTGACGGGTGGGCAGGCCGGTGGTGGGGAACACCGACTGGCCGAAGCCGAACACCGAGCCGGGCTGGCCGGCACCGGTGAACCGCTCGGCGACGCCACGCTGGTCGAGCACCTCGATCGTGCGCGGGTGCAGCCCGCCTGCCCGTGAGCCGTCGAGGTCCTGGGTCGCCCGTCGTTCGACGATGAGCGCGTCGACGCCGGCCAGCCGGAGCTCGGCGGCGAGCATCATGCCGGTGGGGCCGCCACCCGCGATCACGACCGCAGGATCGCTCCCCCCGGGGCTCTGGTGGGCGCGGCCCGTTGCTCGGTGCACCATCGGTGAGGTCCTTCCTGCCGCAGGACCGTGCTGCGGCGGCGTGCATTGACAGCACACCGGGGGCGCTTGCGGCAAGGCGCATGCCTCGCGGTACGCTGGGCCCGGCGAGCGGGACCCGGAGCACCGCGGCATGCCCACCCTCGCTCCAGCATCCCGGCCTCGCCGCAGCGCCTCGATGCGTCGCAACCGGATGTTCCCGCCCCCGGCCGGCGCCGGCTGCACACCGGATCGGTTTCACGATCGCGATGTCTGGGTAGACATCGCCGCTGATCGAGTTCGGGGGCGGACGAGTGCACGCAATCATGGAGTCGGAGGACGGCTCCACCATCTTCGCCATCGGTGAGTTCGACGTCCTCACCAGTTCGGACCTCGTCGAGGCCATCGCCGAGCACCGCGGTCGCGCCGCGCGCACGCTGCTCGATCTGTCTCGGGTGACCTTCCTCGACAGCGCCGGCATCGGTGCGCTGGTGCGCTCCAAGGCCCGGCACGCCGCCGACCTGGTCATCCACAGCCCCTCGGCCATCGTGGAGTCGGTGCTGCGCATCACCGGTCTGAACGAGCTGCTGCTCGACGATCCGCCGAGGGCCTGAGCTCCGGCCCCGACCGGTCGTGGGAACGCCGGAGCGCGGCGGTGAACGGCGGTCGACACCTCGCTGAAACCCCGGCGAACACCGGCACCAGACCCTTGCCCACCGGCGATGTCGCATTTATGCTACGGCCGTGGGTCGGAAGCCGAGGACAGCGGACGGCGAGCGGGTGCACAACCGCATCGCCGAGGCGCGGGAGCACTGTGGGCTGAGCCGGCAGGCGTTCGCCGACGCGGTGGGCGTGCACTACCAGACCGTCGGGTATCTCGAACGTGGCGAGTACAGCCCGAGCCTGGCGCTGGCGTTGCGCATCTCGCACGCGCTCGGCCTTCCCGTCGAGGCGTTGTTCTCGCTCGAGCCCGCGACCGATCCCGATGCCCGGACCGATCAGGCGCAGCCGAAGGTGAGGAGTTGAGGTGGCACGTTGGACGTCGGTGGCCGAACGCAACCGCGAGCTGGTCACCGAGAACGCGAACCGGATCCTGAACGATCAGCGCTACGACTGGTTCCGCACGCCGCGGGCGCTGCGCGCGTTGGTCGCCGCCTACGGGGCCATCACCGTGGTCATCCCCATCGGTTGGCTGGCGGGCGGGGCCATCCCCGGCATCGCCGCCGTGCTGGTGGCCGCCGTGGTGTACCTCTTGGTACGGGCGGCGGTGCGCAGCGTCGCCGACCTTCCCGATCACGTGCTCGACGAGCGCTTGCGCCGCGATCGGGACGCCGTGTACCTCCCGGCGTTCCGCCTGGTGTCCACGGTGGTGTTCCTGGCGGCCAACGTGGCCCTCGCCGCGATCGCCTTCCGAGCGGAGGGCACGACCATCTCCTTCGGCTACGACGAGATCAGTGCGGTGTTCTGGACGCTGCTCGCCCTGTTGCTCGGCGCCCCCAGCGTCGTGCTGGCCTTGCGCCAGGCGGCGGAGGGCGCCAACGGGTCGGCGGTGTCATGACCATCGCCATCGTCGACCGTTCGGTGGGGGTGCGGGCCGAGGAGGCGCTCGTGGCCGATGTCAGCGCCTTCGTCGACGGCCTGCACCGCCAGGACCCCGGCGGCGGCGCGCGCCGCATCGAGGTGGCAGGCGGGGTGGCGGCCTACACCGGCGCCGGGATGTTCGCCGCCCGGGTCCAGGGCGCCGGCCTCGCCGGGCCGGTGGCCGAGGCGGTGCTCGATGCCGCCGAGGCGTTCTACGCGGCATGCGGGCTGGCGATGGAGGTCGAGCTGTGCCCGCTGGCCCACGAGACGCTGCTGGTCGGGTTGTCCGCTCGGGGCCACGTGCTGATCGGGTTTCGCAACGTGTACGTGGCCGATCCGGCCGCCGCGGCCCATCCCGATCAGCATCCCGGCACCGTTCGGCCCGGCTCCGACATCGAGGTGATCCGGGTGGTTGGCACCGACGTGGACCGCTGGTCGTCCGTGTTGCTCGACGGCTTCGGCTACCGCGACGCCGATGATCGCCATCGGGTCGCCCGTTGGAACCGGATGGTGGCCGGGCTCGGCCAGGCCACCGCGTTCCTTGCGCTGCGCCACGGCCGTCCGGTGGGTGCGGCCCACGTGTTGGTGCACGGGCCGGCGGCGTCGCTCGGCGGCACCGCCACCTTGCCGGCGTTCCGGCGCCAGGGCGTGCAAGCGGCGCTGCTGCGGGCCCGGCTGGACCACGCCGCCCGCCAGGGCTGCGAGCTGGCCGTGGTCACCGCCGATCCGGGAAGCGGGTCGGCCCGCAACGTCGAGCGCGCCGGATTCCGGCTGGCCCACACCAACGCCCGGTTGCGCCAACCGGGCGGCTGACCGAACCGGTTCGGCCTGGACCGCACGGCAGCGGGTCAGCCCTGCGGGTCGGTGCCGGCCAGCGCCGGCGCGCCCGGTTGGCGGAGGCGGGGCCTGACGAACGCGCCGCGGCGCCGGCCGATGGCGGGCACAGCCAGCGCCGCGGCGATGCAGGCCACGCCGGCCAGGGCGAACGCCGGCTGGTAGCTGCCGAACGTGTCACGGATCCAACCGGCTCCCCAGGCGGCGGCCGCGGCGCCGAGTTGATGGCCGGCGAACACCCAGCCGAAGACCACGGGTGCCCGCTCGCGGCCGAACGTGCTGGCGCACAGCGCGATGGTCGGGGGCACGGTGGCGACCCAGTCCAGGCCGTAGAACACCATGAACCCGGCCAACGGCAGGCCGGCGGCCTCCAGTGCGGGGTGCAGCACGATGAGGGAGACCCCGCGCAGGGCGTAGTAGATCACGAGCAGGGTGCGAGGATCGTGGCGATCGCTGAGCCACCCGGAACCGATGGTGCCGATCACGTCGAAGATGCCGATGAGGGCGAGCAGGCCGGCGGCGTGGGTGGCGTCGATCCCATGATCATGGGCCGCGGTGATGAAGTGCGTCTGGATCAACCCGTTGGTTGAGAGGCCGCAGACCCAGAAGCTGCCCACCAGCAACCAGAACGCACCGGTTGTCCACGCGTCGCGCAGGCCGGTGAAGGCGACGGCAACCGGGTTGCCGACCGGCGCGGCCGGGACCGGGTCTTCCTCGGCCGCCCCGTACGGTCGCAACCCGAGATCCTCGGGACGTTCCCGCAGGAACAACAGCACCAGGGGCAGCACGGCCAGCGCGCATAGGGCGATGGTCACCGACACCCAGCGCCAGCCCACGCGCTCGGCCAAGCGGGACAGCACCGGCAGGAAGACGAGCTGACCGCTGGCGGAGGCGGCGGTCAGGCACCCGGTGACCAGGCTGCGCCGAGCGGAGAACCAGCGGGTGGCGATGGTGGCGGCGAACACGGCGGCCATGCAGCCCGCCCCGAGGCCGACGACCACGCCCCACAGCAGCACGAGCTGCCAGGGGCTGCTCATCCGGGTGGTGGCCAGCGCACCGGCGCTGATGACGACGAGGGCGATGGCCACCACCCGACGAAGGCCATAGCGCAGCATCAGCGCAGCCGCGAAGGGCCCGACGAGGCCGAACAGCAGCAGGTTGACCGACACGGCCCCACCGACGGTCGCCTTGGACCAACCGAACTCCTCGCCCAGCGGCTCGATCAGCACGCCGGGGGCGCTGCGGAACCCCGCGGCGCCGAGCAGGGTGACGAAGCCGACCGCGAACACGATCCACGCGTAGTGGAGACGCCGGATGAACATGGCGGCGGACGGTACCAGATGGTACCGTTCAGTGCCATGCGGATGCCGGCGACCGAACGGGGACGGGCGGTGGTCGAGCGGATCCTCGCGAGCGCCACCGAGCAGATCCACAAGAGCGGCTTGCACGGCGTGTCGCTCGACGACATCCTCGATGAGGCCGGTGTGGGCCGGGGGCAGTTCTATCGGTACTTCGACAGTCGAGACGATCTGGTACCGCTCGTGTTCGAGCGCGAGGTGGACAACTGGGCGCGCCGGCACGCTTCGGAGCTCGCCCGGCTCGCCGAACCGGGCGGCTTCGCGCAGCTGGCCGAGTCGCTCGTCGCCCTGTCGGCCCGAACCCGCCTGCGGCGGTGGTGCCCGGTGGCGGCGCTCGCCGTCGACGTGGTCCGCGATCCGTCGCCGGTGGCGGTGGCGGCCCGCCGGGCGGCGATGCGCCGCATGGCGGAGCATCTGGAGGTGGGCCTCGTCGCGGCGCAGCGGGGCGGGATGCTCGATGCGGACGCGGATCCCCACCGCCTGGCCAACACGTTCCTCGCCTGCTTCGAGGGCGGTCTGCTGGTGGCGGTGGCCACCGGTGAGCTGGCCGCGCTGGAGGGCGCGCTGGCGGCCGCGCTGCTGGTCTTCAGCAGCCACGGTCTGAGCTGACCGGCGCGTCGCGCAGCGCTGACCGGCGCCTCGCGCGGCGCTCACCGTGCACTCGCACGGCCCGCCGTCGGCGTGACAGCCGGCCGGCAGCCGGGCGGGAGCGCTCCTCCGCACGATCGGGGTCAACATCCCGTCGTATCGGAGTGCACCATGTGCAACGACCCCCACCACCTCCTCGCCGCCGACCGGGGACCGATCCTGTCGGTCTGGGCCCACCCCGACGACGAGATCGTCACCTCGCGCCTCGCCGCCGACGAGCCGCCCGCGGTGTTCCCCACGCCATCGCTGATGCCGCCGTGGCCTTCCTCCGTTGATGCCGGTGCTCGGCCGCGCCGTGACGCGGCCGAGCCGTCGGTGCCCACCGCTGACTGTTCGTCAGGCGGCGAGGAGGGCGTCGATCTGGGCCATGGCCGTTGTGGCCCCCTCGATCATCCCCATGTCCAGCACCTGCTGCAGCGCCTCCGCCGACGCGTAGACCGCGGTGTAGGTGGCGCGGGTGCCGCCGTCGGCCGCCTCGAAGGCGTACACGTTGCGCGAGACGGGCAGGTCGGCCAGCGGTGTGAAGCTGTCGTCGGCGGCGAAACCGTCGTCGAAGGTGAACGAGCGGGGCCGGTCCACCTCGATGATCTCCCACCACCCGTAGTACTTCTCGCCTTCGGGTGAGGTCATGAAGTACTGGGCCCGGCCGCCGGGCACCAGCTCGTGCACCACGAACGTGGCGGGGTGCGACGGTGGGCCCCACACCTTCTCGAGCTGGCGGGCATCGGCGTAGATCTGCCACACCCGTTCGACCGGGGCGGCGAAGTGCGCGGTCAGGACGAGGGTGCGGCTGTCGAGGTCGTGGGTGATGTCGGTGACCGGCATGGGTTACTCCAGTTCAGGTGATGTGGGTTCGTTGCCGAGCAGTTCGTCGATGCGGGCGGCGCGGCCGCGCCAGATCGCTTCGAGCTCGAGCAGCATCGAGGCGACCGAGCGCACCGCTTCCATCTCGCCGTGGGCGAGCTGCTCCCGACCGTTGCGTCGCTTCGCGATCAGGCCCGCTCGCTCCAGCACGGCGACGTGCTTCTGGACCGCAGCGAAGGACATGTCGTAGTTGGCGGCGAGCGCGGAGATGGAGTGCTCACCCACCAGGACCCGACGCAGGATGTCGCGCCGGGTCCGGTCGGCGAGGGCGTGGAACATGGCGTCCGCCCGGTCCTCGTCCTCCTCCGTGCTCACGGTCATAACATACAACCGATCGGTTGTATGTCAAGAGGAAACCGAGCGGTACGGTGCAGCGATGCACGTGATCGCCGAGATCGTCGAAGCGGCGCCCGATGGTGCTCCCATGGCCATCCTGCGCAAGCGGCCGGGAGGAGGCGCCGTGGTGCCGACGGTGCTGCTGTTCCACGATGGGCCCGGCATCCGTTCGGTGACGCACGAGTTCGCCGCCAAGCTCGCCGCCGAGGGTTACGACGTGCTCGTACCCGACCTCTACCACCGCCACGGTCGGTTGCTCGGCTGGGAGCTGCACGAGCGCCGAGCCGACCCGACGATCGTGGATCGCCTCTGGGAGCTGCTCGGCTCGCTCACCGACGACGGGGTCCAGGCGGACGTGGATGCAACCCTGCAGGCCGTCGATGTACGGGGACCACTGCTGGCCATCGGCTTCTGCGAGGGAGCCCGAGCCGTGTTCCGCACCATGATGCGCTTGCCCGAGCGGCTCGTTGCGGGCGCGATGTGGCACCCCTCGTACCTGGTGGACGACACCCCCGACTCGCCGCACCGTAGCGCTGCGCAGCTGCGCGGGGCGTTGTTCATCGGCATCGGCGAGGCGGACACGATGCAACCGCTGGCCGTGCAGCTACCGTTTCTGGAGGCGGTGCGCGACCACCCCGACGTCGAGGTGGCGGTCTACGGCGGCGCCGAGCACGGCTACACGTGGCCGGGGTGGCCGGGCTATGACGAGGCTGCGGCCGCCGCTTCGCTCGGGGTGGGCTCCATGCCGGCCGGTGTGCCGTCCCAGCGCAGCGCCAGGATGGCGACGTCGTCGTCCACACCGTGGCCGACGAGGCGTTCGAGCAGCCCGTCGAGCAGTTCGTCGAGCCGCTCGACCGGCTGGACCGCCGCCTGGCGCAGCCGCTCCATGCCGATGTCGAGGGTCTCGTTGCGCCGCTCCATGAGCCCGTCGGTGAACAGCACCAGGGTGCCGGTGGGCCCGATCGGGTGGGTGCACTGCTCGTAGCGGGTCGACGACACGATGCCGACGGGAGGACCGGTGACGGTGGTGAGGAACCGGCCGCCCTCGGCGTCGAGCAGCAGGGGCCGGGGGTGGCCGGCGTTGGCCACGGTGACGGTCCCGGCGCCCAGGTCCACGAGTGCGCAGGCGACGGTGGCGAACTGGCCGTCGGCGTCCATCGCGGTCAGTTCGTTCAGTTTGGCCAGGACGGTGGCCGGGTCGTCGCCCTGACCGGCGAAGGCGCGGGCCGTGAACCGCAGCGAGGCCATGACGCTCGCCGCCCTCAGGCCGCGGCCCGACACATCACCGATGAGCAGCACGACCCGCCCTTCGTCGAGGACGAGCGCGTCGTACCAGTCCCCGCCGACCTCCATGCTCTTGACCCCGGGGAGGTAGCGGAACGCCAGTTCGGCGCCGTCGGGGCTGGGCAGCGTCGACGGCAGCATGCTGTGCTGCAACGTGCTGGCCACCTGCCGCTGCTCCTCGAACAACACGGCGTTCTGGCGGGCCAGCCGCTGGGCCTCGGCCCGGCTGGCGAGGACACGGCCCACCAGCCAGCTGGCCAGCACGGTGAGCCCGACGCCGCCGGAGGCGAGCAACGCCGGCAGGATCTGCAACAGCGCGCCGCCCTGGTGGCCGATCGGGGCCATGACCAACAGCAGCGAGCTGTCGCCGAAGGGGACCTGCTCGGCCGCGACCCGCCCGCCGATCGGCAGATCGGTGGTGCTGGTCTGCAGCAACCGGTTCGGATCCTCCGCCGGACCGAGGTACATGGCGTAGTGCAGGCCGCCGAACGGGCTGGCCGGGTCCACCTTGGTCACTCGCTCGGGCGTCAGCGCCGCCTCTGCGTACGCCATGTAGCGGCTGGTGGTCTGGCTGGACACGAACGAGTAACCGAGCCGCTGCTCACCACCCGACCGCAGCGGGCCGTGCACGCTGAGCTGCTGGTTGCCCATCGACTGCGCCATCACCGCCCGGATGGTCGCCGGCGGCTGCGCCGCCAGCACCGGCGCCGCGCCCAGCACGTAGGACGGGGCCGTCGCGTCGCCGTCGAGCGGCCACAGCGAGGCCGACACGAACGCGCGGCCCGGCCCCACCTGGGCCGCGAAGATCCGCTTGAAGTGCTCCACGTCGCCCTCCGCCGCCACCTCGGCCCCGGCGGCCAACGGAGACTGGATGCTCGGCACCACCGCCTGCAGCACTGCGCCCGCCTCCCGAACCCGCTGTTCGAGCAGGCGGTCCTCGTTGCCGCGGTCGAGCAACCAGGCGGTGCTGGCCAGCAGTGCGGTGACGGCGAGCCCGGCGGCGAAGACCACGAGCACCGCACCCCGGATCCTCCGCACGTTGGTCACGTCTGCATGGTCCGTTGCTGCACCGGTGCGAGGCTCAAACGGCTCTGGCCACGAGCAGGACGGCGCCCAGCGTGCCCCGGCTGGCGGCGGCCAGGTTGTTGGCAAGCCGTTCGGCGAACGCCGGGCCGAACAGGACCCCCGGCCCGAGCGCACCGGGAGGGGGCGGGCCGCCGGACGCGTTGGCGGCGGTGCGGTCCTCTTCGTGCGCGAGGTGGAACCCGCTGTCCGCCAGCAGCTCGACGTAGTGCGTGCGGGTCTCCACGAACGAGGTCGCCTCGTCGTCGGCCCACGGCAGGGGGAACGGGAGCTCGCCCTCGCCGATGCGCATCTGCTCGTACACCGCGAACAGCCCGCCCGGTCTCAGCACCCGGCGCACCTCCCGCACGAGGCGCTGCTTGTCGGCGATGTTCATACCGACATGGTTGAGCATGGCGCGATCGAAGCTCTCGTCGGCATAGGGAAGCTCCGTGGCGGAGCCGACATCGAAGTTGACCAGTTCCTCCAATCGCACCCGCTGGGTGAGCGCTCGTGCGAGTTGGACGAAATCAGCGCTCAGATCGATGCCGGTCACGCGGCTGCCGTGTTGCGCCGCCGCCCACCGTGCCGGTCCGCCGACGCCGCAACCGACGTCGAGCAACGTCGTGCCCGGGGTCAGGTCGAGCCGGTCGAGCAGGTACACCGTTGCCGCGGCGAAACCGGCGTGGAGCTGATCGACCCCGGCGAGCTGCTCGGCCCGGAGCGCATCGAGGTCAACGCCCGCTGACTCGAGCGCCGCCACGACCGCCTCCTCGAGCCCGCCGCCGCCGTAGTGGCGCTGCACCGCCTCGCTCGGATCCATGGTTCGCCTCACCTGGTCGTGCATCGCAAGCCGACCTGCAGCGGTTGCGCCACGGTCGAGCGATGTCTTACCGCAACTTCGAAACTGGTCTACCACGGTTGTGGAAGCGGTGCCCGGCCGCATCGGCGGTACCGGTCGGCCGCAACTCCATTGCAGATCTGATCGGAATGGAGAAGGTTGGCAGCATGGAAGACGCTTGCCGTACCAGACGGTATGGCAAGCGGCCCTCGGGTGTCAGGCTCTCAGGCGCCGCTGGCCTCGGCACGGGCGGGGTCGTGGGCGGGAAGCACCTCGTTGAGCGTGGGGATGCGCTTCCACTCGGGGATCGGTGTGGGCTGACCCGTGCGGGGCACATACGGCGAGGTCTCCTCGCCCTGGTGGATGTAACGCCCGCAGTTGGGGAACACTCGGGCCACCTTCACTGCGAGCACCGCCTCCGCCCCGGTGAACGCGGCGGTCGACCCGGCATCGAGCAGGATCTCTCCCGTGCCCTGCACCCGCATGCGCCACGGTCGTTGCCGGTCGACGAAGAGCAGGCCCACCCGTCCGGTGTCGGCGATGTTGCCCAGGGTCCGCCACATGCCGTTTCCGTTGTAGATGGGGATCTGCAGCTCGCCCGGCGAGATGATCTTCACGAAGCCGGGATCGCCGCCCTTGTAGGAGACGTCGGGCCAGCCATCGCGACCGACGGTCGAGACCCAGACCTCGCGTTGATCGGCGACGAGCGCCAGGTCGCCGTCGTCGAGCTGCGGGTGCAGCGTGAGCTCGGCGAGCCGGTCGGCCAGCCGCCGGGAGTCGAAGTGCTCCTGCAACGCCCGGGCGCCGGGTCCGTACAGGGAGCCGGGCCCCGGCGGGGAGGGGGGATCGTTCGAGGGTGCCATCTCGCCAGTGAACTGCTCGATCCGTCGCAGCGATAGCCACGGACGGCCGATCGGGCCCCGGGCGATGGCCTGACCGGCGGGGGTGGACATCGGGGTGGCCATCGGGCGTAAAGCTGACTAGTCTGGTCGGAATTCGGACCGGCTGCGCCACCTCGATGAGGGGCACAGCCGATCCTCGTCCCCCGAAGACCGGAAGGTGTGTGGCCATGGCGGTGCTCGATGAGGTGTTGGCGGCGAACGAACGGTATGCCGCCGATTTCGGTGCGAAGGGTTCGCTGGCGTTGCCGCCGGCGCGCGGCTTCGCCATCCTCACCTGTATGGACGCCCGGCTGGATCCCGCCCGGTATGCCGGGCTCGCCGAGGGCGATGCCCACGTCATCCGCAACGCCGGCGGTCGGGCCAGCGACGACGCCATCCGGTCGCTGGTGATCTCCTACAAGTTGCTCGGCACCCGGGAGTGGTTCGTCATCCACCACACCGACTGCGGCATGGAGTTCTTCACCGACGACGTGATGCGCGGCCTGCTGGCCAGCAGCCTGGAGACCGCCGCCCTCGGGCCCGACGGCTTCCACGACGTGGGCGCGGGCCCCGGTTCGACCGAGGCCGCCTACATCGACTGGCTCACCATCGCCGATCAGACGGGCAGCGTCGTCGACGACGTCACCCGCATCCGCAACCACCCGCTCGTGCCGGGCCGCATCCCGATCCACGGGTTCGTCTACGACGTGCGCTCGGGCCGGTTGATCGAGGTCCCGGCGGCCACCGAGGCGGGTCGCGCCCGCTGAAGCGGCCGGGTCTCGGCCCGCAGCGCCAGCGTCGCCGCCAACGCCCCGACGGAGGCGGCCAGCGCCACCCCCACGCCCGAGGCGGCGCCGACGTTGTCGGTCAGCCAACCGATGAGCGGCGGGCTGGAGGCGCTGCCGAACGCGAACGCGCTGTAGAGCGTGCCGATCAGCCCGCCGAGCCGCTCCGGCCCGAACTCGCGGGCCAGCACCGCCGGGGCGAGCGAGACGAACCCGCCGTAGCCCGTACCCATCAGCACGGAGTAGGTGAGCAACGCCGCCACCGAGCCGCCGGCGAACAGCCACACGAGGAAGGCGACCGCCATGAGGCCGTGGCACACCTGGTAGGTGCGCACCTCTCCGAGCCGCCCGCCGGTGCCGGCCAGCACCAGCCGTCCGACGGTGCTCGTCACCCCGATCAGCCCCACGATGATCGAGGTGGTGGCGGCACCGATGCCACGGTCCTGGGCGTAGGAGGCGAGGAACACGAACGGGGTGAAGAAGGCGACCGACAGCAGCGCCACCGCCAGGTAGAGCAGCTTGAACGTGCGGGTGCGCAGCAGCGGGCCGATCGGTGCCATCGGGCCGCGGGCCGCACCGGGGCGCGGTGCGGCCGTGAGGGCACAGGCGCCGAGCACGAACGCTGAACCGATCCCCAGCACCAGGAACGATGTGCGCCAACCGTGGTGGCGCAGGAGATAGCTGCAGATGGGGGCCCCGATGAGGATGCCCGTTCCGGAACCGGCCAGGGCGATGCC
This sequence comes from Acidimicrobiales bacterium, assembly GCA_041394365.1. Classification (GTDB taxonomy): domain Bacteria; phylum Actinomycetota; class Acidimicrobiia; order Acidimicrobiales; family CAIXPF01; genus CAIXPF01. Next base: position 45,320 of record JAWKIM010000015.1, read on the forward strand.
CAGGGCGAGCGTGCGGCGGCGGACGAACCAGGCACCCACCGCCGCCACCAGTGGGGAGTAGCTGGCGCCCACCCCGGGCCCCAAGGTGAGCGCCCACGCCAGCGCCAGCTGCCACAACGAGCGCGCCTGGGAGCCCACCACGAACCCGGTGCCCACCAGCACCGCGGAGGCGACGATGATCGGGCGGGGGCCGTAGCGGTCGGCCAACCGGCCCGCCACCATGCCCGACAGGTAGTACACGAACGTGGTGACCGAGAACACCGCGGCGGTGGGACCCTTGCCGGTGCCGAACTCCTCGGTCAGCGCGTCGAGGAAGATGCCGAAGTTGAACAACCCCAGGAAGGCGACCGATGTGGCGCCGAACGCCCCGGTCACCACCAGCCAGTTGCGGTCGACCTCTCTGGCCATGGCGACGGCTCCCGCTCAGCGGTCGGCGAGCCAGGCGCGCAGCTCGGCGAGCTCGTCGAGGCTGATGTCGTGGCCGATGGGATAGGTGCACGAGGTGACGGTGGCACCGCCCGCCTCGAGCGCGGCCACCACCTCGTCGCGCCGGTCCAGCCCGAGGAACGGATCGGCGTCGCCGTGGCCCACGAACACCGGCAGCCCGGCGTGGCCGGCCACGTCCCAGGCCACCTGGGCGTCGTCGAGGCGGAAGCCCGACAGGCACACCACGCCGGCCACCGCCGGCGGCGCCACGGCGAAAGGCCAGCGCCAGGGAGATGGCCGCTCCTGGAGAACCCGCCGATGATCGCCCGGCTGCGGTCCATGCCGTGTTGGGCGCACAGCTCGTCGATCGCCCGATCGAGCGCCCGCAGCGACCCGGGCAGCAGGCTGTAGTCGAACTCGAAGGTCTCGAGGTCGATGTCCCACCAGGCGGCGCCGTCGGTGGGGATGTGGATCGGGCCGCGGGGTGCGGCCACCAGGAACCGGGCCTCGGGGTCGACGAGGGGCCCGTAGGCGGCGAGGTGGAACTCGTTGGCGCTGAACCCGTGGATCAGGAACAGCAGCCGGTCCGGCTGACCGCGACCGTCGATGGTGTACACCTTGAGCTGCATCCCGCGAACCGTAACGGGTTCGGCCGGCGAGGTTCGAGCGTGGCCCGATGTGCGTCATCGGTCGTCCTCGAGCGTCAGCGAGGCGGGCCGGCGCCCCTGCTGTGCACCTCGAGCGCGTGGGCGACGCGGCCAAGCTCGTTGGTGTGGGGCAGGCTTCGGCCCCTCATCCCAGGCAAGCCGACGGCCCCGGTCGCCAACCATCCCGGGACGCGGACCCCTTCATCGCTCCTTCGGCGCCGATTCGAAGTCGATTCGGCGCGCTCGACCGACGGGCAGCGAAGCACACCACGGGTGACCACCGACGACGTGACGAGTACGTCGTCCTACCATCAGTGCACGAATTTCGTGTCTCACGACCGATTCCGAATCGACGTCGAATCGAGCGCGACGGGTTTCCGGGATACCCACCGGTACGACAGCCACCCGGGTTCCACGCAGCCAGCCGGTCTTGCCCGGCTCACACGGCGCGGAGCTGCACGGTGATGTGGGTGCCGACGCCGACGGTGCTGGTCAGCTCCAGCATGCCACCCATCGCCTCGGTCAAGCGGCGGGCCAGGACGAGCCCGGAGCCCGGCGCCGCCCTCGCGGCCGGCGTCGGCGCCGAGGCGGTCGAAGGGCACGAACAACCGGCGCAAGGCTCGGCGGGGATGCCCGGCCCCTCGTCGATCACGTGGATGGCGACGCGGTCCTCGCCCACCGCGTCGGACCCCACCCGCACCACGCTCCCCGGCGGCGAGAACCGCACCGCGTTGGCCAGCAGGTTCAGCACCACCTGCTGGAGGCGACGGCGGTCGGCCCGCACCTGCAGCGGCGATCCGGCCGTGGTGACGGTGACGCGCTGCCGGTCGGCGAGCGGGCCGATGAGCGCCACCGATGCGGCGATCACCTCGTCGGCGGCCACCTCGGTGAGCTCGAAGGGCAACGCTCCGGCCTCGACCCGGGCCAGGTCGAGCACGTCGTCGACGATGGACAGGATGTGCGCCGATGCCTCACCGATGCGCTCGAGCGCCACACGGCGCTGCTCGGGGCTGAGATCCAACGTCTGCAGGCTCTCGGTGAACCCGGTGATGGCCTGCAGGGGCGTGCGCAGCTCATGGCTGAGCGCGGTGACGAACTGCGACTTCGCCAGGTTGGCCCGCTCGGCCGCCTGGCGGGCGGCCTCGGCCTCGTCCCGCGCCGCCCGCTCCTGGCCGACCCGGTCGTGCTCCACCGCCAGCGAGGCGAGGTGGGTGAAACGCCGCACCAGCTCGTCGTCGCGCTCGCCCGGCTCGTAGGGCACCGGGTGGTACACGGCGAACGTGCCCACCACCTCGCCCCGGCCGTGGATCGGGCTCGACCAGCAGGCCCGCAGCCCGTGCCGCACCGCCAGCTCCCGGAAGGCGGCCCAACGCGGGTCGGTGGTGACATCGACGGCGATCACCGGCTCGCCGTGGTACACCGCCGTCCCGCACGACCCGGCCAGCGGACCGGGGACCAGGCCGTCGATCCGGGCCGAGTACTCGGCCGGCAGCGACGGTGCCGAGCCGTGGCGCAACGTGCCCGACCCATCGAGCAACAGGATCGAGCAGCGGCTGGCCGGCATCATCTCCTCGAGCGCCCGCACGATCGCGTCGAGCACGGCGTGCAGCGGGGCGCCTGCGGTCAGGGCGCTGACCATGGCCGTCTGGTGGTCGAGCACGGCCGCCACATCCCGTCCGGACAGCACCGCTCAGCCCTCCCACCGGTAGCCGACCGCCCGCACGGTGCGCAGCCGTTGCGGGCGTTGCGGGTCGGCCTCGATCTTCAGGCGCAGCCGGTAGACGTGCTCCGTCACCGTCGACTCGTTCTGCCAGCCGGCGTGGCTCGCCCACACCGCGGCGAGCAGCTCGGCCCGGGTGCAGGCCCGCTGGGGGTGGTCGACGAAGTAGGCGAGCAGGTCGAACTCCTTGGCCGCGAGCTCGACGGCCGCCCCCTCCACCCAGACCTGACGGGACTCCCGGTCGATCTCGAGCCCAGCGCCGGTCGGTGTGAACGGGGCCCGGGTGGTGCGTACCCCGCTGCGTCGCAGCAGCGACCGGGCCCGGGCGGCGAGCTCGCCGGTGGAGAACGGTTTCACCAGGTAGTCGTCGGCGCCGAGGTCGAGGCCGATGATGCGGTCGGTCTCGCTGTCACGGCCCGACAGCACGATGATCGGCAGGTGGAAGCGGCCCTCGCGCTCCTCCTCGGTCCGGAGCTGGCGGAGGATGTCGAGGCCGCCGAGGCCGGGCAGGGACAGGTCGAGCACCATCAGCGACGGCATCGCCGCCTCGATGGCCGCCAGGGCCGACAACCCGTCGTCCACTGCGACGACCTCGAAGCCGTCGGCTTCCAGCGCCCAGGTCACCGAGGTGCGCACGCCCTCGTCGTCATCGACGACCAACACCCGGTGACGTGCGCCCACGGCGCTGACCGTAGTCGTTGATGGGAAGTTGAGGATCGGTTGATCCACGGCCCACGTTGCTGCCGTAGGGTCCGCTCCGACGGCGGACCGCAGGGGGTTCCTGGGCCGGCGTCGAGCGTCCGTCCGACCGGGCCGGCGCCGTTCCACCGAGCAACCGGGGGCACCACTGATGAAACTCGCGCTCTACCTGCCGAACTTCCGCGACCGGGTCACCGTGCAGGAGCTCGACGACCTCACCGCCCTGGCCGAGGAGCTGGACTTCGACTCGGTGTGGACCCTGGACCGCATCGTCGTGCCCGAGGCGTCGGACCGCCAAGAGCTGCAGTACCCCTTCGGCATGATGGAGCAGTTCCCCAAGGCGCTGCCCGTGTCCGCCCGCGGTGAGTGGCTGCAAGGCTGGCCGTTGCTGCCGTGGCTGGCGGCCAAGACGTCGAAGCTGCGCATCGGCATGAGCATCACCGACACCCCCTACCGGGCGCCGGGCGTGCTGGCCGCCGAGGTGGCCACCATCGACCAGCTCTCCGGTGGACGGATCAACGTGGGCGTGGGCTCGGGCTGGATGCCCGAGGAGTTCGCCGCCGCCAGCGCCGGCCACATCTTCCCCAAGCGCCACAAGCACGTGCGCGAGACCATCGAGATCATGCAGGGCATCTGGACCAACGACCTGTTCGAGTACCACGGCGAGTTCGCCGATTTCGATCGTTGCGGGTTCGGGGCCAAGCCGCTGCAGCAGCCGCACCCGCCGATCTACTTCAGCGGCCTCAAGGACCCGAAGCGTTCGGCCAGCCGCATCGCCAAGTACGGCTTGTCGGGCTGGATCGGCATCCAGGACACCCCCGAGGACATCGCCCGGTGGAAGGGCGAGATCCAGCGGGAGCTCACCGAGCTCGGCAGCGATCGCTCGCTCGGCGACGGCTTCGACATGTGCAGCATGATCTGGTTCGTGATCACTGACGAGGCCACCGACCAGAGCGCCAACGGCAAGCTGACCAACCTGCTGGTGGGCACCGCCGATCAGATCACCGACAACCTCAAGCGGTTCAAGGAAGCGGGCATGGACATGCCGCTGCTGTGGCCGCCGTTCGCCGATGTGCCCGTGTCCAAGACGCTCGACGACCTCAAGCGGCTGCGCCAGGAGATCATGCCGAAGGTCGACGCGGCCTGATCAGGCTCCGCCCGTTCGGTGGCGCGCCCGCCTGCCCGTTGGCAGGGCGCGCCGCCGGCGACCGCAGGTGGACCAGGCGGACCAGGTCGTCCTCGCTGACGTCGACGACGGAGTCCATCTGGCGCAGGGCCGCCAGCACCTCGGCGTGCGAGGGGCCCGGTGCGCCGGCCGGCCGTGGCCGGTGGAAGGCGGCGGGGTAGCGACGCCAGGCGAACAGCGCGTTGTACGCCACTGCCAGCACGACCATCAACGCTGCGTTGAGCAGCACCGGACGCACCACGAACCCGTAGCCCAGGTCGTGCACGGCCGCGCCGCCGATCACTGCGGTGAGCGCGGTGGCGCCGCCGGGCGGGTGGATGCACTTGAGCACGTGCATGGCGCCGATGGCGGCGCCGACGGCGATGGCGGCGGCCAGCTCGGGCGGCCTGACCAGCCGTTGGGCCGTCACGCCGATCAACGCCGACACCAGGTGGCCGCCGAGCACCGGCCACGGCTGGGACAGCTGGCCGTGTGGCACCGCGAACAGCAGCACCGCGCTCGCCCCCATCGAGGCGACCACCAGCACCGCCCCATCGGGGTCGAGCACCCGCCCCGTCAACAACGACAGGAGCAGGATGGCCAGCAGGCCCCCGGCCGCCGCCACCGCCTTCTCCTTGGCGCTCACCTCGTCGAGCTCGACGCCGAGCCATCTGACCACGTTCGACACGGCGGGCGAGGTTACGCCGCCCGGCGGCTGCGCACCTCCTTGCCATACCAAGCGGTATGGTCCGGGTGCGCAGCACCTTCGCCATCGGCCGAACGAGCTGCGGCCATGGCCCGGCGGCGCCCGGAGCAGCGATCGCGGCCATCGGCTCGATAGGTTCAGCAGATGGCTCGGAGACCGCATGACTGATCATCGCTCGGAGCTCGACGCACCCCTGTCCGACGTACCCCCGGCCGCGGGCCCGCCGCCGTTGGACCTGCACGCCGCCCGCTCGCTGGGCGCGCGCGTCGGGCTGGCGGTCACCGGGGTGCGAGCCATGCCCGGCGGTTCCCGAAACCACTCCTACCTGCTGGACACACCGACCGGTCGGTATGTGGGCACGCTGCTGAGCGCCCACACCGAGGCCAGCGCCGAACTGCTCATCCGGCTCACCGCGCACGCCGCCGCCCACGGCATCACCACCCCGGCGCCGGTGCTGCCCGCCGCCGGGCCGTCGCTGCACTGGCACGGCGTGCCGGTGCTGATCCGGCCCCACGTGGACGGCCGCGTGCACGCCACCCGGTTGCCGGCGCAGCTGCTGGGCGCAGCCGGTGCGGCGCTGGCCTGCGTGCATGCGGTGCCCATCCCGTCGTTCGCACCGGTGGCCGTGCGGCGGCTGCCACCCGACTGGGCAGAGCGGGCGTTGCCCGCCGACCTGCGATCGGTCCTCGCCGGCGGCGCCCGCCGGGCGGTCGAGGCCGGGCTGCTGCAACCGGGACGGTCGGTGTTCACCCACGGCGATCTCTTCCCCGACAACCTGATCGCGCCGGCCAACGGTGGCCCGTTGACCATCATCGACTGGGAGTTCGCCGGCGCCGACGACCCCGCCATCGATCTGGGGGTGGCCGCGGTGGGTCTCTGCCGGTCCCCGGCGGGCGGCATCGACATCGGTGCGCTCGATGCGCTGCTCGGCGGCTACCAGTCGGCCGAGGTGCCCCGCGGTGGGTCGGGCACCGCTGAGGCCGGCCGGCTCAACGCCTCGATCGGCTGGGCCGCCACCGTGCTGGCCTACGAGCGGTGGCGGCAGCGGCCGCACGCCGACTGGTGGCGGGAGATGGCGGCGCTGTCGGCCGGTTCGGCCTGAACGCGCGCCCGCCGGCGCCGGATCGCTCCGGCGCCGGCGGGCGCTGACGATCAGACGTCGAGGCGGTACTTGCCTTCGCCCACGGCGACCATGCGGCCGGCGGTGGGGTCGGCGAAGTGGGTGCCGATGACCAGGGCGCCGGATTCGGCCCACCGGGCGAACGCCGCCCGGCGGCTGGCCCGCGACATCGTCTGGTCGGTGTCGACCACCGCGGCCAGTTCCGGGTCGTCGATCTGCATCGGGTTGTGGACCATGTCACCGGTGATGACGGCGCGCTCACCGGCCGACTCGATGATCAGCGAGATGTGCCCGGGGGTGTGGCCCGGCGTCGACTCGAACCACACGTTGTCGCTGATGCGGTGGTCGACCGGCACCAGGTCGGCCAGGCCGGCGGCGTGGATCGGGGCGACCGAATCGCCGAACACGTCGTCACCGAACAGGTCCGGGGTGGACTTCCAGTGCTCGTACTCGGTGCGGGCGAAGAGGTAGCGGGCGTTCGGGAACGTGGGCACCCACTCGCCGTCGACCAGCTTGGTGTTCCAGCCGACGTGGTCCACGTGCAGGTGGGTGCACACCACCTCGGTGATCGACTCGGGCGGGAAGCCGGCGGCGGCGAGGTCGTCGAGGAACGGCGACTGCAGGTTGTTCCAGTCGGGGCTGTGGCGCACCTTGTCGTTGCCCACGCAGGTGTCCACCGCGATGCGGTGGTCGCCGATCTCCACCACGAGGCACTGGATGCGCATCAGCATGTAGCCCTCGTCGGTGACGAAGTGGGGGCGCAGCCACGGGGCCGCCGCCGCCCGGGCCAGCACGTCCTGCTTGCTCAGCTCCGAGAACAGGAACCGCGGCGACGTCGGCCCCTCGCTCTCGGCGATCGAGGTGATCGTGGCGTCGCCCACCTTCCACTGCAGCATGTCGTGTTCCTCCCCCGTGACCGGCGGTGACCGGCCGTCGATCGATGCCGCCCTCGCGGCCCGACGCACCGTACTAGCATCCTGTCGCCGCGGCCGCCTCCCGGTGGGTCGTGCCGCCGGCGTGCAAGGTGAGGCGTGCAGGAGAATCCGTACCAATCGGTATCGTCGGCGGGGGCCGGGGCCGGGGCCGGGCGGCGGGCACGGTGGGGTGCCGCGGTGGCGGAGCAAGCCGCGCTGGTGGCGCACCTGGTGCGCTGGATCGCGCTCGGTTCACTGTCGGGCGTGTTGGCCGGGATCTCGTCGTTCGTGTTCCTCGAAGGCCTCGACCGGGTGACCGAGATCCGGGTGGACAACCCGTGGTTGCTGTGGCTGTTGCCGGCCGCCGGCGCGTTGATCGGTGCCGCGTACCACTACCTCGGCGGGCGGGCCGGGCAGGGCAACGCCCTGTTGATCGAGCAGATCCACGAGCCCACCGACTGGGTGCCCCGGCGCATGGCGCCCCTGGTGCTGGCCGGCACGTGGGTCACCCACCTCTTCGGCGGTTCGGCCGGGCGCGAGGGCACGGCCCTGCAGATGTCCGGCAGCCTGACCGATGGCGCCGCCCGGCTGTTGCGGCTCGGGCCGCAGGACCGCCGGCTGCTGCTCGTCGCGGCGCTGGGCGGCGGGTTCGGCGCCGTGTTCGGCGTGCCGCTGGCCGGGGCGGTGTTCGCCCTCGAGGTGCAGTCGATCGGTCGGGTCCGCTACGAGGCCCTGGTGCCGGCGCTGACCGCCTCGATCATCGGCGATCTCGTGGTGGGCGGCCTCGGCCACCACCATGCCGCCCGCCCGCAGCTCGCCGTCGCCCTGTCCACCCTGCTGGTGGCCAAGATGGCGCTGGCCGGGCTGGCGTTCGGCCTGACCGGTGCGGCGTTCACCGAGCTGACCCACGCCATCAAGGCGATCCTGGCCGCCCGGGTCCGGTGGGCGCCGCTGCGGCCGGTGCTCGGCGGCGTCGCGGTGGTCGGGCTGGCACTGCTCTTCGGCCGGGAGTACCTCGGTCTGTCGCTGCCCCTGATCGACCGCGCCATCGCCGGGGAGCAGCTCTCCTTCGCTGTGTTCGCCCTCAAGCTGCTGTTCACCGCGGTGACGCTGGGCTGCGCGTTCCCCGGCGGTGAGGTCACGCCGCTGTTCGTCATCGGCTCCACGTTGGGTGCGGCGCTGGCCGGCCCGCTCGACCTCCCCGTGGGGCTGCTGGCGTCGGTAGGGCTGGTGGCGGTGTTCGCCGGGGCGGCCAACACCCCGCTGGCGTGCACCATCATGGGCGCCGAGCTGTTCGGCAGCGGCGCGCTGGTGCCCCTGGCGGTGGGCTGCGTGGTGGCCTACGTGTTCTCCAACCACCGCGGCATCTACTCGACCCAGCGCATCCACGCCGCCAAGGGCGCGGTGCAGATCACCGGCCGGCCCACGCTGGACGCCTGGTCGAAGCGGCCCCGGCCACCGGCCGGCGACGGCGATCGCTGAGCGCAGCAGCGAAGCCTCGCTCGGGGCTCAGCGCAGGTTGCCCCAACGGTCCCAGTGGGTGACCTCCCGGGCCGGGGTGCGCTTCGCCCGGCGGAACCCGTCACCGGTGAAGTACGCCACCGGGATCATCGCCGCCTGGGTCCAGTCGTCGGGGATGCCCAGGGCGGCGGCCGCGTCCCGCTCGTAGTGCAGGTGCAACGAGGTCCACACCGTGCCGAGCCCTCTGGCGCGGGCCGCCAGCATGAACGACCACGCCGCCGGCATGATCCCGCCGTAGGCCACCGCCTGGGGCACCACCTCGGCGAGGTGCTCCACGCGCGCCTGGATGCACGGGATGACGAACACCGGCACCCGTTCGAGGACCGACATGAGGTAGCCCGCGGACTCCATGACCCGGGCATGGGCCGCCGCCTTCTCCGGGTCGGCCGGCGGGGTGGTGTAGCCGATCGCCTCGAGGTCGGCCATGCCCCGGCGGTAGCAGTCGGCGATCACCGCCTTCTGCTCGGCGTCGGTCACCACCAGGAACGCCCAGTTCTGGCTGTTGGTCGGCGTGGGCGCCTGGAGCGCGACCTCGATGCACTCCTGGACCAGTTCGAGCGGGACCGGCCGGTTCAGATCGAGCCGCTTGCGCACCGAGCGGGTGGTGGTCAGCAGCTCGTCGGCCGCTTCGATGTCGATGGCCATCGCGGGGTCCCTCCTGGTTGGGTCCAGGCTCAGTCGAAGCCGACGAAGCTGGCGATGCGGTCCACCGGCAGCCGGCTGGCCTTCACGTCGTTGGCGGCGAACTCCTCGGCCGGCCAGCCCATGGCCACGCAGGTCACGATGATCTCGTCCTCGGGGATGTTGGCGTGCGCCCGCACCACCGGCGACTGGCTGATGCCCTGGCCGTTGATCACCGTGCCCAGCCCCCGCTCCCAGGCAGCCAGCACCAGGGCGTGCACGGCGGCGCCCACGTCGAGGTACGCCACCGTGGACTCCTCGAGGTTGCGGTCGATGGTGGCCACGATCGACACCGGCGCGTCGAACTGCCGGAAGCCCCGCATCATCCAGTCCTGGCGCATCGCCTTGTCCTCGCGGATGCCCATGGCGTCGAACAGCTGGTAGGCGATCTCCACCTGCCGGTCGCGGTGCACGCCCTCGTACTTGCCGTGCAGGCGGATCTCCCGGCGCAGCGGCGCGCCCGCCATCATCAGCTCGGTGTTCTCCGCCCGGATGCGCTCCAGCGGCTCGCCGGCGACCACGTGGAAGTGCCACGGCTGGGTGTTCATCGACGACGGCGCCCCCGCCGCGATCTCGATGATCTCCCGGATCAACTCCTTGGGGACCGGATCGGTCCGATATCCCCGGATGCTGCGTCGATCCCGCACCAACTCCGCGAACTCCACCCTCGACTCCTGTCTGCCTGCTCCGAACAGGAGCGTAGGCCGTGCCCCCGACCGGGAGCGAAAGGCCTGCCGCCGCTGCGGTGATCCAACCTCGCTCGGCCGGCGAAGCACTGGCCGATGCGCCCACGGGGACGGGCGCGATGAACCCGGGAAGGGGAGCGGCATGGCCGACAACGTGAGCACGGTGGCCCAGATCTACGAGGCGTTCGGACGCGGCGACGTGGGGGCGATCCTGGAGCACCTCGACGACGACGTGCGCTGGGAGCACGGCACCCGCGACACCGGCCTGGCCTACCTCAAGGAACGGCGCGGCAAGCACGAGGCGGCCCAGTTCTTCGCCGACCTGGCGGCGAACCTGGAGCTGACCCGTTTCGAGCCCGAGGCGCTGTGCGACGGCGGCGACGTGGTGGCGGTGCCGGTGCTGCACGCCGGGCGCATCGTGGGCGGCGGAGAGGTGCCGCCCACGCAGGAGGTGCACCTGTGGCGTTTCGGTGCGGACGGCCGGGTGGTCGGCTTCCAGCACGTGTTCGACCTGGCGGTGCACGAGCGCGCCGCCGCCCAGCGGGCCGAGGTGCACCAGGGGGCCACGCTGCGAGCGCTCCAAGATGTCATCGACGTCAGGCGGGCCGGCGGGGCGGTGGAGGTGTTCGAGCTGCAGGGCCCGCAGCACAGCGGCCCGCCACCCACGCCCACCCGTGGACGAGGTCTACATCGGCGTGGCCGGCGAGGTGGAGGTGACCGTCGGCGAAGACCATACCGTGCTGCATGCCGGCGACGTGGTGGCGGTGGCGGCCGGCCGGCTGCACGCCTTCCGGGTGCTGACCGACGGGGCCCGGATGTACGTCATCACGTCGGGCCACCGGGCATCGTCGTTCTTCGCCGACCTCGACGCCGACGTGGGTGCGGTGGCGCCCGACCCCACCACCTTGCCCGGCGTGGTCGCGGTGGCCAGGCGCCACGGCCTCACGTCCCCGTTGTTCGGCTGATCCGTTGCACGGCGCGGAGGTGGCCACGCCGGCTTCCCGAGCGGGGACCCGTCGCGCCGCTCTACGCTCGGGCACCGTGGCCCAGGAGCCCGACGGGTGGGAACGTGAGCTCATCGAGCGGATGCTGGTGGGCGATGAGCGTGCCCTGGCGATGGCGTTCGACCAGTACGCGCCGGTGGTGTACGGCGTGGCCGCCCGCCTGATCGGTGCCGACGCCGCCGCCGACGTGTGCCAGGAGGTGTTCCTCGCCCTGCGGGACCATCCTGATCGGTATGACCCGCAGCGCTCGACGCTGCGCTCGTTCCTCATCATGATCGCTCGGCGCCGGTGCATCGACCACCTCCGGCGCCATGGCCGGCGGGAGGCCACCGAGCAGGCGGCCGGTCGGCGGGTCGACGGCCCGACCCCGCCCAACGTCGACGAGGCCGCGCTGGCCATGATCGCCGGGCAGCGCGTGCTGCGCTCGACGACCTGCCCGTCGAGCAACGCGCCGAGCCGTGGAACTGGCCTACTTCGGCGGCCTCACGTTCCGGGAGGCGGCCGTCGCCACCGGGGTGAGCGAGGGCACGGCGAAGTCGCGCATCCGACTCGGTTGTAGGCTGGGCGCCGCGCTCGGCCAACACGAACGGCTGGAGGCCCCGTGAACCCCGCTGACCGGACAGGCGAGCGCATCGACGACCTCGGCGACGAGCTCGACGCCGACGTAGTTGGCGGCGCCCGCCGAACTGGCGGCCGCGCCACCGCCGCCCGGCCTGCGGCGAGCGACTGTTGGCTCAGCCACCGGCGGCGGCCGAGGCCGGGGTGCCGGCCGTCCGGCGACCCGCCAGCTCTACGAGGCGCGCTTCGAGGGCGATGGTCGCCCTGCTCGGCGAGCTCGACCCCGAGGACTGGCCCGGCCCGCCGCGCCCTACGCCTGGTCGGTCCACGAGCCGCTGGCCCATCTGACCGTGATCGAGGAGCTCACCGTCCGGCAGTTCGCGCCATGATGAGCCGCCGCTACCGGTCGGCCATCCGAGCGCCGCCGATCACCTGGCGATGGGTGCCGACGCCGCTGCGCTGGCCGCCGCGCCGCCGGAGGTGACGGTGGCTCAGCGGATGGCCGCCAGCCAGTGGCGGTCGCGGCGCACGTTCGCAGCGACCGCTTCGACCCGCCGCCGCCGTCCTGCGTTGCACGGCTGGCCCTTCGACGCCACCGCGCTGGTGGCCCGATCGTTCGAGATCTGGGCGCACGGCGACGACATCCGGCGGGCCACCGGCCGGCCGCTCGACACGCCGGCGCCGGCCGAGCTGCGCACCATGTCCGCCACCTCGGTGCTGGGCCTGCCGCTGCTGCTCGCCGTGGCCGGTGAGGGCGCCACGCTCACCCCGACCCGGGTGGTGTTGACCGGGGCGGGCGGCGCCACGTTCGATCTCGGCCCGAGCGCCGCCGCTGATCCCGGACCTGACGGCGCCAACCTGCTCGTGGCCGACGTGGTCGAGTACTGCCGGCTCGTCGCCCGGCGCGTCGAGCCGGGCGCGCTGGCCGGCACCCGAACCGGGGATGGGGCGCTGCTCGACGCACTGCTGCGCGCCGCGCAGCTGATCGCCGTGTGACCGTGAGGTTGACGGGGACGGTCAGGCCGGCGAGGCGTTTGAAGCCGGCTTCCTTGTGGCTGCCGTCGCACAGCGGCTTGCTGCCCTCGAGGACCCACAGCGACACAGCGTGACCTGGTTGCGGCCTCGATCGGCCCGTTGTCGGTGGACACCTCGATCCCGCCGGTCACCCACAGCGGCCGTCGTCGATCACCGAGATGGCGCAGGCGCAGGTCCTCGGTGTCGGCGTCGCGGCCGTCGAAGCGGTAGGTGAGCGCCCCCGACGGGCAGTGCTCGATCATCGAGATGATCTGGGCGCGCACCGTCGATTCCTCCGTGGCTGCCACCTGGCCCCACACGTTGGCGATGCGGTCCCCAGAACCCGGCGTGCACGCAGATCGATCGATCGTCCCGCACGGTGATCCCGCTGCCCCCGAGCACCTTGGCCCGGGTGTCGTAGGTGCCGGCGGCGTCATCCGCCGCTTCGAAACCGACGCGCCCGTGGGTGCCGTCGCAGAACGGCTTGCGCTCGGATGCGCCGCAGCGGCACAGCGCGTAGCGCGTCGCCGTCTCCACCCGCTCGGTGGTCTCCCACGCCAGTGGTTCGCCGTGCTCGCTGTGCACCGCTCGTCTGCGGTAGAGGGGCACATCGCCCGTCACGACCAGGGGCCCGTTGGCGGAGGCGCGCACAGACGGCCCGTCGACGGAGCGGGTGGGGTTCGCCGGTTCTTCCATGGACGGCGAGAATAGCTGAACGATCAGGTAGTGTCCGTGTGGTGGAGAGCCACACTGCGCTTCGATCCGTGCAAGCCCGCTTCGCCGACGCCAACCCCGAGCTGCCCAACGGCTTCGCCGAGCACGGGTCGATGGGCGCGGAGGCGATGCTCGCGCTGGGGCTTGCCCCCGACGCGGTCGTCGCCTGGGCGGCCCGGCATGAACCGGTCGCCCTGGCGGCCGATGCGCCGGTCGCGGTGCTGCGCCGGGCCTTGGAGGCGGATCTCGCCCGGCAGCCATGGCAGGAGGTGGTGCGCCGGGAGCTGGCCGACCTGGCGCCGTTCGTGGGTGCCCACCTGTTCCACGGGCTCATCCGCACCGCCCACGCCGTTCGGGGCCTGCGCGGTTCGGGCGGTGAGGGCGGCTTGGCGGGAGCGGCCGGCCTGGACGACGAGACCGGGCTCGCCGAGTTGGCCAGCGGGTTGGCGGCGTGGCGCACCTGGTCGGCGGCGCAGGGGCCCTCGGCCGGCGGCCGGCCGCAGCGGCGGACCGACCCGCTCGAGACCGTCATCGACGCCGCCCGCCGTGGCGCGGGCGCCTGCGCGACGGCGCCGTCCATCGTCAACCTCCACGCCGTCACCGGCCCGATGGCGTTCCTGTTGCTGGCCGATCTGCTCGACGACCGCACCATCGCCGCGGCGGCCGCCGCGTTCGAGCACACCCACGCCCACCATGGTGAACCGGGGTCGTCGGAGCGCTCCGTCCCGCCGCCACCGGCGGCGCTCGCCGCGCTGCTCGAGCGCTGGGACGCCCATCCGGCCAAGCTGACCGAGGCGGCGGTGCGCGGCTTCGCGCTGACCGGGGATGGCACCTTCCTGGACGCGGCGGCGGCCATCATGGGTCCATGGCCAACAACGATGTCGCCTGGCTCGACCCCACCGAGCTCGCCGCCTGGGTCGGTCTGATCAAGGTCGCCGCGCTCATCGTCGGCCTCAGCGATGGCGAGCTCCGCCGCCGCCACGGGATCACCGGCCGCGACTACGAGTTGCTGCACCACCTCTCCGAGGACGACGACGGCCGGCGGGTCAGCGACCTGGCGCTCGACATCGACGACACGTCGAGCTGCATCACCCATCGGGTCAACCGGCTGGCCGAAGCCGGGCTGGTGGTCAAGCGGGCGGACCCCGCCGACCGACGGGCTCGACGGGTGTCGCTCACCGCCCGGGGCCGGACCCTGCTGGCGGAGGCCGCCCCCGGCCACGCGACGCGGGTGCGGCAGTGGGTGATCGACCCGCTGAGCCGCCGCGATCTCGCCGATCTCACCCGGATCACGACCAAGCTGGGTCCGCACCTCCGAGCCGCCGCCTCGGCGGGCTGAGCGTCGCCCGGCTCAGTCCGGCAGGGCGATGCCGGTGCAGGCGGCCAGCTCGTCGAGCAGTGCGTCCTGGAACGTCTCGTCCTGCACCGCGGGGTGCGCCGGCCGGCGCTGCTGGTGGTGCCAGTACCCGCCGCTGGTCCGGGCGGCAGGCTCCGCGCTGGTGGCCAGCCACTCCTGGGTGAGGTGACCGAGGTGGAGGTCGTCGGGCGCGTCGGGCCCGCCCATCCTGGTGGGCACCCAGCCGGGGTCGACCGCGTTGGCGAACACGTCGGGCCAGCGCCGGGCCACGGCGGCGGCGAGCACGGTGACGAGCAGCTTGCTGTCGGCGTAGGTGGCCGTCGGGCGCCGGCCGCTCCAGTCCAGACCGTCGAGGCGGGCCCGACCGCCGAGGTGCATGCCGCTGCTGAGGTACACGAGCCGGGCCGGGCGGGGGACGGCTGCGGTCAGCAGGTAGGGGGCGACCACGTTCACCGGCAGGATGGCCGCGCCCCGGTAGACGCCGGCGTTGTGGATGACGGCGTCGAACGGACCGCAGGCCTCGATCCGCTCGGCCAGGGCGATGGTCTCGGCCGGCACGGCCAGATCGCCCACCACCGCCACCGCCCCGCGTCCGGTCAGCTCGTCGAGGGCGGCCAGCCGGGCGCGGTCGCGGGCGTGGACCACCACGTCGTGGCCCGCGTCGAGCAGCGTGGCGGCGGCCAACCGCCCGAGGCCGTCGGCCGAACCGGTGACGAGGATGCGTGCCATGGCCGCGATCGTCGCGCGTCGGGCGGGGCCGGTCCGGCGGCGGCCGGCTCGGCGGCGATGGCCCGGGCCTGCTCAGCCTCGCCGCACGACGACGATGGCGTCGATCAGCTCGGCCGG
Source organism: Acidimicrobiales bacterium (assembly GCA_041394365.1). Lineage (GTDB taxonomy): Bacteria > Actinomycetota > Acidimicrobiia > Acidimicrobiales > CAIXPF01 > CAIXPF01. The sequence continues at coordinate 61,098 of JAWKIM010000015.1, forward strand.
TTGCCCGTCGGGATCGGTGACAGCGGGTGCGGTGCTCCACGCACAGCACCTCCACGCATCGGGCGCCAGCTGCAGCGCCTCGAGCGTCTCGGTGGCCGATGGGAGGCGGCGCTGACGGAACTGCGGCGGGGCCCACGGCGGTGGCTCGGCGTGGCCGATGACCACCAGGTGCCCGCCCGGTGCCACCACCTCGGCGGCGTGGCGCAGGATCTCCTCGCGGGCCAGCGCCACCGGTGAGTGCAGGAACGTGGCCGCCACCAACTCGAAGGGGCCCTCGGGCACCCCGTCGGCGGACAGGTCACGGCGCGCCCAGACCACGCGGTCACGCAACCCGCGCCGCTCGGCCTCGGCGGCGCCGCGTTCGAGCGCGGTGGCTGAGATGTCCACCGCGGTCACCTGCCAGCCCCGTTCGGCCAGCCAGACCGCATCGCCGCCCTCGCCGCAGCCGAGATCGAGCGCCCGGCCCACCGGGAGGGCGGCGACCACATCGGCCAGGGCCGCGTTCACGTTCCCACTCCAGATCTGCGGCCGCTCCCGGTAGCGGCCCTCCCAGAACGCGGCGGGATCGACGGGGGGCTCGTCAGGGGTGGGAACATCGCTCACGCCGGCGATGCTAGGCACCGCGCGGCTCTGCACGCGACGCCACCGGCGGGGTGACGCATCCATGCCGAGGGGTATGGCCGCGCAGCTCGGTGAGACTCGCGGATGTTGGCGCGTCAGCGAGGAGCTCCGCTGCGTCGGAGGCCGCTCACCAGCATCGTTGTGTCACGCAACGTCGGGGGCCGCGCCAAGATCCGCGAGTCTTGGTGCGATCGAGCATGATCGAAGAAGCGCAGCGAGCCCCCGCCATCGTACGGTCGCACCGCACACCGATGATCCGGCGGCCGGCATGCCGTCTGGATCTCGACCTGGACCCGGGCCTGGGACCTGCCCCTCGACCTGTGAGCTCCCAACGGAGGACCCAACAGATGACCACCACGGAGGCCGGCCGGCCGACGCAGCCCCTCGCCGACCGCCACGACCGCATCCGCGTGGTGGGCGCCCGCGTCCACAACCTCAAGGACATCAGCGTCGAGCTGCCCAAGCGCCGGCTCACCGTGTTCACCGGGGTGTCCGGCTCGGGCAAGAGCTCGCTGGTGTTCGGCACCATCGCCGCGGAGTCGCAGCGGCTGATCAACGAGACCTACAGCGCGTTCGTGCAGGGGTTCATGCCCACGCTGGCCCGCCCCGACGTCGACGTGCTCGAGGGGTTGACCACCGCCATCATCGTGGACCAGGAGCGGATGGGGGCCAACGTGCGCTCCACCGTCGGCACCGCCACCGACGCCAACGCCATGTTGCGCATCGTGTTCAGCCGCCTCGGCCAGCCCCACATCGGCCCGCCCAACGCCTTCTCGTTCAACGTCGCCTCGGTGAGCGCCTCGGGTGCGATCACTGTTGAGAAGGGCACGAGCAAATCGGTGGAGAAGAAGACCTTCACCGGGCCGGCGGCATGTGCCCGCGCTGCGAGGGCATGGGCACTGTGTCCGATTTCGAGCTGTCCGCCCTCTACGACGAGACCAAGTCGCTCAACGAGGGCGCGATCACCATCCCCGGCTACACGATGGAGGGCTGGTACGGGCGCATCTTCCGGGGTGCGGCTACTTCGACCCCGACAAGCCGATCCGGCGCTACAGCAAGCGGGAGCTGCAGGACCTGCTGCACCGCGAGCCCACCAAGATCAAGATCGACGGCATCAACATCACCTACTCGGGCCTCATCCCGTCGATCCAGAAGTCGTTCCTGTCCAAGGACCCCGAGGCGATGCAGCCCCACATCCGGGCCTTCGTGGAGCGGGCGATCACGTTCACCGCCTGCCCGGATTGCGGCGGGACCCGGCTCAACGAGGCGGCGCGCTCCAGCAAGGTGGCCGGGCTCAGCATCGCCGAGGTGTGCGCCATGCAGATCAGCGACCTCGCCGAGTGGGTCCGCCGGCTCGACGCCCTCGTTGGGGCCGCTGCTGGAGACGCTGCAGCGCACGCTCGACTCGTTCGTGCAGATCGGGCTCGGGTACCTGTCGCTCGATCGGCCGGCGGGCACGCTGTCGGGCGGGGAGGCGCAGCGCACCAAGATGATCCGCCACCTCGGGTCGTCGCTCACCGACGTCACCTACGTCTTCGACGAGCCGACCATCGGCCTGCACCCCCACGACATCGCCCGCATGAACGAGCTGCTGCTGCAGCTGCGGGACAAGGGCAACACCGTGCTGGTGGTCGAGCACAAGCCGGAGACCATCGCCATCGCCGACCACGTGGTCGACCTCGGACCGGGCGCCGGCGCGGCTGGCGGCGAGGTCGTCTTCGAGGGCTCCGTCGAGGCCTGCGCGCCGCCGACGATCACCGGCCGCCACCTCGACGACCGGGCCCAGCTCAAAGCGTCGGTACGGACCGGCAACGGGGTGCTGGAGGCTGCGGCGCCGCCACCCACAACCTGCAATGTCGACGTGGACATACCGCTCGGTGTGCTCGTGGTCGTCACCGGGGTGGCCGGCTCGGGCAAGAGCTCGCTGATCAACGGCCACGTCGCCGGCCGTGACGGGGTGGTCACCATCGACCAGGGCGCCATCAAAGGCTCCGCCGCTCCAACCCCGCCACCTACACCGGCCTGCTCGAACCGATCCGCAAGGCCTTCGCCAAGGCCAACGGGGTGAAGCCGGCGTTGTTCAGCGCCAACTCCGAGGGCGCCTGCCCGGCGTGCAACGGCGCCGGCGTGATCTACACCGACCTGGCCATGATGGCCGGGGTGGCCACCACCTGCGAGGACTGCGAGGGCCGGCGGTTCAGCTCGGCGGTGCTCGACTATCGCCTGGGCGGCCGGGACATCGCCGAGGTGCTGGCCCTCCCCGTGCGCGAGGCCGAGGCGTTCTTCGCCGAGGGCGACGCCCGACTGCCGGCCGCCCACACCATACTGACCCGTCTGGTCGACGTCGGCCTGGGGTACCTGACCCTCGGCCAGCCGCTCACCACGCTGTCGGGCGGCGAGCGGCAGCGCCTGAAGCTGGCCACCCGCCTGGGCGAGCAGGGCGGCGTCTACGTGCTGGACGAACCGACCACCGGCCTGCACCTGGCCGATGTCTCGCAGTTGCTCGGCCTGCTCGACCGCTTGGTCGACGGCGGGCGCTCGGTGATCGTGATCGAGCACCACCAGGCGGTGATGGCCCACGCCGATTGGATCATCGACCTCGGCCCCGGTGCCGGCCACGACGGCGGCCGCATCGTGTTCGAGGGCACGCCGGCGCAGCTGGTGGCCGCCCGCGCCACGCTGACCGGCCGGCACCTGGCCGACTACGTCGGCGCCTGAGCGCAGCCCCGCCGCCCCGGCTGGCGGAAGTCCTGGAGCTCACCCGCCGAAACGACGATGGTGGGTGTCAGCGGGGCGATCGCGGCTGCGACCCGTGGTTCGATGTGCGGCGGCGGCGGCGAAGGCCTCGTCGGCGCCGACCCACGGGTGGTGGCGGTGGCGGAGGTAGAGATCGAGCATCGGGTCGATCACCTCGCGGCGGGCCCGATCGCCGTCGTGGGGCCGGTTCAGCACGATCGAGAAGTACCCGTCGGTACGGAACGGGTTGCCGCTGTCGCCGGGCACCAGGAACCACAGCGTGTAGTTCAGGCGCCCGCCCTGGCACGGTGACGGCTCGGCGCAGAACTGCACCGCGGTCACTGACGCCAGGGCGAGATGGCAGTGGTGGTCCTCGGTGGCCCCGATCTGCCAGGACACGTGCCCCGCCTCCTCGTAACGGTGCACGCCGTCGAGCCGTTCGGTCTGCAGCTCGACGAGCAGCCGGTCGCGCAGCACCACCACAGCGGCGTCGGGCAGCGCCAGCGCCTCGGCCAGCAGCTCGCCGACGACCGGCGTGACCTCGGCAGAGGCGCCCGGCGCGGCCATCGCCTCGATCCGGGACGCGAGCGCCGGCCAGTCGGTGGCGGCCGCCAGGCCCAGGGCGGCGGCCGTGGCCACCCGCAGCTGCTCGCCGTGCGGGCCACGGCGCACCTCGGGGTCGATGTCGAAGCGGGTGGCGTCGGGCCCGGCGGCTAGGTCGGTGACGGCGGCGTCGAGGAACCAGCGCAGCTCGTCGGCGTGCAACGTGGCACCGTCGTAAGGTCTGGTCACCATGGCCGACAGCGACCAGCGCGCCGTTGGTGCGCCGCCGGCGCCGGTGGTGAGGAAGCGCACCTCGAGCGACGGCGCCCCGCCGAAGCACACGCTGGGAGCGATGGCGTACGAGGCGGTATGGACGCGGCCGAGGTCCACGTGGATGTGGTGGTCCACGCCGTCGAAGCGCAGCTCCCGCACGCCGAGGAAGCAGCCGTCGTACGCAGCGGGCAGCAGGCGGCCGGCGCCGGCGTGGACGATCTCGGCCAGCGCGCCGTCGCCCCACGAGCCGCAGGCGATCGAGGTCGACGGCCGCTCCGTCCAGCGGGTCAGCACGCGTTCGAGGTGGGCGATGCGACGATCGAAGGGCTGCTCGATCGCGGCGGCCGGCACCGGGACGGGGGCGGGATCATCCATGGGCCCGCAGCCTAGTAGGTGAGAATCATTCCTATCCGATGAACCGTGCCGGTGGCGAGTCGCCGTCGATTCGGCGCGAGCGGGCGGGCAGTGCAGCATGAGCGCGCAGTGCGGCGCCGGGGGCGTGCCACCGCGGCTACGGTGCCCGCCGCCGGCAAGGGAACCACAACGGGGAGCACGGGCATGGACGTCGCAGGCAAGAAGGCGATCGTACTGGGCGGTACGTCAGGCATCGGGCTGGCCACCACCCGGCGGCTGGCGGGGCTCGGCGCCGAGGTGGTGGCGGTGAGCCGCAACCCCGGGCGCGCCGGCGACCTGCCCGTCGGGGTGACCACCCGCGCCTGTGACACGCTCGATCGAGACGGTCTGGCCGCGCTGTTCGCCGAGCTGGCACCGTTCGACATCCTCATCAGCGCGGCCACCGGCGGGGACCGTGCCATCGGCCCGTTCGCGTCGATGGACATGGACGGCTTCGAGGGTTCCTTCCGCAAGGTCTGGGGCTACGCCAACGTGGTGCGCTACGGCGTGGAGCACCTCGCCGACGACGGCGCCATCGTCCTGGTGAGCGGGTCACCCGCCCGACGGGAGCGGCCCGGGCTGGCTGCGGTGGGTGCCGCCGGCGCGGCGGTGGAGACGTTGGTCCGCTACGTGGCCATCGAGATCGCCCCCAAGCGGATCAACGTGGTGTCGCCCGGCGTGATCGACACCCCGATGATGCCGCTCGAGGGCGAGGCCCGGGCCAAGGCCTACGAGCGCTCCACCCGCGCTCACCTGGTGCCGCGCGCCGGGCAGCCCGACGAGGTGGCCCAGGCCATCGTGTTCGCCGTGCAGAACGACTTCGTCACCGGCACCACCATCGACGTGGACGGCGGCTGGCTGCTGACCTGACGCTGACGCGGGGCGCTTCCGCACGCTGCAAATTGCATGCGGATCAGTAGACTCAGGCTCATGTCGACGATCAGGGTTGACGACGCCACCCATGCGCAGCTGGTGGCCCTGAGCCGGGAGATGGGCAGCTCGCTGATGGACACCGTGCGGGCGGCCGCCGAGGCACTGCGTCGGCAGCGCTTCGCCGACACGGTGGCGGGGCAGCTGCAGGCGCTGCAGCGCGACCCGGAGGCGTGGGCCGCCTATCTCGCCGATGCCGAGTTGACCGTGGGCGATGGCCTCGGTCGATGAGCTCTGGCTGATCGACTTCGGTGATCCCTTCCCAGGGGAACCGGCCTTCCATCGGCCAGCGCTGGTGATCGGTCCACCGGAGACGTTCGGGCCGGCCTTCCCCTTCGTCATCGTCGTCCCGCTGACCTCGACCCGACGGGGGCTGTCCTTGCACGTCGAGATCGACCCGGGACCGGGCACCGGGCTCGACGTCGTCAGCTATGCCCAGTGCGAGCTGGTGCGTTCGATCAACCGACGCCGCCTGGTGCACCGGCTCGGTGTGGCCTCGGCGGAGGTCAGCGCCGCGGTGCGCGACGTGGTGGGCATGCTCATCGCTCTCTGATCCGCCCCGCCGGCGGAGCGGAGCGGGACGGAGCGGGGCGCTAGCGTCGGCGGGCGACGCAACCGGCGTTCGGGGGAAGTGGGGATCATGTTCGACACGGTCATCAAGGGCGGCACCATCGTCGACGGCACCGGCCGGCCGGCGTTCACCGGTGACGTGGCCATCGACGGCGGCACCATCACCGCGGTGGGCCACGTCGACGGCGCCGCCCGGCGCACGATCGACGCCGACGGCGCGCTGGTGCTGCCCGGCTGGGTGGACGCCCACACCCACTACGACGGCCAGGTCACCTGGGACGACCAGCTCGAGGGCTCCATCGCCAACGGCGTCACCACCATCGTGATGGGCAACTGCGGCGTCGGCTTCGCCCCCGCCCCGCCCGACGCCGTGCCCCAGCTGATCGACCTGATGGAGGGCGTGGAGGACATCCCCGGCACCGCTCTGTACGAGGGCATGCCGTGGGGCGAGTGGGAGTCCTTCCCCGAGTACCTCGACTTCCTCGGCCGCCGGCAGTGGACGCTCGACGTGGCCGCGCAGCTGGCCCACGGCGCCCTGCGCTTCTACGTGATGGGGGAGCGGGCAGTGCGCTCAAAGGACTGCACCGCCGAGGACCTCGAGCAGATGACCCGCCTGGTGACCGAGGCGGTGGCCGCCGGCGCCGCCGGGTTCTCCACCTCCCGCATCCGTGGCCATCGGGCCATGTCGGGCTACGCGGTGCCCGGTACGTTCGCCCCCGAGGCCGAACTGGCCGCCATCGCCGGCGCCATCCGCGACGGCGGCGGGGCGGTGTTCCAGGCCATCACCGCGTCGGCGGTGGGCGAGTACATGGGACCCAAGCGCGAGCAGGCCACCTTCGCCGAGGAGGTGCGCATGCTGGGCCGCATGTCGCTTGCCACCGACCTGCCGTTCGTGTTCTCGACGTTCCAGACCGATCAGCCGACCGACAGCTGGCGCCACGCCCTCGACATCGCCGCCGAGTGCAACGCCGGCGGCGCCCACCTCCACCCGATGGTCGCCCCGCGGGGCGGCACCGTGCTCACCACGCTGCGGGGCTACCACCTGTTCATGCAGCGGCCCACGTTCCTGCGCCTGAAGGGCCTCCCGCTGGAGCGGCTGGTGGCCGAGCTGCGCCGGCCCGAGATCAAGGCCGCCATCCTGGCCGAGACCGACGTGCGCGACGAGCGGCCCGGTTCCATGGAGAACGCGCTGCCGCCGTTCTTCCGCAACGCCCTGCACCGTACGTTCCCGATGGGCGACCCCATCGACTACGAACCGCTGCCGTCGGACTCGATCGCGGCGCGCGCCGCGGCCGCCGGCCGGGACCGCGAGGAGGAGCTGTACGACACGCTGCTCGGTGACGGCGGCCGGGCGGTGGCGGTGGTGTTCGGCGCCAACTACGTCGACGGCAACCTCGACGTCTGCCGCGAGATGCTGCTGGACCCCAACACCGTCTCGGGCCTGTCCGACGCCGGCGCCCACGTGAACTTCATCTGCGACATGTCCAACCCCACGTTCCACCTGACCCACTGGGCACGCGACCGCAGCCGGGGCGAGCGCCTGCCGGTCGAGACGGTGGTGCACAAGGCCACCGGCGCCCTGGCCGGGGTATACGGCTTCACCGACCGCGGTTCGATCGAGGTGGGCAAGCGGGCCGACGTGAACGTGGTGGACCTCGACGCGCTGCACATCGACCTGCCCCGCCTGCGCAACGACCTGCCCGCCGGCGGCCAGCGCTTCGTGCAGCTCGCCCACGGCTACCTGCACACGATCGTCAACGGCGTGGCCGTGCGGGAGGCGGGCACCGACACCGGCGCCCGTCCGGGCCGGCTGGCCCGTCCCGTCCGCTGAGGCCGACCGGGGGTCGCGGGGCTTCGGCCCTCGTTCAGCGCAGCACGCCGTCGAGCCGGTCGAGCCACGCCTGCTCGTCCTCGAGCAGGCCGCTCAGGCCGGTCACGCGGGCGCCGTCGAGCCGTGTGGCGGCGTCGCGCAACCGGGTGGCCGTGCCCAGCGCGGCGCGCAGGTCGGCACCGCGCAGGTCACAGCCGCGCAGATCGGCCCCCTCGAGGTCGGCGTCGCGCAGGTCGGCGTCGCGCAGCACCGCACCACGCAGATCCGACAGCGACAGGTTCACGCCCCGCAGATCACAGCCGGCCAGCTGCGCCTCGCGCAGATCACAACCCTTGAGCCCGATGCCGGCCAGCGTGCGGTCGGCCGGGTCCCAGCCGCGCAGCTCGACACCCACCACCGTGCGCCGCCGCCAGCCCGACAGGTCGGTGGCCGCCCGCAACCGCTGCAGGTCTTCCGGCGGCAACGACCCGGTGGAGAACCGCTGCCGGCCCGACCACGGATCACCGATCGGGTGGTAGGCCGAGGTCCGCTCCCAGTAACCGGGACGGTCCTCGGCCAGCAGCTCGATGCGGGCCAGCCACTTGCACGACTTGTAGAAGTAGCGACCGGGGGTCAGCGAGCGCAGTGGCCCGCCGTGGCGCCGCTCGAGCGGGGCCCCGTCGAAGCCGTGCACCACCCACGTGTCGGCCATCGCCTGGGCCAGGTCCAGCGACGTGTCGTGGCGCCGGGTCGAGCACGACTCGAAGCGGGCGTAGCGGGCCTCGGGCAGCGGGCCGGCGGCGTCGAGCAACTCGGCCAGCGGCAGGCCGCTCCACGTGGTGTCGAGCCGGGTCCAGCCGGTGACGCAATGGATGTCGGCGTGGCGCCGCTTCGTGCCGGCGGCCACCACGTCGGCCAGCGGCAGGTCGAGCGGCCGCGCCACCAACCCGTCGACCACCAGCCGCCACGCCGTCTCCGGCGGCGCGTGCTCGCCCGGCTCGCGCTCGCCGACCACCGGCAGCTTGCGGGTCGGCGATTGCCCGGGCGGCAGGCGGTCGTGGGTCGATCGCTGCTGCACCATGGCCGTGCTCCTCCCGGTGGCGCGACCCGGCGCGCGCCCACCCACCTGCAGAGTACGGTCCCCGGCCATGACCAGCACCAAGCCGGTGGCCGTCGTGGTCGGCGCCACCTCCAAGTGGCAGGCCGACGGCCGCAACACCCACCTGATCCACGGCGGGCCGGTGGACGACGCCGACCTACCGGTCGGTATCCGTTGGGGGGTGGGCGGCGCACTGGCCCAGCGCTTCGCCGCCGAGGGCTGCTCGGTGGTGCTCACCACCCGCACCGCCGCCAACGCCGCACCGCTGCAGCAGGCCATCGTCGAGCAGGGCGGTGCGTGCCGCACCGTGGAGCTCGACCTGGTGTCCGAGGCGTCGGTGCACAACGCCTTCGAGCAGATCCGCGACGAACTGGGCCACCCCGAGCTGGTGGTCTACAACGCCGGCTACCTCGAGGGTCGGGACCTGCCCCCCGACCAGGAGCTGATGGAGCACATCCCCACCGAGCTGTTCGACACGGCGCTGCACATCGCCTGCCGCGGACCGTTCCTGGTGGCCAAGGAGGTGCTCCCGGCCATGCGGGCTGCGGGGCGGGGCTCCTACCTGCTGTCGAACAACGCCGCCTCCCTGCGGGGCCGCAAGCGCTACACCGGCCAGTCGCTCTACTACCCGCGCACGATGATGCGGGCGCTGGCCCAGGCGCTGACCGAGGAGTACGCCGAGCACGGGGTGCACGTGGCCAACGTGGTCATCGACGGCCTCATCGACTCGCCCGGCACGCGGGGTCTGCCCCAGGCGCAGCGCAACCCCGACTCGGTGATGGACCCCACCCAGATCGCCGATGCGTTCTGGTACCTGCACACCAGCACCGCTCGGTGTGGACCCACGAGCTGCAGCTCACCCCCACGTCACCAAACCGAGCTTCTGAGCGGCGCGGTCACCGGGCACCGGTAGGGTCGCGCCATGGCGACGATGGAGATCGAACCGCTGCACGAACGGTTCGGCGCCCGGGTCCGCGGGATCGACGTGACCGCCGGGCTCGACGACGAGACGCTGGAGGCCCTGCGGGCGGCCATCGACGAGCACTCGGTGCTCGTGCTGGTGGACCAACCCATGACCGACGAGGCCCAGCTGGCGTTCACCCGCCGCTTGGGCGAGCCCGAGGAGAACCACGTGACGTTCGGGCTGACCGGGCAACGCGTGTACCTGGGCACCATCGGCAACGTCATCGACGAGCACACCAAGCGCGACGCCGAGGACCCCAACACCCGCTTCCAGCGGGCGAACGAGCTGTGGCACTCGGACTCGTCGTTCCGCGAGGTGCCGTCGTATGTGTCGATCCTGCACGCCTACGAGGTCCCGGGCGAGGGCGGCGACACGCTGTTCGCGTCGATGCGCACCGCCTACGAGGACCTGCCGGCACCGCGCCGCGCCGAGCTCGACCCGTTGCTCGTGCTGCACGATTACGTGTTCTCCCGCTCGCAGGTGGCGCCGGTGGACCCGAACCACGCCGCCTCCCTGCCCCCGGTGGTCAACAAGCTGGTGCGCACCAACCCCCGCAACGGGCGGCGCAACTACTTCGTCGGCTCCCACGCCCGCTCGATCGTCGGCTGGTCGGGCATCGACAGCCGCCGCCTCATCGACGAGCTCAACGCGACGGCCACGGTGGAGGGCAACGTGTACCGCCATCGCTGGACCCCCGGCGAGACCGTCATCTGGGACAACCGCACGATGTTGCACCGCGGCGGCGGGTACGACGCCGGCCGCTGGCGGCGCCACCTCCGCCAGACCCGGGTGCGCGGCGCCGGCCCCACGCGGCAGGAACCGTGACGCCGCCCGCGCCGCGCACCGGGCGGTACGTGCGGTGGCAACGGGGCGACCGGTGACGGCGCGGAACGAAGTTCTCCGTCCGGTAGGGTGGCGCAGCGTTCTGAGCGCTGAGGTGAAACGATGGCAGGTGGCCTGATCGGCCTGTTGGACGATGTGGCGGCGCTGGCCAAGTTGGCCGCGGCGTCGATCGACGATGTGGGGGCGGCGGCCGGCAAGGCCAGCGTCAAGGCCGCGGGCGTGGTGGTGGACGACACCGCCGTCACCCCGACCTACGTCCATGGCCTGGCGGCCGAGCGCGAGCTGCCCATCATCAAGCGCATCGCCGTGGGCTCGCTGCGCAACAAGCTGGTGTTCATCCTGCCGGCGGCGCTGGTCCTGTCGGAGTTCGTGCCCATCCTGGTGGAGATCATCTTGATGGCCGGCGGCGCCTTCCTCTGCTTCGAGGGCGCGGAGAAGCTCCACCACCGCTTCGCCGGCCACCACGACGACCACGACGTGCCCGCGGTGGCCGCCGGCGAGGACCAGGAGCGCAAGACGATCTCGGGCGCCATCCGCACCGACTTCATCCTCTCCGCCGAGATCATGGTGATCGCCCTCAAGGAGGTCATCGACGAGGGCTTCGTGTCCCGGGCGATCATCCTGGCCATCGTGGCCGTGCTCATCACCGCCGTCGTGTACGGCCTCGTGGCGCTGATCGTGAAGATGGACGACATCGGCCTGCGCATGGTCGAGCGCGGAGGCCCGAACGGCCAGAAGATCGGCCGGGGCCTCGTCGCCGGCATGCCCAAGCTGCTGGCGCTGCTGGCTGCGGTCGGCACCGCGGCCATGCTCTGGGTCGGTGGGCACATCCTGCTGGTGGGCACCCACGAGCTCGGCTGGGACGGGCTCTACGACCTGGTGCACGACATCGAGGAGCCGGTGCACGACATCGCCGGCGTCGGCGGCGTGCTCGGCTGGCTGGTCAACACGTTGATCTCGGCGGCCATCGGCATCGTCGTCGGGTTCGTCATCGTCGCCATCGTGTCCCGCCTGCCCCTGGGCAAGGACGGCAAGGGCAAGGCGGCGCCGCAGGTGGCGCACTGAACCCGCCGGCTGACGGGCGCGGCGGAGGGCGACGATGAGTGCGGCACTGCCCATCGTCGTGATCCTGGTGATGGTCGCGCTCAACGCGCTCTACGTCGCCGCCGAGTTCGCCACCGTGGGCTCACGCCGGTCGCGGGTGCAGGAGGCCGCCGAAGCCGGCAGTGCCTCGGCCGGTCGGCTCGCCGTGATCCTCAACGACCCGCACCGGCTGGATGCCTACGTGGCCGCCTGCCAGATCGGCATCACGCTGAGCAGCCTGGTGGCCGGCGCCTACGGTCAGGCCCAGCTCACCCCGCTGCTCGAACCGGCGCTGGGCCGCATCGGGGCGCGCGGCGCGGCGGTGGTCATCGTGCTGCTGTTGATCACCACGTTGCAGGTGGTCCTCGGCGAGCTGTTGCCCAAGACGGTGGCGTTGCGCTACCCCGAGCGGCTGGCCATGGCCGTCCTGGTGCCCATGCGCATCAGCCAGGTGCTGTTCCGCCCGTTCGTGGCCGTCTTCAACGGCGCCGCCTTCCGGCTGATGCGCCTCGGTGGGCTCTCGGCGGACCACTCGCACGCCCACGTGCACTCGCCCGAGGAGCTCGCCGGGTTGTACCGGGCCAGCGCGGCGGCCGGCCTGATCGATGCGTCCGAGCGCGACATGCTGGCCGGCATCCTCAACGTCGACGAGCGCTTGGTGCGCGAGATCATGACGCCGCGGGTCCGCCTGCTGACCGTCGACGGCGCCCGGGCGGTGGGTGACGCGCTCGACGAGCTGGCCGAGGTGCCCCACACCCGCCTGCCGGTCACCGCCCCCGGCGGCGAGATCATCGGCGTCGCCCACCTGCGCGACCTCTTCGCCCAGGCCCGCGTCGACCCGTCCACCCCGGTGCGCGAGCGCGCCCGTCCGGTGGTGGCCGTGGGCGAGGTGGTCAGCGTGCCCGACCTGTGGCGGACGCTGCGCGAGCAGGAGCAGCACTGCGCGCTGGTGGTCAACGAGTACGGCGACGTCGCCGGCTTCGTCACCCTCGAGGACGCCATCGAGGAGATCTTCGGTGAGGTGCAGGACGAGTTCGATCTGGAGGTCGAGCCGGTGCTCGTCGCCGACGGGCGGGTCTTCGTGCGCGGCGACGTGCTGCTGACGACGCTGCACGATCGGCTCGGGGTGCGCATCGACCACGACGAGGTCGACACCGTCGGCGGGTTGGTGTGGCACCTGCTGGGCCGGGCCCCGGCGGTCGGCGACGTGGTCGCCACCGGAGCCGCCGGCCCCGAGCTGCGGGTGGAGGCGGTCAGCGGGCGCACCGTCCTGCAGGTGAGCTTCGAGGAGCCGGGGGGCGGTCGCTGATGGTCGGCGTGGTCGTGCCCCTGGTGCTCGTGTTCGTGCTCGTCGCCGTCAACGGTGTGTTCGTGGCCGCCGAGTTCGCGCTGGTCGGCGCCCGCCGCAGCCGCATCGAGACCCTCGCCGAGGGCGGTTCCCGCGGCGCCCGTTGGATCCTGGCGGTGTTCGACCGGCCCACCGGCAAGGACGGGTACATCGCCGTGGCCCAGCTCGGCATCACGCTGGCCAGCATCGGGCTCGGCATGTACGGCGAACCGGCGGTGGCGTCATGGTTGTACGGGCCGTTCGAGGACTGGGGGCTGTCGCACTCCGCCGCCCACACCGTCGGTTTCGTCATCGCCCTCAGCGCCATCACGTTCCTGCACGTGGTGCTGGGCGAGATGATCCCCAAGGCGCTGGCGCTGCAGGCCCCCGAGCGCATCTCGCTGCGGGTCAACCCGGTCATGCGGCTGTTCTCGATCGTGTTCCGGCCGTTCGTGGCCGCGCTCAACGCCGCCGCGCTCGGTCTGATGCGGCTGCTGCGGATCCCCGAGCCCGACAAGCGGTTGTCGCTGTACACGAGCGCCGAGCTGGCCATCGTGACCGACGAGGCGGCCGACAGCGGCCAGCTGGGCGCCCTTCAGCGCAGCCTCATCCACAACGTGTTCGAGCTGGGCGAGCGGCGGGCCGAGGAGCTGATGACCTCGCGCGGCCGCATCCGGGCGATCGACGTGACCGCGGCACCGGAGGAGGTGGCCGCGCTGATCGCCGGCTCCCCGCTGAGCCGCTACCCCGTCATCGACGGGGACCTCGACCGGGTGGTGGGCGTGCTGCACATCAAGGACTTCATCCGCGCCGCCCAACGCCTGCCGATGCCCCCGCTCACCGAGCTGGTCCGGCCCATCCCGATGGTGGCGGCGTCGGCCACCGCCGAGCAGGTGCTCGAGCGGTTCCGCCGCCAGCAGACCCATGCCGCCCTGGTGGTCGACGAGTTCGGCGGCACCCTCGGGCTGGTGACCATGGACGACCTGATCGCCGAGGTGATGGACGACGCCCACGCCGGCGACAGCGCGCCGGTGCGCCACCAGGACGGTTCGGTCAGCCTCGATGGCGAGGTCACCCTCGGCGAGCTGCACGACGACTTCGGCATCACGCTCGCCAACCCCGAGGTCACCACCGTGGCCGGGCTGCTGCTGGCCGCGCACCGCACGTTGCCCGCGGTGGGCAGCAGCGCCGTCGTCGACGGCTACGAGCTGACCGTCGAGGAGCGCCGCGGCCGCAAGCTCACCCGGGTGCGCATCCGCCCGGTGGGAGCGGCCGATCCCGCGGCCGACCCCGGCGACGCCGACGCGACGGGTTCGGGCGCGACGGGTTCGGACGCGACGGCCTAGGCCGCGCTGTCCTCGTCGGTCAGCACCGGCGGCTCGCCGAGGCCCAGCTTGGCGCAACGCCGGCGATAGCTCGCCAGCACGCTGGCCGCATCGGTGACCGACTCGACGTTGCCGTCGTCGTCGAGGTTGAGGTTGGCGCCGTAGATCTGGAACCACACGTCGGTCGGCTCGGTGTTCGACGCCGGGACCACCAGCGTGTGGGTCGATCCGGCCGGCTCGTAGAGGAACGACCCGGCCCGGTTGACGTACTCGGACTCGAGGTAGTGCCACGCCCCGGTCGACGTGTACGCGTACACCGGGCCGGTGTGCTTGTGGGTCTGCACCCGCACGCCGGGCTCGAAGCGGGTGCGGACGATCCACAGGCCCTCGCGGACCTTGGCCACCAGCACCTTCACGTCGGTGCCGCGGCCATCGGAGATCCAGGGCAGGTCGTCGTCGCCGCGGTGCACCGCGCTGGGGGCGTGTTCGATCGCTGCAGTCATGGCGGGAGCGTAGCTGGCCCTGCCGGGCCCGCGGTCAGCTGCGGTACAGTCGGGCCCGTCGCGCTGTGGACGGTCGCAGGCGCCGGCGGTTGGGGGACCACCGATGAGCAGCATCACCACGCGGGTCGGCCGCGAGTCCGGGTCGGTTGCTCCGGCCCGCACGTTCGACGCCTTCCGCATCCCGCAGTTCGGCCGGCTGTGGACCAGCGGCGCCCTGTTCAACCTGTCGCGGTGGGGCATCTCGTTCCTCGCCGCGTTCGTGGCCAACAGCCTGTCGCACTCGCCCCGGCTCGTGCAGCTGACCGGGGTGGCCATGTGGACCCCGATGCTGCTGGGCGGCGTGGCCGGCGGCGTGGTGTCGGACCGGCTCGATCGGCGCCGCACGCTGCTGGTGCAGTACGCCGTGATGATCCCGATGGTGGTGGCGCTGGCCGTGCTGCAGGGTACCGGCCACCTGCGTCTGTGGATGATCTACCCGTTCCTGGTGGTGGCCGGGCTCGGGTTCGTGGTGGACATGACCACCCGCCGGGTCATCCTCTACGACATCGTCGGCCCGGCCCGCCTGGACAACGCCATGGCCATCGAGTCGCTCAGCATGGCCGGCGGCCTGGCCTTCGGTGCGCTGGCCGGCGGTGCGGTGGTGGACGCGGTGGGCGTGGCCCAGGCGCTGTGGCTGGTGGCGGTGCTGCTGACGCTGTCGCTGCTGCTGTTCGCCACCATCAAGGTACCGCCCCGTACGGCGCCGCCCACCGGCTCGGCGGGCGGCGCGTTCCGCGAGGGCTTCGGCATGCTCCGCACCCACAAGGCGTTGGTCAGCATCCTCGGGGTCACGTCGTGCGTGAACTTCTTCTACTTCACCTACACCCCGCTGGTGCAGGTGATCGGGACCGACCTCGGCGTGCGCCCGGCGTTGGTGGGCCTGCTGGCCTCGATGACCGGTTTCGGCATGATGATCGCGTCGCTGACCACCGCCCGGCTGCGGCCCCGTCGACGGGGCGCGGTGTACACCGGCGGCGCGCTGGTGGCGCTGGTGCTGCTGCTGCCCTTCGCCGCCGCCAACACCTACCCGCTGGCGGTGCTGTGCCTGTTGGGCGCGGCGGTGGGCGGCGGGTTCTTCGGTGCGCTGCAGGGCGTGCTGGTGATGACGGTGGTGCCCGCCGAGCTGCGCGGCCGGGCGCTGGGCCTGCTCAGCATGGCCATCGGCGTCCTACCGCTCGGTATGTTGCTCCTGGGGGAGGTGGCCGAGCTGGTCGGCACCCGCAGCGCCCTGGCGCTGTCGGCCGGCACCGGGGCGCTCACCCTGCTGCTGTGGCTGTGGCGGCGGCCCCAGGTGGCCTCCATCACCAGCGGCTGACGGCGCGACGCCCGGGGCCGGGGTGCGAGCCGGGGCGCCCGGGCTGGCCCAGCGGGCGCGCACCTCGGCCGGTACCGCGGGGCGGCGCGACGGCACCGCCTCGAGCCGGCGGTACGGTTCGTCCTGCGCCGGACGGGGGTCGGCCTCGCCGTTGTTGGGCCACAGGCTCATGGCCCGCTCGGCCAGGGCGGTGATGCTGAGCGACGGGTTGACACCGAGGTTGGCCGACAGCGCCGAGCCGTCGAGCACGTGCATCGTGGGGTAGTGCCATACCCGCTGGTACGGATCGAGCACACCCTGCTCGGCCGAGGCGGCGATCGTGCAGCCGCCGATGAAGTGGGCGGTCATCGGGATGTCGAGCAGGTCGGTGACGGGCGCGCCGGTCATGGTGGCCAGCCCGGTGCGCCGTTGCACGAGGCGGGCCAGCACCCGCATGGCCTGGTGGCCGGCGGGGATCCAGCGCGGGCTCGGCGTGGTCTCGTCAGGGGCGGAGGTGAGCCGCCAGCCCCGGCCCAGCCGCCGCCGCACGGCGGACACGGTGATGGAGTTGTCCGCCGCCTGCATGACCAGCCCGATGATCGACCGCTGCGAGAACCGCCAGGCGAACGGTGGCACCAGGAAGCGCAGCAGGGTGGGCCGGCGGCGCAGCTCCTCCAGCAGGCCGCGCCAGCGCAGCGACCGCCGCCCGGCGGGCGCCTCACCGCCGGGCGCACCGTCGGCCATGAACATGACCAGCGCGCCCATGGCGTTGGAGCCGCGCCCGTAGCGGCAGTTCTCGATGTGGGTGCGCTCGTCGGCGTGGAACGACGTGGTGATGGCCAGGCCCCGGGTGAGGTCCTCGGCGGGCACCGTGCGGGTCATGGTGCCGAGGATGGCCTCGCTGTTGGTGCGGGTCCGCGCCCCCAGCCGGTCCGACAGGGCCGGCAGCGCACCGGAGGCCCGCAGGCCGTGCAACAGCGATTGGGTGCCCCAGGTGCCGGCGGCCACCACGACGTGGGCGCAGGTGGTGGTGCGGCGGTCGCGTCGCACCCAGGCCCCGGTGCGCTCGCTCGTCACCCGCCACCCCGCCTCCGGACGATCGGGGTGCAGCGGGCGGACGTCGACGACGGTGCGCAGCGGCTCGATGCGCACGCCCAGGCGCTCGGCGAGCGCCAGGTAGTTCTTGACCAGCGTGTTCTTGGCGCCCACCCGGCAGCCCACCATGCAGTTGCCGCACTGGGTGCAGCCGGTGCGCTCCGGGCCGGCACCGCCGAAGTAGGGGTCGGGCACGGTCACCGCCGGCTGCGGTTGGCCATCGGGACCGAAGAACACGCCGACGGGCGCCTTGCGGAACGTGTGGCCGCGGCCGAGCGCCACCGCCGTCTCCCGCATGAGCTCCTCCGCCGGGCCCCACACCGGGTGGTCCTCGTCCACGCCGAGCATGCGCCGCGCGGTGGCGTAGTGCGGTCGGAGCTCGGCCTCCCAGTCGGTGATGGCGGCCCATTGGGGGTCGCGGTAGAAGGCGTCCGGCGGCTCGTACAGCGTGTTGGCGTAGACCAGCGAGCCGCCGCCCACCCCGGCGCCGGCGAGCACCAGCACGTCGCGCAGCAGGTGGATGCGCTGCAGCCCGAAGCAACCCAGCTTGGGCGCCCACAGGTAGCGGCGCAGGTCCCACGACGTCGTGGGGAGGTCCTCGTCGGCGAAGCGCCGGCCGGCCTCCAGCACGACCACGTCGTAGCCCTTCTCGGCCAGGCGCAGGGCGCTGACGCTGCCCCCGAAACCGGAGCCGATGACGACGACGTCGCAGTCCAACCCGGGCACGGCGGCAGGCTAGCCAGCGGCGGACCGGTGCCCGGCGATCAGGCCGGCTCGGGGGTGGGCTCCTCCTCGAGCACGCCCAGCCGGCCGACGACCAGCACCACGACCAGCCCCACGACGGCCAGGACCAAGGGCAGCACGACCGGGCCCTCGGGGGCGCCGAGCTCGGAGCTCGAGACGCCGCCGGGCCACGGCCACAGCAGCCGGACCGAGCCCAACATCAGGCCCACCATGGCCGCGACCACCAGGTCGTGGTGGTGGTGGATCAGCCAGGACAGCACCCGGGAGAACACGGCCAGACCGGCCACGCAGCCGAGGGCGAACAGCAGCAGCGCCGGCAGGTCCCTGGCGCTGACCGCGCCGAGCACGTCGTCGTACATGCCCATGGTGACCAGCAGGAACGAGCCGGAGATGCCGGGCAGGATCATGGCGCAGATGGCGATGGTGGCCGCCGCCGGGTAGGCCCACAGCGGGGCGGTCGGGTCGCCGGCCTCGGCGGTGGTGGACTCCTGCAGGCCGAGCAGGACGAACGTGGCCACCGCGCTGGCCGCGCCGATGAGGTAGACGCGGGCGTCGGGGCGGCCCTTCAACATGCCCCACGACGTGACGACCGAGCCCACCACGAAGCCCATGAACAGCCCGGCCATCGACTCCGGGTGGTCTTCGAGCAGGTGCTCGATGACCGAGGCCAGCAGCACGACGGCGCTGAGGATGCCGGCCAGCAGCGGGACGATGAGGCGCAGGTCGAGGCGCCCGAGGGCGGTTCGGGCTGCGGTCCAGTCGCCCTTGAGGGCGCTCGACAGCACCTTCGAGCCGCCGCCCACCGCGTCGATCAACCGCTCGTAGATCCCGCACACGAACGCCACCGTGCCGCCGGACACGCCGGGCACCGTGTCGGCACAGCCCATGAGGAAGCCAAACACCGCATGGCGGACCAGCTCGGTGGGGCCGCCGGGGGCGCGGTGCACGGTCGGGCGTTCGGGTTGGTCGACGGCGTCCATCCCCCCAGTCTTCCGTCAACGGGAGCGTTCGACACCACCCGCCTGCCGTCGGGCCGATCGCACGATGTGCACGGCCACGCCGGCCAGGGCCAGGTCGATGGTGCCGGTGAGCACGAGCACGGTGGTGACGTGGTCGTTGCGGGCGATGTCGGAGCGTGACGGGTCCGACGGGTCGTAGCGGATCAGGATCGTCGCCCCGGCCGCCGTTGCGTCGTGGGTGGCTCGATCCACCGGTCGGGTGGCGAGCCACTCCCGCTCGGCGAGGCCGGGCGCGGCGGGAACGTGGAACCGGTAGGTGACCGAGTACCCCTCGCTGCGCGGGGCGCCGGCCGCGGTCCGCTCGACCACCTCGGCGTTCGCGGCCCGGCCGGTGGCGGCCAGGGCGCGAGACCGGCTCCACGCCCGCGCCGCCATGACGTGCAGGCCGACGAGCAGGACGATGGGCACCGCCAGCGCGACCACGGCGACCGCCCGCTCCGTGTGCGTCGGCGGGCCCGGCTCGAGCGGCGAGGTCACCGCTCCAGGCTACGGCCGGGCCGAGCCGGCCCCTCCGGGTACAGTGGGGGGTATGTCGAGCGCCTGGGCATCGTTGCGGACGTGGCCGGCGCGCCGCTGGCGCAGCGCGGTGCTGGCGGCGCTGGTGTCCGCCGTGGTCATCGCCCTGCCCACCGATCTGATCCCCAACCCCGTCTTCGGGCGTGACGTGCCGCCCACCGCTTGGTCCTGGCCGGTGCTGGCGGTGTCCTCGGTGCTGTCGGGCCTGCTGTTCGCCACCTACGTGCGCCGGGATGACGCCGAGCTCGACGCCACCGGGCGCACCGGCCTGCTGGGCGGTTTCCTCACCTACCTGGCGGTGGGCTGCCCGGTGTGCAACAAGCTGGCGTTGCTGGCGCTGGGCTACTCGGGTGCGCTGCGCTGGTTCGCCCCGGTCCAGCCGTGGCTGGCGGGGCTGGCCATGGTGCTGCTCGCCTGGGCGCTCGTGCGTCGCCTGGCCAACGATGGTGCGTGCGCCGTGCGGCCGGCCCCCAGCCGACCGCCCGCTGAACCGTCGCCGGCGGATCAGAACTCCTCGACCCGGATGCGATCAGGGTCGAGCTCGCCGGTCTGTTCGAGGAGATCGGTGAGCGCCGCCCGCATCCACTCGGCGGCCTCGTCGGCGTCCAGTTCACTGCCGTAGAGGCTGAGCTGGACCTGACCGTCGCTCCAGTCGGCGCCGCAGGAGCGGTAGTCGTCGGTCTCCACGCAGAACCAGTAGAGCGTACCGCCCCGTACGGCGGCCTCGCCCTCGACGGTGATCGTGCCGAAGTCGGCCACGGTGCGCTGGAGGTACTGCCGGTGCCCTCCGTCGGGCGCATGGCCGAACGTGAAGCCGACGAAGCGCTCGAAGCCCTCGCTGCAGCCGTAGACCACCGGGTCCACCAGGTTGCCCTGGACCACCGCGTACTGGCTGAGCTCCGCTTCGTCGGTGTCGCCGTCAGCGCCCGCCGGCAGGAGGTCCAGCACCCCGTCGAGGTCGATCAGCTGGCAGCGATCACCCAGGTAGGCGTAGCGGGTGTCGTCGAGCTCGATGTCCCGGTCGAGCTGGTCGAGCACGGCGAGCGTGGCCGACGGATCCACGTCGTCGCCCCCGCCGAGCAGCCGCCAGGCCACGAGTGCACCGCCGGCCAGCAGCACCAGGCCGAGGACGGAGACGGCGGCGACGACGAGCCCGGTGCGCCCCTTCGGCGCCGGTGGCTGGGACCAGCCGCCGGGGGGCGGCGGTGGCGCACCGGGAACGGGCCCGGTGGGAGGCCAGCCCGGGGGTGGGCCGCCCACCGGTGGGCCGCCAGGCGGTGGGGCCGGCGGCCAGCCGCCGGGTCCGTTGGGCGGGGGCGGGAACGGGCCGGTCACCGGTACGACGTTAGTGGGGCGCGAAGCGAGACGGTGGGCGCGCCCCGCCGGGCGCACTTCGCCGTGTCACCGTCCCCGGCGTAGCGTGCCGTCATGGACCGTCCGACCGAGGACCACCTCGCCGACATCGAGCGCGACGGCTACACGATCGTGCACAACGCCTTCCCGCCGGAGCTGGCCGATGCGCTGGTGGCGGAGCTCGAACGGCTCGAGCGCGAGCTGGCCGTCGTGCCGGCCGGCAACTCCTTCGAGGGGTCGGCCACGTGGCGGATCTACAACCTGCTCGCCCGTGGGGAGCGGTTCCGGGAGGTCCCGCTGCACCCCGGTGTGCTGCCCATCGTCGAGGGCGTGCTCGATGCCGGCTGCCTCGTGTCGAGCCTCTCGTCGATCGCCATCGGGCCCGGCGAGGTGGCCCAACCCATCCACGCCGACGACGCGCTGCACCCCATCGCCCGGCCCCACGCCGCCACCGTGTGCAACAGCATGTGGGCGCTGACCGACTTCACCGAGGACAACGGGGCCACGCGGCTGGTGCCCGGCAGCCATCTCGCCGACCACACCCCGCCGTATGGCGAGCGACCGGCGTCGGTGCCGGCCGAGATGGCGAAGGGGTCCATCCTCGTCTGGCACGGTTCGCTGTGGCACGGCGGCGGTGCCAACCGCACCGACCGGCGGCGCTACGGCTTGGCCATGAACTACTGCGCCGGGTGGATCCGCCAGCAGGAGAACCAGCAGCTGGGCATCCCCCTCGACGCGCTGGCCACCTTTCCGCCCCGGCTGCTGGAGCTGTGCGGCCTGGGCATCTACAAAGGCCTCGTGGGCCACGTCGAGCGGCGGACCCCGGCCGAGCACGTGCTGGGCGAGGACCGCATCGCTCGTCCCATGCTGTGGGACAAGGTGGGCTGACACCGTCCGGCCGCGTGACCGGCCGCCTGCGCGAGCGCCTGATCGGGTTGCGGCCGGGGTTCGTGTGCGGGATACCGGTGGGTATCCCGGGAACCCGTCGCGCTCGATTCGACGTCGATTCGGAATTGGTCGTGAGACACGAATTCCGGTCGCTTTTGGTGAGGTGTCGGGTCCCTGGCGTTGCCGGTGGACACCAGCGGTGGGCACCCGGAGCCCGTGGGTCGAAAGCGCCGAATCGAACTCGAATCGGCGCCGATGGATGACCGATGGATGACCGATGGATGACCGGTGGGGTGGGGTGGGGTGGGGTTGCCCGGCGGCGGGCCGGCGGTGGCTGCGGGTGGCGACAGCGCCACGTCAGCGAGGCCACGGGCCGGCGACAGCGGCATCGCGCACGATGCGGCCATGGCAACGACGACCGTCCCCCACCTCTGCGAGCTCGCCTCGTCCCCGGCCACCGGTCCGGCACCGGGACGGGCCCCTGCCCTCGGGCCGCTCCGCAACGAGCGGGCGGCGACCCGGCACCGCTGGCGCGTGCTGGTCGAGGACATCGCCTCGGCCACACCCCGTCGCGGCGCGGTGCGGTCGCTGCACCGCCGGGTCGACCGTGCGCTGACGGAGCTGACCGCCCGGCTGCGGTGGGAGGACACGACGTTGCACCCCGCCCTCGCCGAGCGGCAGCTCGCCGCCCGGCCGTACGTGGCCCGCTGGACCGACGAGCACGACCACCTCCGGCGGCTCGTCCTGCCGTTGCAGGACGCCATGACGGTGTGGTCGGCCGCGCCGCACGCCGAGGCGGCGCAGGACGCAGCCCGGGCGGCCGCCGATGCGCTGCTCAGCGCCATCGCCGATCACGACCGTCGCGAGGAGGCGCGCACCCTGCTCTGGCTGCACCGGCACTTCACCGCGGCCGACTGGTCCACCCTCCGGCCGTCCACACGTCCCCGGCGTCGGTGGCTGCTATCGTTCGCGCCGGCGGATCGCCACGCCGAACCTCCATCCGACACCCACGCCGTCGGCTCGGGAGGCAAAGGGGACCTCGGGTGCCCGGCGGTGCGAAGCGACCGATCGAGGCCACCCGCCCGGGTGCCTGCACGCGTGGGGTGAGGTGCGGGCGCGGGCAGGAGTCCGATCGAGATGACCACGCAGGAATCGTTCAAGAAGCGGGTCCGCGCCCGCATGGTGCACACCGGTGAGCGCTACGCCGCCGCCCGCCGTGTGCTGCTGGAACAAGCCCAGGCCCGCCGCGGCACCCCCCGGACCCGGGAGCGGGTGAGCGAACCGGAGCTCGACGACGCCACGGTGCGGGCCGCCACCGGCCGGGACTGGGACGAGTGGTGCGACCTGCTCGACCGCTGGCCGGGGCGCGACACCGGCCACGCCGCCATCGCCGCCCACCTGCTGGCTGAGCACGGCATCGACAGCTGGTGGGCGCAGAGCGTCACCGTCGGCTACGAGCGCATCACCGGACGCCGGCTGCCCTACCAGCGATCGGACGGCACGTTCACCGCCACCCGGTCGCGGACGGTGCCGGTGCCGCCCGAGCAGCTGCGCGCGCTCCTGCTCGATGCCGGGGCCCGCACCGACCTGCTCGGCGGGCTGCCCAGCGAGTTGCGCTCGCGGCCCACCTCGAAGGCGATCCGACTCGCCGTCGAGCAGGGGACGGTGCTCATCTCGCTCGACGTCACGGCCGACGGCCGCACGAAGGTGTCGGTGGCGCACGAACGCCTGCCGCAGCCCGATGACCTCGAGCGTTGGCGGTACTTCTGGGGCGAGTGGCTGGACGCCCTCGACAGGTCCGCCGGCTGAGGCCGGGCCTCAGACCGGTGCGGCGGGTCGGCTCGACCCGTCGGGCCGGTCGTCGAACTGGGTGCGGTACAGCTGCGCGTAGCGCCCGCCGCGGGCCAGCAGCTCCTCGTGGGAACCGAGCTCCACCACCGAGCCGGCCTCGAGCACGGCGATGGCATCGGCGCGCCGCACCGTGGACAACCGGTGGGCGATGACCAACGAGGTGCGACCGGCCAGGGCGGCGGTGAGCTCGCCGCACCGCCGCCTCCGACGACGAGTCGAGGTGGGCGGTGGCCTCGTCGAGGATCACCACCCGGGGTCGGGCCAGCAACAGCCGGGCGATGGTCAACCGCTGGCGTTCGCCGCCCGAGAGTCGGTAGCCGCGCTCGCCCACCACGGTGTCGAGCCCGTCGGGCAGGGCGGCCACCAGCCCGTCGAGGCTGGCGCTGCGCAGCGCCGCCCACAGCTCGTCCTCGGTGGCATCGGGCCGGGCGTAGCGGAGGTTGGCACCGATCGTGTCGTGGAAGAGGTGGCCGTCCTGGGTGACCACGCCGACGGTGGCGCGCAGGTCCTCGAAGGACACGTCGCGCACGTCGACCCCGCCGATGCGCACCGCGCCGGCGTCCACGTCGTACAGGCGCGGCACCAACGACGCCAGCGTCGACTTGCCAGCGCCGGAAGAACCGACCAGCGCCACCATCGTGCCGGCCTCGATGCGCAGCGACACGCCGTGCAGCACCTGCTCGGGGACGCGCTCGTCGAGCCGGGCCACCTCCTCCAGCGACGCCAGCGACACCTTGTCGGCGGCGGGGTAGGTGAAGCGCACCTCGTCCAGCTCCACCGCCACCGGACCGTCCGGTATGGCGGTCGGTCGGGCCGTCTCGGCCACCAGCGGTTCGAGGTCGAGCACCTCGAAGACCCGCTCGAAGCTCACCAGCGCAGCGACCACGTCCAAACGGGCGGAGGCCAGCGCGGTGAGCGGGCCGTACAGCCGGTTCAGCAGCAACGCCAGCGTGACCACGGTGCCGGCATCGAGCCGGCCGGTGAGGGCGAGGTAGCCGCCGAGCCCGTAGATGAGCGCCTGGGCCAAGCCCGACACGAGCGTCAGGGCCCGGAAGAACACCTCCATGGCCATCGCCGAGCGCACCCCGATGTCGCGGACGCGTCGAGCTCGCCCGACGAACTCGCCCAGCTCCTGGGCCGGGCGGCCGAACAGCTTGACCAGCGTCGCCCCGGGGCGGAGAAGCGCTCGGTCATCTGCGAGGTCATCGCCGCGTTGTGCTCGGTGGCCTCGCGCTCGAGCGCGCCGAAGGTCCGGCCGACCCGCCGGGCGGGGATCACGAACAACGGCAGCAGCACCAGCGCCACGGCGGTGATCAACCACGACAGCCGGGCCATGACGGCCACGGTGAGGGCCAGGGCGATCCCGTTGGTGACCACCCCCGACAGCGCCGAGGTGAACGCCCGCTGGGCGCCGATCACGTCGTTGTTCAGCCGCGAGACGAGCGCGCCGGTGTGGGTGCGGGTGAAGAACGCGACGGGCATGCGCTGCACGTGGCCGTACACGGCCCGGCGCAGGTCGAGGATCAGGTCCTCGCCCAGGCGGGACGATTGGAGCCGTTCGAGCAGGCCGATGCCGGTGTCGAGCACGGCGACGGCAGCGAACAGCGCGGCGATGCCGATGACGACCGAGGTCGCCCGGCCGGCGACGATGGCATCCACGGCACGCCCGGCCAGCACCGGTCCGGCCACACCGAGCACGGCCGAGGTGGTGGACAGCGCCAGGAAGGCGGCGATGGTGCGGCGGTGGGGCCGGGCGAAATCCCGGATGCGCCGGAGGGTGTCCGGCCGCCTCGGCCGCCGGGGCCCATCGGGCTGCATGGCGCTCTCCAACGCCGACCACAGGTCGAGCTCGCTCATGACGCCGACCGTAGAACCTCGAGCGGCCTTGAGGTCAACCCGTTTGTGTGGTGGGGCGGGTTGGGCGCGGGCCGGGGCGGGCGGTCAGGCGCGGGCGATGACCAGTTGGCGGCTGGCCCGGATGACCGCGCCCGGATGGCTGAGCGTGGCGTGCTCGACGTGCTCACCGTGCTCGACGTGCTCACCGTCGAGCAGGGCGGCCAGGCGGCGAGGTCGCCGGCATCGGCGTAGCCGTCCAACTGGCGCACGGTGCGCCGGACCTGTCCGGCGGCGTAGCGGCGGGCGTCGTCGTCGAGCGGGCCGGGCAACTCCTCGTGCACGACCTCGTCCACCACCACCTCGAACCCGGCCGCCCTCACCGCCGCGCCATACCCAGTGGTATCTGCGGCGCCGGCGCGGGCCACCACGCCGGGCACGGTGGCCCGCAGGTCGACGAACCAGCGCTCCCAGGCGGCGTCCAACCGGGCCCACAGCCCGGGACGGCCGAGCTCGACCGATTCGGGCAGCACCCGCACCGGGGTGGCCCGTTCCACGATGGCCAGCAGCCCGCCCGGGCTGAGCAGCGCGCGCATGCGGCGCAGCGCATCGACCTCGTCGCCGACGTGGTGCACCACCAGCGACGCCCACAGCAGGTCCGCCCGGCCGAGGCCGTCGATCCCGTCGGGCAGTTCCACCAGCCGGCGCTCGACCCGACCGGTGAGGCCCAACTCATCGGCCCGTGCGACGGCCCGGTCCAGCATGGCGTTCGAGCCGTCGGCGGCCACCACGGTGGCGTTGCCGAAGCGGGTGGCCAGCAGGCAGGTCCCCACCCCCGGGCCGCAGCCCACGTCGAGCAGGCGGCGGACCGTGAGGTGGTGGCGATCGCACTCGCCGGCCACCCGGTCGACCAGGCGGGCCACCAGCCCGCTGAGCATCGTCGCCTCCTGCTCGGCGAAGCGGACCATCTCGGGGGTGTCGAAGTGGACATGGTGGTGCTGCCGGCGGCGGGCGTCGTGCTGGTGCTGGTGCTGATCGTGCTGGTGCTGGTGCTGGTGCTGGTGCTGGTGCTGGTGGTCGGCCATGCCGGCAGCCTACGGAGGGCATGCCGTCGGCGAATAGGCTCTTGCCGATGACGCAAGACCCGGCCATCGAGCAGACCGCCCGGACCCGTTTGCGCAGCCTGCGGGTGGCGCGCGGTTGGTCGATCGACGAACTGTCGAAGCGCTCGCACCTGAGCGCGTCGACGATCAGCCGCATCGAGACCGGCCATCGGCGGCTGGCCCTCGATCACCTGGTGACGCTGTCCCGGGCGCTCGACACCACGGTCGACGAGCTCCTCGTGGACGATGCCGACGTCGACGTGGTGATCCGGCCCACCCGCGACCGGGCCAACGGCCTCACCTACTGGCTGCTCACCCGGGCCGACGATGCCTCCGGCCGCGTGGTGGCCAAGCTGGAGCTGCCGGTGCGCAAGCGGCCGCCGGAGCCGCGCCTGCACCCGGGCCGGGACTGGTTCTACGTGCTCGACGGTACGGTGCAGCTGCACCTCGGCGGTCGGGAGCACCTGGTGCAGCGGGGCCAGGCAGCCGAGTTCGACACGATGACCCCGCACTGGATGGCGGGCTTCGGTGGGACGGCCCAGGTGCTCACCATCTTCGACCGCCACGGGGAGCGGGCTCACCTGCGGCCGCATTGAGCACGCCGTCCACCCACGCCGGGCTCCTGTTCAGCTGAACCGCTTCGTTCCGTGATGCGGATCGGCGCGTGCGCCTACCGGCCCGGCTCCTTCACCGGCGATTCGACGGCGATTCGGCGATCGCCGGCTCAGCGGGAGGGCCGCCACGAGGGGCGTACAGAGATGACCGTCCGACCTGCCTGCCGTACGCTCGGCGGCCAAACATCGTGTCTGATGACCGGTTCCGAATCGACGGCGAATCGAGCGCGACGGGTTCGGAGGACCCACCGTCGGCCACCCGACGCCCCCGACAGCACAAGCCGCGAACCGGGGGCGGCGGCTCAGGCCCCGAGCGGGCGGGCGGGCACCCCGACGACGGTCGTGCCGTCGGGGACGTCGCGGTGCACCAGCGATCCTGCGCCCACCACCACGTCGGCGCCGATCGTCACCCCGGGCAGCACCGTGGCCCCGGCGAACACCGTGGAGCGCGCCCCCACCGTCACGCCCCCGCACAGCGTGGCCGACGGGCTGAGGGTCACGTAGTCGCCCAGCACGTCGTCGTGGCTGACCACGGCGCCGGTGTGCACCTGGCAGTGCTCGCCCAGCGTGATGTTGCCGGTCAGCCGGGCCCCGGGCGAGACGATGCAGCCGACACCGATGCGCACCCACGGACCGACGGTGGCGTCGGCGTGCACCAGCGTGGCGGGGACCAGGCCCCGGGCGAGGCCCTCCTCGACCCAGGCCCGGTGGGCGCCATGGTCCCCGGCGGTCACGGCCAGGTGGGCCCCCGCCGGCGCCTGCACCGCGTCGAGCGTCTCGCACAGTGGCACCTCGAGCCGGTCGGCCAACTCGGCGAGCAGCGCGCCGGTGCCCACCAGGGCCACGACCTCATAGGCAACGGCGCCGGGCCGGGGTGACCACACCGTGCCGATCACCTCGGACGCGGCTCCGGAGGTGGCGGCGATCACGAGCGGGGTGCGGGCGGCAGACGTCATCGGGCGAGGGCTTTCGGATCGAAGGGCGGCGGGCGCCGGCAGGCTACCGCCGTGTTCCGTCGCGGCCAGCCCGCAGCCGGGCCCGTTCGGCGAACGCGGCCTCAGGCCCCGGCCGGGGAGGGTTCGGCGTCGACCGGCCGGGCGCCGGGCGGCGGCGCACCGAGCTCGTCGCGCTCGGTCCGGCGGGCGCCGAGCCAGCCGAGCGCCAGCAACGTGGTGACCGCCGCGGCGGCCAACCCGACGGCCAGCAGCGTGGTGCGCACCCCGAAGGCGTCGGCCAGCGCGCCCCACACCGGCGCCAGCAGCGCCTGGGAGCCGAAGCCCATCATGGCCAGCGACATCACCCGACCGTGGAACGCCGGCTCGGCGTTGGACAGCAGCAGCGCGTTGTCCACGAGCATGAACGCGCTGCGCCCGATGCCGAGCGGCACCCCGGCGGCGATGGCGGCGAGGTAGGTGGGTGCCCCGGCCAGCAGCAGGAACCCGGCCGACATGGTGAACCCGGCCACCACCAGCACGGGCCACGCGTAGCGGGTGCGCACCACCCCGGCCAGCGGCACGGTGGTCACCAGCCCGGCCACGGCCAGGGCGAGGAACACCATGCCGATCTCGGTGGGGTCGCGGCCGAGCTCCTCGGAGAGCAGGCCGGGCAGCAGCGTCTGGAAGGCGAAGCCGCACACCACGATGCCGATGAACCCGAGCCACAGGATGCGCAACCGACCCTGCCGCCACACGTAGCCGAGCCCGGCGGCGAGCTCCGAACGCACCGAGCGGACCTGTCCGGAGGGGCGCTTGGTGTTGGGCAGCCAGGCGGTGATGGGCAGCACGATGGCGAACAGCGAGGCCATGAACAGGTAGGCGCCGCCCACCGGCAGGACCGTGCCCACCAGCAGGGCGATGAGCGCCGGCGCCGCCACCTGGGACACGTTCTGGGCGATCTGCTGGAGGGCGACGGCGTTGGGGAACAGCTCGCGCTCCACCAGTTCGCCGACCCAGGCGGTGCGGGCCGGGCCCATGAAGGCGAAGCCGAGGCCCATGATCAGCGTGGCGATGGTCAGCATGGGCACGGTGATCACATCGGTGAGCACGAGGATGCCGGTGGTGAGGATCACCGCCGCCGGGATGGCCTGACCGGCGAACACCAGCGGCTTCTTGCGCATGCGATCGGCGATGACGCCGCCGATGGGGGACACGAACAACATCCCGATGCCCGACCCCATCTGTGCCAACCCGGCGGCGGCGTTGGAGCCGGTGATCTCGAACGCCACGCTGGGCACGAGCATGAACGACATCATGAACGCGGTCGTCGCCAGCGTGGAGCCGATCCAGAAGAGCCGGTAGTTGCGCTGCCCCAGCGCGGCGAACGAGCCCGTCATCAGTGACATGGCGGGAGCCTACGGTGTTCGGTCCGGGCGCGCCGCCGCTTCCGGCGCGCCGGGGGTGGCCGATCAGGCCCGGGGCAGCAGCTGGGTGAGCTCGATCAAGCGGGAGTCGGCCAGCGCCGCCGCCCGCATCGGGGCGATGGCCCGGTAGTCCGGGTCGGCGAACATGGCCAGGAACTGCCGGCGGGTCGGGTAGCGCACCAGGATGGCCACGTCCCAGCTCTCTTCCCCGATGACGGTGTGCCGAGCCCGTCCCATCCAGATCGGGGTACCGCCGAAGCGCGGCTCGAGCTCGGCGAACGCCTGGCCATAGCGGTTGTACGCCTCCCGCCCGCTGAGGCCGTCCACGCCGTGGCCCGCTTCGGCCTCCTCGCGGTAGCGGAGCAGGTTCAGCATGACCACCGGCTCGTCCGGATCGCCTTCGGCCATCGCCGCCAGAGCGGCCTCGTTGCTGTGCACCGATCCCATCGCACCGGTCTAGCCGACCGGCCGGCGCGGCCCCACCCGCGGGCACGGGGTGCCCGTTCCCGACGGCCCTACGGTACGGTACGGCCAGCCCGGCACTTCGGCGCTGGA
Organism: Acidimicrobiales bacterium; assembly: GCA_041394365.1. Taxonomy (GTDB): domain Bacteria; phylum Actinomycetota; class Acidimicrobiia; order Acidimicrobiales; family CAIXPF01; genus CAIXPF01. The sequence continues at coordinate 91,381 of JAWKIM010000015.1, forward strand.
ACGATGACCCGAACACCACCGGGGAGGTCCCACCATGTCCGCAACGGCGCTCCGCCTCGAGGTCGCCCACAGCGTCCTCTACGTCCACGACGTGGACCGCATGATCGAGTTCTACTCGGCGGTCCTGGGCTTCGAGGTCACCGACCGCGGGCCCCTCGGCGCCGGCGACCAGGAGATCATCTTCCTGTCGCAGATCCACAACCACCACCACCAGCTGGCGTTCGTCACCGGCCGGGACGAGCCGTCGCCGTCGAACAACACCCACCACACGGCCTACCGCTCGTCGGGCACCCTCGATGACCTCAAGGCGCTGCTCGGCCGGCTCCAGTCCGATCCCGAGGTCACCGCCATCCGGCCGTTGACCCACGGCAACGCCTGGTCGATCTACTTCCAGGACCCCGAGCGCAACGGCGTGGAGATCTTCATCGACACCCCGTGGCACGTGAAGCAACCGCAGGGCAAGCCGCTCGATCTGAGCAAGTCCAACGACGAGATCGTGGCAGCCACCCGTGAGGCGTTCGCCGACGAGCCCGAGTTCGGTCCGATCGACGCGTTCTACCAGGCCCGCGCTGAGCACCTGACCGAGCGCGCCGAGGGCTGAGCGCCCGCCGCCCCGCCGAAGTGGGTTGACCGCGGGATACCCCTGCCGGTATAAAAGGTCCGGACAAATACAGCATCGACTTCGCGTCGAGGGGGTACGTCCATGGGGTCCACCGGCAACCGTCGTCACCGTCGGATCGTCATCATCGGCGGGGGCACCGCCGGCGTGGCGGTCGCCGCCCGACTGACCAACGAGGGGGAGACGGGCATCGCCATCGTCGAGCCCTCCTCGAAGCACTACTACCAGCCGTTGTGGACCCTGGTCGGCGGGGGCGCCGCCAAGGCCAAGACGTCGGAGCGCAAGCAGGTGGGCCTCATCCCCGCGGGGGTGGAGTGGATCCAGCAGGCGGCGGTCGACATCGATCCCGACGACAAGACCGTCACGCTGGCCAACGGCGACGTGCTCGCCTACGACGTGCTCGTCGTCGCGCCGGGCATCCAGGTGGACTGGGACCAGTTGCCGGGGCTCACCGAGACCCTCGGCCGCAACGGCGTGTCGTCGAACTACCGCTACGACCTCGCCCCCAAGACCTGGGACATGATCCGCAACATGCGCTCCGGTACGGCCGTGTTCACCATGCCGACCGGTCCGATCAAGTGCGCCGGCGCCCCGCAGAAGATCGCCTACCTCGCCGCCGACCACTGGCGTCGCCAGGGTGTGCTGGACAAGATCAACGTGGTGATGGCCCTGCCGACGCCGGGCATGTTCGGCGTCCCGGAGTTCGCCCGCGTCCTCGAGCAGGTGGTGGAGCGCTACGGCATCGACGTGCGGTTCCAGACCGTGGCGTCCGAGATCGACCCCGACGCCAAGGAGGTGGTGCTGCACGACCTCGCCGGGGACACCAAGTCCCGTCTGGCCTACGACTTCGTGCACGCGGTGCCGCCGCAGAGCGCGCCCGATTGGTTGAAGGCCACCAAGCTGGCGGTGCCGGGTGAGGCCAAGGGCTGGGTGGACATCGACAAGAACACGATGCAGCACGTGCGCTACCCCGATGTGTTCGCCCTCGGCGACGCCGGCAGCAGCCCCAACTCGAAGACCGGGGCCGCCATCCGCAAGCAGGCCCCGGTGGTGGTGCAGAACGTCATCGACCACCTGCGCGGCAACGAGATCAACCGTCACTACGACGGCTACGCCTCGTGCCCGATCGTCACCGCTCGCAACAAGATGTTGTTGGCCGAGTTCGACTACACGTTGCGCGTCCGGCAATACATCGGTCCCGCGCTGATCGACACCTCCAGAAGGAGCGGTTCGACATGTACCTGCTCGCTGGGGCCGCCGTTCATGTACTGGAACGTGCTGATGAAGGGCAAGGGCGGCCGACCACGCCCGGGCGCTCGCCAGCTGAACTGGCCGGTCGAGGTCTGCTCCCGGCCCGCCGGCGGGTAGGCGCTCGGGTGTCCGCTGCCCGGCCGGGTGCCCGACCAGGAGGAGCGCTCATGCAGCTCACTACACGCGCCAAGTGGGAACGGGTGCAGGCCATCAGGGACCAGGAGTCCATCCCCGGCGACGCGCCGCTGCGCATCGCCCGCAGCGGGGACGACGACGGCGGGCTCAGCATCGGCTTCGTGGCCCAACCCGATGCCCGCGACGAGGTGGCCGAGGCCCACGGGCTGCGCTACTGCGTGAGCAGGGATCGCTCCGCACTCGGTTCGGCGGTGTTGACGTGGGCGACGGCGGTGAGCCGCCGTTCGTGCTCCGCCGCAACGGCAACGAGGCCGACGGCACGCCGGGCTGACCGCCACGGCACGCCGACCGCCACGGCCTCGTACTCGACGCCGGCCTCCATCGGGCCGCCGGCGCGCCATCTCTGGCGGAGCCGCGGATCGCTCGTCTCGGACCGATCACGGTCCTCCGTGGGTCCGGATCCGTCCCCTTGCGCTCAAGCTGTCGCAGCCGTTGGTGCGCAGCTCGTCGATCGTGTTGGCCGCCACCGCCAGCACCGGGCACCGCAACACCGTGCCCACCAGCCCGGAACAGCGCGCCGCCGCGGCGATGCCGAGCAACACGGCGAGGTGCAGCTGCAGGGCCCGCCTGTAGGATCACCACCGGTGCCAGCAGGTCGTTGTCGAGTTGCTGCACCGCCAGCGCCACCGCTGCCACGATCACCGCAGGCGGGGAACCCGCCGTCGCCAGGGTGACCAGCACGGCGATGATCCCGGCGGTGATGGCCCCGATGATACGGCAGGAAGGCGAGCACGAACGTGAGCACCGCCACCGGCGCCGCCAACGATGCGCCCATTCAGCACCATGGTCACGCCCACGATCGCCCCTCCACCACGCCGAGCAGGGCCGCTTCCTGCAGGTAGCCGCCCAGCGCCTGCCAGGCCCGCCGCCGCCGAGCGCTGGTCCGATCGGCGTGGCGGCCGGTCAGCCGGCGCGCCAGCGCGCTGAGGCGCGGGCCGTCCTTCAACAGGAAGAACACCACGATGAGCAGCAGCAGGATGCCGATCAGCACCTCGCCGGCGAACACGGCCTGATCGGTCAGGCGGGCCTGGTCGGAGGTGATGAACCGCTCGAGCGAGTCCCGGGCGTCGGCCCGCCAGCCCTGCACGTCGGACCGGGTGACGTCGAAGGGGCTGTCCTCCACCAGCCAGGTCTCGACGTCGTCGACCGCCGTGCCCAGCGTGGTGTCGAGCTGGTCGGTCTGGTTGACGATGGTGGCGGTGGCGATGCCGATCACGCCCGCCATCAGCGCCAGGAAGCCCACCAGGGTGACGGCAGGCGCCAGGGCCGACGGCACCCGCCAGGCGGTGAGCCGTCGTTGGACCGGCATGAGCGCGTCACGAGCACGGCGATGGCCACCGGCACGGCCACCACCAACAACCGGCCCAGCAGCCACAGCGCCGCCCACACGGCGAGGCCGATGATCAGCAGCCGCCAGGCGTACGCCGCCGACCGGGCGACGAGCGGATGGACCTCGACGTCGGGCCGCGGGCCGGCGGGTGGGCCGCGTGCGCCGCTCATCGGTCGCCCGCCACGTAGCGCGACGCGGCGCCTGGCCGCGGGCTGGCGCACCGGCCGGGGCCTCGAGCCCGGGGATGTCCAGCACTTGCGGGGGAACGGGTCACCGTGATGGGCCGACCGTGGGGCGTAGTCGAGCGCGCTGCCGGCCAGCAACCGGTAGCTGGCCCGACCGGGGTCGACGGTCACCTGCAAGCGCCGCCGCGCCGGTTGAGGAAGCGGAGGCGGGACAACCCCGGGGAGGCGGGGAGAACGTCAGCCGCCGCCGTGGTCCCGCATGCCGCCGAACCTGGCCACCGCCACCGACCAGGCGCCGCCAGCGTTATGATGTGCAGGCCGTCGGCGGTGTTGTCGTGGATGTCGGCGAGGTCGGTGAAGGCGGTCTCGGCCCAGTAGTCGAGGGCGAGCTGCAGGTGGCCCACCTCGGCGGCGATGATGGCCTGGGCGTACCGACAACGACGAGTCGCGCACCGTGCGGGCCTCGTAGTAGGCGAAGTTCGGGCCTTGGCGGCCGCGCCGGAAGGCGTCGCCGCAGAGGTACATGGCCAGCACGAGATCGGCCTGCTTGACCACCTGCTTGCGGTAGATCTCGAAGTACGGCGTGCAGCAACAGCGGGTAGTGCTCGGCCGGGGTGCTCGAAGTCCCATTCGGCGTGCTGGGTGAACCCATCGGACTGCGGCGCACGCTCGAGTTGCTCGTCGTAGGGGATCGCCATCGACGTCGCTGCCACGCACCACTGGTCGATCTCGGTCTTCCCACCCCCAGGCGCCGGGCCGCCTCGGGAAGTGGCGGCAGGCGGCGGCCGCCTTCCAGCAGGTTCCGGCGGGCCATCAGGTTCGTGTACACGGCTTGTCGCCGACCACCGCGGTGTACCTCGCCGGCCGGTCACGCCGTCGATGCGGAACGTCTCGCCGTCGAAGTGCCCGGCGAGGCCCACAACCGGGCGGTCTCGGTCAGCATTGGTGCGCGCAGCTGGCGGCGAAGTCGTCGTCGCCGGTGACCGCCACGTAGCGGCTCACCGCCGGCGATGTCGGCGCCCACGTGAACGACGCCGTGCCCGCCGGCCAGTAGCCCGAGCACTCCCGGCCGTCGATCGTGCGCCACGGGAACGCCGCGCCGCGCTGGCCTGCTTCGGTGGCCCGGCGCGGGCCTGGTCGATCGCCAGCGCCAGCGCAGCGCGCCGCGGGCCGCTTCGGGCGCCGTGTAGGTCAGCACCGGCAGCACATACGTCTCGGTATCCCAGAAGGCGGCTCGTCGTAACCCGGCCGGTCAGCTCTTGGCGGGGATGGGCCGCTGCTCGTTGCGGGCCCCGGCCTGCAGCACGTGGAACAGTCCGAAGCGCACGGCCTGCTGCAGGTGCACGTCGCCGCCGACCTCCACGTCGGTGCCCTCCCAGAACCGCTCGAGGAACTCCCGCTGCTCCGCGGCGAGAGCTCCCCAGCCGGCCAGGGCGGCGGTGGCCAGCGCCCCTCCACCCGGTCGCGCAGCGCCGGGGCCGAACGCTGGCTCGACCAGCCGTAGGCCAGGAACTTCACCAACCGCAGGCCACGGCCGGCGGGCAGGCGGCGGCTACCGTGTGTAGCGGGCGAGATCGCCCTCCGGCCTCGATCGAGTGGCGGCGTCGGGCACGAACAGGTCGTGGTCCATGCCCGCCGCCACCCGCAGTCCGCTGGCCGCGGTGCGGTGCACCAGCACGGCCCGGTCGTCGTGGTGCACGGCCAGCTTCGCTGCAGCACCGTGCTCAGCGCGGCGGCCGCTCGCGGGTCCCTTCGTTGGGCCTCGACACGACCGGCTCGTTGGCCAGCAGGTCGGACTGCACGGCCACGTACACCGGGCGATCGAGCGGGGTGAGCTCGTAGCTGATGGCGGCGATGGTGCGACGGGTGAGCGACACGAACCGTTGCGAGCGGTTTCCTCGACCGTGGCCAAAGCCGGGGTGCGCCACACCGTCTGCCGCTGCAGACAACCATGGCGCAGATCGAGCAGCCGCTCGTGCTCGAGCACCGTGCCGTAGCGCAGGTCGAGGGGCGTCGCCCACGATGGCCCGATGAGCTTGCCGTCGGTGACGTTGACCACCGTCTGGCCGGATTCGGGGTAGCCGTAGGCCAACTCGGCGTGCGGCAGGGGGCGCTCCTCGTAGAACCCGTTGAGGTACGTGCGCCGGGATCGTGGCGGGGCTCGCCCTCATCGAGCGTGCCCCGCAGGCCGATGTAAAGGCCGTTGCCCAACGCCAGGATCGCCTCGGTGGCGCCCAGCCGGTCGAGCTCCCGCCCGTCGGTGCGGATGGCCCAGGATCGTCACCCCACCAGCGGTCGTCGCCGGCTGCCCGCTGCCCGGTTCACGCCGGCCCCAACGCTTCGGCGAGATCGCGCACCACCGTCGGCACCGGCAGCGTCGAAGCTCGGCGGCGTGGCCATCGGCATCGAGGTCGGCGGGGGCGTCGGTGTCCGTGGGGCGTCGGCGTCGACGGGGGGTGTCTGCGTGGGTTGCCCACTTCGGTCGACGCCCACCACCTACCGAACCCGCCGGTCCGCCGCCCGTACGCCCGCCCGGGCGTTCGAACACGGCGGCGTCCGCCGGCACCACGTCGAGCAGGCGGGCGGCGTTCAGGAACGTGTCCGGATGGGCTTGCCGGCCAGGCGCTCCTCGGCGGCCACCACGCCGTCGACCCGCACCGGCTGTGCTGCTCGTCGAGCCCGGCGGCGCAGCACCTGACCGGCGCTGGCCGACGCGGTCACCACCGCCGCGCAGACCGGCGTCCCGCCGCCCGCACATACCGCACGGAACCCTCGTACACGGCGACACCGTCGCTGAGCGCCTCGAGGAAGCTGCTGCTTGTCGACCCAGGCCGTGCACGCTGAGGACGTCGGGCCCGTCGGCGTCGCCACCCTCGGGCAGCCTGGATGCCCTGGCTGGCCAGGAACCTGCGCACGCCGTCCAGCCGGGCCCGCCCGTCGACGTAGCGCCGGTAGTCGTCGTCGCTGAAGGGCCGGCCTGCTCCGGCGGCTGCGTCGTGGCGGTCACGGGAGGTACTCGTCGAAGGTCTCTCGCCACGCCGAGGTGGACCTCGGCGGTTCGGGTCAGCACCTCCCGTCGAGATCGAACAGGCAGGCGCGCGCATGGTCCGGGAGTCCGAGCATCCTGCCCACCTACCCGGCAATTCGCCGTTCCTACCCGCCGCCCGCCTGGTGCAGGGACGGCCAGCTCGGTCGCCGGTGCCCCGCCGAAACGTGCACCGGGCGACAGGTTCAGCCGGCGACGCCCACCGGCTGGTGCAGCTCCCCAGCCCGGCGCGGCGATCTCGGCCTGGATGGGCACGCTCGACAGCATGACGTTGACCGCAGTGATCGAGGTGTGGATCTGGCCGCAGGCAGGGTGCCGCACCGCCACGCCGGCGGCCTCCAGCGCGGCGGCGTAGGCGTCGCCCTCGTCGCGCAGCGGGTCGAACTGGGCGGTGACCACCACGGCCGGCGCAGCCGGACAGGTCCTCGGCCCGCAGCGGGGACACCCGGGGTCGGTGCGGTCGGCCTCGTCCACGTAGCGGTCCCAGAACCAGCGCATCAACGGCGGTGAGGAAGAACCCTCCGCGCTCGCGGTAGGACGGCCGGGTGAGGTCGCTGTCGGTCACGTGGGGTGATGAGCAACTGGGCGGCCACGGCCGGCCCGCCGGCGTCGCGGGCCGCGGCTGACCACCGCGGCCAGGCTGCCGCCCGGCGCCTCCAGCCGGCCACGGCCAGACGGTCCGGTATGGCACCGAGCTCGGAGGCGACCTGCCGCCTCCAGACCAGTGCGGCGAAGGCGTCGTCCACCGCGGCGGGGAAGCGGGCCTTCGGGCGCGTGGCGGTATCCACCGACAGCACCACCGCGCCGCTCTGCAGGCAACTCCGGCAGTAGGCATCGTCGGAGGTGGCGCTGCCCAGCACTCCACCCACCGCCGTGGTAGTAGACCACCAGCGGGCGCGGCTCGCCGTGGGCGCCGGTACAGGCGTAGGTCGAGCGGGCTGCCGTCGGCGCCGGGCGCAGCGTACCGTCCGCCACCTCGCTGACCCGGCCCCGGGGGCGACTGGGCGCCGCTCTGCTCGACGAACGCCCGGCATCGGCCACCGGCAGCGACTCGATGGCGGGCAGGTCCATCGACGCCATCATGTCGAGCATCATCTTCACGTCGGGCTGCAGCCGGCGCACGAGGCCGTCGTTGGTCTGCGCCTCGCCGGCCCGCGACGTTCGTAGCCGAGGTAGCCGTGCTTCTCGATCACCTCGTCGCAGGCGGCGCGGTACTCGCCCACGCCGCCGATGTAGGGCAGGAACACGCGGGCTTGCCCGGCACGTTCGCCCCCATGTACCAGCTGTTGGCCCGGGGGAACAGCGTGATGTCGGCGCAGCCGCGTCCACGTGCTCGGACCCAGCCGTCCTCGGCCGTGGCGGTGGCTCGATGCGCTCGAAGCCGTCGCGAAGGTCGCTCAGGCAGCGTGGCAGATCCACCCACGTGCTGCTCGATCGTACACAATGACCATGCTGCGGATTAGCACCGACGGGCCGCTCCGGCCCGGTGATGGCGAAGAAGTTGGGAAAGCCCTGCACGGTCAGCCCCAGGTAGGTGCGCGGGCCGTCGGCCCACTTGTCCTTGAGCTGCAGGCCGTCACGGCCCCGGATGTCGACGTTGACGATGGCGCCGGTCATGGCGTCGAAGCCGGTGGCGAACACGATGGCGTCGAAGTCGAAGCTGGCGTCGGTGGTGTCGATGCCGGTCTCGGTGATGGTGGTGACGCGTGCGCCGCAGGCTGACCAGCCGGACGTGCGGCAGGTTGAAACGTCTCGTAGTAGTTGGTGTCCAGGCACATGCGCTTGGTCATGATCGGGAACGTGGTGGGGCAGAGGTCCTCGGCGGTCTGCGGGTCCTGCACCTTGGCCTCGATCTTGCTCCGCACGAACTCTCACAGGCCGCACTCGTTGACTCGGCGTTGACCAGCAGGTCGGCGAACTGGCTGCCCAGGGTGAGCAGGTCGGCCGCTTCCCAGCCGATCTCGAAGCGGCGGTTGCGCTCCGCCTCATCCAGCGCGCGGGCCGGGTCCGTACGCCGGCATGGGCACGCCGGCCATCGACCACCGCTTGGCCTCGTGGTACGCCTCGCGGTCGGCTTCGATCTTGGCCTGGTGCTCGGCCCGGATGGGGCCGTTGCGGGCGGGCAGCGAGAAGTTCGGGGTGCGCTGGAACACGACGAGCTCGCTGGCCTGGGCGGCGATGTGGGGGATCGACTGATCGCCGAGGAGCCGGTGCCGATCACGCCCGCCCGCATGCCGGTGAAACGACGCTCGTGGGGCCAGCGGCCGGTGGTGTAGGTGGGGCCCCGGTAGCGCTCCACGCCCGGTAGGTCGGGGTCCTTCGGCATCGACAGACAGCCGGTGGCCATCACGTAGAACCGCCCGCAGCCTCGCCGTCGGTGGTGATCACCCACCGTCCGTCGGCGTCATCCTGGACTGTGCGGAGGCCGGCCACCTTGGTGGAGAAGCGGATGTCGCCGCGCAGGTCGAACCGCTCGGCCACGTGCTGGAGGTAGCGGAGGATCTCCGGCTGGGGCGGGCGTAGCGCTCCGACCACTCCCATCGGCGGCGAGCCTGCGGGTCGGTTGTAGAGTGGAAGTCCAGGCCTCGATGTCGCAACGCGCTCGGGTAGCGGTTCCAGTACCACGTGCTGCCCACGTCATCGCCCGTCTCGAGGACCAGGCAGAACCCGGCGGCCCGGGCGCAGCAGGTACAGCCCGCCATGCCGGCGCCCACCGCGAGCGACGTCGAACCCGAGCGCAGGTCGGGGGCTGCAGCCATCGTTCGGCTCCTTCGGTCACGGGCCTCCCACCCCGGGAGGTCACTGCCGTGATTCTCGCGCGCCGGCCGTCGCTATGACGGATGGCACACGGCGTGCCGGCTCGCCGGCGGGGTCCTGTGCGCGCCGTTCGCCCACCGCGGCGGCCTGAAGTGGTCCCAACGCACGCGGCGTGGCGCGCCACGCGGAGCGACCGGGGCCCTGACCAGGTCGAAGGTCGCGCCGTACCGGTGGGTATGGCAGGTCCGGTGAGCCGTTCTAGACCCTTCAGACCAGGATCGGACATGCCGCCGGTTGGCAGACGCCGGGGCGGCGGCGAGCACCAGCGTGATGCCCTGACCCAACAACGCCGCAGGCGATGCCACCGGCGAACGCGAGGAGGAAGTTGGCCCCACCGCTGACGAGGAGCACCAGCACGGGGATCTCCAGGCTGAACCACAGCACGAGCAGCAGCGCGGCCAGCGGTTTCCAGCCCGGGTCGCGCTTCGTCGCACAGCTTGACCACCTTGTTCATCACGAAGGCCAGCACGGCGATCTCGATCATGGGTCGCTCCTCGGTCGTGACCGCGAGGATGCGGTCGATCGTTGAGACGACGCAGCAGGCCGATCGGTTCGCGAGCCGAAGGCCGAAAGCGGAAGGCACGCGGCCTGCGCCGGTGACCTGACGGCATGTCAGCTTCGGTGCCGGAGCCGGAAACACGGACTTCACCGAGGCGTCGGTGATGGGGATTGTCCGGTGGCAAACCGCAGCGGTAGCCATGGCCCTACCCCCTCTTCGGCCCTCTCGACCAAGCCCCTCCGGGCGTCACGGAGCTGACCATGACCATCGTGCGCGCTGCGCTCGTGCAGACCAAGTGGACCGGTGACAAGGCGTCGATGATCGACCTGCACGTCGACTACGCCCGCCAGGCGGCCTCCGCCGGTGCCCAGGTGATGTGCTTCCAGGAGCTGTTCTTCGGTCCGTACTTCTGCCAGGTGCAGGATGCCGACTGGTACGCCTTCGCCGAGCCGGTGCCCGACGGCCCCACGATCGCCCGCATGCAGGAGGTCGCCGCCGAGCTGTCGATGGTGCTCGTCGTGCCGGTCTACGAGATGGAGCAAGCCGGCGTGCTCTACAACACCGCCGCGGTGATCGACGCCGACGGTCGCTACCTGGGCAAGTACCGCAAGAACCACATCCCCCAGGTCGACGGGTTCCTGGAGAAGTACTACTTCCGGCCTGGCAACCTCGGCTACCCCACCTTCGACACGGCGGTCGGTCGGATCGGGGTCTACATCTGCTACGACCGCCACTTCCCCGAGGGCTGGCGCGCGCTCGGCCTGGCCGGTGCCCGGATCGTGTTCAACCCCTCCGCCACCAGCCGGGGCATCTCCTCACACCTGTGGCCGCTGGAGCAACCGGCTGCGGCCGTCGCCAACGGGTTCTACGTGGGCGCCATCAACCGGGTGGGCGTGGAGCCCCTGGGCGACAACGACTTCTACGGCCAGAGCTACTTCGTGGATCCGCGCGGCCAGCTGGTGGGCGACGTGGCCTCCACCCACGACGAGGAGCTCGTCGTGCGCGACCTCGACCTCGGCCTGATCGCCGAGGTGCGGGCGCAGTGGCCCTTCTACCGGGATCGCCGGCCGGACACCTACGGCCCGGTCGTGTCGGCCTGAACGGGAGGAGGTCGATGGCCCGCACCCTCATCCGCAACGGCACGCTGCTGTCCGCCACCGGGGCCAACGAGGCCGCGGTGCTGGTGGAGGGTGAGCGCATCGCCGCCGTCATCAGCCCGGCAATGGCCGAGGACCTCGCCGCCACCTGCGACCGGGTGATCGACGCCGCCGGCTGCTACGTCCTGCCCGGCGGCATCGACGTGCACACCCACATGGAGCTGCCCTTCGGCGGCACCAACGCGTCGGACACGTTCGAGACCGGCACCATCGCCGCCGCCGTCGGGGCACGACCACCATCGTGGACTTCGCCGTGCAGCGCGATGGCGAGCTGGTCGAGGCCGGGCTCGAGGCCTGGCACGCCAAGGCGGCCGGCCGTTGCGCGGTCGACTACGCGTTCCACATGATCGTCGGCGGGGTGGACGACGCCTCGCTGCGGTCGATGCGCCGGCTCGTGGATCGCGAGGGCATCACCAGCTTCAAGCTGTTCATGGCCTACCCGGGGGTGTTCTACTCCGACGACGGTGCCATCCTGCGCGCCATGCAGGTGGCGGCGGACTGCGGCGCCATGCTGATGATGCACGCCGAGAACGGCATCGCCATCGACGTCCTCGTCGAGCAGGCCCTCGGCCGGGGCGAGACCGACCCCGCTACCACTCGCTCACCCGGCCGGTGGAGCTCGAGGAGGAGGCCACCAACCGGGCCATCGCCCTGGCCCGGGTGGCCGACTGCCCGCTCTACATCGTGCACATGTCGGCCCGTGAGGCGGTCGAGGCGGTGGCCCGTGCCCGCAACCTCGGCGCCAACGTCTTCGGCGAGACCTGCCCGCAGTACCTCTACCTCTCGCTGGAGGACCACCTGTCGGCCCCCGGCTTCGAGGGGGCCAAGTACGTGTGCTCCACGCCGCTGCGCTCCCGGGAGGAGGGCCACCAGCGCACCTGTGGCGGTTCCTGCGCACCGACGACCTGCAGGTGGTCAGCACCGACCACTGCCCGTTCTGCTTCAAGGAGCAGAAGGAGCTCGGGCTGGGTGACTTCTCGAAGATACCGAACGGTATTGGCAGCGTCGAACACCGCATGGACCTGATCTACCAGGGCGTGGTCACCGGCGAGCTGTCCCTCGCCCGCTGGGTGGACGTGTGCGCCACCAGCCCGGCCAAGCTGTTCGGGCTGTACCCCGCAAGGGTGTGATCGCACCCGGCAGCGACGCCGACATCGTCGTGTACGACCCCGCTGCCACCACCACCATCAGCGCCGCCACCCACCACATGAACATCGACCACTCCGCCTACGAGGCACCGTCATCGATGGTGCGGTGGCGACGGTGCTGGTGCGCGGTGAGGTCGTGGCCGAGCGCAGCAGCTTCGTGGGGCGCACCGGGCACGGCCGCTACGTGGCCCGCTCGGTTTCCTCGTCGCTGCGCTGAGCCCCGCTCGGACCGGGTCCCGCGGCCCGGCGCCGGTCGAACCCACATCGACGACAACAAGGAGCGTGCACCGTTGGACTTCGGTGTCGTGTTGCAGTGCAACCCACCCGCCTGGCGGGTGATCGACCAGGCCAAACGGGCCGAGGTGCTGGGGTTCAGCCACGTCTGGCTGTTCGATTCCCACGTGTTGTGGGAGGAGCCGTACGTGCTGCTCGCCCAGGTGCTGGCCGAGACCCGCCGGGTGATGGTCGGCCCGTTCGTCACCAACCCCGCCACCCGCGACGCCACCGTGCTGGCCTCGCTGTTCGCCACCCTCAACGACCTCTACGGCAACCGCACGATCTGCGGCATCGGCCGGGGGGACTCGGCGGTGCGGGTGCAGAACAGCCGGCCCACGACGCTGCGGGCCATGCGCGAGTGCATCGAGGTCGTCCGCGAGCTGGCCAACGGCCGCTCGGTGGACTACCAGGGTGTGACCCTGCAGTTCCCGTGGGCCGGCCAGAGCCTGCTCGACGTGTGGGTGGCGGCCTACGGCCCCAAGGCGCTGCAGCTCACCGGTGAGGTGGGCGACGGGTTCATCCTGCAGCTGGCCGATCCCGACATCGCCGCCTGGACCATCGGCGCGGTGCGCCGCGCCGCCGAGGAAGCCGGTCGCGATCCCGACGCCATCACGTTCTGTGTGGCCGCGCCCGCCTACGTCAGCGACGACCTCGACCACGCCCGCGACCAGGTGCGCTGGTTCGGCGGCATGGTGGGCAACCACGTGGCCGACATCGTCGCCCGCTACGGCGGCGACGGCAACGCCGGCGTGCCCCAGGCGTTGACCGACTACATCCGCGGCCGGCAGGGCTACGACTACAACGAGCACGGCCGGGTGGGCAACCCCCACGCCGACTTCGTGCCCGACGAGATCGTGGACCGCTTCTGCCTCATCGGCCCGCCCGAGGCCCACATCGAGAAGCTGCAGGCGTTGCAGGCCATCGGGGTGGACCACTTCGCGTCGTACTTCCAGCACGACGACATCGAGGGATCGATGAAGGCGTACGCGGATCTGGTCATCCCCGGGGTGGCCCCCAAGGTCATCGGGCGCCGCTGACCGCCAGCGCCCGCCCTGGTCGTCAGCGCTGGCCCTGGGCGCCCCGGCTGCGGCAGTGCGGCCGGGGTCGCTCCGGCCCGCTGCGGCCGGCGGCGGCCGCGAGCAGGGCGGCCACACCCTCCACGTCGTGGAGCGGACGGCTGCAGGTCACCCGCAGGTGGTCCGGTCCGGCGGTCAGGGCGAACGGCCGGCCGGGGCGCACCCCGATCCCGTGCTGGGCGAGGTGCGCGCGCGCCGCGTCCTCGTCCTCCACCGGCACCCAGAGGTTGAACCCGTCGCTGCCGCCGACGGTGACGCCGTGGCGGGCGAGCGCCTCCACCAGCCGGCGGCGGCGCTCCTGGTACACGGCGCGGGCGTGCTCCACCCGGCGGTTGGTGGCCGGGTCGAGCAGCAGGTCGAGCAGCACCGACTGCAGCAGGCGGCTGGACCACGCCGGCCCCAGACGGCGCCGTATGGACAGCGCGGTGATGAACGGCAGCGGCCCGGCCACCGCGGCCAGCCGGAGGTCGGGCCCGTGGGACTTCGAGAACGCCGACACGTGCAGGGTCCTGGTGGGCAGCCAGGCCGACAGCGTGACCGGCGGGGCCGAGGCCACCGCACCGGTGTGGTCGTCCTCCACCACGATGGCCGAGCTGTCGCGCAGCAGGCGGGCCAGGTCGGCCGCCCGCTCGGGGCTCATCGACACACCGGTGGGGTTCTGTGCCCGAGGCTGCAGGATGACGAGCACCGGATCGCTGCGCAACGCCCGGGCGAGCTCATCGGGCCGCACGCCCTCCTCGTCGAGGCCCACCCCCAAAGCGATGCCACCGTTGGACTCGACCACATCGAAGATCGTCGGCAAGGCCGGGTCCTCCACGACCACGCGATCGCCGTAGCGCACCAGCTCCCGGCAGATCCGGTCGAGCCCGTCGAGGGCCCCGTCGACGATGACCACCGCCTCCGGATCGAACAGGTCGGCCCAGTTGGCCCGCAACAGCCGATCGAGCGTGGGCAGCGTGGCCGGCTCCAGGTAGTTCGACACCGTGGCGGTGTTGGCCAGACGGGCCAGCGCGGGGCCGAGGTCGGGCAGCAGCTCGCTGTCGGGCGTCCCGGTGCCGAGGTCGATGGCATAGGCGCCGACCTCCCGGCTGGCCTGCCAGAACCTCGGTGAGGCCGGCTCCAGGCGCTCGACGCCCACGAACGTGCCGCGGCGCCCCTCGGTGCGCACCACGCCGGCGCGGGCCAGCAACGTCCACGCCTCGCCCACCTGCGTCGGGCTCATCTGCAGGCCGGAGGCGACCTCCCGGATGGTGGGCAGCTTGGCCCCGGCCGGGATGGTGCCGGCGTGGATGAGCCGGCTGAGCGCGCTGGCCACCGACTGGGGCGTCCGGGTTCGCAGCTCGAGGCGGAGCAACTCGACGACGTTCACCGGAACCTGACGATGTTCAACACGGCCTGACGCAATCCACGGCAACTCCCGACGCGCACGTTAGAACGGCCGACTTGAACGGCGCCGGTCGGGCCGCCCGGGAACGGCCCCGCCGTTCAGCATCCCGTCAGCCTGGTCGGTTTGTCCGGTGCCGCATCGTCAAGGTGGCCGTCGCGCGGCCGTCACAGTGCGGTCCACGGCGGGAAACACGGTGCTGCGAGCATCGGGACCCAACAGGAGGTTCCGGTGGTCGATTTCGGCGTGATGATCAGTTCCGGCTCTCGAAGCGTGCGCGACGGTGTGACCGCCACGCACGCCTTCTCCCATGTGGTGTCACAGGCCCAGTGGGCGGAGGAGCACGGTTTCACCGGTGTGTGGGTGGGTGAGGGCCGTCTGGCCACCAGCGCGATCATCCCCATGTCGTTGATCGCGGCCAACACCAGCCGGGTGAAGATCGGCAGCGGCATCCTGCCGTACCGCACCCGCAACGCCGCCCTGCTGGCGGTCACGTTCAAGACGCTCGACGACCTCGCCCCCGGCCGCATGCGGCTGGGCCTGGGTCCGTGGTGGGAGCCGCTCGCCACCCGCACCGGCCTGGTCAACCGCAAGCCGCTCAAGGCGATGCGGAGGTGATCACCGTGTGCCGTGAGCTGCTGGCCGGCCGGACGGTGACCTACCACGGTGAGTTCGTCGACGTCAGTGACATCCGCTTCGACGGGCCCGACGACGACGACGGCAAGGCCTACCCGGTGCCCATCTACATCGGCGCCGTACGGATGGGTATGGTGCAGCTGTCGGGCGAGATCGCCGATGGGGTGCTGCTCGATTTCCTCGTCCCGCCGTCCTACAACGTGGAGGCGATGGAGGCGGTGCGCAAGGGAGCGGCCCTCTCCGGGCGTTCGCTGGACGGCTTCGAGGTGCCCCAGCTGATCGCCGCGTCGATCGACGACGCCGATCCCGCCACCGCGGTGGACGACTGCCGGGCCTTCCTCACCCAGTACATCGCCCAACAACCGCACATCACCGAGACCTGCGGTGCCGACCCGGAGCTGATCGACGCCATCAAGGCCGAGCTGGCCTGGCCGGCCACCAAGGCCGAGGTCCGCCACACCATGCGCCTGGTGCCCGATTCGTTGGTGCACTCGGTGTGCGCCTGCGGCACCGCCACCCAGGCGCTGGACAAGATCATGGAATGGGTCGACGCCGGTTGCACCGAGCCGGCGATCACGCCGCTGAGCGCCGACCCGCTGCAGACGCTCGAGGCGCTGGCCAAGGCGGCCAACCTCGCCGGCGTGGCTCGATGACCGCAGGATCGGCCGCCACGGTCTCGCCGGTGGCCACCATCGAGAGCCCGGCGGCGCCCGCGGCGTCGCCGGGTGCCGCCGAGCGGGGACGCCCGTCGCGCTGGCGAGGTCGGGCCGGGCGAGCCGCCGGCAGCGCAGCGGTCGGCGTGGGGCTGGTCGGCGGCACCGCCGTGCTGTGGGAGGTGGCCAAGGCCGCGTTCGATCTCGACGACCGGACGCTGCCGCACCTCTGGGACGTGGTCGCCTACCTCGGCTCGGAGACGTCGAAGGGTGAGAACTACGGCATGTTCTTGCTCAACAACCTGCTGGTGACCGCCCGCAGCGCGGCCCTCGGCCTGCTGTGCGGCGCCCTGCTCGGCGTCGTCACCGGCGTGGTCATCGCCCGCAGCCGGCTGCTGGGCGCAGGGGTGCTCCCGTTGGTGGTGGCGGCCCAGACCGTGCCCATCGTCGCCGTCTCGCCGGCCATGGTGCTGTGGTTGGGCACCAACTGGACCACGAAGATCGCCATCGCCACCTACCTGACCTACTTCCCGGTGGCGGTGGCCACCGCCAAGGGGATCCAGTCGGTGCCGGGCGATGCGCTCGATCTGCTGCACACCTACTCGGCGTCGCGTCGCACCGTGCTGTTCCACGTTGAGCTGCCGGCGGCGGCCCCGCTGATCGCCGTGGGCCTGGAGACGGCCGCCGCCTTCGCCGTGGTCGGCACGATCGTGGGCGAGCTGCCGTTCGGCTCCAAGACCGGGCTCGGCGTGGTGATCCTGACGTCGTGGCAGTTCTACACGATCGAGCCGTCCGCCCTGTACTGCGTGGCCCTGGCCGCCTGCCTGCTCGGTGGCGCACTGGTGCTGGCCATCCGGCTGCTGGGCTCGATCCTCATCGGCTATGCACCGGAAGGCGGTTCGCTGTGAGCACGTCCGACGCCGTCACCGACACCGTGCGAGCGCAATCGGAGGCGTCCTCGCCGATGGTCAAGCCGATCCCGGGTCTCGAAGCCCACCAGCTGACCAAGCGCTTCGACAGCCGTGGCGAACAGACGGTGGCGTTGCAGGACGTCGATCTGACGATCGCCCAGGGTGCGTTCGTGTCGATCATCGGCCCGTCCGGCTGCGGCAAGTCCACGATGTTGCGCATCTTCGCCGACCTGATGGCGCCGACCGACGGCGTGGCCATGGTCAAGGGGCGCACGCCGCACCAGGCCCGGCGCGACCGTGAGTTCGCCATGGTGTTCCAGTCACCCAACCTGCTGCCGTGGAAGAGCGTGCTGCGCAACGTCACGCTGCCGCTGCAGATCATGAAGCTGCCCAAGGAGGAGCGCGAGGCGCGGGCCCGCGAGATGCTGGCCCTCGTCGGGCTCGATGGCTTCGAGAGCCGCCTGCCCCACCAGCTCTCCGGTGGCATGCAGCAGCGCGTCGCCATCGCCCGGGCGTTGTCCATGCACCCGGGTGTGCTGTTCATGGATGAACCGTTCGGGGCGCTCGACGAGATCACCCGGGACCGGCTCAACCTCGAGCTGATGGACATCTGGCAGCGCCTGTCGCCCACCGTGCTGTTCATCACCCACAGCATCGGCGAAGCCGTGTACCTGTCGACCCAGGTGGTGGTGATGTCACCCCGACCGGGCCGCATCACCGCCACCATCGACATCGATCTGCCGTACCCCCGCACCGCCTCGGTGCGCGACCAGCCCCGCTTCTACGAGTTGGTGGGCGAGGTGCGCGCGGCGCTCAACGACGGCCAGGGCCGAGCGTGACCGCCGTCGAACCCGCCGCCGAACCCGGCGTCGGGCGCCGCGCCAGGTTGGGTGGCGCCTCCCTCGACCCGGTGCGGGTGCTGGCGCCCATCGCGCTGTTCGTGCTGTTCATCGGCGCCTGGGAGGCGTGGCTGGTCATCGGTAACGTGCCCGAGCTCCTGCTGCCCGCCCCCCACCAGATCCTCTCGCAGTTCATCGAGGACCGCTCGAAGTTGTCCACCTTCGCAGGGAACACGTTGGCCCAAGCCCTCAAGGGGGTGGCCGTGGGCTCGGTGTTCTCGCTGACCCTCGCCGGCCTGGTGTTCCGGGTGCCGGTGCTGGCCAAGGCGCTGCAGACCTACGCGTCCACCATCAAGGCGCTGCCGGTGGTGGCGCTGTACCCGATCTGCACCGTGTTCTTCGGCATCACCGACCGGGCCGTGGTGGCGATCGTGGCCGTGGGCATCACCCCGATCGTGTTCGCCTACGCCCTGACCGGCTTCTCCACCCGCAGCGAGCAGGACGAGCTGTTCCGGTCGCTGTCGGCCGGGTTCTGGGTGCGCTTCCGCTTGTTGGTGCTGCCCCGCAGCGCGCCGTACCTGATGGCCGCGCTCAAGACCGTGGTACCCACCTCGATCATCATCGCCGTGATCGCGCAGTACTTCGGCGGCAGCGTGACCAGCCTCGGTGCCTACATCCGCCGGGAGTCGGCCAACCTGCACGTGCTGGAGATGTGGTCGGCCATCGTGGCGTCGTGCCTGCTCGGTCTGTCGTGCTTCGCCGTGGTGGCGCTGGCAGACCGCTTGGTACGGCGATGGTTGCCCACCGCCCGATGACCTGAACCGCCAACGCCCGAACGCCCCGATCGCGGGGCCCCATGCGGTGGACGTGAGATGCGACCGGGCGTCCGCGCCCATCCGACGACACGCCGCCCAACCCTGCCGTTCCCGTTCCTGCTCGTCGTTCCCGTGTCTCCCGTCCCTCCAACGCTCACCCATCGACCGATCCCAGAGGTGCCATCCATGAAGAAACTGCATCTGCTCGCCTTCGCCGCCGTGCTCGCCTCGGCGTCGCTCGCCGCCTGCGGAGGTGACGACGGCGACCCGGCCGCCACCGGCGCCACCGGGGCCGCCACCGACGACTCGGCCGCCGCCTCCGGCGGTGCGGCCACCGGTGAGATGACCGAGATCAACCTGACCCTGCAGTGGGTCACCCAGGCCCAGTTCGCCGGGTACTACGCCGCCCTCGAGCAGGGCTACTACGAAGAGGAGGGCATCGATCTCACCATCCAGCCCGGCGGGCCCGACATCAACCCCATCCAGCTGCTGGTCTCCGGTGACACCGACATCGCCATCCAGCAGTTCGGCGCCGTGCTCGCCGCCCGGGAGACCGGCGCCGACCTCAAGAGCATCGGCCAGGTCTTCGAACGCGGTGCATACCGACTGGTATCGTTCGCCGACAGGGACATCACCTCGGGGGACCAGATCAAGGGCAAGACGGTCGGTCTGTGGAACGGCTTCCAGCCGGCGTTCTCGGCCACGGCCGGCAAGTACAGCCTCGATCTCGACACCGACGTGGAGATCTTCAACCAGGGCTTCGACATGGTCGCCTTCCTCGACGGTCAGATCGACATGGCCTCGGCCATGACCTACAACGAGTACGCCCAGGCGCTCGCCGGCGCCGAGGGCCGCGAGATCTCGGTGTTCGACTTCAACGAAGAGGGCACCGCCACCCTCGAAGACACCATCACCACCACCGGGGCGTGGCTCGATGCCAACCCCGATGCTGCGGTCGGGTTCCTCAAGGCCACCGCCAAGGGCTGGATCTACTGCCGGGACAACCCCGAAGAGTGCGTCCAGATCGTGCTGGAGAACGGCACCGCGCTGCCGGAGAACTTCCAGACCTGGCAGATGAACGAGGTCAACAAGCTGCTGTGGCCGTCCACCAACGGCGTGCTCAACCTGACCGACGACATGTTCAGCCAGACCGCCGACATCCTCCTCAAGTACGAGGTCATCAAAGAGGCCGCCAGCGAGGAAGCCTACGACATGTCCTTCCGTGACAAGGCGGTGGCCGAGCTGTCCGAAGAGGACGTGATGGGCGCCTCGTTCAAGCCGCTCGAGCTCGACCCGGCCGAGCTGTTCGGGTGATGGCGATGACCAACGTCGTTCGCTGCGCGCTCATCCAGACCACCGGCATCACGCCCCGCGAGGCGATGGTCGACCACCAGGCCGGGCTCGTCCGCCGGGCGGCGGAGGCCGGCGCCCAGATCATCTGCCTGCAGGAGATGGCGACCAGCCCCTACTTCTGCCAGGTGGAGACCAGGGAGTGGTTCGACTACGCCGAGCCGGTGCCGGACGGTCCCACCGTCAAGTCCATGTCGGCCCTCGCCGCCGAGTTGGGGGTCGTGCTGGTGGTGCCCCTGTTCGAAGACGACGAGGGCAGCTACTACAACACCGCCGCGGTCATCGACGCCGACGGCGCCTACCTGGGCAAGTACCGCAAGACCCACATCCCCCACGGCAACAACTTCTACGAGAAGTACTACTTCAAGCCGGGGAACCTCGGCTTTCCGGTGTTCCAGACCCGCTTCGCCAAGATCGGCGTGTACATCTGCTACGACCGCCGGTTCCCCGAGGGCGCCCGGGCGCTCGGCATCGCCGGGGCGGAGATCGTGTTCATCCCCTCGGCCACCGCCGGCCGTTCCTACAAGACGTGGCATGTGGAGCAACGCGCCCACGCCATCGCCAACCGCTACTTCGTCGGCACCAACAACCGCGTCGGTGTGGAGGAGTTCGGGCCCAACGAGTTCTACGGGCACAGCTACTTCTGCGATCCCGACGGCGGCATCCTGGCCGAGGGCGGCACCACCGAGGAGGTGGTCATCGCCGATCTCGACCTCGCCGAGGTGCGCGCCGCCAAGTTGGACCTGCCGGTCTGGCGCGATCGCCGGCCCGAGACGTACGCCCCGCTGGCCATCCCATGAGCGGCGTCGTCGCCGGGGCGCCCGGCATCACCGGCACCCTGTCGGATGTCCGGCCCGATGCCGCCGCGGTGGTGGAGGCCGCCCGGCGGTACACCGTGTTCGAGTGGGGGACCCAGCAGGTGGCCCCTCTCGCCATCGAGCGGGGCTCGGGAATCTACCTCTATGGCCTGGACGGGGTCCGCTACACCGACTTCAACTCCATCGCCATGTGCGTCAACATCGGCCACGGCGACCCGCGCGTCGCCGAGGCGGTGGCGGCGCAGATGGCCGAGGTCAGCTTCGTCTCGCCGTTCATGGTCACCCGCATCCGGGCCGAGGTGGGTGAGCTGCTGGCCCAGCGCACGCCGCCGGGCATGACCAAGGCGTTCTTCACGCTGGCCGGGGCGGATGCCAACGAGGCCGCCATCCGTACCGCGCGGTTGGTCACCGGGCGGCGCAAGATCCTCACCCGCTACCGCTCCTACCACGGCGGTTCCCACGGCGTGCTCGCCGCCAGCGGTGACCCGCGGCGCGAGCCGGTGGAGGCCGGCATGGGCGACATCGTGCGCATCCCCGACCCGTACCACTACCGGTTCCCGTGGATCGAGGATCCGGCCGCGTTCGCCGCGTTCAACCTGGCCCAGATCGAGCAGATCATCCAGCTCGAGGGTGCGCACACCATCGCCGCGGTCATGGTGGAACCGGTCACCGGCTCCAACGGGCTCATCGTGCCGCCCACCGGCTGGCTGCGGGGCTTGCGGGCGCTGTGTGACCGCTACGGCATCCTGCTCATCTGCGACGAGGTGATGAGCGGCTTCGGGCGCACGGGACGGTGGTTCGCCTCCGACCACGAGGACGTCGTGCCCGACCTCATGACCATCGCCAAGGGCATCACCAGCGGTTACGTGCCGTTGGGGGCCTGTGTGCTGGCCGACCACATCGCCGACGCCATCGAGGACCGACCGTTCGGTTCGGGGCTCACCTACCAGAGCCATGCCGTGGGCCTGGCCGCGGCCAAGGCGGTGTTGGGCATCTACGAGAGCGACGGGCTGATCGACAACGCCGCCGCCATGGGCGCCCACCTCCTGGCCGGGCTGCGCCGGTTGCAGGAGGGCCACCCCTCGGTGGGCGACGTCCGCGGCATCGGCCTGTTCTCCTGCCTCGAGCTCGTCTACGACCGCGGGTCCCGCCTGGAGCTGTTCCCGTTGGTGGGCCAGGCCGGGCCCGCGGCGGCCGAGATCAAGGCGTTCCTCACCGGCCGGGGGCTGCTGGCCAACCTGCGCGGCAGCTTCCTGTTCGCCAACCCGCCACTCGTCATCGACGCCGCCCAGATCGACGAGAGCCTCGCCATCCTCGACGAGGCCCTCGACATCGCCGACGCCGCCACCGCCGAGCGTGGGGCCCCGCCGCCGGCGCACGCCGCCAACCTCATCCCGTTCACGCCGTGGAGCAACCGATGACCACCGCCACCGAGACCGGCGCAGGCCCGGTCACCTTCGATTCGGCCGCCTACCGGCGCGGCGTGGACGTGCTCGAGGCGGTGGGCGCCTCCGGTGCCGGGCTGCAGCGCTGGCAGCGGGTCGACCCGGTGGTCGGCCCGGTGCTCGACCGCATGCTCGGCGAGTTCTGCTTCGGCGATGTGTGGGCGCGTGACGGCCTCGACCTGCGCACCCGGCGGGTGGTCACGCTGACCACCATCGCCGCCCTCGGCCGGCCCACGCTGCTGAAGGTGCACATCAAGGGCGCACTCGACCAGGGCATGAGCCGGCGCGACGTGCTCGAGGTGTTCGTGCACATGATCGCCTACGCCGGGTTCCCGGTGGCCCTGTCGAGCATCGAGGTGGCCGAGGCCGTCTTCGCCGAGCTCGATGCGGCCGCCGCGGGGCCGCACGCAGCCGACGGGTCGGACGTGGCCGAGGAGGTGGGGCCATGAAGACGGTCGTGCGGGGCGGCACCGTGGTCAGCGCGGTGGACACCGTGGCGGCGGACGTGTTGGTGGACGGCGAGCGCATCGTGGCGCTGGCCGCCCCGACAGCGACCTGGCCGCATCCTTCTCCACCGACGCCGAGGTGATCGACGCCACGGGTTGCTACGTGGTGCCCGGTGGCATCGACGCCCACCCACTTCGAGTCGGGTGGCCAGATCGCGCCGGTGCTCGACACGTTCGAGACCGGCACCCGGGCGTCGGCGTTCGGCGGGACCACCACCATCATCGACTTCGTCGTGCCCGAGGCCGGCACCCGCATGATGGAGGGCTTCGACCGCTACGGGATGATGGCGGGCGGCAACTGCTCGGTCGACTACGCGTTCCACATGATGACGTTCAACATCGACGAGCTGTCGCCCAAGGAGATGGACCAACTCGTCGACGAGGGGGTCACCAGCTTCAAGATGTTCATGGCCTACCCCGGCCGGCTGTACTCCGACGACGGCCAGATCCTGCGGATGATGCAGCAGAGCGGGCGCAACGGCGCGCTGGTGATGATGCACGCCGAGAACGGCATCGCCATCGATGTGCTGCGCGACCAGGCCATCGAGGCGGGCGAGGTGGCGCCGGTGCACCACTCGCTGACCCGACCGGCGCTGCTCGAGGCCGAGGCGGTGCACCGAGCCGCGGCGCTGGCCCGGGTGGCCGGCGTAGGGGTGTACATCGTGCACCTGTCCTCGGCCGACGCACTGGCCGAGGTGGTGGCGGCGCGGGACAAGGGCTGGAACGTGTTCGCCGAGACCTGCCCGCAATACCTGTTCCTGGAGCTGGAGGACCTGGCCCGTCCCGATTTCGAGGGTTCGAAGTTCGTGTGCTCGCCGCCGTTGCGGCCGCGGGACCACCAGCAGCACCTGTGGCGGGGCCTGGCCACCGACGACCTGCAGGTGGTGGCCACCGACCACTGCCCGTTCTGCTGGACCCAGAAGGAGCTCGGCCGCGGGGACTTCCGCAACATACCGAACGGTGTGCCCGGCGTGGAGCACCGCATGGAGCTGATGTACCAGGGCGTCGTGAACCGGGCCGGCCTCTCGCTCAACCGCTGGGTTGAGATCTGCAGCACCAACCCCGCCCGCATGTTCGGCCTGCACCCCCGCAAGGGCACGATCGCCCCCGGTGCCGATGCCGACCTGGTCATCTTCGACCCGCAGCGCCGGCACACCATCAGCGCCGCCACCCACCACATGAACGTCGACTACTCCGTCTACGAAGGTATGGAGCTGACGGGCAAGGTCGCCAAGGTCCTGCTGCGGGGCAAGCTCATCATCGACGGCGAACTGCACCTGGGCCGGCCGGGCGACGGTTCGTTCCTGCGCCGGGGGACCTGCAGCATGCTGCGCTGAGCCGGCCTCGCCATGACGACGACGAACGGGCGCCGTCCCCGGACAAGGGGAGCGGCGCCCGTCGCCGTGGGTCCGCTGATCGGGCTGGAAGTTGGAGGCCCCTGTGCCCGGGCGGGTGGCTGTGTCGGGATGGGTGACCCCTGCAGCGGCCAGCGAAGCCGGCGAGCGAGCTTGCACGCTGCAGGGGTCGCCTCCCCCGATGACTAGTACATCGGCGTCAGGCCGGAGGTCCTGAAGTTGCGTTGTGGTGACGCATGGTTCGGCATCCGAACCCGGCTGGTCAGCGGCTTTCGGGGCTGACCCGCCAGATGCGCCCACCGACGTCGTCGGACAGGTAGAGCGCCCCGTCGGGCCCCTCGGCCACGTCCACGGCGCGGTGCTCCGCCTCGGCGGGCAGGTCGGTGCTGTCGCCGGCGAAACCGTCGGCGAACACCTCCCACTCGCCGGTGGCCATGCCGTCCTCGAACGGGACGAACGCCACGACGTAGCCCGGCCCCTCGGGCTGGTTGGCCGGATCGAAGCGGGAGCCGTGGAAGGCGATGAACGCACCGTCTCGGTAGCGCTCGCCGAGGGCGTCGACGGTGGGGAACGTCATGCCCAGCGGGGCCCAGTGGGCCGGGAAGGTGACCGCCGGTTCCGGCACGTCGTCGCACCGGCCGGCCTCGCGGCCGTCGCCGCCGTACTCGGGGGCGAGCACATGGCGCCCCTGCTGGGGATCGAAGTAGCAGTACGGCCAGCCGTAGTCACCGCCCTCGACGATGGCGTGGACCTCCTCGGCGGGCTTGGTGAGATCGTCGGCCTCGTCGTAGCGGTCGGGCCAGTTCTCGAACAGCTGGTCGCGACCGTTGATGGCGGCGTACAGGCGGCCCGTGTCCGGGTCGATGGCCAGCGTTGGCGTTGCGCACACCCGTGGCGTAGCGGGTGCCGTCGGCCTGGGTCTGGCCCTGCTCGTCGGCGTCGAAGCGCCAGATGCCGGCTCGGTCCTCGAGCTCGGGGCAGGGGTCGATCCCGGGTGAGAACGGCTCGCGGTTGTCCACCTGGCAGGCGTTCGACGGTGAGCCGATGTTGACGAACATCCGGCCCTCGTCGTCGATGACCGCGGTCTTGGCGAAGTGGTCGGGGGAGTCGGGCAGGCCGCTGACGATCGTCTCCGGATCGCCGTCGGGTGTGAGGCCGACACTGTCCCCGGCGGGCAGGCGGTAGCGCACGACGCTGTCGTTGCGGGCGAGGTAGAGCCAGCCGTCGTGGACGGTCACCCCGTTGCCGCCGCGTTCCCCGAAGCGTTCGATGTGCTCGGCGTGGCCGTCGCCATCGTCGTCGCGCAGGGCCACGACACCGCCGTCGGGATCGCCGCCGGGGGCGTCGGCGATGGCGACGTACACGGTGCCGTCGGGCGCAACGCTGAGGTGGCGGGCACCGACCAGCCCGTCGGCGAACACGCTGGCGCACAGGCCGTCGGGCAGGGTGATGCCGGCGTTGGCGGCGTTGGCGGCATCGCAGGTGCCGGTGGCGGTGGCGTCGCCGTCGAACGCGGTCAGCGGGGTGGCGGTCACGTCGAAGGGGGTGATCGGGTCGCCGTCTCGCTGGTCGAGCTGGCCGTTCACCACCAACAGCCGATCGCCGTCGAGCGCGGCGGTGGTGGGGAAGCGGAGCTCGTCGCTGCGCACCGTGCCGGTGACCTCGGCCCACCGGCCGGCCGGGTCGAGATCGAGCCGGGTGATGGTCGAGGCGGCGTTCTGCACCACGTACAGGGTGGGCCGGGCGTCGTGCGGTTCGCTCGGCGCCGGGTTGACCAGCGCGAGGCCGTCGCCACCCTGGAAGGAGACGCCGTCGGTGTCGATGCGCTCGACGGTGCCGTCATCGGTGGTGATGCGCCACAGGGCGCCGGTGTTGGACTGGACGGCCACCAGGAAGCTGCCGCTCTCGCTCACCACGATGCCGTTCAGGTTGAACCCGTCCTCGTAGGTGAGCGGGGTGTCGGTCAGATCGAGCCAGGCTTCGAGGCGACCGTCTTCGGCCCGCTCGCCGCTGCGTGGCGTTGCCTCGTCGACGTTGAACCGGTAGATCGCCGGGCGCCGCGAATCGGTCACGTACCCCCAGCCGTCGTCCGAGACGGCAACGTCGTTGAGGAAGCCCTCGGACGGCTCGCCGGGGGCGCGCAGCGTCCGCAGGGCGGTGCCGTCGGAGTCGAGCACGCTGAGGACACCGGTGGCGCCGCCGGCGGCGTAGACCCGGCCCTCGCCGTCGACGGCCAGGCCGACTGCGGTGGTGCGCCCGGCCTCGCCGCCGGGGGCGAACGGCTCGGTGGTGCCGTCGGGCCGCAGGCGGGTGAGCGAACCGTCGGTGGTGCTGCCCACCACGAACGTACCGTCCGGTAGGGCGGCGATGCCTTCGGGGAAGGAGACGGCGTCGGGCAGCGCGTAGCGGGCGGCCACCACGGCGGGTTCGGGGCGCTGGGCGGTGTCGGTGGTGGGTGCGGTGTCGGTTGCGCGCCCCGGGTCGTCGGCGAGCGGAGCTGCGCCGGCGGTGGGTGCGGTGGCCGCGGCCAGGGTGAGCATCGACATCGCCGCGAGGGGCGGCAGGAATCGACTTCGGCGCATGGGGTCTCCCGGGGGTTCGGAACGAGGGTCGACCGTCCGTACCCGCGATGCGTGTGCGCGCAACCAAACGCGGCCGTGTTCGGCCCGGGATCAGGGTTCGGGTGTGGGAAGGGGCCCGATCCGCGGGCCGCCGCGCCAGAGGTGGGTGGGCTTGGTGACGCCCGGCGGGAAGCGGTACGTGCCGCGGCGCAGGCGCTCGACGTTGCCGGCGTCGTGGTCGTAGCCGAGTGCGTCGGCGAGCGCTTTGACCGGCGTGCGGCTGGCGACGCCGTAGCCGAGGCGGTGCAGCATGGCGTGCAGCTCGACGAGCGTGGCCGTACCGAGGCGGGAGAGGATGGCGCGACAGGTCGATCGGAGGCGGCGGCCCCACAGGAACCGGACGTCGTCGGGGAGGGCGGGGAGTTGGACGGCGCCGTCGGCGGCGGGGGCACGGCCGCGATCGACCAGCCTGCGGTAGAGGCGGCGAGGGTTGGCTTCGAGTTGGTCGGCCAGGTCGCGGCGGCGTTGGGTGATCTCGACGAGTTGGTGGTCGAGCTCGTCGAGTTGTCGGGCGAGGGCGTCGCACTCCTGCTGGAGTGCGGCGCGCTTGCGACCGAAGATGGGGCGGCGCCCGACGATGGGGTCGGCGCGGCGGGTGCCGTCGTCGTCGCCTGGGGCGGTGGTGCTCGGCATGGCTGGCCTCTGGGAGTGAGCTGGACCATGGGTGGGGGCCGACAGGTGAGGTGGCGGGGCCCCGAGCGCCGTTGATCATCATCCCCGCGGGGTGTGACAGCGAAGGGGCGGGGCCGCGGAGGCATGGCGGTCTTCCGGCTGGGTCCGTTGCGCATAGCGCCGCCCCGCCCACCCGGTGCGACTTCGACCCCACCCTCCCGCAGGTCCCGCCACCCAGTCATGGCGAATCCCGTGCGATTCGCCATGACTGGTTGATGACCCGGTGGGGTGGGGAGGAGAACGCTTCGGGTGGTGGGGTGGGTCGGGTGGGGATGAGCTCCAGGCCGGGCGGGGCAGGTGGGGGCGAGTGGCAGGTGAGGGCGGGGGCGGCCCGACTCGCAGCCGGGCAACAGGACGAGGGCCGCTGCGTACGACCGTCACGGCTCGCTACCGCGAGCGTGCGGGTCCCGCTGGCCTGACCACGGTCGATCCCGGCCTGCGGGACAGGCGATGACACCCCGGGAATGGCCGTCCTCCGGGCGCGGTTGCACCGCCCGTGCCGCTCGACCACACCACCGTCGATGCCACGGCGAGCACCGACTCCGGCAACGACGCCGGGGTCGCGCTCGCCACCCGATGCACCGCTGACGGTGCCGTCGCCCCCACCGGTTCACGTCGCGGTTGTCGGCCTTGCAGCACCGACATCGACCGTCGCCTCGCCCGCACCCGGGCGCGCCGCCGCGCCAGCCTCAACTCGATCCGAGCCGCGCTCGTGCGCCTCGAGGTGGCCCAGGGCGGCCCCGCCGACGCCTGGCGGGGAGCCCTCGAGGCGGAGCTGGCCCGCTTCGAACCGGGTGGTGCGAGCAGGCGCGATCGCTCCGCCTCCCTGGTCGAGCTCTACCTCCGCATCGAAGCGGCGACCAACGGCGACGCAGTTCCTTGCGGCTGTTGAACCCGCTCAGCGGCCGGCAGCGGCCAACAGGTGGTCGTCCACCCACGGCCCCACGCCGGCGATCCGTTCGACGCTGACCCGAACCACCACCGCGGTGGGGAGTCGCGCAGCGCCAGCGGATGCCGCTCCAAGCCGAGGTACTTGCGGGCCAGCCGGTCCATCAACGCCGGATCGGCGCCGGGCGTCACCGTGGCCCGCCCGTGGACGATCAGGTGTCGCTGGAACCCGCGGGCGTTGCGCTCGCTGTCCTCCACCGACAGCACCACCCGGCTGCTGGCGGCGATGTTGCGGACCTTGCGGCTGGCGGCGTCGGCGCCGAAGAGGATCTCGTCGTCCTGGACGATCACCCACACGACGGACACCTGTGGCGAACCGTCCGGGTTCGACGTCCAGACATGGGCGACGGCGTCGGAGCCCAGCAGGGCCTGCGCCGGAGCGGGGAGCACGGACATGGCACCTCCGATCCTGGCGGTCGCCGGCGGCTCACCGCCGGGCGATCGTCATGACAGATTCATGATTCGCTCGGAACGATCGTCCTCGCTCGGCGGCCGTGCTCGCAGGACGCGAGGTGCGGCCCCGGGGAAGCGGCTGACGAGCGAGCCGCTCAGCCGACCTGCGCCTCGAGCTCCTCGTAGAGCGCGTCCAGCCGCTTCCGTCGACGGCGGTTCTCCTCATGGGTGGCCTCGGCGGCGACGTGCTCCAGCAGCTGCCCGAGCTCCTCGTCGCCGCCCTCCACCAAGACGGCATCGCCGAGGGGCCGGGCCCGGTACACGAGCCGCTCGGCCCGCACGTCGAGCTCCTCCATCGTGCGCAGCGCCGCCGCCGCATCCACCGAGAGCACCACCTGCCGGCTCCCACCGGGCTGCTCGGGCGCTCCGCCCTCCGGCGTGGTCACCCGCTCCGTTCCCGGCACCGGCCGCAGGTCGAACGGGCCCTGCTCCCAGCCGCGCAGCAACCCTTCGTCGTGACACGCCGTGCACCGCCAGTGCACCGAGGCGGGCACATCGATGCGGGCGATGGCGATCGTCCCCGGGCACGGCTTGCGACCGGGGCGGCGCCGACAGGGCAGGGCGCTCACCCACGCCGGCCCGCGATCCCCGGCGCTCGCCGCCCGGGCCACGGCCATCAGGTGGTTGGCCAGCCGCAGGGCGGGTCCGGATTCGAGCAGTGGTGCGCCCTGGAAATGGCGCAGATCCGAAACCAGCACGGTGCCGAAGGTAGCGGGCGTTCCCGCGGCGGACGGCGTCGGCGAGCAGGGTTCCACCACCGAGCCGCGCCGCGAGCGGCGGCGTTCAGCGCCCGGCGCCCTCGACGTGCACGTGGCGGGGCAGGTAGCCGGCCGCCGGCAACTGCTCGGCCAGCACGGCCTCGGCATCGGGCCAACCCTCGACCGTCGGCAGCGGGCGACCATGCTGCTGCAGCCGGCTGAGCAGGCTCCCCGACCCGGACGGCAGGGACCGGGTGGGCGCGAACAGCACGCGGTCGCGCGCATCGCAACCGAACGCCACCGGGCCGAACCGCCGGGTGGACAGCACCACCCACGCCGCCCGGCCGGCACGGCGGCTCACCCAACAACCGCCGTCGAGAAAGGCGATGGCGCCGTGCCACCCGTAGATGGCGGTGGCGAGCAGGCACGGGTTCGAGGCGCCCGCACCCACCTCGTAGGCATCGGGCGCAGGCCAGAACACGGTGAACGCGTGGACCTCGACCCGTGCGCTGCGGGCGTGGGG
Organism: Acidimicrobiales bacterium; assembly: GCA_041394365.1. Classification (GTDB taxonomy): domain Bacteria; phylum Actinomycetota; class Acidimicrobiia; order Acidimicrobiales; family CAIXPF01; genus CAIXPF01. The sequence goes on from JAWKIM010000015.1 coordinate 121,607, forward strand.
CGCGACCAGCCAGTCGCCGGTGATGAGCTGCGGGGAGGTGGCGTGGCGCTCGAGGACGGCCGCGAGCAGGGCGTCGACGGTGCCGGCGTCCACCACCCCGATCACGACCTGGTGCCCGTCGTTGCGGGTTCGGCAGCCGTGCCGCCGGGCGATCGCCTCGATCTCGCCCACCCGCACGTGCTCGGCGAGCCGGTCGACGTGCACGATCAGCCGGGGGCAGCGGTCGTCGGCCACCGCCACCAGCGCCGGCAGCCCATCGCTGCGATCGGTGCCGGCCAGGTGGAGCTGCAACAGGTCGGCCTCCCGCACGCCGACCGTCTGCCCGAGCTGTTCCCACCGATCGGCGACGCCGTCGAGCATCGTCGTGGCCGCCGGCCGTTGCCCGGCCACTCGTTGCTCGGCCACCTGTTGCCCTGCCGCTCGTTGCCCTGCTGCCATGTGCGCTCCTCCTCGAACGAGGCAACAGACGCACGGGCGTCAGGAAAAGTCGCGGCCGTCTCCGAGTTGTTCGCGAGGCGCGGCGTGCACCCCCGCCGGCGCGGTCCTGGCCGACGATCAGTGATCGGTTGCGGGCGCAGCGCGGTGTGAGGAGGAGCCGGCCGGGAACGTGAACAGGATCAGCACCGCGCTGAGGCCCATCATGGCGGTGACCCACAGCCAGCCGTTCCGGTAGCCGGTGAACCCCTCGGCGGCCGCGAGCAAGGTGATGGCCACCGAGATGCCCACGCCGTAGAACACCTGCATGATCGTGCGCAGCGTGGCGTTGGCCACCCCGAAACGGGCCTGGTCCACGTCGCTGACCGACGCACTGAACCACGACGCGATCGACATGCCGGTGCCGAGGCCGGCGATCATGCTGATCGGTACGAAGCGGGTCCACACCTGTGGGGTCTCGCTCAACAGCAGCAGGTACAGCAGCGGGCTGAGGGCGAGGAGCGCCGAACCGATGCCGATCAGCCAACGGTGCCCGTACCGGTCGGCCGTGCGCCCGGTGACCACCGACGTGACCGTGGCCAGCAGCGGTCCCGGGGTCAGCGCGGCGCCGGTCCGCAGGATCGACTGGTCCCACAGGTTCTGCAACAGCAACGAGTTGAGCAGGAACTGCGAGGTGAAGCCCATGGAGTAGAAGGCCACCGCCAGGTTGGTGGACGAGAACGAGCGGTGGCGGTAGAGCGACAGGTCGAGCAGCGGCTCCGGATGGCGTTTGGAGCGGGCGATGAGCAGCGCGATCAACCCCACTGCGGCGACGGCGGGGGCCAGCACCCGCACGTTGGCCAAGCCCCACTGCTCCGACTGCACGATGGCGAACATCCCCATCGCCACCCCGGCCGTACCGATTGGTATGCCAAGGAGGTCCATGCGCCCGCTGGCGTCGGGGTTGCGGGACTCCCGGAAGATGCGCCGACCGAGCACCAGCACCAGCAGGCACAGCGGCACGTTGATGAGGAACACGAAGCGCCACGACCCCAACCGGATCAGCACCGACCCCAACGACGGGCCGAACGCCGCGCCCAGCGAGCCGGTGGCGCCCCAGAACCCGACCGCCGTCGAACGACGCGACAGCGGGAACTCCGGCAGGACCAGGGCCAACGAGGCGGGCATGAGCACGGCGCCGCCGATGGCCTGCACCACCCGCGCCGCGATGAGGAAGCCGGTGTTCGGCGCCATACCGCACAGCAGGGAGCCCACCATGAAGGCGGCCACGCCGGGCAGGAACACCTTCTTGCGGCCCAGGCTGTCGGCCAGGCGGCCGCCGAGCAACAGGAAGGCGGCGACGCCGATGTTGTAGCCCGACACGATCCAGCTGAGCGACGTCTCCGACGCGCCCAGATCGGTGCGGATGGTGGGGAACGCGACGTTGACCACCGACACGTCGACCACCACGAGGAACGAGACCATGGTGGCCACCCCGAGCGCCAACCACGCCTGGCGGGGGACCGCCTCCGCCCCGGGCGGGCCCGCCGCCGTCGGCGCCCCTGACCGGTCCCCGTTCGCATGGCTGCGGACCCTATCCCAGCGGCGCGGCGCTCCGCCCGCACCAGACTGCAGCACCATGGACGCCCGACCCACCGGTTCCGACCCCACCCGCTACCGCACCGACGGCGCCCGCTTCCTCGGGGTGCGGCCGTCGGTGCAGGACGACCCCGACCGCTGGACGCTGCCGTTGCACCGCGGCCTCACCGGCGGTAAGGGCGGCCTGTTCGGCGGCTGTGCGGTGGGCGCCGCCATCACCGGGCTCGAGGCCCGCACCGGCCGGCCGCTGCGCTGGATCACGACGCAGTTCCTCGCTGCGGTGGCGCCACCGGACGTGCTGCACTTCGAGGTGGTCGAGGCGGTGGACGGCCGCAACGTCGCCCAGGCCGGCGTCCGCGTCGCCACCGAGCCGAGCGGCGGGCGCAGCGCGCTGCTGGTGTCGGCCGCGCTGGGCGGCCGGCCCGGCGGCGACGAGCGTCGCTACCACCGCCCGCCCACCGTCCCGCCGCCGCAGGATTGCCCGTCGATGACGCAGCTCGGCGCCGGGGGCGGTCTGCGCGAGCGCTTCGACATCCGGGCCGTGCCGGTCCCGGCCGAGCAGGCTGCGCCGCAGACCGGTCGCAGCGCGTGGTGGGTGGGCGCCGGCGGGGTGGACGTGGCCTCACCGGAGTTGCTGGCGGTGGCGGTGGACTTCGTGCCGTTCTCCCTGACCGCCGCCCTCGACCGCCCCGTGTTCGGCGCCAGCCTGGACAACACGGTGCGGCTCGTCGATCGTGCGTGCGCCGAGTGGGTGCTCGTGGACACCGCCGTCGAGGCGCTGGTGGCCGGCATCGGGCAGGTGAGCGCCCGGGTGTGGTCCCCCGAAGGCCACCTGCTGGCGCTGGCCACCCAGACCTGCGTCGTGTCCGAACGCCCACCGGCGTGACCCGACCGGCCGGCCGTCAACCGATGAGGTGGGCGGCGGATCAGCCGGGGGTCGAGCACCTGGCGGCGACCGTCCATCTCGGCGTAGGGCACCCGCACGATGGCGCCATCGCGGCGGCCCACGAAGCAGCTGCGGTCCCCGGCGAGCAGGGCGTCGACCGCCTCCACTGCGAACAGGGCGCCGAGGATGCGGTCGGCGGCGCTGGGTGAACCGCCGCGCTGCACATGGCCCAGCACGGTCAGGCGGAACTCGAGGTCCAGCAGCCCCGCCACCGAGGCGGCCGCCTGCTCGGCGCTGCCGGCCGGGCGCCCTCGGACAGCACGACGATGACCGACCGCTTGCCGGCCCGCAGCTCCTCGGAGATGCGGGCGGCGAGCGTGCGGTCGTCGAGCTCGGCCTCGGGCACCAGCACCGCCTCGGCCCCGCCGGCCACGGCGGCGTGCAGGGCGATGGCCCCGCAGTGGCGGCCCATCACCTCGACGAAGTGCAGCAGCTCGTGGGAGCTGGCGGTGTCGCGGATGCGGTCGATCGCCTCCACTGCGGTGTTCACCGCGGTGTCGAAGCCCAAGGTGACATCGGTGCCGGCCACGTCGTTGTCGATCGTGCCGGGGATGCCGACCGTCGCCGGCCCGCCGGCCGCTTCCAGGGCGGCGCCGCCTGGAACGTGCCGTCGCCGCCGATGAGCACGAGGGCATCGATGCCGTGGCGGGCGAGGATGGCAACCGCCTCGGCGAGGCCCTGCTCGGTGCGCATGCGGGGCGACCGCGACGTGCCCAGCACCGTGCCGCCCCGCTGCACGATGTTGACGATCGACGGACGGGTCAGCGGCTCGATGGCCTCGTCGTAGATCCCGGCGTAGCCCCGGCGGATGCCCACCACGTCGACCCCGCGCTCCAGTCCGGTGCGCACCACCGACCGGATGCAGGCGTTCATCCCCGGCGCGTCGCCCCCGCTGGTCAGCACTCCCATGCGCATCGCGTCACCTCCGACCCGGATGCTAGGGACCGACCCGTCCGCAACGGGAATGTCGCGGCGGACAGGGGCCGGGGCTCACCAGGGATCGATCGGGTGCTTGCGGGCGGTTCGGGCCGACGGTGTGGGCAGCGCCGCCAACGTACGGGACAGTATGGTCCGGGTGTCGGCGGGGTCGATGATGTCGTCGAGGGCGAAGCCCCGGGCGTAGGCCAGGCCGGTGTTGCGCTCCTTGAGCTCCTCGGTCAGCCGGGCCCGCAGCTCCTTGCGGGTGGGTTCGTCGGCCGCGGCGGCCAGTTCGTCGCGGTGGATGATGTTGACCGCCCCCTCGAGGCCCATGCCCCCGAACTCGGCGGTGGGCCAGCCCGCGATCAGCACCGGCTCGAAGCAGTCGCAGCCCATCACGTAGTACCCGAGCCCGTAGGCCTTGCGCAGGATGATGGTGAGGAACGGGACGTCGGCGTTGCCCAGCGCCATGAGGGTGCGGGCGCTGTGGCGCACCAGCGCGGTCTCCTCCGCGCCGCGGCCGATCATGAACCCGGGCGTGTCGCACAGGAACAGCAACGGCAGGTCGTAGGCGTTGCAGAGCTCGACGAAACGGGAGAACTTGTCGGCGCCGTCCCGGTCGATCGCCCCGGCGCCGAACATGGGGTTGTTGGCGATCACGCCGAGGGGACGGCCCTCGATGCGGATGAGCGAGGTCGACAGGCACCGGCCCCAGGTGGGCCGCAGCTCCAGCACGGAACCGGCGTCGGCCACCGCGGTGACGATCTTGCGCACGTCATAGGCCCGGCGCGGGTTCTCCGGGACGATGCGGCGCAGCGCGTCGGCATCGCCCGGCGCGTCGATGGCCGCCGCCCGGGTGTGCTCGGGCCCGCTGAAGTAGCCGAGGTAGCGGCGGGCGGTGGCCAGCAGCTCGGTCTCGTCGGCCACCAGCAGGTCGACGGTGCCGATGCGCTCGTGGAGGTCCATCGGGCCGATGTCTTCGGGGGTGACGTTGGCACCGGTGGCCGAGAGCACCAACGGCGGGCCCGACAGCCCCAGCGTGGAGGTGCGGGTGGCGATGACCACGTCGGCGCAGCCGGCGATGTTGGCCTGCCCGGCGAAGGCCGGGCCCGACAGCAGGCACACCATGGGCACCAAGCCGCTCATGCGGGCGAACTGCACGAACGTGGTGACCATCCCGCCGTCGTAGTCCAGTTCGTTGGCCCGGGCGCCACCGCCCTCCGACCAGCACACCACCGGCCAACGGTTGCGTTCGGCCAGGGCCAGCATGCGGTCCATCTTGCGGTGGTTGCGCGGGCTCTGGCTGCCGCCGAAGACGGTGTAGTCGTAGGTGAAGGCGCACACCGGGCGACCGTCGACCAGGCCGACCCCCATGATCAGACCGTCGGCGGGGCCGTCGCCCAGCGCCCGGGTCTTGGGCTGGGCCAGCTGCCCGTACTCGACGAACGTGTCGGGGTCGAACAGTGCGGCGATGCGTTCCCGGGCCGTCCACCGCCCCCGGTCGTGTTGGCGTCGGACGGCGGCGGTGCGGTTGGCGTCGAGCGTGGCCGCTCGTGCGTCGTAGAGCTGCTGCAAGCGCATCGGCACCGCCGCGTCGCCGCTCGCGCCCGCCTCCCCGGTCTGCTCGGTCTGCTCGGTCTGGACCATGGCCGGAACCTAGCCGTCCGGGCACCGGTGCCGACCTCCGTCGGTCACGGACGCCGATGGTCCGCCGGCGCCGAGCCCACGCTGTCGGCCACCTCCGCCCCGCGCGCACCGAGCGGGCGAGGCGCGCCGGTCGTGCTGTCCCGAGCGGTCTGGTGCTCGATCTCGGCGTTGAGCTGGGCGCCGGCGAGGATGACGAAGGAGGTGAGGTACAACCAGAACAGCAGGATCACCACCGCGGCCAGCGAACCGTAGGTCTCGTTGTAGGAACCGAAGTTGGTGACGTAGATCTGGAAGCCGACGGAGGCGATCGCCCACACCACCACGGCGATGACCGACCCCCACGACACCCAACGCCAGCGGGCGTGCTCGCGGTCGGGGCCGTGCCGGTACAGCACCGCCAGTGCGGCGACGAAGCCGGCCATCACCAGCGGCACCCACAGCAGCCGCACCGCCCAGCCGGCGACGCCACCGAGATCGGCCTGGGCCGCCGCCCATGACAGCAGGCCGATGCCGACGCCCACGGCCACCACACCGAGCACGGCGCCGATGGTGAACAGCAGCGCCTGGCCCTTGCGGGCGAACCAGCTGCGCTCCTCGTCCTCGTCGTAGGCGACGTTGATCGCCTCGATCAGGTGGCCCATGGCGCTCGACGCCGACCACAACGACAACGCCACGCCGATGATGGCGCCGCCGGTCAGCGCCCCGCTGTTCTGCTCCACCACGTTGGCGAGCTGGTCCTGCAGCAGTGACTGCGCCTCTTGGGGCAGCGCGCCGAACAACGACTCGACCCGCTGCTCGACCTCGGCGGGGTCGGTGAACAGGCCGTAGATCGAGACCACGGTGGCCAGGGCCGGGACGGAGGCCAGGAAGCCGAAGAAGGCCACGCCGGCCGCCGCCAGGGACACGTGGTCATCGCCGATCTCGCGCTTCACCCGGCGGGCGATGTCGAGCCAACCCCGCGCCGGGATGTCGGTCGGGCGCTTGGCGTCCCGACCGCGGTCCTCGCCCGATCCCGGGGAGCCGTCGCGGATCCGGGTCCCGTCGGGCTCGCGACCCGACGTTGGCTCGGGAGGGGTGGTCCGGGCGTGGCGGGCGACTCGTTCTGCCATGGTAGGGCGCTACCCGTTGCCGGCCTCATCGATGCCCGCCGGGCGGTCCGGGCCCGCTGCTCGGTGCCGACCATGCCGAATGGTATGGAGAGTGCTGATCGGTATGGCGAGGGTCCGACCGATCTGCATCCGAGGCGCCAGGGTCGAAAGCCCCGTTGCTGTGGGCACGGTTGTGTCAAAGCGGTGTCCGGTCGACCTGGCGTGCCCTGGCCGACACCGTTCGCCGTAGGCTGCAATGCGTGCTCGGATCGTCACGTTCAGCGTCGGAATCGGAGATGTTCTCGCAGCTGGCGGTGGGTGGCGACCGCTCGAAATCGGCTCCGGCCGACGATGCTGGGCGGCTGACCCGCTTGACCCGGTTGGCGGCGTTGGCGGCCGCCGCCTTCGGGGCGCCGATGGCCGCCATCAGCCTGTGCGAAGGCGGCCGTCGGTGGTCGGTGGCCAGCAGCGGCGTGAGCGCCGCCCGGGTGCGGCAGGATCCGGTGCTGTGCCTCCTCGTCGTGGGCGAACCACAAGAGGACCCGTTGTTGGTGGCCGACGTGCGCGCCGACGCCCGCTTCGAGCGCAGCACGCTCGTCCGGGGCGAGGAGGCGATCCGCTCGTTCGCCGGCGTGCCCGTCCGCGACCCCGGCGGTCGGGTGATCGGAGCGGTCTGCGTGTTCGATCCCCGTGTGGGCTGCGCCGCCGAGGGCCCCGTCGGCTGCTTGCGTGACGTCGCCGCCCTGGTGGAGCAGGAGTTGGCCGACCGGGCGCTCACCAGCGCGTTTCGGGCGGCGCTCGACCGCTACCGGGCGCTGCTCGAACACGCCACCGACCTGCACCTGGTGCTCGACGAGGCCAGGCGCGTGGTGCTCGTCTCGCCATCGGTGGAGCGCATGCTCGATGTCGCAGCGGATGTCGAGGATCTCGGCGGGCAGCTGCTGGCCCACGTGCACCCCCAGGATCGGCCGGAGGTGCTCGGGTTCCTCGATCGGGTGGAGGGGGGCCTCACCGCCCAGACCGCCACCGCCCGACTGCTCGATGTGCACGGCCGCTGGCGTCGCTACGAGTTCGTCGGGCGCAACCACCTGCACGACCACGGCATCGCCGCCCTGATCATCACCGGGCGCGATGTGACCGACCGCGATGCGGTCATCCAGCAGCTCACGCACCTGGCTACCCACGACCACCTCACCGGGCTGGCGAACCGGGCCAACCTGCGCGCCGCGTTGAAGACCACGCTCGCCCGCGTCGCCCGCGATGGTCACATCGCCGCCGTCTGCTGCATCGATCTGGATCGGTTCAAGGCCGTGAACGACACCTGGGGCCATGCGGCCGGCGACGTGGTGCTGCGGGCCGCGGGCCAGCGCATCGCAGCCATCGTGCGGGAGGGGGACACCGCCGCCCGAGTGGGTGGTGACGAGTTCGTGGTGCTGCTCGATCCCGTCGCTTCCGAGCTCGACGCTGAGCACGTGGCGGCGCGTCTGCGCGACGCGGTGGAAGCGATCGACCTCACCGCCCCCCTGGTGACGATCGGCGCCAGCATCGGTGTGGCCATCTGCGAGCCGACCGACACCATCGACTCGGTCCTGGCGCGCGCCGATCAGGCCCTCTACCGGGACAAGCGGCGGCGGACGTCCCCGGTCGACGAGCCCCGGCCGTACCTAACGGTACGCCCGGCTGACCCGGCTGGCGGGCAGCCGGCGCCGGCGCCCGTCGTCCAAGCGCAGCACGACCTCGTTGCGGGTGCGCAGCGTGTCCACCACGATGCCGGTGGCTCCCCGGTAGGAGCGGTGACGCCACCCGGTGCGGGTCACCCGGACGAGATCGCCCGGCTGCAGGGCCCCGGAGGCGGGACCGGGCCGGGCCGTGCGGTGGTCGGTGGCAGTGGACGGGAGCGGTTGTGCGCCGGCGGAGAGGTGCCAAGGGAACATGGCGATGACGTACCCAGCGGGCTGCGTGGTTGCACGGGTCGGGTGCGGCGATCCTCCGTGCGACGGCCGTCGATGCTGGCTCGGCTGTCGATGCTGGCTCGGACGCGCTCCACAGCGCCGTCGCATGGAGCTCGGGCGCAGACTCGCCATACCGAGCGGTATCACCGGCGGACGGCTCGGCCGTGCAGCCACAGGCCGGTTGCGAGCAACAGGGCGCCCAGGACCAGGAAGCCGACGTCCCACACCCAGACGTTGTCCACGTCGCTGGCCATGCGCACGTGGTGCAGCTGCAAGATGTGGTGGTCGACCACTCCCTCCACCAGGTTGAAGGTGCCCCGCCGGCCAGCACCGCACCGAGCAACGACGCCCACGAGAAGGGGCCGGATCGGCGCAGCACCGCCGGACCCTCCGGCGATGCGTCGGTGCGTGTACCACGGCGGCGAGCGCATGCGGGCCCGTCTCAACAGGGGGCGGCGGCCTCCTCACCCACCCGGGCGGGCAGTGCCGGGCCGGCCGGGCGCAGCGTGTTCGACTGCGTGGATCGTGTGGCGTCGCGCAGCGCCCACAACGTGCGGGGCAACGCCACCGTGTCGCGGGCCCAACGCACGAGGAACGGGTCGTGGAGCACGTCAGGTGGGTGGCGGTGGCGGTGCACGACGGCGACGTACCACAGCGCCACCGGTATGCCGAGGCCCACGGTCATCCCGATGGCCAGCACGACCACCACCAGCGTCGGCTGCTTGCCCGCCCGTTCGTACATCTCCCTCGGTGCCCGGCGGGCGGCGGCCAGGGCGAGGGACCCCGGCACCAGCGTGAACACCAGCGCGGCGAGCAGGCCGCCGATCATCGCGAGCTCCCGGTTCTCATGACCATGCAGTCGCCCGGGCGCTACGTTTGGTTCCCGCCCGGGCCCCGACCGGGCACGGCCAACGGACGGGAGCAGCGCACGGCCATGAGCACCGACGGCACGCTGATCGACGATGACCTGCACGTGGGCTGGTTCATCCCCACCTCGGGCGACACCACCGCCTACGGCGACCACGACGCCACCGTGCCGCCCAGCATGGAGCTGTTCGATCGGGTGGCGCACGCCGCCGAGGCCGCCGGGTTCGAGTACGCCCTGGTGCCGGTGCAGACGGCGTGCTGGGAGGCGTGGATCACCTGCGCGATGCTGGCGGCCCGCACCGAGCGCCTGACCATGCTGGTGGCGGCCCGCCCCGGCCTGATCGCGCCCACGGTGATGGCCAAGATGATCGCCACGTTCGATCAGCTCAGCGGGGGCCGGGTGGCCATCAACCTCATCGCCGGGGGCGGTCACGCCGAGTTGGCCCAGGACGGCCTCTACGCCGACCACGACGAGCGCTACGCGGTCATGGACGAGACGGTGGCGCTGATGAAGCGAGTGTGGACCGAGCGCGCCCCGGTCAGCCATGAGGGTGAGCACTTCAAGGTGGAGGGCGCCATCGTGCGCCCCCGCCCCTTGCAGCACCCACACCCGCCGTTCTTCCTGGGCGGCATCTCCGCCGCCGCCCAGGAGGTCTGCGCCCGCCACGCCGACGTCTACCTGTACTGGGGCGACACGCCGGAGAACATCGCCGTGCGCATGGCCGACGCCCGCCGCCGCGCCGCCCACCACGGCCGCGCCGACGCCCTGCGCTTCGGCATGCGGCTCCAGGTGATCGTCGGCGACAGCGAGGCGGAGGCGTGGGAGGCGGCCGACGCGCTCATCGCCAACGCCGGCGAGTCGCAGCGACGCTCGATCGCCACCATGTGGGAGCAGTCGGAGGCCAACACCCGCATGAAGGAGCTCACCCGGGCCGAGGGGTATCGCATCGCCCCCCACCTGTGGAGCGGGATCTCGACGGTGCGCCCGGGCGCGGGGGTGTGCGTGGTGGGCGATCCCGATCAGGTGGCCGACACGCTGCTGCAGTTCGTGGACATCGGCTGCACCCACTTCTGCCTGTCGGGCTACCCGCACGACGAGGCCGCCACCCGCTTCGGCCGCGACGTGCTGCCGAAGCTGCGCGCCGGCTTCGACGCCCGCCGCCGCGCCGTGGCCTGAACCGCGCCGCGGTCGGGCGGCGGGTCAGATGCCCTGGCTGCGGTCGAGGAAGGCGAACGCCGTGGCACACGCCGTCTGCGGGCGGTCGATGCCGACCTTCGGACGGCTGGTCACGCAGACCTTCGCCTTCACCGCCGGCGGTTCGTTGAGCCGGCTCATGTGCAGCTGATCGAGCCCGATGACGTCGGTGACCGAGGCGCAGCCGAGCTCGCGCTCCATCACGGTGGCGGGTGTCGAGCTGTTGCCCCCGTCGAACCACGAGATCGCGATCGAGGCGCACGAGTTCGGGGCCAGGTGGATGGCGGTGGGCACGTGGAAGCCCTGATCCCGGGCTTGCCCCAGGTACACCACCTTGCTCCAGGTGAGCTCGGAGTTGAACTCCAGGCGGGACGTGCCGAGCGCGATCCCGTCCACGTCGACGGGCGGCGTGGCTGCGCCGGTCGGGCCGGCGTCGAGCAGCGGCGCTGCACAGGGCGGCGGCGACGGTGGTGGTGGCGAGCAGACGGCGCATGGCGGGAACCTCCTGGCAGCGGCACCGCCCATCGGTGCCGTCGAGGGGCTGTACGCCGTCGCCGCCGGATCGGTTCCGGGGTTATCGCAACGAATCGAGCGCGCCGCGCAGATCGGCCACCAGATCGTCGGCCGACTCGATGCCGATCGACAGCCGCACCAGACCGGGCGGTACCTCCAGCGCCGAACCGGCGGCCGAGGCGTGGGTCATGCGGGCGGGGTGCTCGATCAGCGACTCGACCGCACCGAGCGACTCGGCCAGCGTGAACAGCTCGGTGCGGGCCACCACCGCCAGCGCCTCCTCCTCGGTGGCCAGCTCGAAGCTGACCATGCCGCCGAAGTCCCGCATCTGCTTGGCGGCGGCCGCATGGCCGGGGTGGTCGGGCAGCTGTGGGTAGCGCACCCGCTGCACCGCCGGATGGCCGACGAGCAGGTCCACCACCGCCCGGGCGTTGCTGCAGTGGCGGTCCATGCGCAGGCCGAGCGTCTTGACGCCGCGCAGCAGCAGGTACAGATCGAACGGTGAGGGCACCGCCCCGGTGGCGTTCTGCAGGAAGCGCAATGGCTCGGCCAACTCGGCGTTGGAGGTGGCCACGAACCCGCCGACCACGTCGCTGTGCCCGCCGAGGTACTTGGTGGCCGAGTGGACCACGGCGTCCGCCCCCACCGCCAGGGGTCTGCAGGTAGGGCGTGGCGAACGTGTTGTCCACCACCACCAGCGCGCCGTGGCGGTGGGCAACCTCGGCGATGGCCTCGATGTCGATGCAGGTGAGCAACGGGTTGGTGGGCGTCTCCAGCCACACCAGCGCAGCGCCGTCGGGGAAGTCGGCGTCGAGGGCGGCGGGGTCGGTCAGATCGGCCGCCCACCACGGGTGGCCCGCCGGCCGGAACACCTTGTCGATCAGGCGGTAGGTGCCGCCGTAGGCGTCGTTGCCCAGCACCACGCCGCCGCCCGCAGGCAGCGCGGCGCGCAGCAGCACGTCCTCGGCGGCCAGGCCACTGGCGAAGCTGAAGCCGTGGTCAGCGCCCTCGAGCGAGGCCAGGCACGTTTCCACCGCGGTGCGCACCGGGTTGCCCGAGCGCGAGTACTCGTAGCCGCCCTCGCGCAGGTTGCCCACGCCGTCCTGGGCGAACGTGGTGGACAGCGTGATGGGCGGGACCACCGCACCGGTGCGCGGGTCGGGTTCCTGGCCGACGTGCACCGCCCGGGTCTCGAAACCCCAGCCCTGCTGTTCCTGCTGCTCTCCCATGTGCGTGACCTTCGTGTTTCGTCGGCGCCTGCGGTGCTGTCTCGGCGGTGCGTGTCGGCGCTCCCCGCGCTCCCGGAAGGGCCCCGCCCGGGGCCGCGGCGCAGGCTAGTGCCCAGGCGCGGTGAGCCCCACCTCAACGCTCGGCGTCGGAGCAGCGGGTCGCGCTCGGACGTTCCCCGATGCGGGACGTGAGCGTTCAGCTGAACCGACCTCGCCCGCTCACCGCCGCATCGCCTGCTCACCGTTGCATCAATCGAGCGCCGACGCAGGGCAGCGAGTGATGCGTACGGCGGACGCCAGGGCACCTACTGGTCGGTATGGTGGCGATGGGTGTGGGGGCCGCCTCGGAGGTGGCGCAGCACGTCGGCCCGGCTCAGCACGCTGAAGGGCCGGCCGCCCTTGAGCACCAGCAGCGCGTTGGAGCTCTCCAGGCGGGCGACCGCATCGGGCACCGACTCGCCGATGCCGATGGTGGGCAGCTTCGGCCCCGCCACCTCGCCCACCGGCTGGGCCAGCGTCTCGGGATCGCGCGCCACCAGGTGCATGAGCTGCAGTTCGTCGACCGCCCCCACCACCTCGGCGTTGGCGAACGGTGGTTCGTTCTTGATCACCGGGATCTGGCTGATGTCGTGGTTGCGCATCAGGTCGATGGCGTCGTGCAGCGGTTGCTCGGGGTTCACGTAGAGCAGCTCGTGCTCGTCGGGCCGGCGCTGGGAGAGCAGGTCCGCCACCGTCGGGCCCTCGCGGTGCAGGAAGCCGAACTCGAACATCCAGGCATCGTTGAACTCGTGGTTGAGGTAACCCCGTCCGGAGTCGGGGATGAGCACGACCACCAGGTGCTCGGGCCCGAGCCCCTCCCGCTCGGCGTGGCGCAGGGCAGCGGCCACCGCGGCGCCGCCCGACCCGCCGATCAGGATGCCCTCCCGATGGGCCACCTCCCGAGCCATCAGGAAGCAGTCCTCGTCGGAGATGGCGTAGGACACGTCCACCACCGACAGATCCATCGTGTCGGGGAAGAAGTCCTCGCCGATGCCCTCCACCAGGTAGGGCCGACCGGACCCGCCGGTGTACACCGAGCTCTCGGAGTCGGCGCCGACGATGGTGACGCCGGGGTTGCGGCTCTTGAGGTGGCGGGCGGTGCCGGTGATGGTGCCGCCGGTGCCCATGCCGGCCACGAAGTGGGTCACCGCCCCGCCGGTCTGCTCCCAGATCTCAGGGCCGGTGGTGCGCTCGTGGGCGAGGGGGTTGTTCGGGTTGGCGTACTGGTTGGGTCGGTAGGCGCCGGGGATCTCCCGGGCTAGGCGCTCGGCGGTGGCGTAGTAGCTGCTCGGATCCTCCGGCGGCACCGACACCGGGCAGACGACCACCTCGGCGCCGTACGCCCGCAACAGCTCGATCTTGATGGGGGAGACCTTGTCGGTGCAGACGAAGACGCACCGGTAGCCCCGCTGGGCGGCGACGATGGCCAGACCGACGCCGGTGTTGCCCGAGGTGGGCTCCACGATCGTGCCGCCGGGGGCGATGAGCCCGTCTCGCTCGGCGGCATCGAGCATGGCCATGGCCACCCGGTCCTTGGCGGAGCCACCCGGGTTGAGCGATTCCAGCTTGAGGGCGATGGTGGCCCGCACCCCGTGCGCAGCGGCCAGGCGGCCGACCTTGACGATCGGCGTGCCGCCGATCAGGTCCAACACCGTCTCGGCCAGGCCCGGATGTCTGCCCCCCTGCATGGGGTCGAACCTACTGCGTGACCACCCGGCCGGGCGCATCACGCGGTGCCCGGGTCCGGTTCGCCATGCCTCTGGTGGCGGGTGAAGTTCGCTTCTTGTGTGCATGCAGCTGCGTCAACGCGGGGTCGAAGCAACCGGTGCAGGTGGATGAACGACAGGGGGACCTCCATGCGCAGGCGCATCATGACGGCAACGGCGGCGGCCACCGCACTGGTGTGCGCGGTGGTCGGCTTCCTCGGCTGGCAGATCCACACCACCAGCGCCAACGTCACCGTGGTGCAGACCATGGGCGAGATCAGCCGGGAGATGACCGCCCTGCAGCGCGGCAGCGCCCAGGGCCTGCTCGGGGTCATCACGCTGACCACCGCGACCGATGCCGAGACGGCGGCCGCGGGGGTGGAGGCCCTCGTGGCCGGCCAGGAGGCGCAGCAGCAAGCGGGGGAGCGGATCCAACAGCTGGCCGCCGAGCTCGACGACGACGCCATCGCCGCCGACCTCCAACGCTTCGCCGAAGCGGCCCGCAAGCTCCAACCGGTGGTGCAGGCGCTGCGCGACGCCGACGGCGATGCCGCTGCGGTCATGGCCGTCATCGGCCGGCCCGAGGTGGCCGCCGACGCCGAGGCGGCCGACGCCGCTCGCGACGCGCTGCAGCGCTCGATCGCCACCCGCAGCGCCGAGGTTGGCGAAGCGGCCCGTACCTCCGGTGACGCCACCCAGTTGCTGGCCTGGGTCGCCGCCGCGGTGCTGGCGGTGGGCGGGATGGGGGCGGCGTGGGTGCTGTCCACCCGCACCGCCACCCGCATCCGTGCCGTGTCCGAGGCCCTGGCCGGTGCCGCCGCCCGCCTGCAGGAGCTCGGTCTGGTCATGCGCAGCGCCGCCCAGGACAGCGCCTCGGAGACCGAGCGGGCGGAGGGTGCCGCGTCGGCGGTCGGCGTGCAGGTGCGGGAGAGCTCGGTGGCGGTCAGCCAGCTCGGTTCGGCCGCCGACGAGATCGCCGCCGCCGCGTCGACGGCGCGGACGGTGGTGGCACGAGCGGTGGACGAGGCGACCAGCGCCGAGGGAACCGTGCGGGACCTGGCTGACGCCTCGGCGGAGATCGGCACGGTGGTGCAGTTGATCGCTGCGGTGGCCGAGCAGACCAACCTGCTCGCCCTCAACGCCACCATCGAGGCCGCCCGCGCCGGTGAGGCCGGGCGGGGCTTCGCGGTGGTGGCGAGCGAGGTGAAGGACCTGGCCACCCAGACCTCCGCCGCCACCAACGACATCGGCCGGCGCATCGCCCTCATCCAGGCAACCGCCGACAAGGCCGCCGCGGCGATGGGGTCGATCACCGCCATCGTGGGCGACGTGGCCCACCATCAGCACACCATCGCCAGCGCGGTCGAGGAGCAGTCGGCCTCGGTGGCCCAGGTGTCGGCGGCCATGAAGGGAGCAGCCGGCAACACCGAGGCGATCAACGACAGCATCGAGCGGGTGGTGGGCACGACGGTGTCGACGGAACAGGCGGTGCGCGACCTGCTGGCCGCGGTGCAGTCCCTGGCCGAGGGCACCGCCGAGCTCGAGCGACTCGTGGCCGACTGAGCACCGCGGAGCCGGCCGGGCGCGGCGGAGCCGATCGAGCAGTGGTGCCGGCTGGATGGGGCGGGCGCCTCGGGCCGCTCAGGGGTTGGGCACGCAGACCTCGAGCGCGCCGGGCAGGACCTTCACCTTGAGCCGGCGTGTGCGGTCGCGGTCGCCGCCGTCGAGCTCCCAGGGCAGGGAGCGGTCGAGCTCGATGCGGACCTTGGAGGCGACGCTGGTGGTCGACACCATCGGTGAGGAGGGGGCTCGCCCGATGGCGGTGCGACCGAGCACCCGGAGCCACTCGAGGCGGCTCTCGGCGGTGATGACGCCCACGTCGAGCAGCCCGTCGTCGGGCCGAGCGCCGGGGATCGCCTCAATACCGCCAAGTATGGTGCTCTGGTTGGAGATGAGCACGCAGGAGGCACGGCCGCGGTACCAACGGCGGCCGTCGACCTCGACGGTCACCTCGGCGGCGCTGTTGCCCAGGTTGCGCCAGCCGGTCCACAGGTAGGCGGCCTGACCGAGGCGGTCCTTGAGGCCCCGGTCGGCATCGCTGATCATGAGGGCGTCGAAGCCGGTGCCCGCCATGACGGTGAAGTGCTCACCGTTGATGCGGCCCACGTCGATGCGACGGCGGGCGCCGTGCAGGGCCACCTCGGCGGCGGCGCGCACGTCGGTGGGGATGTGGAGGTTGGTGGCCAGAAGGTTCGCCGTACCGGCAGGTATGACGGCGACGGTGGTGCGCTCACCGGCCCCGGCGTGCAGGATGGCGTCGACGCAGCGTTGCACGGTGCCATCCCCGCCCCACACGATCAGCCGGTCCACGCCGGCGTCGAGCAGCCGGCGGACGGCCTTGGGTGCCTTGCGGCTCTTGTTCACCTCTTCCCAGGGCGGGTCGGCGAAACCGCCGTCGGCGAGCGCGGCGCGCAGCTCCTCCAGGCCGCCGCCCACCGTCTTGCCGCTGTGTGCCACCACACCGATCGTTGCCACCGTCGTCCCTCGTCCCTCGTCCCTGGTCGGTCGTTGTCTGGAACCCCGCCACGGTCGGCTCGGCCGCCGCACGGTCTGGATCCGGACGTGACGCGAGTTCCCCTGCGGAAGCGCAGCGAAACCGCAGGATCCGTTGGGGAGCTGTCCGCTGTGGCGCGGGGTGGGCCGGGCCGCGACGCCGGATCTGCTTCGAATCGGCGGCGGGTCGACAGGTCGAGCGGCGGGTCGACAGGTCGAGCGGCGGGTCGACAGGTCGAGCGGCGGGTCGACACGTCGAATCAATATCGAATCGTTGCGCCTGATCGAGGTTGCGTCACTCGGACTGGAGAAGCGAGCTCGGTGCGGTGTCCCACCTTCGGTTGGTGCACGGTGACGGTCCCTGGAGCTCAACGAAGAGGCGATCGATGGACGATGGTTGCGTCATCCGCTGCGGTCGCATCGCGTGGGGACGGTCGGGTAGTGGTCGGCGTGCCGTTCATCCGTCCCGGTCGGCCGCCGCTGGCGGTCCGCGCTCCGGGTGTGGTCGTCGCTCCGGTTGTTTCGTCACTGGGTCGGGTGTGACGAAATGTGCTGACCGCACGGTTTCTCCTCGTTCGGCTCTGGTTTGGGTGTGAACGTTGCTAGGTTGTTGGTATGTCGGCGGGCATCGAGGATCGGTTGGTGTGTGCGGTGGCGCAGCTGCGGGTGGGCGATGGGCCGTGTCGGGTGGGGTTGTTGCAGCGGGTGGTGAACTTGGCGCAGGAGTTGCTGCGCGGTGAGGTGCGTCGGGCCAAGGCCGGGGTGGGTGGTCGGGGGAGGGTTCGTGTCGGTGTCGGCGTGGCTCGCTTGTCACGGCGGCCTGTCGGGCGGGCAGGCTCGGGCGGTGGTCCGTCAGGCGTCGGAGCTGCCGTACATGCCGGCCAGTACGGTCGCGGCGGAGCGGGGTGAGTTGTGTGAGGAGCGGGTGCGGTTGTTGGTGGGGTGTCGTCGGGCTGATCCGCAGCGGTATGACGCGGAGACCGATCGCCTGTTCTCGTCGTTGCCGGTCGCGGAGTTGGTGGTGGCGGCGCGGGTGTGGCGGGCGGCGGCGGCGGATCGTCGGCATGATCCGACGAAGCCGGGTGCTCGTCTACCGGAGCGGTCGGTGGTGCATCTCTCGCCGTTGCTCGATGGCCGTTGGCGGCTCGACGGCACGCTCGATCAGCACGATGGGGCGTTGTTGAACCAGGCGCTCGATCAGTCGATCGCCCGCCAGTTGCAGGCCGGTCGTGACGGCGACCCATCGGCGCAACAGTCCTCGATCGGTGAGCTGCGCGCGCACGGGCTGGTCGATCTCGCTGCGCAGGTGTTGCGGGACCGCCCCGGCGACCGGTCCCGCAGCGGCCGCTACCGCGTCAACCTCGTCGTCCGACCCAGTCCCGACGGCCGAAGCGTCGTGCCGGAAGGGCCGTTCCCGCCCGAGGCGGGCTGTGACGCGGCGTGGGTGCGGGTGGTGATGGGCGCTGAAGGCGAGGTCCTCGATGTCGGCCGGGCGACCCGGCAGTGGCCCGAAGCGCTCTGGAACGCCATCGTGCAACGCGACCGCACCTGCCGCTTCCCGCACTGCGACCGGCCCGCCCACTGGTGCGACGTGCACCACTGCACCCACTGGGAGACGGGCGGCTCGACGAGCATCACCAACGGGGTGCTGCTCTGCCGACGCCACCACGTCTACCTGCACGCCCAGCGCTGGTCCGTGCAGCTCGACGAACACCAACAACCCGTGTTCCGACAACCCGACGGCACCATCTTCCAACCGAGATCCAGAGCCCCCGGCACCCGAGGACCAACCCGTCGCGAAGAGCACCAGAGGGACATCGGCGTTGCCGATCACCGGGCCGCCTGGTCCGTTGGTCGTTCGGTGCGACGGGGCCCGACCGGCTCGACCATGGCCACCGCGTGACGGTGCATCCGGTTTATCGGTGTCGTCGACGGGAAGGACGGTCCCGCCGGGGCCCACCGGAGGGTTCGCCGCCGGTTGTGGAGGTGTGTGATGGCAGGAGACCGAAGTTCGATCTTGACCCGATCATCGGCTGCGCGGGTCGCGAACGGAGCAGCTGAAGGTGGGATCCGGGAGACGGGGATGACGTCAGCCGGCGGGCCGGGAGCTCGGCCGGCGCTTCCAGACCATCGGTCGGATCGGCTGGGCGGCGAAGGGCGTGGTGTACCTGCTCGTCGGGGTCCTGGCCATGTCGCTGGCCCTCGACGGTGCCTCGAGCGACGAGGATGCGAGCACCGGCGGTGCCATCGCCTCGATCGCCGAGCGACCGTTCGGCAACGTGCTCGTGGTCGTGGTGGGCATCGGGCTGGTGCTCTACGCCCTGTGGCGGCTGTTCACCGTGGTCCTCCCCGGCGACTGGACCGGTAAGGCGCTCGCCGAACGGGTTGGCTACCTCTTCAGCGCCGTCGCCTATGGCTCGCTGGCGCTGACCATCGCCCAGGTGGCACGCACCGGCAACGGGGAACAGGCCGCCAACCAGGAAGACCGCATGGTGTCGGACTGGGTCGGCCGCTTGATGGACGACACGGCCGGTCGTTGGCTGGTGGGCCTCGCCGGCGTCGTCGTGGCCGGCGTCGCCATCGCCTTCGCCCACAAGGCGATCACCCGCTCCTTCGAGGACGACCTGCGCTTCATCCCCGACGAGCACCGCCGCGCCGCCGTCGTGCGCAGCGGCCAGGTGGGCTTCCTCGCCCGCGCCGTGTCCTTCGCCCTCATCGCCTTCTTCCTCGTGCGCGCTGCGATCACCTACAACGCCCAGGAGGTGGGCGGCATCGACGGGTCGCTGCGCCAGTTCACCGACTACCCGTGGGGTCGTGCCGTGGTCGGGGCGGTGGCGGTCGGCTTCGGCATCTACGGCCTGTTCTGCGTGCTGTCGGCCAAGTACCAGTGCCTGCGGGGCCCGCACAATGACTGACCACCGGAGCCGGTCCCTCGTCGCCCACCGGCCGGGACCGTTCGAGCCCCGCACCGAGGACGGCACCACGTTCGGCACGGCCACGTCCTCGGTGCTGGCCCGCACCACCGCCGCCGTGCTCGCGGCCTACGTTGCGCTCACCGCGGTGTGGGTGCTCCTCGGCTTCGCGGTCACCGACGGGCCCCTGGGTGCCCTGCGAGACCTCGACGATCGGCTGGCCAACGACCTCGCCGCCCGGCGGACCGCCCGTCTCGACGACATCGCCTACGTCGTCGCCCACCTCGCCGACACGTGGATCAAGGTCGGTGCCACCGCCCTGCTGGCCCTCGCCTTCTGGCTCGCCTGGCGGCGCTGGCACGAGGCGGCGGTGCTCGCCGTCAGCCTCATCGTGGAGGCCGCGGTGTTCATCACCGTGACGACCATCGTGCAGCGCCCCCGCCCGGCGGTACCCCAACTGGAGCAATCACCGGTGTCGAGCTCGTTCCCTTCCGGGCACACAGCCGCCGCCGCCGTCTACGCCGCGCTGGCCGTGGTGGTGTTCTGGCACACCCGCTCCCGAGGGTGGCGCGGCCTGGCCGTGGTGCTGTCGCTGCTGGCCCCGATGGCCATCGGCACGGCCCGGGTGTACCAGGGCATGCACCACCTGAGCGACGTGGTCGGCGGGGCAGCACTCGGCTTCGTCACCGTGGCCGTCGTGGCCGCCATCGTCGGCCGCCCCGACGATCAGGCGCCCCACGCCTCCCGCAGCTGGGTCAACCGGAAGTTGTTGCCCGACGGATCGCGGAACGAGGAGTCGATGCCGTAGGGCATGTCCATCGGCGCATCGATGAACTCGACGCCCCGGGCCGACAGCTCCCGGTAGGAGGCCTGCACGTCGGGCGTGGTGAGGAACACGGTGCCGGCCATGCCCTTGCCCATCAGGTCCTGCACCTGCTTGTGGGTCTCGTCGTCGAGCATCGGCGCGCCGGGGATGGCCATCAGCACGATGGACATCTCCGGCTGACCGACCGGACCCACCGTCAGCCAATGGAAGTTGCCCATCTCCGGTACGGTCACATCGGTGCGCACCTCCATGCCGAGCTTGTCGGTGTACCACGCGAGCGCCACGTCCTGGTCGTGCACCCACAGCTGGGCGGTGGCGATCCGGATTGCTGTCATCGCTCTTGCTCTCCTGTGCGGTCTGCCGGTGGGCACCTCCCGCCGGCAGGCCAGTTCTACGCCGACGGACCGGGGCCGTCTTCTCGAAACGTGCGCACTTGGGGGCGGGCGTAGGCCTTGATGATGCAGGTCGGGACGCGAGCCAGCTGGGCGGCGGCGGGGAACGAGCGCCGGTAGGCGGTGGGCGTTGCGCCGAACATGCGTCCGAAGCTGGTGGTGAACGAGCCCACGCTGGTCAGGCCCACCGCATGGCACACGCGGGCCACCGACCAGTCGGTGCTGCGCAACAGCGCCGCCGCCCGCTCCAGCCGGCGGGTCAGCAGGTACTGGTGCGGCGACTCCCCGAACGCCCGGCGGAACGCCCGGCTGAAGTGTGCCGGCGACAGGCCGGCCGCCGCAGCCATCTCGGCCACCGTCACCGGCTCGCGGTAGCGCGCGTCGGCGAAGTCCTTCGCCCGTTGCAGGTGCCGGCTGGCCGGCAGTTCGCCCATGGCCGGCGATTCTGCCGCACCTCTCCCGCCGCCCGCCGCATCGCCGAGATATCCTGCGCCGTGCAGTACTACGCATCGCATGGTAGTGTGCCAAGCACTTCACCGATGAGGAGCGTGGACCTTGGATGCCAGCCAACTGCTCAAAGGCGTGCTCGACCTCGCCGTGTTGGCCGTGATCGATGAGGCGGACAGCTACGGCTACGACGTGGTCCGCCGCCTTCGGGAGGCGGGGCTGGAGGACGTGGGCGACGCCTCCGTCTACGGCACCCTCCGGCGGCTGTTCCAGGGCGGCAAGCTCAGCTCCTACGTGGTGCCCTCCGATGAGGGCCCGCACCGCAAGTACTACGGGCTGACCGCCTCCGGCCGCGATGCCCTGGCCGAGTCCACCAAGCACTGGGAGCGCTTCGCCGACACGCTCGACTCGCTCGTCGGTCTCGATCGGAAGGCGGCGGCATGAGCACGTGCACCCTCTCGCCGGCATCGGCTGCGTACCTCGCCGCGGTCGAGGCCGAGCTCGACGATCTGCCCTTCGACGTGCGGGCCGAGCTCCTCGACGATCTGGCCGACCACCTCGCGGCCCTCGACGAGGCCGACGACGTGGAGACGGGCGATCTGGAGGAGTTGCACCGCCGTCTCGGCCGGCCGGCGCCCTATGCCGCCGAGCTGCGAGCCAGCGCCGGCTTGCCCCAACGCCCGCCCGGCGGTGCGCCGCCGACGCCGCCTCGGCCGCCGCTGGGCGATCGGATCGTGGCCACGAGCGCGTACCGCTTCGTCGACGGCTACCGGGCCGAGTTGCGGGTCACCTGGTGGGCGGCCCGCGCCGTGCTGGCCACCCTGCTGGTGGCCGCCGTGACCGGGGACGCGTCGCTGCCGCTGCCCGCGGTGTTGGGCTCCCGGCTGGTGGGGCTGGTCACGGTGGGGCTGATGCTGTGGGGTTCCTTCGAGCTCGGCCGCCGCCAGCTCGACGGCCGGACCAACCGGTACGGCCGCGCCATCGCCGTCGGTGGCGCGGCGGTGGCCGGCCTCGGTGTGCTGGCGCTGGGGGCCGATGGGTTCGACGGACAAGCGATCGTCTATGACGGGCCGGCGGGCGCCGTACCGTACGGCATGTGGAACACGGACGGTGAGCCCATCACCAACCTGTTCGTCTACGACGCCGAGGGCAACCTGCTCCACGACGTGTTGGTCTACGACCAGAGCGGGCGCCCCGTGGTGCTCGACGGCTACGGCGACGCCGTCCGCTCGCAGCCCGCCGATGCCAACGGCGCACCGGTGCCCAACGCCTACCCGGTGCAGGAGCGGCCCATCGAGTGGACACCGGACGGCCGGGCACAGGCGGGTGAACCGCTGCCGCCGCCGGCGGTGGTGCTGCCCCGGCTCGACGAGCAGGGCGCCCGCATCAGCGATGCCGAGCGGTATGGCGTGCCCGAACCGGCGATCCCGGTCACCACGATCGCACCGGTCACCACCATCGACCCGGCGAGCACGACCACGACCGCAACGTCGGCCGTGGCACCACCGGGCTGAGCCCCGCCGACGCCACGGACCGCGCTTCGATCACGGCTTGCCGTGGCGGGCGCGGTCGGCTCGGGAGCCGGGGATGGGTTCGCCGTCGGGTCGGTGGTCCGAGGCATGGGGAGGCTCGGTGGGATCGGCCGGCCGAGGCTCGGGCGGCACCGCGGGTCGGGTGCCGGCCGACCGGTCGCCGCTCCAGCGGGTGCGGGCCTTGTCGGCGACGCCGCCCAGCACCAGCCACAACGGAACGCCGATCACCACCAACGCCAGCAGCAGAGCGAGCACGATGCGCATGGCAGGTGGCTACCCGGTGGCCGCCCCCGCCATGCGCGCCGTTCACCCCGCGGCGCGGCTCACTCGAGCACGCCGGCGATGACCAGCTCGGTGATCTGCTCGTCGTCGTAGCCCAGCACGCCGGAGAGGATCTCGTAGTTGTGCTCGCCCCACATCGGCCCCGGGCGCTGCGGCGTGCCGTCGCTGCGGGACAGGCGGAAGCCGTACTGCTCGGCCCAGGTGTGCCCGTAGATCGCATGCGGCACCTCGTGGAAGTGATCGCGGTGCCGCAGCTGCGGGTCGACCACCAGCTCGGGGCTGTTCTGCACCTGGTGGGCCGGCACACCGGCGGCCTGCAGCTCGCGCTCGATGTCGCCCGGCTCCCGGCTGCGGGTCCACGCCGCGATGCGCTCGTCGAGCTCGCCCTGGCGGGCCAACCGCTCGGTGACCGACAGGCCGGCCAGGTCGCCGCAGCCCACCACACCGGCCAACACGGCCCACTGCTCGTCGGTCTCGCAGGCGATCGCCACCCACCGGTCGGCGTCGGGATCGCCGCACGGGTACACGCTGTGCGGGGCCAGCCAGCGGTCGGCGTTGCCCATGCGGCTCTGGCCGAAGCCGTTGACCCACTGGTCGAGCACGGCCTCGGTGAGGAAGTGCACCCCGCCCTCCGCCTGGGAGAAATCCAGGCTCAGCCCCACGCCGTGGCGGTCCCGCCAGTCGAGCGCGGCCAGGATCATGGCGGCGGTCAGGCGGGGTGAGGTGGCGTCGGTGTAGGCCAGGAACGGGCCGGCCGGCAGCCGGTCGGGCCAGCCGGTGAGCTCGTAGTACCCGCCCATGGCCGCGCCCATGTTGCCGAAGCCGGGCGTGGCCGACAGCGGACCGCTGTGCCCGAACAACGTGGTGGACACCGCGATCAGCTTCGGGTTGACCTCCAGCAGGTCGTCGTGGCCGAGCCCGGCCCGTTCGAGCACGCCGGGGGAGAACGCGTTGATGACCACATCGGAGGCGCGTGCCAGGTCCAGCACCACCTGGCGGGACTCCGGCACCTTGAGGTTCAGCTGCAGGCTGAGCTTGTCGGCGTTGATCGAGTGCCACTGCTGGCTGACCTCGGGCCCGTTGTCGCCCAGCACCCGGGACAGGCCCGACGTGCGGACCTGGTCGGGCCGGGTCTGCGATTCGAGGCGGATGACCTCGGCGCCGTAGTAGCCGAGCAGGCGGGTGGCGAACGGCCCGGCGTACACCCAGGTGAAGTCGATCACCCGGATGCCCTCCAGCGGGCGGGGGCGCGGCGGTTGCGGAGCGGCGGGCAGCGGCAGCGCCCGGCGGGGCTCGGCCAGCACGGCGGCGGTGTGCTCACCCAGCTTCGGCGGCGCGCCCAGCCGGTGCAGGCCCGCCGGCAGCCCGTGGGCCCAGCGACCGGGGAAGCGCACGACGCCACCGTCGCCGCCGGCGCTGCGCACGCCGTCGACCGCCACCTCGTCCCAGAAGCCGCGGGCGGCGTAGTGCTCGTTGGCCAGCACGTCCTCCGGCGTGGTCACCGGCACCAGCAGCAGCTTCTCCTGCCGGGCCCGGGCGAACAGCTCCCCCTTGGTGTACGGGGCGAACAGCTTGGCCACCGCCTCCGCCGTGCGCACGGCGATGTCGGCCACCTCCGGCAGCTGCCGCTCGGTGAGCAGGTCGGTCCAGTCGATGGCGGCCAGCTCGTCGGACAGGTGTCCCTCGGCGTGGGCCCAGGCGAGGATCTTGTTGGTGAACGGACCGACGAGCACCCCGGGCAGGAACGTGAGGGTGACGTGGCCGTCGGCGCACTCGTACACGAAGCGGAACTTCACCAGGCCCAGCAGCTCGAGGCCGCCGCCGGTGCGTCGGGCCGGCGGGTTGTCGCACAACGCCGGGGCGAGCCAGCCCTGCCCGGTCAACATCATCGCTTCCTGGGCCGACACGTCGACGTGCTGGCCGAGCCCGCTGTGGCGCCGGTCGGTCAGGGCCAGCAACACGGCGCACGCCGCTTCGGCGGCGGCGTTGAGCCAGACCTGCGGGGCGGAGATCCGCACCGGCGGCCGGTCCTGGTAGCCGTTGAGCGACATCTCACCGGCGGCGGCGTTGAGCACGAGGTCGGTGCCGAGCCAGTCGGCCTTGGGCCCGTCGGCTCCGAACGGCGAGAGCGACACGGTGATCAGCGCCGGGTTGGCCGCCCGCAGCGCCTCGAGGTCGGCCGGGAAGGCGCCGCAGTCGAGCAGCACGTCGGCCCCGGCCGCCAGCTCCGCCAACGCCGCCGTGTCGGCGGGGTCGATGACCACCGAACGCTTGCCCCGGTTGTAGGCCCAGTGCTGCAGGGAACGCTCCGGGTCCTCGACGCCGCCGGCGAAGGGGGCCTGGTGGCGGGCGCGCTGGCCACCGGGAGGTTCGACGGCGATCACCTCGGCCCCGAGTTGGGCCAGGATGAACCCGGCGAAGTGGCCGCGGTCATCGGTGAGATCGAGCACCCGGTATGGCGACAGCATCTGCTTCCTCCGCCGGTGGCCCGGCCGTGGCACCACCCGGCGGTGGCGATCCGGGCGGGATGTTAACGAACGACGCCTCGCAGACGGGGAGGATGGCCCCGCCGCGGCGTTCGGCAGCTCAGGCGCCGGTGCCGGGGAAGATCGTCATCGCCCCGGGTGCGATGGGTTCGCCGACGGACACCTCGAACGTGGTGTCGCCGGTGCGCTCGAAGCTGAGCAGGCGACCGTCGGGGGCCTCGTAGTCGTGGTACTCCACCTCGCCCTCGGGCGCCATGCCGGTGGTGCCCTCGGCCCGGAACCGGGCCTGCCCCCGCTCCTCGAGCTCGAAGGTGGCGCCCTCCCACTGCACGGTGGCGGTCGGTTCGAGCGTGGCCGCCCGCACCGCCTGCCAGCGCACGAGCTGCAGCTGCTCGTCCTCCTCCACCGACAGCCAGAACTGCTCGCCCACCCGGTCGAGGAGGTGCTCGGCCCAGCGGTAGCCGCGCTGGTCGTAGGAGACCGAGCCGCGCACGACCCAATCGTGGCCGTCGTAGGCGATGACGTCGCCCACGCCGATGTGGTGCGGGTCCCCGGCGGGCGAGGCGGTGCCCATCAGCGGGTCGACCCGCGCCGTCCGGCCGCCGGGTCGTCGCCCGCCGCCGCCGGCCCGCGATCGGGTCACCAGCACGGCGACGACCGCCGCCAGGGCGATCACCACCACCACCACCAACACCACGGTCATGTGCTCACTCCCCCTGCCAGCCCCGGTAGGCATAGTCCAAGATGCGCGGCTCGGTCAGCGTCGACGGGGCCACGTCCACCACCGACGCCTGGCGGTCCGCCGGGAACACGGTGGCCGCCGACAGCACCGCCCGGTCCAGGAACCGCAGCTGCGATGCCATGGCGGCGTCGACGTCGATGGTGGGCGCGCCGTCGGCCGAGGCGGCCACGAACCCCCAGTCGCCGAAGGACGGCACGTCCACGTGGTAGGGCACGGTGAGCAGGCCCGCCTCGCGCATCGACGCCTCGATGCACCAGTACGCCTCCGGCGCGAAGAACGGCGAGCCGGCCTGCACCACCAACTGGCCGTCGGGGGCGAGGGCGTTGGCCACCAGCGCGTAGAACTCCACCGAGTAGAGCTTGGCGGTGGCCACGTCGTCGGCGTCGGGCAGGTCCACCACCACGGCGTCGAAGCGCCCCGGTGGTTCCCGCAGCCAGTTGAACGCGTCGGCGGTGACCACGGTCAGGCGCGGGTCGCGCAGCGCGTCGTCGTTCAGCGCCCGCAACCGCTCGTCGTCGCGGGCCAGGCGCACCATCTCGGGGTCGAGCTCCACCAGCGTGACCCGCTCGACGTCGGGGTAGCGCAGCACCTCTCGCAGCGCCAGCCCGTCGCCGCCGCCCAGCACCAGCACGTCGCGCCGGTGCCCGGCCAGCGCCGGGTGCACCAGCGCCTCGTGGTAGCGGTACTCGTCGAGCGAGGCGAACTGCAGGTCGCCGTTGAGGAACAGGCGCAGATCGTTGCGGCCGTTGAACCGCACGGTCTCCGTGATGACGATGTCCTGGTACCGGCTGCGCACGTGGGTGGTGATCGGGTCGTCGAACAGCGCCTGGCGGGCGCTCACCTCGAAGCGCTGGGCGGTCGCCGCCACCGCCACCAGCGTGCCGAGGGCGAGGGCGAAGGTGGCGCCCAGGCCGACTGCGGCGCGGCGCGACACCGACCGCCCGAACACCACGAACACGATGAGCGCAGCGCAGCCGACGTTGATCATGCCCACCACCAGCGCGCCGTGCAGCTGGCCCAGGCGGGGCAGCAGCAGGAACGGGAAGGCGAGGCCGCCCACCAGCGCACCGAGGTAGTCGGCGGCGAACAGGTCGGAGGCGGCCTCGCCCGCCTCCTGGGGGCGGATCCGTTGCAGCAGGCGCATCAGCAAGGGCAGCTCGATACCGATCAGCATGCCGAGCACGGCGCTGATCGCGACCAGCGGGGCGGTGTACAGCGCCAGCCAGGCGAAGGCGGCGTACAGGACGAGCACCGACACCCCGCCGACGACACCGAGGGCCAGCTCGACCGCGGCGAAGGCCACGACGGTGTTGCCCCGCAGCCGCTTCGCCAGCAGCGACCCCACTCCCATGGCGCACACCATGACGCCCAGCACGATCGAGGTCTGCTGGATGGACGCACCCAGCAGGAACGACCCCAGCGAGATGAGGGCCAGCTCGTAGACCAACCCGCAGGCGGCCACCACGAACACCACCGCCAACAGGGCGCTGCGGGCGGCGCGGGGCCGCACCCGCCGCAACGGGCCGTCGTGCACCCCCGGGCGGGCGGTGGCGGTCACGTCAGGAGATGGCCGCGGCGATCACCAAGCCCACGCCGAGGTGCGCCGTCGCCGTCACCCACGTGGCCGGCTGGGGCTGGGGGTCGGTGACGATGTCGCCCAGCTTGCCCGGTGTGAGCAGATCGATCACCAGGAAGCTCACGGCCATGAGCACCAGCCCCACCACGCCGTACACCGCGGCGGCGGCCAGCCCGTCGGAGGCGTCGCCCTCGGCGGAGTGCACCGACATGGCCGCCACGATGGCCATGGCGCCCACGCTGGAGGCGGTGACGATGGCGGCGTTGCGGTTGCGCTGTTGGAAGATGAGCGCCGACAGCTTGCCGGGGGTCAGCACGTCGACCACCGCGTAGCCCGCCACCATGAGCACGAGCCCGATGACCCCGTAACCGGCGATCTCGAGGGCATCGTTCAGGGCGTCAGCCATGGCGTCTCCTTGCAGGTTGAGGGGTGGGCGCCGATCACTTGCCGTCTCCCGATCCGCCGCCGCGGAACGACGAGCCCAGCCCGGAGGACAGGCCCCAACGGCTGCCCACGTAGGGCAACCAGCGGGTTCGGCCCCGGACGTAGTCGTCCACGTAGACCACCGAGCCGTTCGGGCGCCCGCCGCAGCCGGTCTCCACGTCGAAGCGCAAGGTGGGGGTGGCGGCATCGGCCGCCTTCGAGCAGTCGAACACGCCGACGACGGCATCGCGGTACTGCACGAAGCGGCCGCCGGTGGCCGTGTCGGTGATCACCTCGTTGCCCACCACGAGCCGGTTGACGTAGTCGGTGGCGTCGGGGACGGTGCGGGCGGACCAGAGCGCGGCGCTGGAGCTGCTGCGGGTGCCCACGGTGCGGGTGAAGTCCTTCTCCAGGCGCCCCCGGATGTCGCTGCCCGACCCGCGCGCTGATCAGGGCCAGCGCCACGGCCAGCAGGGCGATGCCGGTCCGGCCGGCGGGCTGGGGGCGACGCTGCGGGGTCTGCAATGGGAGCAGATCCTATCGGCCGTCGGCGGTGACGCGCGCGTCCGGTCCGCCGCTCTAGCTTCGGCGCCCATGTGGCACGACGGGCACACCGATCAGGACCTCCTCGGCGGACCGCGCTCCCGGCGCGAGCTGCGCACCATCGCCCGGGTGGCCGCCGAGATGCTGCGGGGTTCCGGGCGCTGCACTTCGTCGGGCCGTGCGTCACCGTGTTCGGCTCCGCCCGCACCCCGGCCGGGTCGCCGCCCTACGAGCTGGCCCGGGCCGTGGCCGGCGAGCTGGCCGACGTCGGCTTCACCATCGTCACCGGCGGCGGGCCGGGGGTCATGGAGGCGGCCAACCGCGGTGCCCGGGAACGGGGCGGGCCCAGCGTGGGCTGCAACATCGTCCTGCCCAAGGAGCAACATCCCAACCGGTACCTCGACATCAGCGTCGACTTCGACCACTTCTTCATCCGCAAGCTGATGTTGGTGAAGTACTCATCCGCGTTCGTGGTGCTGCCCGGTGGGTTCGGCACGCTCGACGAGTTGTTCGAGGCGCTCACCCTCATCCAGACCGGCAAGATCCGCGACTTCCCGATGGTGGTGATGGGCTCGCCCTACTGGGACGGTCTGCGCGGCCAGATCGACGAGATGGTGGCGGCCGGCACGATCGCACCGGAGGATCTGGAGCTGCTGCTGTTCACCGACGACGTGGCCCACGCGGTGCAGCACATCCGCACCCGGGCGATCGAGCGCTACGCACTGCAGCGCCACCTGGCGCCGCGCCGGCTGCTCGGCGAGCACGCCCCGGCCGACGCCCCGGAGCCGCGCCCGAGGCGTAGGGCTCGGCGGCGGGCACGTAGCCGGCTGCTGCGGGAACGCGGTGTGACCGATGGCGGGCGACGATCCGTGAACCGCAGCGCGGTCGACGCCGTCGTACTGTTCCGCCGGCCACCGCACGCCGGCGCCGGCCGGAACCGGTCGGTAGCCGAACAACCACATCGAAGCAGAACCGAGCAGCGCCGTGATCTCCCGTCCCGCCCCCAACCGATCCCACCACCCGCAAGCGAACGCCCGCCGCCGTGCCGTCCGGCCCGTCGCCGTCGCCGCCCTCGTGCTGGCCCCGCTGGCCGCCGGCTGCTCGTTCAGCGTGGGTGGCTCCCCCCGCAGCGCCGCCGAATCGGCGATCGAGGGCGACCTGGCCGAGGACGGCGGCCTCGGCGAGGTCGAGGCCACCTGCGACGAGCCCGCCTCCGACGAGGTGGGCGAGGAGTTCACCTGCACGTCGACCAGCGACCTGGGGCCGCTGCGCTGGCAGGTCACCATCGGCGAGGACGACAAGGTCGACGTCCAATCGGTCAACCTGGTGACCGCCGAAGGGCTCGACCTGCTCGAGACGGAGGCGGTCCGCCTGCTCGAGGAGCAGATCGGCAGCGAGATCGGCCGCGACAACCTCGAGTGCGGCGACGGACCGATCGCCCTCGACGAGGACAGCTCGGTGCTGTGCGCCATCACCGACCCCGCCAGCGGCGACGTCTACGACGCCACCCTCACCGTGTCGGACACCACGACCGGCGAGTTCGACATCGTGGTGGCCGACGAGCCCCGCTGACCCCGGCGCCGGTCAGATGCCGCGCAGGGCGGCCACCTGGAAGTCCACCATCAGGTGCAGCAGGTGGAACGGACGCAGGTGGCCGTCGTGCTCCTCCAACAGCTCCAGGGCCGCGTCCCGACCGTTGGCCGGTACGTGGATCATCGTGCCGCTGAGGATCCACGCGCCCTGCACCGGGAGGGGCCGGGCCAGCACCAGCCCGCCCGCCTCGGCGGTGGCGGCGGCTGCCGGATCGTCGATGGTGAGCGCCGTGCCGCCGCGGGCGTCGGTCGCCTCGACCACCCCGTCGGTACCGGCGTGGTCCACCACCAGCAGCCGCATCGGCTGGTCCAGCCACGAACGGGCGCACTCGAGCTCATCGGCGGGCAACAGCGCACCCCGGGCATCGAGGTAGCGCCGCAGGCCGTTGCTGGCGAACAGCAGCATGTCCAGCACGTTGGCGAAGGCATCGGCCCCGCCGTTGGACACGTCGAACACGTGGCGCAACGAGTTGACGGTGAGCGGGTCGTTGCGCACGGCGTGGCGCATGGCCCTGGTGCGCAACCAGCGCATGCGCACGACCAGCGGGCGCGTGACCGGGCCGCGGGCGCAGCACGCCTTGAACTTGCGACCCGACCCGCACGGGCACGGTTCGTTGCGCCCGACGTTGCGGGGCACGGTGAACGGCGCCAGCTCGGCCAGCGCCTCGGCGGTGACGGGCCGCCCGGTGCGCTGCAACAACGACAGCGAGCCCTGGGCGTCGCCGCGGTCCTGGGTCAGCTCGGCCAGGAAACCGAGGCAGGCGGGGTGGTCGGCGTCCACGGCCAGACCGGCCCGCAGCTCAGCCTCCGCCCGTTGCGGGTCCGCCTCGGCGTCGGCCCCGAGCGCCTGCAGGTAGTGCAGGGCGGCGGCATCGTGCGGGGCGGCGGCCGCCACCTCGCCGGCCCAGCGCCCCAGCCGACGGACCGAGATCAGCGGGCGGCCCATGGTGGCCACCTCGGCGAGGGCGGCGGCGATGCCCCCGTGGTCGATGTCGTCCACCAGCCGGCCGTCGACCGATCCGCCGGTGGGCTCGCCGGTGGACTGCTCGGCGGTGCGCTCCTCGCCGGCGGGCTCGGTGTCGTCGCCGCCCTCCAGCCGTTCGAGCCAGGCGTGCCAAGCGTCGAGCGCGTGGCGGGCCGCCTGCTGGCAGCAGGCGTCGGCGCCGGTCAGGACCTCCTCCAGCCGGTTGCGGCGGGCCTGTTCCGCCGGTGTGCTCCACGCCCGTGACACCGGCCCCACCCAGGGGCCGCGCCGCCGTAGCCCGGCGTCGGCGAGCAGCTCGCGCAACGGTGCCACCGGCGTGGCGAAGCACGACGGGTGCAACCCCATGGTGTCCACCACCAGGCGGTGCACCTCCGGCGCCCGGGCGGTGGGCAGCAGGGCATAGGTGTCGCGCAGCGCAGCGGTGACGGCGTCGGCCTGGCCGGGGTCGAGGCGGGCCTCGTCGACCGCCTCGATGGTCACGTGCTCGCCGTCGTAGCGGACCGCCAGCAGCGTGCCCACGGGGTGGGCGTCGAGCCAGCCGTCGGGACCGAGCAGCGAGCCGTGCTCGTCGGCCCGAGGGTCGTCGTCGGCGCCGGCGGTGCGCAGCGCGATGCCGTCGGGGCCGGTGGCGGTGCGGCCGATGGCAAGGGCGACGATGTCCGGTTCGAGGTCGATGGCGCCCCGGCGGTGCTCTGATGCGGTCAGGCGATGGGTGAACGTGGCCCGCCGCAGGTGGTGCAGCACCGGGGCGATGCGTTCGTCGGGCAGGCGCCAGAAGGCGTCGGACTGCTGGGCCACCGCCGTGACCCGGGCGACGAGCGCTTCGGCGGCCCCGGCGGCGGCCGGGGCGGCCGGGTCGCCAGCGAGGCCGGCGGCCAGCTCCGGGTGGGTGTCG
Source organism: Acidimicrobiales bacterium (assembly GCA_041394365.1). Classification (GTDB taxonomy): domain Bacteria; phylum Actinomycetota; class Acidimicrobiia; order Acidimicrobiales; family CAIXPF01; genus CAIXPF01. The sequence goes on from JAWKIM010000015.1 coordinate 153,906, forward strand.
GCCAGGGCCGCCGCCAGCTCCTCGATCGGCAGCGGACCGCGCTCGAGCAGCAGCGCTTCGAGCGCAGCGGCCACGGCATCGGACGTGTCCGCGCCGGTCGCCCCTGCGCCGGTCGTCTCCGGGCCGTCGTGCCGGCCGGCGGTCTGGTTGGCGTCGTTCCCGTCGTCCACGCAGCGACCGTAGCCCGCTCGCTGGTGCGGAGTAGCGTGCGCCCGATGACAGGGCTGTTCAGTCTGGAGGGCCGCACCGCGCTGGTGACCGGCGGCAACGGGGGCATCGGCCTGGGCATCGCCAAGGGGCTGGCCGCCGCCGGCGCAGGCGTGGTCATCGCGGCGCGCAACGCGGACAAGAACGCCCGGGCGGTGGCCGAACTGGAGGCGGCCGGCGCCGCTGCGGTGGCGACGGTGTGCGACGTGCGCGACCGTGCGGCGGTGGAGGCGGCGGTGGCGTTGGCCGTCGAACGCTTCGGCGGCCTGGACATCCTCGTGCCCAACGCCGGCATCGGTCCGGCGGTGCCGCTGTCCAAGCTCAGCGACGAGCTGTGGCACGACGTGATCGACACCAACCTCTCCGCCGTGTTCCGCTGTTGCCAGATCGCCCACCCGCACCTGAAGGCGTCGGGGCGGGGCCGCGTCATCACCATCTCCTCGGAGTACGCCACGTTCGCCAACGCGTTCCAGGCGCCGTACGGGGCCAGCAAGGGCGGGCTCGACCAGCTGACCAAGTCCCTCGCCATCGGCTGGGCCCGCGACGGCATCAACGTCAACGCGCTGGTGCCCGGCTGGACGTGGTCGGAGCTGACCGCCTCCATCGCCGATGAGGCCAATGCGGGCTTCCGCGAGGCGATCCTGGCCCGCACCCCCCAGCGCCGCATCCTCGACCCCGAGGATCTGGCCGGCGCCGCGGTGTTCCTGGCCTCCGATGCATCGGCGGCGGTCACCGGGCAGTGCCTGGCGGTGGACGGCGGGTACAACATCACCTGACCCTCGGCCGGCGGGTGCCGGGGGTTTGTCGGCGCCGCCGGCGGGGGAGGGGACCGCGGCAGGCCACCGAGGAGAACGCCGTGATCGAGCACCCACCCCAGCCGTCGCAGACGGGGCCCGCCCCCAGCGACACCGACCCTGCCCCCGAGCCGCGATCAGCCCGGCGGGGAAGTGCCGACGCAGAGCCATCCGTGCCGTGGTCGGACGGTGCGATCAGCAGTGACGTCGAGGCCGGCGAGCCCGGGGAGACCCCCAAGCAGCGGGTCGACCGCGAGCTGCAGGAGTTGCTCAACGAGGTGCGCGTCGCCATCCCCGGCGCCGAGGTGTTGTTCGCGTTCCTGCTCGGGGTGGCGTTCACCAACCGCTTCGACACCACCACCACGGTGCAGCGCACGGTCTACTTCGGCGCCCTGCTCGCCACCGCGTGCGCCACCGCCCTGCTCATCGCCCCCACCGCCTACCACCGGCTGCGCTTCCGCGGCGGCGGCAAGGAGCAGATGCTCTTCACCATCAACCGGCTGGCGCTGGCCGCCCTGCTGCTCGTGGCGCTGGCCATCAGCGCCACGGTGTACCTGGTGGCCGACATCCTCTACGACGCCACCGCCGCCGGGTTCATCGGCGCCGGCCTCGCCCTGTGGTTCATCTGGTTCTGGTTCGGACTACCCCTCCGCCGCCGGGGCCTGTGAGCGTTCCGGCGATCGTGCGGGGCCGAACGAACGTCGCCGGAGATGGCTCCGGAAGAAATCTCCAGAAGTCCACTGCACGAATGTGAAAAACTGGTGATGTTCCATTGCGCGTTCCATGAGTGCTGGCTAGTGTGACGTTGGCCATCGTCGGAAGCATCGAGACCGAGCGAGGGGCCATGGGGGCAGTGGGGGCACGTCGTCGGCGAATCGACCGCTCGGAGTACGACGCGGCCTGCTCCGCTCGTCTCGCCCCTCGGGTCCGGTCCGGTCCCGGCGGGGGACACACCCGCCCTGCCCGCCCGTTGCGGGTCCACCCCGTCACTGCGGCTCGGGCCGCGCTGGTGCACTTCGAGGTGGCCCATGGGGTCACCGCCGAGGATTGGCAGAGCGTGTTCCGCGATGCCACCGGTCGGCTGCAGCAGACCGAGCGGTATCGGCACATCGCCGCGTTGGCCGCGCTCGTCCGTGACGGCAGGGCCGGATCGACAGGCGCTGCGTGGCCCGAACCGGTGCAGCCGCTGCGTCAGCCGGTGACCACCGCTCAGGTGGCGGGCCCGTCCTGGCCGGCCAGCAGGCCGCAGTCGAGCCGGGCGATCGCCTCGCTGACCTCGTCGTAGCCGTAGACCTTGGCCAACGCATCCCAGTTGTCGGCCGCCCAGCGACGGTCCTCGGTGGCGTCGTTGTCGTCGAGGACCTCTTGCCAGAGCTGCTCGGCGTACTCGGCGAGGATCTCGGCGCGCCGCAACGCCAGGCGGATCTCGGTGGCGAGGTCCCTGAAGGTGGCTGGGTAGTTCGTCGGCCCACGCATCGCCTTGCCCCTCCTGTCGGGGAGAACCACAAGCTCGATCAACCGCGCGATCGGCCTTGTTGCCCCGGCTCGCGCCGCGGACGGGCTCATCGTAGGGCAGAACACGCCAGGTGACAATGACGCCGATGTTGGTCTTTTGTAAGAAACTCGCGCAAAGAGCCTTTCGCGATCCAATTGGACACAATGCAATTGCGCACCTTGACGGGGCGCGGGACCAGAGGCGAGAGTGGCGCCCGATGGCTGGACCAACGCCCGACACGCAAGCCGGTCGACCGCCCAGCGAACTGGTGGCCGAGCTGGAGCAGCTCGTCGCCGCCCTCGAGCGGGTGATCGATCTGCTCGAGCCGTTCGAGCCGTGGAACGTGAAGCGGGCCCAGGCGGGCCCGGACCAGAGCTGGCGTCAGCGGCTGCTCGCGGCGAGGGCGCAGCTCTCCGTGTTGCTCTGAGGTCCGGTGGTTGCGGTCTTGGTCCCGGTGCGGTCGTGGCTCCGGTCCCCGTCGCTCAGGCGGGGTCGGGCGCGCCGAGGTTGTCCGAGGCCGTCCAGCAGCGGGTGGCCACCAGGTCCAGCTGACGCCGCAGGCGCGCCAGCGCCACCTGGGTCAGGCCGGTGGCCTCCTCCACACTGCGCTGCACGCTGGCGGCCTGCTCGCTGAGCTGGTGACCGGCCTCGGTGAGCGACACGCCGAGCACCCGTTCGTCATCATGCTGGCGGGTGCGGCGCACCAGGCCCCGCTGTTCGAGCCGCTTCAACACTGGCGAGAGCGTGCCGGAATCGAGGCCCAGCAGTGCCACCAGCTGCCGCTGGGTGGTCTCGCCCTCCTGCCACAGCACCAACATGACCATGTACTGGCTGTAGGTGAGGCCCAGCGCCGTGAGCCCCGGCCGGTAGCAGGCCAGCACCGCCCGGGTAGCCCGGTGCAGCGCCACGCAAAGCTGCCGTTCCAGGAGCAGGTTGTCCGCAACCACGGCCTGAGCGTACTCGGCGGACCGGTCGGTATGGCCGGGGTGCGGACCCCGCATCCGCGGTATCCGTACCGCCCCGGTGACGACCGGCACGGCGGTGGCTCGCATCCGGCGCGGGTCCCGACAGGCCGGCGACGGCCCGGGATGGGTCGGACCCCGGGCCGCTCGCGCCGTCGCCCGTTGCGTCAGGCGGGCACGTTCTTCCGGCCGGCCCGCACCCGGGCGATGATCGTCTTCATGATCTGGGCGGTGCCGTCGCCGATCTGGAAGCCGAGCACGTCGCGAAGGCGCTGCTCCATCACGCCGCGGTCGTAGCCGGCGTGGCCGTAGACCAGCAGGCACTCGTGCACCGCGTCGTAGGAGATCTTCGGCGCCCACCACTTCACCATGGCGGCCTCGGCGGTGTGGGCCTGGTTGCGGTCCTTCGCCCACAACGCCTGGTAGCAGAGCAGCCGGCAGGCTTCGACCTGGGTGTCGAGCTCGGCCAGGCGGTGCGACACCCCCTGGAAGGCCGACAGCGGTTGGCCGAACGCCTGGCGCTCGGTGGCGTACTGCCACGTCTCGTCGAGCGCGGCGCGGGCCACGGCCAGCACCTGCAGGCCGATGAGGGCGCGGGAGAAGTCGAAGCCCTGCATCACCGACACGAAGCCCTGGCCCTCGCCGCCGAGGCGGTGGTCCACCGGCACGCGCACGTCGTCGAAGAAGATCGATCCCCGGCCGATCGCCCGCTGGCCGTGGCAGTCGAAGCGCGACGTGGTGATGCCGTCGAGATCGAGCGGAACCAGGAAGGCGGTGACCCCGCGGGCGCCGGACCCACCGGTACGGGCGAAGGTGATGGCCGCCGCCGACTGATCGGCCGCCGAGATCGACGTCTTCTCGCCGTTGAGCACGTAGTGGTCGCCCTCCAGCGTGGCCCGCAGCCCGAGGTTGGCGGCGTCGGAGCCACCGCGCGGCTCGGTCAGCGCCAGCGCCAGCATGATCTCCCCGGCGGTGAGGCGCAGCAGCCACGGCGTCACCACCGACGGGTCGCCGTGGTCGAGCAGGATCTGGGCGTTGAGCGAGCCGAGCAGGTTCACGTACGACATCGAGAGGTCGGCCGCGGCGATCTGCTCGGTGATCACCCCCGACGCCAGCCGGGTGGCGCCCTGCCCGCCGACGTGCTCGGGCAGCTCGGGGGCGATGAGCCCGAGCGATCCCATCTCGCGCATCAGATCCGGGTCGAGCACGCGGGTGCGGTCGCGCTCCTGGAAGCCGGGTGCGATGCGCTCGGCGGCGAAGCGGCCCGCCATGTCGGCCAGCGCCTCGAGGTCCTCGTCGAGGTAGGGGTTGGCGCTGGCGCTCACTTGGCGTACTTCCGGAAATCGGGCTGACGCTTCTCCTGCAGGGCGGTGACACCCTCCCGGGATTCGTCGGTGTCGTAGTAGAGCTTGAGCGCCATCAACCCCATCCCGGCGATGCCGGCCTGGTGGGCGGTGTCCATGTTGAACGAGCGCTTGGCGATGGCCAGCGCGGTGGGGCTGCGCTCGCACAGCTCCTCGGCCCAGGCCTGCACGGTGGTGTCGAGCTCGTCGGCGGGCACGCACACGTTGGCCAGGCCCATGGCCACCGCCTCCTCGCCGGAGTAGCGCCGGCAGAAGTACCAGATCTCCCTGGCCTTCTTCTCGCCCACGACGCGGGCCAGATAGGCCGTGCCGTAACCGGGATCGACCGAGCCCATCTTCGGCCCGACCTGGCCGAAGGTGGCCTTGTCGGAGCAGATCGTGATGTCGCAGATGGTGGCCAGCACGTTGCCGCCGCCGATGGCGTAGCCCTGCACCCGGGCGATCACCGGCTTGGGGACGTCGCGGATGACCGAGTGCAGATCCTCCACCGGCAGGCCGATGATGCCCCGGCCGTCGTAGTTGCCGTCGTGGGCGGACTGGTCGCCGCCGGTGCAGAAGGCCCGCTCCCCGGCGCCGGCGAACACGATGGCGCCGATCTCCCGGTCGTACCCGGCGCGGTTGAACGCCTGGATCAGCTCCTCGCAGGTGGTGCCCCGGAAGGCGTTCATCACCTCCGGCCGGTTGATGGTGATCCACGCCACTCGGTTGCGGACCTCGTAGAGGATGTCGGTGTACTCCATGGCGACGGACCGTACTTTTCGGTCTGCCGATCAGTCCACCGACACGGTCCGCACGCCGGGCACGGCGCGCAGCACCCGGCGCAGCTGCGAGCGGGAGGCGCTGTGGGTGATCTCGTAGCGCTGCACGCCGCGCCCGTCCTCGGTGACCGACGACGAGGACGACTCGATGTCGACCCCGGCGTCGAGCAGCGCCAGCGTCACCCGGGCGATGGCGCCCGGCAGGTTGTCGCACACCAGGTGCACGCTCGACACCCGTACGCCGGGCGCCACCCACAACAAGCGGACCGCCTTGCCGGGCTGTCCTCGATCGAGGCCAGCGCGTTGGCGCAGCCGGCGCAGTGGGCGACCACACCCCGGGTGCGGGAGGAGACCCCCACCAGCGGGCCGGGCGGTGCGGGTGGCAGCAGCCGGCCAGGTGCACCTCGACCCCGCTGAGGCCCGGGGCCACGGCCAGCGCTGTCGGCCGGTCTCGGACCGCTGCGCCCTGCCGCCCCTCCGGCCGCCCTCGTCCGGGGCGTCGTCCGGCGACGGCTCGTGCGCGCCGCGGCCCGCAGGGCCCGTTCGAGGCGGATGAGCTCCACATGGCCGGAGCCCACCTGATCGCACAACTGCTCCCAGGTGCTCAGCCCGGCGGTGGCGAGCAGCAGGCCGCTCACGGACGCCGCGTCGGTGCGGTGCTTCGACAGCAGCGCGGCCAGCGCCGCCTCGCCCGCGGCGCGGGTGCGCGCCCGCCGGATGCGGCCGTGCCACTGGCGCACCCGGTCACGGGCGCGGGCGGTGGCCGTGTAGGCCAGCCAGTCCAGCGAGGGCCCGGTCGTGCGGTTGGTGAGGATCTCCACCCGGTCGCCGCTGCGCAGCCGGGACGACAGCGGCACCAGCCGGCCGTTGACCTTGGCGCCCGAGCAGCGGTGGCCCACCTCGGAGTGGATGGCGTAGGCGAAATCGATGACCCCGGCCCCGGCGGGCAGGGTCAGGACGTCGCCGGTGGGCGTCAGCACCCAGATCTCGTCGGTGGCGAGCTCGTCGGTGATCGCCTGCACGTACTCGCCGTCGTCGGAGGCGTCGTGCCAGTCGAGCAGGCGGCGCAGCCACTGCGGCTCGTCGCTGTCGTCGCGGGTCTTGTAGGCGTGGTGGGCGGCGCTGCCCAGCTCCGCCTCCCGGTGCATCTCCATTGTGCGGATCTGCACCTCGAGCAACCGGCCCCGGACGTGCACCGTGGTGTGGATCGACCGGTAGGCGTTGAACTTGGGCTTGGCGATGTAGTCCTTGATGCGGCCCGGCACCGGATCCCACAGCGCATGGACCGCGCCCAGCGCGGCGTAGCACTCGACCACCGTGCCCACGATGATGCGCAGGCCGAGCAGGTCGTGCAGCGATGCCACGTCGTAGCCGGCGAGCACCTTGCGGTGCACCGACCAGGCGTGCTTGATCCGCGCCTGGACCTCGCCGCGCACGCCGTTGGCCTCGAGGTGGGCCTCCAGCTCGGCCCGGGCGGCGTCGAGGGCACCCTGCAGGCCGGGCAGGTCGGCGAGCACCCGGCGGGTGGCGGCATACTCGGCGGGATGGGCCACGGCGAAGGCGCGGTCCTCGAGCTCGGTCTTGATGGCGGCCAGGCCCATGCGGTGGGCGAGCGGGCCGTGCAGGGCCAACGTCTCACGGCCGATGCGGGCCCGCTTGGCGATCGGCAGCGCGTCGATCGTGCGGAGGTTGTGCAGGCGGTCGGCGATCTTGATGACCACCACCCGGGGATCGGCGGCCAGGGCGACGAACAGCTTGCGCAGCCGGGCGGCCTCGAGGGTGTCCGGGTCATCTCCGCAGCACCATCGCCACTGGTGGCCCCGTCCACCAGCGCGCCCACCGATGCCCCGAAGGCGGCGTGCACGTCCTCGATCGTGGCGTCGGTGTCCTCGACGGTGTCGTGCAGCACGGCCGCGAGCACGGTGTCCGGGATCCGGCCCGCAGCTCGGCCACGACGGCGGCGACCGCCAGCGGATGGGTCACGTAGGGCTCGCCGCTGCGCCGGAGCTGGCCCCGGTGGTGGGCGACGGCGAAGCTCGATGGCGGCCTCGAGCCGGGAACGGTCGGTCGGCGGCCAGTCGGCCGTGGCGGCCCGCAGGGCGTCGGCCCGCTCGGCGATGGCGCGCTCCTGTGCCACCTGATCGACCTCGTTCGACTGGTCGACCCTGGTCATCGTGTCACCGCACCGCTGCGCTGCTGCGACCCGCCCACCGGACGCGCGCTCACCGGGGGCCGGACCAGGCTATCGATCGGTGCGCCGGGTGCCGCCATGACCGTGGACAACGCCGGCGGCGCAGTGGAGCTTCCCCGGCGTCGGGCCCGGGTCAGCGACGGCGGTCGAGCAGGAAGCGGGTCCCGAACACGGTGAGCGCCGGGACCGGGCCGTCGCTCAGCGGCACGCCACAGGCGCAGCAGCGGTGGCGGCGGCGGGATCGTCGGCGTCGAGCACCAGGGCGTACAGGCCGCCCTGCTCCTTGGCGAAACGCTCGATCTCGGCGGCGAAGGGCCGGGAGCGGTCGACGGCCGACACCAGTTCGATCACGCCGCCCTTGGGCGGTCGGCAGCGGACCACCTGCACGCCCCGCTCGTCGTCGGTCGCCGGCGGGTCCACCGCCAGCCCGAACCCGTGACCGTAGGCCATGGCGGCGGCCGTGGCGTCGGCGGTGGCGACGATGGCGCGGGTGATGCCCGACAGCCCGGGCACGCCGAGCGGCTGCGGGCCCGGGTCGGCCACCGACCCGTCGGGGTACACGCGGATGAGCACGCCGGCGGTGCTGCGCGGGTGCACGTCGCGGCCGCCCGCCCCGGCCATCAGCGGCAGCACGTCGAGGCCCCGAGCGGCCAGCTCGATGGCCTCGCCGTCGGGATCGGGCGCCTCCAACATGAGGGCGTAGAGGCCGTCGCCCCGCCGGTCGAGGAAGCGCTGCAGCGCCTGGCTCAGCGGCTTGGTGGGATCGGAGGGCGCCATCAGCTCGATGTTGCTGCCACCGGTGGGCTGGCACATGCCCACGTGCGCACCCAACGAGGGCACGGTCCGCTCGGAGAAGTCGAGCACCGGCAGACCGAACACGTCGCGGAACGTGCGCACGGCGGCGTCGAAGTCGGTCATGGCGATGGCGATGCGGGGCAGCGCGGTGATCATCGAACCCATCCTCCCGCCGGCGTCGGCGCGCGCCGTGCCGGTCCGTGGTGTCGCGCCGGAGTGGACCTTAACGGCTTCCCCGCCGCCGGGGCCTGCCGGTACGGTTGCCCGCCGTGCCGTCGTGGTCCACCCTCAGCGCCTTCGCCGCCGCCACCATCGTGCTGCTGCTCATCCCCGGCCCGGCCGTCCTCTACGCTCAACCGCAGCATCGCCGACGGCGGCGGGTGGGCCTGCAGCCGCGGTGGCCGGCCTGGAGCTCGGTGATCTGATCCAGGCCACGGCCGCCGCCCTCGGCCTGAGCGCGGTGCTGGCCACCTCGGCGGCGGCGTTCAGCGTGGTCAAGTGGGCCGGCGCCGCCTACCTGATCGTCACCGGCCTGCGCACCCTGCGCCGGGCGCCCTCGGCCATCGAGGCCGACCAGCCGTCGATGACGGCGAGGCGCGCCTTCCGCCAGGGCGTGATCGTCAACGCCCTCAACCCGAAGACGGCGCTGTTCTTCCTGTCGATCTTCCCGCAGTTCGTCGACACCTCGGCTGCCCATGCCGTGGCGCAGTCCATCGTGCTCGGTGCCCTGTTCGTGGTGCTCGCCACGGTGTTCAACAGCGCCTACTCGCTCACCGCCAGCGCCCTGCGGCACCTGCTGCTGCGGGGTCGGGCCCTGGGCTTCGTGCGGCGCTGGGTGTCCGGCTCGTTCTTCATCGGCCTCGGGGTGCTCGCCGCCGGAGCGGGACGGGCGCACGCCGCCACCTGACGGTGCCCCACGCGGCGAGCGCTGCCGCTGTGGCAGGATGCTGTGACCGATGTCTCAGATCCGGAGGGTCACCATGCTGCAGCCGTATCGGGTGCTCGATCTCAGCGGGCGCGACGGTTGGATGGCCGGCTTCCTGCTGGCCCAACTGGGGGCCGAGGTGGTCCTGGTGGAGCCGCCGGGTGGGCACGTCCGCGACAGCTGGTTCGCCGCCTACAACCGCGGCAAGCGTTCGGTGGTGGCCGCCGACGGGGCGGCGGTGGCGGCGCTGGCGGTCGACGCCGATGTGGTCATCGCCAGCGGCTCGCCCGACGACGTGGCCCTCCTCGACGGGTTGCGGGCGGCCGATCCGGCGCTGATCACGCTGGCGTTGACGCCGTTCGGGGTGGACGGCCCCAAGGCGCACTGGAAGGCGACGGATCTGACGCTGATGGCGGCCAGCGGGCAGATGGCGGTCACCGGTGACGCCGACCGGCCGCCGGTGCGCACCGCGCTGCCCCAGGCGTGGATGCACGCCTGCTGCGAGGGTGCGGTGGGGGTGATGGTGGCGTTGCACGACCGCGCCCGCACCGGCCTGGGCCAAGGGGTGGACTGTTCGGTGCAGCACTCGGTCTTCGGGGCGTCGATGCCGGCCACGTTCAACCCGGCGGTGGGGCTGCCCACCGTGCGCCGCTCGGGCGGTGGCGTGTTCATCGGCACCCTGCAGGTGCGCTGGGTGTACCCCGCCACCGACGGCCACGTGGTGGTCAGCCTGCTGTTCGGCCCGATGGGCGGTCCGTTCACCCGCCGCCTCATCGAGTGGATGTACGAGGAGGGACGCTGCCGCGAGGAGACCTTCAAGCGCGACTACATCGACTTCGCCATCAAGATCCAGCAGGGCGAGTACGCCCTCGACGAGTTCGCCGCGATCATGGACGAGATCGAGGCGTTCACCGCCACCAAGTCCAAGGCCGAGCTGGCCGCGGCCGCCTCGGCGCGTTCGCTGCTGATCGTGCCGGTGGCGAACCTCGACGACGTGCTGGCCAGCCCGCAGCTCGCCGCCCGCGGCTACTGGGAGGAGGTCGACGGCGTGCGCCACCCCGGGGCCATGATCAAGGCGTCGGCCACCCCGCTGGCGGCCCTGCCCGCCGCCCCCGCCGAGCCGGGCGCCGGCCCGCTCGCCGCCCGCTCGCGCCTGCTGCCGGCGACGCCGGCCGCCGACGCCGCGGACAAGCCCCTGGCCGGGCTCAAGGTGCTCGACCTGGCGTGGGTGGCCGCCATGCCGCTCGGTACGCGCATCCTGGCCCACTGGGGTGCCACGGTGGTGCGCATCGAGTCGGAGCACCGGCCCGACATCCTGCGCGCCGCCCTCGGCCACCGCGATGACATCCCCGAGCAGGAGAACGCCATCGCCTGGCACCTGGCCAACGCCGGCAAGCTCGGCCTCGCCCTCAACCTGGCCAAGCCCGAGGCGCGCGAGGTGGTGAAGGACCTGGCCAAGTGGGCCGACGTGGTGACCGAGTCCTTCACGCCGGGCACGATGGCCTCGCTCGGCCTGGGCTACGAGCAGCTCGCCGCCCTCAACCCGGGCGTGATCATGCTGTCGAGCTGTGTGATGGGCCAGACCGGTCCGATGGCCGGTTTCGCCGGGTTCGGCAACCTGGCCGCCGCGGTGGCCGGGTTCTTCGATCTCACCGGCTGGCCCGACCGGGCGCCGGCCGGGCCCTACATGGCCTACACCGATTACACCTCGCCCCGTTTCAGCCTCGTCGCCCTGCTCGCCGCCATCGACCACCGCCGCCGCACGGGCCAGGGCCAGTACCTCGACTTCTCCCAGATGGAGGCGGCCACCCACCTGCTGAGCCCGGCGCTGCTGGAACGGCAGCGCGGGCCGAGCGGCTCACCCGCCGCGGCAACGACGACCCGACGATGGCGCCGCACGGCGTGTACCCCGCCGCCGGGGACGACCGCTGGATCGCCATCACCTGCCAGGACGACGAGCAGTGGCGCTCGCTGTGCACCGAGCTGCGCCGCAGCGACCTGGCCGGGCTCGATCTCGCCGAGCGTCTCGCCCGAAAAGCCGAGCTCGACGAGGTGCTCGGCGCCTGGACCCGCCGTCAGGAAGCCGTCGGGCTGCAGGCCCGGTTGCAGGCCAACGGGATCGCCGCCCACCTGGTGACCGAGGGCCCCGATGCCTGGGGCGACCCGCAGCTGTCGTGGCGTGAGACCTTCCAGTGGAAGCCCCACCCCTACGCCCGCTGGGCGGTGGTGGACGTGCCGCCCTACCGGCTGACCCGGTCGCAGGGCAGCTACGACTGGGGCGGGCCCACCTACGGCCAGCACAGCTACGAGGTGCTCGAGGGCATCTTGGGCTACGACGCCGAGCGCATCGCCGAGCTGGCGGTGGCCGAGGCGCTGGAGTGATCCGCCGCGCCCGGCGGCGGCCCGGCGCCATCGCTGGCAGAATGCCCGGCCATGAGCAGACTGCTGGGACCGGCCCGCCAGAACGGCTACGTCGTCCCTGATCTGGAGCAGGCCATCGAGGGCTGGTTGCGGGTCGGGGTGGGACCGTGGATCGTGCACCCGCACATCACCCTCGACCGCTTCGAGCACCGGGGCCGGGCCAGCTCGCCCGATGTCGATCGCCCTCGCCTACTCGGGCAGCCTGCAGATCGAGCTGATCCAACCCCACGACGACGCGCCCTCGTTGTACCGCGAGTTCCTCGACCGTTGCCCGCAGGGCGGGCTGCAGCACCTCGGGTTCTGGGTGGACGACTACGCCGCCCAGCGCGCCGCCGGGCTCGAACGGGGCTGGGTCATCGGCCACGAGGGCTCCATCTGGGGCACGCCGTTCACCTACTTCGACACCGAGCACCACCTCGGCACGGTCATGGAGATCGTCGATCTCAGTGAGAAGGGCCGCGCCGGGTTCGAACGGCTGGAGGCACTGTGCAACGGCTGGGACGGAACAGACCGACCGGTACGGGTCATCGGGCGATGAGCGGGAGCGTGCCGCGATGAGCCAGGACGACGTCGTCACCTACGAGGTGGTCAACCGGGTGGCCCGCATCACCACCAACCGGCCGGAGTACCGCAACGCCCAGAGCCGCATCCTGCTCGAACAGCTCGACGACGCCTTCCATGCGGCCGCCGCCGACCACGAGGTGGGCGCCGTCGTGCTGCTGGGCGCGGGGGACCACTTCTCCGCCGGCCACGACCTGGGCAGCCCCGAGGAGAAGGCCGACCAGGCCGAGCGCCCGTGGCGGCGCGGGATCCGCGGCTGGTACGAGGCCACCTACGAGCTGTTCTTCGAGAACACGCTGCGCTGGCGCAACCTCACCAAGCCGACGGTCGCCGCCGTGCAGGGCTACTGCATCTTCGGCGGCTGGATGATCGCCTCGGCCATGGACGTGATCTTCGCCTCGCCCGACGCCATGTTCCTGGGCCACCACTTCCAGTACTTCTGCCTGCCGTGGGATCTGCCGCCCCGCAAGGCGAAGGAGCTGCTCTACGAACCGCGCTTCATGGACGCGGCCGAGGCGGAACGGTGGGGCCTGGTCAACCGGGTGGTGCCGAGGGAGCGTCTGGTGGACGAGACCATCGCCTGGGCCGAGCGGGTGGCCGAGAACGATCCGTTCATGATGCGCATGACCAAGCTGGCGGTGAACCAGGCCCAGGACAACCAGGGCTTCACCACCCACCTCACCTCGGCCCATGCCATGTACGTGCTGGCGAGGTTGGGTGAGCGCGACCCCGACTCGGCCGTGGTGGAGAGCGGGCGCAAGCAGCGGCCGATGGTGGGCCGGGCACTGGAGAACTGGCAACGCGGCCGGCAGGACACCGGCAGCGCCGACGACGGGCAGGAGACGACGTGATCAAGGTGTGCGAGCTCGTGCGGCGTCGGCCGGGCATGAGCGTGGAGGAGTTCCAGGCGTACTGGCGTGACGTGCACGGGCCCATCGTGGCGGCGCTGCCCGGCCTGCGGCGCTACGTGCAGGACCACCCGTTGCCCGGCGGCTACCGCAACGGTGAGCTGCCCTACGACGGGGTGGCCGAGCTGAGCTTCGACACCAAGGAGGACCTCCGCGCCATCGCCTCGACCGCCGAGTTCGCCGCCGCCAAGGCCGACGAGCCCAACTTCATCGATCCCGCCTCGTTGGTGGAGTTGGTGGTCGACGACGTGGAGATCAAGGCCGGTGCGGTGGGCGCCGAGGCCATCAAGTCGATCGGGTTGGTGCGGCTGCGCCTCGATCGCGACCCGCTCGAGACCCACCGGTACTGGGAGCAGGTGCACGGCCCGCTGGCGGTGCCCATCCCGCAGTTGCGCCGCTACGTGCAGAGCCACGTGCGCCCCGGTGCCTACCGCGACGGCGCCCGGCCGATGTGGGACGGCCTGGCCCTCACCTGGTTCGATTCGATCGATGACATGCGGGCCTCGGCGCGCACCGAGGCGCTGGCCGCGGTGATCGCCGACGGGCCGATGATGGCGGATCCCAGCGGGCTGCCCACGCCCACGCTGCTGACCCGCGAGCACGTGGTGGTGGGCTGAGCGGCCGCCGCCCGATCAGTTGCGGCGGACCTCGCGGAAGGGGATGTCGTTGTCGAGCGACGGCTCCTTGGGCAGGCCCAGCACGCGTTCACCCATGATGTTGTGCTGGATCTCGTCGGTGCCGCCGGCGATGGATTGACCCGGGGTGGAGATGAGCACCTCGGCGATGACGGGGTCGGCGGCCGGGTCCGTACCGGCCAGCATGCCGTGGGCGCCCGCCAGCTGGGTGTGCACGGCGTTGCACGCCCGGGCGGTGATCGACGAGGACAGCTTGCCCAGCGAACCCTCCGGCCCGGGCGGGCGCCCCGCGGCCCGGGCGGCCTGCGCCCGCAGCGCCGTCCAGCGCGACGCCTCGGCGAAGGCGTGCACCGACGCCATCCGCTGGCGCAGCACCGGGTCGGTGTTGCGCCCCACCCGCCGGGCGTGGGGCTGCACCAGATCGGGCCGGCCGGCGCGCTGCGGGTACCACACGTAGGTGCGGAAGTACTCCTCGGCCTCCGCCTTGGCCTCCCGCACCGTGCGACCGGCGTCGGCCCGGGAGAAGTCGGGGACGCGGTTGCCGGCCAGCCCCCGCTCGTGCATCAGCGTGGTCATGGCCACCGCCCAACCGCCGCCCACCTCGCCGACGAGGTTGCTGTGCGCCACCCGGGCATCGCCGAGGAACACCTCGTTGAACGACGAGTGGAAGTTCATCTGCCGCAGCGGCCGCACCTCCACGCCGGGTTGCTCCATGGGCAGGCAGAAGAACGAGATGCCGCGGTGCTTGGGCACGTCGAAGTCGGTGCGGGCCAGCAGCATGCCCCACTGGGCGTGGTGCGCCCCGGTGTTCCACACCTTCTGCCCGTTGACCACCCACTCGTCGCCGTCGCGCACCGCGCCGGTGGTCAGGCCGGCCAGGTCCGAGCCGTTGCCGGGTTCGCTGAACAGCTGGCACCACTTGTGCTCGCCGGTGATCATCGGGCGCAGCAACCGCGCCTTCAACTCATCGCTGCCGTGGGCGAGGACGGTGGGGGCCACCAGCGTCATGGCGGTGCCCGCCGCGGTGCCGACCGCCCCGGCCCGGGCGAAGCAGGCGGCGATCGCGCCGTTGAGCGAGGGGTGCAGGCCCCGGCCGTACCACTCGGTCGGCCAGCTCGGGCAGCCCCAGCCGGAGTCGGCCAGCAACGACCGCCACCGCACCAGCGGCCGTTCCGGGTCCCAGTGCTCGGCCAGCCAGGTCTGTACCTCGTCGACGACCGCGTCCACGTCCACATCCACGTCTGCCACGAGGGGGCAGCGTAGGCGCGGCGGCACGCGCTCAGGCGGCGAGCACGATCCAGGTGGCGCAACCGGTGATGAAGACCTCGCCGTCGGGTGCGAACAAGCCGATGTCGGCGTAGATCTTGCGGCCCTCGCGTCGCCGGGTGGAGGTCACGATCCGGAACGAGTCCCCGACGGTGGCCGGTGGGCGCCGGTGCACCCGGCCGTCGTACGTACCGAGCAGCACGGTCTCCGCCTCCGAGGTGACACCGAAGTCGCGCAGCGGGATGGCCGAGGTGCAGTCCAGCGCGGCGATGGCCGGCAGCAGGGCGAGCTGCTGCCCATCCTGCCAGCGCAACGGCGGCGCCCAGTCGATCCAGGCGTGGCCGTCGTCGATGACCCTGGTGCGCAGGTGCAGGCCGTCGTCGGTGTGTGGCCCGCAGCCGAAGCACTCGGAGAACTCCTCGGTGGAGGTGTCCACGTAGGTGTCGAAGCGGTGGCGACGCGCCGCGTCGAGCGAGGCCCGGGCCGCCAGTTCGGCCACCACATCCTCGGGCACCACCGGCTCTCGGGCTGCGTCGGCGGTGGCCGCCCACCCCGACAGCACGATGGCGTCGGGCTCACCCACCTCGAAGCCCAGCCGCCGGCCGTCGGCATCGAGCTGCACCCGGTACGGCAGGTCGGTGCCCAGGGGCGGCGGCGCGTGCAGGCGCACGCTGAAACGGGCCATCGGCCCGGACAGGTGGCGGTCGGCCAGGCAGGCGACCGCACCGGCCGCCGCGCCACCGTGCATCGACGTGGCCGGGCCGCGGAACGCCCGCGGCACGTTGGCGACGCAGCGGTCGTGGTCGAACACCCGGTTCGGTCCGGGCGCAGGTGGGGCAGACGTGCGGTGTCACGGCGCAGCAACGTAGCGGTTCGGCGTGACGGGCGCGCCGGGTTCCGGCGTCGGGCCCGGTGCGGTGCAGACGATCGAACTGTGATCGGCGAGCGGTGTTCGATAGCTTCGTCGGCGCGCGTGCATCGGAGGGGGGTCGGCGTGGGGTGGTTGAGCGTGGTCGGTCGCTCGGGCGATCGCTGCCACTGCGGCGGATCGATCAAACCGGGCGGGTTCGTGCCCCTCGCCCGGCGCAAGGGCGTCGCCTTCGAGTTCAAGCGGTGCGTGCTGTGCAACGTCGGCTGGACCGAGGCCGATCCCGGCACCGCCTACCGCCTCTACAAGGTGGAGGGCGGCAAGTGGCGGGCCAAACCGATCTGACCCACCGGTTCGGTCGCCGGGGCCACCGCCAACGGCGGCTCGAACGGCGCGGGTGTGGGCGCAGGGTTCGGGCGGTGCCGGCGTTCGAGGGCCGTCTGCACGCGCCGCCGCAGCGTGGGGTGCAGGTCGAACATCGGCGGCAGGAGCCCCTCGTCGATCTCGTAGTGCACACCGTCGTCGGCCACCAGCGTGGCGGCGGGCAGCACCCGCTCGGTCCAGCGGCGCGGCGCCCAGGCGCCGTCGTTGGCCCGCTGGCCGGCGGGGCCACGATGGAGCCGGCCCAGTCGGTGCGCAGTTCGTGGGCGAACACCCGCCGCTGCATGGCCGCGGCCCGGACGGCGAAGCGCTTCTCGGCCTGCTGGGGTGAGCGGTACTGGTAGTGCTTGAGGCGGATGCGCTGCGGATAGGTGCGCCGCAGCGGCGCCGGCAGCGGTCCGCGCTCCCAGCGCAGGCCGCGGTGCTGGCGGAAGAAGCGCACCTCCGACCAGTTGTTGAGGTAGTACCGGCACCGTTGCTCGATGGGCACGTCGTCGGCATACCGCGGGATCCTGGCGATGGCGCTGCACGTCGAGATCGGTCAGGTAGTACTGGAAGCTGGCCGACCACACGGTGTCGAAGCACGGGGCGATGCGGTCGAGGAAGCGCCGGGGGTCGTCGATGTAGACCTCGTCGGCGTCGAGCCGGCACCACCAGTCGCCCTCGGTGGCCCGGCCGGAGAACTGCCGGAACGCCTGCAGGCGCAGGGCATCGTCGAACGGTGACTCGTCCCGGCGGAACGGCACGACCTGGGGCAGCTCGGCGGCGAGGCGCAGCACGATCTCCCAGGTGCCGTCGGTGCTGCCGTTGTCGTGCACGTAGATGCGGTTCGACCAGTGGGCCGCGTGTCGCAGGGTGTGCTCGATGATGTCGGCCTCGTCCCTGACGAGGCAGATGCTGTGGATCGCCATGTCCGCCCGTCGAACCCGGAGCCGCCGTCGCCCGATCGCGTACGGTCCGCCGACTCCGTGGTGGTTTGACAACGGAGAGTGTATGAGCTCCCGCCGTCCGTCACACCTGGTGCGAACGGACGGCGGGGACACGGCCCCGTGGCGGGGGAGATCAGCGCGGTTGCATCGCGCGCAGGCCGCGGTGCTCTGATCCCAGGCGCAGTTGGAGGACTTGCCCGACAGCTCGATGACCTCGCCCTGCTGGATGAAGCTCTGCTGGGCGGCGTCGTACTGGGCGAACTCGGAGGCCTCGACGAAGTAGGCGTCCTTGTTGCCGCTCATGTTGAAACCGGCACCTCCAGCAGGAACGGCGCCGTCATGTCCATGTTGCGCAGGGCGATCATGAAGTTGACCCGGGTCAGCCCGCCGTCGAGGTCGGAGGCGATGCGCAGGGCCTGCTCCGCCGTCCAGGCGAACATGGCGTTGCCGGTGAGGTGGGTGGCGTTGGTCTTCCAGTCGATGCCGGCGGCATCGAGCTGGGCGCGCATGGCCTTGGCCCAGGGGTCGTTGTCGTAGGCGGCGGTGTCGAAGGTCTTGAGGCCGCCGCCGACCACCCACCAGCCTTCCGATGCCGAGCCGTCGCCGCCCACCTTGTCCTTGCCCATGAAGCCGTTGCTCTTGCACACCGACGACTGGAACAGGTAGTCGACCGACTCGTGCATGCCGTTCTGGGCGGCCTCGACCACGGCCTGGGTGCAGGCGGCGCCGCCGAGCTGGGAGATGAACACGTCGGCGTTCTTGGAGGCGAGCGTGGTCATCGGGTCGGTCACCGTGGGCGAGGCCGGCTCGATCACCTCGTTGATGTACTCGACGTCGGCCTTGATCGGGCTCTGGGCCAGCCAGGCCCGCACGCCGCCGTCGAACGCCTTGCCGGCATCGTTGTTGAGCGCCAGCGACGTGATGATGATCTTGCCGTCGTCCGCCTTGAACTCCTCGGCCCGCTCCTCGATGAAGGCGCCGATGAGGACCGACTCGGTGTTGTAGGCCAGCTGGAGGCCGGTGGTCCACGGGTGCTTGACCGGGTCACCCCAGGCGGGGTGGCCGGTCATGGACAGCGGCTGCGGGATGCAGCGCTGGTTGAGCTTGTCGTAGGTCTTCATCGTGTTGGGCGAGCCGAGCGTCCACATGGCGAAGACCTTCTCGGCGTCGATCAGCTCGTCGACCAACGGGATGGTGCGGGCCGGGTCGTAGCCGTCGTCCTTGACGATGAGGTTGATGGTGCGGGTCTTGCCCTCGGAGTCGGTGATGCCGCCCGCCTTGTTGACATCGGCGAAGTAGAGGCCCATGGCGGTGGCGATCTGACCGTAGATGGCCAGGGTGCCGGATTGGGCGGTGGTGTGGCCGATCTTGATCTCGGTGTCGCTCAGGCCCTCGGTGTCGCTCCAGCCCGATGCGCAGGCGGAGAGGTCGATGGTGTAGCCGTCGGAGATGAGGGCGCTCTTGCCGTCGGCGGCGATGCCGTACCCGCCGTCCTTGATCTTCTCCACGACGGCGGCGCGCTCCTCCTCCCAGAGCGCCTCCCAGTCCTCGAGCGTGGTCGGGTGCGCCTTGGGCTCGGCCGCCGCGGCGGCGTCGTCGTCGTCGCCTTCGGCGGCGGTCGTCGACGAGCCGCTCAGGGCGTCCTGCACGCCCTTCTGCACGCCCTGGTCGACGGTGGCCGCGGTGGCGGCCTCCTCGCTGCTGCCGCCGCCGTCGTCACCGCCGCACGCGGCGGCGAGCAGGCCGAGGCCGGCCACCACGGCGCACAGGCGCGCCGTCCGTTGCTGTTTCATGCTGTCCCCTTTAGAAAGGACCGCCCGATCGGGCACGTCCTTGTCCCCTGTGACCCGGCGCGGTGACGTCGGTCACAAGGACCGTAGCGCATCTGGATCCGACGGGGAGGTCGGCATCGCCGCGGCGGGCGCGGCGGGCGATCAGGCGCCGCAGCAGCGCTTGTACTTGGCGCCCGACGCGCACCAGCACGGGTCGTTGCGGCCGGGCGGCCAGGCCACGCCCCGACCGAGGCGGGTGTTGTCGGCCGCCACCCGGCCCCGGGCCTCGGCCGAGCCCGCCTCGATGCCGTCGGCCGCGGCGCGCGCCTCGATCTCCGCCACGGTGACCGGCGTCAGCGCCAGCCGGGCGCCGCGCATGGTCGGTTGCATGGCCGCCACCTTCGCTTCGATGGCCGCCTTGTAGGCGAGGTGCTCGGCCGGCATCTCCTCGAGCAACTCGGGCCAGCGCTCCACGGCCTTGGCCCATTCGGCCTCGTCGAACCACGCCACGCCCATCCGTACCTGCACGGGCCGCAACGTAGCGCCGGCCGGCGAACTGTGCGCCGGAATCGAATCCGGGTACGATCCTGAATTGTTCGGACAAGGGGGATCGGGTGACCGACATCCAGGAGAGGCTCGAGGCTGCCGGTGAGGCGGACCTCGAGGCGGTTCAGCGCAAGACGGTGCGCACGCTGCTGAGCAGCCAGATCTGCGGTGGCATGGGGCTCGTCTCGGGCTACTCCGTCACCGCGCTGCTGGCCGACGACCTGACCGGCAACAAGACGCTGGCCGGCCTGTCCGCCGCCTCCCTGTCGATCGGTGCGTCGATCGCCTCGTTCCCGCTGGCGAAGCTGATGGCCCGTTCGGGGCGCCGGCCCGGTCTGCGCACCGGTTACCTGCTCGGTGCGATCGGCGCCTTCCTGGCCGTGATGGCCGCGGTGACCCGGTTCTTCCCGCTGCTGCCCCTCGGGGTGGCCGGCATCGGTGCCGGCAACGCCGCCAACCTCGCCACCCGCTATGCCGCGGCTGATCTGGCCAAGCCCGAGAAGCGGGCCCAGACCATCGGCATGGTGGTGTGGGCCACCACGATCGGCTCCGGGTTCGGTTCGTTGGTGTCGCTGTCGGTGTTCGACCCGGTGGGCCGTCGCTTCGGGCTGCCCGACTACGGCGGTTCGTTCCTGACCGGCGCGCTGCTCTTCCTCGTCGGCGCCGCCATCGTCGAGCTGCGCCTGCGGCCCGATCCGCTCGTGCTCGCCGGCGGCGTCGGGAAGACCAAGGAGGAGGGCCGGCTGCCGTTCTCGGCGTCCATGAAGCTGATCCTGGCGCACCCGAGGGCCCGCCTGGCCGTGCTGGGCATGATGATCAGCCAGGCCACCATGGTGGGCGTCATGACGCTGACCCCGCTCTACATGAAGGAGGGCGGGCTGTCGAAGAACCAGATCAGCATCATGCTGTTCGTGCACATCCTGGGCATGTACGCCCTCAGCCCGTTCATCGGCACGCTGACCGACCGGGTGGGCCGCTACCCGATGCTGCTCGCCGCTGGGGTCCAGTGCACGGCCGGGGCGCTGTGGGCGGGGTTCACCCCCAACGACGGGTTCATCGGGCTGACCGGCGCGCTGGCGCTCATCGGCGTCGCCTGGTGCTTCGGCATCGTGGCCGCCAGCGGGCTGTTGAGCGAGTCCTTCCCCGTGCACCAGCGGGCCAGCGTGCAGGGTGCCGGCGACCTGTGCATGGCCGGGTTCGGGGCCATGGCCGGCGTGTCCGCCGGGGCCATCGTGGCCGCCTTCAGCTACCGCGAGCTCAACTACGGCGCCGCCGGACTGGGCGTGCTGCTGGTCATCGCGGTGGTCGTCACCGCCGGCACCGGCCGCACCCGCACCACCCCCGTCGACCGCCTCGCCACCGCCGGCTGACCTCCGGGACCTCCAAGGCACCGTTCCCGAGGCGGAAGGGTGCAGCACGTGGCACGCTACTGCCGTGCTGCGGACCGCCACCGTTCTGGCCGTCGCCCCGGCGGCGGTGCCCTTCCCCGAGGCGCCCGCGGGATCGGGCGAGGTCTGGAAGCTCGACGCACCGCGGCAGGCGCCTTCCGACGTCGGCCTGTATGCGTTCGGGCGTGTCACCGACGCCATCGACGCCGCCATCCGGTTCCAGCGCCTGCGAGCGGCAACCGTCGAGCGCGCCGGCATGCGCATCGCCCTCTGCCTCGGAGATCTCGATCCGACGGCGCCACAGCAACCCGTCGGCGGAGCCATGCCGCAGGTGCTGGAGCTGTTGCGCCAAGCCCGACCGGGTCAGATCCTCGCCACCGAGCTGGTGACGCGGCTCGATACCGGTCCGTATCGCAGCACCGGTGCCGGCCGTGGCGAGCGCCCCGATGGCGCTCCGCTGCCAACCACACCGGATGCGGTCCTGATCGACTGGGCGCCCACGCCCACCGTGCAGGGCTGCGCCGTCGCGCTCCCACCCGGGCTGCCCGACGACCGACGTCTGCCCTTCGTGGCTCGGCCTGCTTCGGGGGTGTTGGCCGAGGCGTGGGCGGCTGCGGGCGCTGACGGACCGCGGATCGTGGTGATCACCGGGGAGGCCGGCGCGGGCAAGACGCGCGTCGTCGCCGACCTGGCGAGGCGGGCGCACGAGGGCAGTGCGGTCGTGCTGTGGGGCGGTTGCAGCGAGGCGAGCGACCTGCCCTTCGACCCGATGGTGCGGGCCTTGGGTTGGCTGTTCGAGCAGCTCGATGGGCCGGCGCGCCGCGTGCTGGCGGGCGAGCGGGGGCGTGATCTGTCCGTGCTGCTGCCTCGGCTGTTCCCTGCGGCCACCCCGACGCCCGTGGGTGATGCAGCAACGGACCGGTACTGGATGTTCGACGCCGTGGCGGCGGTGTTGCGCCGAATCGCCGACGAGTGCCCGCTGTTGCTGGTGCTCGACGACATCCACTGGGCGCGACCCTCCACGGCGATGCTCGCCGCCCACCTGGCCCAGGCCTCCCTCGGTCGGACGTGCGTGGTGTTGGCCGGCCGGAACACACCGCTCGACATCAGCGAGTCGGCCGCTGCGCTGTTGAGCGAGCTTCGCCGCCGTGAGACGGTGCGATGGATCACGCTCGGCGGCTTGGAACGCACCGAACTGCACACGGTCCTGGAGCGTCTGGCCGGCCGTCGGCTCGATGCGCCGCTGACGGAGCTCGCCGATGAGCTCCTGGCCGCCACGGACGGCAACCCGCTGCTGGTCGGCGAACGGTGGCACGACCTCGTCGAACGAGGCGTCATCGTCTTCGACGCCGGTCGGTGGGAACGACGGGGCGACGCTCGGTCGGTGACCGCGCCCCTGGCGCTGCGGGAGCTCGTGCAGCGCCGCACCAAGTCGTTGGGCGCCGACGCCGAACGCCTGCTGACCATGGCGGCCACGGCCGGCTCCCCGTTCGATCCGCGGGTCGTGGCGCTCGCGGCCGGCATGGACCTGCGCCGCGCGCTCGCCTGTCTCGATGCCGCGGCGGCGGCGGGCTTGCTCGATGATGACGCCGGCGGGCAACTGCGCTTCCGGCACGACCTGCTGGCGCAGGCGTTGCACGAAGCCCGATCGCCGACGGCTCGACAGGCTGATCACCAGGCGTTGGCCGAGGCGCTGGTGCAGCTCGCACCGCAGCGGCTGCACCTCATCGCCCATCACTACAGCGCCGCCGTGCCCATGGTGGACGAGCGGGAGCCGGCCCGATGGGCGGGAGAGGCAGCGGCGCGCTCGCTGGCCGACAACGCCTACGACGACGCCGCCACCACCTTGCTCGAGGCGCTGGCGGTGGTGCAGGAACCGCAACTGCGCACCGGGTTGCTCGTCGCCTTGAGCGAGGTCATGGTGCTCGGCGGTGACATCGACGGTGCGCTGCGGGCCGCAGGCGAGGCCACGGCGCTCGCCCGTGAGAGCGGCGATACCGAACGGCTCGTGGCGGCTGCCGGGGTGCTGTTCGAGCTCACCTGGCGGAGCGATGGTCCCGTCGCCGACCGTCTCTCGCTGGTGGACGCTGCGCTGCCGTTCGCGACCGGGGCCGATCGGGCGCGCCTGCTGACGACCCGGTCGATCGCTCTCAGCTTCTCCGGCGAGGACGAGGCGGCGGTGCGCGTCGGGGACGAGGCGGTGGCGCTCGCCCGACTGAGTGCCGGTCCGTCGTTGCTCACCCGCGTGATCCACGGCGCACTGTTCGCCGGGTGGCTCGACCCGGCGAACGCGCCGGCCCGGATGGCCCTGGCTCACGAGGCGGTCGAACTGGCGCGGCGGGCTGCCGATCCCGAGGCGCTGCTGCGGAACCTGATGAAGCTCGCCTTCGGTGATTGCCTGTTGGGTCGGGGGAGCGAGTTGCGCGCCGTCGTGAGCGAGATGGAGGTCTTGGCCGAGCGCATCCGTCAGCCGATGCTGCTGGCGGCGACCGCCGCCCACCGCAGCTTGTGTGCGCTGGCCGAGGGGCAGCTGGACCGGGCCGCCGCCGCCGTGGACGCGGTCGAGGACTGGGGCCGTCACCTGAGTGCGCCGCCTCCCGGTCTCGGTCTGCTGAGCTTCGGGGTGCTGCGGGAACAGGGGCGTCTCGAGGAGCTGCGCCCGGTCATGGAGGTGGTGGCCAGGCTGGAGGCGGCGGTCAGCTGGCGCCCGGGTCTGGCCGCGCTCTACGCAGAGGTCGGCATGCTGGAAGCCGCCCGTCGGCTGCTCGATGAGCTGCTGGCCCAAGGCCGCGTACCCGTCGAGCACGACCATCTGCGGCCGGTCACGCTCAGCTACCTGGCCGATGCGTGCGTGGCGACGGCGCACCCTGGCGCGGCGGCGGTCGCCGCCGAGCTGGCACCGCTCGCCGGCCACGGCATCTGGACGCCGGGGATCGCCGCCTACGGCTCAGCCGACCGCTACCTCGGCAGGCTGCTGGCCGTGACCGGTTCGCTCGGCACCGCCAAGCGGCATCTCGAAGCGGCGGTCCGCTTCGATGCGGCCGCGGGCTGGCCGACGTGGGAGGCGCACTCACGCCTGGCGTTGGGCGAGTTCCTCCTCCAGCACGGCCGCCACCATGAACGCGACCGCGCCGGCGCCGAGCTCGACGCCGCCGCGGCATTGGCTGAGCGGCACGGGCTGGTCGCCGTGCGTTCGCGCTGTCTCTCGGCTCGCGAGGGCGAACGGCGACCGGTCGACCGTGCGGTGGCCTTGAGCCAGCGGGAGATCCAGGTGCTGCGGCTGGTGGCCGCGGGCTGCACGAACCGGGAGATCGGCGAACGGCTGCACACGAGCCGCCACACCGTCGCCAACCAGATCCACTCGATCCTGGTCAAGACGGGGTGCGCCAACCGATCCGAGGCCATCGCCTGGGCGTTGCAGCACCGGGCGCTGACCCCTGACTAGTCAGGGTCGGTCGGCGTTCGGGTCAACGTTGACGATGTGGCTCGGCGGCCGGTTCGTCAGGCTGTCACCATGGACGAGCCCGATCACGGCCAGTTGTGGGACACGATCCGGCGCAACCGGGAGCTGGCGGAGGAGCGGGCCCGGTTGGCACCCGAGGTCGGTGAGGCCGCCGGTCGCGCCGGGCTGTGGTCGTTGACGGCGCCGAAGGAGTGTGGCGGGGCCGAGCTGCCGCTGCCCACGCTGCTGACGTGGTTCGAGCGGCTGGGGGAAGCAGATCCGACCGTGGGGTGGCACGCGGTCAACTCCATACCCACCGGTCTGGTCTCCGCCCGGTTGGGTGAGCGCGAGCGGGCGGCGGTGCTGGCGCGCCTCGATCGCCCGTTCGGGTATGCAGGTGCCCTGGCCGCCGGTGTGGCGATGGTGCCCGATGACGGCGGCTTCCGGCTGCGGGGCACGTGGCCGTTCATGACCGGCGCCGCCGATGCGTCCTGGGCCACGGCCACCGTGATGGTGACCGATGCCGACGGCCGTCCGGCTGCACCTCGCGACGTGCGGCGGATCGTGTTCCCGCTCGCCGACGCCGAGGTGGGCGAGACGTGGCAGGCGGCGAGCGGCATGCGGGGGACCGGCAGCCACGCCGTTGCCGTGACCGACCTGTACGTGCCGGAGACCATGGCCGTGCCGCTCGATGCACCGCCGTTGCTCGACCGCCCGCTGTTCAACATCAACGACGCCGTGCTCTTCTTCGCTCCCTGCGCAGCAATGGCGGTGGGCATCCTGCGTTCCGCCACCGCCGCGGTGATCGAACTGGTCGGCGGCAAGATCTCCCGCTTCGACGGGCACGCCCACTTCGACGATCCCCGGATCCAGCAGTACGTGGCCGACGCCGTCGCCGCGGCCGAGTGCCTCTCGGCCGGCCTCGAACGCGTCTGCGGGCGGTACTGGGATCGCCAGGTGGAAGCGGCGTCTCCGGAGCCCGAGCGACGGGCGCGGCTGTGGTCGGTGGTGTTCGCCAGCTTCGACGTGGCCCGCTACCACGTCAGCAACCTGTACGCCGTGGGCACCAGCAGCGCCTACGCAACGCGCAACCCGATCGAGCGGGCCCTGCGGGATGTGCATGCGCTGAACGCTGCGTTCGACTCGTTCCAGTCGCTGCGACGGGCTGCCGGCCGATCGCTGCTCGGCCACGAGCCGAACCATCCCCGTTTCTGAACCGAACCACGACCCGGAGGGGACCATGGATCAGTGGAGCGACATGCTCGCCGTGATCGAGGCGAACCGAGACGTTGCCGAACGCACTGCGCGACTCGCACCTGCGGTGTTGGAGGCCACCGGTCGCGCCGGGCTGTGGCGTCTGTGCGCACCGAAGGAGGTGGGCGGCCTGGAGCTGTCGGTACCGGAGCAGCTGGCGCTGTGCGAACGCGTCGGCCGGGCGGACCCGACCGTGGCCTGGCACCTGGCCAACACCGGCGCCACCGGGCTGGCCGCGGCATGGATGCCAGAGGAGTCCCGAGCGGAGGTGTTCGCCGCCGGCGACCGACCGTGCGGCGGGGGCCTGGCCCCATCCGGTGCCACGCTTCGTCCGAGCGGCGACGGGTACGTGCTCGACGGCGCGTGGCCGTTCATGACGGGTGCTGCGGACATGGGATGGTGCATGGTCGTGGCCCGGCTGCAGGTTGACGGTGCGCCGCCTGATGGCACGCCGGCGATCCGCCGGGTGGTCATCCCGGCCGACGCGGTGGAGGTGGAGCACACCTGGGACCGGGCCTCGGGGATGCGCGGCACCGGTAGCCACGCCGTGAGGGTACGGGAGCTGTTCGTGCCCGCCGGCCGGGTGGTGGATCCCACCCAGCCGCCACTGATCGACCGCACGCTGTTCCGCTGGCCGAGCTCCTCAGCGCTGTGGGCCTGCGCCGCTGCGTTGTGCGTGGGTGCGCTGCGCAGTGGGCTGCACGGCGCGGCCTCGATGGTGGCCAACAAGCACAGCAACTTCGACGGCCATGCCCATTTCGACGAGGCGCGGGTGCTGCAGACGATCTGCGACGCGACCGCGGCGGTCGACCAGCTCTCGATCACCCAGCAACACCTCGCTCAGCTGCTGTGGGAGCACTACGAGCGCAGCGCGACGCCGCCGGGCGAGCTCCGGGCCGCTGGTGGTCGCTGTTGTTCGCAACGTTCGACCTCGCCTGCAGCCACGTCAGCCGCCTCTACAGCGTGGCGACCAGCAGCGCCTATGCCACCCACAACCACGTCGACCGCGCCCTGCGCGACATCCACGCCATCTCGGCCTCGTTCGAGTCGTTCCAGGCCCTGCGGCGCGACGCCGGCCGAGTGCTGCTCGGCCACCGACCGACGCTGCCGATGTTCTGATCGGAGCGAACGGTGCGCCGCGCTCAGAAGCGCATTGCGTGGGAGGTGACGCCGGCGCCGCCGTTGAGCACCGCCGGGTTCACCTCGGAGACCTCGACGATGGCGTCGGCGGGCAGGCCGAGCGACGCTGCTTGGGCCCGCAGGGCATCGGCGTTGGGCGCCTCGTAGAGGCAGTACCCCTTCTTCCCATCGGCCGACAGGAAGCTGAACAGCCACCGCAGCCCGGCGCCGCCGTTGTAGTCCTCCACCGCTTGGATCAGTTCTGGAGCAACATCGAGTTGCTCGGCGAAGCCGCGTTCGATGATGAACAACGCCATGGCGACCGTCCCCTCTCCGCCGGCCGGGTGTCCGCCGGCGGTCGAGACCCTACCGCATGGTCAAAGCACCAGCCGGACTGATCAGGCGGCGCGCCAGCGGTTGCGGGTGTCGGTCGGCGAGGTGGTGCAGAGCATCAGCGCACCGGTGACGGTTTCGCCGTAGGCGCCGCCCGGCGAGCAGAACGCTCCTGGCGTGACCCCGGGCTGCCGATCGGGCAGCGGTGCCGGCGGAATCGGGTCAGGGACGGGAGTGGGGGGTAGGGCCGCGGCCGGGCATGGCGTGGCGGGACCGGCGGCGATCGGTGTGCCGCCGAACCAGCCGGTGACGTCGACCAGCACGTGCACCGTGCCGGCAGGGTTGTAGATGCTGATCTGCCCGCCGGCCCCGACGCCGGTGAGCACGGCGTTCGGCACCGTCTGGCCCGCTCGGAAGTTGAGGTTCGACACGTAGGGGCGCTCGACGCCGGCTGGGTACACCGCCAGGTAGCCACCGCTGCTCGGTCCAACGGCGGTCACGTTCAGGGCCACCGCCTCGACACCGGTGCCGGGCACACCGCCGGCACCGGCCACCGTGAGCCGACGTTCCTCGGCGGCACCGAGCGTGAAGCCGCAGGTCGATGCTCGGGTGTCGAGGAGTCGCGCCGGCGAGACCGACGTGAAGCCCGCACCGCTGAACCAACCCAACACATCGATCACGACGTCCGTCTCGCCCGCCCCGTTCAGCAGCGAGATCCGGCCGTCGGCGGACACACCCACCACCGCCATGTTCGCCACGGTCTGCCCGCGCGCCATGTTGACGTTGGAGGATGCCGGCTGGAAGAGGCCGGCCGGCCAGGCGGTCAGATAGGAGTCGGCCGACGGGTTGGTGGCGGTGATGTTGATCGCCACCGCGGCGGCTCCGTCGGGGATGCCAGCCGGTTTCGTGACGGCGACATCGAGTCGCTCGCCCGCTCGGAGGCGGGCAGCGGGTGCGCCGGTGCCATCGCGTGTATCGAGCACGCGGGCCGGGTTGATCCCGGTGAAGTCACCGTCGAAGTAGCCGACGACATCGACGATGACGTGCGGTCGCACCGGCTTCGTTGCGCAGCTGCACGGTGCGGTCGTTCAAGCCGACCAGCACCAGGTTGGGGGTCGTGGCACCTGCGTCGACATTGACGTTGGACGCCCACGGACGGGGAGCCCTGCCCGGCCACACGGTGACATAGGTCGGCGCTGCACCGGCGATGACCGTCACGTTCAGCGCCGCAGCCGTGGCCTGCGCCGAGACCGGCGAGCCTGGAGCGATCTGGTCTCATCCGGACCGAACGGGGCGCCGCCGCGGGTGTCGAGAGCACGGTACGGCGTCAGCGTGGAACGAGCCCGCCGCCGCCCCGACCGATGGCGTCGCTACGAGGAGCGATGCACAGCTGATCGTCAGGATCGCGAGCGCGATGAACGTTCTCCGCACGTGAAGGGTTCCAGCCACGGCGGCAGCGTATCGATCGGCGCGCTTCTAGCAAACTCACCTCCAATGACGAGCTGTTGAATGCTCCAGAACAGGGACGGTTGGGCGGCGGTTGGCCGCGTTCAGACGCTCGCAGCTCGGAAGGCGTTGACGATGTCGGTACCGTGGGCGGCCCAGACGTGGGGTAGCGCCATGATCTCGCGCAGCGCGGATTCCAAGGCGCCGATGCGGAACGGCTGGCCGGTCAGCCACGGTCGCAGCGTCAGCACCAGCAACCGGCCGCTGTCGGCGCCGTCGTCGTGCAGGCGGGTGGCCGCCTCCACCACCATCGCCGACCACCGGTCGAGCGACATGCGCCTGGTCCACAGGGCGAACTCGTCGTCGGTCTCGAGGAACAGCGGCAGCGCGGTGAGCTCGCCGGTGGGCACGGTCATGGCGTAGGGCTGCTCGTCGTTGGGCCAGTCGCACAGGTAGCGGATGCCGGCCTCGGCCAGCAGCGGGGGGGTGCGGGCCGACTCGGCGCCCTCGGGGCCGAGCCACCCGGCCGGGGTTGCGCCGGTGACGGCGGCGATCGCCTCGATCGAACGGGCGATGGTGGCCCGCTCCTCGTCCTCGTCCATGCGGCTGGTGATCAGCCGGCTGGCGGCCACGCCGTGGCCGAGCAGCTCGCAACCACGCTGCACGCAATGCTCCATCAGCCAGCGGTAGTGCTCGGCGGTCAGCGCATCGACCGCCACGTTGGCCGGCACGCCTGCCGCATCGAGGGCGTCGAGCACCCGGAAGATCCCCACCCGGTGCCCGTACTCCCGGTGGGTCAGGCGCACGTAGTCGGGCGCCGGCAGCGGGAAGATGCCGCCCGAGGGCCGCCGCAGCGAGTACGCGCCCGCCGGCGGCTCCCACTCGTAGTGCTCGAGCAGCACGATGACGCACAGGGCGAGCTGCTTGCCGTCGGGCCAGCGCAGCGGCGGCCGGGTGGGCAGCGCCGACCAGGCGTAGTGGTCGTGGTCCATGCCGTGGCGGCGTTCAGCGGGCATCGGTGCCCCCGTTCTCGAGCCGGGTGGCGTGGGCCACGAAGTCGTCGTAGTGGTGGTCCAAGAAGTGCTGGGCGATCTCCCCGGCGGTGGTGTGCCACACCGCGTCGTGGCTGCGCACGTGGGCGAAGATCTCCTCCAGATGCCGGATCCGGTGCGGCATGCCCATCAGGTACGGGTGGATGGCCAGGCACATCACCCGGCCCGATGCCTCGCCCTCGGCGTAGAGCCGGTCGAACTGGGCCTTGGCCATGGCCACGAACTCATCGGTGTCGTAGTGCTGCAGGAACACCGGCACGTCGTTGAGCTCGGTGCTGTAGGGCACCGACACCAGGCGGCCGTTCGCCACCCTGATCGGCACCGGCTGGTCGTCGTGCATCCAGTCGGCGTGGTAGAGCAGCCCGGCTTCGGCCATGAGGTCCGGGGTGCGGGCGCTGTTGGAGACGGCGGGCCCCAACATGCCCAGCAACGGTTTGCCGGTGTGGCGGTGCATCGTCTCGACACAGTCACGGTAGAACGCCCGCTCCTCGTCCTCGCTCAGGGCGTGGAGGTAGCGGGTGTTGTAGATGCCGTGGCTCATCACCTCCCAGTCGCGCTCGAGCATCGCCGCCCCGATCTCCGGGTAG
Organism: Acidimicrobiales bacterium; assembly: GCA_041394365.1. Classification (GTDB taxonomy): domain Bacteria; phylum Actinomycetota; class Acidimicrobiia; order Acidimicrobiales; family CAIXPF01; genus CAIXPF01. The sequence goes on from JAWKIM010000015.1 coordinate 184,305, forward strand.
TGCTCGAACACCGCCAGGTTGAGCGACACGGTGGAGCGCATCTCGAAGCGGTCGAACGCCTCGAGCATGCGCCAGAACCCGGCCCGGTTGCCGTAGTCGCGGTAGCCGTAGCCCTGGACCTCGGGCCACGGGGTGCGCGGCCACGGGTTGCGCTGCGGGTCGCGGGGCGGCAGGTACTCGTAGTGCTCCACGTTCGGCGCCACCCAGAAGGCGACCCGGGCGCCGTCGGGCCATTCGATGCGGGGACGGTCGACCATCGGGAGGTAGTCGACCCGATAGGGAGGCAGCGGCATGGGGCCAGACCGTACCGGAAGGTCTGGCCCCCTGCCGCCCGAAGTCGTGCTGGGACCCGGTGGGTCAGCTGGGACGCTCGCCCACGTTGGGGCGTTCGGTGCGGGTGCGCTTGAGCTCCCAGAACCCGGGCACGTTCATGCAGGCGACCATGCCGTCCCACAGCTGCAGCGACTGCTGACGGTTGGGCACCTTGGTGATGACCGGGCCGAAGATGCCGATGCGCTCACCGGCGTCGTTGCGCAAGGCGATGATGGGCGTGCCCACATCCTCGCCCACGAGGGCCAAGCCGTCGTCGTGGCCCACCCGGACCACCTCGTCCCACGACTCGTCCTCCAGCGCGGCGGCATAGCTCCGGTCGAGGCCGACCTTGGCCAGCGCCTCCTCGATGGGGAAGTCGGTGTCCTTGTCGTGGTGCACCCGGCTGCCGAGCTCCCAGTACAGCGCCTGGATCGGCCCGTCGCCCTCGCCCTTGCGCACCGCCTCCATGACCCGCAGCATCTTGTGGGTCTTGAGCACGGGTGCGTAGTACTCGCTGTCGGGCGCCGGGTTGTTCTTGAACAGCAGGCTGATCGGTCGCCAGTTCACCTTCAGGTCACGCTCCGGTGCCACCTCTTCGACGACCCAACGGGCCGTCACCCAGCACCACGGTCAAATGGGGTCGACCCAGAACTCGATGTCCATCGTGGTCCTCCTTCGTCGATCGCTGTGTTGCCGGAGCACGGTAGCGTGCGCCATCCGGCGAGCAGGGCTCGGCCGCGACGGCGATGATGGTGGCATGGACCTGCCGCTGGTCATCGACGCCGACTCCCACCTCTTCGAGCGCCCCGAGCTGTGGCGAGAGCACATCGACCCCTCGCAACGGGACGCGGCGCTCACCATCGAGTGCGACGAGCTCGGCCACCCGTGGCTCACCCACCGTGGCCGCCGGTTGCTGTTGACGTGGATCTGCGAACCCGGTCGCTACGAGAGCATCGGGGACCTGCTGCAGGACCACCGCGCCGGCCGGCCGGCCCGGTTCGACTACGGGCGCGATCTGCCGGCGGCGCACTGGGACCCGGTGGTGCGCCGCGACGCGCTCGACGGTTGGGGCGTGCACGAGTCGGTGCTGTTCCCGCAGTGGGGCATCAACTGGGAGCTGTGGCTCGGCGACGATCTGCCGGCGTTGCGGGCCAACATGGCGGCCTGGAACCGTTGGGCGGTGTCGGTGCGGGCCGCCGGTGACGGGCGGCTGCACCCGGTGGGCCACGTCAGCCTGCGCGGTGACCTCGACTGGCTCGACGGCCAGCTGCGGGCGCTGTCCGCCGGCGGGGTGCGGCTGGCCATGATGAGCACCGGGCTGGTGGACGGGCGGCGCCTGTCGCACCCCGAGCTCGACCGGGCGTGGTCGCTGTTCACCGAGCACGGCATCACCCCGACGTTCCACGTGGGCGGGACCAGCCTGGTGGGCATGCTCGATGCGGCGTGGACGGCCAACGACGACATGGACTACATGCCGATGCTGAGCTTTCCGTTGCACGGCACCGACGCGCAGCTGGCGCTGAGCGACCTCGTGCTCGGCGGTGTGCTCGACCGCCACCCGCAGCTGCGCATCGCCGTGGTGGAGCTGCTGTCGCGCTGGATCGGCGATCTGATGTTCAAGGTGGACTCGGCCTACGACACCTACCGGCGGATCACCGGTCACCGGCTGGTCGAGCTGTCGGACCGGCCCAGCGACTACCTCCGCCGGCAGGTGCGGATCAGCTCGTTCGCCTCCGAGAAGCCCGGGGCGTTGATGAAGCAGGTGGGGCCGATCCTGATGTTCGGGGGCGACTTCCCCCATCCCGAAGGGTATGCCTCGCCGCTCGAGGAGTACCGGGCCAAGCAGAACGAGGCCCTCGACGACGCCGTCGCCGCCCGGGTCTTCGGCGGGAACCTGGCCGAGTTGGTGCACCGATGAGCGGGAGCGGAGGTGGCGCCGACGTGGCGTCGGGGGGCGGGAGCGCGCCGATCCGACCGCTCGACGGTGTGCGGGTGGTGGACATCACCCAGGAGGTCGCCGGGCCGCTGACCGCCCGGATGCTGGCCGAGATGGGCGCTGACGTCGTCCACGTCGAACCGTTGCGGGGCGACAACGGACGGAACTCGACCACGCCGTTCCTGGGCAGCGAGGGGATCTTCCACCAGTTGGGAAACCGTTCGAAGCGGGGGCTGGCCGTCGATCTGCGCACCGTCGAGGGCCAGGAGATCGTGCGCAAGCTGGCGCTGCGGGCGGACGTGCTCATCAACGGCACGGCCAAGGGCACGCTCGAACGGATCGGACTGGGCTACGAGGAGCTGGCGGCCGTGCACGATCAGCTGATCTACGCGTCGCTCACCGGGTACGGGCCGCAGGGCCCCCTCGGCGACGCCCCCGGCTACGACGTGGTGGTGCAGGCTTTCACCGGGATCATGAACCGTGAGCAGGAGGGCCCCCGCCTGACCGGCTACCTGTACGCCGACACGGCCACGCCGCTGGTGCTGGTGAACGGGATCCTGTTGGCGCTGATGGCCCGTCCCCTGACCGGTCGGGGCCAGCTGGTGGAGACGTCGCTGTTGCAGGGCGCGCTGCACATGCTGAGCAACTTCCTGTTGTGGGTGCAGGACGATCCGGTGCTGTCGCGCCGCAAGCCGTCCTCCAAGGGCGGCAAGGGCACGGCCGATCCGACGACGTGCGTGTACGGCTGCGCGGAGGGGACGTACCTCATGCTGTCGGCGTGGAACGACGCCCAGTTCCGCAAGCTCTGCGACGCGCTGGACGTGGCCCACATCGGCGAGGATCCCAACTACGCGACGCGTCCGCTGCGGGCGGCCGCGTTCACCGAGCTGACCGAGCTGTTCGATGCGCTGCTGGCCCCGCGCCCAGCCGCCGCGTGGGTGGAGGAGCTGCTGCCGCTCGGCATCCCGTGCCAGGTGGTGGCCGAGGGGCCGCGCACCATCATCGACCACCCGCAGCTCGCCGCCAACGACATGATCATCGAGGTCGATCACCCGACCAAGGGCCGGATGAAGCAGCCGAACCACCCGGTGAAGCTGCACGACACGCCCGCCTCGGTGAACGGCCCGGCGCCGTTGCTCGGTCAGCACACCGACGAGGTGCTGCGCGAGCTCGGCTACGGGGACGTCGACATCGCCGCGCTGCGGGAGCGCCGGGTGGTCGCCTGATCGGCGTGGGTGCCGCTCTGGCGGGGCGCGGGTGCCGCGGTAGCGGGTCAGGTGCCGCGGTAGCGGGCGATGAGCGGGGCGTGGCGGTCCATGGTGGCGACGATCTTGTCGCCCGGTGCCACCGGCAGGCCCAGTACGGCGCGGTGCACGCCGGCGGCGGCGAGGGCGTCGAGGTTCTCGGGGGAGGGATCGGCGCCGAAGACCGTGAGGTATGGTCCGGCGGGATCGCGACCGGCGTCGGCCCAGGCCTGCCGCAGAGCGGGGAGCTCGGCCACGATCTCGTTGCGGCCCTGGATGGGGCCCCAACCGTCGGCGTACCCGGCGACGGCGGCGCGCAGCTTGGGGCCGGCCCCGGCGGCGATGAGGATGGGTGGGTTCGGTTGCTGGGCCGGCTTGGGGTAGGCCCGGCAGTCGGTGAACGTGGTCCAGCGGCCGTCGAAGGAGACCACGTCATCGGCTGACCACAGGACCTTCATGGCGGCGATGTGCTCGCGGGTGCGCTCGCGCCGGTCGGCGAAGGTCACGTCGTGGTGGCGCAGCTCGGGCTTGTTCCAGCCGAAGCCGATGCCGAACACGAAGCGCCCGCCGGAGAGGTGGTCGATGGTGGCGACCTGCTTGGCCAGCCAGATGGCGTGGTGCTGGGGGACGAGGCAGATGCCGCTGCCGAGCTTGATGGTGGTGGTGACGGCGGCGGCGGCGCCGAGGGCGGTGAACAGGTCGAGCGTGTGGGCATAGTGCTCGGGCACGACCGGGCCGCCCGGCCAGGGGCCGCTGTCGACCGGGAGGTGGCTGTGCTCGGGGTAGAACACCGACTCGAAGCCCCGTTCCTCGGCGGCCTGCGCCAGCGCAGCCGGATCCATGGTGATGTCGCTGGGGAACGCCAGCAGCCCGATGTCCATGTGCGTGCACGGTAGCTGCCGGCTGACTGCGGCGCGGCTCCGGGTCCGGTGACGCCGCGTTGCGCGCGCTTTTCGGCGCTCTCCGTAACTCCTCCGGCGATTCGACGCCGAATCGCTACCGAATCGCTACGTCGAATCGACATCGAATCGCTTCGACTGGGTCAAGACATACTGACTGGTATGGTGTGATTCGAAGTTGCACTGTGTTGGTTCGAGTCGGCCAAAATGGAGAATGACACTGAGGTGCTCCGACTGCGTCTGGAGATGGCGACCGTTCCGTGCCGTCTCATGGGGTGGGCGAACAACCTCTCGCCGGCGGGATCCGGCCCAGGTTGAGCGCATGCCTCCTTCTTGTCGTCTCGGTCTGCTGGTTGGTGTTTCGTCACTGGGTCGGGTGTGACGAAATGTGCTGACCGCAAGATTTCTCTCGTTCGGCTCCGGTTTGGGTGTGAACGTTGCTAGGTTGTTGGTATGTCGGCGGGCATCGAGGATCGGTTGGTGTGTGCGGTGGCGCAGCTGCGGGTGGTGGGCGATGGGGCGTGTCGGGTGGGGTTGTTGCAGCGGGTGGTGAACTTGGCGCAGGAGTTGCTGCGCGGTGAGGTGCGTCGGGCCAAGGCCGGGGGTGGGTGGTCGGGGGAGGGGTTCGTGTCGGTGTCGGCGTGGCTCGCTTGTCACGGCGGCCTGTCGGGCGGGCAGGCTCGGGCGGTGGTCCGTCAGGCGTCGGAGCTGCCGCACATGCCGGCCAGTACGGTCGCGGCGGAGCGGGGTGAGTTGTGTGAGGAGCGGGTGCGGTTGTTGGTGGGGTGTCGTCGGGCTGATCCGCAGCGGTATGACGCGGAGACCGATCGCCTGTTCTCGTCGTTGCCGGTCGCGGAGTTGGTGGTGGCGGCGCGGGTGTGGCGGGCGGCGGCGGCGGATCGTCGGCATGATCCGACGAAGCCTGGTGCGCGTCTACCGGAGCGGTCGGTGGTGCACCTCTCGCCGTTGCTCGATGGTCGTTGGCGGCTCGACGGCACGCTCGATCAGCATGATGGGGCGTTGTTGAACCAAGCGCTCGATCAGTCGATCGCCCGCCAGCTGCAGGCCGGTCGTGACGGCGACCCATCGGCGCAACAGACTTCGATCGGTGAGCTGCGGGCGCACGGGCTGATCGACGCCGCTGCGCAGGTGTTGCGGGACCGTCCCGGTGACCGGTCCCGCAGCGGCCGTTATCGCGTCAACCTCGTCGTCCGACCGAGTTCCGACGGCCGGGGCGTGGTGCCGGATGGGCCGTTCCCGCCCGAGGCGGGCTGTGACGCGGCGTGGGTGCGGGTGGTGATGGGTGCTGAAGGCGAGGTCCTCGATGTCGGCCGGGCCACCCGGCAGTGGCCCGAAGCGCTCTGGAACGCCATCGTGCAACGCGACCGCACCTGCCGCTTCCCGCACTGCGACCGGCCCGCCCACTGGTGCGACGTGCACCACTGCACCCACTGGGAACAGGGCGGCTCGACGAGCGTCACCAACGGGGTGCTGCTCTGCCGACGCCACCACGTCTACCTGCACACCCACCACTGGTCAGTGCAGCTCGACGAACACCAACAACCCGTGTTCCGACAACCCGACGGCACCATCTTCCAACCGAGATCCAGAGCCCCCGGCACCCCCCGACCAACCCTCCGGGAGTGACGCGTGACCGGCGGTGTCCGCAGCCTCGCTCGAGTGCGTCTGACGGGTTGCGGGCTCGAGCCTTTGCCGGCTCTTCGCTTTCTCCTGGCGGAGCGTTGGGTTGCCGGCGGTCACCATGACGCCATGAACGGTTCCATCTTCCCGCTCAACGAGGTTCTCATCGGATCTCTCGGACCTGACCGCGATCCGGATGACGCCGTGGCCCAGCTCTCGGCAGGAGGCGTCGCGCCTGCACGGGTGCTGGTGCTGCGACGGCCCGCTGAGCTCGACGCGCTGCGGGGGATGGGCCGGTCGGGGGGCGTCCGAGCCCGGTTGCAGTGGCTCCTGCGTACGATCGACGACCTGGACGAACGAGGTGCGGGCCAGGTCCTTCGCCGCGCCGCGGAGGCGCTGCGCGTCGGCCGGCCGGTCGTGGTGGTACGGGAGGTGGGCAACGCCGACGCGGCGGAGGTGGCTCGGTCCATGGTGGCGTGCGGCATGTCGAGGCCCCGCTACCTCGGCCGATGGACCGTGCTCGAAGGGGGTCGTGTGCCCTCGGCGGACGGCGCATCGATCTGCTGAGGTCGGCGACCGGGAACGAGTTCGCACGGCGACGCCCGCAGCTCGGGTACTCACGCATGAACTGCACGGGCCGGTTGAACGGGATGTCGAACGCTCCCTCGATGAACGGCTTGTGCATCGTGGGTCCCCTCCCAGAAGCCGGCGTTCCGATGTGACCCTATCGGAACCACCGAGGCGCAGCGCCGGGAACGCAGAGCCGCCGTCACGGACCCGGCGCCCGCCACCTCGCTACAGTGCCGCCATCGCCGCCGGGCCACCGCGGCGCCGCACGCACCGCGATCGGGGGATCCACCATGGACGAGCTACCCAACAACGAGGTCGACGTCGCCTGGCAGGGGGATCTGCTCGCCCGCATCTACCGCCCGGCCCGCGACACCCCCGAACATACCGACACGCACGGTGGGGCCGGTGGCGGTGCGGCGGTTGTCATCGACGTGCACGGCGGCGCCTGGAACTCCCAGGACCGCACCCTCGGCGCCCGCTACGACCGGGCGCTCGCCGCCGCCGCCCACCGTGGCCGCCATCGACTTCGCGACGGCCGCCACGCCCGCCACCGGCCGGCTCGCAGGACGTGGCCGCCGCCGTCGCCTGGGTGGCCACCCATGCCGACGAGCTCGGCGTCGACCCTGGCCGCATCGCCCTCATCGGCTCCTCCAGCGGCGGCCACCTCGCCCTCTACGCCGCCCTCACCATGATCGACGTGCGCTGGGTCGGCGCCTTCTGGCCGCCGACCGACCCGCTGGGCCGCTACCGCTACGCACAGGACCGCATCGGCCGACCGGTGCCCGACGGCTGAAGCTTCGACGCCGAGCGCCTGGTCGACTCGACCGACGCCTACTTCGGCACCGAGGCCGCCATGGGTGAGGCCTCCATCGCCGCCGTGCTGCGCGAGGGCCGGGCCCGCCACCTCCCGCCGGTCTGGGTCGCGCGGGCCGGTGACGACCTGAACGTACCGTCCAGCATGCTGGACGACCTGGCCGACGCCTACCGCACCGCCGGCGGCGAGCTCACCATGACCGACTACCCCGGCGAGGTGCACGGCTTCGGTCACGGTCGCCACGACGGCGCCGTCCGCTTCCAGGACGACCTCGTGCTACGCCTCACCGGGGCACTGGCCCGATGAGCCGCCTCCCGCTGCGGGGCCCCGACGCCGACGAGCCCTCCCGCGCCGACACGACCGCCCGCGCCGATGCGACCGCCCGCGCCGATGCGCCCGCCCGCCCCGATGCCACCGCGGTCTCGAGGTTGGCCTGGTTCACCCTCGCCATCTCCTCGACCGCGGCGTTCATGGTCGCGCTCGAGGTCACCGTCATCTCCCTGGCCCTGCCCGAGATCCAGGACGCCTTCTCCGGCGTGGCCTTCTCCACCCTGTCGTGGGTGTTCAACGCCTACAGCATCGGCGTCGCATCGCTGCTGCTGCTCGCCGGCTGGGCCTCCGACCTCTTCGGTCGCAAACGCCTCTTCCTCACCGGCATGACCGTGTTCGCCATCGGGTCCTTCGGCGCCGGGGCCGCGCAGAGCGTGGGCATGCTCATCGCCGCCCGAGCGGTGCAATCAGTGGGCGGCGCCATGCTCTTCCCCTCCGGCCTCGCCCTCGTGCTCGCCATCTTCCCGCCCGCCCGCCGCCAGATGGCCATCGGCATCTGGGCGGCCACCGGCGGCCTGGCCGGCAGTTGGCCCGTCCTTCGGCGCCTTCCTGATCGACGCCTTCGGTTGGCGCGCCGTGTTCCTCATCAACGTGCCGGTGGCCACCGTCGCCGTGCTCACCGGCATCCGCACGCTCGTCGAGTCGAAGGCCGAACAGGTGGTCCGCCGGGTCGACCTGATCGGCGTGCCGCTCGCCTCGCTGGGGGTGGCGGCCATGGTGGTGGGCATCGTGCAGGGCCGCGACTGGGGCTGGGCGTCGCCCCGGTTGATCCTCACGCTGACCGTCGGCGTGCTGCTGTTCGCCGTCTTCGTGCTGCGCTCCCGCCGCCACCCCGCCCCGCTGTTCGACCTGACCCTGCTGCGCATCCCCTCCTACCGCATCGGTCTCATCGGGTCCCTGCTGTTCTCGGCCGGCTTCTTCGGCAGCTGGGTGCTGCTGCCCAGCTTCATCCAGCGCTGGTGGGACTGGTCGGTGCTCAAGACCGGCTTCGCGGTCATGCCCGGCTCGCTCATCGGCGCCGTGCTCTCCGGCCCCATCGGCTCGGTGGTCGACCGCTTCGGCCTGACGGGTGGTGGCCGCCGAGGAGCCTGCTGGGTGGCGCCGGCTGGGCCGCGTTCGCCGTGCTGCTGCGCCGCGGGCCCAACTTCATCGTCGGCCTGCTGGTGCCCAACATCCTGCTCGGTCTGGGGATGGCCGTGCTGTTCGGCATGATCGTCGGTGCGTCCATGCGCGACGTCCCGCCCGACCGCTACGGCATGGCCGGCGCCGGGCGCACCACCACGTTCCAGCTCGCCCAGGCGCTCGGGGTGGCGGTGGGCGTGGCTGTGGTCGGCCAACCCGCCACGATCGATGCCGCCCTGTCGAACTACCGCATCTCCTGGGCGCTGTCGGCGGCCATGTTGCTGGGCGTGAGCGTGGTGTTCCTCGCCGCCTACCCCGGCCGGCACCGCGACTGACCGGGACGGGCGAGCGCTGCGCCCACCCCGTCCGCCAGACTGCGGCCATGGAACGTTCCTACTGGAAGACGCTGCCGCGCTCGGGTACCGCCACCCAGATCGCCGAGGCGGCGCGCCGGGCCGAGGCCGAGGGCTTCGCCGGCGTCATCGGCACCCAGGTGTACGGCCCGCCGTGGGCCATGCTCGGCGTGGCCGCCTCGGCCACCACGACGCTGCAGGTGGCGTCGGGCATCGTCATGGGCTTCGTGCGCTCTCCGTTCGAGACGGCCTGCGCCGCGCTCGATCTCGACGCGCTCAGCGAGGGCCGCTTCACCCTCGGGCTGGGCGCGGCCCCGCAGCAGTGGACCGAGCGCTACTTCGGCATGGACTACCGCCCACCGATCGGCCGGATGCGTGAGGTGGTCGAGGTGATCCGCTCCGTCGACCGCGCCGCCCAGGTGACCGGCGACGGTGACGGTGACGGTGGCGGCGACGGCGACGGCCCCACGGCCCCCGCCCCCTACGCCGGTCGGCACTACGACCTGTCCTTCGAGTCGTTCGTGCCCACGTTCGTGGCCCGCCGGCGCCCGCTGCCCATCTGGCTGGCCGCGCTGCGCGAGCGGCTGTGCGAACTGGCCGGCGAGGTGGGCGACGGGCTCATCGGCCATCCGGTGTGGTCGGTGGACTGGACGCTCGGTCCCGCCCTCGATGCGCTGGCCCGGGGCGCGGCCCGCGCCGGCCGCGATCCGGACGCCATCCACCTGCAGCTGTGGCTCACCGTCTCCATGGACGACGACCGGCGGGTCGCGGTCGACGCCGCCAAGGGCAACGTGGCGTTCTACGGCGGCATCGAGCAGTACCGCCCGTTCTTCGTCGCCCACGGCTTCGCCGACGTGGTCGACCGGCTCATCGAGGCCCGCCGCAGCCTGCCGCTGGACGAGTGCGCCCGCCTGGTGCCCGATGAGATGGCCCGCACGTTCGTGGTGTGCGGTGACCGCGACGAGGTGGCCGCCACCCTCGATCGGCTCTGGGCGCGCGCCAACTCGATGGTCGTGCGGCCGGCCACGTGGGGTGTCCCCCCGGCCGACGTCGCCCGCCGCAGCGCGGAGCTGGACGCGCTCCTCGTGCGCTGACGCGGCGCGGCGCACGCCCTCGCGGACCGGGCCACAAGTCCTGCACCCGCGACCGCGGTCAGCGCCGATGGACACTGTAAGCTGAAGCCTGCTTCGAGCGCCGCCGGCCCAACACCCCTCCTGGGCCGGCGGCGTTCGGCGCGTTCCGGCCCGTTCCCGGCGCCGTGCGGCCGCCGCCGGTCGACCTACGATGCGGGCTCCGGGCCGCCGGCGTGGCGGCACCTGCACCCAGGAGCTCCCATGGCCGACCACCTCGCCCCCACCGCCGTGTACTCGTTCATCCCCAAGCTGGGGCAGCTGCGCGACGAGGTGCTCTTCGGCGACGTGTGGGAGGGGCCCGAGCTGTCCAAGCGCGACCGCAGCCTCATCACCGTGGCCACGCTCATCGCCCTCTACCGCACCGATGAGCTCAAGGGGCACCTGCAGCGGGCCCTCGACAACGGGGTCACCGAGGAGGAGCTGAAGGGCGTCATCACCCACCTGGCGTTCTACGCCGGCTGGCCCACCGCGGTGAACGCCGGCCGGGTGGCGATGGAGGTGTTCGGCTGACCGACCGCCGCTACTCGACGCGGTGGCCCAGCTCGGGGTCGATGCGGTTGCGCAGGGGCCGCCCGTCGACCAGGCGGGCCACGTTGTCGGCGAACAGCGGCAGCAGCCGCTGCGGGTAGCGCACCGTCGACGTCGAGCTGTGGGGCGACAGGTAGACGTTCGGTTCGCCCCACAGCGGGTCGCCCGGCGGCAACGGCTCGGTGCGGGTGACATCGAGGATGGCGGCGCGCAGGTGCCCGCCGCGCAACGCCTCGAGCAGGGCGGCCTCCACCACCATCGAGCCGCGCGACACGTTGCAGAACACCGCCCCCGGCTTCATCGCCGCGAACCGTTCGGCACCGAACCATCCGTTGGTCCGGCGGGTGGCCGGCACGGTCAGCACCACGGCGTCGGCCCGGCCGAGCACCTCGTCGAGGCGGTCGAGGCCGAACACCTCGTCCACGTCGGGATCGATGGCGCCCGCTTCGACGTGCCGCCGCACGCCGAGCAGCGTCACCTCCCAGCCCCGCAGCCGCTGGGCGGTGGCCCGGCCGATGGCACCGAGGCCGATGATGGCCACCGTCGAACCGGCCAGCTCGCCGGTGTCGTGGCGCCGCCACCGCTGCTGCCGTTGCAGCTCCTCCACCCGGCGGGTGTCCGTGCACACCTCGAGCAGGCGGCCGATCACGAACTCCGCCATCGACGGCGCGGCCACGCCGGCGGCGTTGCACAGCGCCACGCCGGCCGCGGCCAGGCCCGGGTGGTCGTACTGCTCCACGCCGGCGCCCACCGCCTGCAGCAGCCGCAACCGGGGCGCGTGGGCGGGCAGGTCCCAGGGCACGTCGAAGGCCAGCACGGCGTCGGCGCGCTGCAGCGCGGCGGCCACGGCGTCATCGAGGTGCGTGGGCTCGTGCGGCTCGCCGGCGCGACTGCGGCGGCGGCGTTCGGCGCGCTGCTCGACCGTCTCGGTGTACGGCGCCCAGCACACGTCCACGCCGGGCAGGCGGCCGGCGAGCTCGGCCACCGGGTCGGGCCCCACCAGCGCCCCCACCGCCAGCACCACCGCGCAGGGCGCGCCGGGATCGCTGCCCGTCACCGTGCTCACCAGGCGCAGCGCTGGCTGCGGATCACGTTGAGCAGGCTGGACACGCCCCGCTGGGGCGGCCCGTCGGCCACGATGGTGGGCACCCGGGTCAACAGCTCACGGAACAGCACCATCAGCTGGCGGCGGGCCAGGTGGGCGCCGATGCAGAAGTGCGGACCCGGCCCGCCGAAGCCGACGTGGGGGTTGGGGTCGCGGCCGAGGTCGAACCGGTCGGGCTCGTCGAACACCGTCTCGTCGCGGTTGGCCGACTCGTAGAACAGCACCACCTTGTCGCCTTCGGCGAAGGTGTGCCCACCGAGTTGCACGCCGTCGCGGGTCACGGTGCGGCGGAACTGGATGACCGGGCTGGCGAAGCGGACCAGCTCCTCGACCGCGCTCACCGCCAGCCCGTCGGGATCGGCCAGCCACCGGGCCCGCTGGTCGGGGTGCTCGGTCAGCAGGTGCAGGCCCCACGTGCTGGCGTTGCGGGTGGTCTCGTTGCCGGCCGCGGTGAGCAGCACGAAGAACGACTGGATCTCCTGCTGGGTGAGCCGCTGGCCGTCGACCTCGGCCCGCAGCAGGGCGGAGGTCAGATCGTCGCCGTCGGGCCGCAGGTGGTGGGCGACGATGTCGTCCATCAGCGCAGCCAGGGCCCGGCCCGCCTCCAGCACCGCCGTACTGCGCGGTACGCCCGGTGGGGTCGACATCGGGTCGAGGATGATGTCGCTCTGGTGGCGCACGAAGTCGTGGTACTCGGCCGGGATGCCCATCATCCGGCAGATGGCGCTCAGCGGCAGCGGCGCGGCCACGACGTCGACGAAATCGCACGGCCCCTCCTCCAGCAGCCGGTCCACCCGGGCGGCGGCGATGGCGTGCAGGTCGCGTTCGATGCGGGCCATCGTGCGGGGCGTGAACCCGGCCGAGACCAGCCCCCGCAGCCGGGCGTGGCGCGGATCGTCCATGTTCAGCATCGAACCGAAGAACTCGTTGTACTCGGCCGGCAGGTCCCGGATGGAGGTGCCCTGGGCGGAGGAGAACAGGTCGGGCTTGCGGCTGGCCTCCAGCACGTCGGCGTGGCGGACGACGGCGTAGAACCCGGGCCCGGCCCCGAAGCGGGCGGTGGCCGGCTCGGGGTGGTAGCTGATCGGTTCGTCCCGGCGCAGCAGGGCGTAGGCGGCGTGACGTTCGGCGAGCGGCCGCGGCCAGAACCGCTCGTGGTCGCTGAAGTCGATCTCGTCTCGTGCGATCGTCGCCTGGGTCATGTGCCGATCCTCCCCGATGCCGAACGGCGCCCCGGAGCGTAGGCGCGACCGGCTCAGGACCGCAGGCGCACGAACTTCTGCAGCGCGTGACCGTCGAAGGGCACGAGCCCGGCCTGCGCGCCGGCGGCGATGCCGACCTCGCCCACGTACAGGTCCCCCCGGCCATCGGCCCAGATCCCGTGGGGGGCGAAGAAGCTGCCCGGGTCGCCGGGGTGCTCACCACCGAGCTGGGTGACGATCTCGCCGTCGAGGGTCAGCACCGACACCCGCGCCGCCGGGCGGTGGGTGGGCGCGACACCGGGCGGGGGTGGCGCCATCATCGGGCGCGGCATCCGACCGGCCCGGTAGCCCAGCTCGGCCACGTAGAGGTGCTCGTCGGCGTCGATGAACAGGTCGTCGGGCCGCAGCACGTGGTTCCATTCCGTGCGGTAGGTCCCGTCGGCGTCGAACAGCTGGATGCGCGAGTTCTCCCGATCGGCCACGTAGACGGTGCCGCGGCGGTCCACGGCGATGCCGTGGGGCAGCCGGAACCGGCCCGGCCCGGTGCCCGGCTCCCCCCACGAGAACAGGTGGGTGCCGTCGGCGTCGAACACGTGGACCCGGGCGTTGCCGTACCCGTCGGCCACGTACAGCCGGCCGTCGGGCCCGGGGGCGGCGTTGGTCACCATGTTGAACGGCCCGGCGGCGCGCTCCACCGGGTTGCTCCAGGCCACGAACCCGGTGTCGGAGGCCACGCCGGCGTTGCCCAGCGTGCGCACCAGCGTGCCGTCGGGCCGGAACACCCGCACCGTGTGGTCCATGTTGTCGGCGCAGTAGAGCGTGTCATCGGGGCCGATGCAGATGCCGTGGGGGTTGGTGAAGACGCCCTCACCCCAGGCATCGAGGAACGTGCCGTCCCGGTCGAAGACGATCACCGGGTGCTCGCCCCGGCTGAACACGTACACCCGATCGGCCGAATCGGTGGCGACCCCGGCCACCTCCACGAACGACCAGCCCTCCGGCAGGCGCTCCCAGCCGCGCACCACCTCGTAGGCGATCCCGCTCGAACCCGCCCCGCTGCCGCCCGATCCGCTGGTGCCCATGGTGCGCCCCTTCCCCCGGCGGGGACGCTACAGCGCGGTGCGGGCGCCGTCGACGGGGTACGCGGCGCCGCTGATGAACGAGGCGTCGTCACTGAGCAGGAAGGCGGCCAGCGCCGCCACCTCCTCCGGCTCGCCGTAGCGGCCGAGGGGGATGCGGGCGGCGGCGGCCCGGCGGGCGGCCTCGGGATCGTCGGGGTTGAACCCCTTCTCCAGCGAGCGCATCATCGCCGTCTCGATGGGCGCCGGGCACACCGCGTTGACCCGGATGCCGGCGGCGGCCAGCTCGATGGCGGCGGTCTTGGTCATGCCCAGCACCGCGTGCTTGGAGGCGATGTAGGCGATCACGCCGGCACTGCCGCGCAGGCCGGCCACCGACGACGTGTTCACGATCGCCCCGCCGCCGCGCTCGGCCATGCGGGGCGCGCAGTGCTTCATGGCCAGCCACACGCCCTTCACGTTCACGGCGATGACCCGATCGAAGTCCTCCTCGCCGAGCGCGGTCAGCGGCGCCACCGTGCCCTCGATGCCGGCGTTGTTGAACAGCAGGTCGATCCCGCCGAAGCGCTCGACCGCGGCAGCCGCGTAGGCGGCCACCTCGGCCTCGCTCGTCACGTCGGCCCGGGCCGCAGCGGCGGTCCCGCCGGCGTCGGTCACCGCCGCCACCACGCCGTCGAGGTCGCTGCCGGCCAGATCGACCGCCAGCACCGAGGCGCCCTCGGCGGCCAGGCGCAGGCACGCCGCCCGCCCGATCCCGCCCGCTGCGCCCGTCACGATCGCCACCTTGCCCGAGAACCGTTGTGTCATGACCGGGCAGCATACGGCCCGGTACGCAATGGCGCACCGGGCCGTGGACCGCAGGAGGCGGCGACGCTCAGAACGTGATGACCTGGCGGGCGACCTCGCCCCGCTTCATCGCCTCGTAGCCCTCGTTGATCTGCTCGAGGCTGAGCGTGGCCGACACCATCTCGTCGAGCTTGAGGCGGCCGTCGAGGTACATCGACACCATGTTCGGCATGTCGGTGCGGAACTGGTTGGAGCCCATCATCGAGCCCTGCAGGCGCTTCTCCTGCAGCAGGTCGATGCCGCGGATCTCCAGCATCTGCTTGGAGGGCACCATGCCGATGACGGTGGCGGTGCCGCCCATGCCCAGCATGTTGAACGCCTGCTCGGAGGTCTGCTTGAGCCCGATGGCCTCGAAGCTGTACTCCACGCCGCCGCCGGTGAGATCGCGCACGGCCTCGACCACGTCGTCCACCTTGGTGGCGTTGACGACATGGGTGCCGCCGAGCTGGCGGGCGGTCTCGAGCTTGTCGTCGCTGACGTCGACCACGATCACCTGCACCGCACCGGCGATGCGGGCGGCCTGGATGGCGGCCAGGCCGATGCCGCCGGCGCCGATCACGCACACGGTGGAGCCGGGCGGGACCTTGGCGGTGCGGAACACCGCGCCCATCCCGGTGGTGATGCCGCAGCCGATGAGGGCGGCGCGGTCGAGCGGCATCTCCTCGACGATCTTCACCAGCGCGTTCTGGTGCACCAGCATCTGCTCACCGAAGCCGCCGAGGCGCCCGAACTGGTCCACCGGGGTGCCGTCCTGCTTGGTCAGCCGCGGCGCCGAGCCGCGCGGCCGGGAGGTGGCGGCGGGGTTGCTGCAGCGGTGGGGGTTGCCCGACAGGCACTGCTTGCACTGGCCGCAGAAGATCGACACGCAGGCGATGACGTGGTCGCCCGGCTTCACGTAGCGGACGTTCTCCCCGACGGCCTCGACGATGCCGGCGGACTCGTGGCCGAGCACGGCGGGGACCTTCGCCCGGAAGATGCCCTCCATGAAGTGCAGGTCCGAGTGGCACAGGCCCGCGCCCTTGACCTGCAGGAGCACCTCGTCCGGCCCGGGCGCGTCGATGCGCAGCTCCTCGATCTCGAGCGGTCCCGGTTGGCTGTTGAGCACGGCTGCTTTCATGCCGCGGCACGATAGTTCGTGGTCGCGAGGCTTGTTGCCCGGCCCGGTGCCGGCCACGCCCGCTCACACGAGCTCGAACGCCTCCCACTTCGGGCCGGCCATCTCCTGGCAGAAGCGATCCCACGAGAACGTCCAGGTGGCGGGCACGCCGTTGGCGTCGAGGTACCAGCTGTTGCACCCCGTGCTCCATACCGTGTGGGATGCCGCGGCCCGGCGCTCGTCTTCGAACGCCTCGGTGGCGGCGGGGCTGGGGCTCACCGCCCGGCAGCGGCCGTCGCGCAGTGCGTCGATCAGCTGGAGCGAGTAGTCGAGCTGCAGCTCGGCCACGTCGATCAGCGAGAAGTTGCCCACCGGCCCGTTCGGCCCGTTGAGCATGAAGAAGTTGGGGAAGCCGGGCACGGTGACCGACACGTAGGCCAGTGGTCCGGCGGCCCACACGTCGTTGAGGTCCACCCCGCCCCGACCGAGCACCCGCATCGGACGCACGAAGCGGTCCACCTGGAACCCGGTGGCCAGCACCAGCACGTCGAGGCGGTGCAGCACGCCGTCGCGGGTGCGCACGCCGTCGGGTTCGATGCGCTCGATCGGCTCGGTCACCAGCGCCGCGTTCGGCTGCTGGATGGCGTCGTAGAAGTCGGGGGAGAAGATCAGCCGCTTGCAGGCGGCGCGGTAGGTGGGCCGCAGCTTCTCGCGCAGCTCCGGGTCGCGCACGGTGTTCAGGTTCTTCTCGCACAGGTGCTCGATCTTCTGCAGCTGCACCGAGTCGGCGTCGATCACCGCCTGGGAGATGCCCACCCGCATCGAGTCCTTCACCTGGGCCACGAAGTGCTCGAGCTTGGCGGGGTCCTCGCGGTAGGCGGCCTTCTCCTCCTCGGTGAACACCTTGGCGTCGCCGGGCATGACCCACTGGGCGGTGCGCTGGAACAGCGTGAACTGCTCCACCCGACCGACCAGCGCCGAGGTGATCTGCACCGCGGTCGAGCCGGTGCCGATCACGCCCACCCGCCGGCCGTCGAGGGGGACCGAGTGGTCCCAGCGGGCGCTGTGGAAGCAGGCGCCGGCGAAGCGGTCGAGGCCCTCGATGTCGGGCACGTTCGGGTGGTGCAGCACGCCGGTGGCGGCGATGACGGCCTCGAAGCGGCCGTGGTACCCGCCGGCCGTCCCCAGCTCCCAGGCGCCGGCGTCGTCGTCGAACACCAGGCTGGTGACCTCGTCGCCGAAGCGCACCAGCGGGGTCACGCCGTGCTCGTCGGCCACCCGCTGGAAGTAGTCCTGGATCTCCGGGCCGGGCGCGTACCACGAGCTCCAGCCCGGGTTGCGGGCGAAGGAGTACGTGTAGGCGTGCGAGGGCACGTCGCAGGACAGGCCGGGGTAAGTGTTCTCCCGCCACGTACCGCCGATGCGGTCCGCCTTCTCGAAGATCTCGAAGTCGATGCCGCGCTCGCGCAGCCGGATCGCGCTGAGGATCCCGCTCATCCCGGCGCCGATGACGGCGACGCGCAGCGGCTTCGATGCGGACTCGGACATGGTCGGCTCCCCCCGGGTGGCGTGCTCCAGCGCAGTATCGAAGGGCTCTTGCCCCGGCCACAGTGCCGTTGGTCCCGAGTTGGTCAGGGCCGGCCGGTCCGAGCCATCCCGGGCCCGGCGCGACCCCGGCCGCCGGTCAGAGCACCCAGCGGCGCCGGCCCTCGGCGGTGATGACCCGGCCGGGGGTCAGGTGCGGTACGTGGGAGAAGCCGACGGTGGTGCCGGAGTCCTCCAGCTCCGCGGCCAGCGCGTTGCGGGTGCGGCGGGCGAGGGCGACGTCGAGGTCGAACAGCGCACCCCACTCCGACTCGAGCAACTGCACCGGGCAGTGCACGGCGTCGCCCAGCAGCATCGCCCGCTCGGTGCCCGAGGAGATGATGACCACGGTGCTGCCCGGCGTGTGGCCGGGGGCGTGCTGGACGTCGATGCCGGGCAGGAGCGGGCCGTCGGCGTCGAACGTCTCGAAGCGCCCGAGCACGCTGTTGAGGTGGTGGAAGGCGTTGCGGGGGGCGTTGACCGACCCGGCGTAGACCTCGTCCACGTCCTTGGTGTCCACCATGAAGTGCTGCCACTCCTTGGCGTGGCAGCGGTGGGTGGCGTTGGGGAAGGTCGGCGCGCCGTCCACCGTCGACCAGCCGATGTGGTCGGTGTGCAGGTGGGTGTACAGCACGTCGGTGATGTCCCCGGCGCCGAGGCCGATCGAGGCGAGGTTCTCCAGCATCCTGCCGCCGGCGATGCCCATGACGGTGGCGTCGCCCAGGCCGGAGTCCACCAGGATGTTGCGGTCGCCGGTGCGCACCAGGAACGCGCCCATGGTGAAGGGCAGCATGCCGTCGGCGTCGAGCAGGTCCTGGTGCTGGGCCCACATCTCGGGGGTGCTGCTGCGGAAGGTCTTCGTGGGTTGGAACCGGCCCTCACCGTCGATCACGCCGGTCAGTTGGATGTCGCCCACCATCGTCGTCGAAGTGCTCATCGCTGCTGCACTGTAGGCGGGACGGGGGCCGGGTGGCGGTGGCGGGGTCCGTGGGCGGGCCCGGGGGCGGACGTGCTGGAATGGGCGGCCGGTCGCACCGACCGGACGATCAACAAGGGGGAGACGATGGGGGAGCTCGACGGCAAGGTGGCGCTGGTGACCGGCGGGGCCAGGGGCCAGGGGGCGGCGGAGGCCCGGTTCTTCGCCCGGGAGGGCGCCACGGTGATCATCGCCGACGTGCTCGACGAGGACGGTGAGCGCACCGCCGGCGAGCTGGGCTGCGAGTACCTGCACCTCGACGTGACGTCGGAGGAGAACTGGGAGTCGGTGGTGGACGACATCATGAACCGCCACGGCCGGCTCGACATCCTCATGAACAACGCCGGCATCTTCAAGCCCGCGCAGCTGCTCAACACGTCGACGGAGATGTGGAACCAGACGGTGGCCATCAACCAGACCGGCGTGTTCCTGGGCATGCGCACCGCGGTGAAGGCGATGATCAAGGCCGGCAACGGTGGGTCGATCATCAACACCTCCTCGATCGCCGGGTTGGAGGGCGGTTTCGGGGCCACCGCCTACGGGGCGACGAAGTGGGCGGTGACCGGCATGACCAAGACGGTGGCCAAAGAGGTGGGCAAGCACGGGATCCGGGTCAACTCGATCCACCCGGGCGCGATCCAGACGGAGATGATCGCCACCATGATCGAGGGCGGCAAGGGCGACAAGATGGCCTCGCGCCAGCCCATCAAGCGCCTGGGCACGCCGGAGGACATCGCCGAGATGGCGCTGTTCCTGGCGTCGGAGCGGTCGAGCTACTGCACCGGGCAGGCCTTCACCGTCGACGGCGGGATCCACGGCTGAGTGGGAGGCCGGCCCGCCATGCCGATCGGTATGGCGGGCGGCGGGGTCAGTGGACCTTGTCGGCCAGGAAGGCGGCGATCATGGCGTTGCACTGCTCGGGCACCTCGAGCTGCACGAAGTGGCCCGAGCCGACCACATGGCCCACCATCACGTCGTCGAAGCAACGCTGGGCCAGCGCGGTGTCACCGGGGATGGCGCTCACCCACAGCACCGGGCAGCGGACGCGTGCTGCGTAGGCGGCGGTGTCGCCGACCAGATGGAGCATCTCGCTCGCGGCGAGCTCGAGCGGGGTGGCGACGGCGTTGTCGATGGCATCGGCCACCACGTCCGCCGGCGCACGATGTCCGAAGAACGTGGCGTACAGGCGCCGGAAGTACGGTTCGCCGACCGTGGTGAGCTTCTCCGCCGAGCGGCGGACGGAAGCGGCGAGCTCGTCGGGTTCGCCCGGCGCGGCCACGGCGTGCACGGTGGTGTCCACCAGGATAAGGCCCTCGGTGCGGTCGGGGTGATCGGCCGCGAACGCCAGGGCAGTGGGCCCACCGCCGGCGTGGCCGGCCACGGTGACCCGCTCGATGCCGGCCGCGTCGAGGATGGCGGCGAGGTCGTCACCATGGCGTGACGGTGACGCCGCCAAGGTGTCGGTGCGGGATCGGCCCATGCCCCGGCGGTCCCAGCGCACGATGCGGTGCGACGAGCGGAACCGCTCCACCTGGGCGTCCCAGTGGGCCATCTTCGAGCACCAGCCGTGGGCGAAGGCCAGGGTGTGCGCACCGTCGCCCTCCACCTCGTAGACCAACTGCGCGCCGTCGAGCTCCAAGGTCGCCATGACCGGGCACCGTAGCGCCGGGCCCGTAGGCTGCGCACCCGTGGAGCCGTTGCGCGTCGGTCTGGTGGGGGCGGGGCCGTGGGCCCGCTTGCTGCACGGCCCGATGCTGGCCCGCCACCCGGCGGTCGAGCTGGCCGGCATCTGGGCCCGCCGGTCGGCGGCGGCCGGCGAGCTGGCCGCCGCTCTGCACACGGCCGCCTTCGAAGACCTCGACGCCCTCTTCGGTTCCTGCGAGGCGGTCGCGTTCTGCGTGCCGCCCGACGTGCAGGTGGAGCTCGGTGTCCGCGCCGCCGCAGCGGGCAAGGCCCTGTTGCTGGAGAAACCACCGGGCCTGGACGTGGCCGGTGCCGAGCGCCTGGCCGCCGCGGTGGCCGAGGCCGGCGTCGGTTCCCAGCTGGTGCTGACCTGGCGCTACGCCCCCGCGGTGCGCACCCTGCTGAACGAGGTGCACGCCCGCGGCGGGGTGGGCGGACGCGTGCAGTTCGTCAACGGCGCCATGCGGGGCGGGCCGTTCGCCACGCCCTGGCGGCTGGCGCACGGACCGCTGCTCGACCTCGGGCCCCACGCCATCGATGCCCTCGATGCCGCCCTCGGCCCGGTGCTCGACGTTCGGGCCCACGGGCGGTTCGACCGTTGGGTGGGCCTGCTGCTCGCCCACGAGGGCGGCGCCCACAGCGAGGTGTCGCTCAGCTGCTCGGTGGCCATGGCGCCCGGTCGGGCCGAGCTGGAGGTCTACACCGACGACGCCCGCCTCCACGTCGACACGTCGAACCTGTTCGACGACGCGCTGCTCGACACCGTGGTGGACGAGCTCGTGGTCACCGCCCGGACCGGCCGCCACCCGCTCGATGCCGCCCACGGTCTGCGCCTACAGCGCATGCTCGCCCGGGCGCTCGAGCAGCTCCACTGAGCCGCGCCGTCAGCCCGCCGCCCAGGCGGTCAGGTCCACTTCGGGGCCCATCGGCGCGAACTGCACCAGCGCCGGACCGTCCACGGTGCGGGTGAGGTGGCCGCTGGTGCCGGCGTCGTCGGCCAGGAACACCTCGCCGGGCCCGAAACGGCGGGCGGTGCCGTCCGTGGCCGTCACCTCGAGCATACCGGACAGTACGGTCACGAGCTGGCGGCGCGGCGCGGGGTGCCACTGCTGGTCCAGCCCGGCGGGCAGCTCGGTGAACTGCACCATTGGCGAGGCGAACACGTTGGACCCGCGCAGCAGGTGGCCCTGCGCGTCGCGCCGCTCCCGGCCCAGGTGGATGTCGAGCTCGTCGAAGACCGAACCACCGGCGCCGTCGCCGTGGAACCAGGTGATGCGCATGGACGCACCGTACCCGGCCGATCCGCGGCGCGCCCCGCCGCTGCCGCTCTACGGTGTCGCCCATGAGCTCCGAGCCGTTCTACGACCCCGAGATCCGCGCCGCGCTCGAGCGCGGCCCCCGCATGGGCACCGTCAGCGCCCGCGTGCTGGACAAGATCCGCGCCGACCGCCTGCTGGAGAACGCCCAGGTGCCGCTGTCGGACAACGTGACCCGGACCGACATCATGGTGCCGGGCCCCGACGGTGCGCCCGAGGTCCGCCTGCGGGTGCACCGCCGCAAGGGCCTCGAGGGCGACGCGCCGTGTCTGTTCTGGATCCACGGTGGCGGCTACGTGCTCGGCGCGCCCGAGCAGGACGACCTGCGCTTCGACCGTTGGTGCCAGCGCTTCGACGTGGTCGGCGTGGCCGTCCAGTACCGCTTGGCGCCCGAGCACCCGTACCCGGCGCCGGTGGAGGATTGCTAGCGGGGCTGCGATGGGTGAAGGAGCACGGCGCCGAGATCGGGGTGGACACCGCCCGGGTGGGCATCGGCGGGCCCAGCGGCGGCGGCGGGTTGGCCGCCGCCCTCGGCCTGCTGGTGCGCGACCGCAAGCAGTTCGACATCGACTACCAGCTGCTGATCTACCCCATGATCGACGACACCCGCACCAGCGTCACCGCCAACTGGGACGTGCCGGTGTGGGATCCGAAGTCGAACGAGTTCGGCTGGTCCTCGTACCTGGGTCCGCTGTTCGGTTCGGCCGACGTGCCGTACCATGCCGCCCCCTCGCGCTGCACCGACCTGTCGGGCCTGCCGCCCACGTACATCATGGTGGGCACGCTCGACGGCTTCGCCGACGAGGACATCGCCTACGCACAGCGCCTCAACCAGTGCGGCGTGTCGGTGGAGCTGCACGTGTACCCGGGCGCCCCCCACGGCTTCGAGGGCTTCGCCCCCAACACCGCGGTGGCCAAGCAGGCCCGGCGCGACATCAACAACTGGCTGGCCGCCCGCCTGGGGTCAGCGGGCTGAGCGGCGGCGCCGGCGCGGCACCGGCGAGGGGCTCCATACCGTTGCGCATGGTCCCCTCGCCGTCGCCGGCGGTCAGTTCTTGGGCAGCTCCCGGAACGGCGTGTCGGCCGCCGGCCCCGGCTCCTTGGGCAGGCCGAGGCCGCGCTCGCCGATCACGTTGCGCTGCACCTGGTCGCTGCCGGCGTAGATGGGCGGCGCCGGGGAGAACAGCGTCATCTCCTGGAACATGCCGGCCACCCCGTCGGACTCCCACAGCTGGCCCTCAGGACCGAGCAGCAGGTTGGCGGCGTCGCGGGCGTTGGCCACCGCGCTGGAGTTGAACACCTTGGCCAGGTTGGCCTCCACGCCGGTGCGCTGGTGGGGCACCATCTTCGCCTTCCAGCCCATGAACCGCAGGATCTCGTAGTCGGTGTGGACCCGGGCGATGGCCTGGCGGACCACCGGGTCGTCCACCCGGCCGCCCTTGCGGGCCAGCTCGGTCAGCGCGTGGAGGTGGCGGCGGCCCACCGCGCCGCCCACGATCGGGCCCTTGACGCCGACGAAGGGAGCGGCCGGCTTGTCGAGGTCGCCGGCCCGGTGCCCGGGCAGGGCGGCGGTGAACGTGGCGCCACCGTGGCCCACGCCGGCCCGCTCGAAGCCCAGGGTGGTGTTGGCCACCTTCCAACCCTCGTTGTACCCGCCGAGGATGTTGGCGTGTGGCACCCGGGCGCCGTCGAGGAACACCTCGTTGAACACGGCCCGGCCGGTCATCTCCCGCAGGGGGCGGACCTCGATGCCGGGCTGGTCCATCTCGATGACGAAGTAGGTGATGCCCTTGTGCTTGGGGGCGTCGGGATCGGTGCGGGCGATGAGCATGGCCCGATCGGCGGTCTGGGCGGTGGACGTCCACACCTTCTGACCGGTGATCACCCACTCGTCGCCGTCGCGCACCGCCTTGGTCTGCAGCCCGGCCAGGTCCGAGCCCGCCTGCGGCTCGGAGAACAGCTGGCACCACCCCGACGTACCGTCGAGGATGGAGGGCACCCACGCCTCGATCTGCTCGGGCGTGCCGTGGGTGGCGATGGTGGGTGCGGCCAGCAGCAGCCCCAGCCCGCCCGGGGGCCCGAGCACGTTGGCGCGTGCCAGCGTGGCCAGCACGGCGGCGGCCAGGTCGGCCGGCCAGCCGAGCCCGCCGGCATGGGTGGGCAGGGCGGCGGAGGCGTACCCGGCGGCGGCCAGCTCGGCCCACCACGCCCGCACGGTGATCTCCGGCGTCCAGTTGGCGGCGATCCAGGACTCGACCTGGGCCTGGACCTCTTGTCTGGTTGGCAACGTCACCCGACCATCGTGGCCGCTGGGGGCCGCCGTCCGCCATGCGGCGGCCCGGTGGCCGCGGGTCAGAGGATGGGCTCGAGCGGGTCGAGGCCCAACAGCACCCGGCCGGCGTCGTCGATGAACTGCGGCGCGACCATCAGCTGCTGGGCCACCACGGCCACGTCGCGTCGGGCCCGGCCGATGGGCGACCCCTCCACGTTGGCGCTGGTGCCCGCGGCTTCGTGGACGAGCTCCACCGCCCGGATCGCTTCCTGGCAGGCGTGCGAGCAGGCGAGGCGGACCAGCGCCCGCTGCCGGCGGTCGGCCCGGCCGCCGGCGCACACCGTCTCCCACTCGTCGAGCACGGCCTCGAACACGAACGCCCGCGCCGCGCGCAGCGCGGCCTCCGCCTCGGCGTAGTTCCGCTGCGCCCGGGGCCGTTCCCGCAGCGGGCGGGAGGACAGGCGGGGCACCTTGTGCTCGGCCAGCTCCACGAAGCTGTCGAGCGCGGCCCGGGCGATGCCGGTGGCCACGCCCACCTTGTTGTAGGCCAGCCGGGAGAACGGCGGCAGGCGGTAGAGCGGGCCGTCGTGGCGCGGGCTGCGGCCGGCCACCTCGGTCACCATCGCGGCGGGGACGAACAGGTCCTGCACCTGCACGTCGTGGCTGCCGGTGCCGCGCAGGCCCATCGTGTGCCAGGTGTCGAGGATCTCGTAGTCGGCCCGGGGCACGAGCACCTCGATCAACCGGGTGGGGGTGCTGCCCTCGACGACGCATTGGCCCCAGAAGAACGTGGCGTGGTGGCAGCCCGACGCGAACGGCCAGCGCCCGCTGACCAACCAGCCGCCTTCCACCGGACGGGCCCGGCCCTGCGGGTTGAGCGCCCCGCACATCACCAGATCGGGGTGCTCGGCGAACAGCCCGGCGGCCATGTCGGGCTCCATGAGCGAACCGCCGATGCCCACCGTCTCGATGCCGATCATCAGCACCCAGCCGATGGACCCGTCGGCCTCGCTGATGGCCTCGATGGCTTCGATCGTGGAGATCGGATCGGCCTCGGCCCCGCCGAAGCAGGCCGGTGCGGCGAGGCGGTAGAGGCCGGCGTCGGCCATGGCCCGCACCACCGGTTCGGGCGCGTGTCGCAACGCCTGCGCCTGCTCCGCGTGCGCCCGGACGACGGGCTGCAACGCCCGCGCCGCCGCCACCATCGCCTGCCCCTCGCCCATCGCTTCCCCCTGCGGTCCGGCCGGGCCCTCACGTTACCGGGCGCCGGGTGACGCCGTGGGACGGTCGGCGCGGTGCGCGCCGACCGCCCCACCGTCAGGGTCGGGTCACTCGCACGCGGCGGTGGTCTGGTTCCACGAGCACCTGGGGGACTTGCCCGACAGCTCGATGATCGGGCCCTCGGCCACCCAGTTGCCGGTGGCCGAGTCGTACTGGGCGATCTCCGAGCCCTCGATCCAGTAGGCGTCGCGGTTGCCGCTCATGTTGGCCTTGATGCCCCACAGGTAGGCGGCGGGGGTCATGTCGAGCGCCCGAGCGGCCGTGATCATGTTGGCCCGGGTCAGGCCGCCGTCGAGCTGACCGGCCACCGCGTAGACCTGGGCCCGGCTCCAACCGAACGCCAGACCGACGCCGTAGAACGAGGACACCTTGTAGTCGTAGCCGGCGTCGGTCAGCAGCTGGCGGGCCCACTGCACGTAGGGGTTGGCGTCCTCGCTCTGGGCGGCGAGGTCGCGGAAGCCGCCGCCGATGATCCACCAGCCATCGGCGGCGTCGCCCACCACGGCCTGGCCCACGAACGTGGCGCTCTTGCAGACCGATGGCATGAAGCGGTACTTCGTGTTCTCGTTCATGCCGTTCTGCGCCGCCTCGGTGGCCGACTGGGCGCATGGCGTACCGGTGAGCATGCCGATGAACACGTCGGGGTTCTTGGAGGCCAACGTGGTCATGGCGTCGGTCACCGTGGGCGCCTGCGGCTCGATGAACTCGGTGACGTAGGTGATGCGGTCCTTGTTGGCCGAGGTGGACAGGTAGGCCTTGAACGCCTGGTCGTACACCTTGCCGAAGTCGTTGTTCATCACCAGCGCGGCCACGGTGATCGGGCCGTCGAACTCGTCGATGTGGTCATCGATGAAGCGGCCCCACAGCAGCGCCTCGATGTTGTAGGCCAGCAGCATCCCGTTGGTCCACGGGTGCTTGATCGGATCGCCCCACGCCGGGTGCCCGGTGCTGTTGAACAGATGCGGGATGCAACGCTCGTTGAGCTTGTCGTAGGTCTTCAGCGTGCTCGGCGAGCCCTGGGTCATGACGTCGAACACCTTCTCGGCGTCGATGAGCTCGTCGACGATCGGGATCGTTCTGGCCGGGTCGTAGCCGTCGTCCTTGATGATCTGGTTGACCCGGCGGTTCTTGCCCTCCGAATCGGTGAACAAGCCCTGCTCGGCGTAGTAGTCGAAGAACACCGACATGGCCTGGTTGATGTACACGCCGGTGGCCTGCGTTCCCGAGGCCGGCGGCGGCCGAACCGAGCTTGATCTCGGTGTCGGTGAGGCCTTCGGTGTTGTTCCAGCCCGAAGCACACTGGGTCCAGGTCGATCTTGAAGCCGTCGGGCCCCAGCACGGTGGTGCCGTCGGCCTGCAGTCCCCAGCCGTTCTCCTTGATCCGTTCCACCGTGGCCTCGCTTCTGCGGCCCACAGCTCCTCCCATCCTCCATCGAGGTGGGCTCGGTGACGGCCGCGGCGGTGCTGGCGGTCGTGGCCCCTGCGGCGGTGGTGGCGGCGCCCTGTTGCTCCTCGACTGCGTTCTCCAACGCCGAGCCGATCAGGTTGCCGTCCCCTTGGCCCCCTCGGCTCCGTCGTCGCCACCGCATGCGGTGGCCACCAGTCCGGAGCGCGACGAACACGCCCATCAGTTGCTTGCGCATCTCGATTTCCCCCGATCCCCCTGAAGCGCTCGCTTTCAGTGAAATGTAACCGATGTCACACCGTCTGTCAACGGGGATGTTTGCCGCAGCAAGAGAAATGGAGAAACGAGCTCGAGCCTCAGGCGTCGTGCTCCAGCCACGCCCAACGGTCGCGGGCCATGACCAGACGGCGTCGGGGACCGGGCAGAGAGCAGTCGCCGGTCTCGTAGCCGGCGTCGCCGTGGTAGAGGCAGACCCGGGCCCCTTCGGGGTCACGGGCGATGCGTGGCGAACCACTGCGCTCGGGACAGGCCAGCACGGTGGCCACATCGCCGCAGCGCTCCAGCCAGTCGAGGGTGACGAACGTGGGCGTCACCAGTTCGATCTCGCCGGGCGTGGCGGCTCGCCAGCGCGCCGGTGGGTCGGAACCACCGGTGGTCGTGCACCTTCGTCGGCGTCGATCTCCACCAGGCCGTCGGGGGCGTTGGCGGCGAAGAACCACGTGGAGAAGCGCACCGGTGCATCGGCCGGCGGGAGCCAGTGGCTGACGAAGGTGAGCGCCGTCTCGTCGATCACGAGGCCCACCTCCTCCGCCGTCTCGCTCGCCGCCGCCGGCGCGCCGCGGGCAGCGGATCGGGCGCGGTCCCTCGGGGATGTCCTCGTCCTCGATGCGGCCACCGGGGAACGCCCACAGCCCGCCGAACGCCGTCTTGGAGCTGCGGTGGATCATCAGCACCTCGATGCCGCGGCGCCGTCGCGCAGCAGCAACACCGTGGCGGCCGGGTGTGCCGGCTTGGGGGCACCCGCATGGTCGATGATGTCGATCAGCACGCCCGGGACCCTAGTGGTCCCGGGCGCGACGCTTGCGGGCGGTGCCGGTCAGGCCCGCCAGGCGGCGGTCACGCCGCCGTCGGGGAAGATGATCTCACCGGTCACGAAGCTCGACTCGTCGTTGGAGAGGAACAGGCAGGCGTTGGCGATGTCCACCGGCTCGCCCAGCCGCCGCAGCGGCGTCTCCCGGACCCGGGCCGCCACCCACTTGTCGTAGGTGAGGGCGGCGCCCGACATCGAGGTCTTGATGTAGCCGGGCCGACGGCGTTGACCCGGATGCGGTGGCGGGCCAGCTCGAGGGACAGGCACTTGGTCAGCATCCACACGCCGGCCTTGGACACGCAGTAGTCGGCCGAACCGTTCAGCGCGGTCATCGCCGCCACCGAGGCGATGTTGACGATGGTGCCGCCGCCGCCCTGGGCCACGATCTGACGGGCGACCGCCATGTCGGTCAGCATCACGCCGGTCAGGTTGACGTCGAGCACCTTCTGCCAGCTCGAGCGACTTGTCGATCATCAGCATGTCGTCGCGGTCCATGCGGTCCTGGCCCCGCTGCTCGTCGATCTCGCGGCTGATGTAGTTGGCGTGGAGATGCCGGCGGCCGCCACACAGGCGTCGACCTTGCCGAACGCGGCCACGCGTGGCCGCGACCATGGCGTCGACCGATTCGGGGGACGACGTGTCGACGACGACGGAGTCGGCCCGGCCGCCGATGGCGATGATCTCGCCGACTCACCGCCTCGGCCCGCTCCCCCCGTTGAGGTCGGCCACCATGACCGCGGCGCCCTCCTCGGCGAAGCGCAGGCAGCAACCCCGCCCGATCCCCGATGCGCCCCCGGTGACCAGTGCCACCCTGCCGTCCATGCGTCCTGCCATCGAACGTTCCTTCACCCGTGTGCGAAACGGGCAAGTTAGTGGTCGCGAGCGGGAACGGGAGCAACCCGGAGCTCTGAGCGGTCCCGCGCAATGATGTGTTTGACCGCCCGAACGGGCCTCGAATCACATCATTGCGCACTGCGCTGCGATGGCCTCACCCACCGAGACGCACCTCGCGCCACGTTCGCAGGACGTCACCGGATGACGGTCCGCCAATTTCGCTGGACGGGCACCGGATGACGTCGGCCAAGCGCTTCGACGTCACCGGATGACGTCGGCCAAGCCACCTCGCAGGACGTCACCGATGATCCGCGCTGGCGCCGCTGAGAGACCTGGGGAGCGGTGCTGCTCAACACCCGGGGCGGCGCCAGGTCGGCGTCGCGAGCGCCAGCGAGCCGCCGACACTCGCCGAGCGACAGCGAGGCGAGCAACAATGCGGGGATGCTGCTGCCGCTGACGCCTGACGAACTGCTGTCGACCACCCGGTCGGTGCGCAAACGTCTCGACCTCGGTCGTGACGTGCCCACCGACGTGCTGCGCGAGTGCGTCGAGCTCGCCCTGCAGGCACCCACCGGTTCCCTGCGCCAGGACTGGCACTTCGTCGTCAGCAACGACCGCGACCAGTGCCGCCGGGTGGGCGAGGTGTACCAGCGGGTATGGCGCTCCATCGCCGGCGGGTACGAGGAGCGCGCCGAGAAGGTGGAGCCCACCGACGAGGCGGCCCGCCGCTCCTGGTTGAAGATGATGGATTCGGCCCGCTACCTGGCCGACCACTTCCCCGAGGTCCCCGCCATCGTGGTGCCGTGCATCGACGGCCGTCTCGACGGCGCCGCCGCCGGGGTGCAGGCGCTCAAGTGGGGCTCGATCATCCAGGCGGCGTGGAGCTTCATGCTCGCCGCCCGGGCGCGGGCGCTCGGCACCTGCTGGACCACCGTGCACCTCAGCGCCGAGGCCGAGGTGGCCGAGATCCTGGGCATCCCGGTGGCCGACGTGCAGCAGGTGGCGCTCATCCCGGTGGCCTACACCATCGGCACCGACTTCAAGCCGGGCGCCCGCAAGCCCACCGAGCGCTTCGTGCACTGGAACGGGTGGTGATCGCTACCCCTTGACCATACCGAACAGTTTGGCGGCCTTGAACGAGTCGACGAACTCGACGAGGTCGACGACCTTGCCCTCGGCGCAGGTGTAGACCCAGCAGTACTCGTTCTCGTACGCGTCGCCCTTGGCGGTGGTGGCGGTCAGCCGCTGCAGCGCCACCGCGGTGTCGCCCTCCACCACCAGCTTGTGCACCTCGCGCTTGATGGTGCTCACGTCGAAGATCTTTCCTACCGCGCCACCGGTGAGGGCCTTCACCACCTTCTCGCGGCCCTGGAAGGGACCGATGTTCATGCTGGGCGGCGGCAGCCAGCGGGCGTCGTCGGCCAGGAGGGAATCGATCGTGGCCGCATCGTTGGCGGCGCGCGCCTCGAGGAACCGCTGCACCAGTGCTCGGGTTTCGTCGGTCTGCATGGCGCTGGTCTAGCCGCTCGACGCCCGGGCGGCCGGGGAACTACGGTGAGAGGCGGCGCAGCCTCGGGGATGGCCGCGCCGCACCGGGGAGCCGAGCCGTGGAACTGCACGAGCAAGGACCGCTTCAAGTGCGTCCACGTGGAACGCGACGACGACGGCGTGCTGCTGGTGCAGCTGCGCAACCGGGGCCGGTCCCTCGTGTGGGGCGGGCTGCCGCACAAGGAGCTGCCCGAGCTGTTCGCCATGATCGCCTCGGATCGTGACAACCGGGTCATGGTGCTGACCGGCTCGGGCGAGGACTTCATCAGCCTGGGCGAGCCGGGCGCGCCGAACCCGCTGGCCGAGGGCCGCATCCGTCCCGAGAGCTGGGAGCAGATCATCCACGAGGGCAACCGGCTGGTGCACCAGCTGCTCGAGATCGACGTGCCCATCATCTGCGCCCTCAACGGCCCGGTGGTGGCCCACTCCGAGCTGGCCGTGCTGTGCGACATCGTCATCGCCGCCGAGCACGCCTACTTCCAGGACGCGCCCCACTTCCCCGGCGGCCTGGTGCCGGGCGACAGCATGCAGATCGTGTGGCCGATGCTGCTGGGACCGAACCGCGGCCGCTACTTCCTGCTGACCGGCGAGAAGATCGGCGCGGCCGAGGCCAAGCAGCTGGGCATCGTGGGCGAGGTGCTGCCCGCCGCCGAGGTGCTGCCGCGGGCGATGGCGCTGGCCCACGAGCTGGCACAGCGCAACCCCATCCTGTTGCGCCACACCCGCCACGTGTTGGTGCGGCCGTGGAAGAAGGCGATGGCGGAGGATCTGCACCTGGGGCTGTCGCTCGAGGCGATCGCCTCGCTGTCGGCCCGCACGCTCGGCGGCGGTGGCGTGAGCGACCCGGGCCAGGCCGATGCCGAGCTGCTCGATGCGTTCGGCGGTGTGCGCATCGACGCCGACAACGCCGCCCACCACTGGGGCCTGCTCGAACGGCGCCTGCTGATCAACCGCTGCGACGACTGTGGCCACTGGCACCACCCGCCCCGTTCGGTGTGCCAGCGTTGCTGGAGCCGCTCGATCACCCCACCGATGTGGCCGGCGACGGTTTCATCGCCCTGATCACCATCCTCCGCCAGGGCCCGCCCCAACCCGGCATCGACTACGCCGCCGGTCATGCGCTGGTGGCCGTCGAGCTCGACGAGCAACCCGGCCTGCGCATCGCCGGCACGGTGGTCGGCACCCCGGCCGGGCAGCTCCTGGTGGGCGACCGCGGGCGCGCTCTGGCGTGACCTGCCCGGTCGCCAGCCCCGGGCCGATTTCGAGGTCGTGCGGTGAGTGCGACGCTGCGCAACCCGGCGCGACCAGGTGGCGATCGTCGGCATCGGGCGGTCGCCCTACGCCCGGACCGCACCGGCTGCACGCCCGGCTCGCTGGTGATCGACGCCTGCATCGCCGCCGCCCGCGACGCCGGCCTGGCCGCGGCGACATCGACGGCATCTGCGGCTCGACGGTGGCCGCCCAGTACGTGCAGGCCGCGCCGGCATCGAGGCGGTGCGCTGGTTCGCCAACCCGCAGATCGTGATCGGCAACCAGTTGGTCGCCGCCACCGCGGCCGTGCACAGCGGGATGTGCGAGGTCGCCCTCGTCTACCACCACGCCTACCGCCTGCCGTGGTCGTCGCGCTCGGCGGCCCAGGACCCGATGCGCCGCCGGGCCACGCTGGGCATGGCCGACGCCCGCAGTTGGAACGGCACCGGTCACGTGGACGCCGGCCCCAACTCGCTGTTCGGGGCCGCCGCCTACGCCGCCTGGGCCGGGCGGTACCTGCACGATCACGGCTACGGCCGCGAGGTGCTCGGCCGCATCGCCATCAACTCGCGCACCAACGCGGCGGCCAACCCCAACGCGGTGTACCGCGAGCCGCTGACCATGGACGTACCTGGAGGGCCGCATGGTGCGCGACTCCGCTGAGCGTCTACGACATGGACATCCCCGTCGACGCCGCCGACGCGTTCATCGTCACCACCGCCGAGCGGGCCCGGGACCTGCCCCGCCCACCGGTGCTCGTCCATGCGACCACGCTCGGCCACACCGACTACGGCTCCGAGGAGCAGCTGCGCGACCTCGACCACGCCGGTCAGGTGGTGGTGGCCCGCACGCTGTGGGCCAAGTCGGAGCTGACGCTGGGCGATGTGGACGTGCTGTACCCCTATGAAGGGTTCTCCAACATCGCCCTCGCCTGGATGGAGAACCTGGGCTACTGCGGTCGCGGCGAGGCCGGCGACTTCGTCGCCCAGCACTGGGTCGAGGCCGACCAGCGGATCCTCATCGACGGACGGGTCCCGGTGAACACCCACGGCGGCTCGCTGTCCGAGGGTGGCACCCAGGGTGCGGGCCACCTCTACGAGGCGTGCCTGCAGCTGCGGGGCGATGCCGGCCCGCGCCAAGTGCCCGACGCCGACGTCGCGCTGGTGACGCCGGGGGGCTTCTACTTCAACTCCCAGGGGTTCCTGCTGCGCACAGACCGTTGAGGGGTGCAACGATGGCGGTCATGGCGACCAACGAGCAGACCGAGCAACCCCGTTTCGGCTCCGAACACGACGGTGATCACCCCGATCGGGCCGAGGAGTGGCAGCGGCTGCGGGAGCGCTACCTGCGGCCGGCCGACCAGCGCCCGCCGTCCTCGGCCGGCGGCGTGCACCACCAGGCGCTGCTGTGCACCGACGTCGAGCGCACCATCGAGTTCTACCAGGGCCTGTTGGAGTTCCCTCTCACCGACCTGTTCCAGAACCGGGACTACGACGGATCCACCCACTTCTTCTTCGACATCGGCAACGGCAACTGCCTCGCCTTCTTCGACTTCCCCGGCCTGGGTCTCGGGCCATACCAGGAGGTATTGGGCGGCCACCACCATCTGGCCATCTCGATGCCACGGGACAACTGGGAGCGGATCAAGGCCAAGCTGGCCGACGCCGGGGTGCCGTGCTGGGAGCACCGCACGTCGCTGTACTTCAGCGGCCCCGACGGCGAGCGGCTCGAGCTGCTGGCCGAGCCGCTGGGCCAGATGTACGGCGCCCGGGTGTTGTGAGCTGACAAGGAGCGTTCGGCGATGAGCGATCTATTGGTTCGTGGTGGTCTGGTGGTCGACGGGACGGGCACGCCGGCCCGGCTGGCCGACGTGGCCGTGCACGACGGGCGCATCGCCGCCATCGGCGATGACGCCGCCCGCAGCGCCCCGCCCGGCGCCGCCCGCATCGACGCCACCGGGTTGGTGGTGGCCCCCGGCTTCGTCGACGTGCACACCCACTACGACGCCCAGGTGTTCTGGGATGCGGCGCTGACCCCGTCGTGCTTCCACGGCGTCACCTCGGTGTTCGCCGGCAACTGCGGTTTCACCATCGCCCCCTGCCCCGACGAGCACGCCGACTACCTGCGGCGGATGCTGGCCCGGGTGGAGGGCATGCCGCTCGAGTCGCTCGAGGCGGGCGTGCCGTGGGGGAGTTGGCAGACCACGGCCGAGTACTTCGCCGCCGTGCAGCGCTCGGGCATGGGCCTGAACATGGGCTTCCTGGTGGGTCATTCGGCGTTGCGGCGGGCGGTGCTGGGCGCCGACGCGTCGATGCGGGCGGCCACCGCCGCGGAGATCGACGCCATGGCCGGGTTGCTGGCCGACGGGCTGCGGGCCGGCGCCATCGGGTTCTCCAGCTCCGCCGCGCCCACCCACAACGACGGCGGCGGCGGGCCGGTGCCCTCCCGGCTGGCGGCGTTGGAGGAGCTCGAGGCGCTGGCCCGGGTGGTGGGCACGTTCCCCGGCACCGCGCTGGAGATGGTGCCCGGTCAAGGCACCTTCGAGGACAACGTCACCGTGCTGGCCACCCTGTCGGCCGCCGCCAACCGGGTCCTCAACTGGAACGTGCTGCAGGTGAACACGACGATCATGGACCTCGTCGAGGACCGGCTGTCGCGTTCGGAGGCGGCCGCCGCCCGCGGCGCCCGGCTGGTGCCGCTGACCCTGCCCGACGCGCTGCGCACCCGGTTGAGCTTCGAGACCGGCTTCCTGCTCGACACGCTGCCCGGCTGGAAGGAGGCGATGCACCTCCCGGCGGCGGAGAAGCTGGCCCTGCTGGCCGACCCGGCGGCCCGGGCCCGGCTGGCCGCCAGCGCCGCCACCGCCCCGCGGGCCTTCCTGCTGCGCGGCATCAACAACTGGCCGGCGATGCGCATCGGCGAAACGGTGGCCGCCGCCAACGAGCGGCACCGGGGTCGCATCGTGGGTGACATCGCCGCCGAGGAGGGGCGGGAGCCGTTCGACGTGCTGTGCGACATCGTGGTGGCCGACGGGCTGCGCACCGGCGTGTACCCGCCCGAGGCCGGTGCCGACGACGAGAGCTGGAAGCTGCGGGCGGAGATCTGGCGTTCGGGTCGGGCGCTGCCCGGCGCGTCCGACGCCGGCGCCCACCTGGACATGATCTCGACGTGGTCGTTCCCCACCACGCTGCTGGCCGAGGCCCACCGCGCCCGGCAGCTGGTGAGCCTGGAGGAGGCGGTGCACTACCTCACCGGCGCGCCGGCTGCGCTCTACGGCCTGCGCGATCGCGGGCGGCTGGCGCCGGGGGCGCGTGCCGACCTCGTGTTGTTCGACCCGGCCACCGTCGGACCGCGCCCCACCGAATGGCGGGCCGACCTGCCCGCCGGCGCCGGCCGGCTCTACGGCGAGGCCGACGGCATCGACCGGGTCATCGTCAACGGCGTCGAGCTGGTGCGCGGCGGTGCGCTCACCGGCGATCTGCCCGGCGAGCTCATCCGCTCCGGGGTCGACACCGACACCGTCACCGCCCGCTGAGCGACCGCCGCCGTCGGGTCGGGCGGGGCCGGGCGGTACTCGGGGGTGGGGGTGTCCGAGAACCCGTCGCGCTCGATTCGACGTCGATTCGGAACTGGTCGGGTGACACGAAATCCGGACGCCGATGGTGTGTTCATGGTGGCGTGGTGTGGGCCTGGGTCACCTGCGGTGGGCGGCCGGCCCGCACCCGTCGAACAGGGCGAATCGTCGTCGAATCGCCGCCGATGGGGTGCCCGGAGCACTCCCGCCTCGCCGGCCCGCTCACATCACGCTGTAGCCGCCGTCAACGTTCAGCACGGCGCCGGTCACGAACGCGGCCGCGGAGGAGCACAGGTACAGCACAGCGCCCGCACAGTCCTCGGGGTGCCCCCAGCGAGCCAGCGGTGTGCGCTCCCGGATGCCACCGCTGAACGCCGGGTCGTCGTGGAGGAACCCGGTCAGGTTGGTGACGATCCAACCTGGCGCGATCGCGTTGACCCGGATGCCGTCCGCGGCCCAGGCCACCGCGAGCGACTTGGTGAGTTGCACCACGCCACCCTTGCTCGCCGCGTAGCCCGGGAACGGGGCCGAACCGAAGTAGGAGTACATGGACGCCACGTTCACGATGCTCCCGCTGCGCCGGGCCAGCGCGTCGTGCAGGCGGACGGACAGCCGGTGCACGGCGAGGAGGTTCACCGACATCGTTGCGGCGAAGCCCTCCGGTTCAGCCTCGCTCGGATCGCTGAGGTGCGCGGTGCCGGCGTTGTTCACCAGGATGTCGAGCTCATCCACGTCGGCGGCGAGCGCGTCGATGGCGTCGGGGTCCTGGACCTGCAGCTGCCGGTAGGTGAGCTGTGCGAAACCGTCCTCATAGGCGTTCCGCTCCCGGGTCCCGGTGATCGTCACGTCGGCGCCGGCCGCTGCGAACGCGCCGGCGATGGCACGGCCGATCCCATTGCTGCCGCCGGTGACCAGCACGCGTCGAGCACTGAAGTCGAACGACATCGATCCGTCCATGCGGAGATCCCTCCTTCGCGCACGGTGCGCTCGCACCGAGGCCGCTGTTGTGCCACGCGCACCTTTCCTGGCGCTTGCACCTCCCTTGCAGTACGGTTCGCGCACCGAGGACCGGGAGGGGCTGGTGCTACGGATCCTGGGGCCGTTTCAGGACGACGGCGGCTTCCTGTTGCCGCGGGGTGCGCAGGGCACGCTGCTCGGCCTCCTGCTGCTCGATGCCGGTGAGCCGGTGTCGGTCGGTGCAATCTCCGAGCGCCTCTTCGCAGTGCACGCCCCGGAGCGCGTCCAGGTCACGGTCTCACGCGTCCGCCGCCGGTTACGAGAAGCGGGCGTACCGTGCGGCATTCGCACCGTGGACGGCGGCTACGTCCTCGATGTCGAACCGGCGCACCTCGATCGCCACCGCTTCGAGTCGCTGCTCGCCGATGCGCGCATCGCAGACGGCATGGATCGTCGGCTGGCGCTGCTCGTCGAAGCGTGCGCGCTGTGGAGGGGGCCGATCCTGGCGGAGATCGGACTCGATGGGGAGCCGACGGCGCGCCGTCTCGAGCAGCACTGGCTCCGGGCGCTCGAGCAGCGGCACCGCTTGGCGCTCGAGCTCGGAGCGGCAGCGGACTTCGAGGATCTGCTCACCGCCCGAAGCCAGCACCCTTTCCATGAAGGGCTGACCGCAGTATCGATGCTGGCCCTCTACCGTGCCGGCCGGCAGGTGGAGGCGTTGCGCATCCATGAGGCGCTACGCCGTCGCTTGCGCGATGAGCTCGGCCTGGAACCCGGTCACGAGCTGAAGGCACTCGAGCGCGCCATCCTGCGTCAGGAACTGCGGTTCGGGGGAGCAGGCCGACCCGCCCCGCCGCCGCCGACTACCAGCATCCCGCCGCCGCCGGTGCGCCTCCTGGGGCGCGATGCCGATCTGGCGGCGCTCCGCACCCGGGTGCAGCAGCGATCGCTGGTCACGATCCTGGGCCCAGCCGGTGTGGGCAAGACGGCGCTCGCCGGTGCGCTGCTGGCCGAGGAGTCAACCCGTGGTCGAGCGGTCGCCCGGGCCGATCTGGCGCCGGTGAGCGCGCCGGTGGAAGCGGTGCAGGTCCTGGCGAGGGCGCTGATGGTCGACGTGCCTGGCGACGATGGGGACGGCGCAGATCTGGCCGAGGCCATCGGCGCTCGCACCGTGCTGCTGTTGCTCGACAACTGTGAGCACCTGCACGATGCCGTGCGCTCCATCGCCTCCACGCTGCTGAACCGGTGTCCCGGCGTGCGGTTGCTGGCGACGAGCCGCCATCTGCTGCAGCTGCGGGACGAGGACCGCTTCTCGTTGGAGGCGTTGCCGCGCCCGATTGCGGTCGACCTGCTCCGACTGCGGCTCGAGGCCCTCGGTACCCGGTTGCCTGACGATCCGGGATCGAACAGGCGTGCCGCCGAGCTGTGCGACCAGCTCGACCGCCTCCCGTTGGCCATCGAGCTGGCCGCTCGACCGCTGGCGCTGCTGGGGTTGGACGAGCTCTCGGCTCGCCTCGACCATCGGCTGCGGTTGCTCCGCAACGACGGCGAGGTCGATGCTCGACATGTCAGTCTCGAGCGGGCCATCGTCGGGAGCTTCGATCTGCTGGATGCCGACCACCAGCGTGTGCTCGTTGCGCTCTCGGCGTTCGTCGGCTCGTTCGACCTCGCCGCTGCCCATGCCGTTGCCGCCGAGGGCTTCGAGCAGGTGGAGGCCGACTGCGCGGCCGAGCTCGACACGTTCGAAGCGCTCCGGTCGCTCGTCGATCACTCGTTGCTGGTCCGTGATCACGCGGCGATCGGGCGCTTCCGGCTCCTCGAGTCGGTGCGTGCCTTCGGACAGGCGCGCCTGAGTCGGCACGACCAACTGCGGCTGCGCCAGCGTCATGCCGAGGTGATGGCGAATCGGATGGTCGACGCGTGGTCGCAGCTCTGCGGTGCAGCGGAGCCGGAGCGCATCCGGCGGATCGAGGCCGATGTCGACGATCTTCGACGTGCCGTCGGCCGAGCGATCGCAACCGGCCGGGCTGATCTCGCGCTCACGATCACGGCGCCGTTGGTGCTCTACCAGTTCGACCACCTGTGGCTCGAGCCGGCGGACTGGGCCGCTGCGGCTCTCGAGCTGCCCGGTGCTGATCGCCATCCGCTGGCTGCGGTCGCGCACGCCACCATGGGCTACGGCCTGCAGCAGCGCGGCCGTTACGAGGAGGCCTTGGCCCAGGGGCTGCGTGCCGACGAGCTCGACGAGATGCATGGCAGGCCGCCTTCCTGGATCACGGCCACCCTGCTGGGCGCCGCGACGGCGTACCTGGGGAGGCGCTCGGAGACGCGGAACTGGGCGGACATCGCAGTGGCCAGGGCTCGGGCCGTCGGTGACGACTACGGCGTCTCCCGCTGTCTTTGGACGCAGGTCTACAGCGCCGCCAGCGAGGGACGGTACGACCTGCACGCGGCCGAGGAGGCCTTTCGGCTTGCGGAACGCACCGGCAGTCTGACCGCCCGGACACGAGCCCATGTGCTGATGGGCATCGTGCACGCGCTGGACGAACCAGCTCAAGCCCGGACCTACTGCAGGGTGGCGCAGCAACTGGCGGAGCGTGCCGGGCTCCACTACTACGTGGGCATCGCGCGCGCGTATGCCGCGCATGCACTCGGCCTCGAGGATCCGCAGAAGGGGATGGCCGAGTTCGTCGAGCTGCTCGGTTGGTACCTCACCACGGCCGTGCCGCTCGGGGCGAGCCGTTCCCTCGTGCGCGAGGCGATCCCGATGCTCGTCGCGCTCGGGCTGGACGAGCTTGCCGCCGCGCTCGACGGAAGCGAGCCTCCGTTCTGCTACCGGCCCGGCCTCAACGCCGACGCGGTCGGGATCGCCGCCGGCCGGCTCGGACCCGAGCGGTACGCCAGGGCATCGGCGCGATGGCGGGGGATGAGCGAGAGCGACCTGCTCGGACAGCTGGCGCGGGCGATCCCCGACGAGCTCGTGCCATCGTCGTCCCCCTTGCGCCACCTGCGTGCACAGCAACCGGCGGCTTTGTGACCTGGTGGGTGCAACGCCGGGTCTCGCTCGGCCGAGCGTGGGGCACGTCAACCGCCGGCGGCCTCCAGGTGGTCGAGGAGGGCGAACAGCTCGGCCTCGGCGAGCCCGGCGTCAGCCGCCTCGCGCCAGGCCTCGAGCGCGGCGGTGGCGGTCCGCACCGGCAGGCCGACCGACGCGGCCAGCTCGATGGCCAGCTCCAGGTCCTTGACCGCCAGCCGCAGCGCCGCCTGGGGCACCGCCGAGTCCCGATACCGGCGGGTACGGTACTGGTGGGCCACGCCCAGCACGGCCGGGCACGCCCCGCTGGCGGTCATGACCACGTCGCGCAGCTCGTCCATGTCGAGCCCGTTGCGAACGCCGAGCAGCAGTCCTTCCAGCACCACCACCAGGTTGGTCAAGCCGATCAGGTTGTTGGCGATCTTGGCCACGCTGCCCGATCCCACCGGGCCGAGCAGGAACACGTTGGCCCCGATGGCGTCGAGCACCGGCCGGATCCGCTCGAACGCAGCCGGGTCACCGCCGGCCATCACCGCCAGGGTGCCCTCCTTGCGGGCCCGCACGCTGCCGCTCACCGGCACGTCGAGGAAGGCGACGCCGGCCGCCTCGGCCCGAGCGGCGAGACCCTGCATCGTCGACGGCGACAGCGTGGACAGCTCCACGTAGACCTGGGGCCGCTCGGCCGGCGGGGCGGCGAACACCTCCGCCGCCACCGCCTCGCTCACCTTGCGCTCCGGCAGCGACACGAACAGCACGTCGGCCGCCGCCGCGGTGGCCACCGCCGAAGGTGCCACCGCCGCCCCCAGGGCGCGCAGCGGCTCCACCGCATCCGGGCGCAGGTCGCACACGGTCAGGTCGAACCCGGCGCGGGCCACGTTGGCCGCCATGGGCCCGCCCATGCCACCCAACCCGACCCAGCCGACCCGACCGACCGCGGCCGGCGTGCCGCCCGCGCCGTCCGCGCCGCTCACGAGCGGAACTGGTCGACGAGCGGCTGGTGGCGATCGAGGAACCGGTGGTGGGCGTCGGCCTCGTCGGGAGCGCTGAACACCACCCGGTGCA
This sequence comes from Acidimicrobiales bacterium, assembly GCA_041394365.1. Taxonomy (GTDB): domain Bacteria; phylum Actinomycetota; class Acidimicrobiia; order Acidimicrobiales; family CAIXPF01; genus CAIXPF01. Next base: position 224,382 of record JAWKIM010000015.1, read on the forward strand.
CGCCGAGCGCGGCGTAGGACTCCAGCGTCTCGGGCGTGGGCGGCTTGAAGCAGTACATCGAGATGGGGATGGTGTCCGGGTCGCGGTCGGCGGCCACCACGGCGTCGCGGAACCAGCCGATGCCCTTGGCCGGGTCACGGAAGCCGATGTCGAGCGGGCACCACTCGTCGGCGTACTCGGCCACGTGGCGCAGGCCTACCCGCCCCTGGCAGCCCATCAGCACCGGCGGGCCCTGGGGCCGCGTCGGCTTGGGGTACACCCACGACGGCGCCACGTTGACATACCGGCCGGTATAGCCGGCGGCGTCGTTGGCCCACAGCTCGCGCATGGCCGCCACCGTCTCCCGCATGGCGTTGTACCGGCCGGCCCACGGCACCGGCGACACGTTGGCCAGCTCCTCGCGGTTCCACCCCACGCCGACCCCGAGCAGCAGCCGCCCGCCGGACAGCTCGTCGAGCGTGGCGATCGACTTGGTCAGGTCCACGATCTCGTGCTCGAGCACCAGGCACACGCCGGTCACCACCTTGAGCTCGGTGGTGGCCGCCGCCGCCATGGCCAGGGACACGAACGGGTCGCGCATGTGCCAGTAGAAGCGGGGCAGCTCGCTCCCGCTCGGGTGGGGTCTCCCGGCTGGTGGGGATGTGGCTGTGCTCGCCCACCCAGAGCGAGTCATAGCCCCGGGCCTCGAGATCCCGGGCCATCTCGGCCGGGCCCACCCCGTAGTCGCTGTTCGGTGATGCCAATCCGATCTTCATGGACGCTCCTTTCCAAAGACCAACGTCGAGCAGGCCGACCAGAACCCGCCCCAGCCGTGGGCCACGGCGATCTCCACGTCGTCGATCTGGGCGGCGGCCTCGCCGCGCACCTGGCGGATCGACTCCAACATGCACAACATCCCGTACGCCCCGGTGTGGGCGTAGCTCATGCCGCCGCCGTTGGTGTTCATGGGCAGCTTCCCGCCCGGCGCGGTGTTGCCCGCGGCGATGAAGGCGCCCGCCTCGCCGCGACCGACGAACCCGAGGCCCTCGAGCCCGAAGATCGGGTTGTGGGCGAAGGCGTCGTAGATCATCAGGTGGTCGACATCGGCGTGGGTGATGCCGGCGGCCTCGAAGGCGGCCCGGCCCGAGGTGCGGATGAACTCGGGGTAGAGCGGGTCGCGCACCCCCGCCGGGCTGGACAGGCCGGCCTCCAGCCCGCCGCCGCTGCCCAGCAGGTACACCGGCGGCTTGGGGAAGTCCTTGGCCCGATCGGCCGAGGTCACCACGAGGGCGCCACCGGCGTCGGACACCAGGCAGCACATGTCGCGGCGGATGGGCCAGGCGATCATCGGCGAGGCGAGCACGTCGTCCACGGTGAGCGGCTCCCGACGGCTGGCCCGCGGCACCCGCATGGCCCATTGCCGCTGCGCCACCGGCACCGACGCCAGCTGCTCCTCGGTGAGCCCGAAGTCCCGCATGTAGCGCACCACCGGCAGACAGAACATGGCCGCCGGCATGCCCGCCCCGTAGAGCAGGTCGAACTGCTGGCCCATGCCGCCCTTGGCGCCGAAGTCACCGGAGTTGGTCAGGTGGTGCGTGCTGCGCCCCGACTCGCCGTAGGTGATGAGCACCGTGCTGCAGTAGCCGGCGTTGATGGCGGCCGCCGCGTTGCGCAGCTGGAACATCCACGAACACCCGCCGACGATCGTGTTGTCGCACCACTTGGGGAAGATGCCGAGCTGGCGGGAGATGTCGGCCACCGGGAAGTAGCCGGTGGTGATGCCGTCGATGTCCTTGGCGGTGAGCCCGGCGTCCTCCAGCGCGTTGACCGCACCGTCGAGGGCCAGGCCGGTGGAGCTCACGTTGGGCACGGTGCCGATCTCGGTGGACTCCGCCGCGCCGACGATGGCGATGTCGCCCGGCCGCATCACGACGCCACCGCCGGTTCGAAGGCCAGCACGCTGGCCTCCTCGAAGGGCACGAACGTCGCTTTCAGCGCCATGTCGAGCACCAGGGACTCCGGGGTCTGCGGGCAGCCGACGACGGTGCTGAGCACCATCGGGCCCTCGGCCAGGGCCACCAGCGCCACCGACATCGGCCCGTCGGCCTTCCACAGGCGCGACGGCCGTTGGTGGATGACGTAGCTGTAGAGCGTGGCATCGCCGGAGGCGGTGAACCACTCGATGTCGCGCGAGGTGCAGTGCGGGCACACCGGTGAGGGCGGGAAGTACGCGCCGGCGCAGGCGCGGCAACGGGGCAGGCGCAGCTCGCCGTGCGCGGCCACGCCGTCCCAGTAGGGCTGGGTCTCCGGTGTGGGCACCGGCACCAGGGGATGGGCCATGGCCGGGCACGCTACCGCGCAGCGACGGGAACGCGATCCGGCGCGACCGGTTAGCGTGGCGAACCGTCGCACGCAGACGAGGAAAGACAGCACATGACCACCGTGGGGATCTTCGGCGCAGGGGTGAGCGGCATACCGATGGGTATGCGGCTGCGGCAGGCCGGCTTCGACGACTTCGTGATCTACGAGAAGCTGGAGGACGTGGGCGGCACCTGGCTGCGCAACACCTACCCCGGGCTGCACTGCGACATCCCTCCCACCTGTACTGCTATTCCTTCGAGCCGAACCCCGACTGGTCGCTCACCTACGCCGGTCGGGCGGAGATCCAGGCCTACCTGCGCCGCTGCGCCGAGAAGTACGACCTGCTCGACAAGATCCGCTTCGGCACGCGTCGAGGTGGCCCGCTACGACGAGGGCGACGCCTCCTGGGAGCTGACGCTGGCCGACGGCACCACCGTCGCCACCGGGCGCTGGTGTCCGCCACCGGCGGGCTGACCGATCCGGCGTTGCCCCGCATCGAGGGGCTCGACCGCTTCGCCGGGCCGGCGTTCCACTCGGGGGCCTGGCGCCACGATGTCGACGTCGCCGGCAAGCGGGTGGCGGTGGTGGGCAGCGCCGCCAGTGCGGTGCAGGTGGTGCCGGAGATGGCCAAGGTGGCGGCCGAGGTGTTCGTGTTCTCCCGCACCCCGAACTGGGTCACGCCCCGCAACAACACCCCCTACAGCGACGAGGACCGCCAACGCCTGCGCGACCCCGAGCAGTGGCGCAAGGTCTGGCGCCGCCAGTACCGCGAGTCGATGCTGTGGTACGGCGCCTTCCGTCGGCGGCCCGAGGCGATCGCCAAGCTGCGCGAGACCTGCCTGGCCAACCTGCACGGCGCCATCGCAGACCCGGCGCTACGCGCCGCGCTCACCCCCGACTTCGATCCCGGCTGCAACCGCATCCTGGTCTCCGACGACTACTACCCGGCGCTGGCCCAGCCCCACGTGCACCTCGTGCCGCACGGCGTCACCGCCCTGACCGAGACGGCGGTGGTGGCGGCCGACGGGACCCACACCGAGGTGGACGTGGTCATCTTCTGCACCGGCTACCGGTTGGGCGGCCGGGCCGACGGTCGCCCGGCGGTGGAGGTGCTCGGCCGTGACGGCATGAGCCTTCGCCAGGCGTTCGGGCGTGAGCCCGAGGCGTGGCGTGGCATGTTGGTGCCGGGCTTCCCCAACTTCTTCACCGTGTGCGGGTGAACGGCACCGTCGCCTATGGTCCGGTGTTCCTTTCCGCCGAACTGGAGACCGCTTACATCGCCGAGCTGGGTGCGCCAACTGCTCGACGAGCACGGGTCTGCGCTCGGTGGAGGTGCGCCGACGTGTCCCACGAGTGGAGTGATGCCGTCCAGGCGGAGCTGTCCACCATGAGCTGGACGGGCAACTGCCCCAATTTCTATCGCGACCGCAGCGGAAGGATCGTGTCGTTCTTCCCCGGCACCATCGGCCGCATGCGCCGAGAGCTGCGCAACGTGGGCGACGACGAGTTCGTGCTGACGCTGAACCCGGCCGCCGACACCGTCGCGCCCCGGCGGTCAGCCGGCGACGCGCCAGCGGGCCGGGCGGTCGGCGTGGTGCAGTTCGGCGCGATGCACCCGCCGCTCGCAGTCCTGTGGCCGATTGACGCCGCGCAGCAGGTGCACCTCGACGGCGATGCGATCCGCCTCGATGGTCAGCAGGCTGAACCCGTGGCGGGTGAGATCGCAGCGGTGGATGTGGCGGTTGAGCGTCCGCAGCAGGGCGGTGGGTGAGCAGCGACGGCAGGCCGATCGGCGCCGCACGTGCGTGCCCATCGTCGGGGCGGTGACCGCCGGTGTGGTCAGCTCGAGCAGGCGGCCCTGCGCTCCCTCGGCGGCGGTGAGGAACGTGGCGTGCAGGTCGCCCGACAACGCCAGGGTGGCGGTGGTGTCGCCCAGCGCATCGAGCAGGGCCCGGCGTTCGGCCGGGTAGCCGTCCCACTGGTCGGGGTTGATCACCGCCCGCACGATCGGCCGGTGCCGGGCGGGCAGGTAGCCCAGCCGCAGCGGTGAGATCTGCACCTGGTTGGCCACCAGCCGCCAGCGGCCCGTGGCGCCGCGCAGCCCGTCGTGGAGCTCGTGGCGCTGCTCGGCGGAGAGCATGCGCCGGTCGTCGGTGGGCTGGCGGCTGGGACCGCCGCTGCGGTCCACCGGCGCGTCGGCCCCGATGGCGGCTGTCGACCAGCCACAGGTCGGCCAGCGAACCGATGCTCACGCGCCGATCGAGGTGTCCGCCGCCGCGGGCCGGGTCGGGCACCGCCCAGCACGCCGCCGCATCGTGGGCGTTGGCCACCCGGCCGGCGAAGTCGCCGTCGCGCTCGTCACGGTGGCCGGCCGCCCCGCGCCGCCACAGGTTGTCGGCCACCTCGTGGTCGTCCCACAGGGCCAACCACGGCGCGGTCGCGTGCAGCGCCTGCAGGTCCGGGTCGCTGCGCTGCTGGCGATAGCGGCGGCGGTAGTCCTCGGTGCTGCGCAGGCGGTGCCCGGGGTCGTGCTCGCGGCCGGGGATGCAGCGGCCACCGTCCTCGTAGAGGTAGTCGCCCAGGTGCACCACCAGATCGGGCTCCTCGCGGGCCAGCAGCCGGTAGGCGTGGAAGTACCCGCTGCCGTAGCGGGCGCAGGACACGATGCCGATCCGGTAGCGCTCGGCGGTGGCCGGGATCGTGGCGGTCCGCCCCACCGGCGAGTGCACGGGACCGGCGCTGAAACGGTAGTGCAGCGGCCCGGCGGGGAGGTCCTCCACCCGCACGCGGGCACAGTGGTCGGTGCGTCCGTCGACGTGCACCGTGCCCTGGCGCACGGCGCGGCTGCAGGCGGCGTCGGTGGTCACCGTCCAGGCCAGCGCCACGGGCCCCGACACGCCGGAGACCCGGGTCCACAACGACACCCCGCGGGCGGTGGGATCGGAGCTCGACACGCCGTGGTCGAACCGCACCGTGCCCCCTGCGGCCGCATCGTCCGGTTCCCCGCCGGTCTGTGCCCGGGCGGGGTTGGTCGATGCATCACCGGCGGTCGCCATGGCCAGCAGGCTAGGGGCGGGCCACCGCGTAGCCGGAAGCGGCGGCTGTGCCAGGATCAGACCATGAAGGTGCGCATCGCGGTGGCCCCCGGTTCCCTGCCCGTCGAGCGGTCGGACTACTGCCGCTTCATCGACGGGCTGGAGGCGCACGGTTTCGACACCGTGTGGCTGTCGGACGTACCGCTCGGTCGGGTGGTGGACCCGTTCATGGGCCTGGCGCTGGCCGCCGGTCGCACCGAGCGGCTCAAGCTGGGCGCCAACGTGGTGGTGCCCGGTCGCAACCCGCTGCTGCTGGCCAAGGAGCTGGCCCAGCTCGACCGGCTCTCGGGCGGGCGGTTGCTGCTGTCGTTCGTCCCCGGCCAGGAGACCCCGGCGGAGCGGGAGGCGCTCGGCGTGGCGCACGACAACCGGGGCCGGCGCATCGACGAGGTGCTGGGGCTGTGCCGGCGTTGGTGGGCCGGCGAGACCGTCGATCACCATACCGAGCGGTTCGACTTCACCGGCATCGCCCTGCACCCGGTGCCCGTCCAGGAGCCGCTCGAGGTGTGGCTGGGTGGCATCGGGCCGCTGGCGCTCGAGCGGGCCGGCCGGTTGGCCGACGGTTGGCTGACGGCGCGGGCCACGCCGGCACAGGCCGAGGCGGGGCGGCGCCGCATCGCCGAGGTGGCCGCCGCCCATGGCCGCCACATCGACCCCGAGCACTACGGCATCTCCATCCCCTACGCCCGCAACCCGCTGGGCGAGGATGCCGCCGCGGCCGTGCTGCGCCGGCCCGGTGCCGCCGGCCAAGGGGAGCCGCCGCCCCGTGCCGACATCCTGCCCTTCGGCGGCGACGAGCTACGGGACCTGCTCGAACGGCACATCGCCGCCGGGCTGACGAAGTTCGTGCTCCGGCCGGTGCGGCTCGAACGCGGCTGGGACGACGAGCTCGCCTGGCTGGCCGACACCGTGCTGCCGTTGCAGAGCTGACCGGACGCGGCACTGCCGCAGACGAACCCGTCTGCGGCGGTGCCATGCCGGTACCGGACGTTGCCGGTGCGGTGCCGGCCCGGATCAGTGCCGGTGCGTCACTCGCAGGCGGCCGTGGTCTGGTTCCAGGCGCACGGCTTGGAGCGGCCCGACAGCTCGATGATGTCGCCCTGCTGGACCCAGGACTGCTTGGCCGAGTCGTACTGGGCGATCTCGGAGCCCTCCACCCAGTAGGCATCCTTGTTGCCCTCGAGGTTGAGCTGGATGCCCCACAGGTAGGCGGCCGGCGTCATGTCGATGGTCCGCAGCGCGGTCAGCACGTTGGCCCGGGTCAGCCCGCCCTCGAGCTGGCCGGCGATGGCGTAGACCTGCGCCCGGCTCCAGCCGAAGGCCAGCCCGAAGCCGAAGAAGCCGGAGGTCTTGTAGTCGTAGCCGGCGTCGGCCAGCAGCTTGCGGCCCCACTCCACGTAGGCGTTGCCGTCCTCGCCGGGGGAGTTGATGTCGCGCAGGCCACCGCCCACGATCCACCAACCGTTGGAGCTGTCGCCCACCGCGTCCTTGCCCACGAAGTTGGCGCCCTTGCACACCGAGGGCATGAACTTGTACTTGGCCGTCTCCGCCATGCCGTTCTGGGCGGCCTCGGTGATGGCCTGCGAACACGGCGTACCGGTCTGCATGGTGATGAACACCTGCGGGTTCTTGCCGGCCAGCGTGGTCATCTGATCGGTGATCGTGGGGGCCTGCGGCTCGTTGAACTCGGTGACGTACTCGTAGCGGTCCTTGTTGGGGGATCCCGCAAGGTACGCCCGGAACGCCTGGTCGTACACCAGACCGAAGTCGTTGTTCATCACCAGCGCGGCGATGGTCACCTTGCCGTCACCGAACTCGTCGATGTGGTCGTCGATGAACCGACCCCACAGCAGGGCCTCGATGTTGTAGGCCAGCAGCATGCCGTTGGTCCACGGGTGGTTGACGGGGTCACCCCAGGCCGGGTGCCCGGTGCTGTTGAACATGTGCGGGATGCAGCGCTGGTTGAGCTTGTCGTAGGTCTTCAGCGTGCTCGGCGAGCCCTGGGTCATCACATCGAAGACCTTCTCGGAGTCGATGAGCTCGTCCACCAGCGGGATGGTGCGCGCCGGGTCGTAGCCGTCGTCCTTGATGATCTCGTTGACCCGGCGGTTCTTGCCCTCCGAATCGGTGAACAGACCCTGGTCGGCGTAGTAGTTCATGATGACCTGGGCGCCGTAGTTGATGTTGACGGCGGTGGCCTGGGTGCCCGAGGCCGGCGCCGGGGCGCCCATCTTGATCTCGGTGTCGGTCAGCCCCTCGGTGTTGCTCCACCCTGCCGGGCAGGCGCTGAGGTCAACCTTGAAGCCCTCCGGGCCGAGCACGGTCGTGCCGTCGGCCTGCAGGCCCCAGCCGTTGTCCTCGATCCGCTTGACGATGGCGGCGCGCTGCTCCGCCCACAGCTCCTCCCACTCCTCGATGGTGGTCGGCTCCTCGGTGGGACGGGGGACGGCGCCGGTGGCCGCGTCGGTGGTGTCGGTCTCGCCGCCGGCGCCGGTGGTGCCGGACTGGGCGTTCTCAACCGCGCTGTTGAGATCGTTGTCGATCAGGTTGCCGGCGTCGGTCTCGCCGGCGGTCGAGCCGCCGCCGTCATCGCCGCCGCACGCCGCCGCCGCGAACGCGAGTGCGAGCGCGACGGACACGAGTTTCCTCTTGTGCATCTGGTTCCCCCTGGGGATCGTCCCCGACAGCCGACCGTCCCCCGGTCGGACAGGTGTCACCGTAGTCGCCAGATGTCACGCAGCGCCCGTCACCCCCGGGGGCTGGGCGTCCCCGGCAGGGAGAGGGTGGCGGCGCCGGCCTCGAGCAGGCGGGTGGTGGCGGCCGCGTCCGCCGGTCGCGCGAAGTGGTAGCCCTGGCCGAACGTGGCGCCCAGCGCATCGAGCTCCGCCGCCTGGGTTGGGGTCTCGATGCCCTCGGCCACCGTGGCGAGGTGCAGCGCGTCGGCCAGCTCGATGATCGATTTCACCAGTGCCCGGGGCTCGGGCCCGCCGCCGTCGAGCGCGCTGACCAGCGTCCGGTCGATCTTCAGCTCGTCGATGGGGAACTGCCGCAGGTACGAGATCGACGCGTTGCCCGATCCGTAGTCGTCCACGGCCAGGCGGACCCCGAGGTCCTTGAGCCGCCGGAACACCTCCACCGCCGCCGCCCGGTTGTCGATGACGGCCTGCTCGGTGATCTCCAGCACGACGGTGTGCGGCGCCACGCCGGTGGCCTGCAGCAGCCGGGCGAGGTTGGGCACCAGCTCGGGGTCGTGCAGCTGGCGGGGCGACAGGTTGACCGACATGGTCAGCGCCTCCCAGCTGCGGTGCATGCGCTGCCACACCGCCAGCTGGTGCACCGCCTGGTCGAGCACCCATCGGCCGAGCGTGATGATGTGGTGGGACTCCTCGGCGGCGGGGATGAACTCGGCCGGGGCGATGGCGCCCTGGGTCGGGTGGTGCCAGCGCAGCAGCGCCTCCATGCCGAACACCGAACCGTCGTGCAGGCGGAACAGCGGTTGGTAGTGGACGTGCAGCTGGGCGCCGTCGAGCGCGCTCTCCAACGTTGCGCAGCTCGAGGCGGCGCCGGACGGGCTCGCCCATCTCGTGCTCGTAGCGCACCGAGCGGCCGCGACCGTCGTCCTTGGCCCGGTACAGGGCGATGTCGGCGCAGCGCAACAGCTCGTCGTGGTCCAGCGGTGGCCGCCCGCCGTCCGCCGCGTGGTGCACGATGCCGATGCTGGTGCCCACGCCCACCGCCACCCCCTCGACCTCCACCGGCTGGCGCAAGATGTCGATGGCGTGGTTGGCCAGCGCCTGGGCGGCCGGTGGATCGGTGTCGGGCTGCAGCACGGCGAACTCGTCGCCGCCCAACCGGGCCACCACGTCGCCGCGCCGGGCGATGGCCTGCAGACGGCGGGCGGTCTCCACCAGCACGCGGTCCCCGGCGTGGTGGCCGAGGCTGTCGTTGACCTCCTTGAAACCGTCGAGGTCGAACAGCAGGAGGTTGAGCGGCCTGCCGCGCTGCAGGGCGCGGGCCAGCGCGGCGCTGAACTCGGTGCGGTTGGCCAGCCCGGTGAGCGGGTCGTAGGACGCCAGGCGGCGGAGCTGGTCGATGTCGTGGGCGTTGAGGACGACGCCGCCGATGTCGGGGTCGGCGTCGAGGTTGGTGGCGATGGCGGCCACCACCCGCCAGCCGCCGTCGGGGTGGCGGGTGCGGAACTCGTCCTCGGTGCTCTCGCCGGTGGGCAGGGCCGCCGCCCGCTGCAGCAGGGCCTCGACGACGGTGTGGTCGTCGGGGTGCACCAGCTGGTCGAGCGAGAACGTGCCGCTGCGTTCGGCGGTGACACCGGCCGCTCGGAGCATCGACGGGCTGGCGTAGCGGACCTGCCCGCCGCCCACGATGGCGACCAGCTCGCTCGACTTGGCCACCAGCGACTCGAAGCGCCGCTCGCCCGACTGCGACAGCGCTCGCAGCAGCCCGCCGATGCGGGCCATCACCAGCAGGAACAGCACGGCGCTGGCCAGGGAGGGCAGATCGGCGCCGCGGCTGGTGGACACCGCCACCGCAGGGGCCAGCAGCGTGGTGCCGGTGAGCACCACCAGGCGGCTCCAGGCCAGCTTGCGGCGCACGGCCACCGGCGGCCTTGGCGGCTCCGCGGCCGAAGGGTGGGCGGCGCCCGCGGCCATCAGCAGGTAGGCGGCGAGGAACAGCGCGTCGGACAGCGACCCGGGGCTGTAGGTGCCGTACAGGTCGGCCGAGGTGTAGGCGACGTCGGCCAGGAACAGCACGCCGATGCCGGCGCCGAGCAGGCGGGCGGCCGTGGACCCGCCCCGGGTGCCGAAGGCCAGCCGGGCCAGGAAGGCGATGAGGATCAGGTCGCCCACCGGGTAGGCGCTGTTCACGAAGCGGTCGAACAGCGTCAGCGACGCATCCCGGGCGTAGGGCAGCACCAGGAACTGCCACACCACCACGCCGGCGCCCACCGCCACGATGCAGGCATCGATCAGCGAGGTCCGTTCCCGGCCGCTCTGGCGGGCCAGCAGCCACAGCCCGAGCCCGGCCAGCGGGTAGAAGGCGAGGTAGAACGCGTCCGGCGGGCCGGGCATGGGCACGTCGCCATCGTTGCGTTGGGCCAGCACGGTGAAGATGACATCGGCGATGGCGTTGGCGGCGAAGGCGGCGGCCAGCACCGACCAGGCCAGGCGGCCGGCCCGCTGCGTCGCCTGGTGGGCGGTCCGGGTGGCGATCAGCGCGGCGCCCCCCGCCGCGAACGCCACGATCCAGGCGCGCCCGGTGGGGCCGGCCACCGCGTAGGCCGCCGCGACGGCCCCGGCGATGGTGACGAAGCGACGTCCGGATCCACGCACGTCCCGGTGATCGACCCATCGTCCGGTGACCCGCGTGCGTCAATCGTCCCACCGGCGCCGGCGCCAGGGTCCTTGGTCCGTCCCGGCTGCTCGAACCTGGGGCCGTTCGGCACTGACGAACCAGTCAAGTTCCGCCCTACCGTGCGCGGAACGTGCGCAGCGACGGGGGAGAGCAGGCAATGAGCGAGCAGACGTCAGCGGTGGAGACGCCCTACCACGACTTCATCATCATCGGTGCCGGGGTGTGCGGCATCTACCAGCTGCACAAGCTGCTCGGCCTCGGCGCCGACGTGACCGTGCTCGAAGCCGGCGGTGACTGCGGCGGCACCTGGTACTGGAACCGTTACCCGGGCTGCCGGTTCGACTCGGAGAGCTACAGCTACGGCTACTCGTTCTCGCCGGAGGTGCTGGCCGAGTGGAACTGGAGCGAGCACTTCGCCGCCCAGCCCGAGACGTTGCGCTACCTCAACTTCGTGGTCGACAAGTTCGATCTGCGCAAGCACATGCAGTTCGACGCCAAGCTCGATCGCGCCACCTTCGACGACGACACCAACACCTGGACCCTCGACCTCGAGGACGGCCGCACCATGCGGTGCCGGTTCCTGCTGACCGCCATCGGCCTGCTGTCGGCGGCCACCATGCCGCACTACGAGGGCATGTACCGCTTCGAGGGCACGAGCTTCCACACCTACTACTGGCCGCACGAACCGGTCGATCTGACCGGCAAGCGGGTGGCGGTCATCGGCACCGGCGCCACCGGCGTGCAGGTCATCGCCGAGATCGCCGACAAGGTGGAACAGCTGTACGTGTTCCAGCGGCGGCCCAACTGGTGCGCCCCGCTGCACAACTCGAAGATCTCCACCGAGGAGATGGACGAGATCCGGGCGCGCTACGACGACATCTTCGCCGCCTGCGCCCGCACGCCCGGCGGGTTCATCCACGGTCCCGACCGTCGCAAGCTGTCCGACGTGCCGCGCGAAGAGCGCCTCGAGTTCTGGGAGAAGCTGTACGCGTCACCCGGGTTCGGGATCTGGCTGGGCAACTTCCGCGACGTGTTGATGGACGAGGAGGCCAACGCCGAGTTCTCCGCCTTCGTGGCCGACAAGATCCGCCAGCGGGTGCACGACCCGGTGGTCGCCGAGAAGCTCATCCCCAAAGATCACGGCTTCGGTGTGCAGCGGGTGCCGATGGAGACCCGCTACTACGAGGCCTACAACCGGGACAACGTGCTGCTGGTCGACCTCGAGGAGACGCCGATCGCCGAGATCGTACCGAGCGGTATCCGCACCACCGAGCGCACCTACGACGTGGACGTCATCGTCTACGCCACCGGCTTCGATGCCATCACCGGTTCGTTCGACCGGATCGACTTCATCGGCTCGCACGGCCAGAAGCTGCGCGACAAGTGGGCGGACGGTCCCATCACCTACCTCGGCGTGCAGACGGTGGGCTTCCCCAACCTGATCACGCTGGCCGGTCCGCAGGCCGGTTCGAACTCCACCAACTTCCCCCGTGGGATCGAGGCGGCCGTCGATTGGGCCACCGAGCTCTACCAGCACATCGCCGAGCACGGCTACACCCGCATCGAACCCACGCCGGAGGCGGAGGCGGTGTGGACCGAGCACGTGAAGGAGATGTACCAGGGCTTGCTGCTGCGCAAGGCCAAGTCGTGGTTCACCGGCTACAACTCCAACGTCGACGGCCACGACAAGATCCGCTACCTCATCTACAACGGCGGGGCGCCGAAGTACCGCAACCTGCTGCAGGAGGTGGCCGAGGAGGGCTACCGCGGGTTCGTGTTCTCGTGAGCACCAACCCCTCGCCCGCCTGACGGGCGCACGGGTCCCCGAGCCGCCGCGAGGCGGGCTCCGGTGCCGGCCGGCGGTTCTGGGTGGGGCCGCCGGCCGGTGCACTGCCGGGCCGCGCCGGCCTTGGGGCCGTCGCGACGGTGGCCAAGTAGGGTGCGGCCATGCGTGATTTCGCTCTTTCGCCGGAGCTCGAGGAGCTGCGCGCCGCCGCCGATCGGCTGGCCCGCAGCGAGCTCGAGCCCAACGTCAGGGAGGCGGAGGCCGCCGGTCGCTGGCCCGACGCGGTGCTGGCCGTGCTCGACGGGTTCCCGCTCGGCGGGCTCGACGTGCCGGCGTCGCTCGGTGGCGTGGAGGCGGGCTGCTTCGCCAAGGTGGTGGTGCTCGAGACCATCGCCCGAGCCGACGCCAGCGGCCTGCCCGGCGCCGACCGGCCCGGTGCCACCGCCGGCGCCGTGGCCGCCTGCCCCGACGCCGCCCTGGCCGCCGAGGTGGTGGCGAGCTGCCTCGACGGTTCCGCCCAGTCGGCGTTCACCGTCATCGATCCCGACGTCGGCTCCAACGGCCTCGACTGGGCGCCCGGCTGGCCGGCGCTGCGCTGGATCTGGGCCATGGAGGGCGACGAGCTTCGCCTGCACGAGGTCACCGGCGCCGCCGAGCCGATCGTGTCGCTGGCCTTCCAGGCATCGGGCGGGGTGGCGGTGCCGTGGAGCGCCACCACGCTGCGGGGCCGTTGGGTGTTGCCGGCCCGCGACGCTCGCGGTGCGGGGCCGGGCCCGCCTGTGGGGCGCGGCGGTGGCCGTGGGCATCGCCCAGGCCGCGCTCGACGAGACGATCGAGTACACCAGCGACCGGGTGGTGTTCGGCAAGCCGGTGGCCCACCACCAGGCCAACGCCTTCGACCTGGCCCACACCGCCGCCCGGGTGCACGCCGCCCGGCTGGTGGTGCGCGACGCCGCCGGCTCGTTCGACCGGGGCGAGCCCGACGCCGGGTTCTGGGCCACCCAGGCGTGGCTCGAGGTGCGCGAGGCCGCCTTCAACGCCACCAACGTGGGCATCCAGCTGCTCGGCGGGCACGGGTTCATCGTGGACCACCTGGCCGAGAAGCGCTTCCGGGAGGCCCGCCACCTGGCCATGGCCGCCGGCGGGCTCGACGCCGCCGAGTTCGACGTGGCCGCCTCCGTGCTCGATGTCCCCGACGCCCTCCTCGCCAGCCTGGAGCAACGATGATCGAACTCGACAAGCGCACCCAGGAGATGCTCGAAGAGGTCCGCGCCCTGGGGCGGACCCACATCCGGCCGATGGGCCTGGAGGCGGACCGCACCGCCATGCCGCCGCCGGTCGACCACGAGTTCTACCTGATCTGCACCCGCCAGGGCGGCTGGTGTCGAAGATGATCGGCGCCGATGAGAGCCCCAACGCTTCGACTGGAAGCCGGTGCGCAACTTCCTCATCGGCGAGGAGTGCGCCTACTGGGACCGTGGGGTGGCGCTGTCGCTACCCGGACCGGGCCTGGGTGGTCCGGCGTTGCGCAACACCGGCACGCCGGAGCAACGCCAGCGGTTCCTGTCGATCTTCGAGGACCACTCGAAGGCCCGCTGGGGCGCCATGGCCATGACCGAGCCCGAGGCCGGTTCCGACGTGGCCCGCATCAAGACCCGCTTCCGCAAGGTCAGCGACGACAACGGCGGCGAGTGGGTGCTGAACGGGCAGAAGATGTTCTGCTCCAACTCCGCCCGGGCCGACTGGGTGGTGGTGTGGGCCACGATCGACCCGGAGCTGGGCCGCGGCGGGCATCGGGCGTTCGTGGTGGAGCGCGCACCCCGGCTTCGAGATCATCAAGATCGAGCACAAGATGGGCTCGCGCGGCTACGAGACCGCCAGCTTCGTGCTGGAGGACTGCCGGTTGTCGGGCGACAACCTGCTCGGTGGGGAGGCGTTCTACGAGGCCCGCAAGGGGTTCAAGGCGTCGATGGCCACGTTCAACATGACCCGGCCGTTGCACACCGCCCACGGCGTGGGCATGGGCCGCGCCGCCCACGACTACGCGCTCGACTTCGTGCGCGACGAGTACCCCGCCCAGGGCCGGCGCCGGCAGCGGGCGCTCGAGCGGCTGGCCCGCATCCGCCGGGGCCTGCACACGGCCCGGCTCATGTACCTCAACGCCGTGTGGCTGGCCAAGACCGGCCAGTCGAACGTGCTGGAGGCCAGCTTCGCCAAGATGTACTCGCCGCCGGTGGTGCTCGAGGCGGTGGCCACCGCGCCGACATCCTGGGCGAGGCCGGCGTGCGCAACGACAAGATGCTCGAGAAGCTGTACCGGGACGTCAAGATCCTCGACATCGGTGAGGGCACCCAGCAGGTGCAGCGCCACGTGGTGGCCCGCCAGATGCTGCACATGCCCAGCACCTGAGCCGGCCGCTGCGTTCGATCAGGCGCGACGACGGGGACCCGCGGGTGCGGGTCCCCGTCTCGCGTGTGCGGTCGTTCAGGCGCCGGTGAACGTGGCGTCGCGGCGCTCCATGCGGGCCCGTACGCCTTCCTTGGCGTCGTTGCTCTTGAGCGCCGCCCGCACCAGCTGATCGGTGTCGGCGTGCTCGATGCCGTCGCGGAACTGCATCTCCCGGTTGATGGTGGCCTTCATCGCCTTGAGGCTGAGCGGGGCGTTGCGGACCAGGCGGTCGACGATCTTGGCCGCGGTCGCCTCGAGCTCGTCGGCGGGGACGCAGCGGGCGATCAGCCCGAGATCGGCCATGCGGGGAGCGGGGATGGGGTCACCCAGCAGCAGGATCTCCCGGGTGGCCACCGGGCCGCCGACCTCGAGCAGCTTCTTGGTCAGGAACCACGATGGGGCCAGGCCCACCTGGGCGAGGGACATGCCGAACCGGGCCTCGGCGGAGGCCACCACGATGTCGCAGTGCAGGGCGAGCTCGTTGCCCCCGGCGATGGCGGCGCCCTGCACCACGGCCACGACGGGCAGCGGCCACGTCTCGACCCGGTGGAAGAGGGTCTCGACGTTCTGGTCCTTGCCCAGGCTGCCGCGCAGGTCGAGCCCCGAGCAGAACACGCGGCCCTGGGCCCGGATCACCGCCACGCGCTCGGCCTCACCGGGGCCGGGGTTCGGGTCGAAGGCGTCCTCGAGGGCGCGGAGCATCTCCGCGTCCATGGCGTTGCCCTTCTCCGGACGGGTCAACGTGACCGTGCGGACGGCACCCTCGATGCTGACGGAGACCTTGTCGCTCATGGCCCGGACCCTACTTGGTGCGGGCCGTCCGCAACCCCGGCGCCGCCCCATCCACGCGCCGCCCCGTCCACGCGCCTCCGGTCCGCTGGGAGCTCTTTCGACCGTCCGGTGCGGTGGGGCACTCGAAACCCTCGCGCTCGATTCCGGCGTCGATTCGGAATTGGTCGCCAGACACAAGATCCGGGCACCAGCAGTGCTGCCGCGAGCCCTCGTCGTCGGTGCCGCCCACCATCGGTGAGCAGCGCACCCGGCCCGGTCGACACCGCCGAATCGACGTTGAATCGCCGTCGAAGGGGTGAGCAGCGGTGCTCGGCGTAGGGGTTGGGAGGGGTGGTCGGGTCAGCCCGGTGGGCGACCAGGGTGCACGTTCCCGCGGCTCACGGCACGGCGACCACCTCGATGGGACAGCGTGGCCCGACCGCGCCGGCCAAACGCTGGTCGAGGGTGAGCAGCGTGGCGTCGAGCACCTCGGCCAGCGCGACATAGGCGGCGTCCCACCCGCGGATGTTCGGATGGAGCTCCCAGGCGCGCCAGCAGCGCACGGTGACCGTAACGTTCGCCCGGCCAAGCCATGAGGTCGTCGATGGCGAGCTGGGCGAACGTGGCATCGATGGTGCGCGCCAGCCGGTCCCGGCGTACGAGGCTGAACACCTCGATGTCGATGATGTGCGGCGCGGCCTGGTCGGGATCGGCGGCGAGCCGCTGCCGGATGGGTTCCGCCGCCACGCTGTCGATGACGACCTCGTACAGGCAGGAGGCGTCGACGACGATCACGTCGGCCAGGGACCGCGGAGCTCATCGAGGGCCTCGAGCGTGTCGCGCCTGGTCCGCGGACCGGGTCGGCGTCGGGTGCGCTCGAGCCAGTCGCTCATGGTCGGGCGTGCGGCGAGGCGTTCAGCTTCGCGCCGGAGGTACTCCGGGACCGAGAGGGACACCTCGGCCGCGCGAAGCGCCAGCGCGTCGTAGACGGCGTCCTCGACGTCGCGGATCTGGATCGAGCGGGGCATAGTTGCATCGTAGCATGCAAGTCTGCATGTCCCGCTGTGGGCCTTCGGGCTACACCACCACCCACTGGAGCAGGGTGTGGGGCGGGTCGTCGTCGGGGTGGTGCTCGAACACGCCCTGCACCCGGCTGCCGATGTGCAGCTCCTGCATCGGGTCGCCGATGAGGTTGCCGACGATGCGCACGCCACCCGCGGCGGGCAGCTCCACGAGCGCCACGATGTACGGACCCTGCTCGGCCAGCGCCGGGTGCACCGGGTGCCAGATCCGCTGGTGGCTGTAGAGCACGCCCTCGGCCGGGGTCTCCTCCCAGCGCAGGTCGAAGCTGCGGCAGCGGTGGCACACCCACTCGGGGCCCCACTGCCAGCCGTCGCAGGCGTTGCAGCGCTGCAGCACGAGCTTGTCCTGCTGCAGACCCTCCCAGAACGGGCGGTCCAGGCCGTCGGGTGCGGGCGCGGGCTTGGGCAGCCCGGGCCGCAGGTACGGGGCGATGGGCGGGGTCGAGCTCACAGGGTTGCCTCACTGCCGAAGATGCACGAGCTCACCGGGGTCACCATCGGACCCGAGCACACCATGGCCACCTCGGCGTCGGGGACCTGGCAGGTTGACTGGCCGCGGATCTGGCGGACCGCTTCGATGTTCAGGCCGAGACCATGCATGTAGCACTCGGCCAGGTTGCCGCCGCTGGTGTTGAGCGGCAGCTTGCCGCCCGGCGCCAGCAGGTTCTCCTTCACGAAGAACTCGTTGACCTCCTCCGGTTGGCAGAAACCGTGCTCGACGATGCTCATCAGCACGCCGCCGGTGAAGTTCTCGTAGCTCTGCAACACGTCCACGTCGGCCGGGCCGAGGCCGGCCATCCGGTACAGGCGCGGCGCCACCGTGGTGAAGCTCGACGACGCGTACTCCGGGGTGTTGTGCACCGGTGCGCCGGCCCGGTGCTGCGACCCGGACACCGCGGCCAGGACATACGCCGGGGTATGGGGGAAGTCCTTGGCCCGGTCGGCGGACACCAGCACCATGGCGGCGGCGCCGTCGTTCTCCTGGCAGCAGTCGAACAGGTGGAACGGCTCGACGATCCAGCGGGAGCTGTCGTAGGTGGCCTCGTCGAGCGGCCGGCCGTGCATCACCGCCCGCGGGTTGTGCTGCGCGTGCTCGTAGGAGGCCAGCGAGAGGGCCCGCAGCGCCGCCTGCTGCACGCCGTGGTCGTGCATGAAGCGGTTGCACTTCATGGCGAACTGGTGCGCCGCCGACATGAGCCCGAACGGCAGGGTGTGGGCGGCCGGGCCGGAGACCACCTTGCTGCGCGGGCCCTGGCCGAAGCGGCCGAACTGGCCCTGGGCCAGCGCCCGGAACACCACCACGCACTCGGCCTGGCCGGTGGCGATGGCAGCGGCCGCGTTGGCCACCGCGCCCGAGCCGCCACCCCCGCCGCCGCCCCACTGCATGGAGGCGAAGGACAGCTGCTTGCAGCCCAGCGCCGCCGACAGCCGGGAGGCGTCGCTGCGGTCGTTGGAGTACGAGGAGAACCCGTCGACCTCGGTGGGGTCGATGCCGGCGTCGGCGCAGGCCTTGATCACCGCTTCGATGGCCAGCTTGAACTCGGGGTCGGGCGAGCGGCCCCACTTGTAGTACTCCGTCTCGGCCACGCCGACGACGGCCACCTTGCCCCGCAGGGTTCGCTCGGTCATCGGGCGCTCCCGTTCGCCTCGACGGCGACGGCGGCGGCCACCGCGGCGGCGTCGGGCTGGTCGAGGTAGCGCTCGGGGATGGGGAAGCGGAACAGCCGGGCCGAGTTGAGCCCGAGCACCTTGGCCCGCTCGCCGTCGTCGAGGTTGGCCATGGTGCGCTCGATGGCCTGCGCCGAGTACGGCCAGGTGCCCTCGTGGTGGGGGAAGTCGTTGGCCCACAGGAAGTTGTCCACCAGCCGGTGCTCGCGGGCGAGGTCGAGGCCCGACTTGTCCTCCTGGAAGCTGGCGAAGCCCTGCTGGCGGAACGACTCGCTGGGCAGCTGTTCGAGCTTCGGCCGCACCCACATGTGGTGCTTGCGGTACGCCTCGTCCATCGCCTCGAGGGCCCAGGCCACCCAACCGATGCCGGCCTCGATCGAGCCGAAGCGCAGCTTGGGGTGGCGCTCGGCCACCCCGGAGGCGCAGATGTTGACCAGCGGCTCCATGGTGGGGGCCAGCGAGTGGACGGTGTAGTTGATCACCGCGCCGCCCTGGCTGCGCGACGTGCGGGGGTCACGGCCGGTGGACACGTGGAACGTGATGGGGAGCTCCACGTCCTCGATGCAGTCCCACAGCGGCTCGTACTCGCGCAGGTTGTAGTTCGGATCCTCGTGGTTGGGCGGGCCGAAGATCGGCTTGCACGGCAGGCACAGGCCTCGGAAGCCGAGCGCCGCGCAGCGCTGGATCTCGGCGATGGCGCCCTCGATGTCGGCGGTGTTCAGGCACGCCATCGGGGCCAGCCGGTCGTTGTGGGGCCCGAAGGTCTCCCACGCCCAGTCGTTCCACGCCCGGCACATGGCCTGGCTGAACAGCGGGTCGTGGGTGGCCCACATGGTCAGGCCCTTGTTGGGGAAGAGGATCTCGGCGTCCACCCCGTCGAGGGCCAGATCGGCGATGCGGTCCTCGGGGGTGCGGCCGGAGCGGTTGCGCAGCTGGTCGTGGCCCTCGAGCTGCACGTTGAGCAGCTTGGTGGCCCGGAACCCCTCGGTCTTCTGGAACTGGTCGCCCTTGCCGTCGATGATGATGCCGGGCAACCGGTCGCGGTACTCGGGGCCCATGCGGGTGGCCCAAAGGTCCGACGGCTCCTGCACGTGACCGTCGGCGGACACCATGAAGTACTTGTCGGCCGCGTCCGGCCGGGCGGATCGAGGCCACCCCTCGGCGCCGGGTGTGTCCAGCCGCCAGACGTTCTGCGCGTCCGGCTCCGGGATCACCGTGGTCATCGTTGCCCCCTGTCGAGATCGCCGCACACCCCCCGGCGTGACGGCGGGCGCAGTCTACGGAAGCCCGCCGCGGCCGGGCACGTCAGTCGCCCGGGTGGCGGGTGACCACCAGGCACGAGTCCTGGCCGCCGAAGCCGAACCCGTTGACCAGCAGGGTGTCGATGGCGAGGGGGAGCGGCGCCCCCAGCGGCACCCGGAACCGCACGACGGGGTCGAGCTCGGTGGTGCCGGCGGTGGGGACGAGGCAGCCGTTGGCCATGCCCCACAGGCCGGCGGCCAGCGCGGTGACGTTGGCCGCCCCGCCGCTGTGGCCCACGTGACCCTTCACCGACGTCACGGCCACCGGCTGGCGCCCGGTGCGGGCGAACACCTCGTTGATGGCACGGGCCTCGGCGGCGTCGCCCACCGGGGTGGCGGTGCCGTGGGCCATGATGGCGTCCACGTCATCGGGTTGCAGGCCGGCGTCGTCCAGGGCGAGGCGCATCACCCGCTTCTCCCAGGTGCCGTCGGGTTCCGGTGAGGACGGGTGGTAGGCCTCCGCCACCGAGGCATAGCCCCGCACCCAGCCGAGGACGGTGGCGCCGCGGGCCGCGGCGTGCTCCGCCCGTTCGAGCACGACCATGGCCGATCCCTCGCCCTCCACGATCCCGCTGCGGGCCACATCGAAGGGCCGGCTGGCCCGTCGTGGGTCCTCGATCGGCTTGAGCATCCCGTAGGCCGCCTGGCTGTGGAACGTGAGCGGTTGCAGGGCGGCGTCGCTACCGCCGGCCAGCATCACGTCGGCGCGGCCCTTCTCGATCATCCAGCAGGCCAGGCCGATGGCGTCGGCCGAGCTGGCGCAGGCGGTGGACACGGTGCTGAGCGGGCCGTGCAGGCCGAAGCGCAGGGCGACCTGCCCGCCGGCCATGTTGGGCCAGGCGGTGATGTTCAGCTTGCGCGACACCGCCTCGGGCCCGATGGTCGACAGCCCGTGCTGGGAGGCGGTGATCACCTCGATGCCGGCCATCGAGGTGCCGTGCACGCAGCCGGTGCGCTCGGGGTCGTAGCCGCCGTCGGGGAAGGCGTGGTCCATGGCCTGGGCGGAGGCGGCCAGTGCGAACTGGGCGAAGCGGGCGGAGCCGTCGCGCACCCGGGCGTCCATCCACCGGTCGGGGTCGAAGTCCGTCACCCGGGCGGCCCAGGCGTGCTCGGCGCCCGGCTCGCCGTGGTAGGGCGCCGGGCCGATGCCGATGGCGCCGTCGGCGCAGGCCCGCCCGAAGGTCTCGAAGTCGGAGCCGATAGGGGAGATGACGCCGATGCCGGTGATCGCCACTGCTTCCATGGGCGGACGCTAGTCCTCGAGGGTGCGCAGGGAGGCCAGCTCGTCGCGCAGCACGAACTTCTGGATCTTTCCCGACGGGGTGAGGGGGAACTCGTCCACCACATACCACGACCGCGGCGTCTTGAACGGGGCCAGGTGCTCGCGGCAGTAGGCGAACAGTGCTGCGGCGGTGGGTGGCTCGGCCGTTTCGTGCAACCGCAGCACGGCGCCGACCTGCTCGCCCCAGGTCGGGTCGGCCCCGCCGATCACCGCCACCTCGGCGATGGCGGGGTGGGCGGCGAGCAGGTCCTCGATCTCACGGGGGTGGATGTTCTCGCCGCCGCGGATGATGAGGTCCTTGAGCCGGCCGGTGATGCGGAGGTAGCCGCGCCCGTCCATGCTGCCGAGATCGCCGGTGTGCAGCCAGCCGTCGGCGTCGAGGGCCACGGCGGTGGCGTCGGCCATCTCGAAGTAGCCCAGCATCGATTGGTAGCCACGGGCGCAGATCTCCCCGGACATACCTATCGGTACGGGACGGCCGGTGGCGGTGTCGGCGATCTTGACCTCGACGTGCGGCAGGGGGATGCCGAGCGTGGTGGCCTGGTCCTCGTCGCCGTCGGTGGGCAGGGTCTGCGTCAGCACGCCGTGCAGCTCGGACTGGCCGAACAGGATGGAGAAGTCGCAGTCCCACGCCGCCCGGGTGCGCCGCACCAGCTCGGCCGGTACCACGGTCGAGCCCGACATCACCGTGCGGAGGCTGGAGCAGTCGCGCGCCGGACGGTCGGGGTGGTCGAGCAGACCGACCAGCATGGTCGGCACGGCCAGCAGCAGGTTGGCCCGCTCGGCCTCCACCAGCTCGAGCACGAGGCCGGGATCGAAGGCGGGCACCACCACGTGCACGCCGTGGCGGTACAGCGCCCCCACACCGGTGAGCACGCCGCCGCCCACGTGGAACAGCGGGATCGGGTTGACCCAGCAGTCTCCCTCGGCGAAGCCGGCGCGCTCGGCGGAGTAGCGGGCGGCGTTCACGGCGCCCCGATGGTGCAGCAGCGCCCCCTTGGCGAAGCCGGTGGTGCCCGACGTGTACTGGATCTGGCACGGCGTGGCCGGGTCGACGGTGGGTAGCGGTTGGTCGGTGCGGGCCCGGCCGTCGGCCACGAGCTGCGACCAGTCGTCGAAGCAGAGCACGTGGCGCAGGGCGT
Organism: Acidimicrobiales bacterium; assembly: GCA_041394365.1. GTDB lineage: Bacteria > Actinomycetota > Acidimicrobiia > Acidimicrobiales > CAIXPF01 > CAIXPF01. The sequence continues at coordinate 246,667 of JAWKIM010000015.1, forward strand.
CGAGCTCGGTGCGGACCTCCTCCACGAGGGCGGTCAGCGATACCCCGCGGTAGGTCGCCTCGTGGATGAGGCCGGCGGCGCGGGACTGGCGCAGCACGTAGCGCAGCTCCTCGGCCCGGTAGGCGGGGTTGACGGTGACCAGCACCAGGCCGGCTAGGGCGGCGCCGTACTGGAACAGCACCCACTCGGGACGGTTCGGTGCCCAGATGGCGACGTGCTCACCGGGTTGGAACCGGGCGGCGAGGGCCCGGGCCACCGCTTCGGCCTCCTCCAGCACCTGCGCGTAGGTCCAGCGCCGGCGGGCGGCCGGGTCGGCCTGGCCGTCCACCAGCGCGGTGCGCTCGGGCACGGCGCCGGCCACTCGGCGCAACAGCGCGCCGAGCGGGACCTCGTCGAGCGGCGGGCCGTCGGCGGCGGGTCGGTGCGACGTGGTGAGCGGCGGATCGGGTCGGTGCATGGCCATGGCGCTCCTCCTGCGGCCGCCGGACCCTACCCGGCCTCGGGCGGACGGGCGGCGCGGCGGCGCGCCCGGCGGTAGGGTCCCGCCATGCGAACCAGGATGTTGGGGTCCAGCGGGATCGAGGTGTCGGCCGTCGGGCTCGGCTGCATGAGCATGTCGCAGTCCTACGGGCGGCCCGATCCGGCCGAGTCGGAGGCGACGTTGCTGCGGGCGCTCGAGGTGGGCGTGACCTTCTTCGACACCGCCAACGCCTACGGCGACGGTCACAACGAGGAGCTGGTGGGCCGGGTGCTCGGCCCGCACCGCGACCGCATCGTGCTGGCCACCAAGTTCGGCATCATCCGCGAGAAGCCCGGTGTCGACGGCAGCCCGGCCAACGTGGCCGGCTACTGCGACGCCAGCCTGGCCCGCCTCGGTACCGACGTGATCGACCTCTACTACCTGCACCGTGTCGACGCCCGGGTGCCCATCGAGGACACCGTCGGTGCCATGGCCGAGCTGGTGCGGGCGGGCAAGGTGCGCGCCCTCGGCCTGTCGGAGGTGTCGAGCGAGACGCTGCGCCGCGCCCACGCCGTGCACCCGATCACCGCGGTGCAGTCCGAGTACTCCCTGTGGACCCGCGATGTGGAGAAGCAGCTGCTGGCCACCTGCGCCGAGCTCGGCGTGGCCTTCGTGCCCTTCAGCCCGCTCGGTCGTGGCTTCTTCACCGGCACGGTCACCGAGCCCACGTTCGGCTCGGGCGACATGCGCAAGAACTTCCCCCGCTTCCAGGGCGAGAACTTCGAGCAGAACCAACGGCTGCTGGCCGGGGTGATCGACCTCGCCGCCACCGTCGGTTGCACGCCGGGGCAGCTGGCGTTGGCCTGGCTGCTGGCCAAGGGCCCTTCCGTGGTGCCGATCCCCGGCACCAAGCGGGCCGAGCGGGTGGCGGAGAACGCCGGCGCCGCCGACGTGACGCTCGACGAGGAGCAGGTGCGCACGCTCGACGAGCTGTTCTCACCCGACAGCATCGCCGGCGAGCGTTACCCCGAGGCGATGTTCCGCACCATCCAGCGTGACTAGGCCGCCAGCAGGCATCCCTCAGCGGAACTGAACGGTGCGGCCCTGGGCGGTTGGTGGTTGCGGTTGGTGGGCGCCATGCCGGGGGGTATGGGCGAGCCCCTTCGCGCTCGATTCGATGTCGATTCGGAATTGGTCGCAAGACACGAAGTCCGGCCACCATCAGTGTGGCTGTGCAGCCTGACCGGAGGTTGAGGCCACCACCGGTGGGCGGCCGGACCCGGTCGGTCGATGCCGCCGAATCGAGGTCGAATCGCCGCCGAAGCACGGCGTTGGTGGGGTCGCCGGCCGGCCGATGGCGACGGCCGCGCACGCGGGGCCGGGCACGCTCAAGCGAGGCGGTCGAGGAAGCGGACCACGGCGCGGGAGGACTCGTGCCGCCAGAGGGTGACCGGGTCGTCGGTGCCGCGGCGCACCTCGGCCGCCCACTTGCGCGCCACCGGTTCGGACACCGCTCGCTGCGCCTGGACCAGCGGCCCGGGGTCGATGCCGGCGATGCGGCACAGCACCAGCTTGAGGAGCAGCTCGCTGCGCACGTCGCGCAGATGGGCGGCGGGCTGGCCGAGCCAGCGGCGCAGCGCGGCCCGCCCGCTGCGCGTCACCGCGTAGATCGTGCGGGCCCCACCGGCCTTGCCCGGCTCCTCGCCGATGGCCTCGATCAGGCCCCGGGTGGTGAGCTGCTCGATGGCGCGGTAGGTCAACGGCCGCGACAGCGACCACACCCGCCCCACATCGCCCTCCGGTGCGAGCCGTTTGGACACCGCGAACCCGTGGGCCCGCCCGTTGGCCAGGATGCCGAGCACGGCCCACTCGCCCAGCAGCAGTTCATCGTTGCGCACCCTCACCACGGCCACGAGCCTTGCACGCGGACCCCGCCGCTCCCAACACTGACCGGTATGAACGACCCTGCGCCCCAGAGCTTCACCCCCGACGATCCCGCCGGCTGGGCGGCACTCGCCGAGCTGTACCACCGCTACCTGACCGGTCTGCTGCTGGCGACGGTGCTGCGGGTCTCCCCGGCGGCGGCCACCGAGGTGTCCTTCCGGACGTTCCGTCGCCAGCACCTCGAGGCCTTCCTGCCCGGCCTGCAGAAGTTGGGCCTGACCGAGCTGCCCCACGCGGTGGCCTGCGCGCAGTACCACGTGCTGTCCAACGCGCTGGGCGGCGTGCGGGTGGTGTGGATCCCCGAGTCCGACACCAAGTCCTGGGTGCGCTACCTGCCGCCGCGCTGGATCTTCGACGGCACCGCGGTGTGCGGCATCCCCACCGAGGTGAGCCGGGCCATGCTGCACGGCTGGCACGGCCACAACGGGGTGACGCTGGGCAACGACCGGTTGGGCTTCGTGTGCACCCGGCTGACCACCGACGCCCAGCCCGGCCTCGAGGGCTACTACATCGAGGAGGACCGGCCGCTGGCCCCCGACGAGCGGGTGCGGTTCTCGCCCGGCGAGAAGCCCGAGGGCGAACCGGTGCCGCTCCCACTGCCGTCATGGGACCCGCAGCGGCTGGCGAAGGTGGAGCGCAACTACTCCTCGATGTACGTGCACACGATCCTGCCGGTGCTCTGCAGCGTGGTGGGCGTGGCCGATGCGTCCTCGGTGGGGCGCACCGCCGGACGCCAGATCGGCATGCAGTACCACCCGGCCATCATGGCGATGCTCGGCGAGGACCCGGACCGGCCCGCCCTACCGTTCGCCCTGCGCTTCGCCCGGCTGCTGGCCGCCCACGGCCACGAGGCCACGGCCACCGCCCCCGGCGACGGCGGCGGGTGGTGGACCGTGCGGCTCGAACGCTGGAAGCTGTTCGAGGGCCAGGAGACCCATCCGGCGGTGTTCGAGGCCTGGAACGGGCTGTGGGAGGGCATGGCCGCCATGGAGGACGTGCAGCTGTGGGTCGATGCCCGCCTCGACCTCGGCGACGACGCGTTCGTCTGGCGGTTGCGCCAGGGCTGACCGGTGTGGCGTGACCGGGGCGTCAGAGCGCGGCCAGCACGGCGTCGGCGAACGCCTCGGTCCCGGTGGTGCCGCCCTGGTCGGGTGGGATGGCGGCGCCCGAGGCGTACACCGCGGACACCGCCTCGTCGACGCGGCGGGCGGCCGCATCGAAGCCGAGGTACTCGAGCATCATCACCGCCGACAGCAGCGTGCCGGTGGGGTTGAGCACCCCCTGGCCCATGATGTCGGGCGCCGTGCCGTGGGCGGACTCGAAGTAGGCGTAGTCGTCGCCGTAGCAGCCGGAAGGAGCCAGGCCCATCCCGCCGATGGTGGCGGCCGCCTCGTCGGAGAGCACGTCGCCGTAGAGGTTCGGCAGCAGCAGCACGTCGAGCCCGTGGGGGCGCAGCACCAGGCGGTGGGCCATGTCGTCGACGATGAACTGCTCGAACGCCACGTCGGGGTATTCGGCGCCGATCTCGCGCACGATGTCGCAGAAGAACCGGTCGGTCTTGGGCAGCATGTTGGTCTTGGCCGACACGGTGAGCTTGCCGCGCCGCTTGCGGGCCAGCTCGTAGCTGAAGCGGGCCACCGCCTCGGTGCCGGGCCGGGTGATGATCTTGGCGGCGAAGCGGCCCTCGCCCTCCCACGCCAGGCGGGCCTTGGGGCCGATCAGCCCGGCGGCGCGCAGCTGGGCGGCATCCCCCATCACGCCGATGTAGGCGTCCTCCAGGTTCTCCCGCACGATGGCGTAGTCGATGCCCTCCGGGTGGGCGAGGGGGGAGCGGAACCCGGGCCGCCAGCGCACCGGGCGCACGTTGGCGTAGGTGCGCCGGCCCCAGCGCATGTAGGTGACGCCGGGGGTGGTGCCGTTGGTGGACCCGAACAGGCAGGTGTCGGCGGCGTCGATGCGCTCGTGCACGAACCGCTCGCGCTCGGCGGGCTCGAGCCCGGCCAGCTCGGCGCCGGTGGGCAGCACGTCCCAATCGATGGGCAGGGCCAACGCCTCCAGCACCCGCATCGAGGCGCGCACCCCCTCGGGCGCGGCATCGTCACCGGGGATGACGCACACGGTGCGGCGTTCGGTACCTTCGCTCATGGTGCGGCGTTCTAGCACAGCCCCCGATGAGCCCGGCCTCCGGTTGGGGAGGTGTGCTTCCCCTCTGCGCAGGAAAGCGAATGACCCGCACAGCCCGCCCGGACCCTTCGGTATGGTCACGGCGTGACGCTCCAGTCCGATCTGAACCCCGTCCGCTTCGGCTTCGAGCTCGCCGCCCAGCGCAACATCGATCTCGGCACGCTGCTGTCGAGGCTCGAGGTGCTGCGGGTGGTGCCGCCCGAGCCGCGTGGCCAGCGAACGGTGCCCGGCGACGTCGAACGGCTGACGCCGACCATCGTCGACGCCGCCGCCGGGCTGTGCTCGCTGTCGGAGGCGCTGGCCAACCCGGCCGAGCCGGGCGAGGTCCCCGCCGGCTGGCCGGCCCGTGTGCCGGCCAGCAGTGCGGCCGATGCCGCCACCGCGCTGGCGCTGGCCGCTTCGTTGCTCGATCTCATCATCGAGGACTGCCTCGAGCACCACGAGCGCCTGGCTCCTGGCATCCCCCAGCGCCTGCGCAACGGCCGCCGGTTGCTGCGCGACGGCGTGCTGACCGACCTCGAGGCCGTGCTCGACGCCGACACCGTCGCGGTCGCACCGGCGCCCGGGGCGGCCGATTGAGCGGACGCGGTAGCGTCCGCCCATGCGAATCGGTCTGTTCCTCGGGGCGTTCGTGCCCCCCATGACCCCGGCGTTCCTCGCCACCGCCGCCCGGGCCGCTGAGGCGCGCGGGTTCCACTCGATCTGGGTGGGCGAGCACGTCGTGTTGTTCGACCAGTACGCCAAGGAGTACCCCTACGCCGAGACCGGCGAGTTCCCCGCCAGCGGCGAGGCGGGCATGGCCGAGCCGTTCACCACCCTGGCGTGGCTGGCCGGCCAGACCAGCACCATACGGTTGGGTACGGGCGTGATCCTGGTGCCGCAGCGCAACCCGCTCTACACCGCCAAGGAGGTGGCCAACGTCGACTGGCTCTCCGGTGGGCGGTTCGACTTCGGCATCGGCGTGGGCTGGCAGCGGGAGGAGTTCGAGGCGCTGCAGGTGCCGTGGGAGCGGCGGGGCGCCCGCAACGACGAGTACATCGAGCTCATGCGGCGGTTGTGGGTCGACGCCGAGTCGGTCCACGACGGCGAGTTCTGGAAGCTGGCCCCGTCGCGGGCGTTCCCAAGCCGGTGCAGCAGCCGCACCCGCCCATCCACGTGGGCGGCGAGAGCGACGTGGCCATCCGGCGGGTCGTGCGCCTGGGCGCCGACTGGCTGCCGTTCAACGTCAGCCCCGAGAAGCTGGTCGAGCGGCGCGCCGCGCTGGCCGCCCTGCTCGAGGGCACCGGCCGCTCGATCGATGACGTGCACGTCACCGCCAGCCCCAACCGCGACTCGGCCCGCCCTGAGCTGGCCGGCGCCTTCGCCGAGGCCGGCGCCGACCAGCTGCTGGTGCACCTGCGCCGCAAGGTGACGGTGGAGACGGTGGAGGGCGCCGTCGACGAGCTGGCCACCGCCTACGGCATCTGAGCAGCGGTCTGCAGGCGGTCGACGGCTCGCCGCCGGCGGGCCGTCGCCGTCCTGCACCTGCGGATCCGCCCCTCGGATCGCGACGGCGGCTGCTTCGGCTCGGCCCTGCCTCGGACTCGGTCGGCGACCTGGCGCTCGAGGTCTGGGGCCGTCACGAGCCGGACCCGGCGGGGCACAGGTTGCGCTCGATGATGGCCACGATCTGCCGGCCCATCTCGTCGTCGACCGGCACGGCGCCGTCGAAGCGCTTCGCCGTGTTCGTGATGACGGTGGCCAGCTCTTTGCCGGCGCCGAGTTCCTGGCAGACGTTCGACGCCCGGTCGAGTGCACGCTGGCCGTTCTCGGCGAGCCCGGCGTCAAGGACGCCCAGCTCGGCGAGGTAGCCGGTCTCGGCCGGCTCGGGGGTGTCCAGCTCGAAGTCGGCGAGGGCGGCGGTTGCGGGTGGGGTGGTGAGCTGGCGCGGCGGATCGACGGTCGGCTCGGTCAGGGGTAAGGCGGGCGGTCCGCTGACGGTCGGCGCCGTTCTGACGCCGGTCGCCACGGTGGTCGTGTCCTCGGCGAACTGCACGTTCTCGCCGGTGGCTCCGGCCGTGCCGGCGGGAGGGCCATCATCGGCGCAGCCGGCGAGGGTGAGGACAGCGACCGCGGCGAGCGCGGGAATGGTTCGTTTCAAGGGGTGGTCTCCTTGAGAGGCTGGCCCGTGATCGGGAGGTGTGGGTGACGGTAACGGCGAAGGCGGCAGCAGCCCTACCGCCGAGCACGCCGCTGTCGGATGGGCGGGTTGTCGGTGGAGGCTCAGATGTCCCCGGCCTCGTCGAGGTGGCGGCGCAGGATGACCGCAACAGCGGCAGGTTGCATCCGCTCCAGCTCTCTTGGCGCGGCGCTCCATCGGCCGGCCGGCCACGGAGGTGGTCTCCTTGGTCGGTGGCCGTTGCGGCCATCGTGTTGCCGGTAGCGCTCGTCGCTGCGCCCCACCGCTCATTGCTCATGCGGGAAATCCCGGATGCGGCCTCGCTGTACCGTGCGTTGGGTGGCCGCATGGAACAGGCCAGCACCCACAAGCGCCCGAGCCGGATCAGGATCGGTCTCGGTGTCGCCGCCCTCACCGCAGCACTCCTCACCGGCGCTGCCTCCTCCGCGACCCGGCGGGGGCGATGGACGCCCTGTGCAACCGGGCGATGGCCAAGCTGATGTTGTTCATGGACGACGCATTCGGCGTCGGCTGGCACACCATCGAGTTGGAGGTACACGACGCTTTCGCCGTTCTCGCCAACTACAAGCCGACCTGAGCGGGTGTCACGTCCCGACAACGGGGTTCAGGGTCAGCGGCAGCAGGTCTCGGTCGGGGTCGTCTCGTCGATGCTGGCCGCGGCAAGTCCGGTCTCGATTCGACGTCGAATCGAGCGCGACAGGTCTCCGGCATACCCTGCGGTATCTGCGCCGGCCCTCGAGGCTCGCCGCTCGCCGCTCGGCCTGCGCACGCTCAATCCCAGTGCAGGCCGCCGTCGACGTTCCAGGACTGCCCGGTGACGTTGCGGGCCGGCTCGGAGGCGAGGTAGACGGCCAGGGCGGCGATGTCGGCCGGCTCGTTGGCCCGCCGTAGCGGGATGGAGCGAACGGCCCGCGCCTCCGCTTCGTCCCGGGTGCCGCCGAGGCGTTCGACCAGCTCGTCGATGACCTGGTCGAACAGCGCGGTGCGGGTCACCCCCGGGCAGATGGCGTTCACGTTGATGCCGAAGCGCGCCAGCTGCGACGCGGCGATGCGGGTCATGGCGATCACTGCGCCCTTGGTGCCGGCGTAGGCAACGTTGGAGGTGCCGCGGTAGCCCTTGCCGGCGATCGAGGCGATGTTGACGATGCGGCCGCCGCCCCCGCCGTCGCGCATGGCCTTCGCCGCGGCCTGCATCACGAAGAACAGGCCCTTGGCATTGACCGAGTAGATGCGGTCCCAGTCCGCCTCACCCACGTCGAAGAACCCCAGGCTCTTGGTCACCCCGGCGTTGTTGACCACCACGTCGAGGCGACCGTGGCTCGCCACGACGGCCTCGACCATGCCCTCGCACTCGGCCACGGCCGACACGTCGCCCGCAGGAACGACGACGGAGCCCCGATGCCGTCCATGACCCGGCGACCGGCCGCCTCGTCCACGTCGACCCCGACCACGGTGGCCCCGGCGGCGGCGTAGGCCTGCGCGATGGCGGTGCCCATCCCCGCCCCGATACCCGTCACCAGCGATCTTGCCGTCCAGCTCACCCATCGCCCGTTCCCCCTTGCCGTTCCGTTCGCTCGCACCCCGACCTGCCCCGGGCGTCTCCCGTCCGGGCTCGGTGGGCCGCCACCGTAGCCCGCTACTGTGTGGCGCCGGCCGGGGGGCCGGAAGGGGGAGCAGCAGATGGACAGGCCGACCGGGCCGTTGCAGGGCGTGCGGATCATCGATCTGTCGGCGGTGGTGTCCGGCCCGTTCGGCACCTCGATCCTGGCCGACCAGGGCGCCGACGTGATCATGGTGGAACAGGCCCACCAGCCCGATCTCATCCGGGCCTCGGGTCCGTTGGCCGGCTCCGCCCAGGGCGTGAGCGCCCCGTTCAACTCGATCAACCGCAACAAGCGCTCGATCACGCTGAACCTCAAGCACGACGACGGCAAGGCGCTGCTCAAGCGGCTCGTGGCCGAGGCCGACGTGGTGGTGCAGAACTTCCGGCCGGGCGCGCTGGATCGCCTGGGCGTCGGTTGGGATGAGCTGCGGCGGGCGAACCCTGAGCTGATCATGTGCTCGATCAGCGGGTTCGGCTCGGACGGGCCGTACTCGCACCGACCGGCCTTCGACCCGGTGGTGCAGTGCATCAGCGGGTACCCCGTGGTGCAGGGAGCCGGTGGCCGTCCAACGCTCATGGGCACCATCGTGTGCGACAAGGTGACATCGCTGAACGTCGCCCAGGCCATCTGCGCCGCGCTGGTGGCGGGCCAACGGGCACGGTGGCCAGCACATCGAGCTGGCCATGGTCGGCGCGTCGATCCACTTCCTGTGGCCCGAGGCGATGTGGAACCACACCTACCTCGACCACGACATCGAGATGCCGGAGCTGACCTCGCTGTACCGGCTGTTCCCGACGATCGACGGCTGGGCGCTGGTGTACTCGGTGTCGACCGATCCGCAGTGGCAGGGGATGTGCCGGGCCTTCGGCCGGCCCGACCTGGCCACCGACCCCCGCTTCGTGGACCTGCAGGCGCGCACCCGGCACTCCGTGGAGATGAACGACGAGATCGAGAAGGAGACCGGGCGGTACACCACCGACGAGCTGGTGCGGCTGATGGACAGCCACGATGTGCCGGTGGCGCCGGTCAACACCCGCCAGGCGGTGATCGATGACCCGCACGTGCGGCACCGCAACATCGTGGTCGAGTCCGAGCACCCGACCGCCGGCCGGGTGCGCAGCGTGCGGCCACCGGCGTTGTTCTCCGCCACGCCGGCCCAGCTGCGCCTGCCGGCGCCGACGTTCGGCCAGCACACCGACGAGGTGCTGCAGTCGCTGCTCTGCCTCGATGACGAAGCGATCGCCGCGCTGCGCGCCGATGGGGTCATCGCCTAGCGCGGCCGAGCGCGGCGCCGGGCATCCCGCATCCATCGAAACCCGAGCCCACGAGGAGCGACGACCATGACCGTTTCGTTCGGCCTGTTCCTGCCCACCCGCGACTTCGCCTCGGCCCGGCGGGCGGCGCTCGACGCCGAGGCGCAGGGCTTCGCGTCGGTGTCGCTCAACGACCACTTCGTCTCCCAGGACGGCGGGGCGGACACGCCGCAGCTCGAGTGCCTGACCACGCTGACCGCCATCGCCGCGCTGGCCGAGCGGATCCGCCTCATCCCCTCGGTGGTGGCGGCGTCGTACCGGACGCCGGCCCTGCTGGCCAAGATGGCCGCCACCATCGACGAGATCAGCGGCGGCCGCTTCGTGCTGGGCATCGGCTCGGGGTGGAACACCGCCGAGTACGTCGCCCACGGCTACCCCTTCCCTGAGGCTGCCGAGCGCCTGGACCGGTTGGAGGAGACGATCGAGATCGTCAAGGCCATGTGGGGCGACGCGCCGGCCACCTACCACGGCCGCTACTTCTCGGTGGAGGCGGCCTGCAACCACCCAAGGCCGGTGCAACGCCCGCACCCGCCGATCATGGTGGGCGGTTCCTCGACGCACCTGCTGGGCATCGCCGCCCGCCACGCCGACATCGTCAACCTGATCCCGCCCACCGCGCACGGCAAGGACTTCATCAAGGACGCCGAGGCCACCGTGCGCTTCGATCAGGCCGTGCTGCAGCGTCGGGTGGCGACGCTGCGCCGCCTGGCGGGTGAGGCGGGGCGTGATCCCGCGGCCATCGAGCTCAGCGGCTTCGTGCTGGCCAACCTGTCCAAGGACCCGTCCCACCCGGTGTTCGACCGGTTGGGACGGCGGCTGGGGTTCGAGGACCTGGCCGCCGCCCAGCGCTCGCCGGTTGCGTTGATCGGCACGCCGGAACAAGCGGTCGAGGAGCTGCGCCGGCGGGTGGATGAGGTCGGCTTCTCGTCGTTCATCTGCGTGGCCACCTCGCCCGAGACCCAGCAGCTGCTGGCCGACGAGGTGCTGCCCGCCCTGGGCTGAGCCGCGCTGGACGGGAGGGACGGGAGGGGCGGGCGCACACCGCAGCGGGCGGTCCGCAGCGTGCACCCGCCCGTCCTCACACCGCGGTGAGCTCCATCGGCTCGGTCTGCAGCTCGTGCAGCGCCGGCAGGACCTCCTTGGCGAACAGGCGCAGGCTCTTCTCCGCCACCTCCTGGGGCATCGAGCCGTAGCGGAACACGAAGGAGATCTCCGACGTGCCGAACTGGCGGGATAGCTCGGTCACCCGCTCGATGATCTGGTCGGGGGTGCCCCACGGGTGGCCGTCGACGATCGAACGCCGCCAGCCCATGTCGTTGTCGCGCAGCGCCTCGGCCATCTTGGCGTAGCCGTTGTAGCCCTTGAGGCCGTCGAAGTGGGTGCCGGCCAGCTCGTAGTGGCGCAGCGCGCTGTCGGTGTACTCCAGCATGTAGCGCTCGGCGTTCTGCTGGGCCTCCTGCGCCGTCTCACCGCAGTAGGTCCACAGCGCCAGCTTGGTCGACACCGGGCCGAGGCCCACCTCGTTTCGCAGGCGCATGTAGTTCTGGGCGCCGCCGAGGGCGATGCGCAGCGCCGAGGTGGGGATGATGAGCGGCTTCACGTCCATCTTGGCGGTCACCTCCATCGTCTCCGGGGAGCCGGCGGCGGCGTAGAGGACGTCGGAGATGTCCTTGCCGGGCTGCGGGCGCAGGCGGACGTCGCTCACGTCGAAGTGCTCGCCGTGGAACGTGCACTCGCCGGTGGCCAGCAGCTCCTTGATGATGGCCAGCCCCTCGTCGAAGCGGCCGCGGGCGGTGCTCTGATCGATGCCCATGCCGGCGTACTCGCGGCGGCCCAGCCCGCGGCCGACGCCGGCCAGGACGTGGCGGTCCTCGCCGAGCAGGGCGTCGAGCATGGCGATGTCCTCGGCCACCCGCACCGGGTTGTGCCACGGCAGCACGATGACCATCGTGCCGAGGTCCACGTTCTTGGTGGCGGCGGCGAGGTAGGTGAGCAACTGCAGCGGGTTGGTCACCATCGTGTAGGGCGTGAAGTGGTGCTCGATCGTCCACACGCTGTCGAAGCCGAGCTCGTCGGCGAGCAGCGCGTGGCGCACCTCGTCGCGGAAGATCTGCCGGTCGGCGATCGCCGGTGCCGTGGGCACCCCCTCGCCGCGCTCGGCGGCCTCGTAGCGGTCCCAGTCCCCGTAGTTCTGGCAGATGATCGTGACTCCGGCGCGCATGTGCTCCCCTTCCCCGTTGCTCGTGGTGCGGCGACGGTACCGCAGGATTTCGGACCGCTGTTCGAAAACGGGACGGTCCCCCGGGAGAAAGGGTCTTTCGGCCTTGCCGCGCACGGTCGTGCCGAATCCGCGCCGAATCGTCCCGAGCCGGTCAACGCCGCTGAAGGGTCCGAAAGCGCGCGTGAACACCACGCCACCATTGGTGACGGCCGCCCTGACCAGGGCGGGGACGGACCGTACCGACCGGTCTGGAGGCCGCCGCGTGTCCGTTGGGACCCTTCAGGCGTGGAGCGGCCGTCGGACGCGGCCGGCTCCACGCCCGCGAGGGTCACGCCATGGCGGGCTGGCGGGCGTCGCGCATGGCGAACCCGCGGAAGTTGTCGGCCACGATCTCGTCGCACTCCTGGCGGTACACGCCCACCCCGCCGATGTAGGGCATCAGCACCCGCGGCTTGCCCGGCACGTTCGAGCCCATGTACCACGAGTTGGCCAGCGGGTAGAGCGTGGCCGCGCCCGCCTCGTTGTTGTGCTCCACCCAGAAGTCCTCGGCCTCCTTGGTGGGCTCGATCACCGACTTGCCGTGGTCGCGAAGGTGGCCCACGATCGTGCCGATCAGGTCCACGTGCTGCTCGATGGACACCATCATGTTGGAGAACACCGACGGGCTCGCCGGCCCGGTGATCGTGTAGAAGTTCGGGAACCCGTGCACCATGAGCCCGAGGTAGGTGCGGGTGCCGTCCTTCCACTTGTCCTTGAGGGTCACGCCGTCGCGCCCGGTGATGTCCACGTTGACCAGCGCGCCGGTCATGGCGTCGAACCCGGTGGCGAACACGATGGCGTCGAAGGTGAGCTCCTCGTCGCTGGTGCGGACACCGGTGGGCGTGATCTCCACCAGCGGTGTGCGCCGCAGGTTGACCAGCCGCACGTTGTCACGGTTGTAGGTGGCGTAGTAGCCGGTGTCCAGGCACGGCCGCTTGGTGCCCACCGGGTGGTCGTAGGGGCAGAGGTCCTCGGCCGTCTGCGGGTCCTTCACGATCGAGCGGATCTTGTTGCGGATGAACTCCGCGGCGGTGTCGTTGGCCGCCTTGTCGGTGATCACGTCGGTGAACGCCAGCAACAGCGCCACCAGGTTGCCCTGCTGCCAACCCTCCTCGTACTTGGCGTTGCGCTCCTCCTCGGTGACCTCGAGCGCCGACTTGGTGGGCAGCTCCACCGGCACGCCGAAGCCGGACTCCCGCGCCGCCTGGCGGTAGGCGGGGTAGTCCGCCTTCATGGCCTCGATCTCCTCGGCGCTCAGCGGGCGGTTGCCGGCCGG
>JAWKIM010000016.1:0-250514 GCA_041394365.1 Acidimicrobiales bacterium
AGCCCTCGAACAGCACCGGCAGGGTCTCGGGGTGCCGCTCGAGCAGCTCGTTGAACACCCGGGTCGAGCTGGCCAGCCACGACGGCGGGTCATCGGGCGCCTGGCGCACGCACAACAACGACACGCAGTCGGTGAGATCCACGTGGAGCGTCGACTCGGTGGGGAAGCCCACGCCCCGTGCGCCCTGGTTCGGGCGCAGCTTGCCCTCGGTGACGTAGTGGATCAGCGTGGCGTCGCTGTTCTGCGTCATGCCGGTGCCCAGGTGGCTGCACAGCCCCCAGTACAGGAGCTCGACGTCCGCCAGCGGCCGGTCCTGCACCGGGAAGCCGCGCAGCACGGCGAAGCCCCGCCCGTCGCGCAGCTCGGCCCCGATGCCGGCCACGGTGCCGGCCAGCGACGGCAGCGGGAAGTCGGCCGCGGTGACCTGGGCCAGGGCCAGGCCCCGGGCGCGCACCGACGCCAGGGCCGCCTCCAGCTCGGCGCGGCCGGCGTCGTCCAGCTCGAAGCACCAGCTGCGGTCGGCCTCGACATCGGCCGCCGTCCAGGCGCTGCGATCGCGCACCGGCACCGGTTCGGTCATCGTCATGGCAACTCCCCCTTCGCCCGGGCCGGCCGCCACCGTCGGCGGGCGGGTCCCCGTTCATCATGGCTGGCCGGCGCCCGCGCATGCCGGGCGCGCGCCCCGGTCGGGGTACATTCCTGCGTCCGATCGCACAGGGGGAGAGCACACATGGGGATGGAGCCGGTCGACGGGAACGGCGAGCGCGAGCCGGAAGGTCTGCCGCAGACGCTCAGCGAGCTGGTGGACCACGCCCGCCGGTTGCACGGCGACGTCGAGGCCATGGTCGACGGCGAGGTCCGCCTCACCTACCAGCAGCTGACCGACGCCATCGACGAGCAGGCCGCCGCCCTCGTCGCCTCCGGCATCCGTCCCGGCGACGCGGTGGCGCTGTGGGCACCCAACATCTGGGAGTGGACGGTCTCCGCCTTCGCCACGTTCCGCGCCGGCGGCGTGCTCGTGCCCATCAACACCCGCTTCAAGGGTGGCGAGGCCGCGTTCGTGCTGCAGAAGTCCAAGGCGAAGCTGCTGCTCACCGTCAACGGCTTCCTGGGCACCGACTACCCCGCCCTGCTGGCCGCCGCCCGGGCCGACCTGCCGGACCTGCGCGAGATCGTGATCCTGCGCGGCGACCGGGCCGAAGGGACGATCGACCGGGCCGAGCTGCTGGCCCGCGCCGACGACGACGCACGCGCCCGCGCCGCCACCCAACGATCGGCACGCGCCCCGATGGACACCGCGCTGATCATGTTCACCTCCGGCACCACCGGCCTGCCCAAGGGAGTGATGGTCGCCTCCCAGCCGATCATCCGGGGCTTCAGCTTCTACGGGCAGTGCATGGGCATGGAGCGCAGCGAGCGGATGCTGGTGATCAGCCCGTTCTTCCACGCCTTCGGGTTCAACGGCTCGACCGTGCCGTGCTTCGTGTACGGCAACACGATCCTTCCCCACGCCGTGTTCGACGCCACCGACGTGCTCGGCATCATCCAACGCGAGCGGATCACCACCATGCCCGGGGCGCCGGCCATCTTCCAGAGCCTGCTCAACCACCCGGACCTGGACCGCTACGACCTGTCGTCACTCAAGCGCTGCGTGACCGGCGCCGCCACCATACCGGTCGAGATGGTGGTGCAGATGCGGGAGCGCCTGGGCATGGACACGGTGATCACCGCGTTCGGGATGACCGAGACCCACGGCATCGTGACCATCTGCCGGCCCGACGACGACCCCGAGACCATCGCCACCACGTCGGGGCGGGCCATCCCCGGCATGGAGGTGCGCGTGGTGGACGACGACGGCAACGAGCTGCCCCACGGCCAGGCCGGCGAGCTCGTCGTGCGGGGCTACACCACCATGCTCGGCTACCTCGACGACCCCGAGCAGACCGCCGCCACCATCGACCCCGACGGCTGGTTGCACACCGGCGACATCGGGGTGATGGACGAGCGCGGCTACATCGACATCACCGACCGCAAGAAGGACATGTTCATCGTGGGCGGCTTCAACGCCTACCCGGCGGAGATCGAGCGGATGATGATCGAGCACCCCGCCATCGGCCAGGTCTCGGTGATCGGCATCGCCGACGACCGCCTCGGCGAGGTGGGCGCGGCCTTCGTGGTGCTCGCCCCCGGCGCAGCGCCCACCGAGGAGGAGCTGGTCGCCTGGTGCCGAGAGAAGATGGCCAACTACAAGGTGCCCCGCCGCATCTGGGTGGTCGACGCCCTGCCGCTCAACGCCTCCAACAAGGTGCTCAAGATCGAGCTGCGGGAGCGGGCCAAGACGTTGCTCGGCTGAAGGTGCTCGCTGGCGGCGTTCGCCGGATGCCGGGCCGTATGACTTCAGATGGCGGCCGGTATCGGACTGGGCACCCGCTCGTGCAACGCCGGCCGGTCGCCCTGGCGGCCGGCCACCAGCAGCAGCGGGCTCGTCGCCGACGCGGC
This sequence comes from Acidimicrobiales bacterium, assembly GCA_041394365.1. Lineage (GTDB taxonomy): Bacteria > Actinomycetota > Acidimicrobiia > Acidimicrobiales > CAIXPF01 > CAIXPF01. The sequence goes on from JAWKIM010000016.1 coordinate 2,500, forward strand.
CGCCGCCACCGTCTCGGCCGACAAACCGGCCTCGTCGTGCAGCAGCGCCCGCACCGTGATCGGGTGCGCGGCGCCGCTGCGGTCGCCGACGCTCACGTCGTAACCGGCGCGCTGCAGCTGCTCGGCCGCGCCCCGGGCGGCACGACCGCCGCCCACCACCCGCAGCGGCAGCCCGCCGTGGCGGGCCCGGCGGGCGGCGTGCTCGGCCACCGCCACCGCCTCACCGGCGCGCACGTCGGCCGCCACCGCCGCGCCGGGGGCCGTGGCGTCGACGTCGGGGCCGGCACCGGGCCCGCCGGCGACCACGAGCAGATCGGCCACATCGGCGCGAGCCAGGGCGTGCAGCTCGGCCAGCTCGGCGGCACCGGCCGACCAGCCCACCAGCACGGCGTCGAAACGGCCGGCCTGCAGCTCCGCCAGGCGCTCGGCGGCGGGCTCGCCGGCCAGCCGCACGGTGGCGCTCACCCCCACCCCCGCCCGCTCGATGGCGGCGCGCACCGGCTGGGTGGCAGCCATGGCCGCGCCCAGGCCGGCGAGCTGGTCGCGTTCGAGCAACGCCAGCAGCACCGCCTCGGCCGGGCGGTCGGGGCCGATGGCGGCGAGAGCGGCATCGCCCAGGGCGGCGGCGCGGGCCGGGTCGGCCAGCGCTTCGGCGTCCAGCACGACGGCCACGCGGTAGCGGGCGCCCTGGCCCGCCCGCCGCCGGTCGGCGTCGGCGATGTCGCGCTCCAGCAGGCGCGGCGGGTAGAAGACGCTCAGCAGCGGCCCGGCGGCCACGGTGGTGACCACCGCCATGATCACCATCATCGTGAACAGGTCGCCGTCGATCAGCCCGGCCGAGCGTCCGACGTTGAGGATCACCAGCTCGGTGAGGCCCCGGGTGTTCATCAGCGTGGCCAAGGCCAGGGACTGGCGGCCCGACACCCCCATCAGCCGGGCGGCCACCCCGCCGCCCACGAACTTGCCGATGCAGGCGGTGGCCATCACCCCCAGCAGCGGCAGCAGGCCGGCGGCACCGAGCCCGCCGATGTCCACGCCCAGGCCGGTGGCCACGAAGAAGACCGGCAGCAGCACCACCACGCTGACGCCCTCCACCTTGTCCGCCACCTGGTGGGCGAGCTGCCCGGCCCCGCGTCGCGGGACGCAGGCACCGAACAGGAACGCCCCGATCAGGCTGGCCAACCCGATCAGGTGGGCCACCCAGGCGGCCACCATGGTCAACGCCAGCAGCACCGCCAGCACGCCGGCGTCCAGCTCGCCCCGGCTGCGGTAGCGGCTCAGCAGGAAGCGGTCGAGCAGCGGGCGCACCACGCCGAACAGCACGGCGGCGAACACGGCCAGCTCCACCAGCGACAGCGCCACGTGCCCGAGCCCGGCCGACGCGCCGGCCAGGCTGACCACCAACGTCAGCAGGGCGAACACCACGATGTCGTCGATGGCGGCGCAGGCGATGGCCAACATGCCCAGCGGTATGCGGAACATGTTGCGCTCGGTGAGGATGCGGGCGAGCACGGCGAAGGCGGTGCCGCTCATGGCCACCCCCACGAACAGCGCGAACGGCAGGCGGCTCACCGGCTCACCGTCGACCTGCCCGTAGCGGTCGTACACCAGCGGGGTGAGCACCGCCGCGCCGAGCAGCATGGGCATGGCGATCGAGCTCAGCGACAGCACCACCGCCCGGCGGCCCGAACGCCGCAGGGAGTCGGGGTCGATCTCCAGGCCGACCACGAACATGAACATGACCAGGCCCAGCTCGGCGGCCACGGTGAGGTACGGCCGGATCTCGAGCGGGAACAGCAGCTCGGGCACGTCGCCGGGCAGCAGGCCCAGCAACGACGGGCCGAGCGCGATGCCGGCCACGATCTCGCCGAGCACGGCCGGCTGGCCGAAGTGCCGGAACAGCGCCGCCGCGGCCCGCGCTACCACCACGATCACGCCGACGGCGAGGAACACCCGCGCCGCGATCTCCGCCGCCGGTCCCCCGCCCGCCGCCACCAGCACCGCCGTCATCTGGCCCGCCCTCTCGCCCTGTTCGTCGGGTCGGTCGCCGCCGTCAGCGCGGCAGGGCCGACAGCTTGTTGGCCGCCGTCTGCACCAGCACGCCGAAGGCCTGCTCGTCGGCGGTGGAGAAGTCCCGGTTGACCACCGAGTAGCCCACCACGGTCAGGTTGCGGCCACAGCGCACCCCCGCGATGGCCCGGGAGATGGTCGGCGCGGTGGTCGAGATCGACGTGGCCACCTGCAGCAGCACGTAGGTCTCGTCGCAGAGCGTGACGCCGGTGTCGAACGGCAGCACGGCGATGAAGTAGTCGGCGCCCTGGAAGGTGGTCGACGTCAGCGGGCAGCCGGTCACGAGGCTGCGCAGCGAGTTGAGGTCGGCGGCCGCCGTGCCCGCATCGGCGTAGGACTGCACGTCGTTGTCGACGCGCACCAGATTGGTGGCGTCCTCGTAGGCCACGTTGGAGCGCAGGCTCGAGGTGATGACGACGGGCTGGCCGCAGTACGGCTCGTCGGCGCCGTAAGCGGCTTCCACGAAGCTCGGGCCGACCTCGCCCAGGGCGAGGCGCGCCCCGGCGATCTGCTCGGCGGTCGGCACACCGGTCAGGACGGTGGGCGTGGTCACCGTCGGCAGCGAGCTGGTCGGGTCGAGCGGCTGGGTGGGCGGGAAGATGCTGGATCCGGTAGGGGTCACCGGGTCCTCGACCTTCTCCGTGGTGGTGGTCCGCCGCCGGCTGGTGGTGGTGCCGTCGTCGGCGCGCTCGTCGCCGTCGCCGCCGCCGAGCAGCACCGCACCGCCGACCCCGGCCAGCAGCACCACGGCCAGCACACCGAGGAGCAGGCCGACCAGGCGGCCCTTGCCGCCGCCCGAGGGCGGCTGCGGGCCACCGATCGACGGCGGCTGCTGGCCCCCATAGGGCGGGACCCCGGCCTGACCGCCGCCGTACTGACCGGCACCGTACTGACCGGTGGGGGCAGCCGGGCCGCTGAACGGTTGCGGGGCGTAGCCGGGTGCGGGAGACGTGAAGCCCTGGGGGGCGGCGGGCCCGTAGGACGCCGGGCCGGCCGGAGCACCCGGCTGACCATAGGCGGCGGCCCCCGGCCCGAACGTCGGCGGCGCGGCCGGTGGGTACGAACCGGGCGCCGGCGGCTGCGCTCCGGGCGCGGCAGCAGGTGGGTACGAACCGGGTGCGACCGGCGGGTAGGAGCCCGGCGGCGGGGTATCGAAGCCGGGCGGGTTCGAGGCGGGCGGGTTCGAGGCGGGCGGGTTCGAGGCGGGCGGGTACGAGCCGGGCGGCGGGGCCATCGGCGGGGCCGGTGCCGCGGCCTCGGCGGGCGGCATGCTGATGCGGGAGCGCACCGCGGAGCTGACCGCCTTGCCATGGGTGGCGCCGAGGGCGACCGCGGTCTTCGGATCGCCGCGCCGGCTCACCGTGACGCCGGGGAAGGCCTCGCTCACCAACCGCTCCACCACCGGCGACCGGCTGGCGCCGCCGGCGAGGTACACCGCGTCGAGGTGCTGCAGGTCCAGCCCGGCGTCGCCCACGGCCCGGCTGAGCAGGTCGACCGAGCTCTTCACGTAGGGGGCGACCAGCTGCTCGAACTCGTCGCGGGTGACCCGCTGGGTGACCATACCGGTCGGTAGGCCCAGCAGGAGCTCGGCGTAGGGGTGGGAGGACAGGGCCTCCTTCACCCGGCGGGCCTCGCTGCGCAGGGCGGCCGCCGCCTGCTGCCAGGCTCGTTCGTCGGAGACCTGCAGCGCCTCCCAGGTGCCGGGATCGAGCTTGGCCCCGACGTGGTTGGCCAGCAGCTCGTCGAAGAGGTCACCGCCGAGGCGGTCCTCGCCGGCGGGCCGGCCCACCACGACGAACCCGTCGCTGGTGGCCTGCAGCACGGCGGTGTCGAACGTGCCCCCGCCGAGGTCGTAGACCGCCACGAAACCACCGTCGACCACGCCGCCCTCATCGGCGAAGGAGACCGCGGCGGCGACGGGCTCGGGGACGAGCACCGGGTTGGGCAGGCGGGCCTGGGCGGCGGCGGTCAGCAGCCGGTCCAGGCGCGGCTGGCTCCACGCCGCCGGATGGGTGAGGCGGACCTCGACCGGTTCGGAGCCCTGCTGACGGACGGCCTCCCGGTACACGTAGGACAGCAGCGACGCGATCAGGGTGGTCACCTGGTGCGGGCGACCGCCGAGGATGACCGGCGCGGGCTCGGCCAGACGGCTCTTGGGGGCCCGGATGGCGTGACCCGGGCGGGCGGTGGCCAGGTCCTCCGCCGAGCGGCCCACCACCACCGAGCCATCGTCCTCGGCCAGCACGACCGAGGGCACGCGCCGCTCGCCACCGACCTCGATCACCTCGGGGCCGCGCCGGCTCCTGGCCGCCGCCACCGTGAAGCTGGTGCCGAAGTCGATGCCCAGCACCCAGGGATCGTCGACGCTCATGCCGTCCTCTTGTTCCCGCCACCTTTGGAGGGTGGCCCGTCGTCATCACCGCGGCCGGCGGCGTCGGGCCACAGACCTGTTCCGGACCCGGCACCCGCCGGCGCCGGGGCACGGTGGCGGTCACCGTGCTCGTTCAGTCGTCTAGGACGGTCGCCCGGCGCGTTCCGTTCGCATCTTCGCTGATCCGAAACGAAATCCGGTGCTCCCGGTATGGGTCGTCACGCACGGTCGGCGTGTGCGGACGAAGCGAGACGACCGGCCCGGGGTCGGCCGGCTGGGCCGATCGCGGTGCCACCGGCACGATACCGGCCAGGTTGGAACGCTCATCACGACCGGCGCAGGCAGCAGGTACGGTTTCCCCCCGTCCGCCGTCTTCTCGGATGACGCCGTTCGACCTCCCCCGGTCGGACGGCCCCCTGCCACCACGTCGACCCACCGGAGGCCACCCTGACCGGCAGCGCCGAACGCATCGGGAACTACCGCGTCGAGCGGGTCCTCGGCGCGGGCAGCTTCGCCACCGTGTGGCTGGCCACCGACGAGCTGCTCGACGCCAAGGTCGCCATCAAGGTGCTGGCCGACAACTGGGCCCGCCAGCCCGACATCCGCCGGCGCTTCATCGACGAGGCCAAGATCCTGCGCCGCCTCGACGACGACCGCGTGGTGCGCGTGCACCAGGTCGACGAGATGGCCGACGGCCGGCCGTTCTTCGTGATGACCTGGGCGGATCGGGCCACGCTGTTCGACCGCATCCAGGAGCGGGCCCGCCAACAGCGGGCGTTCACCATCGACGAGGCCATCGGGCTGACCATCGAGATCGCCCGCTGCCTCGAGGTGGTGCACGACTTCGGCATCGTGCACCGCGACATCAAGCCGTCGAACGTGCTGTTCCGCTCGGCGGCGGCGCCGAGGCGGGCCGGGCGGCGCGGCGAGCAGGCGGCGGTCGAGGACCGCATGATGCTCGGTGACTTCGGGTTGGCCAAGGACCTGGCCGGCGCCTCCGGGTTCACCTTCGCCGCCGGCACCCCGGCCTACATGGCGCCCGAGCAGGCCCGCAGCTCGACCGACATCGACGAGCGGGCCGACGTGTTCTCCGTCACCGCGGTGCTCTACGAGCTGCTGACCGGCCGGCCGGCCTTCTCCGCCGAGACGCTCTCCGGGGTCGCCCGCTCCCACCAAGGTCACGGCCCCACACCGCTGGCCACCAGCCGGCCCGATGCGCCCGCGGCGCTGTGGGCGGTCATCCGCCACGGGCTGGCCCCGTCGCCCGCCGACCGGATCGACTCCGCCGCTGCGCTCATCGATGCGCTCGACGAGGTGCGGGCCGGGCGGCCCCCGGCGGGTCCACCACCGGGGACGGTCCTGGCGCCGGCCCCCGCTCCCCCGCAGGCCCCGGCCTCACCGCCCCCGCCGCCGGCACCGCCGCTGCCCGCCATGGTCAGCCAGGCGCTGCAGCTGCTCGACGAGCTCGCCCAGCAGCTGGGTGCGTCGGCGCCGGCCGCGGTGGAGCCGGTGAGCGCAGCCCGCCGCCGGCTGCTCGGGCCGGTGCAGGTGGTCGTGGTCGGGCCGTCCGACGGGACCACCAGCGAGCTCGCCTTCGCCCTGGCCGGCGAACGGCTGGCGCCCACCAGCCGCGGCGGGCACGGCCGGGTCGCGGCCAGGATCCAGGCCGCGGTGGTGCAGCCCGATCGCCGCAACACCGTGGTCGAGGTGCTCCGCGACGGCGGCCAGCGCACCGGTGAGGTCGCCGTGGACGCCAACGGCGCCATCGAGCTGCTGCTCAGTGGACCGCCCGGGGAGGTGGCGGCGCTCAACGTGTCGCTGCTCAACCCGCTGCTGGCCCGCCGCACCGTCATCGACGCCGGCCCGCTGCTCGATCCCGCCCAGGCGCCGCTGCCCGGCACCAGCCGGGCGCTGTCGGAGGCGGACCTGCTGGCGGTGATCCTGCCGCCGGACATCACCTCGGGGCGCGAGCTGCTGAACGGGCTGAAGGAGCGGCTGCGCACCAGTCCCGGCGGGCCGGTGCTGGCCATGGGGGTGGTGTCGCGCGGACCCGGGTCGACGTTGGGTGCGCCGGGCAGCCTGCCGACCGGCATGGCCCAGGTGGTGGACGCCTACCACGCCGATGCCATGGTCGGCTCCATGCTGTCGGTGGTGACCGCCCTGGCCGATGGGGCCGCGCCCATGGTGGACCGGGCCTTCGAGGCGCTGCTGCGGCACGGCGACGCGGTGCGCATCACCGCGGCGCTGGCCTTGGCCGAGGAGGGGCTCGCCACCCGCAGCGAGGCCGCCGCCCGCGCCGCCTACCACCGGCTGCGCGACGCCAAGGAGGCGATGGCGGCCACGTTCCCGTCGTTGGAGGAGCTGGCCGTGCTGCGCGAGGAGGCGTCGGGACGGCTGACGCTGCCGTTGTCGTTCCGCCTCGAGCTGCGGCGCCTGCTGGCGGGGGGCGATCCGGCCGCTCGGCTGGGCCTGTCGCCCGGGGCCTCGGGGGCCGAGCTGCGCCGGACGGCGGAGCAGGCGCTTGAGCGGTGGCGCACGTTCGTGAACACCGGCCGGGCACCGTTCGCATCGATCCATGCCTCGCACACGGTGGTCCGGGCGCTCGAGCGGCTCTGGACCGGCTCGCAGAGCTGATCGGCTCGCAGAGCTGATCCGCCACCCGCCCCCAGCCCGTCCCGACGACCCTACCGATCGGTACGGTGGGGGCCGGTCAGCGCTCGAGCAACCAGCGCAGCGTGCGCCGCCCCTCGTGGATCCGCGACTTGACCGTACCTTCCGGTATGCCGAGCTGGCGGGCGATCTCCGCGTAGTCGAGCTCGAACACGTCACGCATGACCACGGGCTCGCCGAAGCGGGGTCGAGATGCTCCAACGCCTCGAACAGATCCACCTTGGTGCCGGCCACCACGCTGGTCCGCTCCGGCGCCTCCCGCTCCGCCAGCTCGATGCCGAGCTGGCTGCCACGCCGCTTGAGCTTGCGGTAGGTGTCGAGCGAGGCGTTGGTGGCCACCTGGTACAGCCACGTGGTGAAGCGGGCCCGGCCCTCGAACGTGCCGATGCGGCGGGAGACGGCGAAGAGCGTGTCCTGGCACGCCTCCTGGGCGTCGAGGGCGTTGGGCAGCAGGCGGGAGCAGCGGTTGAGCACATCGGGCTCGATCAGCTTGAGGAGCTGCTCGAGCGCTCGCCGGTCACCGGACGCGGCCCGCCGGGCGAGGGCTTCGACCAGCTCGGCGTCTGCGGGCACGCGGCCAGCCTAGGGCGTGTGGTCGCTGGCGTCCGGCCGCGCCGACGACCGTCATCGGCCCGGTGCGGATGCGGATGCGGACCGTTCCCGACCGCACGCGGCCCTACGGTGGGCCGTGTCCACCGCCGCGTCCCCACCGGGAGTCCGACATGCCCGCACCCTCGTTCGACTGGACTGCCGAGCTTGCCGATCAGCTGGCCTACCACTGGGACGCGCAGCTTCGCCCCCGGCTCGACGGTCTGACCGACGACGAGTACCGATGGGAACCGGTGCCGGGGTGCTGGAGCGTGCGCCCGCGGTCGGATGCGACCACGCCGTTCACTGCCGGCGCGGGTGATCTCGTGATCGATTGGGCGTACCCCGAGCCCGAGCCCGCACCGGTGACGACGATCGCCTGGCGGCTCGGTCACCTGCTCGTGGGTGTGTTGGGCGCCCGCAACGCCGCCCATTTCGGAGCCGAGCCGATCTCCTACCAGGACGCGATCTGGCCGCACCACGCCTCGGAGGCACTCGACGCCCTCGATGCCGCCTATGCCACCTGGATGACCGGCGTAAGGAGCCTCGACGCCGAGCAGCTGGCTGCCCCGTGCGGTCCGGCGGAGGGCCCGTGGGGCCACCGCAGCATGGCGGCGCTCGTGCTGCACATCCATCGGGAGGTGGTGCACCACGGCGCCGAGGTGGCGCTGCTGCGCGACCTGTACCGGGCGGGTGGCCACGGTGGCTGAGGGTGAGCGGGCACCGCGGCCGGTCGGACTGACCCGTGACGTCGGCTGGGAGATCGGGGTGTCGCGCACGGTCGATGCCCCGGTGGCGGCGGTGTGGGCGTGGCTGACCTCGGCGCCCGGGCAGGCGGTCTGGCTGGCGCCCGGGGTGGCACTGCCCTTCGAGTCGGGGGCCGGTGCGGTGTTCGTCGGACCATCAGGGGCGCGGGCCGAGCTGCGCAGCGTCCGGAGGCACGACCGCATCCGCCTCCGCTGGCAGCCACCGGGCTCGCCGCGCGAGCACCGTGCAGGTGGCCGTCCGGCCGGCACCCGGCGGTGGCGGCGAACGCACGATGGTGCGGTTCCACCAGGAGCACCTGCGCAGCGCCGCGGAACGCGAGGACCAGCGCGACCGGTGGCGGGTGGTGCTCGATCGGCTCGCCGCTGCGGTCGCCGGCTGACCTCCCGGGCGGGGCCGATGGTCGTGCTCTGACGTGTCGGCACCGTCCGCGGCCGGCGGCCTCCCGGGGCGCCTGGTCTGCGGTCGCCGAAGGTCGATCCCTCGCTCCTGGCAGGGCACGCGGGACGAACCATCAGGTTTCTCCGGTGACGAAACAGCGTCGGGTGGCCGGGACGAACCATCGAGATTCTCCGGTGACGAAACAGCGTCGGGTAGCCGGGTGGGACCATCGAGATTCTCCGGTGACGAAACGGTCCGGGCATGGTTTGTGGTGGATCCACAACGGAGGGCGTGCAATGAAGGTGGGCCGGCAGGCTGGGTGGCCGTGGCGCTGCGCAGACCGCCGGGATTTCGTCACCGGAGGAACGTGATGCGGGGCGGAGGTACCTCTCGGCATGTCGGCGGCACGGTCAGCGGCGCAGATCTCACGCCTGCGCCAGCCCGACGGACGATCGGGTCACGGCCCGTTGGCCGGCACCACCGATCCGCTCAGGCCCTCGAAGGGACCACCGAACGTCGGCTCGGTGTGCAGCACCTCGGCCTCCACCATCGCCTTGGCCCCGGCCAGCCACTCCCGGGCGGCCAGCGCGCCCAGGCCACCGGTCGCGTCCGGCGACACCGGCGGGGTGAAGCCCACCGCATCGATCCCCGCCAGCCGGCAGAGGTAGACCGCCCGGTCCAGGTGGAACCGCTGGGTGACGACCACCGCATCGGTCACACCGAACACCCTCCGGGCCCGCTCGCAGCTGTCGGCCGTGTCGAAGCCGGCGAAGTCCAGCGTCACGTCCAGCGGCGGCACGCCGGCCGCGATCACCCGCCGGCGCATCGCCGTCGGCTCGTCGTGATCCGTCCGCCCGTTGTCACCGGAGAGCAGCAGGTGATCGACCACCCCCGCCCGGTACAACGCCACGGCACCGTCCAGGCGGTCGCGCAGCATCGGACCGGGCGAACCATCGCCCTCCAGACCGGCGCCGAGCACCAGCGCCACCCTCCGGTGCGGTACCGCCTCCACGCTGGACGCCACCCGCCCCGCGGCCACCGACCCGATCCGCCAGCGGGCCACCAGGAGCAGCACCACGACCATGGCTGCGCTCAATGCCAGCACCGACAACGCACGCCGGCGAACCCGCCGGCCCGTCCACCGGCGGCGGCCGCCTCCAGGAACCACCATGACCGCATCGCCAGCCCCGGCACGGCCGCTGGTTGCCGCTCCGCATCGACCGCGCGACCGGCCGGCGGAGAATGAAATCACGATCGGTGCGCCCGGGCCGATACGGTTTTCCGCCAGTCACCACCGGAAAGACCGCACCGCACATGTCTTCGACGATCGACGCCGCCGCCCGAGCCCGCCGGGTTCCCGACAAGCCCACGCTCGACGGGATCGAGCCCCGCTGGGACCGCACCTGGACCGAGCAGGGCACCTACCGCTTCGACCGCAGCGCCACCCGGGCGCAGGTGTACGCCATCGACACCCCGCCGCCGACCGTGTCGGGCTCGCTGCACGTCGGCCACGTGTTCTCCTACACCCACACCGACGCCATCGCCCGCTACCAGCGCATGCGGGGCAAGGCGGTGTACTACCCCATGGGCTGGGACGACAACGGCCTGCCCACCGAGCGGCGGGTGCAGAACTACTTCGGCGTGCGCTGCGACCCCTCCCTGCCCTACGACCCCGGCTTCGAGCCGCCGGCCCAGCCGCCCAAGCAGCCCATCCCCATCAGCCGCCCCAACTTCATCGAGCTGTGCGAGCGCCTCACCGCCACCGATGAGCAGGCCTTCGAGGACCTGTTCCGCCGCCTCGGCCTGTCGGTGGACTGGTCGCTGGTCTACGCCACCATCGACGAGCGCAGCCGCCGCATCTCCCAGCGCGCCTTCCTCGAGAACCTCGCCCGGGGCGAGGCCTACCAGCAGCTCGCCCCCACCCTGTGGGACGTCGACTTCCGCACCGCCGTCGCCCAGGCCGAGCTCGAGGACCGCGAGCAGCCCGGCGCCTACCACAAGCTCGCCTTCCACTGGGCCGACGGCAGCGGCGACGTCCACATCGACACCACCCGCCCCGAGCTGCTCGCCGCCTGCGTCGCCCTCGTCGCCCACCCCGACGACGCCCGCTACCGCGACCGCTTCGGCAGCACCGTGCGCACCCCGCTGTTCGGCGTGGAGGTGCCGGTGCTCGGCCACCACCTCGCCGACCCCGAGAAGGGCACCGGCATCGCCATGGTGTGCACCTTCGGCGACCTGACCGACGTCACCTGGTGGCGAGCTCGACCTGCCGTCGCGCTCGATCATCGGCTGGGACGGGCGCATCATCGCCACCGCCCCGGAGGCGATGACCGACGAGGCCGGCCGCGCCGCCTACGCCCAGCTCGCCGGCAAGACCGTCAAGCAGGCCCAGGCCACCGTGGTGGACCTGCTGCGGGCCAGCGGCGAGCTCGAGGGCGAGCCCCGCCCCATCACCCACCCGGTCAAGTTCTTCGAGAAGGGCGACCGGCCGCTCGAGATCGTCGCCACCCGCCAGTGGTACATCCGCAACGGCGGCCGCGACGAGGACCTGCGCGACGCCCTGGTCGAGCGCGGCCGACAGCTCACCTGGCACCCCGAGTACATGCGCCATCGCTACGAGAGCTGGGTGGCCGGGCTCAACGGCGACTGGCTCATCAGCCGACAGCGCTTCTTCGGCGTGCCCATCCCGCTGTGGTACCGCCTCGACGACGAGGGCCAGCCGATCTTCGACGAGCCGCTGGTGCCCGAGCTCGACCGGCTGCCCATCGACCCCTCCACCGACGTGCCCACCGGCTTCGAGGCGGCCCAACGCAACCAGCCCGGCGGCTTCGCCGGCGACCCCGACATCATGGACACCTGGGCCACCTCTCGCTCACCCCGCAGATCGGCGGGTACTGGCACGAGGGCGGCGACGGCCACCTCTTCGACCGCGTCTTCCCCTACGACCTGCGCCCCCAGGGCCACGACATCATCCGCACCTGGCTGTTCTCCACCGTGGTGCGCGCCCACTTCGAGCACGGCTCGCTGCCGTGGACGAACACCGCCCTGTCGGGCTGGATCCTCGACCCCGACCGCAAGAAGATGTCGAAGTCGAAGGGCAACGTGGTCACCCCGATCGCCCTGCTGGAGCAGTACGGCTCCGACGCGGTGCGCTACTGGTCCACCTCGGCCCGGCCCGGTGTGGACACCGCCTTCGACGAGGGCCAGATGAAGATCGGCCGGCGGCTGGCCATCAAGCTGCTCAACGCCTCCAAGTTCGCGCTCGGCACCGGGGAGGCGTCGCCCCGGGCCGAGGTCACCGAGGCGGTCGACCGGGCCATGCTCGAACGGCTGGCCGACCTCGTCGAGGAGGCCACCACCGCGTTCGAGGGCTACGACTACGCCCGCGCCCTCGAGCGCACCGAGGCGTTCTTCTGGGACTTCTGCGACAACTACCTCGAGCTGGTGAAGGGCCGCGCCTACGGCTCGCAGGGCGACGGCCCCGCCGATTCCGCCCGTGCCGCCCTGGCCCTCGCCCTCGAGACCCTGCTCAAGCTGTTCGCCCCGTTCCTGCCCTTCGCCACCGAGGAGGTCTGGTCGTGGTGGCAGCCGGGGTCGGTGCACACCTCGACCTGGCCGCAGGCGGCTGCGCTGCGCCGCGGCGGTGATCCCGAGGTGTACCGGGTGGGCACCGGCGTGCTGTCGGCCGCCCGCCGGGCCAAGACCGAGGCCCGTCGCTCGCTCAAGGTGCCGGTGGAGCTGGCCCAGGTGGCCGGCACCGCCACCGAGCTGGCCGCGCTCGAGCTGGTGCGGGCCGACGTGGTGGAATCGGCCAACATCGCCGCGCTGACCACCGCCACCGGCGACGAGCTGGTGGTGGCCGTCCGCCTGGCCGACGACGCCTGACCCGGCCGGGCCCGTCAGGCGGCTGCCGCGGTCGCAGTCGCCGTCGCAGTCGCGGCCGCCGGCGGCGACCCGCCGAGCAGCCCCTGGCGGCAGGCGTCGTTGACGAAGGCGGTGAGCTGCGCGGCATCGAGCGCGGCGGCGTACAGGTAGCCCTGGGCCAGCCGGCAGCCGAGCTCGCTCAGCACCGCCACCTGGTCGGTGTCCTCGACCCCCTCCGCCACCACCGACAGGCCGAGCGCGTCGCCGAGCTGCATCACCGATGCCACGATCTGGCGGGCCGCCGGATCGGTGGCCAGGTGGGTCAGGAAGCTGCGGTCGACCTTGAGCACGTCGACGGGCAGCTGGCGCAACCGGTGCAGGTTCGAGTAGCCCATGCCGAAGTCGTCGATGGCGATGCGGAAGCCGGCCTCGCGCAGCCGGCGCAGCTGCCCGGCGGTCTCGTCGTCACGGTGCACGGCGACCTCGGTCAGCTCCAGGCACAGCCGCTGCGGCGACAGGCCGTTGGCGGCCACCGTGTCCAGCAGGAACGGCACCATGGTGGGATCGCCGAGGCTGGTGGCCGACACGTTGACCGACATGCACAGCCCGCTCAGGCCGTCCTGCACCAGGCGGCGCAGCTGCCCGCAGGCGGTGGCGAAGACCCACTGGTCCAGCTCCAGGGCCAGACCCGACGCCTCCGCCAGCGCCACCAGCGCGAACGGGTCGGCCGGCACCCCCGCCTGGCCGGCCCGGCGAAGCAGCGCCTCCACGCCGTACACCGTGTTGCGCCGCAGGTCGACCACCGGTTGGTAGCGGAGCTCGAGCGACCCGTCGGCCAGCGCCCCGCGCAGGTTGATCACCGCCGACAGGGCCACCGACGCCCGCAGCCGCGTCTCGTCGTCGAGGGCGACGTGCCGGTTCCGTCCGAGCTCCTTGGCCCGGTACATGGCGGCATCGGCATCGCGCAGCAACGCCTCGGCGGTGGTCGGCTGCGACGTGTCCACCACCGTGCTGCCGATCGAGGCGGTCACCACCACCGAACGCCCGGCCAGGTTGAACGGGATCGAGAGGGCGCTGCGCATCTTCTCGGCGATCTGGCCCACCGCCTCGGGCCGGTCGAGGTGCTGGCAGACCACCACGAACTCGTCGCCGCCGAAGCGCGCCACCGTCTCCGCCGGGCCCACCGCCAGGCGGAGCCGATCGGCGACCTGCTGCAGCAGCGAGTCACCCGCGCTGTGGCCCAGCTCGTCGTTGACCGTCTTGAACGAGTCGAGATCGCAGAACAGCAGGCCCACCACCCGCTGCGAGGGGTCCTCCAGCGCGTCGGTGAGCACGTCGTAGGCCACCACCCGGCCGGGCAGGCCGGTCAGGTCGTCGTGGCGGGCCCGGTGGTGCAGCTCGATCTCCACCTGCCGCCGCCGCTCGATGTCGGCGGCGAGCGTGTCGGCCATGTTGTCGAACGCCTGCGACAGGCGGCCGAACTCGTCCTCGGTGTGACGGCCGATCCGGCGGCTCAGATCCCCCCGGCTGATCGCCTCGGCCAGCTCGGTGACCCGGCCCAACCGGCGGCTGACGCTGCGGTAGGCGAAACCGAGGCTGCCCACCAAGAGGACCAGCACGGCCACCCCGACCACGCCGAGGGTGCTGGTCATCCGCTCGTAGCGGGAGAACGCCTCGCTGCGGTCCATCTTGACCACCAGCGCCCACGGGGTGTCCTCGATCTCCCGGAAAGCCGCCACCACCTCGACGTCGCGGTAGTCGCGCAGGCCCTCCACCACGCCCCGGTGACCCTGCAGCGCCTGGATGGCGGGCGTGCCGGTGGCGGTGCGGGGCACGACGGTGGTGAACTCGGCGCCGGGCTTGAACTTCAACGGCGAGATGATCTCGGCGCCGCCGTCGTCGACCCGCTGCACGAGGTGGGCCTCCGCCGTGCGTGCATCGCCGAACCGGCTGGCGTCGATCAACGGGCCCACGATCGGGTTCAGGTCGCACTCGACGGCGACCACCGCGGCGGCCGCACCGCCACTGCGAGGGGTGACCGGCAGCAGGAGCTGGAAGCGGTCGTCCTGGTCGGCGGCCCGGTAGGCCCGGCCGAGCAGGGGTCCGTTCAGCGCGGCGCGCACATCGGCCGGCTCCACCGCCAGCGGCGCCACCCCCGACCTCGAGTACCACGCCACCGGCGAGCCGTCGGGCTCGAAGAGCGACGCCGCCCGCAGGACCGACGGGTCGCGGCCCACCAGGTCCTCCAGCGCGGCGGTGACGGCGGCCCGGTCCGGTCGCACCGCGGCACCGTCCGGCTGTGCCGCCCCACCGTCCGGCTGTGCCGCCCCACCGTCCGGCGGCTGGGTGACGAGCGGCGAGAGGTACTCGTCGACGAGCACCCCGAGGCCACCGTGGGCGGTGCGCAGCGTCTGGGTGAGCGCGGCCTGCTCCATGTCGGCGATGCGATCGAGGCCCTCGAGCACCTCGTGGCGGATCGTGGCGCGCACCTCCGCCGCCGCCGCCGCCAAGGCCGCGACGAGCGGCAGCAGACCACCGAGTACGGCGATCAGGATCCTCCGCGCTATCGACATCCTGTAGCCTGCCCCCGCCTCGACGCCGCCTGACGTCCGCGCAGCGCGCGCAGCGCGCCTCCACCAGCGAACAACCTACCGGGGGAATTCCGCACATGAGCACCTTGGGGCCGTTTCCGGACCTTGCCGTCACGGTGGGTGACGACTACGTCGCCACCGTCGAGATCCAGCGCCCGCCGCACAACTACTTCGACCACGCGCTGATCGCGGCCCTCGCCGATGCGTTCGGCGCCATCGACGAGCACGAGGGCGCCCGCGCCATCGTGCTGTGCGCCGACGGCAAGTCGTTCTGCGCCGGCGCCAACTTCACCGGCCCCCGCGACGACAAGCCGTGTGACCTCTACAACGAAGCGGTGCGGCTGTTCGCCACCAAGACGCCGGTGGTCGCCGCCGTGCAGGGGGCCGCCATCGGTGGCGGGCTCGGCTTGGCCCTCATGGCCGACTTCCGCGCCGGCTGCCCGGAGTCGCGCTTCGCCGCCAACTTCGCCCGGCTCGGCTTCCACCACGGCTTCGGCCTCACGGTCACCCTGCCCGCCCTGGTCGGCCAGCAGGCCGCGCTCGACCTGCTCTACACCGGTCGACGGGTCAGCGGCGAGGAGGCCCACCAGCTGGGCATGTGCGATCGCCTGGTCCCCCTCGATCAGCTGCGCGACGAGGCCCACGCCTTCGCCGTGGAGATCGCCCGGTCCGCCCCGCTGGCCGTGCGCTCGATCCGCCAGACCATGCGCGGCGAGCTCGCCGACAAGGTGCGCAAGGCCACCGACCACGAGCTGCACGAGCAGGACTGGCTGCGCCGCACCGAGGACTTCAAGGAGGGCGTGCGGGCCACCGCCGAGCGCCGCCTGCCCGACTTCAAGGGCCGCTGAGCCCAACGGGACGCGCGACGAGGGCGGGAGCTGCGGCTCCCGCCCTCGTCGCGTTCGCTGTGTGGTACCCGGCCGCCCGAACGGCGGGGGCCCGTCTGTCCGACGGGTTACTTCTTGCGGCGGCCGTAGCGGCGCTCGAAGCGCTCGACGCGGCCGGCGGTGTCCACGATGGTCATCGTGCCGGTGAAGAACGGGTGGCTGCGGTGCGAGATGTCGACCTTGGCCAGCGGGTAGGTGTTGCCGTCCTCCCACACGATCGTCTCGTTCGTCTTGATCGTCGACTTCGTGACGAACGAGTAGTCGGCGGCGCGGTCCTGGAACACGACCAGCCGGTAGTCGGGGTGGATGTCCTTCTTCACGTTCGTCCTCCGGGTTCGGGCGGCCTACAAGTATGCCCGCATCGGCCGGGCTGCGCCACCGTCGGGCACGGCGGGACCCGGCGGGTACGCTCGAACACGATGAGCGACACGGGGACCACGACAGTCATCGACCCGACGTTGGCGGATACCGACGAGGGCGAGCACGATCGCTTCGCCCACTACGTGCGCAAGTCGGACATCGTGAAGGCCAACATCGAGGGCGTGCCCGTGGTGGCGCTGTGCGGCAAGAAGTGGATCCCCAACCGGGACCCCGACAAGTACCCGGTCTGCCCCACCTGCAAAGAGATCTACGAGGCGCTGCGCGCCGCCGGGCGCTGACCCCGCCGGCCCGCCGATCCGCCCCCATGGCTCCCGCACCCCCTCCCGTCGACGTGTCGGCCCTCTCCCCGGCGCTCGATCGCCACGTGCTGGTCCATGTCTCCGGTCACGACCAACCCGGCGTCACCGCCGCCCTGATGAGCCACCTGGCCGCCGCCGGGGCCGAGGTGGCCGATGTGGAGCTCATCACGGTGCGGGGCCGCCTGCACCTCAGCGTGCTCATCGGCCTGCGGGCCGAGCAGGAGCAGCCGCTGCTGAAGGAACTGCTGCTGATGGGCTGGCAGCGTGGCTTCCACATCGACTTCGAGGCCGTGTCCGCCGACCACCACGCCACCCGCAAGGCCCCGTGGTTCGCGGTCACCGTGCTCGGTCAGCCGCTCGGGTCCGACGCGATGGCGGCGGCCACCGGTGCCATCGCCGCCCACGGCGCCAACATCGAGCGGATCACCTGCCTGGCCCGCTATCCGGTGTCCGCGTACGAGCTGGTGATCTCCGCGGCCGACATCGCCCCGATCCGCGAGCAGCTGATGAGCGCGTCGCGGCGGCTCCGCTTCGACGTGGCCGTCCAACCCGAGGGGCTGCGCCGGCGCGGCATCCGCCTCGTCGCCCTCGACGTCGACTCGACGCTCATCCAGGACGAGGTCATCGAGCTGCTCGCCGACGAGGCCGGCTGCCGGGAGGAGGTGGCCCGGGTCACCGCGGCGGCGATGGCCGGCGAGCTCGACTTCGAAGCCGCCCTGCGCGCCCGGGTGGCGCTGCTCGAGGGGCTCGAGCAGGAGGTGCTCGAACGGGCCCGCAAGCGGCAGCGGCGCACCCCGGGGGCCCGCACGTTCGTCCGCACGCTCAAGCGGCTCGGGTTCTGCACGATGATCGTCTCGGGCGGGTTCACCCAGTTCACCGACGCCCTCAAGGACGAGCTCGACCTCGACTACGCCTTCGCCAACCAGCTCGAGATCGTCGACGGCAAGCTGACCGGCCGCGTGCTCGGGGCGGTGGTCGACCGCCGGCGCAAGGCGGAGATCCTCGCCGAGGTGGCCCGGGCCGAGGGCCTGGCCATGCACCAGACGGTGGCGGTGGGCGACGGGGCCAACGACCTCGACATGCTGGCCGCGGCCGGCCTCGGCGTCGCCTTCAACGCCAAGCCGGTGGTGGCCGATGCGGCCGACACCTCGCTCAACGTGCCGTACCTCGATGCGGTGCTCTTCGTGCTCGGCATCCGCCGCGACGACGTGGAGGCCGCCGACGCCGCCCCGCCCGACCCGATCACCGCCGGCTGACCTCGCCCGGCCGACGTCGCACCTTCAGCCGTCGAGCGCAGACGGGTCCTCCAGCGGCACGACGAGCCACGACAGCATCTGGTGCAGCTGCTCGAACGCGGCCAGCTTGGCCGTGTCGGTGCCCTCGGCGGCCGCAGCCGCCGCCACCGCGTGCAGCCGGGCGGCCATCGCCGGACCGAGCTCGAGCAGCCCTTCCGCCCCCGCCGACGCCCAGCGGGCGAGCACGTAGCGGACCAGCGCCTCGATGGGGATCGCGGTGCGGGCCGAGAGGTTGCCCAGCGTCGCCAGCGGGTCGGCGAGCTGGTAGGCGGCGACCTCCGCCTTGAAGTTGGCGTCGGGATCGTCGTCGTCCCAGGTGCCGCGCCAGGCGGGCAGCTCGATCACCGTCGTGACGCTACCGCTCAACCCCGGCCCGGGGCGCGCCGATGTCTCGCCACGATGCGCCCGTTCACCACCTCCACCACCACCCGTCCGGGTGCGAGCGGCATGACGCGGCGCGCCCGGACCCGTCGTCACGGCGCGCTCGCCACCGTGACCGCCTGCGCCCTCACGTTGGCCGCCTGCGGCGGCAGCGCGCGCTCGTCGATGCGCCCGGTCATCGTCGAGGGCGGCGACCGGACGAGCGGCGCCGTGGAAACGCCGACCACCCGTCGGACCAGCGTCACCGCCAAGATCGACACGGCGAGCACGGTGGCGCCGCCGCGGCAGTCCCGGACCGACGACGGGGGTGCCGGATCCGCCTCCGCCGGCGACGGCAGCGGTGCGGGCGTCGGTGATCTCGAGGCCCCACCGACGAGCGCCGAACCGGCAGCCGGGGGCGGGGGCGGGACCGACGGCGGGACCGGGGGTGGCGGCAGCGGCCTGGACGGCTCCGACGCGGTCACCACCACGGCGAGCACCGAGGCGCCCACGACCACCACCCCGCCCAGCACCACCACGAGCCTGCCCCCGGGCGCGGTGGCCATCAACGTGCGCCAGACCACCCAGTACGGTCCGATCCTGGTGGACGGTGAGAACCACACGCTCTACGCCTCGATCGCCGACGTGAACAACGAGGGCACCTGCCACGGGGCGTGCACCGCCCAGTGGATCCCCATCGCCGGCAACACGGTGGCACCGGGCGACGGGATCTCGACCAGCCTGATCGGTGCCATCACCCGGGCGGACACCATCGTGCAGCTCACCTACGGCGGCCACCCGCTGTACCGGCTCAACAACGAGCCGATCGGCGAGGCCATGGGCCAGGGCGATGCGGCCACCTGGTACGTGGTGAGCGCACAGACCGGCGCCCTCGTCGTCACCTGAGCCGTCGCCGGCGGCCGACGCCAGCCGACGCCCTGGGTCGATCGTCCCGTTCGGGCACCCCGCGCAAGGACCGACCGGCGGACGCGGGGCGACGGCCCCGGTGGCAGCGGTGGGCGCAGCGACGTACGCCGTTCACCGAGGTCCCACGCTTCGCGCCAGTCACGTTACGGTTCGTGCCTCTATCGCCGTTCGAAGCGCTTCCTGACGCCGTTCAGCTACCCCGAACGCCGATTTGGTGACCAACAACGCACCCCCGCGTGTGGCGCCCGACCATGTCCTCGGTACCATGCGAGACGACCGAAAAGGACGGGCTTTCGTCGTCGGGTGGCGGGCACGGGTCGGGGGACAACAGCGCTCCGGACCCACTTGCACACGGGAGCCCAAACAGAAGGCGGCGTGCGCACATGCGACTGTTGATTCTCGGTGCCGGCGGGTTCATCGGCTCCAACCTCGTCTCTTATCTCGACCGCAGCACCAAAGCGGACTACGAGATGGTGGGTGTCGACATCAGCGACGAGAAGCTCCCCAGCGGGTTGAAGAACTTCACGTTCCTGCACAAGGACTTCCTCGATCCCGAGGTGCTGGCGGAGATCGAGCGGGCCGACGTGGTGGTCGACCTGGTGGCCTACGCCAACCCGTCGGTCTACGTGGAGTCCCCGCTGGAGACCTTCCAGCTGAACTTCCTCCAGAACCTCAAGATCGTCGAGCTGTGCGTCGAGCACGGCAAGAAGATCATCCAGTACTCCACCTGTGAGGTCTACGGCCGGCCCAGCGGCGACAGCTACAAGGAGGACGAGTCCGAGCTCATCGTGGGCCCGGTGTCCAAGCAGCGCTGGATCTACTCCTGCGGCAAGCAGCTCCTCGAGCGGGTCATCCACGCCTACGGTCTCGAGAACAAGTTGGACTACGGCATCATCCGGCCGTTCAACTTCATCGGCCCCCGCTTCGACTACCTCGTGCCGGCCGGCAACATCGGCGGGCCCCGCGTGTTCGCCCAGTTCATGTCGGCGCTGCTCACCGGCGGCCCGATGTACCTGGTGAACGGCGGCGAGCAGCGGCGCTCGTTCACCCACATCGACGACGCCTCCGCCGGCTTCGAGACCATCCTGCTCGACCCGCGGGCCAACAAGCAGGTGTTCAACATCGGCAACCCGGCCAACGACGTGTCGATCCGGGAGATGGCGCTGCTGATGCAGGAGGTCTACGCCGACCTGACCGGCGAGGTCGTGCTGACCGACCTCATCGACATCGACGGCGAGAAGTTCTACGGCTCCGGCTACGAGGACCACACCCGGGTGGTGGCCGACATCTCCAAGCTCGGCTCGCTCGGCTGGGAGCCGACCCGCGGGCTCAAGGAGACGCTGCGCTCGGTGATGGGTTGGTACCTCGACAACAAGGAGGAGATGGTGGCCAGCATCGGCGCCGCCACCTCCTGAGGTCCCCACCACACCGCCACGCGCCCCCCGCTCTGCGGCCACCGGCGCCGGCCTCGGTCGGCGCCGGTGGCGCGCCCGGGCGATGATCCAAGGCCAAGATTGGAGAGATCCGGACGATCGGTACGGTCACGCTCCGGGCATCAGACGAGTTGCTCCAGTTCGACGGCGAGCAGGCCGAGCAGCTCGGCGGACTCGCCCGTCTGGCGGCCGGCGTCGACGGTGTGGGCGGCCTGATCGGCCACCGTGCCCACCGCGCCGGAGATGGCCCGGGAGCTGACCGCGGCGTCGCTGGCACCGCGGGCGATCTGCGCGGTGGTGATCGACTGCTCCTCCATGGCCGCGGCGATGCTGTGCTGCAGCTCGTTGATCCGGCCGATCACGTCGTTGATCGTGCGGTTGGCATCGATGGCCGCCCGCGTGTCCTGCTGGATGGCCGCCACCCGGGCGGCGATCTCCCCGGTGGCCCGGGCGGTCTCGCCGGCCAGTTCCTTCACCTCGTTGGCCACCACCGAGAAGCCGCGACCCGCCTCACCGGCCCGGGCCGCCTCGATGGTGGCGTTGAGGGCGAGCAGGTTGGTCTGCTCGGCGATGGCGTCGATCACCTTGACCACCTCGCCGATGCGGTCGGAGGACTCACCGAGCTGTTCGATCATGCGGTTGGCGGCGTCGGCGCTGTCGACCGCGTCGGCCGCCACCGACGTGGCCATGGCCGCGTTGCCGGCGATCTCGTGGATGCAGGCCGACAGCTCCTCGACGGCCACGTTCACATCGGCCACGTTGAGGGCGACGTCGTCGGCGGCGTGCCGGGCGCTGTCCGCCTGGTGCGCCGTGCTGGTGGCGCGCTCGGTGATGCCCCCGGCGAGCTGCTGCAACATGGTGGCCGCCTGTTGCACGTGCGAAGCCCGACCGTTGATGGCGGCACGCACCTTGCGGGACACCACGATGACGATGACCGTGCCGAGCACGGCGGCGGCGCCCAACGCCAGCCAGTTGAGCAACATCAGGCGGTTCTGGCCGGTGCGGACGGCGTCGGCCAGGCGGGTGCCCTCGGCCTCGTAGAGCTGCTCCTCGAGCACGTCGACGCGATCGCGGTAGGCGGAGAACGCCTCGCGGGCCCCGTCCAGCAGGGCGGTGCGCGACTCGCCCCCGGCGGCGATGGTGGCCTCGCCGGCCTCGAGCCAGCGCCCGCGCAGCTGCTCGAGCTCGCCCACCACCGCGTCCTCGCCGTCGAGGCCCACCGACAGCTCCCGGAACTCCTCCAGCCGGCTCACGGTCTGACCGGAGTTCTCCTGCCAATTGGCCAACTCCTCGTCGGCGTCGCCCACCCCGGCGACGAGCCGCTCGAGGGCGAGCTGCGCCTGGTAGCCGTCGCGGTCGATGTTGAGCAGCTTGATGGCGGCCGGCGACACGTTCTCGGCCAGCGTGTTCACGTCGCCCTGCACGCCGCGCAGCGACAGGTTGGCGGTCAGCACGAGCGCTGCCACGAGCGTCACCAACACCACCAGACCCGCGGTGATCTGCCGGCTGACGGTCCATCCCGAGGTGCGAGGTTGCATGCCTTCCTGTCGACCCCTGCAGCTGCGCGATTGAGCATGCGAAACGCCTTGACACAAACCGGTCAGTACGGCGAGCGGCCGCAGCGTACGCCCGGTGGGCGGCGGTCCGGGTGGGACCGCCGCCCCACCGGATCAGAACGGCGTCGGGTCGAGGAAGCGACGGATGACGTTGGTGGTGATGCGGGCGACGTTGTTGTCGTAGCCGCGGTGCGCCAGCGCCCCGTACCAGGCGATCGAGCCGACAGAGAACACCGCCCCGCCGTTGGGGACCTCGAAGAACACGAGGTCCGAACGGATGTTGGTGTCGTTGGCCAGGATGGCGGTGGCCAGGAACTCCTCCTTGGTGCGCAGCATCTCGGCGCTGTGACCGAAGGAGGTGGCGAGCACCGCGGCGTGCGGCGGCGAGCCCAGCCGCGGGTCGTAGCGGTCGATCTCCTGGCCCGAGGCGCCACCACCGACGCCGAAGTCGCCGATGACCTCCTCGTCCACCCCGTCGAAGATCCACGCCGCCCGGCCCTCGAAGCTCTCGGGCGTGCGGCGGTAGGGGGCGGCGCGGTCGAAGCCCTGGGCAGCGAAGCCCACGCCCACCAGCAGGTTGGGGGCCCGACCGAGCCGGCGCCACAGCCCGCCGTACTCGCCGCCGTGCTCGTGGTAGTACTCCCCCGGTTCGGCGATCCACCCGCGGGTGCCGTCCTCGGCCCGGCGGACCTCCATGACCCAGGGCTCCTCCTCGCTCCAGGCCACCCGCCAGTAGAAGCCGTTGCCGCCGAGGTAGAGGAAACGGCCGCCGTCGCCGAGGTACTGCTCGAGGCCGTCGAGCATGCGCGTCGACCAGTACTCCGGGTGGCTGCCGGTCAAGACCACCTGGTACCGGGCGAGCAACGCGGCCCCGTCGCGGTGCAGGTCGTCGTCGGTGATGACGTCGAACGGCTCGCCGAGGTGGGTCAGGTAGGCCAGCAGGTTGGTGTCGGCGGTGAAGGCCCAGCCGTCGGCGCCGGGCTTGAGGTTGAGCACCGGCCGCCGGCGCGACGACACCATCACCCCGCTGCCGTCGGCGTGGTACTCGTACATGCTCAGGCCCACCTCGGGGTGGGAGCGGATGTAGTCGAACTCGGGGCGCAAGCGGTTGCGGGACGGGAAGAACTCGGCGCCGTCGATCGTCATGCGGTGGTTGGCGTAGGCCCAGTAGGTGGCCGTGGGCAGCAGCAGGGCCAGCCGTGCCGGCGCACCGGGCTTGGGGCCGACCACGAACGGGCTGCGCTCGATCTCGCCGTCGGGGCTGGTGACGCGGAACGCGTACACCCCCGACGGCAGGTCCTCCGGCACGGTGAGGGCCACATCGGTGCGCCAGCCGGCGTCGGTCAGGTCGTCGCGGTGGAAGTGGATGGCGGCGTACTGCCCGGGGGCATCGCTCCAGCGCTGCGTGGTGCCGTCCCAGCGGGAGCCGGTGACGGCGCGCATCGGGGTCTGGAACAGCCGGCCGTGCAACTGGTGCGGCCCGCGATCGTGGATGGTCGAGGTGCCGATGCCCAGCGAGAAGTCCCAACGGGCGTGGGCGTCGCCGGCGGCCAGTGCGGCGTCGACGTCATCGGTGGCGCCCTCCACCAGGACCGGGTCCTCCAGGCGGCCGTCGAACGGCCCGGCGAAGCGCACCCCACCGCCGACCTTGAGCCCGATCAGCTCGTCGGCGGCCAGCTCGGCCCGGGCCTCGGCGAGCAGCAGCCGGTCGGCGGGAGAACGGGTGGGCAGGGGCACCTGGCGCAGGCGGAGCTGCCCGAACGTGGCGTCGTAGGAGGCGATCACCCGCCACCACCGCCGCACGGTCAGCGGCCGGTCGAGGCGGAGCCGTTCGCCGGCGACGTCGAGCACCACGTGACCGTCCTCGTCCAGGCCGAGGGTCAGCGACGCGCCGGCGGGCCCGGCCGTGCCGATGCGCACCAGCAGCTGCTCGCCGGCCCCGGCGCGCGTGGGCTGCACCAGCACCGCCACGGTGCAGCTGCGCAGGTCCTCGAGCCAGGCGGCGGCCGGGACCTCGCCGTAGGAACCGGGGTGCAACGGCTGGTGGCGCACGGCGATCGAGCTCGGCCAGCCCCCGCCGTCGGGGCGCGGGACGAGCTCCTCGGTGAACCCGGGCCCCTTCGAGGACGGGTCGCCGCAGATGATGCGCACCACGTCGAGCAGGCACGACGCCGGCTCGGCGGCGCTGACCTTGAGCTCGACCTGCTGGCCGGGCGGCACGCTGAAGGGATCGCAGTAGCCGACGATGGTCTTGGTCACGTCGCCCTGTGTAGTCGATGTGGGCGGCTCCGACGGCGGCCGCGCCAGGGGCGCGACCGCCGTGCAGCGGTGATCAGCGGCCGAGACTGCGGGCGCGGAGCAGGCCGATGGCGGCGTTGGCCGCTATCCCGGCACAGGCCAGCACCTGCAGTGCCTGGCCCGTCTCGTCGCCGAACGCCCGGGCGACGAGCAGGAGGGCGATGCACAGCGCGTAGCCGGCGACGCACACGGCGAAGAACGGACCCGGCCCCAGTGCGGAGCTGGTGGTGCGCAACGAGTCGGCTGCGAACCGATCGAACGGTTCGAACGGGTCGAACACGCCGGGCGGGTCGGCGGCGGCGACCGGTGGATGGGCCCCGTCCCGAGGGTGCCCGGCGCCGCGATCCGGCGGCGGGGCATCCAGGACGGCGGTCCCGGTGGTACTTGGGGGCTTGGCTCCCATGGTTCCCTCTCCGTCTCTCCGAGTTGGCGAGACGAGGGTCACGTTAGAGACCTACGGACCGGTTGATCGAGCGGTTTTGTGAACACCACCAGCGGAGACGGCGTTAGAGAACGTCACGTGATCGCAATGTCGGTCGGCGGCGACCACTCAGCATGACCAGGCGCCCTCCGGGGGTTCCAGCCCCTCGAACACCACCTCCCCGTCGCCCGCGGCCGACAGCCGGGCCCGCCCGTGCAACGCCCGGCCGTCGTCGAGCTGCAGCGACAGCCCGTAGGACCGGGCGAACGGGTCCCGATCCGGCAGGTGGGCGGTCACCCGCCAGCCGCCGGCGGCATCGATGGTGAGCGCCGCGTGCACGGCGGCGGTGAGGCGGCCGTCGAGCCACAGCTTGGCCACCGGGAGTTCGCGACTGGTCGTCATACCGGTGATCCTATCGAACACGTGTTCGCTTTCCACCGGTCGTCCCGGGTGTGCGAGCGGGCGGGCGCCGACGATAGGTTCACCCACCGTGTCCGCACCGTCGCCTGGGCCGCTGCCCGCACCGCTGCCCGCCGCCGAGCTCCGCGTCGAGGTGGAGGGCGGCCGGTACCTCGCCGGGCTCGACTGGGGCGGCAGCGGCACCGACGTGCTCATCCTGCACGCCAACGGCTTCTGCGGCGGCACCTACGAGCCGGTCGTGGCCGCGCTGGGCGGCGCTGCGCTGCTTCGCGCTCGATCTGTGGGGCCACGGGGCCACGCCCTGCCCGGTACCCGCCGGGCAGCTGTCCACCGAGGCGATGGCGCTGGACGTGGCCGCGTTCCTCGACGCCTGGCCGGGCCGCTCGGTCCACCTGGTGGGACACTCGCTCGGTGGGATCGTGGCCACGCTGGTGGAGCGCCTGCGGCCCCAGCGGGTGGGGCGCCTGGTGCTGTGCGAGCCGGTGATCCTGGCCCCGCCGCCGCTGACCGACCGCACCGAGGGCCCCTCCCATGTCCGAGGCGGCCCGCCGCCGACGGCGGGTGTGGCCCGATCGGGACACGATGCGGGAGCGCTACGCCGCCCGGCCGCCGATGGATGGTTTCGCCCCGGCCGCCCTCGACGCCTACCTGCGCCACGGTGTCGCGACCGCGAGGACGGGCAGGTGGAGCTGGCCTGCGACCCCGAGGTGGAGGCGGCCATCTTCGAGATGACCCCGGGGCCGCGGCGCCTGGCCGGCGTGGGAGCACCTGGCCCACCTCCGGGCGCCGACCACCATCGTGTCGGGTCGGGCGACCACGCTGCCCGAGGGCCTCTTCGAGCTTCAGGCCGATCGTGCCGGCTGCGAACACCTCACCGTCGAGGGCGGGCACCTGTTCCCCCACGAGGATCCCGCCGGCACCGCCCGGCTGCTGGCATCGCTGCTGCGCTGAGAGGTGACGTTCTTGTTGCTCGCCTCGCTGTCGCTCGGCGAGTGCCGGCTGCTCGCTGGCGCTCGCGACGCCGACCTGACGCCGCCCTGGTGTTGAACAACACCGCTCCCCAGGTCTCCGTGCGGCGCCAGCGCAGACCGTCATCCGGTGACGTCCATGCTTGCTGCCCGGCTCCCTGTCGGTCGCCGGGGGCTTCGGCGGCTCGCTGGCGCTCGCGACGCCGACCTGACGCCGCCCCTGGTGTTGAACAACACCGCTCCCCAGGTCTCGAGCGGCGCCAGCGCAGACCGTCATCCGGTGACGTCCCGCGAGGGTGGCTTGGTCAGCGGGGCGATCGCTTGGTCTCGGTGAGTGGGGGCGTGAAAGCGCATCGCGCAATGATGCGATTCGAGGCCCGTTCGGGCGCTGAGGCACATCATTGCGCGAAGGGGTGTCGCTACCTGCCGCCCGGCGCGGAGCAGGGTGCTCACCTTGCGCGGGCTCAGGGGACGGCGGGGGCGCGGCGCTTGTTGCGGAGGTGGCGGACCAACTCGATCACGCCGCTGACGCTGAGGGCGGCGGCGAAGGCGACGATGAACGCCAGCGTGTGGTTGTCGGCGAACGTCTTGCCCCCGAAGAAGCCGAGCGTGCCGGCGTAGGTGGCCCAGATGGCGCAGGCCAGCAGGTCGTAGAGGGCGAACCGGCGCCGCGGCTGGCGGGTCACCCCCGACGACACGGTGATGGCGGTGCGGCCCCCGGGGATGAAGCGGGCGGTCAGCAGCAGCAGGCCGCCGCGGGTCTCGAGCTGGCGGGAGGCCCAGTCGAGCCGCTTGGCCCCCTTGTCACCCCGGAACAGCGTGCGGCGCAGGAAGCCCTCGGCCGACACGCCGAGCTGGTAGGCGGCGTTGTCACCGAGGAACGCGCCGAACGCACCGCAGGCGATGACCATGGGCAGCACCTGATCGCCCTGCCCCGCCGCCACCCCGCCGATGATCACCAGCGTCTCGCTGGGCACGACGGGGATCACCGAGTCCAGGAACGCGATCACGAAGACGATGAGCAGGAACCACGGCGAGCCGGAGAAGTCGGCCAGCCGATCGAACAGGTCACCGATGACCGACGCGAGCACCATTGCGTTCACGACCGGCTCTGCTCCACGGCCGACCAGGGTAGCCAGCGACGTTCAGCTCGCGGTCGCAGGGGTGGGCCGGGCGAAGCCCACCACCGCGTAGATGTCG
The DNA here is from genome assembly GCA_041394365.1 of Acidimicrobiales bacterium. Lineage (GTDB taxonomy): Bacteria > Actinomycetota > Acidimicrobiia > Acidimicrobiales > CAIXPF01 > CAIXPF01. The sequence continues at coordinate 30,245 of JAWKIM010000016.1, forward strand.
GGCTCATCGAGCGTCTCGCGGTGCAACAGCTCGCCGGCGAGTGCATCGAGCCGGTCGCGGTGCTCCACCAGCAGGGCCAGGGCGGCCTGGTAGCACTCGTCGATGATGCGGCGGACCTCGCCGTCCACCAGCTCCTGGGTACGGGGCGAGGTGGCGTCGGCCCCCGGGAGCAAGGGGCCCTCGCCGGGCCGGGGCAGCACCGCCACCGGACCGATCACGTCGGACATGCCCCAGCGGCCCACCATCTGGCGGGCGATCATGGTCACCTTCTCCAGATCCGACTCGGCGCCGGTGGTGACGTTGCCGTACACCACCTGCTCGGCGGCACGACCCCCCAGGGCCATGACGATGCGGCCGCGCAGGTAGCGCTCGTCGTAGTCGTAGCGGTCCGCGTCGGGCGCCTGGAACGTGACCCCGAGGGCGGCACCGCGGGGGATGATCGAGATCTTGCGCACCGGGTCCGACGGGCTCATGAGGATGCCGGTGATGGCGTGGCCCGACTCGTGGAACGCGGTGCGCTCCCGCTCGGCCGGGCTCATGGTGATCGAACGGGCGGTGCCGAGCACCACCTTCTCGAACGCATCGGTGAAGTCGGCCTGGCAGACGACGGGGTGACCGCGACGCGCCGCCATCAACGCGGCCTCGTTGACCAGGTTCCGCAGGTCGGCGCCGACCATGCCCGGGGTGGCGGCGGCGATGCCGCTGAGATCGACGTCGGGCCCGAGCGGCACCGAACGGGTGTGGACCGCCAGGATGGCCTTGCGGCCGTTGACGTCGGGCGGGTTGACCACGATGTGCCGGTCGAAGCGGCCGGGTCGCAGCAGGGCCGAGTCGAGGATCTCGGGCCGGTTGGTGGCGGCGAGCACGATCACGCCCTCCGAGCCGGAGAAACCGTCCATCTCGGTGAGGATCTGGTTGAGGGTCTGCTCGCGCTCGTCGTGCCCGCCGAGGTTGGCACCCGAGCCGCGCGCCCGGCCGATGGCATCCAGCTCGTCGATGAACATGATGGCCGGCGCCGACTTCTTGGCCTGGGCGAACAGGTCCCGCACCCGCGAGGCGCCGACCCCGACGATCATCTCGACGAACTCCGACGCCGACAGCGAGAAGAACGGCACGCCGGCCTCGCCGGCCACCGCCCGGGCCAGCAGCGTCTTGCCGGTGCCCGGCGGACCCGACAGCAACACACCTCTCGGTATGGTCGCGCCCAGACGGCGGTAACGGTCGGGGTTGCGCAGGAAGTCGACGATCTCCACCAGCTCGTCGGTGGCCTCGTCGATGCCGGCCACGTCGGCGAAGGTCGCCCGCTTGGCCGTGTCGTCCACCCGCTTGGCCCGCGAGCGGCCCATACCCATCAGTCCGCCGGCGCCGCCGCGGCGGAACATCGCCACGAACAACCCGACCAGCAGGATCGTGGGACCGAAACCGAACAGCATGCTCTGCCAGAACGGCACGGTGCGCACCAACGACTTGGCGTTGACGGTGACGCCCTTGGCCAGCAGCACGTCGATCACCTTGTCGTCGCCCAGGCTCGGTCGCTCGGTGGCGAACTCCGTCGACGCCTCGGTGGTGGCGTCGGGCGCCACCGGCTCGGAGAACGTGCCCTGGATGGCGCTGCCAAGCGAGGTCACCTCGATCACGTTGCCGGCATCCACCTGCTCGCGGAACTGCGTGTAGGAGATGCGCACGCGCGGCTCGGGCTCGCTGACGGCGAACTGTGTGTAGATGAACCAGTTGAGCAGTAGCAGGCCGAGCAGGATGACCCAGAAGCGCGGGCCCCGCGGGAACAGGTTGCCGCCGCCGGAGGGGTTCGCCGGCGCGTCGGGCTCACCATCGGGCAGGCCCTCGACCCGCCAACCGTGACGCGGTCCCGGCCACTCGGGCTCCTCGCCCGTGCTCCTCGGTTTGCTGTCCGAACTCGCCACCGGCCCTCCTTGGACGCTGCCCTCGGGCTATCGGCCGATCCGGCCCGAGCGTTCACCCCTGCATGCGGTGACGCGCTACCGTGCCGCCGGTGTTCGGCGATCGCGGGCAAGGGAAGATGGCCGCCGTGCTGTTGGCAACGGGACTGCTGTCCCTTTCCTGCAGTTCGGCCTCGGAATCGGTCAGCATCGACGGCGACGTCGCGGCCGCCAAGGTCACCACCGAGGGCCAGAGCGGTGGCGCCGCATCGAGCACCGCCTCCGGCGTCGCCACACCGGCGGACACCGCCTCGGCGAGCACGGCGGCGCCGACCACCGGTGCCCCCACCACGGCTGCGCCGCCCGCCACGGCACCGCCGCCGCTCAACCTCTACGCCGAGACCACCGCCGGCAAGTTCTCGGCCAAGGTGGCCGGCATCACGCCGCGGGTGTACGTCCCCAACAGCGACGCCCACTCGCTGACGGTGATCGATCCCGCCACCGGTGCGGTGCTCGAGACGGTCACGGTCGGGGTGCTGCCCCACCACGTCACCCCGAGTTGGGATCTGTCCACCCTCTGGGTGCTCGACACCTCGGGCAACGCCATCTTCCCGATCGACCCGCGCACGGCGAAGTTGGGTGATCCGATCCCGGTGGAGGATCCCTACAACCTGTACTTCACCCCCGATGGCTCCACCGCGCTGGTCATCGCCGAGCGCTACCAGCGCATAGACGCCCGCGACCCCAACACGTGGGAACTGCTGTGGAGCGTGGACGTGCCCCACCCGGGCGTGAACCACGGCGACTTCTCCCCCGACGGCCGCTACTTCTACGCCAGCTGCGAGTTCTCCGGCTGGCTGGCCAAGATCGACCTGGTCGAGCACCGGGTGGTGGCCGAACGCCAGATCGGGTTCGAGCCGATCGACGTGAAGTTCAACCCCGACGCCACCGTGTTGTACGTGGCGGAGCAGACCCGCGGTGGCGTGCTGCTCATCGACCCCGAGGACCTCCACGAGATCGCGTTCCTGCCCACCGGGGCGGGCACCCACGGGCTCTACCCCTCCCGGGACGGCACCAAGCTCTACGCCACCAACCGGTTGGGCGGCTCGGTCAGCGTCATCGACTTCGCCACCAACCAGGTCATCGCCACCTGGACGATCCCCGGTGGCGGCTCGCCCGACATGGGCAGCGTGTCGCCCGACGGCTCGCAGTTCTGGGTGTCGGGCCGCTACCACAGCGAGGTGTACGTGTTCGACACCACCACCGGGGCGCTCGCCATGCGCATCAAGGCCGGGGGCGGGGCGCACGGGCTCACCTACTTCCCCCAGCCGGGCCGCTACAGCATGGGCCACACCGGCAACTACCGATGAGCTGAGCGGCCCGTGATGCCGCTGCTACGCGACGCCGGTGCGCTGCCGGTCGACGCCGTCCTCGACGAGGTGGTGGGCGCCCTGCGCCAGCGCCGGCGGGTGGTGGTCACCGCCAGCCCCGGCTCCGGCAAGACCACCCGGGTGCCCCTGGCGGTGGCCGACGCCCTCGCGAACGGGGTCGGGGCCGGCTCCGGACCGGGACGGGTCCTGGTGCTCGAGCCCCGGCGGGTCGCCGCCCGGGCCATGGCCCGCTTCCTCGCCGCCCGGCTCGGCGATCCGGTGGGTGCCACCATCGGGCTGTCGACCCGCGACGAGCGGCTCGTCGGACCGGCGACGCGCATCGAGCTCATCACCGAGGGCGTGCTGACCCGGCGCCTGCAGCGCGACCCCGAGCTGCCCGGGGTGGCGGCAGTGCTCTTCGACGAGTTCCACGAACGATCGCTGGTGGCCGACACCGGGCTGGCGCTGACCCTCGACGTGGCCGACGGGCTGCGCCCCGACCTGTGGGTCGGCGTGCTGTCGGCCACCATCGACGCGGCGGCGGTGGCCGCGCTGCTCGGCGACGCCCCCGTGGTCAACGGCGGCGGCGCGCCCACCCCGTGCAGGTCCACCACCGGCCACGGGCGGCGGGCGACGATCCCACCGTCGCGACGGCCGAGGTGGTCCTCGAGGCGCTGCGCACCCACGCCGGCGATGTGCTCGCCTTCCTGCCCGGGGTGGCCGAGATCCGGCGCTGCGCCGACCGGCTGCGAGACCGGGTGGGCGGCTCGGTGGACGTGCACCCGTTGCACGGGCAGCTTCGGCCCGCGGAGCAGGATCGGGCGCTGGCCGCGTCACCGCCGGGACGGCGCCGGGTGGTGCTGGCCACCAACGTGGCCGAGACCAGCCTCACCGTCGCCGGCGTGTCGGTGGTGGTGGACAGCGGCCTGGTGCGACGAGCGGTCGCCACCGTCACCGGTGACGCGCCGACCGACGCCGCCGGCGTGGAGGGTCGGGCCCGGACATGGGCGCCGGGACGGCCTTCACCCGGCTGCGCACCGAGCACGTCAGCCGGGCCGAGGCCGACCAGCGCACCGGGCGGGCCGGGCGGCTCGGACCGGGCCACGCCTACCGGCTGTGGAGCGCGGCCGACGACGAGCGGCTGCGCGCCTGGCCGGCGCCGGAGATCCTCGGCGCCGACCTGACCGCGCTGGCGCTCGAGCTCGCCGCCTGGGGTGACCGATACGGCCGCCCTGCGCTGGCTCGACCCGCCGCCCGCGCCGGCGCTGGCCCGCGCCCGGGCGGTGCTCGGCGATCTCGGGCTGGTGCACGGTGGGCGGTTGACCGAGCCGGGCCGATCGGCGGTGGCGCTCGGCGTCGGCGCGGGTGGCGGCGATGCTGCTGGCCGCGGCCCGCGCCGGCGAGGCCGAGCGCACCGCCGCGGCGTCGCTCGCCGCCCTCGTGGAGGACGGTGACCCGTTCGACCGTTCGCATGCGGCAACGGTCGGCGCCGACATCGGGGCGGCTCGATGCGCTGCTGCACGGCGGCGGCGGGCTCGACGAGGGCCGGCGGCGCCGGCTGCGCGACCGGGCGGCGACCCTGCGGCGCCGGCTCGGCGCGGTGGCGGCCCGCCGGGACCGCCGGGCGCGCCGGGCGTGGCGCAGGCGGCGGCCGACGCCGACCCGGGTGCGCTGCTGCTCGCCGGGTTCGCCGATCGGCTGGCCCAACGCCGCCGCGATGGCGATCCCCGCTACCGGCTCCGCCACGGCGGCGGGGTGCGCCTGGCCGAGCGCGACCCGCTGACCCGCCACCGGCTGCTGGTGATCGTCGATGCCGCCGGCGGCGACGCCGACGGTGAGCTGGCCGTGCGGCTGGCGGCACCGGTGGACCCCGCTCGGATCGAGCGCGGCGCCCCAGCGGGCGGCCGCTGGCGCCGCCCGTCGAACGGCGGCTGGCCATCCGCTGGGACCCCGCCGCCGGCGACGGGGGCGACGTGGTCGCCCGCTGGGAGGAGCGGCTCGACGCCCTCGTGCTGCGCGACGGTCCGGCCGCGCCCGAGGACCTGGTGGGCGCAGCGGCCGGCGGCCAGCTCACCGCCGCCCTGCTGGAGGGGATCCGCCGCCGCGGGCTGGACCTGTTGGGCGGGGCCGCCGAGCGGCGGCGCCTGCAGCAACGCGTGGCGTTCCTGCGGGCCACCCTGGGCGACGGGTGGCCCCACCTGTCCGACGACGCCCTGCTGGCCGACCTCGAGCGTTGGCTGGCCCCGTTCCTGGCCGGCTGCCGCCGGGCCGCGACCTCGCCGGTGTCGACACGGTCGCCGCCCTGCGGCTGCAGCTCGACCCCGCCGAGCGCGGCTCGCTCGACCGGCTCGCCCCCGACACCGTCACCATACCGAGCGGTCGGGCGGTGGCCGTCGACTACGAGGGCGAGGTGCCGGCGGTGGCGGCCAAGCTGCAGGAGTTCTTCGGCGCCGCCGAGGCTGCCACCGGTGGCCGGTGGGGCGGTCCGGCTGGTCGCCCGGCTGCTGTCGCCGGCGAGGCCGGCCGGTGGCCGTCACCGACGACCTCGCCCGGTTCTGGACCGGTGCATACCCGTCGGTACGGGCGGAGCTGCGGGGACGTTGCGAAGCATCCGTGGCCGACCGACCCGCGGCGGGCCGGCGACCTCGGCCACCAACCGGGCCATCGCCCGGCGTGCGGACCCTGGCCCCGACGGGCGCGCGCTGAGCGCCGCGCTCAGCTGTTCGGCCAGCGGTGTTCCAGCGCAAGGCGCAGGGCGGCGCCGCGCTCGATGCGGGCCCGTCGCTCGCGCAGCTCCCGCTCCCGGCGCACCTGCGGCCAGCGCTCCAGGTAGGCGGCCAGCTCGCCCGGGTCGCAGGCGTAGCGGGCGAGCGCACCGGCGTGGGCGGCGCGCAACGCCACCGCGCCGTCGTAGCCGCCGAAGCCCTGGGTGGCCACGAGCGCCCCACCGTCGGCGTCGCCGGCCACCGCCTCTCGCTGCAACTCGTACTGGGCCAACACGTCGCCGAGCTCCGGATCGAGCCGGCGCAACGCCGGCAGTCCCACCGCCGGCCGCCCCAGCACGTAGCGCAGCGCGTGGGCGGTGGCCTTCAGACCGGTCTCGCCCATGGTGTGCCCGTCGCCGAGCGCCTTGGGGTGCCCACCTTGATCGGCCGCACCGTACCGCCGCCCCGTTCGGCCGCCACCGCCCGGGCCGACGCCACCGAGGTCAGGTCGGTGCGGGAGTTGGTGCGGGTGCCGGTGGCGTGGGCGGCGAGGTAGCCGAAGTCGGCCACACCGTAGCCGTGGGCCACCCGGGCGATCTCCAGCGCACCGATCAACGCGTTCTCCCCGCCGAAACCGACCCCGGCGAAGTGCGCCTTGCCGCCGGTCTCGCCGCTCTGGCCCCACCCGACGATGATCGAGGTGATGTCGAGGAAGTTGCGCAGGGCCACGTCGAGGGTGGTCACCAGCACCGCAGACCCGCCGTCACCCACCACCGTGCCGCACGCATCGAGGTCGAAGGGGCCAGCCCTCGCCGATCGGCCGGCGGTCACCAGCGCCGCGCCCCTCGTTCAGCTGGGTCACCTTGGCGGTGGTCACCAGCGCTTCGGGGCCGAACCCGTCGAGCACCTCCCACGCCGGCAACGTGGGCGTGTCGGCGGCCATCCACAGGACCATGCGCGGGCCCCGGAAGCCCGGGTAGCCCAGCAACATCTGCAGCGCGACGTCGGCCAGGGCCACCAGGCTGGAGGCGCAGGCGCCGACGGCGTTCATCGGCGCCTGCGGCACCCGCATGAACCCCGACGGCGAGCGCAGCGTCGAGAGCATCTCGGGGTTCTTGGCCGCGCGGTTGATCGGGTAGGACGGCGACAGCATGGTGGAGACCAACGCCGGGCCGTGCGACTCGAGCGCACTGGCCAGGCGGGCGGCGAAGCGGTCGCGGTGCCGGGGCGCCCGGGCTGACCAGCTGGGTCCACGAGTCGACCCGGGGAAGGCGGCGGCGGCCGCCACCCGGAACTCGGCCGGGTGCTCCATGATCTCGGCCAGCGGGCGGGGCAGGGCGGCCAACGCGCCCAGACCGGCGTAAGCGAACAGCTGGGCCTGCACCGACGGGCCCAGCCGCGGGTCGTCGTCGAACAGCCCGTGCATGTCCCGCAGCTCCGAGCCCCGGATGTCCTTGAACGTGAGACCGGCCAGCTGGCGCAGCCCGCCGGCGGACAGGTCGTGCGGCAGCGACGCGGCCACGTCCACCGACGCGCCGCGCTCGACCAGCTCCGGCACGGCCCGGATGCCGATCGCGGCCCGCAGGGCGGGACCGTGGCGGGCCTCGATCGCGTCGGCGGTGGCGATGGTGCCGTCGGGCCAGCGGGCGACGATCGCCCCGTCCTCACCCAGGGCCAGATCGACCAAGCCGGCGTCGAAAGCGACGCAGGACAGGAAGTGCGGTGCATCGGTGACCAGCGCGAGCTCGGTCTCGGTGGTCCCGACGGCGGACAGGGTGCACGGGGTGCCGATGGTGACCAGCACCTGTTCGGCGGGCAATCGCAGCGACACGTCCCAGGACCCTACTTGCTGGCGGCTTCGCCGCTCCCGGATGGGGCGGTGTTTGCTGGCGCCTTCGGCGCTCCCGGATGGGGCCCCAACCCCATCCTCCTCCCGAGCACGGGGCCCCTACCCCATGCCGGGCCGTACTCTGCTTGCTGGCGCCTTCGGCGCTCCCGGATGGGGCCCCAACCCCATCCTCCTCCCGACACGGGGCCCCTACCCCATGCCGGGCCGTGCTCTGCTTGCTGGCGCCTTCGGCGCTCCCGGATGGGGCCGTGTTTGCTGGCGGCTGCGCCGCTCCCGGATGGGGCCCCAACCCCATCCTCCTCCCGAGCACGGGGCCCCTACCCCATGCCGGGCCGTGTTTGCTGCCGCCCCGCCGGCAGGCGCTGGAAGTAGCAGGCTGACCAAGCCAGCTTCGCAGGACGTCACCGGATGACGGTCTGCGCTGGCGCCGCACCGAGACCTGGGAGCGGTGCTGTTCCCGGGTGCAAGGGCGCCAGGTCGGCGCCGTCGTTGACACCAGCGAGCCGCCGACACCCGGCGACCGACAGGGAGCCGGGCAACAAGACCGCCAGCCCCTTCGCACAATGATGTGTTTGAGCGCCCGATCGGGCCTCGAATCGCATCATTGCGCGAAGCGCCGCCATGACCTCCCCCTCAGCGCCCAGCGCCCAGCGCCCAAGCCACCTTCGCGGGACGTCACCGGATGACGGGTGGCGCTGGCGCCGCACCGAGACCTGGGGAGCGGTGCTGCGCAATACCAGGGGCGGCGCCAGGTCGGCGTCGCGAGCGCCAGCGAGCCGCCGACACTCGCCGAGCGACAGCGAGGCGAGCAACAAGCACAGCCGGGCAACAAGCACAGCCGGGCAACAAGCACGGTCCCCGTCGGTGGGGTCGGTAGCGTCGGGCGGGATGGAACCTCATCGCCCCCGGCGCCGGCGCGCCCGCCGGTACCGCCGGCTCGCGGCCGGCGCGGTGGCCCTCCTGACCGTCACCGCCGCCTGCACGGCGGACCCGAGAGCGCGGCCGGACCGCGCAGCACGCTGGCCGAGCTGGTCCGGCTCCGGCGGGGGCACATCCGGGGACGCCACGTCCGGGGGCGGCGCCGATGTGCGCGCCGCCTGGCAGTCGTGCACCGACACCGAGCTCGACGGGCTCGAGTGCGCGACGGTCGAGGTGCCCTCGATCACGCCTGACCCGATGGCACACCATCGAGATCGCTGGCCCGGCGGGCGGCGAGCTCCCCGGGCGAGCGCATCGGTTCGCTGTTCGTCAACCCGGGCGGTCCCGGGGCGTCGGGCGTGGAGCTGGTGCCCCAGCTGGCCTCGGCCATGGACGCCTCGGTGTTGGACCGCTCGACCTCGTCGGGTTCGACCCGCGGCGTGGGCCGGTCCACCGCGGTGCGCTGCATCGACGACCACGCCGCCCTCAACGCGCTCGACGGCGATCCCGACACCGAGGCCGAGGTGCGGCACTGGCCGAGGAGCAGGCCGCCTTCGTGGCCACCTGCACCGAGCGGCACGGCGACCTGCTCCCCTACCTGTCCACCGCGGCGACGGCGCGCGACCTCGACGTGTTGCGCCGGGCGGTGGGCGACGAGCAGCTCACCTACCTCGGCTTCTCCTACGGCACCCAGCTCGGCGCCACCTACGCCGCGCTGTTCCCCGATGACATCCGGGTGCTCGTCCTCGACGGTGCCGTCGGCCCGAACCTCACCGACGACGAGCTGGCCCTCACCCAGGCCAAGGGCTTCGAGCGGGCGTTCGGCAACTTCGTGGCGGCGTGCCGCACCGATGACGCCTGCGACGCCGGGCCCGACGCCGCCGCCACCTTCGAACGGGTGCGGGCCGAGGTGGAGGCCGGCCCCATACCGGTGAGCACGGCCGGCGAGCGGCGCGAGCTGCAGGTGGGTGACTTCCAGTACGGCGTGGTCGGCAGCCCACGACCAGGCGCTGTGGGCGTTCCTGGCCCGCGGCCCGGCCGAGGCCGACCGCGGTGACGGCGCCACCCTCCTCGCCTGGCCGACCTCTACAACGATCGCGAGGCCGACGGGACCTACCCCAACGCGGATGAGGCCAACACCGCCATCTCCTGCGCCGACAGCACCGAGCGCCGCGACCTCGACGCCGCCCGCCAGGCGGCCGAACGCTACGAGGAGCAGGCCCCACGTTCGGCCCTTCCTGGGCTGGAGCGCGATGGCCTGCAACGGCTGGCCGCTGGGTGCCGAGCCGCAGCCGACGATCGTCACCACCACGTCGGCGCCCATCCTGGTCATCGGCACCGTGAACGACCCGGCCACCCCCTACGAGTGGGCCGGGCAGCTCGACGAGGCGTTGCAGCCGGCGTCGCGGCTGCTGACGTGGCAGGGCGAGGGTCACACCGCCTACCTCAAGTCGGATTGTGTGACCGAGGCGGTCGACGAGCTGCTCGTCAAGCTGAGCGAGCCGGCCGACGGCACCACCTGCCCGGCGGAGGCCACCGCCGACGGGCCCTTCGCCGGCATCGTGCCCGACCTGCGCGATGCGCTGGTGGAGAACGGTGGGCTCAACGAGCGCACCGCCACCTGCGTGGCCGAGACCGTGCAGGAGGGGTTGGCGCCCGCCGATCTCACCAGCCTCTACGGCACCGAGCTCTCACCCAGCCTCGAACGGTTGCTGACCGGCGCCGTCGCCGACTGCGTCGCCGGCGGCTGAGCCACGCGGTGCCCGGTGCTCGCCGGCGCCTCCGGGCCGTCCGGCATGGGGTTCCACTCCCATACCGGACGGTACGTCCGCTCGACGGGCTACTTCGACAGCTGGCGCAGCACGTAGCGCAGCACGCCGCCGTGGCGGTAGTACGCCGCCTCGGTGGGCGTGTCGACCCGCACCCGGGCGGTGAACGTCTTGTCCCCGGCCTGCACGGCCAACGTCGTGGGGAACGGCACCGACGGGTCGGTCAGCGCGGCGAGCCCGGCGATGGTGATCGTCTCCTCGCCGGTGAGCCCCAGCGAGGACACCGACTCACCGTCGAGGAACTGCAGCGGCAGCACGCCCATACCGATCAGGTTGGAACGGTGGATGCGCTCGAAGGACTCGGCGATCACCGCCCGCACGCCGAGCAGGGCCGTGCCCTTGGCCGCCCAGTCGCGCGACGAGCCCGACCCGTACTCCTTGCCCGCCAGCACCACCAGCGGGGTGCCCTCGGCGGCGTACTGCATGGCCGCGTCGTAGATGGGCACCACCTCGGTGCCGGGCAGGTGGCGGGTGACGCCGCCCTCGACCCCGGGGACCAGCAGGTTCTTGATGCGGATGTTGGCGAACGTGCCGCGGATCATCACCTCGTGGTGGCCGCGCCGGGCGCCGTACTGGTTGAAGTCGGCGGGCTGCACGCCGCGGCCCTGCAGGTAGAGGCCGGCGGGCGAGGAGGCCCGGATGTTGCCGGCCGGCGAGATGTGGTCGGTGGTGACGGAATCGCCCAGCACGGCCATGACCCGGGCGTCGACGATGTCGACCAGCGGCGCCGGCTCGGCCGGCATCCCGTCGAAGTACGGGGCGCGGGCGATGTAGGTGGAGTCGTCGCTCCAGGCGAAGCGGTCCCCCGAGGGTGCGGCGATCGCCTTCCAGCGGTCGTCGCCCTCGAACACGGCGCCGTACTCCTGCTCGAACTGCTCGGTGGTGACGCTGTCGGCCACGGTGGCGGCCACCTCGGCGGTGGTCGGCCAGATGTCGCGCAGGAACACCGGCCCGTCGGTGCCCTCACCGATCGGTTCGTTGTAGGGATCCCAGTCCATGGTGCCGGCCAGGGCGTAGGCCACCACCAGCGGCGGGGAGGCGAGGTAGTTGAGCCGCACATCGGGGTTGACGCGGCCCTCGAAGTTGCGGTTGCCCGACAGCACCGCGCTGACCGACAGATCGTGGTCGTTGACCGCAGCGGAGATCTCCGCCGGCAGCGGGCCGGAGTTGCCGATGCAGGTGGTGCAGCCGAAGCCCACCAGGTTGAAGCCGAGCTTCTCGAGGGCGGGCAGCACACCCGCCTTCTCGTAGTAGTCCATGACCACCTTGGAGCCCGGCGCCAGCGACGTCTTCACCCACGGCTTGCGCTGCAGGCCCCGCTCGACCGCCTTCTGGGCGACGAGGCCGGCGGCGAGCATCACCGACGGGTTGGAGGTGTTGGTGCAGCTGGTGATGGCGGCGATGGTGACCGCACCGTGATCGAGGGTGACGTCCTCCCCGGAGCCGAGCTTCACCGGCGTGGGGTTCGACGCCGTGCCCGCCTTGGCCAGCGTCTCGGCCAGGTTGGTCTTGGCCGCGTCGAGGCGGATGCGGTCCTGCGGGCGCGACGGCCCCGAGATCGACGGCACGATCGAGCCCAGGTCGAGCTCGACCACCTCGGAGAACACCGGCTCGCGGCTCGGGTCGTGCCACAGGCCCTGCTCCTTGGCGTAGGCCTCCACCAGCGCCACCTGCTCCGGCCGGCGGCCCGACAGGCGGAGGTAGCGCAGCGTCTCGCCGTCGATGGGGAACACCGTGATGGTGGAGCCGTACTCGGGCGACATGTTGCCGATGGCGGCCCGGTTCTCGGCCGGCACCGAGGCCACGCCGGGCCCGAAGCACTCGACGAACTTGCCCACCACACCTTGGCGGCGCAGCACCTCGGTGACGGTGAGCAGCAGGTCGGTGGCGGTGGCGCCCTCGGGGAGCTGGCCGCTGAGCTTCAGGCCGACCACCCGCGGGATGAGCATGGGGATGGGCTGGCCCAGCATGGCCGCCTCGGCCTCGATGCCGCCCACGCCCCAGCCGACCACGCCGATGCCGTTGACGGTCGGGGTGTGGCTGTCGGTGCCCACCACGGTGTCGCAGAACGCGACCCCGTCACGGGAGATGACCACCTGCGAGAGGTACTCGAGGTTGACCTGGTGGCAGATCCCGGTGTTGGGCGGCACGACGGAGAAGTTGCGGAACGCCTGCTGACCCCACTTGAGGAACTCGTAGCGCTCGCGGTTGCGCTGGAACTCCAGGCCGGCGTTGAGGTCGAAGGCGTTGTTGACGGCGAAGTGGTCGACCTGGATCGAGTGGTCGATGACCAGGTCCACCGGGACGAGCGGGTTGATCTTCTGCGGGTCGCCGCCCAGGCCGGCCATGGCGTCGCGCATGGCGGCGAGGTCCACCACCGCGGGCACGCCGGTGAAGTCCTGCATCAGGACGCGCGCCGGGGTGAAGGCGATCTCGGTGTCGGGCTCCACGGTCGGGTCCCACTTCGCCATGTTCTCGACGTCGGCCGCGGTGACGGCCACGCCGTCCTCGTGGCGCAGGAGGTTCTCGAGCAGGACCTTCATCGAGTACGGCAGCCGGCCGACGTCGAAGGAGGCGAGTGCGTCGAGGGCGAAGATGTCGTGGGAGGTACCGGCGACCGTCAGGGAGCGACGGGCGCCGAAGCTGTTGACCGCGGGCATGCCGCTGACGCTAGCGGTCCGGCGCGCTGCGTCGCGCAACGCACCCCGCCTGCGCCCGGCACCCGGGGCGGGCCCCGTCCGTTCAGGTCACGGTGAAGCGGCGGACCACCTGCGCCAGCCCGTCGGCCGCCCGGTGGAGCTGCTCGGCCGAGCGTTCGGTGGCGGCGGCGTCGGTGCGCACCTCGTCGGCCGCGGCCCGCACGTCGGCCAGCGCGTCGTCGATGGCCCTGCCCCCGGTGGCCAGCTCGGCGATGGTGCGGCTCATCTCGCCGGCCACCGCGGTCTGCTCCTCGACCGCCGCGGCGATGCGGGCCTGGCTCTCGTCCACCCTCGTGATGATGGTGGCGATCTCCCCGATGGCGGCGGACGCATCCTGCATCTGCTCGTCGATCGCACCCACGGTGCGCACCACGACCCCGGTGGAATCGGTGGTCTTCTCCGCCAGCGTCTTCACCTCGGTCGCCACCACGGCGAAGCCCTTGCCGGCGTCGCCCGCCCGGGCCGCCTCGATGGTGGCGTTGAGGGCGAGCAGGTTGGTCTGGGCCGCGATGTCGTCGATCAGGCCGATGACCGAGCCGATCTCGTTCGACGCCGCGTGCAGGCGCTGCACCCGCTCCTGGGTGGCCATGACGGCACCCACACCGGCGCTGGCCATGGTGGCGGCCTCGGCGGCGCCGCCGGCGATCTCGCCGAAGCTGGCCTCCAGCTCGGTGTTGGCCGACGCCGCCTGCTGCAGACCGGCGGCCACCAGCGCGGACGAGTCGGCGGCGGTGGCCAGCTGCTCGGCGGTGCGATCGGCCACCCGACCGAGACGGGCGCTCACCTCGCCGAGGCTCACGCTGGCCGCGGCCACGTGCTCGGCGTTGGCCCGCATCGCCCGGACCGTCTCCTCGGTGGCGTCGAAGGCGTCGTTGAGGGCGGCGGCCATGGCGCCGAGCTCGTCGTCGCGCTCGAGGGCCACCCGGCCGGTCAGGTCACCCCGGCCGAGCCGGCGCGCCGCGTCGGTCACGGCCGTCACCGGTCCGACGATGCCGGCGGCGAAGCGGCGGGCGCCGAGGACCAGCAGCACCACGACCCCGACCACGAGGCCGGCGAGCAGGGCCACCGTGCCGCCGGGCAGCACCGCCCCGGCGGGGGCGGCGGCCAGCACCCGCCACCGGTTGGCGTTGGCGGCCGCCGTGGTGACCTCGCGCTCGGCCCGCACCGTGCCCGGCACCGAGACCTCGCTCCGCAAGGGCATCGGGGCGTCGACCACGTCGGCCCCGGCGGTGTCCAACACGACCTGCTCGGCGTCGTCGACCACGAGGATCTGCATGCCTTGCGGCACGGTCGCACGGAGCGCCTCCTGCAGCGAGCCGACCGACGCCTCGAAGTGCACGAGGGCCACGGCCTCTCCGTCGACGACGATCGGCGTCGAGTTCGACACCACCCACTTGCCCGTGTCGGGCGACAGGTACGGCGCCGCCTGGTACACCGAACCGGGGTCGATGGCGAACGTCGGGTCGAAGAAGGCGGCGCCGGACTCGTCGGGCGACAGCTCGTCGGCGCCGGCGGGCACGCCGTCGACGGTGCGGGCCAGCTCGGCACCGCGGCGGTCGATGAAGCAGACCTCCTCGATCTGGCCGGGGAACGCCTCGGTCACCCCGGCCAGGCTCTGTTCGATGACGGGCCGCAGCGTGTCCCGCTCGGCGACGCCGGGCTGCCGGTACCACGCGGCGAAGGCGTCGTTGTCGGCCATGACCGCGGCGGTGCGGCGCCACTCGTTGAAGTTGCCCTCGATGGTGGTGCGCGCCACCTCGGCGCCATCGGCGACGGACGCCTCGTCCCTGGCGGCGGTGGTCGCCCGCCCCTGGATCACCAGCACGGTCACGCACAGCAGCAGCGGGACCAGGCCGGCGATGGTGAACTGACGCCGCAGCCGGCCCGCCAGGGAGGCGGATCGACGGCGGGATCGGGCTGACCGGTTCGCCGTGAGCATCGGCTGCGGTTTTCGGTGCTCCCCCGGCCGCCCTTGAGATGACCTCGGTCACCGGTGACGAGGCTCGCTGCGTGGCCGGTGCCGACAATCTAAGGTCCCGCCCCATGAGCATCTTCGCCGGCCGGCGCGTCGTCGAACTGGCCTCCGGCATCGCCGGTCCGTACGCCACGTCGTTCCTGGGCGACCTGGGCGCCGATGTGATCAAGGTGGAGCCGCCCGGCGGCGATCCGTACCGATCGGAACCGGGGTTCCTCGGCCTCAACCGCAACAAGCGCTCGGTGGTGCACGTGGAGCTGCCGGCGCTGCTGGCCACCGCCGACGTGGTGGTGACCGATCGGCCGGGCACCGCCTGGGCGCTGCGGGAGCACGCACCGGCGGCGGTGATCGTGTCGGTGCCGCCGTGGGGCGAGCGGGGTCCGATGGTCGACCGCTACGCCTCGCCCTCGCTGCTGGCCGCGGCGTGCGGGATGGCATGGAACCAGCAGTCCTACACGGAGGGGCCCGTGCACCTGGTCCTGCCGCTGGTGCCCTACGCCACGGCCCCGCTGGCCGCGGCGGCGGCCGCCGCCGGGCTGCTGCTGCGTGAGCGCACCGGCTTCGCCCCCGTCTACGAGGTGTCGCAGGTGGCGGGGCGGCGGCGTTCCAGCTGGAGCAGTTCCGCAACGGCGACGCGGTGGATGACCGTCCCGGTTCGGCACCGATGGGCTCCAAGGGCCGGGTGCCGATCTACCGGTTGTTCCGCTGCGCCGACGACCGGTGGCTGTTCATGGCCTGCGGCACCTTGCGGTTCTGGGAGCGCATGCTGCAGCTCATCGGCCGGGCCGATCTGCTGGGCGACCCGCGCCTGCCCTCGCCGCCGTGGGGCCTCGTCGCTCCCGACGCGGTGGCCTTCATCGCCCCGCTGCTCGAGGAGGTGTTCGAGACCAGGCCCCGTGAGGAGTGGCTGCGGTTGCTGCGCGAGGCCGACATCCCGGTGCAACCGGTGCAGTCGCGCGAGGAGTTCCTCGCCTCCTCGCTGGCCATCAGCAACGAGCTGTCGACGACCGTCACCGATCCGGTGCACGGGCCGGTGCGCATCGGCGGACGGCCGGTGCGCTTCGCCAACGGTGACGGGGCCGTCGTCACCGCGGCGCCGGCTCCGGGCGCCCACGACGAGGCGGTGGCGGCCGAGCTGGGCAACGCCGGGACGGCCGCGACGGCGGCGCGCCGCGCTCGCTCGGCCAGGGTGGACCGCCGCTGCACGGCGTGCGGGTGCTCGATCTGGCCTCGTTCATCGCCGGGCCGGTGGTCAGCCGCCACCTGGCCATGCTCGGCGCCGACGTGATCAAGGTGGAGGCGCCCACCGGCGATCCGTTCGGGCCTTCGGCGAGGCGTTCGCGGCCTGGAACCACGGCAAGCGCTCCATCGCGCTCGACCTGACCACCGAGGCGGACCGGGCCGTGCTCTACCGGCTGGTGGCCACCGCCGACGTGGTGGTGGAGAACTTCCGGCCGGGCGTGGCCGACAAGCTCGGCTGCTCCTACGACGCGCTGCGGGCGGTGAATCCCGAGCTGATCTACCTGTCGGCGCCCGGCTACGGCGTCGATCCCGAGCTGGCCTCGGCGGCGGCCTTCGATCCGTTGCTGCAGGCCCTGGGCGGGGTGATGGACACCCAGGGAGGCGACGACGAGCCGGTGTTCCTGACCCGCCGCTGCACGACGTGATGGTCCCGTTGCTCGGCGCCTTCGGGGTGATCGCCGCGCTGTACCACCGCCAGCAGGGCGGTGGCGGCCAGCGGGTGCTGACCTCGCTGGCCCACGCGTCGCTGGCCTGCCAGATGGCGGAGATCACCCGCTACCAGGGCTGCCCGGAACCACCCCGCGGCGGGTTCGACTTCAAGGGGCCGGGCGAGCACCTGGGGCTGGTCGAGGGCGACGACGGTTGGTCCGCCGTCGACGGCCACCATCGGATCGCGGTCTCAACCGTGGGGTTGATCAACGAGGACCTGGCCGCGGCCAACGGCTGACCGTGACCCACGACCACCCGGCGTTCGGGGCGGTCACCTCGTTCGGCCAGTTGGTGCGCAGCGCCGGCGGGCCACCGGCGCGCGGTCCGCTGCTCGACGAGCACCGGGCCGAGATCCTCGCCGCTGGCACCGGTGGGTGTCGACGCCGGCGGACCGACGGGTTGATCGGTCTGCGCCGAAGCCCGCCGCCGCCACCCGGCGGGGCGGGGCACCGGGTTAGGGTGGCGGCGATGCCCCCGAGAACGCACCACCGTTGGCGTGGTTGTTGGAACACTTCGCCTTCGAGCCGCTGGCCGTCGAAGGGGGCGGTTCGTGCAGAGCGGGTGTCGAACCGGCACTGGCCCGGCAACGACAAACCGGCCGGTACGGCGATCCTGTTCCTGCTCACCGACGAGCCGGGTGATTTCTCGCGCTGCACCGCCTGGCCGCCGATGAGCTGTGGCACCGCTACCTCGGCGATCCGGCGGTGCTGGTGCTGCTGCACCCCGACGGCTCCTGGGAGCAGGTCGTGCTCGGGCCCGACCTGGCGGCCGGGCAGCAGGTGCAGGTGGTCGTGCCGGCGGGTACCTGGATGGGCTGCTTCGTGCCGCCCGGCGGTCCCAGCGGTTACGTGCTGCTCGGTTGCTCCATGGCGCCCGGGTTCACCATCGAGGACTACGAGGGCGGCGAGCGGCAGGCGCTGCTGGCCCGCTACCCGGCCGCCGCCGAGCTGGTGGTCCAGCCACCCGGCCGACGAACCGCTGCGCATGCACGAGCGGTACTGAACGGTCGCGCCACCCGGGCGGCGGGCCCGACCGCGCTCCCGGGGCGCGCCGGGCCGCGTTTCGTCACCGGAGAAACGTGATGGCCGGGCCCGGCACCCGGCGGGAGGTGCGGGCACCCAGCGTGAGGAACGGGCGGCGTGGTCCCGACAGGTGCGGGCACGGGCGTCGGGCTGAGGCCCCGGGCGGCCGGTAAGGTGGCGGGCGTGAAACGCTCCACCGTCGGCCACATGCAGTGCTCGATCGCCCGGGCGCTCGACATCGTCGGCGAGTGGTGGACCCCGCTGATCATGCGAGACGTCTTCCGGGGCATGCGCCGCTTCGAGGAGATCCAGACCAGCCTGGGCATCGCCCGCAACATCCTGTCCGACCGGCTGTCGACGCTGGTGGAGGCGGGGGTGCTGGAGAAGCGGCAGTACCAGGTGCACCCGGCCCGCTACGAGTACCGGCTCACCGACATGGGGCGCGACTACTACCAGGTGCTGCTGGCCCTCAAGCAGTGGGGCGACACCTGGCTGGCCGAGGAGGAGGGCCCGCCCGTCACCCTCATCCACGCCACCTGCGGCCATGAGGTGACGCCCGTGCTGACCTGCAGCCACTGCGGCGAGGCCATCGCCCCGCAGACGATCAAATCACCGAACGCGTTGGTGTGAGCGCCGGCTCGTCCGGCACGGCCACCACCGGCGCCACCGCGCTGCCGGAGCCGGCGCCGCGGCCGGCCGCCTGAGCGGCGAGGTCGAGCTCGGCCAGGACCCGGGCGGCGAGCGTGGCGGTGGAGAACCGCTCCCACGCCAGCGCCCGGCCGGCGCGGCGCACCTCGACCAGCCGCTCGTGGTAGCCGAGGGCGTAGGCCAGGGAGCCGGCGAGCAGCTCCGGCGAGCGGGCGTCGGTGAGCAGACCGTTGGTGCCGTGGGTGAGCACCGCAGCGGCCGCCGGTTCCGCGTGGGCGATCACGGTCGCCCCCGAAGCGAGGGCCTCGGCCAGCGCGGCGCCGCCGGCGTCGAGCACGATGACCACGTGGGCGTCGGCCAGCACGGTGGCCCGGGCGGCGGGCTCCAGCGCATCGAGGTCGCCCACCAGCACGGCATCGGCCCAGCGCTGCTGCATCGGCGCCCAGGCCAGCCGGACGTGGTCGGACAGCGGTGCGCCGAGCACCGCCACCGTCGGCGCACCGTCGAGCCGTCGGTCGGCGCCCTCGGTCAGATCCAGCCCGTCGAGCATGGCTGGCACCACGGCGACGGGCAGGTCCGGGGCAGAGGCGCGGGCCACCGCAGCGGCCGGCACCAGCAACCGGTGGGCTCGGCGGGCGAGGGCCTCGGCGGTCGCGTCGAGCGGGCCGTCGGTCACCATGAGCACCGGCAGCTCGGCGGCCATGGCGGCCACCACATCGGCGCGGGGGGCGCGCACGTCGACCACCAGCGCAGCCCGCTGCGGCGCCGGCCCGGCTGCGGCCGCGCCCGTCGGCGCGGCGGCGTCGGTGCCGGCCGGCGCGCTCACCGGGAGCCAGCCGAGGCGATCGTCGCCCGCGGGCCGATCGGAGACCCACAGGCGTCGACATCACCGCGCGACGCCAGCGAGTCGGCCAGCGCCAGCCACCATCGGTCCGGTTCGTGCGGCGGCAGCAACGCCAGCCGGATCACCGTTCGATCACCACCGTCTCCGTCCCATCCGGTCCGCCGGGGCGCACCGTTGCCTCCGCCGACCGCCGTCGGACGTGCCGCCATCGCTGTCGCCGACCCGCATCGGGCCGCCACCCCGGCGCGCACGAACGGTGCCGCGCCGCACCTCCGGTGCTCGACGCAGTCAGGTTACGGCGGTTGGTGACCGATCGGGCGTGTTGCGACCGGTCCAGTGCCGAACGTCGATCGGAGACCAACCGGGCGTGCCCTGACCGGGTCGGGGCGGAAGACGTGGCCCTGGTCACGAATCTCAACTAGCGTCGCCTCGTCCACACCGCTCGGTCGTCGCGCCCCGCACGGCAGACCGCGACAGGCGCTGCGCCGCGCAGCAACAGGGAGAGATGGCATGGCCGCCTCGGGCTCGATCCTCGGCAACTCGGTCCTGCGACGGGAAGACCCGACGCTCATCACTGGGGCCGGTAAGTACTTCGACGACCTGCGCTACGACGGGATGCTGCACGTGCACTGCGTCCGCTCGCCGCTGGCCCACGCCAAGATCACCGGGGTCGACCTCGGCGACTCGGAGTCGATGCCCGGCGTCCGCAAGGTGTACACCGCGGCCAACATCGGCCTGGCCGACTTCCAGGGCTTCCCGATGATGCCCGAGGCGTTCAACCGCCCGGTCATCGCCGGCGACACGGTCCGCTTCGTCGGCGACATCGTGGCCGTGGTCATCGCCGAGACGAAGGCCCAGGCGGTCGATGCCGGCGAAGCGATCGTCGTCGACTACGACCCGCTGCCGGTGGCCGCCACCATCGAGGCCGCCGCCGCGCCCGACGCGCCGGTGCTGTTCCCGGCCCACGGCTCCAACGTGTGCTTCGCCACCGCGCTCGGCGAGGACGTCGACGCCCTCGAGGGCGCCGACAAGGTCGGCCGGGTGAAGATGGTCAGCCAGCGGTTGGCCGGTGTGCCGATGGAGCCCAACGGCGTGGTCATGGTGCCCAACGAGACCGGCCCGGGCACGCTCACCGCCTGGATCTCCCACCAGGCGCCCCACGCCGCGCACGCGGCCATGGCGCCGTCGCTCGGTCTGGAGCCGGAGAAGCTGCGGGTCGTGTGCCCGTGGGTCGGTGGCGGCTTCGGCCCCAAGGCGGCCATGTACGTCGAGTACCTGATCGCCGGCAAGGCGGCGCTCGACCTGCAGGTGCCGGTCAAGTGGACCGAGACCCGCTCCGAGGACATGGTCTCCCTCGTGCACGGCCGTGACTACGTGATCGACATCGCCATGGGCGTGAAGGACGACGGCACCATCGTGGGCATGCAGTGCGAGGTCACCGCCTCGGCCGGCGCCTACCCGGCCATCGGCGCCATCCTGCCGATGCTGACCCAGCTGATGTCCACCGGCGTCTACAACATCCCCAAGATCAACTACAAGGCCACCACCGTGGTGACCAACAACACCACCATCGGCGCCTACCGGGGCGCCGGCCGCCCGGAGGCCACCCAGATGCTCGAGCGGGTGCTCGACGTGGCCGCCGCCGAGATCGGCATGGACCCCGCCGACATCCGCCGCAAGAACTTCATGGCGCCGTTCACCTCGCCGATCACCACGATCACCGGCGCCAACTACGACTCCTCCGACTACGGCAAGCCGCTCGAAGAGGTGCTGAAGGCGGCGGGCTACGCCGAACTGCGGGCCGAGCAGCAGCGCCGCCGGGCCGCAAACGACGCGAAGCTGCTGGGCATCGGCGTGTCGGCCTACGTGGAGATCACCGCCCCGGTCGGCCTGCACATGGAGTACGGCAAGGTCGAGATCAACGAGGACGGCACCGCCACCATGTACGTGGGCACGTCGGTGCACGGCCAAGGCCACGAGACCGCCTTCTCGATGGTGGCCTCCGAGGTGCTCGGCATCCCGATGGACAAGATCAAGCTGGTGAACTCCGACACCGACCGGGTACCCCGCGGCGCCGGCACCATGGGCTCGCGCTCGCTGCAGACCGCCGGTTCGGCCGTGCACGTGGCCTCCACCGAGGTGCTGTCGAAGGCGAAGCAGCTGGCCGCCCACCTGCTCGAGGCGAACGTCGACGACATCGTCAAGGGCGATGGCGGCCTGCAGGTCGCCGGTGTGCCGGCCAAGGCCATCTCGTGGGCCGAGCTGGCCGTCGCCGCCAACGACGCCGCCAAGCGGCCCGAGGGCATGGACGCCGGTCTCGTCCACGAGCTCGACTTCGACGAGGGCGATTCGACGTTCCCCTTCGGCGCCCACGTGGCGGTGGTCGAGGTCGATCGCGACACCGGCAAGGTCACCTGGGTGCGCCACGTGGCGGTGGACGACTGCGGCCGGATCCTCAACCCGATGCTGGTGAACGGCCAGCAGCACGGCGGCATCGCCCAGGGCGCGGCCCAGGCGCTGTTCGAGTGGGTGCAGTACGACGAGGACGGCAACCCCATCACCGGCAACCTGATGGACTACGCCATGCCCTCCGCGGCGGAGATGCCGAGCTTCGAGGTGTCCAACACCCAGACCGACTCGCCCCGCAACCCGCTGGGGGCCAAGGGCATCGGCGAGTCGGGCACGATCGGCTCCACGCCGGCCATCCACAACGCGGTCTGCGATGCCGTCGCCCACCTCGGGGTGAAGCACATCGACATGCCCTGCACCGCCGAGCGGGTGTGGGCGGCGATCAACACCGCCGGCTGAGACCAGCCGACACGATCCGGTGACGGGGGCGTCCTGCGGGGCGCCCCCGTTGCGCGCCCGGAACCCGTTGGCTGCTCAGTGGGCGTCGTGGTCGGCGAGGTGGCGGTGCCGGGCGAGCAGCTCGCCGGGGTGCCAGCTCCAGCGCCCCCGCCGCTCGAGGCTGGGGGCGTCGCCGTCGGGGCCCAGCGCCCGCACCGCCACCGTCAACGCCGGCGGCACCGCCCGCTCCTCCTCGGTCGGCCGGCGGCGGGCGGTGGCCACCAGGCGGGCCACCGGGGCCACCGCGCCGCGCGCCTGCCAGGCGGGCACGGCGCCCTGGAACACCAGGTTCGGCATCGGGTCGGACACGTCGAGGAAGCCGGCCAGCGTCTCGTCGCTGGGGGCGGGGCCGATGCGACGGCTGGAGAACTGGTGGATCAGCGTGACCAGCGCCCGGTACTGCGCCAGGCGCACGGCGCCGCTGGTGGTGCGCAGCACGTGGGCGGTCTCCTCGATGTCGAGGTCGCCCACGACGCGCAGCACCACGACCTGGCCCTGCTCGGGGGCCACGACGTTGCCCAGCAACGCCACCGCCTGGTCCACCGAGTTGCCGGGCAGCACCCAGTGGTCCGAGTGGCGGGGGTTGAGCGGCAGGCCGGCGTCGGTGCAGTGGCGCATGGTCACCGCGTAGAGCAGCACCTTGAAGTCCTTCTCGGTGCCGGCGAAGTTCCCGAGCTGCACCAGCAGGTCCCGCCACACCCGATCGGCGAGCGCGGTGGCCGTGCCGCTGTCGCGGTAGCGGAGGTAGCGGCCGAGCCCGGGTTGGAAGGCGCCGTAGAGCGTGGCGAAGGCGTCGACATCGCCCGCCCGGATGGCGGTGACGACGTCGCTGAAGGTGGAGCCCAGCGTCACCCGATCGATGTCGACCGGGCGGGGCCGCTCCCGCACGGGACTACCGACCCAGGCGCGCCGACGGCCGGGACCGCGGCCCTGCCTGCCGGGGGCACAACCGGTGCCTGCGGGCCCGCTCCCCTACGCTGCGGTCGATGGGCACGGCGATGGGGACCAGCGACACGGCGCACGACGGCGCCACCGGCGGCCGGTACTACGGCTGGGTGGTGGCGTGGACGGCGTTCGGGGTGCTGACGGTGACCTACGGCGTGCAGTTCAGCTTCGGGGTGCTGCTGCCCTCGATCGTCGACGACCTGGGTGTGAGCCGCACCGCGGCGTCGCTGTGCTTCTCGGTGTACGTGTTCGTGTACTCGGCGCTGTCGAGCTACTCCGGCTCGTTGACCGACCGTCGTGGTCGCGCCTGGTGCTGCGGCCGGGCGGTGCTGCTGGGCGTCGGCTACGCGCTGAGCGCCCGCATCGCAGCAGCTGTGGCACCTGCTGCTGGCGCTCGGCCTGGTGGCGGGGGCGGGCATGTCGGCCTCGTTCGTCCCGTGCAACGCCACCGTGGTGCGCTGGTTCCTGCGACGGCGGGGCCAGGCGCTGAGCATCTCCACCGGCGGCGGCAGCTTCGCCGCCATCCTCATGCCGCTGCTGATGGGCTGGCTGATCGAGCTGACGTCGTGGCGGGTGCTGTACCTGGTGATGGCCACGATCGTGTTCGTCGGGCTGCTGGTGGCCTCGCGCCTGCTGGTGGCCTCCCCCGAGGCGAAGGGCCTCTCCATCGACGACGAGGTCCGCCGGGCGCCGGCGGCGGGTAGCCGGCCGGTGACCGTGGTCGACGTGAGCGCCGACGAACCGTCGCTGACACGGGCCGAGGCCATGCGCACCGGGGTGTTCTGGGTGATGGCGGCCATCTTCCTGTGCACCTGGCTGGTGGTGTTCCTACCGCTGGTGCACCTCTCGCCGTTCGCCCGGGGCCTCGGCGCCTCACCCGGGCTCGCATCGACGTTGGTGAGCGCGGTGGGTGTGGGTGGCCTGGTGGGCCGCACGCTCACCGGCAGCGTGTCCGACCGCATCGGCCGCGACACCACGCTGGCCATCGTGCTGGGGGTCCAGGTGCTGGCCTTCGGGGTGTTCGCCATCAGCCGCAGCCTGTGGCCGGTGTACCCGGCGGCCATCGCCTTCGGCTTCGGCTACGGCGGCACCACCACCGTGTTCCCCGCCATCGTGGGCGACCGCTTCGGCCGCGCCCACGCCGGCGCCATCGTGGGGCTGCTGTTCGCCGGCGCCGGCTCGGCGGCGGCGGTGGGGCCGTTCATGGCCGCCTGGATCTACGACTCGACGGGCAGCTACCGGGTGGCGTTCGTGTTGTCGGCGGCGGTCAACCTGGTGGGCCTGCTGCTGTGCGGGTTCCGCGCAAGCCGCGACCGGCGCCGATCCACGCCGTCACCGCCGCCGGCTGATGTCGCGCGGTGCGGCCTGCGTGCTGCGCCGCCGATCCGCTGAACGGGCGGCTCAGCACAGCCGCGCACGAGTCGGGGGACGGAAGCGAACATGGCGTTGCAGAAGTTGTTGGTGGCCAACCGGGGCGAGATCGCCATCCGCATCATGCGGGCGGCGAGCGATCTGGGCATCGCCACCGTGGCCGTGCACCCTGCGGATGACGCCGCCTCGCTGCACACCCGCGTGGCCGACGAGACCCGGCTGCTGGACGGCCGGGGCGCCGCCGCCTACCTGGCCATCGACAACGTGGTGCAGGCCGCGCTCGACGCCGGCTGTGATGCGGTGCACCCCGGCTACGGGTTCCTGGCCGAGAACCCGGCCTTCGCCGCTGCGGTGGAGGCGGCCGGGCTCACCTTCGTGGGCCTGACCCCGAGATGCTGCAGCTGTTCGGCGACAAGGTGGCCGCCTGGGACCTGGCCCGCCGCTGCGGGGTGCCGGTGCTGGCCGGCACCGACAGCCCCACCGACCTCGAGACCGCCACCGCGTTCTTCCACAGCCTGGGCGAGGGCGCTGCGGTGATGGTCAAGGCGCTGGCCGGCGGCGGTGGGCGGGGCATGCGCCCGGTGACCGACGTGGCCGACCTGGCCGAGGCGATGGAGCGCTGCCGCTCAGAGGCCCAGGCCGTCGCTCGGCAACGGCGACGTGTACCTCGAGCAGCTGCTGCCCGCCGCCCGCCACGTGGAGGTGCAGCTGGTGGGCGACGGCCGCGGCTGGTCAGCCACCTGTGGGAGCGCGAGTGCAGCGTGCAGCGCCAGCGCCAGAAGCTGGTGGAGATCGCGCCGGCGCCCGGCCTGCCCGCCGGCGCCCGACAGCGGGTGCTCGACGCCGCCGTCCGCCTGGCCGCCGAGGTGGGTTACCGCAGCCTGGGCACCGTCGAGTTCCTGGTCGACGCCCGGGGCGACGACGACGCCATCGTCGCCTTCATGGAGGTCAACGCCCGGGTCCAGGTGGAGCACACCGTGACCGAGGAGGTGACCGGGGTCGATCTGGTCAGCGCCCAGCTGCAGCTGGCCGCCGGCGCCACGCTGGCCTCGCTCGGGCTCACCCAGGCCGAGGTGGCCGATCCCGCCGGGTTCGCCGTGCAGGCCCGCGTCAACCTGGAGACCATGCAGCCGGACGGCACCGCCCGGCCTCCGGCGGGGTGCTGGCCACCTACGACCCGCCGTCGGGTCCCGGCGTGCGTACCGATGGGTACGGCTACGCCGGTTACGCCACCAGCCCCAGCTACGACTCGCTGATGGCCAAGGTGATCGGTCACGGGCGCACCATGGGCTGGCCCTGCGCCGCACCGCCCGGGCGCTCGAGGAGTTCCGCATCGAGGGCGTGGGCACCAACATCGCCTTCCTGCGGGCGGTGCTGGAGGACCCGGCGGTGGCCGTCGGGCGGGTGCACACCCGTTGGGTGGAGGAGCACCTGCCCGTCCTGCTGGAGCGGGCCACCGCCCTCGCCACCGACCGTACCGGGCGGTACTTCGGCACGGTCGCCGCCCCGGCGGCCGGCGCCCAACCCGGTCTGGCCGGCGCCCGGGTGGCGTCGAACGATCCGCTGGCGGTGCTGGCGCTGGGCAAGTCCGGCCAGGCGCCGGCCGCCCGGGCGCCGCCGCGCCCGCCGCTCGCCGTCAGCGCCCAGGTCGGGCCCGACGGCAGCGTGGCGGTGCCGGCGCCGCTGCAGGGCACCATCGTGTCGGTGGCGGTGGCGGTGGGCGACGAGGTGGCCGCCGGTCAGCAGGTGCTGGTGATGGAGTCCATGAAGATGGAACACGTCATCAACGCCGAGCTCTCGGCGTGGTGCGCCTGGTCGGCGTGGAGGCCGGCGATGCCGTCTACGAGGGCCACCCGCTGCTGTTCATCGAGGAGGGCGAGGTGTCCGTCACCGCCGGCGCGGCCGACGCCACCATCGACCTCGACCACATCCGGCCCGACCTGGCCGAGGTGCTCGAACGCATCGAGCTCGGCCAGGACCACCGCCGGCCCGAGGCGGTGGCCAAGCGGCGCAAGACCGGCCATCGCACCGCCCGGGAGAACCTGGCGCACCTGATCGACGACGGCTCGTGGATCGAGTACGGCTCGATGACGGTGGCCGCCCAGCGCTCGCGCCGCACCATCGAGGACCTGGTGGTCAACACGCCGGCCGACGGCATGCTGGCCGGGGTGGGCTCGATCAACGGCGAGCACTTCGGCGAGGGCGCGGCCCAGGCGGTGGTGATGTCCTACGACTACACCGTGCTGGCCGGTACGCAGGGCCACTTCAACCACTACAAGAAGGACCGCATGATGGAGCTCGCCCTGCAGTGGCGGCTCCCGGTGGTGTTCTTCGCCGAGGGCGGCGGCGGCCGGCCCGGCGACGTCGACGTGATCAGCGGCGGCGGGCTCGACATCCTCACGTTCAACACCTGGGGCCGGCTGTCGGGCAGCGTGCCGATGGTGGGCATCACCACCGGCCGGTGCTTCGCCGGCAACGCGGTGATCCTGGGTTGCTGCGATGTGGTCATCGCCACCGAGGACTCCAACATCGGCATGGGCGGGCCGGCCATGGTGGAGGGCGGCGGGTTGGGCGTGTTCCGGCCCGAGGAGATCGGTCCGATGTCGATCCAGGTGCCCAACGGGGTGGTCGACATCGCCGTCAAGGACGAGGCCGAGGCGGTGGACGTGGCCAAGCAGTACCTGTCCTACTTCCAGGGCCGCACCAGCGACTGGGACTGCGCCGACCAGCGCGAGCTGCGCCACATCATCCCCGAGAACCGGCTGCGCATCTACGACGTGCGCAAGGTGATCGAGACGATGTTCGACACCGGCTCGGTGCTGGAGATCCGCCGCGGCTTCGGCCACGGGATGATCACCGCCTTCGCCCGCATCGAGGGCCGGCCGGTGGGGGTGGTGGCCAACAACCCGGCGCACCTGGGCGGCGCCATCGACTCCGATGCGGCCGACAAGGCGTCGCGCTTCATCCAGCTGTGCGATGCCTACGACATCCCCATCGTGTCGTTGTGCGACACGCCGGGCAACATGGTCGGCCCCGAGCACGAGAAGCTGGCGTTGGTGCGCCACTGCTGCCGCATGTTCGTGACGGCGGCGTCGGTCACGGTGCCGATGTTCACCGTGGTGCTGCGCAAGAGCTACGGCCTCGGCGCCCAGGGCATGGCCGCCGGCTCGATGAAGACCCCGTTCTGGGCGGTGTCGTGGCCCACCGGCGAGTTCGGCGGCATGGGTCTGGAAGGGGCGGTGAAGCTGGGCTTCCGCAAGGAGCTCGAGGCGCTCACCGATCCGGAGGAGCGCGTCGCCCTCTACGAGAAGCTGGTGGCCAAGATGTACTTCAACGGCAAGGCGCTCAACACGGCGATGACCTTCGAGATCGACGAGGTGATCGACCCGGCGGCCACCCGCCACTGGATCCTGTCGGGGCTGAAGTCGGCCAACACGCCGTGGTGGCGCAGCCGGGAGACGCCCAAGCGCCCGTGCGTGGACACGTGGTGAGCCGGGCGGGCTAGCGTCCGGGCATGCAGGAGCGCACCGGCACCACCAACGCCGAACGGGTACGGACCGCCTTCGCCGGTTGGGAGCAGGGCGACAGCCGGCCGTTCTTCGCCCTGGTGTCGCCGTCGGTGACCTGGCGGGTCATCGGCAGCACGGCGCTGTCGGGCACCTACCACGACAAGGCCACGTTCCTGACCACGGCCGGCCGCCTGTTCGGTCGCCTGGCCGGGCCGATCATGGCCGAGGTGGTGGCGGTGCACGACGTGGGCGACACGGTGGTGCTGCAGTGGCACGGCCGCAGCCGGGGGGTCAACGGCCGTCCCTACGAGCAGGACTACTGCTGGGTGCTGCGCTTCGGCGAGAGCGACGGTGGGCGCGGCGACGCCGAGATCGTCGACGTCGTGGCCTACCTCGACACCGCGCTGATCGACGATATGTTCGCCGACTGACCAAACGAAGGAGAACAACGACATGGGTTCCACCGTCGAGTTCGCATCCAACGGCTCCACCGCCAGCGGCTACCTGGCCGTGCCCGAGAGCGGTCGGGGGCCCGGTCTCATCGTCATCCAGGAGTGGTGGGGCCTCAACCCGCAGATCAAGCGCATGGCCGACCGCTTCGCCGCCGCCGGCTTCGTGGCGCTGGCGCCCGACCTGTACCACGGCGAGCTGGCCGGCCACGACGAGATGGACAAGGCCGGGCACCTGATGAGCAGCCTGCCCGCCGACCGGGCGGGCCGAGACATGAGCGGCGCCGTGGACTACCTGGCGGGCCTCGACGAGACCACCGGCCAGGGCATCGGCGTGGTCGGCTTCTGCATGGGCGGCCTGCTCAGCTTCGTGCTGGCCTCGCTGCGTCCCGACCAGATCAAGGCGGCGGTGCCGTTCTACGGGTTCCCGCAGGGCGACGGTCAGCCGGACTACAGCAAGATCGAGGCCAAGATCTGGGGGCACATGGCCAGCCCCGACGACTACTTCACCCCGGAGGCGGCCAAGGCGCTCGAGGCGCAGCTGCAGGGCCTCGGCAAGGACGTGTCGATCGAGGTGCACCAGGCCGGGCACGCCTTCATGAACGAGGACAACCCGATGGGCACCTACGACGAGGCGCTGGCCACCGACCTGTTCCCCCGCGTCTGCAGCTTCTTCCAGGCCAACCTGGGCTGACCCGACGGGCCGCCCCCTGCCCCGACGTTGCCCGTGACCTTCCGTAGGGGGTGTCCGGGCTGACCATCGCGCTCGATTCGACGTCGATTCGGAATTGGTCGTGTGACCCGAACTCTGGGTGCGTGGAGTGCATCGCCGTGCTCGCCACGTGCCCCTGGGTCACGGCCGGTGGTCAGCTTGGCCGGAACGGTCGATCGCGGCGAATCGAGGTCGAATCTGCCGCGAAGGAGCGCGGAGGGTCGTGGGGGCCCCGATGCCCCACAGCGCCCGATGGGCCGCTTGACCCGGCCACGCACACCTCGGCGGTGGAGCCGATGGCCAGGGGCCTGAGCCACTCGCTACGCGCGGCGCTCAGCCGCCGGTCACCGTGCGCAGGAACGATTCGACCTCGGCGCGGTGGCGGGTGCGGGCGAAGGGCGGCAGCGACCGGATGATCTCCCAGCGATACCGGGCGGTACCCAGCCGCCGGTCGAACACGGCCACCACACCGCGGTCCTCCGAGGAGCGGATCAGCCGGCCCGCCGCCTGGGCCAGCAGGGTCGCCGCCCGGGGAACGTCGATGGTGGCGAAGGCGGACGCCCCGGCCCGGTCGCGCCGGGCGTTGAGCAACGGATCGTCGGGGCGGGGGAACGGCAGCCGGTCGATGGTGACCAGCGACAGCGTCTCGCCGGGCACATCGATGCCCTGGAACAGCCCGGTGGTGGCGAACAGGCACGTCGCCGGGTCGGAGCGGAACTGCTCCACCAGCCGGGGCACCGGCAGATCGCCCTGGGCCAGCACCGGCACCTCGAGCCGGGGCCGCAGCGCGGCCACCGCCGCCTCCAACGCCCGCCAACTGGTGAACAGCGCCAGCGTCCGCCCGCCGGCGGCGCCGATCAGCGCGGCCAGCTCGTCATGGAGGGCGTCGCAGTACCCGGCGGCCCTCGGATCGGGCAGGTGCAGCGCGCAGTAGAGCAGGCCGTGGTGCTCGTAGTCGAACGGGCTGCCCACGTCGAGCTCGTCGTACTGACCGGTGCGCAGCCCCACCCGCCTGGCCATACCAGAAGGTATGGTGGCGCTGGTCAGCACGGCGGTGCGGTTGCCCCACACGGTGGCACCGAGCACGGGCCCCACCTCGATGGGCGCCACCGCCAGCCGGGGGTCGCCGCCGTCGGGCACCCAGGCCACGTAGTTCTCCGGCAGCTCGGCCACGATGTCGAGCTCCTGCAGGAAGGCGGTCACCACCCGCTGGGCCCGGGCGCGGCGCTGGTCGGCGTCGTGCACCGAGGTCTGGATCTTGCGCAGCGCCTCGTTGGCCGCTTCCAGCCGGCTGCGGGCCAGCACCACCGCGTCGGCCAGCTCCACCGGTAGCGGGCGCGGCAGCTGCTCGCCCACGTGGCCCCGCAGCAGCGACACCAGCGACGCCCCGGCCTCCACGATCGCCGCCGGGAGCTGCTGGTCGGCGATGATGGTCCGCACCCGTCCGGCCAGCGCGGCGAAGCGGTTCGCACCCAGCTCGAAGCCGAGCGTGGAGGACAGCACGTCCTCCAGCTGGTGGCACTCGTCGATGATGACCACGTCGTGCTCGGGCAGCACCCGCTCCCCCGAGCCGAGGTGCACGCCGTACAGCGCCAGGTTGGCCACGATGATGTCGGCCTCGGCGGCGGCGTTGCGGGCCTGCTCGGCGAAGCAGTCGCCGCCGCGCGGGCAGCGGGCGGCGCCCGGGCACTCGTCGCCGGACACGCTGAGCGCCGACCACGCCCGGGGCGACGGTTCGGCGGCCAGCTCGGCCCGATCACCGGTGGCGCTGGTCGACGCCCACTGCAGCAGCCGGTCGAGCTCGTCGCGCATCGACTCCCCGCCGAGGGACAGCTCGGCCTGGCCGAGACCGGCCTCGAGCTCGTCGGCCCGCTGCCGGCACAGGTAGTTGGCCCGGCCCTTGACCACGGCCCAGCTGAACGCCGGCTCGGCCAGCTGCCCCCGCAGGAACGGCAGGTCCTTGCCGGCGAGCTGGTCCTGCAGCGCCTTGGACGCAGTGGCCACCACCGTGCGGCGACCACCCAGCACCGCCGGCAGCAGGTAGGCCAGCGACTTGCCCGTCCCGGTGCCGGCGCGCACCACGACGTGACGCCCGTCGCGCACCGCGGCGGCCACCGCGTGGACCATGGCGCGCTGCCCGTCGCGGACCTCTCCCCCGCCGGGCAGGCCGGCGATGACGCGGTCCAGCGCGGTGTCGAGCGCGGCCTGCAGCCGCGCGTCGCCCGCGCCGGTCACGCGTTGGTGGCGAACGTGTCGATCATCAGGCGCACATCATCGCCCAGCGGGTACAGGATCGGACAGGTGCAGCCGTTGGCGACGTACTCGGCCACCTTCTGCCGGCACTCGTCGGGGGTGCCGGAGGCGGTGATCATCTGCACGATGTCGTCGGGCACCAGCCGGGAGGCGGCCACCACCTGCTCGTGGGTGGCCGGCCAGGTGAGCACCTTGCCGATCTCCTCCAGCAGCGAGTCGGGCACGCCGGAGGCCTTCATGATGTGGGGCTGCTGGCCGAGGTACTGGGTGACCAGCAGCCGGGCGGCGTCCAGCGCTCGCCCGCGGTCCTCGTCCACGGAGCACACCACCAGCTGCGGGCGGTCGAGGTCGGTGGCGGAGCGCCCCGCCTTGTTGGCGCCGCGTTCGAGCGCCTCCATGGCCCGCAGGTTGTAGGCCGGGCTGACCAGGTAGTTGAGCACCACGCCGTCGGCGATCTCGCCGGTCAGCTCCATCATCTGCAGGCCGGTGGCCCCGATGTAGATGGGCACGTCCTTGGGCCGGCGCTCCTGGTACACGTAGTCGAGCTCGACCCCGTCGAGGTGCACGTGCACACCGTCGAAGGTGACCGTCTCGTTGTTGAGCAGCGCCCGGCAGACGGTGACGATCTCGCGCATGACCGTCAGCGGGCGGGCCCGGTCGATGCCGACCTTGGCGGCCAGTGGATCCCACCAGGCGCCGATGCCGAACAGCACCCGGCCGGGGGCCAGGTCGTCGAGGGTGGAGAAGCTGGCCGCCAGACGAGCCGGGTTGCGGCTCCAGCAGTCGACCACGCCCGAGCCGATCTTGATGGTGTCGGTCACCGCCGCGAACGCGGCCATCGGCACCAGGCAGTCCCGCACGAGACGCGAGTCCGCCTGCCACACCGCCTCGAAGCCCTGCTGCTCGGCGTAGCGCACCAGGTCCATGCCGTCGCGGATGGTGTGGGCGTCCTGGAGGTACATCGCCATGCGGGTCATGGCCGCCAGCATCGCACGGGGGCCGGGCCCGGTCGCGCCACCGCGCCGGGGAATTCACCGTGCCGACCCACAGCGTGACCGGCCCGACCCCGCCACGGGCGTCAGTCGACGGCGGGGGCGGCGGCGTCGAAGGTGACGGCTCCGCCGGCGGCCGGGGCGCCCCGCCCGTGGATCCACGTGGTGAGCTCGTCGGGCGGCACCGGCGGGCAGATCAGGTAGCCCTGCGCCTGGCCGCAGCCCAGGCCGGGCAGGGCCTCGAGCTGGTCGCTGCGCTCCACCCCCTCGGCCACCACCCCGACACCGAGCACGTGGGCGATGTCGGCCATGATGCGGGTCAGCGCGTTGTCGGCCGGGTTGGACAGCGTGGCGATGTAGCTGCGGTCGATCTTGATCGTGTCGATGGGCAGGTGGCGCAGCTGCGTGAACGAGGTGTGCCCGGTGCCGAAGTCGTCGAGGGCGACGCCCACCCCGAGCGCCTGCAGCTCCCGCAGGTGGCGGCCGGCCAGCTCGAGATCGGCGAGCAGCGCCGTCTCGGTGACCTCGATGATGAGCCGGGCGGCGGGCACGCCGGCGGCGTCGAGGGCGTTGCGCACGTCGTGCACGAACGTGCGCGCCAACAGGTGGCGGGCCGACACGTTGACCGCCACCCGCAGCTCGGCCATGGCCGGGTCGCTCGACCACACGGCCAGCTGCTGGGCGGCGCGCCCCAGCACCCAGCGACCGAGGTCGTTGATCAGCGCGCTGGCCTCGGCCACCGGGATGAACTCCGCCGGCGGCACCCGCCCGTGGCCGTTGCGGTTCCAGCGCAGCAGCGCCTCCACCGAGCGCACGGCGCGGCCGTCGGCGTCGGCCACGGGCTGGTAGTGCAGCTCCAGGGACCCGTCGTGCAGTGCGGCGCGCAGGTCGCTCTCCAGCGCGCTGCGGCGGGTCAGCTCGTTGCGCAGGCCGGGGTGGTAGAGCTCGACCTGGCCCTTGCCCGCCGCCTTGGCCTGGTAGACGGCGAGGTCGGCGTCGGCCACCACGAGGTCGACCTCGGTGTGCTGGTTGCCGGTGGCGATGCCCACGCTCGCCCCGATCACCACGATCACCTCGCCCACGATCATCGGCTGGGAGAGGGCGGCCACCACCCGTTCGCCGAGCACCACCGCCTCGCGCACGTCGCTCACCTGTTCGGCGACGATCAGGAACTCGTCCCCGCCCAGCCGGGCCACCGTGTCGCCCACCCGGCTGACCGCCCGCAGCCGCTCGACGGCGCAGCGAAGCACCTCGTCGCCGACGGCGTGCCCGTAGAGGTCGTTGACCTGCTTGAAGCCGTCGAGGTCGATGAACAGCACCGCCGCCCGATCGCCGCTGCGCTCGGCGCGGGCGAGCGCACCGGCCACCGCGTCGAGGGCGGCAGCCCGGTTCAGCAGCCCGGTCAGCGGGTCGTGGGTGGCATCGTGGGCCAGACGCTCCTGCATGGCGGTCTGTTCGCCGATGGCGTCGGCCAGCCGGGCGAAGGTGAGGCGCAGCGAGCGGCCGAGCGACCCGGTCACCGGCGCGGCCAGGGTCAGGTCGTCGAGGTCGGCGCGGGCCAGGGCGTCGGCCTGCTTCTCGAGGTGGCCGAGGTTGACGGCGAACTCGTTCATGGCCCTGGCCACGACGCGCAGCTCCCGCGGGCCCTCGTCGCTCAGCGGGTCGTGGGCGGTGGCGCCCGACAGCATGGTCATCGCCGCCGCCTCCAGACGCTGCAGCGGCCGGCGCAGCCGCCGGCCGACCACCAGCAGGCCACCGGCGGTGATGAGCACCGCCCCGAGCGACATCGACAGCGTCAGCGCCGTCTCGGAGGTGGAGAGCTGCTCGAGACGGTGCGACTGGGCGAAGGCGTCGACGATGGACGCGTCGACCAGCGCCTTGTCGAGCTCGCCGATCTCGGCTGCGGAGCGGTAGACGGGCAGCAGCGACCACACCAGCGCATCGATCTCGCCGTTGGTGGGCTTCGGGGGCTGGCTGATCGTCTGGTCGATGGCGGCCCGTACCGTGGCGTACGCCTCGGATCGGTCGATCGTCTCCACCGCGCCGCTGACCCGGGTTCGGGAGCTCGACAGCTCGCGCAGCTTGGCCAGGCTGAGCTCGCTCTGGCCGGCGGAACGGGCCATGGCGATGCGGGTGGCGTCCACCTGCTCCACGCTGGCGGCCTGCAGCAGCGTGAACAGCTGGGTGATCTGCGCGTCCATGGCGTCGTGGAAGCGCAGGCTCTCGTCGAGCACGCCGATGGTGGCCTGCAGGCCGCTGGTGCCGGTCACC
Organism: Acidimicrobiales bacterium; assembly: GCA_041394365.1. Lineage (GTDB taxonomy): Bacteria > Actinomycetota > Acidimicrobiia > Acidimicrobiales > CAIXPF01 > CAIXPF01. Next base: position 65,082 of record JAWKIM010000016.1, read on the forward strand.
TGGTTGGCGAGCTCCCGGGCGGACCGCAGCTGGCGGCCACTGCGGGCGCGGATGGCGAGCTCGAGGTGCTCGTAGCGGGCGGCGATGTCGTCGGGATCGAGGTTCGGATCGGCGCGCTGCACCTGTTGGCGGGCGGCCCGGGCGTCGTCGAGGAGGGCGTCGAGCTGCGGATCGGCGTCGACGGCGGCGCGGCTGCGGTCGACGGCATCGGCGCTGACCCGGAGATCGGCCCCGAGATCGGTGCCGAGGGCCATGGAGGCGACCACCGGGCCGTACCCCAGCGACAACGATTCGGCGATGGTGGTGGCCATCGACCGCTCGCGGGCCACGTTGAAGCGCAGTTGGCCCAGCTCGGTGAGCTCCTGGAGCGCATCCCGCAGATCGTTGGCGTGGCCGGCGCGGACGCGCTGCTCGGCCAGCATCCGCCCCGACAGGAACAGGACCACGATGACGGGCACGCTGGCGATCGCCGCCAGGTACAGCGCGAGCGGGCGCCCCCGCCGTCGGCGCGTCGCGCTGTCGTTCCGGTTGCCATCCGTGGCACGCACACCGTCGTGATCGGGCGGGTGGCCCACCGGCTTGAGCGGCGCCGGGCCGAAACGCCGATCGTGGGCACGACGGCTCTATCGTGAGCCGCCGGTCAGAGGCGGGCGAACAGCCGGGCGGCGGCCTCGGCCGCCTTGGCCCTGATCTCCTCGGCGTCGACCCGCGTGGCCCGACCGTCCTCGAGCACGACGGCCCCGTCGATCTCCACCCGCCGGGCCCGCACGCCGGGGGTGAACGCCAGGTGCCACGGTTCCATCGGTGCGTAGCTCCACGTGACGCGGTCGCCGGCCACCTCGGCCACGAGCTCGGCCCCGGTCTGTAGCCAGCCCCAGGCCGGGTCGGGCCCGGTGGTGACGTCGTCGCTGCGGTGCACCGCATAGGCGATGCGGAACTCCTCGAGCATGTCGGCGCCGATGCCGTCGGTGCCGAGCACCACCCGGTGGGCGCCGGCGAAACGGGCGGGCCGGGCATACCCCCCCGCATTGTTGAGGTTCGAGCGGGGTTGGTGGGTGATCGTGCCCCGGATCGGGTGGCCGTCGGGCAGGTGCACGGCGTGGGCGAGCAGCCAGCGGTCGGTGCTGAGCGGGGCCAGCCGGTCGGCGGCGCCGGCGTCGTCGGGGCCCTCGTGCAGGTGCACGTGCACCCCGGTGCCGAGGTCGGCGGCGAGCCCGGCGGCCGCTTCGAGGGTGGCGTCGGCGCAGGTGAACGCGGCGTGCACCCCGACGTGGCCCCGCCCGCCGGCGCGCAGGTACCGCTCGTTCTCGGCCAGGCCCCGGCGCGCGCCGTCGGACATCGGTGCCGTACCGTTCCGTATGGCGTCGAGGTCGAGCCGGCCGTCGTCACGCCACCGGTCGGTGACGCCGTAGCAGAGCAGGGCCCGCACGCCGACCTCGGCGCAGGCGGCTGCGATGACATCGAGGCTGCCCTCGATGGCGTTGGGCGATTCGTGGTGGTCGATGATGGCGGTGGTGCCGCACTCGAGCGCCTCGAGGGCCCCGAGCTTGGCCGACCACTCGATCAGGTCGAGGTCGAGGGCGGCGTCGAGCCGCCACCAGATCTGCTCGAGGATGGACAGGAAGTCGGTGGGGGTGGCCGGTGGTGCGGGCATGCCCCGGGCCAGCGCCGAGTAGAGGTGGTGGTGGGCGCAGACCAGCCCGGCGGTCACCGCCCCACCCAGCTCAGCCACCCGCCCCCGTCCGCATCGGCAGCACCGTGTGCCAGGTGCCGTCGAGGTCGTGCAGGGCGGCGGCCACCGCACCGGCGGTGGGCACCAGACCGATCTCGCCCACCCCCTTGACCCCGTAGGGGCTGTTGGGTTGGGGCGATTCGACGAGGATCACCGTGATCGGCGGCACGTCTTTCGGTCGCAGGATGCCGAGCTGGCGCAGCGTGGTCGGCAGCGGGAACCCGGTCTCGGGGTCGGAGGGGAAGGCCTCGCTGAGGGCGTAGCCGAGGCCCATGTGCACCGCCCCCTCGACCTGGCCCTCGCACAGCACCGGGTTGATGGCCCGGCCCACGTCGTGGGCGGCGACGACCTCCTCGATGGCACCGCTGTCGCGGTCGATGATGACCAGCTGGGCGGCGTAACCGAACGTCGAGTGGATCGTGGGGTTGGCCACCTCGCCCATCTTCTGGGTCCAGTCGACGCGGTACTCACCGGTGTGGTCGACGTCGGGCGTGCAGCCGGCGGCGAGGGCGTTGCGGCAGGCGTCGCGCACGGCGCCGGCGCCCATCAGCGCCCCGCGCGAGCCGGTGGTCTGGCCGATGCCGAGCTCGCGGGTGGTGTCGACGAGGACCTCGATGCGCTCGGGGTCGACGCCGAGCTCCTCCACCGCCACCTGCAGCGCCACGGTGTGCATGCCTTGGCCCATCTCCGTCCACCCGTGGCGGACCTCGATCTTGTAGCGCGGATCGTGCAACGGGGACAGCTCGGCGTCCACCGCCGCCGTGGGGTGGGGGCCCCACTTGGCGGAGGAGGATGGGGTTGGGGCCCCATCCGGGGCAGCAAGCACCGCCGCCGTGGGGTGGGGGCCCCACTTGGCGGAGGAGGATGGGGTTGGGGCCCCATCCGGGGCAGCAAGCACGAATCTGACGACGGCGCCGGTCCATTCCTTGAAGCCGTTGCCCAAGCCGCTGTTCTTGAGGCCGAGGCCCAGGCCGACCGCCTTGCCGGCGGCCACCGCTGCGTCGTAGTGCGGCTTGATCGCCTGCAGGCAGGCCTCGGCACCGAGGCAGCCGTCGTCCATGATCTGGCCCGGACCCCAGACCATACCGGGACGTATGACGTTGCGGTGGCGCAGCTCCCAGCCGGAGATGCCCACCCGTTCGGCCAGCCGGTCCAGCACGCCCTCCATGGCGAACTGCGCCTGGTTGGCGCCGAAGCCCCGGAAGGCGCCGCACGTCGGGTTGTTGGTGCGCACGGCGATGGCCTCGACGTCGATGGCGGGCACGTGGTACGGCCCGCTGGCGTGGCCGGCGGCGCGTTCGAGCACCTTCATGCCGACCGAGGCGTACGCCCCGGAATCACCCACCGCCCGCACCCGCAGCGCGGTGAGCCGACCCTCGGCGTCGCAGCCGGCGTCGTAGGTCAGCCGGATCGGGTGGCGCTTGGCGTGGATGAGGAAGGACTCCTCCCGGCTGAGCGTGCACTTCACCGGCCGCTGCAGCAACCAGGCCGCCAGCGCCGTCTGACCCTGGTTGGCCATGTCCTCCTTGCCGCCGAAGGCGCCGCCGGTGGAGATCATCTCCACCGTGACCCGGTCGCGCTCGAGTCCCAGCAGGGCGGCGATGTCGTTGCGGTCGTCCCACACACCCTGCCCACCGGAGTACACGTGCAGCGTGCCGGCCTGCGGGTCGGGCACCGCCACCGTCGACTCCGGTTCGAGGAAGGCGTGCTCGATGCGTTGGGTCTGGAACGTCTCGTGCACGGTGTGGGCCGACGCGGCGAGCGCCGCGTCCACGTCGCCGCGTTCGTACTGCGACACCGACAACACGTTGGTGTCGGTGCCCCACACGGCGATGGGGGCGCCCTCGGCCAGGGCGGCATCCACGTCGGTCACCGGTGCCAGCACGTCGTAGTCCACCTGGACGAGCTCGGCGGCGGCGCGTGCCTGGCGTCGGGTCTCGGCCACCACGATCGCCAGCACGTCGCCGGCGTAGGAGGTCTGCCCGCCGACGGGGACCAGCACCGGCCAGTCCTTGTGGATGATGCCCACACGCAGGGCGCCGGGGATGTCGGCGGCGGTGAACACGGCCACCACGCCGGGGGCGGCGAGGGCGGCGGCGGTGTCGATGCCGCGCACCACGGCGCGGCTGTGGGCGGTGAGGTGCAGGGCGGCGTGCAGCATGCCGTCGATGCGCAGGTCGTCGATGTAGCCGCGGTCGCCGAGGGTCAGCTCCTTGGCCTGGTAGCGCACGCCGCTCGAGCCGATACCGCCCGGTCTGGTCGGTTCGAGCTGCTTGCCCACCGCCACCGCCTCGATGGCGTCGAGCACCTTGACGTACCCGGTGCAGCGGCAGAGGTGGGCGCCGAGGTGTCGGCTCATGTCGTCGCGGGTGAGGTCGGCGCCCTTGCGGGCGACCTGGGCCTCGGCCCGCACGACGATGCCGGGGATGCAGAAACCGCACTGCAGGCCCCCGCAGGCGGCGAAGGCGTTGGCCCACTCGTCGCGCCGCTCGGCGGTGAAACCCTCCAGCGTGGTGACGGCCTTGCCCTCCACCTTGGTGAGCGCGAGGTTGCAGCTGACCAAGGCCTTGCCGTCGACCAGCACCGTGCAGCAGCCGCACTGACCCGACGGGGAGCAGCCGTCCTTGGGCGAGGTGACGTCCAGCTCCTCGCGCAGCGCGGAGAGCAGGTGGGGGTGGTCGGGGGCGACGGCGACGGGCGCACCGTTGAGCGTGAAGCGGATCACGGGGCGACGGCTCCTTTGCGTTCGACGATGAGGCCGTAGGTCTCCGGCCGCCGGTAGCGGGCGAAATCGAACAGCGTGTCCTTGTACTGCTTGCAGCGGTCGAGGTCGCAGTCGGCCACGAGGAGCTCGTCGCCGACGGTCCACGCCTGGGCCACGATCTGGCCCGACGGGGCGATGATGCAGCTCTGGCCGAGCGAGTCGACGCTCTCCTCGAGACCGGCCTTGGCCACGCCCACCACCCACATGCCGTTCTGGTAGGCACCGGCCTGCATCACCAGCGCGTTGTGGAAACCCTGCAGGATGTTCTGCGACGGATCGGGGGCGTAGTGGATGGGCGTGTTGTACCCGATGAGGCACAGCTCGGCGCCCTGCAGGCCCAACATCCGGTAGCTCTCGGGCCAGCGGCGGTCGTTGCAGATCAACATGCCCACGACCCCACCGAAGGCGCGCCACACGTCGAAGCGCTCCCCCGGTTCGAAGTAGCCCCGCTCGAGGTGCTGGAAGGGCCGCCAGGGCTCGTGTTCCTCGTGGCCGGGCAGGTGGACCTTGCGGTACTTGCCGATGATGCGCCCGTCCGTACCCACCAGTACGGCGGTGTTGTAGCGGTGGCCGTCGGCGGTGAGCTCGGCGTAGCCGAGGTGGAAGCCGACGCCGAGGCGGGCGGCCTCCTCGAAGAGCACCGAGGTGTCCGGCCCGGGCAGCTCGGTCTCGAAGAAGGCGTCGATGTCGGCCTGGTCGGGGAAGTACCAGCGCGGGAAGAACGTGGTGAGGGCCAGCTCGGGGAACACCACCAGCGAGCAGCCCTGCTCGGCGCCCCGGCGCAGCAGCACCAGGAGCCGCTCCACCACGTCGGCCCGGGTGTGGTCGCGTTGGATCGGTCCGAGCTGGGCGGCGCCGACGGTGATGGTTCGGGCGGGGTCGCGGGGCGGAGCCCCATCCGCGGTTGCAGGCACAGCACTCATCGGTCGGCGAGCTCCAGCAGGACGTCGAGCAGGACATCGGCGCCGGCGTGCAGGTGGCCGGCGTCGGTGTGCTCTGCGGGGTTGTGGCTGATGCCCCGGTGCGACGGCACGAAGATCATGCCGACAGGGCACACGCGGCGAGCATCTGGGCGTCGTGGCCGGCGCCGGAGGGCAGCCGCAGCGTGGGCCAGCCGTGGCGGATGGCCGTCGACTCGACCAGTGCGATCACGCGCTCGTCGAAGTCGACCGGCTCGAAGCGGGCCAGCGAGCGCACCGACAGCGAGAGCTGCTCCTCGCGGGCGATGGTGGCCACGAAGGCGGCCAGGCGGGCCTCGGCCTCGCGCAGACGCTCCGCGTCGGTGTTGCGCAGGTCGACGGTCATGGTGGCCCACGCCGGCACGACGTTGACCAGGTTGGGGTGCAGCAGGATCCGGCCGACGGTGGCCACCTGGCGGCCGCCCAGCTCGCGGGCGAGCTCCCGCACGAACGTGGCCACCCGGGCGGCGGCGTAAGCGGGGTCACGGCGCAGGTGCATCGGCGTGGTCCCGGCGTGGTTGGACTGGCCGGTGAACGTGAGCTCCTGCCAGGAGATGCCCTGCACACCGGTGACGGCGCCGATGACGTACCCCTCGTGCTCGAGGACCGGCCCCTGCTCGATGTGCAGCTCCACGAAGGCGTGGGGTGCCGCTGCCGGCACCGGCCATACCCCCTGGTATCCGATGCGGGCCAGCTCGTCGCCCACCCGGGCGCCGTCGATGCCGACGGTGTCGAGCGCCTCCTCGGCGCTCAGGCCGCCGACGTAGACCAGCGATCCCATCATGTCGGGGGCGAAACGGGCGCCCTCCTCGTTGGTGAACGCCCCCACGGCCAGCGGGCGCCGGGTGCGCACGCCGGCGGCGGCGAGCGTCTCGATCACCTCCACGCCGGCGAGGACGCCGTAGGCGCCGTCGTAACGGCCGCCGGTGGCCACCGTGTCGATGTGCGAGCCGCACAGCACCGGGGCCTCATCGGGTCGCTCCGCCCCGGCGGTCCACACGCCGACGATGTTGCCGACCACGTCGATGCGCACGTCCAGGCCCAGGTCGGTCATCCAGGTGCAGAGCAGGTCGCGGCCGGCCTTGTCGGCATCGGTGAGGGCCAGGCGGCACGATCCGGCGCCTTCGAGCGGCGACAGCGCGGCCAGCGCGGCGAGGCGTCCGAGCAGACGGTCGCGGTCGATCGACGGTCGGGTGCCGGTGGCGGCGTGGGTCACCGGGTCATCGTCGTGGATGCTTTACTTTTCGTCAACCTTCGAGGAGGCGACGTGGGGCACCTTCACCTGGAGTTCACGATCGAGCCGTTCATGGAGGGCCGTCCCGGCCCCCACGTGCTGTCGGCGGTCGACGCCGTGGCCGCGGCCGGGCTCGAGGTCGAGCTGGGCCCGTTCGCCTCCACCGCCTCCGGTCCGGCGGACACCGTTCGGGCTGCGTCGGCCGCCCTCATCGACGCCGCCTTCGCCGCCGGCGCCCGCCGCGTGTCGCTGTCGGTCAGCGCCGACCGGCCGGCGGGCGCCGCACCGCCGCTCGATCTGAACGGCGCGCTGGGCCGCATGTTGGCGGAGCTGGAGCACGAGCTGGCAACCCCGCTGGCCGAGCTGGAACGGTCGGCCAAACAGGCGGCGGTCCGCACGCTCGACCAGCGGGGGGCGTTCACCCTGCGACGATCCATCGAGGACGTGGCGGACGCCCTCGGGGTCAGCAGGGTGACGATCTACAACTACCTCGATCTCATCCGGGCCGAGGGCGGTGCCCCACCCGATGCCGCCGCAGGGCCGGCCGTCGAGGCCGCCCGCTGACCCCCGGCGGCCGGGGAACCGGCCTGACCGGCGTCGGGGCGGGCCGGGCGGCCAGCGCGACCGGCCGGCGCCATCGGGGTGGCGCCGGCACCGGCACCGGCCGCACCACCGGTTGCACCGGCTGCTCCCTGGCGGCGCTTGCGGGCGCGGCGGCCGATGGCGAGCCGGACCATGGTCAGCACCAGGATCGCCGCCAGCACCCCCACCGACAGCGCCCGGTACAACCCGTTGGTGGCGTCGGTCCCGGCCTGGGCGCCGTGCAGTGAGGTGACGAGCACCAGGGGGAAAGCCAGGAGGTGGATGCGCCGCCACAGCTTCTGGGGCAGCAGCTTCTTGCCCAGGGACGTCACCTCCACCGCCAGCAGCAGGTAGAGCGCCAGCGCGCCCCACGTCACCGCCAGCGGCTTCCAGGCGGAGGCCTGCGGCACGAGCACCTCGGCCCAGCCGATGTGCAACCAGTTGTCTCCGACCAGACCGCCGATGTGCACGCCGGTGAACACCAGCGACAGCGCGCCGAGGTAGCGGTGCAGCTCGAGCAACCACGGCGCCGGCGCCCGCTGACCGAGCAACCGCGAGGCCAGCAGCAGTCCCCAGATCACCGAGAAGCTGAGCAGGCCCCAGGCGACGATGCCGCCGGCCCGGGCGATGTCCCAGGCGAGCTTCTCGTTCACGAGGCCGCCTTCAGCGCCGCCACCGCATCGATGCCCGCCGAGGGCGCCAGCAGCGAGAACGCGGCGCCGACCACGTGGCCGGCGCCGTCGGCGTCGACGAGCACCGCATCGGCGCCGTGGAGATCGAGCAGCGCGGAGCCGGCCGCCCGCCCCCGGGCCAGGGCGGCGGTGGCCAGCACCTCCGACCACCAGCCACGACCGGTGCTGACCGAGACCAGCACCACGTCGGTGACGGCCGGTCGGCCGGTGGCGGGATCGATCACGTGGTGGGCCTCGGCGGCGGCGCCGTCGGGCCCGGTGACCCGCCAGCGGCGCAGCGCCGTGCTCGAGGTGGCGACGGCCCCGTCGAGCAGCGTCCGTTCGGCCATGCGAGCGTCCCCGGCGTCGGCCACCTCGGCGCGCCACCGCTCGCCCTGTGGCGGCCGCCCGCATACCCGGACATCGCCGCCCACGCTCGCCATCGCGCCGGAGCAGCCCAGGCGCATCAGCCGGGCCACCGCCAGGTCGGCGGCCAGGCCCTTGCCGATGCCACCGGCGTCGAGGCGCACCCCTGCGGGCAGGCACACCCGCCGGCCGTGGCGGTCGAGGCCGATGCCGCCGCAACCGGGCACCGGTCGCGCCGATCCACGTCGGTGTGGGTGTCGGTGTGGGTGTGGGTGTGGGTGCGCCCGGTTGCGCCGACATCGACGTCGACGGTGCGACGGCAAGCCGGTTCGGCCCGGGCGTGGCCCTCGATCCGGGGCATCGGCAAGGCTTGGCCGGTGACCTGCTGGTGGCCGAGGCTGCTCGCAGGCGGCGCCGTCGGCGCCATGGTCAACCTCGGTGGCGACACCCGTGGTCGCCGGCCAGCCACGACCGCCGAGGGATACCGGCTGGCGAGGTCGGCGTGGCACCCGCATGGCCCCGACGGTTCCGGCCAGGCGCTGTATGCGCGGTGGTCGGCCTCTCCGTGGGTGCGGTGGCGACCAGCACCCGGCTGGGCGACGTTGGGAGCACAACGGCCGGACGAACCACCACCTGGTCGATCCCGCCACCGGCCGGCCCCTCGGTGGCGACGTCGATGCCATCACGGTGATGGCGTCGGCCGGTTGGTGGGCGGAGGCGCTCGCCAAGGCGTGCTTCGTGGCCGGTCCCGGCGAGGCCGCCAGCTTGCTGCGCCGCCAAGCGCCGCCAGGCTGCTCGTTCGCAGCGACGGCACCGTCGAGCCGTTCGACGGCCTCGGGCCTACCTCCGCTGAGCGGCGCTCCAGCGGGGTCAGTAGAGAGGGCGGCAGCGGGGCCGAGGCCCTAGTGTAGCCGCCAATGGAGTTCTCCCTGGCCGAGTGCGATCGCCGCCATCGCCGCCGTGGCCGCCGGCCTCATCAACGCGGTGGCCGGCGGCGGCACGCTGGTGACGTTCCCCACGCTGGTGGCGCTGGGGGTGCCGGCGGTGTCGTCGAACATCACCAACACGTTCGCCCTGTGCCCCGGGTACTTCGGGGGCACGTTCGCCCAGCGGGAGGACCTGGCCCACCAGCGCAAGCGGGTGCCCACGGTGATGCTCGCGGCCGGCCTCGGAGGCTTGCTCGGTTCTTCGCTGCTCGTGCTGTCGAGCGAGAAGCTGTTCCGCACGCTGGTGCCGTTCCTGGTGCTGCTCGCTTGTGTCCTGCTGGCGCTCGGTGATCGCATCAAGGCGGCGCTGCCCTCGCGGGCGGCCTCGCCGGCGGGCGGGACCGGCGGGGCGGGCGGGACCGGCGGGGCGGGTGGTCCCGCCGGTGGCGCTGCCGGTGCCGACACGGCGGTGGCGGTGCGGACGCCAGCGTCGATGACGGCGGCGGTGTTCTTCATCGGGACCTACGCCGGCTACTTCGGGGCGGGCATGGGCATCATCGCCCTGGCGGTGCTCACCATCGCCCTCGACGAGTCGATGGTCCGGGTCAACGCGCTGAAGCAGTTGGTGGCGTTCACCGCCAACGTGGTGGCGGCCGGCTTCTTCGCCTTCTCCGGCAAGGTGGTGTGGTCGATGGCGCTGGTGATGATGCCGGCCAGCCTGATCGGCGGCAGCCTCGGCGGGCGGCTGGTCCGCCGGTTGAACCCGTGGGTGCTGCGGGCCGTCGTCATCGTCATCGGTGTCGTGGTGGCCCTCAACTTCTGGTTCGGCTGAGCCGGTCTGCGGGCGGGGCAGTTCACCGACACGCAACACGTCCGGGTGCGCGGTCTCCGGTGCCGACCGACAAGACTCGGCACGTGCGTTTCGACTGCAACTTCTACGGCGGCGTGCCGATGCCCGATGCCGGCAAGGCCGGGCCCGCCCCCACCGATCGCCGCTACGGGAACGACGCGGTGGTCGCCGGTTACGAGAACCTCGTGCACTGGGCCCGGACGATGGACGGCCTGCCCTACGACACGATGTGGCTGACCGAGCACCACTTCCAGTACGAGGGGTACGAGGTGGTGCCCAACCTGGTGCAGTTCGGGTTGTGGTTGGTGAGCCGGACGGAGCGGCTGCGCCTGGGGCAGATGTTCAACGTCGTGCCGCAGTGGCACCCGCTGCGGCTGGCCGAGGACTACGCCATGGCCCAGATCCTGTCGGGCGACCGCATGGTCTTCGGCGTGGGACGCGGCACCGTGCCGCGGGAGGCGCAGTCCCTCGGCGCGGTGGTGGCGTCGGGTGACAACGAGATGAGCCGGGAGGCCGACCGGGTCAACCGCGAGCTGTTCGAAGAGGCGATGGAGGTCATCAAGGCGGCGTGGTGGAACGAGACGTTCTCGTACACCGGCAAGCACTTCGTGTTCCCGCCGCCGGGCATCCCCGACCGGGGGGCGACGGTCAAGGATCTGACGCTGATCCCCAAGCCGATCGCCCCGATCGAGATCTGGCAGGCGGTCACCTCGCCGGAGACGCTGGAGTACGCGCCGCGGGTGCGCCACCACGGGGTGATCCCGGCCGCAACCCGGAGGTGGTGGTGCCGCAGGGGAGCGCTTCGGCGAGATCGCGCCGGAGCACGGTTGGGAGATCGGGCGGGGCGGGGCCCGGTGCCTGTCCATCAACTGCCATCTCGGCTCGTCGCGGTCGGAGGCGCTGCGCAGCGGGCGCAACGCATGGGACGAGTGGGCGAAGTTCCTGTCGCCCTACGGTCGGTTCAAGACGTACGTTCCGGCCGGCGGGGGCGAGGCACCGCTCGACTTCGCCCCTTCGTTGGAGGAGGCGATCGACAACCGGGCGATCGCGTGCGGATCGCCCGACGAGGTGGCCGAGCAGCTGGCCTTCTGGCGCGTGACCCTGGGCGTCGAGCACCTGGTGCTGTTCTTCGACATGCCCGGCCTGAGCCGCGAAAGCAGCTCGACGAGCAGCTGGTCGGCTTCGCCGACGAGGTGATGCCGCGCCTTCGGCGTGAGCGCCCCAGAGTCCGCCGGCGCCGTTGGGCGGGTGACGGCGGGATGGGTCGCAGCGGACGCGTCACGCGGACGGTCGCAGCGGACGGGTCACGGCCCCTCGCTGCCGCAAGCCGAACCCTCCCACGCCAGCCCGCAGCGCCTTCCCCACCGGCGCCTTGGCGCGCTGCTCCTCCGAGTGACCCGGCACGGACCACTGGTTTTCTCCGGTGACGAAACCCCGGGGTCGGATCGTGCTCAGAGTGGTCGATCGCTGGGAGATCGCCTCCCATAGTGGCGAAGGCTGTCGTGATCGAGTCCACAGCTGCCGACGGCACGGTCGGCGGCCGGTGCCTACCGCCGTTCGCTCGCCCGGGCGAACAGGGGCCTGCGTTCCGTCACCAGCGGCTCGCGGCGGTGTCGCCGGACCAGTCGAGGCGTTCAGGGGGAAGGAGATCGGACCATAGGGTGCACCGACACCGCACACCGGCCGCCGCCGACAGCACCCGTGATGGTCAGCTCCGGCTTCCCCGACGGTGCGCCACCGGGAGCGAGTCGGCTGCGCCAGCGGTGCTGCGTCCCCACGGAGAGCCGGCATGACCGCGCGCACGGCAACCGGCCCACAACCACGAGGGGCCTGCACGCACAGCGAGCAGCGGAAGAAGCACGGTTCGGCCCCACCCGTTTCGTCACCGGAGAAACAACTTCGACCGATGCTCCCGGGACCGACCCCTCGCCGATTCGTCACCGGAGAAACGTGATGCTCCGGCCCGGCAAGGATGAGCGCGCGGCCGGCCGAAGCCCCGCAGACGACGCCGGCCGCATGCAGCCCGCTCAGGGGATGTCGAGCGCCTCGCGGGCCTCGCCGATCACGGCGGCATCGAGCGCCGCCTCGTGCAGGAAGCCCTCCAACGCATCCGCCACCGAGATCGGCCGATCGAGCGGCAATAGGTGCCCGCTGCCCTCGATGGTCAACCCCTCCGCTCCCGGCTGCGCGGCCAGCATGGCCTCGAACTGCTCAACGCTCAGCACCGGGCTGTCGGCCGCCCGCAACAGCAACACCGGGCAGGACAGCGCCCGCCAATCGGCGTCGTAGGTCTCCCCGCGGAACGGCCACGTGGTGATGAACCGCTCGTCGTGCTTGCGGACCAGGCCCCCGCCGGCGTCCGGGCGCACGCTGTGGTCGGCCACCAGCTCCACCAGCGGCCCGGCGGCCCGTGGGTTGGCCTGACGCTCCCAGTCGAGCACCTCCCGTCGCCCGGCGAACCGGTACGGCCGTTGGGGCACATCCGAGCTCGACTGGGTGAACGACGTCGGGATGTCGAGCACCGCCAGCCGCCGCACCAGACCGGGGTGGCGCCCGGCGAGCCGCATCGCCACCAGACCGCCCCACGACAGCCCGACCACGTCCGCCGGCTCGCCCAACTGCTCGATGACCGCCGCCACATCGTCGGCCAGCGTGGTGGTGTCGTACCTCCCGTCCGCCGCCCACTGGCTGTCGCCGTGACCCCGCAGGTCGAGGGCGAACACCTGGCCCCACAGCGTGAGCTGCCCGGCTACGCCGTGCCACAGCCAGCCGTGGCCGGTGACCCCGTGCAGGAGCACGATCGGGTGGCCCTCGCCGCCGAAGTGCAGGGCGTGCAACCGGAGGTCGCCGACCGGAAAGAAACGGTGATCGACACGCATCGTGTGCCCACGGTATCGGACAGTGAAGCGGGCGCGGATCATCCTGAAGAGGGGCGGCGGCGCCTACGCTGCGTGTCATGACAAGGACAACGATGATCCGCAGCGACGCGGGTCACACCGCATGAGCGCCGACGAAGAACGGATCGCCCTCTTCCTCGACTACGAGAACCTGGCCATCGGAGCCCGCGAGAACCTCGGAGGCATGGCCTTCGACCTCAAGCCGGTTGCCGACGCCCTGGCGGAACGAGGCCGCGTCGTCGTGCGCCGAGCCTACGCGGACTGGTTGAAGTTCGCGGAGGACGGGCGCATGTTGACCCGCCACCACGTCGAGTTGATCGAGATCCCCCAACGTATGGGCTCGGTGCGCAAGAACGCCGCCGACATCAAGATGGCGGTCGACGCCCTCGAGATGTGCTTCGAGCGCGACTACATCACCACCTTCGTGTTGGGCACCGGCGACAGCGACTTCACCCCCCTCGTGCACAAGCTCCGCGAGCACAACAAGCAGGTGATCGGTCTCGGCGTGCAGATGTCGACCTCCGCCCTGCTCCCGCCGGCGTGCGACGAGTTCCTCTTCTACGAGCGCCTCGAGGGCGTCGAGGTCTCCGCCAAGGGTCGCCGCACCATCGTGCCGCGCGGCCGTGGCCGCGGCCGCCGCCCCCAGGTTGGCGACGTGGGCGAGGTCGAGGTCGAAGCCGAGGTCGAGACCGAGGCGTCCGACACCGCCGAATCGACCGCACCGACCACCCTCGAGGAGGTCGAGCGCCTCATCACCCAGACGCTGTCGGGCCTCGAGCGTTCGAGCGGCAGCGTGCGCGCCTCCTCGCTCAAGCGGGCGGTGCTCCGCAAGGAGTCCACCTTCAGCGAGGCCGACCTCGGCTTCCGCGGGTTCACCGAGCTCCTGCGCAGCTTGCACGAGCGCGGTGTGATCGAGCTGGCGGACTCCTCCAGCCCCGGCGATCCCGACGTGCAGTTCCCCACCGGGGGCAACCTCGGCGAGGTCGGCTACGCCTTCGAGCTGCTCGCCTCCACGGTCGAGAGCCTGGTGTCCGACGGCGCCGGGACCCCGCTGTCCGGGTTGAAGACCCAGCTTCGTCGCCGCCAGCCGGACTTCTCCGAGAAACGGTTCGGCTTCGGGGTTTCCTGCAGTTCGCCAAGGCGGCGGTCGCCCGCGGCGTCGTGGCGATGGCGTGGAGCGACGACGCCGACGACTACCTGCTGACCCCGGTCGCCGGTCGCCCGACGTTCGAGCACGACGCCGGCGCCGGCCACGGCGGGGAGCAGCCCTCGCCCGCCGCCGCCCCTGCGGCCGAGGGCGCCTCCTCCGGCGGCGACGACGACGACGTACCGGCCGGCATGGCGGCCCACGCCGAAGCGGGCGACGGCGGTGCCCCGGCGGCCGGGACCCTCGATCAGCCGGCCGAGCGACCCAGGCGCACGCGCGGCGGTCGCGGAGGCCGCGGGCGCCGCAACGGCATCGACGGGACCGCCCCGGTACCGAGCGACCTGGTCCCGGCCGAGGCCGCACCGTCGGCCACCGCCGAGCCCGCCACCGCCGAGCCCGCCACCACCGAGCCGCCGGTCGCCGAGTCGAGCGACACCCAACCGGCCGCCGCGGAACCGACCGCCCCCGAGCCCGAAGACACCGCCCCCGATGCCGCGGCGGGCGCCGACGCAACGGTGGAGCCGGCTGCGGAACCAGCGCCGGAGCCCGCGCCCGAACCCGAGGCTGCGCCCGAGCCGGAGGCCGCGGCAGAGCCCGAGCCCGAGCCCGAACCCGAGGCGCCCAAGCGTCGCCGGCGCACCACGAAGGCGAAGGCCGCCGACGAGGCCACCGAACCGACCGGTACGCAACCGGACGAGGCTGCGAGCACCGAAGCGCCTCCGGCCAAGCCGGCCCGCAAGCGCGCCACCACGTCCTCGACGACCACCACCCGCCGGCGGCGCACCACCAAGGCCGGCGACGGCGAGGGCGCCACCGAGGCCCCGGGCGGCGACAGCACCGCAGAACCCGCCGCCACCTGAGCACATGGCCCTGACGCTTCGCGATGTGGCGGCGACCTCGACAACGGTCGCCGCCACATCGTCGAAGAAGGCGAAGGTCGCCCACCTCGCCGAGCTGTTGCGCCGCGCCGACGATGACGAGCTGCCGGTGGCGGTGGCCCTGCTAGCCGGCGCCCCCCGCCAGGGCCGCGTCGGGGTGGGCTGGGCACTGCTCCGCGCCATCACCACCGACCCCGACATACCAGGTGGTACGCGCACGGTGGTCGAGCTCGACCGCCTGCTCGACGAGCTCGCCGGCCTCACCGGCGAAGGCTCCAGCGCCGCCCGCAGCGCCCGGCTGGCGGACTTCTTCGCCACCGCCGCCTCCGACGAGGTCGACCTCGTCCGCCAGCTCCTGCTCGGCGGCCTCCGCCAGGGTGCGCTCGAAGGCCTCGTGCTCGACGCCCTCGCCGCCGCCACCGACACCACCCCCGTCGCGGTGCGCCGCGCCCTCATGCTGGCCGGCGACCTGTCCGCGGTCGCCACCGTGGCCCGCACCGGCGGGACCGCCGGGCTGGACGCCGTCGGTCTCACCGTCGGCCGGCCGTTGCGCCCCATGCTGGCGGCCACCAGCGCCGACGTGGCCACCGCCGTCGGCGAGCTGGGCACCGCCTCGGTCGAGTGGAAGGTCGACGGGGCCCGGGTCCAGGTGCACCGCAACGGCGACGACGTGTCGGTCTTCACCCGCAACCTCAACGACATCACCGCTCGCGTGCCCGAGGTGGTGGCCCTGGTTCGCACACTGCCGGTGCGGGCGACCGTCCTCGACGGGGAGCTCATCGGGCTCAGCGAAGGCGATGCCGAGCAGCTCGCACCGCACCTGTTCCAGGACACGATCAGCCGCTTCGCCCGGCACCGCGCCGAGCCGGCATCGTTCGCGCTGACCCCGTTCTTCTTCGACTGCCTGCACCGCGACGGGCAGGACCTGGTGGACGCAACGCTGCGCGAACGCCTGCACCACCTCGACGCGGTGGCCGGCGGCCACGCCGTCACCCGCATCGTCACCGACGACATCGGGGCGGCCACCGCGTTCTCCGACGATGCGCTGCGCCGTGGCCACGAGGGCGTGATGGTCAAGGCCATCGACGCGCCCTACGCCGCCGGGCGACGTGGGGCCGCCTGGCGCAAGGTGAAACCGGTGCGCACGCTCGACCTGGTGGTGCTCGCCGCCGAATGGGGCCACGGCCGCCGGCAGGGCTGGCTGTCCAACCTCCACCTCGGCGCCCGACACCCCCACGAGCCCGATCGGTTCGTGATGGTGGGCAAGACGTTCAAGGGCCTCACCGACGCGCTGCTGCGCTGGCAGACCGAACAGCTGCTGGCCCGCCAGCTCGACACCAAGGGCATCACCGTGTTCGTGCGCCCGGAGCTGGTGGTCGAGATCGCCCTCGACGGCGTGCAGCGATCGGTCCGCTACCCCGGCGGGGTGGCGCTGCGCTTCGCCCGGGTGCGCCGCTACCGAGACGACAAGGCACCGGCCGAGGCCGACACCATCGACGCGGTGCGGGCGCTGCTGGCCGGGCCCGACACGGCCGGTGACGAGGGGCCCTGACTAGCGTCGGGGCCGATGAACCGACCGCTCGCCCCCGCCTCGATCGCCCCCACCGCAGCCCGCTACGCCCACGGCGTGCTGTCCGAGGCGGGCTCGGCGATGCTGCACACCGCCGGGGTGGTGCCGATCGCCCCCGACGGCACGGTGCCCACCGACATCGCCGAGCAGGCGGCCGTCGTCTGGCGCAACATCGACGCCATCATCACCGACGCGGGCATGGCGCGCACCGACATCGTGTCGGTCACCACCTACGTGGTGCCGGGCCAGGACATGGCCGCGGTGATGGCCGCACGGGCTGACTACCTGAGTGAACACCTGGCCGCGTCCACGTTGGTCATCGTGGCCGCGCTGGTCCGCCCGGAATGGAAGGTGGAGACCGCGGTGGTCGCCGCCCGCGCCCGCTGAGGCGGCGACCCGCGAAGCCTTCGGGAGAACCCTGCCGCCGCCCTCAGGCGGCCCGGGCCACCGGACCGATGCCGCCGTAGAAGCCGCTGCGCCACAGCGGCACGTCACCGGTCACCGCACCGGCGGCGATGGGCACCCCGTCGAAGCGGATGCCGAGCGCCGGCACGAACACCACGTAGTACTGGTTCGGCTTGAGGTTGCGGATGGTGAACCAACCCGCCTCGTTGGTGTAGGTATCACCCCAGCCGAAGGGCGCACCGTCGCCCCGTGCCGACGTGCCGAAGACCTCGACCTTGGTGTTCGCCACCCACTGTCCGTTGGGGAGCGCCACCTGGCCCTGCATCACACCGGTGGGCATGGCCATCTCGAACACCACGTCGATCACCGCACCCGGCCGGGCCGGCACCTCGTAGTGCACCTGGCTCGGATAGGTCTGGTTGTTCGTCGTGGGCTCGGCCACGTGGACGTCGTACGTACCCGGCGGTAGGTCGAGGATGTAACCGCCATCGGCGGCGGTCAGGTTCGGCGCAGCGGAGTTGATGTACCCGCGAGGATCGGACGCCGACGAGTTGATGATGATCGCCATGTTCGGGATCGGGCGGCCCTGGTGGTACACCGAGACCCGGAAACGCGCGGTCGACTGGGCGCCGGCGGAGCCGGCCGGGACCAACGCGGTGAGGAGCAACGACACCCCCAGAACCAACCCCCACAGGTGGAGTCGCTTCATGGGCGCCGACCCTAGCCGCGCGTCATGCGAACGTCCGCGCGGCGAACGCAGTTCTCCCCCGGCGTCGGCGTTAGTCCGTTGCCGAGCCCCGACCTTCCGCGCAGGCCTGGGCGCCGCCGCTGGTCCGGGGTGGTCGGCACGCGGTCAGGGGCGGTAGGTCCAGCTCACCGGCCCCGGGCGGCGCGAGGGGGCCACCAGGTTCGCCCACCGGCACAGCAACGGCCTGGTGTCGCGGGGGTCGATGACCTCCTCGATCTCGAACGGCTCGGCCGAACGGAACGGGCTGCGGTAGCGGTTGAGCCGGTCGCGGATCTTCTGGACCTCGGCGGCGAACGCCTCGCCCTCGTACTGGGCCAGCTCGGCCTTGTAGGCCACCTCCAGGCCGCCCTCGATCGGCAACGAGCCCCAGTCGCCCGACGGCCACGAGTACCGGAAGTGGGTGGTGTCGCCCTTGTGGTTGGCGGCACCGGCCACGCCGAACGCCTTGCGGACGATCACGCAGCAGAACGGGCTCTGCGACTGACCGAGGGCGGCGAGCGCCATCGAACCGAGCCGGATGGTGGCCTCCTCCTCCGACTGCTTGCCGATGAGGAAGCCCGGGCAGTCCTCCAGGTGGACCAGCGGCAGGTGGAACATCGAGGCGAGGTCGACGAAGCGGGTGAGCTTGCGGCTCGACGACGCCGTCCACGCCCCGCCGTACTGGTAGGGATCCTCGGCGAACACGGCGATGGGCCAGCCGTCGAGGCGGGCGAACCCGGTGATGATCGACTTGCCCCAGCCCTTGCCCATCTCGAAGAAGCTGCCGGCGTCGAAGACGCTCTCGATGACCTCGCGCATCTTGTAGACCCGGCGCTGCTCACGGGGCACGATCTTCAGCAGCTTCTCGTCCCGGCGGTTGGCGTCGTCGGTGATCGGGCCACGGGGCGGCAGCTCCCACACGTTCTGCGGCAGGTACGACAGGAAGCGGCGGGCCCGGTCGAACGCCTCCTCCTCGGTGGCCACCATGTCGTCGATGGCGCCGTTGGAGGTGTGGATGCGGGCGTGGCCGAGCTCCTCCTTGGACACGTCGCCCAGCGAGGCCTGGTCCACCAGCGCCGGGCCGGCGATCATCATCTGCGCCGTCTCGGCCACGATGACCGAGTAGTGGCTGGTGGCCACCCGGGCGGCGCCGATGCCGGCCACCGAGCCCAGGGCCAGCGCCACCGAGGGCGCCACCCCGAGGTGCTCCACCACGGTCTCCCACCCCGACATCTGCGGGATGCTGGTGCGACCCTTGATCTCGATCATCTTGACCGAGCCACCGCCGCCCATGCCGTCGACCAGGCGGATGTGGGGCAGGCGGAGCTCCACGGCGATGCGTTCGGCGAAGTCGCGCTTGGCCGGGATGGTGAACTCGTTCGAACCGCCCCGGACCGTGAAGTCGTCGCCCGACACGATGACCGGTCGGCCATCGACCTCGGCGGTGCCGCAGAGGAAGTTGGCGGGGATGAACGAGATCAGCTTGCCCTCGTCATCGTAGGTGCCGACGCCGGCGGTGGAGCCGACCTCGTGGAAGCTGCCCGGGTCGGCGAACGCGTCGAAGCGCTCCCGGATGGTCAGCTTCCCGGCCGCCTTCTGGCGGGCCACGCGCTCCTCGCCGCCCATCATGGCGGCCAGGCGCTGGCGTTCGCGCAGTTCGTCGATCTCCGGCTGCCAGGTCATCGTTGCGTCGCACTCCCCCGTCGCGTCCCCAGGTGCGGGTCGGCCACCGCCGTCCCGCGGACCTGCGGATCCTACGTTTCGTCGCCTTGCGGGCGCCCGTCGACGTCGCGGGGACCCCGGTCGACCGCGGGCCGCCCGACGCCGGCGGCACCGGTGCTCCCGCACTGCAAGCCGGTGCTCCATCGGCGCGAGCCGGGAATGCGCACGACGGGCGTCAGGGCGGCCAGCCGGTGTCCACCCCGTTCCCTCGTCGGAGACCGGGGCGGTTTTGGAAGGAGTTGCGTCACGCAACGGAACAAACTCCGACGGAACGTCAAGCCAACCGCCACGGAACGTCGACGAAACGGCCGCTGCAGGGCCTTAGCCCGATCAAAACCGCCCCGGTTTGTAAACTTTCGTGCTATTTCATATCTCGTGGTGTTCGACTCGGAAGCCTTCGGCGTGCTGACCCGTCGCCAGCTCGAGGTCCGCGGGCTGGATGGGCATCACCGGGCCCAGGCCGTTCGCCGGGGCGAGCTCGTTCGTGTCCGCCCAGGGGTGTTCGTAGTCCAACCGCCGCCCGATCACCCGACCGACCGCTGGCGCCAGGCGTGCGCCGTCGAACTGGTCGCCGCCGGGCCGGATGCCGTCCTGACAGGGGCGGCCGGTGCCGCACTGCCGCAACCTCGACGGTTGGGAGGCCCCGGTCCCGATCCAGGTGAACGTGCCGCGTCGGTCCGGTCGCCGACGAAGCGGCGTGCATCGCCGGAAGGCGGTGGGCGACACCGTGGAGTTGGATGTGCCTGCCGGTGGCATCGATCGAGCAGACGTTGGCTGGGGATCGACCTCAGCCGGCGGCGGTTGTGCTTCGGCATGCGGAGGGGCGGATGGCTGTCGCCCGCCGATCAGGTCGAGCTCGCCGTCGAATCGGCGCTGCGCCGCCCGCTCGTCAGCGAGGCACGGCTGCTGGAGATGACCGCACTCGCGCCACGACAGCGACCGGGCGTGGCGGTGCTCGCCGAGGTGCTGGGGCGCCGGCCGCCGGGCCAGCCGGCGACCGAGAGCTACCTCGAGACACGCTGCGTGCAGGTGCTGCGCGACGCCGGCCTGCCCACCGGCCAAAGGCAGGTTCGCATCGCCGACGACCTCGGTCGGTTCGTGGGCCGGGTGGACTTCCAGCTTGCGCCACGGGTGCTGCTCGAGGTCGACGGGCGCGCGTTCCACGGCGGGGAGCGCCACGAGGAGGACCGCCGCCGGTGGACCGCGCTGAGCTCGCTCGGCTACGGCTTGGCCGTGTTCACCTGGCAGGACATCGAGTTCCAGCCCCGGTTGGTCACCGGCCGGGTGAGCGACCTGCTCGAGCGCTACCGTTGACGGCCGACATACGATACCATTCGGTATGGTATGTCGGGCCAACCCGAAAACAGCGATTCGACGTCGATTCGACGGCATACCCCGTGGGGCATATCCGCGAATCGACGTCGAATCGGCGGATGTCAGCGCGCGCTGACGTGGGTCACTGGCCGGTCCAGTTGGGGGCGCGCTTCTCGGCGAAGGCGGTGGCCCCCTCGATGGCGTCCTTGGAGGCGAACACCTTGGACAGCACCGTGTTCTGGTACGCCCAGAACTCGGCCTCGGTACGGCCCTGCTGCTCCCGGATCAGCTCCTTGGACGCCGCCAGGCCCAACGGCGCGTTGCGGGCGATGCGCTCGGCCAACTCGATGGCCACGTTCAGCGCCTCCCCCGGCTCGACCAGCCGGTTGACCAAGCCGAGCTCGTAGGCCCGCTCGGCGGTGATCGGATCCGCGGTCAACGCCATCTCCATGGCCAGGCCGTAGGGCAGCACCCGCGGCAGACGAAGCAACGCGCCCGCCCCGGCGAACAAGCCCACGCCCACCTCGGGGATCCCCAACCGGGTGCCCTTCGAGGCCACCACCAGGTCGCAGGACAGCGCGATCTCGAGC
Organism: Acidimicrobiales bacterium; assembly: GCA_041394365.1. Classification (GTDB taxonomy): domain Bacteria; phylum Actinomycetota; class Acidimicrobiia; order Acidimicrobiales; family CAIXPF01; genus CAIXPF01. The sequence continues at coordinate 86,416 of JAWKIM010000016.1, forward strand.
CCACCGGCCAGGGCGAAGCCCTCGACCGCGGCGATCAGCGGCTTGGCCGCCGCCTTCTCGGTGATGCCGGCGAAGCCCCGGCCGGGCAGGTTGGGCATGCCGCCCTCGACGAAGGCCTTGAGGTCCATGCCCGCCGAGAAGCCCTTGCCGTTGCCCGACAGCACGCCGACCGACAACTCGGGTGAGCTGTCGAGCAGCTCCATCGCCGCCGCCAGCTGGTTGGCCAGCTCGAGGTTGACCGAGTTGCGGGCATCGGGCCGGTTGAGGGTGATGAGCAACACCTTGCCCCGGGCTTCGGTGAGGATCTCATCTGCCATGGTGTGGTTCTCCTGTGGTTGGGATGGGTCGCGATCGACGTTGCTCGGCGCCGGTCACTCCGACCAGGCCTTGACCTTCTCGATGACGTCGAGCGGGTTCTCGCCCACCGGCTCGATCATGAGGTGGGTGACGCCCACCTCCTTGTACACGGCGATGCGCTCGCGCACGAAGCCCTCGTCGCCGCACATGGTGGCCATGTCGAGGTACTCCTCGGGGATCTTGGTGAACGCCTCCTCCCGCTTGCCCGACAGGAAGAGGTCCTGGATCTCCTTGGCCTCCGCCTCCCAGCCGTAGCGGCAGAACAGGTCGTTGTAGAAGTTCTTGTCGCGGGCGCCCATGCCGCCCACGTAGAAGCCGGCGTTGGCCCGGGCGCGCTCGCGGGCGTCGCGCACGAAGGGGTTGTCCTTGCCGCCGAGCGCCACCGGTCCGCCGCCCATGATCATCAGCGCGCCGAGGGACGGGTCGCGCTTGGCCTCGCCGGCGGCGATGGCGTCACCCCACACGTCGCGGAACTTGTCGGGCACGAAGAAGATGGGCTGCCAGCCGTCCGCCACCTCGACGGTGAGCTGCACGTTCTTCGGACCGATGGCGGCGATCCAGATGGGGATGTCCTTGCGCAGCGGCTGGCCCATGAACTTGAGCGGCTTGCCCAGGCCGGAACCGCCGTGCTCGGCGTCGAGCGGCAGGTGGTAGGCCTTGCCGTCGTGGACCAGCGCCTCACGGTTCCACACCTTGCGGCAGATCTCGACGACCTCCCGGGTGCGCTGCAGGGGCTTGTCGTAGGGCAGGCCGTGCCACCCCTCGATGACCTGCGGCCCGGACGTGCCGATGCCGAGGTGGAACCGCCCACCCGACAGCGAGTCGATGGTGGCGGCGATCTGGGCGATCAGCGCCGGGGTGCGGCTGTAGACGGGGAAGATGCCCGTCATCAGCTCGATCGTGGTGGTCTTGGCGGCGAGGTAGGCGAGCGAGGACCCGAGGTCGAACCCGTAGATCTCGCCGCCCCACACGACGTCGACGCCGGCCGACTCCAGGTCGGTCACCCGACGCACGAACTTCTCCGGGTTCCCGTCGTAGAACCCCATGCCCATGGCGATCTTCATGGGCCGACGTTAGCCCGAGCGCCGGGAGGCGGCTGCAAGCCCCGGCGACGGCCCCGTCAGCCGTCGTGCGGGCCCGGGCGCCAGGTCCCGGCGCACACCTCGGCCCACAGCCGCCGCAGTTCGACCGACCCGCGATCGATGCGCAGGTGCACGTTCCCGGTGAGCTCGAGGTGGTAGTCGGTCCAGCAGTGCTCGAGGACGGCCTTGTCCTCCTTGGCCACCTGGCTGTCGAAGGCGATGATGTCCTCGCCGGGCCGATCGGCCTCGGTGTCGTTGCGCAGCACGAACTGCAGCAGGCGGGTGTGGCCGTCGTCGACGGGGGTGCAGGCCTTGGCCATGATGTGGACCAGGCCGTCGGGGTAGTTGATGCGGAACACGCCGAGGAAGGGCACGTGCAGCTCGGCGTCGGTGCGGCGCTCGGTGGCGGCGCTCTTCCCCGGCCGACCGGCCACCCCGATGCGCGTCCGGGCCACCAGACCGGTCGGTATGCGCTCGACCTCGGCCACGGGCACGGTGTAGTCGCCGGTGGCGCCGAAGCTGTTGCGGTGCACGACGGCGATGTGGGCGGGGTCGAAGTTGTTGTCGATGAGGTGCGGGGCGGAGCAGTCCCACAGGTCGTCGAACTCGTCGACCAGCCGCCAACCCTCGGCCCCGTACTCGGCGATGTCGGGGATCCCACCCAGCGGCTCGGGATCGAGGCAGACCCATACCCACGAGTAGCGCTCGACACAGGGGAACGTTCGGCAGCGCCGCCCGGGGCGGGATGGGGGTCGACGGCTGCTGGGGGATGGCGGTGCAGCGCCCGTCGGCGCCGAAGGTCCAGTGGTGGTAGGGACAGCGGAGGTCACCCTCGTGCAGGTCACCGCCGCAGGACAACCGGGCGTCGCGGTGGGGGCAGCGGTCGAGCGCGGCGGAGAAGGTGCCGTCCGCCGCCGGCCAGATGACCAGCTCGGTGCCCAGGAGTCGCCGGCCGATGGGCCCGCGGCGCGCCTCGGTGGCGAAAGCCACGGGATAGAAGTAGCGGCGGAGCTCGGGCTCGGCGGTGACCAGCATGACGGGCAGCTTGCCAGCGGGGTGTTACGCGCTCGTTTCCGGCGCCGATAGCGTGCACCAACGTGTCAGGCCGCTGGTTCAACCTCGCCGTCAAGGCCGCCTTCGTGGTGCTGATGGGCGTCGTGGTGCTCTTCCCCGACCTCGAGGGCTTCGCCGGCAAGGCGCCGCTGGTGCGGGCGTTGACCTACCCGTTGGCCGGCGTGGTGGTACCGCTCGGCTGGTGGTTGCGGGGCCGCCCGGCGCCCTACCCGCACTGGGCCGATGGCTTCGTCGGCCTGCCGTTCGTGGTGGACCTGGCCGGCAACGTGCCGGACCTCTACGACCGCATCTCCTGGTGGGACGACGCCAACCACTACTGGAACTGGTTGCTGCTGTGCCTGGGGTGGGGCTGCTGGTCCGCCGCTCGCCGCGGGTCGTCGACCGGCGCCTGCTGGCCGCGGTGGTGGGCGGCTTCGGTGGCCTGGCCATCATCTTCTGGGAGATCGGCGAGTACTGGGCGTTCATCCGCACCTCGACGGAGCTGGACACCGCCTACACCGACACGCTCGGCGATCTGGCGCTGTCCTCCCTCGGCGGCATCACCGCCGGCATCCTGCTCGGTACGGCGCTGTGGGGCTGGTCGGGGCGGACGATCCGGCGCTGATCGCCGGGTCCCGGGCGGGTCAGCGCGGCCAGTGCAGGGTGAGCGTTTCGCCGTCGGCGAGCGCACGCCACCGCAGCAGCATGGCATCGAGCTCGGCGGCCACCGCGGCGTCGCCGGGCCGGCCGGCCCGCCAGTCGAAGAAGCAGGCGTTGACCAGCGCCTCGGCGGCGTCCAGCTCGGTGGCGTGGCGGGCGATGACCGCTCGACCCTGCGGGGTGCGCCGCCGGCCGAGCGTGCGGAACGTCGCCCCGTCCGCCACGCAACCCCAGAACCCGTGCTCGATGTCCAGCGCCGCCTCGATCACGAACGTGGCCAGGTCGTGGGGTAGATCGGCGCCGGCGGCCATCGTGGGGCCGGGCACGATCGTGCGCGGTGGCCGCTGCGCGATCCACCCGCACGTGCGACCCCGCCGCACGAACGTGACCGCCATCGTCCGGCGGGCCGGCTGTGGAACGGCCCGTCGAACCATCGGGCCACCCTAGGCAGCAGGCACCGGCCGTCGGCCAGCGGATTTCCGGCACCGGGCCGCGATCATCGACGCCGATGGGCCCGGAGGCTCGACCGGCCGTCGGTCAGCCGTCGTCAGCCGTCGGCCAGCCGTCGGTCAGTAGTGGATGACACCGAGCTGGCCGCCGCCGCAGGCGATGGCGTCGCCGTTGATGGCGACGGAGCGGGGCGAGGCCAGGAACACGACAACGTCGGCCACCTCCTCGGCCTCGATGATGCGGCCGAGCGCCGAGCCGGCCCCCATGCGCCGCTCCGCCTCGGCCTCGTCGATGCCGGCGGCCGCCGCCCGGGCCGCCACCACCCCCGGGGTCTTCTCGGTGCGGGTGAGGCCGGGGTGGACCACGCTCACGTTGATGCCCGAGCGGCCCAGCTCGTCGGCCAGGTTCTTGGTCAGCGCCGCCACGCCGACGTTGCGGACCGAACCGATGGCCGACCCGGTGGATCGTGCGCCGAGGCCGGACACGTTGATGATGCGGCCCCAGCCCTTGGCCGCCATGTGGGGCGCAGCCGCCTTGGCACAGCGCAGGTAGCCCATCACCTTGACGTTGACGTCGTCCCAGAACAACTCGCTGGTGATGTCGGCCAGCTTGGGCGGCGCGGCCTGGCCGAGCGGCTTGGCGGCGTTGTTCACCAGGATGTCGAGACCGCCGAGGCGGGCGACGCAGTCGGCGACCATGGCCTCCACGGCGGCGTCGTCACCGGTGTCGGCCACGATCGGCACGACGGTGCGGCCGGAGGCGGCGGCGAGCTCGGCGGCGGTGGCGGCCAGCGCAGCGCCGTCGCGCCCGACGACGGCGACGTCGCACCCCTCAGCAGCGAGGGCGGCGGCGACGGCCTTGCCGATGCCCCGCGTCCCGCCCGTCACCAACGCCCGCTTCCCGGTCAACTGCAGATCCATGGCCGCAGCTTGCCATGCGGTTCTCCCCGTGCGCGCGATCGCCGCCCGGTGCAGCCGGCATCGGGCCCTGCGACGGTCCGAAGGGTCTCAACGTGCACGCCAGCCGTCCGTACCGATCGGCATGGATCCACGTCGTCCCTGGTCAGCGGGCTATCGCGCTGCGTGCTCGTTCGACCGCGTGCACTTCGGGAACCTTCAGCCCCCTTCTCTCACTCGTGGATACCACCCGGGGTAGTCCAGCGATTCGACGGCGATTCGACGGGACACGGGCGGGGGTATCGCGGCGATTCGACGGCGATTCGTTGCGAGGGGGCGCCGTGGCGACCGGTCGACCGTAGAACGGCGACATCCCGGCCGGTACGGTACCGACCGGGATGTCCCCAGCAGACGGTCTGAAGTTCGGTCAGGCTGCGCCGGTCGAGCGCTGCCCTACAGGTTCAGGTCGGACTTCAGCCGGGCCAGCTCGCCGCGGTACACGTCCACGTTCTGGAGCTTGATGTCCTCGTAGCCCCGCACGAGGTCGGGCAGGTTGGCCAGCGCCACCGCATCGTCGGCGTTGGCGGCGCCCACCTTGCCGGCCAACTTCTCCACCAAGCCCTTGTACTCCTTGATCAGCTCACGCTCGACCCGGCGGACCTTGGCGTAACCGAACGGATCGGCCGGCGTGCCCCGCAGCTTCTTGCCCTTCTGCAGCTGCGCCAGCACCGGCGTGAACCACGGCCCGAGCCGGACCTTGTGGTCCAACCCGAGCGCCCGCAGCATCGGCGGGTGCAGGTTGTAGTTGACGGTCATGCCCGCGCCCACCTCGTTCTCGAGGTGCAGCTTGGCGGCCTCCTCGAGGTGCAGGCGGGCCACCTCGTACTCGTCCTTGTAGGCCATCAGCTTGTACAGGTTGCGGGCCACCGCCTCGCTGAAGGCGTCCACCCCGGAGGCGGCCACCTTCTGCACGGTGTCGAGGTACCTCGCCGCGTACTTGGCGTCCTGGTACTGCACCAGGTCGGCCGCCCGCAGCCGCACGATGCGCCCCAGCTCACCCTCGCCGAGGCCACGTCGCACGATGTCGGCCTCGAGCTCGGCCGAGGGCTTGGGCAACAGGTCCCCCGGCAGCTCCGAGGCCGCGGTAACCGCCGCCGGATCGACCACCCACATGCGGCCCCACCGGAAGGCGGCCTTGTTGGCCTCGATGGCGGCGCCGTTGAGCTCGATGGCCTGCTCGATGGCCTCGGCCGAGATCGGGATGGCACCCAACTGGTAGGCCACCCCGAGCTGCAGCACGTTGGCGGTGGTGGAATCGCCGAACAGCCCCAGCGCCATCTCACCGGCGTCGAAGTAGCGGTTCTCGCCCGACCGGGTCACCGCGTCGAGGTCGGCCCGCAGATCGGCGTCGGCGGGGTAGGCGGCCCGCGGGTCGCGCAGCATGGCGCCGGTCGGCGACTTGGCGGTGGACACCACCGCGATCGTCCGCTCCGGCGAGCACCCGACGATGTTGTTCGCCATCAGCCCGACCAGCTGGTCGAACACGAGGTACAGGTCCACCGATCCGGCCGGCGTCTTGTTGGAGCCGTCGACCGGCGTCGTGGTCACCCGCAGGTCGGACACCACCGGACCCGCCTTCTGGGACAGGCCGGTCTGGTCGAGGCCGGACACGAACTTGCCGTCGAGCGTGGCGGCCGTGCCCAGGATCTGCGACACGGTGACCACGCCGGTGCCGCCGATGCCGGGCATGCGGATGGTGGCGTCGGCGGCGGACACCTTCAGCGCCGGGGCGACCAGCTTGGTCGCATCCAGCGCCGGCCGCCGGCGGGCGCCGCCCTCGGCCCGGCTGGTCTTGCCGGCGCCCTTCGACCCCTTGGCCCCCTTGGCCGGCACCACCGACAGGAACGACGGGCAGTCGCCGTGCAGGCAGGAGTAGTCCTTGTTGCACGAGGACTGGTGGATGCGGGTCTTGCGACCGAACTCGGTCTCCACCGGCTGCACCGACAGGCAGTTCGACTGGATGCCGCAGTCCCCGCAGCCCTCGCACACCCGCTCGTTGATCACGATGCGCGTGTTGGGGTCGGCCACCAGACCGCGCTTGCGGTCCCGGCGCTTCTCGGCGGCGCACTGCTGGTCGTGGATGAGCACGGTGACGCCGTCGGTCTTGCGCAGCGCCTCCTGCGCCTCGATGATCCGCTCGCGGTCCCACACCTCCACACCGGGGGCGAGGTCGATGCCCTTGTACTTGCCCCGGTCGTCGGTGGTGACGATCGTGCGGCGCACACCCTCGCTGCGCAGCCAGTAGGTGAGCGACGGGATGGTCATCGCGCCGGCCGCGTCCTGACCGCCGGTCATGGCCACCGCACCGTTGTAGAGGATCTTGAACGTGATGTGGGCGTTGGCCGACGCCGCCATGCGGATCGACAGCGAACCGGAGTGGGCGAAGGTGCCGTCACCCATGTTCTGGATGAAGTGGTCGGTGCGCACGAACGGCTCGATGCCCACCCAGCTGCTGCCCTCGCCGCCCATCTGGGTGATGCCCATGATGTTGCCGACGCGGCCCGGGTCCATCAGCGTGACCATGCCGTGGCAGCCGATGCCGGCACCCACCGCCGCACCCTCCGGCACCTTGGTACCGGTGTTGTGGGGGCAGCCCGAGCAGAAGAACGGTGTGCGGCTGGGCAGCAGCTCGATCTTCTTCTTGACCCCGATGGCCGGCGCCGGTTGCGGGCCGTGGAGCCGGGCGGCGTCGATGCGGGTGGCGAGGCGCCGGAAGATCGGCTCGACGAGCAGGTCGGCGTCGAGCGCCCCCCAGCCCTGCACCAGCGGCCGGCCGTCGGGGTCGGTCTTGCCGGTGATGACCGGCGCGCCGGTCACCCCGTAGAGGGCCTCCTTGAGGTGCAGCTCCAGGAAGTTGCGCTTCTCCTCCACCACGAGCACCTCGCTGAGCCCCTTGGTCAGCTGGCGCATCACCGAGGCGTCGAGGGGGTGCATCATGCCGATCTGGATCATGCGGATGCCCAGCTTCGGCAGATCCGACTCGCCCAACCCGAGGGTGTGCAGCGCCTCGAGCACCTCGTGGTACACCCGGCCCGAGGCGAGGATGCCGATCCACGCGTCGGGGGCGTCGACGGTGATGCGGTTGAGGTTGTTCTCCACGCCGTAGAGGCGGGCCACCTCGAGGCGGGCCTCGTAGAGCTCGCGCTCGATGCCGTTGGTGGTGGGCGGGCCCACGCTGCCGGTCACGGTGGCCACGTAGGGCTTGCCCTGGTAGAGGAACGTGGGCATCACCGGGCGGATGCGGTCGGGTCCGACCTCGGCGTTGGCGGCGCCGTCGGCCACCGAGGTCACGATCTTGATGGCCGACCACAAGCCGCTGGCCCGCGACAGGTAGACGCCGTGGCGGCCGAGGTCGAGCACCTCCTGCACGTTGCCAGGGTGCAGCACCGGCAGGTGCAGGTCGGCCAGGGAGAACTCGGAGGAGGACGGCAGGGTGGAGGACTTGCAGGCCGGGTCGTCGCCGGTGAGGGCGAGCACGCCGCCGTGCCGTGACGTGCCGGAGTAGGCGGCGTGGCGGATGGCGTCACCGGCACGGTCGAGGCCGGGGGCCTTGCCGTACCAGATGCCCAGCACGCCGTCGTAGAGCGGGTCGGGGAACGTGCTGGCCAGCTGGCTGCCCCACACCGCGGTGGCGCCGAGCTCCTCGTTGAGGCCCGGCTTGTGCACGATGTTGTGGGCGTCCATCAGCGCCTTGTTGGCGATGATCTCGCGGTCGTAGCCGCCGAGGGGCGAGCCCTGGTAGCCCGACACGAACGTGGCGGTGCGCAGCCCGGCGGCCTTGTCGGCGCGCATCTGGTCCAGCGGCACGCGCACCAACGCCTGCACCCCGGTGAAGAAGAACTGGCCCTCCGGTTCGCGGTACTTGGCCTCGAGGTCGCCGATCACCGGCCTGGCGGCGGGCCGCCCCATCACTTCGGTCATGCTGACCCTCCCCTTGGGTGTCTGGCGAGCGACGAGGTCGACGGCCCGCTCGGGTGGCGCGCCGCCGGCCCTGTCCCTGTGCGCGCGTCACGTTAGCCAAGGGTCGGCCGGCCGCGGCCGCTCAACGGACGTTCGTCCCACCGGTCGGGACCTCGCCGGCGCCGGCCGCACCGAGCCGGGCGCGGGCCAGCTCCAGCAGCTCGCCGAGCACGGCCGAGCGATCCGTACGCCGCGACACCATGGTCAACGGGATGGCCAACGGGTCGCCGTCGATGGGCCGGTAGCGCACGCCGCGCACCGAGATCTGCCGGGCGAGCGCGGCGGACACCACCGTCACCGCATCGCCGGTGGCGACATGGGGCAGGTTGTCGAGCGCGTTGCGGCCGACGAAGCGCACGCTCGGCAGCCGGCCGGCGAGCCGCTGGCAGGCCGCCATCACCTGGTCGAACCACGCCGGGTCATCCGCCCGGTTGAAGAAGGCCCACGGCTGGCCCACCAGCTCGGCCAGCGTGGTCGAGGATCGCCGGCCCAGCGCCGAGCGCTCCGGCACCGCCGCCCGCATCGGCTCCAACCGCACCGTCTCGATGCGCAACCCGGCCACCGGTCGGGCGGGCAGGCGGGAGAAGCTGACATCGAGACGGCCCTCGGCCACCAGCTCCAGGGCGGCGCGCTCCTCGCCGGTGGTCACGTTGACCAACTCCACCTCGGGCTCGGGCCCGCCGCCCTGCGGCCGGAACGCCCGCACCAGCGCATCGATCTCATCGGTGGCGGTGTAGGCCCACACACCGATGCGCAGGCGCCGGGCGCGGGCACCGCCGCGGCGGCGGACCTCCACCTCGAGCGCGTCGAGCTCGGCCAGGACCTGGCGGCCCCGATCGGCCAGCAGGCGTCCGGCGGCGGTGAGCGCCACCCCGGCCCGGGTGCGCTCCAGCAGGACGGCGCCGAGCTCGCGCTCCAGCGCGTGCATCTGGCGGCTCAACGCCGGTTGGGCGACGTGCAGGGCCCGGGCCGCGGCGGTGATCGAACCGGCGTCGGCCACCGCCACGAACGCACGCAACCGCTTGCTGTCCATCGCCGCAGCCTACGGCTCCGCCGTCATCCCGGCCGGCCATGACATGCCTGCTTGGTCATGCTCCATCGGCATGTCCGGGCAGACCGTTCCGGTCTTGGACAACCGGCTCGGGGCCGTGCCATCGTCCCGGGGTGAGCACCATCGCGCCCGGGGCGCCGCTCGAGCTCGAAGGCGGTGTGCCAGCGCCGGCGCAGGCGTTGCCGGCCCCGGCGTTGGTCGCGGTGATGGTCGGCCGGCTGCCGGCGGCGATGACGGCGCTGGCCGTGTTGCTGGCCGCGGGGAGCCGCACCGGCACGGCCCGGGCGGCGCTGCTGGCCGGCATGGTGACCCTCGGCATGGCCCTGGCCATGCCCCTGGCCGGCCGGGTGACCGCCGCCGGCCGCGCCGCGACCCTGCTCGCCGGCACCGCGGTGGCCTTCCCTGCGGCCGGTGCCGCCCTGCTCGGCTGCCTGGCTGTGGACCCGAGCGGGCCCGCCGCCCCGGTGGCCGCGCTGGCCCTCGGCGCCGCCACCCCGCCGCTCACGCCGTTGCTGCGCGCCGCGCTGGCCGGCCTCGGCGGGCACCGGCGAGAGCGAGCCCTCGCCCTCGAGGCCGCCGGCACGGAACTGCTGTGGATCGCCGGGCCCGCCGCGGTCGCCCTGCTCGCCGCCGTGACCCATCCGGGGGCGGCGGTGCTGGCGGCCACGCTGGCCGGCAGCACCGGTGCCCTCGTTGCCCGTCGCGCGCTGCCCGCCGCGCTGCACACCGCGCCCCGAGCGGCGGCGGGCCGCGCCACCTGGTGGCGCGGCCGGGCCGCCCTCGTCATCTCGCTGGACGCCGCCGTGGGCGCCACGCTGGGCGTGCTGGTGCTGGCGATCAACGACATCGCCCGCATGCAGGCCAGACCGGAGGCCGGTGGGCTCCTAGTGGCGGTGTGGGGGGCCGGGAGCCTGTGCGGGGGCGCCATCGCCGGCCGCCGACGCCGACCGGCGGCCGCGTCACCGCCGTGGCGCCGGTACCGGCGGTTGCTGGTGGCCCTGGCCGGCGGCACCACGCTGGCCGGGTTGGTGGCGGCGACGACGGCCGGGCCGCACGGTCAGCTGTGGGCGCTCGGTGCGGCGCTGATCGTCACCGGCCTGCCGCTCGCTCCGCTGACCTCGGTGGCCGCCGCCCTGCTGGCCGATGCGGTGGACGCCGCCGATCGGGCCACGGCGTTCGCCTGGACCACCGCCGCTGCGGTGGGCGCGTCCGCCGCCGGCACGGTGGCCGCCGGCGCCGCCCGCATCGCGCTGTCACCGGCTGCCCTCGTGCTCATCAGCGCCGGCGTGTACGGCGTGCTGGCCGGGCCGGTGACCGTCCGGGCGGCGCGGTCCGCCCGGGCCGCCGGCGACGCCGGGGAACGCCGGTGACCGCGCCACGGGACGGGCTGCGCCCCGTGCGCGACGGCGACGCGGCCGCGCTGGAGGCGCTGATCCGGCGCTGCTGGGACGACTACCCGGGCTGCGTGCTCGACGTCGATGCCGAGGAGCCGTGGCTGCGCGCCCCGGCGTCCGCCCAAGCCGCCGTGCACGGCGCCCTGTGGGTGCTCGACGGCGGACCCGATACCGCCGGGCTGGTGGCCTCGGTGGCCGTGCGCCACGTCCCCGGCGCCGGCGAGGCCGAGCTGAAGACGCTCTACGTGTGGCCCACCGGGCGCCGGCAGGGGCTCGGGGCCGCGCTGCTGCACCATGCCGAGCGGTACGCGAGCGACCGCGGGGCGACATCGATGGTGTTGTGGAGCGACACCCGCTTCGAGGCCGCCCACCGGCTCTACGAACGCCACGGCTACCGGCGGTTCGCGGGGCGCAGCCTGGCGGACCTGTCGCACAGCCGCGAGCACGGGTTCCGCCGGCGGCTCACCCGCTGACGCAGCCCGGGCGCGTCACGCCGGGCCCGGCGGCTCGCTGCGCCGGGCCCGGCGCTTCTGCACGAGCAGGCCGAGGCCGATGGCGAGGAACCCCACGCCGAGCGCACCGATCTGCCAGGTCCGCGCCCCGCTGAGCGACATGCCGAACAGTACGGCGATGGCGACGGGGAGCAGACGGCGGCGCATCGGGAGACCCACGCGGGCCATCATGTCCGCTGACGGCACCGTCAGGCGAGCACCAAATTCGGCCGGATGGACGTCGGGCGGGCACCGCCGAAGAGGAGCGTCGGGCCGATCGATGCGGCCCGAGGAGGTGAACGGGAGGTGTCACAACTGGCGCGGTGACACAAAGCTGTGACGCAAATCATCTATTCCGAAGATGCCGAATGCCGCCATTATCTAGGGCAACGATCCCCTTGACCGCCGCTCGGGGATCGGGGCTCCAGGGAGGGACCAGCCGCCAATGAACGTCACCGAACCCATCGAGGACCTCTTCGGCTCCATCGCCGACACCCTGTCCGAGGCGGTGCCCCTGGCGCCGATGACCGCCGGCCAGCAGGCCGCCGCCGCCGGTCGCCTGCTGCGGGGCCTGCTCACCTCCCCGGTCACCGTCGCCCGCAAGACGGCCGAGCTCGGCGCCGAGCTGGCCGAGATCGCCGTGGGCCGCTCCGACGTGGTCCCCGAGCCCGGTGATCGCCGGTTCGCCCACGAGGCCTGGAACGACAACCCGTTCTACAAGCGACTCGGCCAGAGCTACCTGGCCTGGCGCAAGTCGGTCTACGACCTGATCGAGGAGATCGAACCGAACGACACCAAGGCGCAGCTGCGGGGCCGCTTCCTCGCCGCGCTCGCCGTGGAGGCCGTCGCCCCCACCAACGCCCTGCTCGGCAACCCCGCCGCCATGGAGGCCGCCCTCAACAGCGGTGGCCGCACGCTCATCGACGGTGCCCGCCATGCGTTGTGGTCCCTCCGGCACAACGGCGGGCTGCCGGCGATGGTGGACACCCGCCCCTTCGTGGCCGGCGAGACGATCGCCACCACCCCCGGCGCCGTGGTGTTCCGCAGCGACGTGCTCGAGCTCATCCAGTACACGCCGGCCGACAAGAAGGTGCACAGCCGACCGCTGGTCATCGTGCCGCCGCAGATCAACAAGTTCTACATCCTCGACCTCGCCCCCGGGCGCAGCCTGGTCGAGTACGCGGTGTCGCGCGGCCAGCAGGTGTTCATGATCTCGTGGCGCAACCCGACCCCGGAGATGCGCTCGTGGGATCTCGACACCTACGTCGATGCCATCTCCGATGCCCTGGACGCCGCGCTGGAGATCACCGGCAGCGCCGACTGCAACATCATGGGCGTGTGCGCCGGCGGCATCACCACCGCTTCGCTGCTGGGCAACCTGGCCGCCACCGGCGACGAGCGGGTCAACGCGGTGACGTTCCTGGTGACCGTGCTCGACTGGGACATCCCCTCCACGGTGGCGTCGCTCACCTCGGCCCCGTCGGTGGCGGCGTCCATCGCCCAGGCCAACGCCCGCGGCATCGTCGACGGCGGCGAGCTGGCCCGCTTCTTCGCCTGGATGCGACCCAACGACCTGGTGTGGAACTACTGGGTCAACAACTTCCTGATGGGCAAGAACCCGCCGGCGTTCGACGTGCTGGCCTGGAACGTCGACTCCACCAACCTGCCGGCCGGCCTGCACGAGGACTTCACCAAGATCGCCGCCGACAACGCGCTCACCAAGGCCGGTGAGCTCGTGGTCAAGGGCGACCCCGTCGACCTGTCGCACGTCAAGATGGACGCCTACATCGTCGGCGCCGAGACCGACCACATCACCCCCTGGCAGGGCTGCTACCGCACGGCCCACCTGCTCGGCGGCAACTGCGAGTTCGTGCTGAGCTCCTCCGGCCACGTGCAGGTCATGGTGAACCCGCCCGACAACCCCAAGGCCCGGTACTTCACGAACCCCGTCGTCGGCAACGATGCCGAGGAGTGGCTCGAGAGCGCGACCGAGCAGAAGGGTTCGTGGTGGGTCCACTGGGCGGACTGGCTGGGGCAGCGGTCCGGAGCCCTGCGCAACGCGCGCCAAGCTCGGGTCCGCTGCCCACCTGGTGATCGAGGCCGCCCCCGGCACCTACGTGAAGGAGACGGCCTGACCGCGGCGCGGTCGTCGTCCGGCTCCGCCGGGACGTCCGGTCCGCCGGTGTCGGTGTGGGTCGGACGGCTGTGCCATGCTGCTTCGGTGAGGCTGCTGCGATGACGGCCGTGCTGGCCGGCCCCGACCACCTGCGGGTCGACATCCGCAACCAGGGCAGCGGTGCCCAACCGCTCGTGCTGCTGCCCGGCATCGGCGCCTCGCTCGATCTGTACGAGGGCTTCCGCACGGCGTTCGGCCGCCGGGAGACCGTCGGCATCGATCCCCCGGCGTGGGCGGCTCGGCCGTTCCCCGCCGCCCCATGACCATGGCTGCCTACGCCGATGCCTGCGTAGCCGCGCTCGACGCCCGGGGCATCGACCACTTCGACCTGCTCGGGCTGTCCTGGGGTGGTGCCCTGGCCCAGGAGCTCACGCTGCGCCACCCCGATCGCGGCGGCGGCTCGTGTTGGTGGCCACCATGCACGGCGCCTGGTCGGTGCCGGGCAACCCGCTGGCCATGAGCATCCTGGCCACCCCGTGGCGGTACTACTCGCCCGACTACCTGCGGGCGGTCGCCCCGCTGCTCTACGGCGGCGCCATCCGCCACGAACCCGAACTGCTCGACCGCCAGACCTACCTGCGCCACCGCCATGCGCCCAACCCGGTGGGCTACTTCATGCAGCTCGGCGCGGTGATGAACTGGAGCAGCCGCTTCCGGCTCGGCCAGCTGCGCCAGCCGACGCTGGTGATGGCGGCCGACGACGACCCGATCATCAACGTGGCCAACGCCACCATCATGGTGTCGTTGCTGCCGCACGGGCACCTGCACCTCGTGGCCGGCGGCGGGCACCTGTTCCTGATCACCTGGCCGGACTACACCGCGCAGGTGGTCAGCGACTTCCTCGACGAGGACGAACTGCCCCGCCGCCCGATCCGCCACTGACCTCGGCGCCTAACCGCCGCCCCGGCCCCGGTGTGGGGTGCGGATCACGGTCGAACGCTCATCCCCCGACGGGTTCCGAGTCGGCGGCGTTGGCCTGCAGGTAGCTGCCGAGCACGGCGAGCAGCGCGGTCTTCTGGGCGGCGCTGAGCCGCGGATCGGCGCGGATGGCCTGCTCGGTGGCGGGCGCCTTGGCGGACGCGTCATCGCCGCCGTCCGCTGCGCCGTCGCCGTCGTCGGGGTCGTCCTCCTCCAGCGCGCCGGTGAGGGCGATCAACTGGTCGGCGCTGACGTTGAGCCCGCGGGCGATGGCCCGCAACGCCCGCAAGGACGGCTCGTGCATGCCGCGCTCGAGCTGGCTCAGATAGGTGTCGGACAGGCCGGTGGCCTTGGCCAGCTGCCGCTGGGACAACTTCACCAGGCGGCGCTGCTCGCGAATGAAAGCGCCCACCGGCGAGAGGTGGGCGCTCCAGTCATCACGGTCGGCCATACCGACCGGTTTTAGCCGGTGCGCCGCCCTGGGGCGGGCACCGGCGGGAGATCACTTGGCGGCGGCGCCGCTGGCCTTGCCCGCGGTGGCGGCGGCCGGCTTGGCGGCGGGGGCCCACACGGCGAGCAGCTCGTTGGTGAAGGTCCGGTTGGCCTCGATCAGCTTCGCCGACCAGGTGAACACGTTGTCCACCATGCTGCGGTTGGCCTCGACGGCCTCGTCCATCATCGGCACCGCGGGCAGCTTGTCGCTCACGTCACCGAGGCGGCCGGCGAGCTCGCGGTTCATCTCGACGATCTTGTTCTGCGCAGCGATGAGCTGGTCGAAGGCCGCGGTCTGCATGTCGGTGAGGGTCTTGGCGATGGGCATGGTGCGCTCCTGGGGCCGGGTGGCGCCGTCGTTGCCGGAGCGACGCCGTCTCGATTCCTACCCTGCGCACTTTAGTACGCAAGTGCGCACTGCACAACCACCGTGCCGTGGGAGATCGGTCACAGGCCGGCGCGCAGCACGTTCTTGGCGATCTTGCCGGTGCCGGTGTGGGGCAGTTCGTCCACGAAGCGGATCTCATCGGGCAGCCACCACTTGGCCACCTGGGTGGCGAGGTGGGCGTTGATCTCCTCGGCGGTGACCGTACTGCCCGGTCTGCGCACCACGAACAGCAACGGGCGCTCCTGCCAGCGGGGGTGCGCCATGCCGATCACCGCCGCTTCCGCCACCCCGGCACAGCCCACGGCGGCGTTCTCCAGGATGATGGAGCTGATCCACTCGCCGCCGCTCTTGATCACGTCCTTGGCCCGGTCCACCAGCGTGATGTACCCCTCGGTATCCATGGTGGCGATGTCACCGGTGCGCAGCCAGCCGTCGGCGGTGTGCGAGGTCCCGCCGCTGCCGGCCCGCTCGTCGCGGTAGTAGGCGCCCGCCACCCACGGGCCCCGGGCCAGCAGCTCGCCCTGGGCCACGCCGTCGTGGGGCAGCGGGTTGCCGTCCTCGTCGACGATCTCGAGCTCCACGCCCCACACCGCCCGGCCGGCCTTCATCTGCCGTTGCCGACGTTCGTCCACCGCCATGGCCTTCACCCGGCCGGTCAGTGCACCCGACACCCCGAGCGTCATCTCGGTCATGCCCCACACGTGGCTGACGGTCACGCCGTAGTCCGCTTCCAACGTCTCGATCAACGCCGGCGGTGCCGAGGAACCGCCGATGGCGATGCGCCGCAGTGGGTCGATGCGCAGCCCGTGCTGTTGGAGGTGGGCGACCAGCGCCAGCCAGACCGTCGGCACCCCGGCGGTGAAGGTGGCGCCCTCGTCGTTGATCCAGGCCACCAGCGCCTCGGGGGACAGGTCGGGCCCGGGCAGGAGCAACCTTGCGCCGGCCATCGGGCAGGCGAAGGGGAACGCCCAACCGTTCACGTGGAACATCGGCGGCACCGCCAGCACCGACTCCGACGAGGTGACGCCGTGGCCCTCGTTGGTGCACAGCATCAGGCTCTGCAGCACCAGGGCACGGTGGTGGTAGAGGATGCCCTTGGGGTTGCCGGTGGTCCCCGACGTGTAGCAGAGGCAGGCCGCCTCCCGTTCGTCGAGCTCGGGCCAGTCGGTGCGGTCGTGGGCGGCGTCGACCATGGCGTCGAAGCCCTGGTCGAGCGCCACCCAGTGCTCCACCTGCGGCGCCAGCGGGCGCAACCGCTCGACCTGCTCGGCGAACGCCGGGTCGTAGAGCACCACCCGATCCTCGGCGTGGGCGAGGATGTAGGCCAGCTGATCGTCGAACAACCGGGGGTTGACGGTGTGCAGCACCGCGCCGGGGCCGAGGATGCCGTAGTAGGCGCTCAGGTGGCGGTGGTCGTTCCAGGCCAGCGTGGCCACCCGGTCGCTGCGCCGCACGCCCAGGTCGGCCAACACGGTGGAGGCCCGGCGGGCGCGGTCGTGGACCTCGTCCCAACCCAGGCGCCGTCGCTCCCCGGCGGAGTCCACCGACACCACGTCGGTGGCGGCGTGGTAGCGGGCGGCGTACTCCAGCGCACCGGCGAGCAGCAGCGGTCGATCCATGTTGAGGCCGTACAGCACGCGGCGGAATCTAGACGGCGCTACGGTGCCGGCCATGCCGGGCTCGATCACCACCGCCGCCGGGACGTTCACCGCCGAGGTCGCCGGCCCCGACGGCGGGCAGCTGGTGCTGCTGCTGCACGGGTTCCCCCAGAGCCGCCACACCTACCGCCAGCAGCAGCCGGCGCTGGCCTCCGCCGGGTTCCGCTCGGTGGCGTTCGACCAGCGGGGCTACTCCCCCGGTGCCCGGCCGGATCCGGCGGAGCTGTCGAACTACACGATCGACCGGTTGGTGGGCGACGTGCTGGCCGTGGCCGACGCGCTCGGCGCCGACCGCTTCCACCTGGTGGGCCACGACTGGGGTGGGGCGGTGGCCTGGCAGGTGGCCGACGCCGCACCGGATCGGTTGCGGTCCTTGACGGTGCTGTCGCGGCCCCACCCGTCGTCGTTCCAAGCGGCGATGCGCGCCGACGCCGACGGGCAGCAGCACCGGTCACGGCACCACAAGGGCTTCCACGACCCGGCGACGGGCGGCAAGTTGCTGGCCGACGACGCCGCCCGGTTGCGGACCCTGCTGGAGGACGCCGGCGTGCCGGCGGAGGCGGTGGCGATGTACGTGTCGGTGCTCGGCACGCCCGAGGCGATGGAGGCGGCGCTGGCGTGGTACCGAGCGGCCGGGGCGCTCAGCCGGCTCTCGGCGGGCACGATCGCGGTGCCCACGTTGTACGTGTGGGGCGACGCGGACCAGTCGGTCGGGCGCACCGCGGCGGAGGGGACCGGCGCGTTCGTGAGCGGGCCGTACCGGTTCGTGGAGATCGCCGGGGGCGGGCACTTCGTCACCGACGACCACCCCGACGAGGTCAACGCCGCGCTGGTGTCGCACGTGCAGGAGCACGCCGAGCGCTGAGCCCGCAGGGGCTGTCACGGGGTACGGTGCCCGGCCATGGACACCGTGATCCGCAACGCCACCGTGGTGACCGCCGGCTCCCGCAGCGCAGGGGTCGACATCGGCATCGAGGGTGGGCGCATCGTGCAGTTGGGCGGGGCGATGTCGGCGCCGAACGAGCTCGACGCCGCCGGTCGCTACGTGCTGCCGGGCGGCATCGACGGCCACGTGCACCTGACCCCGGCCGGCTCTGCGCCGCAGTCCTACCGGTGGTGTGACGACTGGGAGGCGGGCACCGCAGCGGCCCTGGCCGGTGGCATCACCACCGTGGGCAACATGTCCCACCCCGACCCGATGACCAACGAATCGATCCGGGTCTCGACCGAGCGTGACGCCACCGACGGGCAGGCCCGATCGCGCACCGACTTCTTCCTGCACCCGGTGCTGATGGACCCTTCGCCCTCGGAGCTCGAGGCGCTGGCGGAGCTGCACGCGGCGGGGCACACCAGCGTGAAGATCTTCCTGTCGTTCCGGCGCTTCGACCGCTCGGTGGGCGGGTACCTCGAGGCCCTGCGCCGTACCGCACAGCATGGTGGTCTGGCGTTGATCCACTGCGAGGACGTGGCGCTGATGGAGTGCGCCTGCACGATGCTGCGGGAGCAGGGCAAGCTGTCGCCCGAGCACTTCCCCACGGGGCGGCCGGTGGCGGCGGAGCGGGCCGCCACCGAGCGGGCGGTGGCGATGAGCGAGGTGACCGGGTGCCCGATCTACGTGGTCCACCTGTCGTCACTGGACGCGCTCGACGCCTGCCGGGCCGGGCAGGCCCGGGGCACGGCGGTGGAGGTGGAGACCCGGCCGATCTACCTGTTCCTCACCGAGGAGCGCTTCGCCGAGGCCAACGGGGCCAAGTACGCCGGCGCGCCACCGCTGCGCAGCGAACGGGACGTGGCCGGGCTGTGGGCGGCCCTGGCGCAGGGCAGCATCGCCACCGTCGCCACCGACCACGCGCCGTGGAAGCTGGCCGACAAGATCGACGCCGGCCTCGACGCCACCAACCTGCGCTTGGGCATGTCGGAGCTGGAGACGATGCTGCCCATGCTGTGGTGGGCGGGGGTGCGGACCGGGCGGCTGTCGGTGAGCCGGTTCGTGGAGATCACCGCCACCAACCCGGCCAAGCTGTTCGGCTTGTACCCGCGCAAAGGCACGATCGCGGTGGGGTCCGACGCCGACCTGGTCATCTGGGATGGCGAGCGCGAGCGCACCATCGACGGCTCGGCGTTCTACTCCCACGCCGACTACTCGCCCTATGACGGGTGGACGGTGACCGGCTGGCCCGACGTGGTGATGAGCCGCGGTGAGGTGGTGGTGGCCGACGGTCGGTTGACCGACGCCGCCCGACCCGGCCGGGGGCGGCTGGCCGAGCGGGGCCCCACCCAACCCCGCTGATCGCCGCCCGTCCTCGCCACGCTGCGCCGCCACGCTGCGCTGCGAGGCCACCACCCGCTGCCTGGTGCGCACCATCGAGTTTCTCCGGTGACGAAACCCGAGCCCGGTCAGCGTCGGCGAGGGCACGCTCCGCGCGTCTTTGCCGCCGCCTTTTCGTCACCGGAGAAACGTGATGCGGCGGGTTGGACCCCTGTGACCAAAGCACTGCGCCAAAGGTGGGCGAAGCGTCACCCTTCGCGAGGGTCGAGGACCCGGCCGATGAACAGCACCGCCTGGCTCTGGCGATCCCGGATGGCGTAGAGGAACGGCCGGTCGACGTCGAGCGTGGGCGGGGGTTCCGCCTCGGCGCTGGTCGCCGCCATCACCACCGCCGTGGCCGCCGCCGCCTCGGTGCCCTGCTCGTCGACCGCGATGAACGCCTCCTGGATCACCTCCGAGATCAGCAGCGACTCCTGCCTCGTCATCGCCGAGAAATCGGCGCCATCGGTGAAGGCGAGCTGCACACCGAGCCGCTGCAGCATGGGCACCAGCGGCGAGCGCGTCCTGGTCTGCCACTTCGGCAGCTTCAGGAAGAACTTCCTCTGCTCGAGCCCGCCCACCACCGCGCCCAGCACCTCGGCCGACAGACCGGCCTCGAACGCCGCCCAGCGCCCGGCGTCGGGCACCAGGATCGTCATGGCCAGCTCCCCGCCGAGGTACGGCAGCTCCACCGCCGTCCAACCGTCGCCCCGGGCATAGGCGCCCTGCAGCGCGGCCAGGGACATCAGCTCGACCTCGATCTCCTCACCCGAGGCCAACGTGAACGGGCCGGGCGCGGTGGCGTCGTCGGGGAACGGCTCCAGCCACGGCGCCTTGAGGTACACGGCGTTCACCAGCACCAGCCGGGTCATCTCGTCGAGTGTGCCCGGCGCCAGCAGGTCGGTGATCTTGTCGTTGGTGGCCTCGGCCACCCAGGCGTTGATCGCCACGCGGGCCGCCTCGGCCGCCTGGCGGTAGTCCACCGTCTGCAACCCGGCCCCGTAGAACGCGGCCAGCGCATCGAGGAACGCCTGCTCGAAGGCGAGCCCGCGCTGGCCCCACAGCGAGTTGGCCAGATCGAGGGTCACCTCGGCCTTGCGCTCCGGTCCGAACTGGCGCTCGCCACTGCGGGCCTCGAGAGCCTGGCCGAGATCGTTGAGGGTCACGTTCAGCTCGTCGACCGAGCCGAAGCCCAGCGCCCCCAGCAGCTCCTCGAGCGTGGGACCGACCGCCCCGTTGGTGGCCATGGCCAGGGCGAAGGCCACCGAGATGGGCGAGAAGACCAGGTTGGCCCCGGCCTCCGCCTCGGCGGCGACCTCGCGGTAGAGCGACACCGACATCGGCAGCAGCGCCGCACCCTTGCCGGTCGGGTTGATCGATGCGGCCCGGGCGACATCGCTGCGCAGCGTCTGCACGTCGGCCGCGTCCGGAGCACCGCCGCCGGTCGAACCGGTCGACCCGGGCGAGGACGAGCCCGTCGAACCCGTCGAGCCGTCCGGGCCATCGGCACCATCGGCACCATCGGAGGAGCCCCCACCGCACGCGGCCAGCGCCACCGCGGC
The DNA here is from genome assembly GCA_041394365.1 of Acidimicrobiales bacterium. Lineage (GTDB taxonomy): Bacteria > Actinomycetota > Acidimicrobiia > Acidimicrobiales > CAIXPF01 > CAIXPF01. Next base: position 107,372 of record JAWKIM010000016.1, read on the forward strand.
CAGCGATCCCATCAGCAGTTCACGTCGGTTCAAGCGTGCCAGCATGCCAGCTTGGACGATGCCCGCGGCCCCGCGGTTCCCCACCGCCGCATCCGTCGGTTTGTGTGCTGTCGGCGGGCATGATCGAGGGGATGGTTCTCGACGCCACCCCCGACCTCGCCTCGCTCCCGCAGTGGCAGGCGCTCGCCATGCACCACGACACCGTCGGTGAGCTCCACCTGCGGGACCTCTTCGCCGGCGACCCGGGGCGCGGCCCCCGCCTGTCGCTCGAGGTCGACGGTCTCTTGCTCGACTACAGCAAGCACCGCGTCACCGACGAGACGCTGCGCCTGCTCACGCAGCTGGCCGAGGCACGGGGCCTGCGCAACCGGATCGAGGCGATGTTCACCGGCGAGCGCATCAACCGCACCGAGGACCGAGCCGTGCTGCACACCGCGCTGCGGCGGCCCCGCAGCCAGCCGCTGTCCATCGACGGCGTGGACGTCGTGGCCGAGGTGCACGACGTGTTGGACCGCATGGCCGCCTTCGCCCGCGACGTGCGGCGGGGCAACTGGGAGGGCCACACCGGTCGCCCGTTGAGCACGATCGTCAACATCGGCATCGGCGGCTCCGACCTGGGCCCGGCCATGGCCTACGACGCCCTGGCCGCCTACCGCGGCACCGGATTGCGCTGCGAGTACGTGTCCAACGTGGACGGCGCCGACGTGCGCCAGGTCCTGGCCGGCCTCGACCCCGAGACAACGCTGTTCATCGTCGCCTCCAAGACGTTCACCACCCTCGAGACCATCACCAACGCCCGCACCGCTCGCGCCTGGCTGGTGGACCGGCTGGGCAGCGAGCAGGCGGTGGCCCGGCACTTCGTGGCCGTGTCCACCAACGCCGCCGAGGTGGCCCGCTTCGGGATCGACACCGCCAACATGTTCGGCTTCTGGGACTGGGTGGGCGGCCGCTACTCGATGGACTCGCCATCGGCCTGTCGCTGATGATCGCCATCGGACCCGACCGGTTCGGCGAGCTGCTCGAAGGTTTCCACGCCATGGACGAGCACTTCCGCTCGGCCTCCCTTCGAGCGGAACCTGCCGGTGCTCATGGGCCTGCTCGGTGTCTGGTACACGAACTTCTTCGGTGTGCCACCCACGCCGTGCTCCCTACGCCCAGGAGCTCGACCGCTTCCCCGCCTACCTGCAACAGCTCGACATGGAGTCCAACGGCAAGTCCGTGACGCTCGACGGTCTCTGTGCCGACCACCACCGGGCCGATCGTGTGGGGCACGCCGGGCACCAACGGCCAGCACGCCTACTACCAGCTGCTGCACCAGGGCACGTGGCTGGTGCCGGCCGACTTCATCGGCTTCGCCCGCTCCAACCACCCCGGCGGCGAGCACCACGACCTGTTGATGGCCAACTTCTTCGCCCAGACCGAGGCGCTGGCCTTCGGCCAGGCCGCCCCCGAGGGCGAGCCGTACCGGGCCTTCGAGGGCAACCGGCCGACCACCACGCTGGTGGCCGAGCAGCTCACGCCGTTCGTCCTCGGGCAGCTGGTGGCGCTCTACGAGCACAAGGTGTTCACCCAGGGCGTGATCTGGGGCATCAACAGCTTCGACCAATGGGGTGTCGAGCTGGGCAAGGTGCTAGCCGGGCGCATCACCCGAACTGGTGGCCGACACGACGCCCGACCTGGCCCACGACAGCTCAACCAACCGGTTGATCTCGTGGTACCGCCGGCGCCGGCTGGCCACCTGAACCCACCAACAAGGAAGGACGCAGCATGCAGCTCGGCATGATCGGCCTGGGCCGGATGGGCGCGAACTTGGTCCGGCGCCTGCAGCTGGCCGGCCACGAATGCGTCGTGTACGACGTCGACCCGGCGGCGGTGCGCCGGTTGCGGCGCACCGGGGCAGTGGCCACCCGCTCGCTCGACGAGCTGGCCGAGCGCCTCACCCCGCCCCGGGCGGCGTGGGTCATGGTGCCCGCCGGCTACGCCCAGGGCACCGTCGATGGGTTGGCCGCGCGCTTCGAGACCGACGACGTCATCATCGACGGCGGCAACTCCAACTGGAAGGACGACGTGGTGCGGGCCGCCGCGTTGGCCGAGCGGGGCATCCACTACCTCGACGTCGGCACCAGTGGCGGCGTCCACGGGCTCGAGCGCGGCTACTGCCTGATGATCGGCGGTGACACCGCGGCCGTCCGGCGCCTCGATCCCATCTTCGCCGCCCTCGCCCCGGGCGTTGAGGCCGCCGAGCGCACCCCCAACCGGGTGCGGGGGCGCAGCGGCGCGGGCCGGGGGCGGGGGCGCGGATCGACGCCGGGTTCCACCGCCGAGGCGGGCTACCTGCACTGCGGGCCGGCCGGCGCCGGGCACTTCGTCAAGATGGTGCACAACGGCATCGAGTACGGCCTCATGGCGGCCTACGCCGAGGGGCTCGGCGTGCTCGCCCACGCCAACGCCGGGGTGCTGGCCGACGGCGCCCACGACGCCGAGACGGCCCCGCTGCGGGAGCCGCAGTTCTACCGCTACGACTTCGACCTCGCCGCCATCGCCGAGGTGTGGCGGCGCGGGTCGGTGGTCGCCTCGTGGTTGCTCGACCTCACCGCCAACGCGCTGGCCGCCGACCCCGAGCTGGCCGCCTTCGCCGGTCGGGTGTCCGACTCCGGCGAGGGCCGCTGGACGGTGGAGGCCGCGCTCGAGACGGGCGCCCCTGTGCACGTGCTGTCGGCCGCCGTGTTCGACCGTTTCTCCTCCCGGGGGGAGGCGGAGGTGGCCAACAAGGTGCTCTCGGCCATGCGCCAGCAGTTCGGCGGGCACCAGGAGCGACCGGTCCGATGAGGGCGCCGAGCGGCCGGGCGGATGCGCTGGTGATGTTCGGCGCCACCGGCGACCTGGCCCGCAAGAAGCTGTTCCCGGCGCTCTACCAGATGGCCGTGCGGCGCCGGGTGGACGTGCCCATCGTGGCCGTCGCCCGGTCCGAGTGGACCGACGACGAACTGCGCAACTACGCCGCCGAGGCGGTGCGCAACGCCATCGAGCAGGTGGACGAGGGCGCGCTGGCCGACTTGGTCGGGCGGCTGACGATGGTGTCGGGCGAGTACACCGATGCCGCCACCTACCGGGCCTTGGCCGACTGCCTGCAGGGCAGCGACCTGCCCGTGCACTACCTCGCCATCCCGCCGGCGTTGTTCGACGATGTCGTCTCGGGGTTGGCGTCGGTCGATCTCAACGGGCGGTCCCGGCTCGTGGTGGAGAAGCCGTTCGGCCGGGACCTGGCCTCGGCGCGCGAGCTCAACATGATCATCCACCGCTCCTTCGACGAGGACGCGGTGTTCCGCATCGACCACTACCTGGGCAAGGAGTCGGTCGAGGACCTGCTGGTGTTCCGCTTCGCCAACACGCTGCTCGAGCCGGTGTGGAACCGGCGCTACGTGGCCTCGGGTGCAGATCACCATGGCGGAGTCGTTCGGCGTGGAGGGTCATGGCGCGCTCTACGACGAGTCGGCACGATCCGCGGATGTCATCCAGAACCACCTGCTGCAGGTGGTGGCGCTGCTGGCCATGGGCCCCGGTGAACGATGCCGACACCCTGCGCGACGAGATCGTCGGCAGTGCTGCGGGCCATCCCCGACATCACCGCCGATGACGTGGTGCTCGGCCAGTACGCCGGGTACCTCGACGAGAAGGGGGTGGCCGCCGGTTCGGTGACCGAGACGTACGCCGCGGTACGGCTGCGGGTGGATTCGCAGGCGGTGGGCCGGCGTGCCGTTCGTGATCCGCGCCGGCAAGGCTGGCCGCCACGGCCACCGAGGCGCTGGTGCAGTTCCAGAACCTGCCCCGGCTGCTGTTCGCCGACCGCCACCACACCCCGCACCCCAACGTCATCCGCTTCCGGCTGGGCCACAACGACGGCGTGACCATCCAGATGCAGGCGAAGAACCCGGGGCGCGCATGGCCAGCCGGGACGTGCACCTCGACGTGGACTTTCGCCGAGGCGCTCGGGCGGCGCCAGGAGGCCTACGAGCGGTTGCTCGACGACGCTCTCGACGGCCATACCGCACGGTTCGCCCGGGAGGACACGGTCGAGGAGCAGTGGCGGATCGTGGCCGACATCCTGGATCTGCAGGCGGCACCGGTGCACCGCTACACCCGGGGGACGTGGGGGCCGGAGCAGGCTGCCCGGCTGCTGCCCGGTCACGGGTGGCACGAGCCGCTCACCCGGTGAGGAGGTAGAGGCGTTCGACGAGCAGGTCCCGGGCGACGGGGTCGCCCCGGTCGATGCGCCGGCGGGTGTTGTGCAGCAGATGTCGCACCCGCGCCAGCTCGGTGCTGGGCTGGACGGGCCGTGCCAGCGGGTACCGGTGGGCGATGCTGGTGCAGGTGCGGCAGAGCGGCACGCTGAACTGGCCGCCGCTGAACGACCGGGTCACCCTCAGGGCACGGGCGGTGGCGCCGCAGAGCGTGGGGCGGCGATCCCGACGGTCGGGGGGACCATCGGGGCGGAGGGCAAACTGACGACCGCCGCGGACCAGGCTCGTAGCAGTGGGGACCGGGACCTGGTCGGGACGGTCAGGTGCGGGCAGCATGAAGGCCAGCTCCGGGGTGGGCAGGCGGTGGTGTTCCGCACCGCGGCGGCGGGCCTCGTAGGCGGCGTTGGCGGCAGGTCCGGCTGCAGTAGTGCGGCCGGCGACCGACGCGATGGCGACGTTGGAACGTGTCGCCGCACCGTTCGCAGGCGTAGTGGTTCGGGGCGAGCTCCATGGCGAACACCGTACGCAGGAGGTGTGACAGTGAAGCCGAACCGACCGATTCGGCCGCGTCGATCCCGCCCTCGGATGCGCCCGGGTCCAGCCCCGGTGCCGTCACGATCGGCCCGGATCCCAGCCCGGGACCATGCCGCGACCCGCTCTCGCCACCGACCGGCGGGCTTTGCCGGTACCAACCATCACGTTTCTACGGTGTCGAAACGGGGGCTGACCGGTGCGTTGGAGCGTCGGCGTTCTCCGGTGTCGAAACGGGAGGCCGTGATCGACAAGCACTTGCCGCGAGCCACGCACTTGCCACGGGCCACGCGCTCGTCAGCGACCCGTCGGGGGACTTGCAGGTGACCGGTCACAATTCCTCTTTTCGTCACCGGAGAATCCTGATGGTGCCACCGACGCCTGGGTGTGGTGGCTCGACCAGTGATCTGCAGTCCAGTCATCGCGGGAACCGCGGACGGACATGGATCCCCTTCGACCGACGGCTGCCCGAGGACTCGGCGCCCGCCGGTCAAGCCACGGTCATCGGGATAGCGTGCCGGCCATGGTGGTGCTCGGCATCGACATCGGCGGCTCGGGATCAAGGCGGGCCTCGGCGTCGACCCCGCCACCGGCCGTCTCCTGGCCGAACGGCACCGCATCCTCACCTCCAACCGTCGGCGTCGAGGCCGTCGCCGGCGTCGTCGCCGCGCTGTGCGACCACTTCGATCAACACATGCTGGACCGCCTGGTGGGCTGCACGTTCTGGCGTGGTCAAGGCCGGCTGCACCCGCACGGCCGCCAACGTCGACGACGCCTGGATCGATCTCGACGCCGCCGGCCTGTTCAGCGAGCGCACCGGCCGCCCCGTCGCTTCGTCACCGCGAACGATGCCGACGCCGCCGGCCTCGCCGAGGCCCGTTTCGGCGCGCCGGCGCCGGTCGCCTCGGCGTGGTGCTGGTCCTCACCCTGGGCACCGGCATCGGCTCGGCGCTCATCCACGACGGCGTCTTGGTACCGAACACCGAGCTCGGCCACCTCCAACTGCGCGGCAAGGACGCCGAGCAGCGCGCCGCCGCCCGCATCCGCGACGAGAAGAACCTCAGCTGGAAGCAGTACGCCCGCCTCGTCGACGAGTACCTGGCCCTCGTCGAGAAGGCGCTGTGGCCCGACCTCATCATCATCGGCGGCGGTGTCTCCAACCGGGCCGACCGCTGGTTCCACCTGCTGCACAGCCGGGCCGAGCTGCTGCCCGCCGCCTTCGGCAACAACGCCGGGATCGTCGGCGCTGCGCTGTGGGTCCACGCCCTCGGCGCCAGCACCGGGATCGCCCCGTGATCGTCCGCCCGCACCGCCCATGACCGCCGACACGGTCATCGACGCCGTCGTCGTCGGCGCCGGACCGAACGGCCTGGTCGCCGCGACGGTGCTGGCCCGCGCCGGCCTCGACGTGCTCGTGCTCGAGGGTGCGGCCACCCCCGGCGGCGGCTGCCGGTCCTCGGCCGAGCTGACGATGCCCGGCTACCTGCACGACCACTGCGCCGCCATCCACGCCTTCGGCCCGCTCTCCCCCGCCTTCGCCGAGCTCGACCTGGCCGCCCATGGCCTCGAATGGCGACGCGCCCCCATCGCCCTGGCCCACCCGCTCGACGGCGGCCGAGCTGCCGTGCTGGCGGGTCGGTGGACGACACCGCCGACGGGCTCGGCGTCGATGGTCCCCGCTATCGCCGCCTGCTCGGGCCCGTCGTCGAGCACTGGGCCACCATCGCCGATGCCACCCTCGGGCCGCTGCTGCGCGCCGGGGCGCTGCGCCATCCCATCGCCATGGCCCGTTTCGGCGCCGCCGCCCTGCCGCCGGCCACCACCGTCGGCCGCCGCTGGTTCCGCACCGACGAGGCGGCCGCCCTGTGGGCCGGCTCCGCCGCCCACGCCATCCTGCCGCTCACCCACCCGTTCACCAGCGCGTTCGCCGCCACCCTCAACGGCGCCGCCCACCTCGGCGGGTGGCCGGTGGTGGCCGGCGGATCGCAGGCGCTGATCGATGCGCTGGTCCGCGCCCTGCAGGCCCACGGCGGCCGCGTCGAGCTCGGCCGGCCTGTCAACTCGCTCGGCGAGCTGCCCCGCAGCCGCATCGTGCTGTTCGACCTCGCCCTGTCCCAGGTGGTGGCCCTGGCAGACCGGGCCGGGCCCCGATCGCCGCTGCCCACCCGCGCCGCACTGCGGCTCCGACGCTTCCGCCACGGCCCCGGCATCTTCAAGGTCGACTACGCCCTCGACGGTCCGGTGCCGGAGCGACGAGCGTTGCCGGCAGGCCACCACCGCGCACGTGGGTGGATCGACGAGATCGCCGTGCCGCCGAGGCCGCCGTCGCCGCCGGCCGCCACCTGACCGGCCCTTCGTGCTGCGGCCCAGCAGACCCGGCCGACCCCGCGGGTCCCGCACGGCGCCGCTGCGCCAGTGGGCCTACTGCCACGTCCCCGCCGGCTCCACCATCGACATGACCGACGCCATCGAGGCGCAGATCGAGCGGTTCGCACCAGGCTTCGGGGATCGGGTCCTCGCCCGCCACCGCACCGACACCGCCGCCCTCGAGGCCTACAACCCCAGCTTCGTGGGCGGTGACATCACCGGCGGCGCCCACGGTCGGCCTGGGTAGCCGCTGGCCCGCCTGCGCCCTCGCCTGCCACCCTTACCGGCTGTGGCCGGGCGCGCTGTGCTCCGCGCCAGCCGCTTCCGGCGCCGGTGTGCACGGCATGGCCGGCTACCACGCCGCCAGAGATGCGCTGTCGACCCTGCAGCCCGCCCGATACCGTCAGACACCATGACGACGTCCGAGCGGTACACCCACGGCCACCACGCCGCCGTGGTGGCCGCCCACTCCGCCCGCACCGCCCAGAACTCCGCCGCCTTCCTGCTGCCCCAACTGCGCACCGGCCAGCGCCTGCTCGACGTGGGCTGCGGCCCCGGCTCCATCACCGTCGACCTGGCCGGCCTCATCGATCCCGGCGAAGTGGTCGGCATCGACGCCGCCGCCGGCGTGCTCGAACAGGCGCGGCCCTGGCGGCCGAGCGCTGTGGCCAACGTCCGCTTCGAGCAGGCCGACTGCTACGCCCTGCCCTTCGACGACGCCACCTTCGACGTCGCCTACGCCCACCAGGTGCTGCAGCACGTCGCCCGGCCACTCGACGCCCTGCGCGAGATGTGGCGGGTGCTCCGCCCCGGCGGGCTGCTGGCGGTGCGCGACGCCGACTACGGCACGATGATGCACGCCCCCCACGACCCTCGACTCGATCGGTGGCTCCGCCTCTACGACACGGTCGCCCGCCACGGCGGGGAGCCCAACGCGGCGCTACCTGCGCGGCTGGTGCAGCAGGCCGGCTTCGTGGACGACGTGGACCACGGCGTCGGCCTGGATCTACGCCGACGAGACGGGCACCGCCACCTGGGGCACCCAATGGGCCTCGCGGGTCAGCGAGGGCAGCTTCGCCGAGCAGGCGATCGCCGGCGGCCACGCCACCGCCGCCGAGCTCGAGGACCTGGCCGATGCCTGGCGGGCGTGGTCGGTGAAGCCCGACGCCTACTTCGCCTTCGTCCACGGCGAGGTCCTGGCCCGCCGGCCCGACCACCGCGGCGTCTGAGGGAGGCGCGGCCCACGCGCCCGTAGCGACCATCGCTCCCCGGGGCCGTCCCCTCCCCAGGACGGTGCAATCCGATCAAGACGGCGCCCGCGACGGCCGAATGGCGGGATCATGGTTGCAGCCCGGAGCGATGAGGATGTCGCGCACTTCGACGCGGCCTTCGCCGATCTGCAGCAGCTCATCTACCGCCTGGTACCGGCCGGCGTGCTCGGGATGCTGTGCGCCATCGCGCTGGCCGTCGTCGAGACCCTCGCCGACGAGCCCGGGCCCCGCCGCCTCCAGCTGCTGTGGGCGGCGCTCGCCAGCCTCACCCTGCTCGACGAGCTGGCCCTGGTGCTGCGGTGGCGACGCCGTCCCCACTCCCGCAGCCCCCGGTCGTGGCTGGTGGCCCTGTGCCGGCCGAACGGCCTGCTCGCCCTGCTCTGGGGCAGCTACGCGTTCCTCACCCCACATCTGGCCGATCCGGTGCGCAGCGAGCTGCTGCACCTGGTGCTGCTCAGCGCATCGACCGCCGGGGCGCTCACCGCCTTCGCCGGCTTCCGTCCCCTGGTGCTGTCGTTCCTCGCCCCGATGTGGACCCTCGAGGTGGTGGCGTTGACCACGCGGGGTTCCTACGGTCTGGCCATCGGGTCGGTGGCCTTCGCCGTGGTGATGGTGCGCTACCTCGTCGAGTCGTCGAAGAACCTGACCGAGGCGATGGTGGTGCGCCATCGGGCCGACGCCATGGCCAACGCGCTGCACCGCAGCGAGATGCAGGCCCGCAGCGTCATCGACACCGCCATGGAGGCCATCCTCAGCACCGACCTCGACGGCTACATCCGCGAGGTCAACCCGGCCGGCTCGGCGCTCATCGGGCTCGAGCACAGCGAGGTCGAGGGTCGCTTCATCGGCGAGTTCCTGCCCTGCACCGGCGGGATGCTGCGCGACGGCCGGCCGACCAACGGCACGGTCGAGGACACGCTGTTGTCCGGCCGCGGTCAGGTCCGTTCGGTCATCGTCTCGGTGTCGATCGTGGACACCGACGGCGACGGGCTCGTCACCGTCATGGCCCGCGACATCAGCGAACGCAAGGCGCTGGAGGATCGCCTCGCGCACGAGGCCACCCACGACGGCCTCACCGGCCTGCCCAACCGCATCGGCTTCTTCCGCCGCGCCGAGGCCGCCGTCGACGCCTGCCGCACCATCGACGAGGAGATCGCCGTGCTCTTCGTGGACCTCGATCGCTTCAAGCAGGTCAACGACAGCCTGGGTCACCCCGCCGGCGACGAGCTGCTGCTGCAGGCCAGCCGCCGGCTGCACGACGAGATCCGCGAGGACGACCTCGTGGCCCGCCTCGGTGGCGACGAGTTCGTCCTGCTGCTGCCCCGGCCCCCGTCGCCCGACGAGCTGCTGGTGTTCGGCCGGCGGCTCATCACCGCGCTGGAGCGCCCGTTCCAGCTCGGCGACGACGAGGCCCGCATCTCCGCCAGCGTCGGCATCGCCAGCATGCGGGCCCGCACGGTGCAGGCCTCGACGCTGGTGGCCCGGGCCGACATGGCCATGTACAAGGCCAAGCAGGCCGGTCGCCGCCAGGTCGTGCTCTACGACCAGCAGCTACAGGCCACCGTGGACGAGCACATCCGCCTCGAGCAGGCGTTCCGGCGGGCGCTGGAACGCCGCGAGCTCGAGCCATGGCTGCAGCCGATCGTGTCGTTGCACGACGGGCGCATCGTCGGGGCCGAGGTGCTCACCCGCTGGCGGGACCCGGTGAAGGGCATCATCACCCCCGACGTGTTCATCCCGCTGGCCCACGAGGCCGGGCTGATCGCCGACCTGGGTCGCTGGGTGCTCGACCGGGCCGCCGACCTGCTGGAGGACTGGGCCACCGAGGACGCGCTGCGCCACTGCTACGTGTCGGTCAACATCGCCGGCGGGCACCTGCTGCAGGGCACCGTCGCCGAGGAGATCGACCGCAAGCTGGTGCGCCGCGGTGTCGACCCGGGCCGCCTGGTGGTCGAGCTCACCGAGACCGACCTCGCCCACGACCTCGACGTCGCCCACGACGCGTTGCACGCCATCCGCCGGCTCGGTGCCGAGGTGGCCATCGACGACTTCGGCACCGGCTACTCCTCGCTGGCGTACCTGCAGGGCCTGCCGGCGACGATGCTGAAGATCGACCGCCACTTCGTCGGCCGGGTGGGCGACGACCCCCGGCAGCGCACGCTGGTGGGCGCGGTGTGCGAGCTGGGCCGCGCCTTCGGCATGAAGGTGGTGGCCGAGGGCATCGAGCAGGACGAGCAGGCCGCGGTGTTGCGCTCCCTGGGCTGCGAGCTCGGCCAGGGCTACCGCTACGGCCGCCCGATGCCGGCCGAGCAGCTGCTGCAGCTCATGCTCGAGCAGGCGGGTCAGGCCGACGGGGGCGCCGCCTCCAACGCGGCGATCAGCTCCTCGAGCAACGCGACGGTGAAGGCGACCATGTTGGCCTGACGGTCGTCGGAGCCGGTGGACACGTGGCGGGTGCGGCGCACCGGCCCGTCGACGGCGAGCCAGGCGTGACCGTTGGGATCGCCGTAGCGGTTGGGCGTGGGGCCGGTCGCACCGGTCTCGCCCGTCCCCCAGGTGGTGTCGAGCTTCCGACGGATGGCCTCGGCCTGGTAGGCGGCGAACGCCTCGGCGGCACCGCGCATGCCCTCCGGCGGGGTGACCACGCCGCCGATGAGCGCGGCGCTGCCGACGATCGTGTAGACCACCGCCCCGCCCCGGTAGTAGGCCGATGCGCCGGGCACCGACAGCAGGGCGGCGGAGATCATCCCGCCGGCCGACGATTCGCACACGGCGATCGACTCGCCCCGTTCCACCAGCAACCCCGCCGCCCGGGCGGCGAGCGCCTGCACCTGTTCATCCACGAGCGGCACCGTAGCCCGTGGCGGCCGGGGCCGGCGGCGGGCCGCTGCCGGGCAGTTGGCGGGCAGCTGGCGGTCAGGTCCCGGCAACGCGGTGGAAACGTGCGGTTGGTAATCAGAGCGGCGATGTTGCTGCACCGCTTGCTCTTCGACGCCGCCGAACGGCACCCCGACAAGCTCGGCTTCCACTGGGTCGACCGCGACCGCTCGTGGACCTATGCCGAGGCGGCGGCAGAGGTGCTGCGCGTCGCCGGGGCGCTGTCGGCGCTCGGGGTGGGCCCCGGTGATCGGGTGACGGTGTTCGCCCACAACGGGCTCGACTACCTCGCCGCCATGTTCGGGGCCTGGCGGATCGGCGCCATCAGCGCCCTGGTCAACGTGCAGTACGCCGACACGCTCGACTACTACCTCGGCGATCACGAGCCGTCGGTGGTCATCTACACCCACGACATGTTCGAACCGATCGACCGTGCCCGCCGGGCGGGGGTGGCGGCGGGCACCTGGCGGCACTCGCTGTGCCTCGACGGCGCGCAGGACGGTGCGCTGTCGTGGCCCGAGCTCGCTGGCGGCGACGTCGGGCACGCCGCCCGAGGCGACCGACGAGTCGGCGGTGGCCCACCTGTCGTACACCTCGGGGACCTCGGGCCGCCGAAGGGAGCGTGCCTGGCCCACGAGGCCACCGCCCGGGCCACCAACTGCATCGCCGAGCGGCTGCGGCTGCGGCCCGGCGACGTCTCGTTCGGACCGACCGCGCTGTCGAGCTCCTACCAGCTGGTGGCCAACCTGCTGCCGCCACTGCACCGCACGTGCTCGATCAACGTGATGGGGCGGTGGAACCCATCGGCCAGGTTCAGCCGCGCTCGTCGCCCGGGAGGCGACGGTGTTGGTGGGCAACCCGATCGTGCTCACCGACGTGCTGGTCGGGGCCCGCCGGCCAGGGGCGGCGCCGCGGCGCTGCGGATGGGGCTGAGCGGCGGGGGCCGGTGCCGCCGACGCTCAAGCGGGCCTGGCGACGAGTTGGGGTTGCCGTTGGTGGAGAGCTACGGGCAGGGCGAGCTGGGCGGGTTCTTCGCGCTCGGTGCGCCCGAGCTGCCCACCGACGAACGGCTGCTCGCCATCGGCACGGCGCTGCCCGACAGAGGCTGCGCATCATGGACCACGAAGGGCGACCTGCTGCCGCCGGGTGAGGTAGGCGAGATGGTGCTGCGGGGTGGGTTCATGGCCGGCTACTGGGGTCGCCCCGAGCGCACGGCCGAGGCGCTGGCCGGTGGGTGGCTGCCTCCGGCGATCTCGGCTACCTGGATCGCGACGGCTACCTGTTCCTGCGGGGACGGGTGTCGGAGCGCATCATCGTGGCCGGTGAGGCGTGGTTCCCCCGTGACGTGGAGGAGGCGCTGGCCACCCACCCGGGGGTGAAGATGGCGGCGTTGGTGGGCGTGGCCGACGACGAGCTCGGGCAACGCCCGATGGCCTTCGTGCTGCCGATGGCAGCGGCGGGCGGTGCCGGCGGGCGGTCGGAGGTGGGATCGTCGGAGTCTGACGCCGGCCTGACGGCGGACGAGCTACGGCGCTGGGCGGCCGAGGCGCTCGGCCGGTCGCTCGAGGTGATGGAGGTGGCGGTGGTGGACAGCCTGCCGATGACGCCGACCGGCAAGATCGCCAAGGCGGAACTGGCCGCGGCCGCGGCCCACCCGTAGGGCCACCGGGGCCCGCGGTCCGCGGTCCGTACCTCCCACTGGGTGCCCTTGGGGGACCATCGAGTTTCTCCGGTGACGAAACAGGGGGAGGCACGGCGTCACGTAGAGCGCCACAACGGCTACGAGGCGCATCGTCATTCCGTCACCGGAGAAACGTGATGGGTCCGCCGGGTGCTCTGCGGGCAGCGACGGCCGCGCCGCGCAGGGACCAGCCGGCGGGCGCCCCGGGACGCGGCGAGCGCCTGCCGCCTAGACGCGGGCGACCAGCAGGGTGACGTCGATGCCGCCGTTGGAGCACTGCAGCACGTCGTGCAGCGACAGACCGGTGTGCGCCGCCAGTCGCCGGTCGGCCACCAGCATCCCAACCGACCAACCCGGCAGCCGCTCCCGCGCCACGGCGCCGAAGCGGCCATGGAGGTTGCGCAGGTCCCCGCCGTGGTCGATCCGCGCGCCGTAGGGCGGGTTGGTCAACACCCAACCGGGACCGTCGGGATGCCCACCGGCGGGTGCCGGACGCCCGAGCTCGGACACCGGCCGCTGCTCGAAGCGCACGATGTCGGCCACCTCGGCCCGCTCGGCGTTGGCGGTTGCGGCGGCCACGGCGCCGGCGTCACGGTCGGACCCCACGATCACCACGTCCTCGGGCGCCCGCTCGGCCTCGACGGCCTGGCCGATCACACTGGCCCACGTGCCCGGCTCGAACGTCGGCCACTCGAAGAAGGCGAAGCCGCGCCGGAAGCCCGGGGGCCGCCCGATCGCCGACAGCGCCGCCTCGATGGCGATCGTGCCCGAGCCGCAGAACGGGTCGACCAGGGGCTGCGCGGCCGTCCAACCGGCCGCTTCGGCCGACGCCACCATCGCCGCCGCCAGGTTCTCCCGCAGCGGGGCACGGGCCACCGCCTGCCGCCAGCCGCGCTTGTACAACGGCGTGCCCGAGCAGTCGACCGACACCGTGAAGCGGTTCCGCACCGCACGGACGATGACCAGCGGCGGCCCACCGATGCCGTCGTCAGCCGGCTCATCGACGTCGTCGTCCGCCCCGTCGCCGACAGGGTCGGACCGGCGGCCGTCGGCGACGGGCTCCTCGTCGGGCTCGCCCCACACGGCGCGCAGCCGCTCGGCGATCGCCTCGGTGTGGTACAGCGCGCTGCGGCTGGCCGACACCCGCAGCCTCGGCGCCCGACCCCCGAGCCAGGGGTCGAGGTCCACCTCGTTGCGCACGGCCGTCTCCAGACCGGCGAACGTCGTGGCCTCGAACGCGGCCGCCCGCACCACGACGCGCGTCGCCAGTCGGGACCACAGGTTGGCGGCGTAGAGCTGACGGGTGGTGCACCGGAACGACACGCCGCCCCGCTCGGCCTTGACGGCCCGCACCCCGAGCCGGCGCAGCTCGGCCGCCCCGAGCTGCTCCACGCCCGGCGGGCACACCGCGTACGCGTCGTGCAGCGGCCGGCGCCCGGCGCCGCTCATCCGGCGTCCTCGGCTCCGCCGCCCGTGGCATCGTCCGCCAACACCTCGAGCACCAACCGCACCATGTCCCCGAAGGAGCTCTGCCGCTCCTCCGCCGTCAGGTACTGCTCATGCACGAGCTGATCGCTCACCGTGCACACGGCCAGCGCTCGCGCCCCGTGCTGCGCCGCCACCCCATAGAGGGCCGCGGCCTCCATCTCCACCGCCAGCACGCCCATGCGCACGGCGCTCGCATACAGCTCGAGCGGCAGCTGGCCGGTGATCGGCGGGTAGAAGAGGTCGGAGGAGAGCACGTTGCCCACGTGCACGTCGAGCCCGAGCCGCTCGGCGGCCGGCACCGCCGGGCCGAGCAGCGACCAGTGGGCGATGGCGGCGAAGTCGAAGCCGCCGAAACGCTGGCGGTTGATGTTGGAGTCGGTGCACGCACCCGCCGCCACCACCACCGATCGCAGGCCGACCGACGGCTGGATGGCACCGCAGCTGCCCACCCGCACCAGCCGGCGGCAACCGAAGGCGGTGACCAGCTCGGTGGCGTAGATGCTCATCGACGGCATGCCCATCCCGGTGCCCATCACCGACACCGGGCGGCCGGCCACGGTGCCGGTGTAGCCCAGCATGTTGCGCACCCCCGTCACCTCCCGGGCGTCGTCGAAGAACTCCTCGGCGATCCAGCGGGCGCGCAGGGGGTCGCCCGGCAGCAGCACGTCAGGGGCGAAGTCCCCGGGCTCGGCGGCGATGTGAGGGGTCGGCACGGCCGAGCAGGTTACCGGCCTGCTCGCCCGGCGCCCCCAGGGCGTAGTGTTCCCGCCATGCCCCTGTACGAGTTCCGCTGCCGGACCTGCGACACCGTGTTCACCGAGCGTCGGCCGATGAGCCGCTCGTCCGACCCCGCCACCTGCCCCGACGGGCACGACGATGCGCGGCGCGTCCTGTCGGTCTTCGCCACCGCCGGGCGTTCCGCCTCGGCCGACGGCGGCGGGGCCATGTCGCCGGCGGCGTTCAGCGGCGGCGGGGGCTGCGGCAGCGGGTGCGGCTGCCACTGACCCGACGCCGAGCGGCCCCGCACCAGGTGGCCTGACGCCGGGCGGCCCCAGGCTGGGGATTTCGCTCAGCTGCCACCCGCCGGCGTGCCGATGGCCAGCCGTGGACCAGCGGCAGCACCAACGTCGGGACGACGACCGGTGGTACCGCGAGCTGATCGACAACCTGGCCGACCTCGTCTGCCGCTACCGCACCGACACGACCATCCTCTACGTCAACAAGGCGTACGCCGACTACTTCGGTGTGCAGCCCGAGGACCTCGTCGGCCGGTCGTACCTCGAGTTCGTCGTCGAATCGGCGCGCCCCGAGGCGCAGGCCAACACCGAGCGCCTGGCGGTCGAGCTCACCCCGGCTGCACCCACCGCCCTGACCGAGCACGCCAGCGCCTTCGTCGGCGGTGAGCTCCGCTGGCTGCAGTGGAGCGATCGGGCGTTGTTCGAGGACGGCCGCCTGGTGGGCTTCGTCTCCGTCGGCCGGGATGTGACCGCCCGGCGGCGGGCCGAGGAGGAAGCGCGCCACCGCGCCACGTACGACGCGCTCACCGGGCTGCACAACCGCCACAGCATCTTCGAGCTGCTCGAGGCGGAGCTCACCGCCATGGCGGCCGAGCCCGACCGGTCGGTTGGTCTCCTGTACCTCGACGTCGACGACTTCAAAGCGTTCAACGACGACCACGGGCACCGCTACGGCGACGCCGTGCTGCGGACCGTGGCCGACGGCCTGACCCGGCTGGCGGGCCCGGAGGATCGCGCCGGGCGCCTCGGCGGTGACGAGTTCGTGTTGCTCTGCCCGGCGTGCCCGTCGATGGCCGCGTTGCTCGAGAAGGCGGCGTGCATCGAGCGGGAGCTGTCGGGCGGCGACCCGCCGGTGCCAGTGAGCGTGGGGGCGGTGCTGGCCCGACCCGACGACGGCGCCGACGACCTGCTGCACCGCGCCGACCTGTCGATGTACGAGCGCAAGGCCGGCCGGCGCCGCAACCGCCCCGAGCAGCCCGCCGCCTGACGGCGGGGGATCAGCCGGCGGCGACCAGGGCCTCGAACTGGTCGGCGACGAACGGGCCGACGTGCTGGTTGTCGATCTGGGTGCGCTTGATCGCCTTGCCCCCGACGATCACCGCACCCTTGTTGGCCAGCACCTTGGCCAGGCCCCCGATCGTGTTGCCGGGGTTGACCGCGTAGGTGCAGAACACGCTGACGTGCTTGCCGTCGAGCCACGGCAGCTTCTTGAACCGCCCGACCCGCCCGGGACGCTGACCGACGAAGAACAGCCCGTCGGTCCACGACCCCATGAAGACCAGATCGGCCTGCGCCAGCTGGTGCAGGTCCACCGCGGTGACCGAACAGACCTCGGTGTCCGCGCCGAGGAACTGGGCGGTCCCACCGATCAGCTCCGCTGCCCTGCGGGTGTTGCCACCCATCGACTCGTAGATCACCAGCGCCTTCACGCCTGCATCTCTAGCAGGTCCGCGCCGCCACCGGGCAGATCGGTGACGCATCGGCGCGACCCGTTCAGCCGGGAGCGGTGGGCGGGGGCGGGGGCCCGCCGTCGGGTGCGGCCTGGCCCGGCGGCGGCTGCTCACGCAGGCGGTCGAGCCGGGCCTTCACGTCGTCGAAGGGGTCGGGTTGGGTCTCCAGCTCGCGGGTCATGCGCTCGAGCTTCTCCTGCGGGGTCTCCGCCAGCTCCCGCTCCCGCCGGTCGAGGTCGGCCTCGAGCCGCCGGCTGGTGTCGTCGTAGAGATCCTTGGCCTCGGCCGCCTCGCGGCCCAATGCGGCCTTGATCCGCTCCCACAGGCCCATCACGACCGCCGCTGCTGGTGGGCGGGCAACGGGAACTGCAGCGGGGCCAGGGCGGCCATGTCGATGTCGAGCAGCGTGGGCCCATCGCGGTCGACAGCCCGGGCGAAGGCCGCCTCGAACTGCTCGACGCCGGCCACCCGCTCCGACGCGATCCCCATCGCCTCGCCCAGCTTGGCGAAGTCGGGGGTGTGCAGGTCCACCCCGAAGCGGTGGTCCATGACGCCGTCCTGGATCTGGCGCAGCACGCCATAGCCCCGATCGTTGAACACGCAGACCACCACCGGCAGGCGGTACTCGGCCAGCGTGGCGAGCTCACCGACCGACAGCATCAGCCCACCGTCGCCCTGGATGAGCAGCGTGCGGGCCCCGCTGCCCAGCGCTGCGCCGACGGCCAGCGGCACCCCCGGTCCGATGGCCAGCGACGACGGGCGGACCGACGTTCGGGGCCGCAGCACCGGCAGGACGCGGTTGCCCCACAGGTAGGCGGGCACGGTCGAGTCGCGCACGATGGGGGCGTCGGGGGGCAGCAGCCGCCGGATCGCCTGCCAGATCGCCCAGTGGTCCGGGCCGGTCTCCTCCCGGGACTGCTCGAGGTCGGCCTGGACGGACTTGCGGGCCCGGTCGACGAAGCCGTCGTCCACGTTGCCGGCCCGCAGCCGCGGGGCGAGCGCCTCGAGCGCGACCCGGGCGTCGGCCACGATGGGCAGCGCCGCGGGGTAGTTGCGATCGATCACCGCCGGATCGGCGTCGATGTGGATCAGCTCGCCGCCGATGGCCAGCTGCCACACCCGGGTGGCGTAGTTCTGGAACCGGGTGCCGACGGCCAGCACCACGTCGGCCTCGCCGATGATCGGCGACAGCGCGGTGCGCTCCACCCGCGGCCCCAGGCACAGCGGGTGGTCCTCGGGCAGCGCACCGCGACCCTCGATGGTGGTGATCACCGGCGCACCGAGCGCGGTGGCCACCTGTTCCAGCGCGGCGGCGGCATCGGCGCTGATCACGCCGCCACCGGCCCAGATCAGCGGGCGTTCGGCCTGGTTGAGCAGCTTGGCGGCGGCCTCGATGGCGCTCGGCTCGGGGTGGGTGGGCGACGGCGGCGGTGGCGGCGGCACCTCGACCTCGGCGGTGCGGTACTGCAGGTCGATGGGGATCTCGATGGCACCCGGTTGCGGCCGGCCCCGACGCAGGTCGGTGGCCACCGCGATCACGGTGGCGGCGATGTCCTCGGTGCGCCGCACGCTCTCCGCCCGCCGGGTGACCGTGCGCAACATCTCCACCTGCCGCTCGGCCTCGTGCAGGAAGCCCTTGCCCTTGCCCAGGAAGCGGCGTCTCGATCTGCCCGGTGATCATCAGCACCGGCGAGGACCCGAACTGGGCCTCGTACAGGCCGGCCATGGCGTTGACTGCGCCAGGGCCGGTGGAGGTGAGCACCACGCCCAGCCCGCCGGAGGTGCGGGCGAAGGCGTCGGCGGCGTGGGTGGCTCCCTGTTCGTGGCGGCAGCGGACGACGGTGATGTCCTCCCGCCTGCTGAGCGCCCGTAGATGGGCAGGTTGTGCACGCTGACGATGCCGAAGACGTGGGTGACGCCCAGCGCGGACAGGGCGGCGGCGACGGCCTCGCCGCCGTTCATGCGGGTCATGGGCCGCGACCCTACCGGGACAGCGGTCCTGGGCCGTTTGCGACGTTCTGCGTGCGAGAATGGGGGTCGACCCATGCCGAGGGGAAGGACACCCGAATGGCCGAGCCGTCATACGCAGCCAGCATCCCGGTCGCCCGACAGAGCGTCGAGGCCCGGGCCCAGTTCCTGATCAAGGTGTACGTGCACCTCGCCGTGGCGGTGGGCGCGTTCCTGGCGGTGGAGACCGCGCTGTTCCTCGGCGGGGGCGCCGAGGCCCTCTTCGAGTTCCTGGCCGACAGCCGGGGATCGTGGCTGTTGATCCTGGGTGGCTTCATGGTCGTCAACTGGATCGGCACGCAGGCGGCCCACAACCTGGCGAACCCGCAGGCGCAGTACCTGGGCCTGTTCGGCATCGCCGCCGCCGAGGCGGTCGTCTTCGCCCCGTTCCTGTACTGGGTGTTCAACACCGACGGCAGTGGCACGGTGGCCAGCGCCGCCATCATCACCCTCGCCGGCTTCGCGGCCCTGACCATCATCGGCATCTTCACCCGCAAGGACCTGTCGGTGCTCCGGCCCCTGGTGCTGTGGGGTTCGATCGTGGCGCTGCTGGCCATCGTCGGCTCGGTGCTGTTCGGCGCCGTGCTGGGGACCTGGTTCTCGGTGGCCATGGTCGGTCTGGCCGGGGCGGCCATCCTCTACCAGACCCAGAACATCATGAAGCGCTACCCGGAGTGGGCGTACGTGGGGGCCGCCGTGCAGCTGTTCGGCTCGCTGATGACGATGTTCTGGTACGTGCTGCGGATCCTCTCGGCGCGGCGCTGAGCGCACGGGCGGGGCTGCCGCAGCGACCACGAACCGAACGCGGCCGCGGCGACCGGTGGGAACCGGTCGCCGCTGCTGTCGCGTCTGGGTGGGTCCGGGGCGGGCCCGTCGGGCTGCGCTCCGTGGCGGTGGCTCAGGCGGCGTCGAGCAGCGCCCGGGCGAAGGCGGCCTGTTCGGGGCCGCGCAGCTTGGCCAGCGCCTGGCGCTCGATCTGGCGGATCCGATCGGCCGACAGGCCGAGCTCGGCGCCGATGTCGGCCTGGGTGGCGGGCGGACCGTCGAACCCGTACCGCTTGCGCAGCACGAACCGCTCACGGTCGTCGAGGCTGGCCAGCAGCCGGTCGAGCTCGGAGGGGATCAGGTTGGAGATGGCCGTCTCGGAGGGGTTGTCGGCCTGCTGGTCGGCCACCAGGTCACCGCGCACGGCGTCACCGTCACCGACCGGCTCGTCGAGGGACGAGGGCTCGCTGAGGTAGCGGCGCAGCAGCGACACCTGTTCCACCGTGACGAGGGCCTCCTTGGCCAGCTCCTCGATGGTTGGCTCGCGGCCGAAGCGGGCTTCGAGCTCGAGGCGGGCCCGCTGGAGGCGCAACGCGTCGTCCCGCACGGGGGCGGGGAGGCGGACCAGGCGGCTGCCGGCGACGACGCCGCGCTGGATGGCCTGGCGGATCCACCAGGTGGCGTAGGTGGAGAACTTGAAGCCCTTCCGCCAATCGAACTTGTCGACCGCGTGGATCAGGCCGAGGTTGCCCTCTTGGATCAGGTCGAGGAGGGGCATACCTGACGACTGGTAGGCCTTTGCGATGGAGACCACGAGCCGCAGGTTGGAGGTGACGAAGCGCTGGTGCGCCTCCTCACCGTCACGCACCGCTCGGCGCAGCGCGCGCTTGCGAGCCGGGGTGAGCAGGTCTCCCATGGTCGAGAGCTCTGCGGCGGCCTCGCGCCCTGCTTCGATGCAGCGGGCGAGGGTGGCCTCATCAGCCTTGGTCAGCAGCGGGTAGCTGCCGATCTCGTTCAGGTAGACCCGGACCAGGTCTTCCGTCATCTGTTCAGTTGATGGCACGATCTAACTCTTCGGGGGGTAGGCGGCCCGGTGGTTGGGGGGAACCGAGAACCGTAGTGTTCGTCGACAACGCCGTCGAAGCCGGGTGTGTTCCCATCGAGCACGGTTTCGTCACCGTGATCGGCGCGGCGCCCTTGCGCCACCTCAGCCCTGGTGGAATCCGATGGGTTTCGCTCTTGGTCGACCGGGGTCGACACGACAGCGGTTGTCCTACCCACGATCGCGCATCCACAACCCTACTGACCAGCCCTTTGCTACCGGTGAGACATGCGCCACGTCGGCGGCTGCGGTTGTAGGGTCCGCGCCATGACCATGCAGTTCGGCCTGTTCAACATCAACAACAACGCGTGCAGTGAGCCCGGCGCGCTCGCCCGGGTGGCGCGAGCGGCGGAGGCGGCCGGGTTCGACTCGCTGTGGACGGGCGAGCACGTGGTCCTGCCCGACCCGCAGGTCCCGCCCTCCCCGGTGCCCCCGCAGGGCCGCATGCTCGACGGCGGCATCGCGCTCACCTACGCGGCCGCGGTCACGACCACGATCCGGCTGGGCACGGGCATCATCATCCTGCCGCAGCGGAACCCGCTGGTCCTGGCGAAGGAGCTGGCCTCGTTGGACGTGCTGTCGAAGGGGCGGCTGATCTTCGGCGTGGGGGTGGGCTACCTGGAGCCGGAGTTCCGGGCGCTCGGCATCCCGATGGAGGAACGGGGCGCCCGGACCCTCGAGTACATCGAGGCGATGACGGCGATCTGGTCGCAGCCCAAGCCGGCCTACGAGGGGCGGTTCGTCTCGTTCTCGGGGGTGGACGCCCACCCGAGGCCGGTGCAGCAGCCGACGCCGCCGATCGTGATGGGCGGGCACACCGCAGCCGCCTTCCGCCGGTCGGTGACGCATGGCAACGGTTGGTACGGGTTCGCGCTGGACGTCGAGAAGACCGCGGCCTGCGTCGAGGGTCTGCGGGCGGCGGCCGAGCGCCACGAGCGCCCCGCCGGCCTCGGCGAGCTCGAGATCACGGTGACCCCGGCCGGCAAGCTCGACGAGGAGACCGTGGCCCGCTACGCCGAGCTCGGCGTGCACCGGCTGGTGCTGCTGCCCCGGCACGCCCCGGGCGGACCGCAGCGCGCCGCTCGACGGCGACGCCATCGTGGCCTACGTCGACCACGTGGCCTCGACGTTCATCGGCCGCTGACGCCGCCACGGCCGGGCGCGCCGTCCCGCCGGCCGGACGGGCGCGGCGCCGCCGGACGGGCGCCGTCTCGCCGGACGGGCGCCGTCTCGCCGGACGGGCGCGGCGCCGGCCGGCGGAGCTGCCCACCGGCACCATCGAGTTTCTCCGGTGACGAAACGGCTCTTCCGCCCAAGCCAACGTTTCGTCACCGGAGCAACGTGATGCCGGCACCAGGGAGCGACCCGAATTCCGTCACCGGAGCAACGTGATGCCGGGCCCGGCGCGACCCCGGTTTCGTCACCGCAGCAACGTGATGCCGGCACCAGGGAGCGACCCGAATTCCGTCACCGGAGCAACGTGATGCGGGGACCAGGGCTCGGCAACGGGACTTCAGCGGCCCTTGAAGACCGGCTCGCGCTTGTCCACGAACGCCTGGGCCGCGTTCAGGTGGTCCTCCGTCTGACCGCAGTGCAGGTGGTGGGTGACCTCGAGATCCATGCAGTCGAGCAGGTCCCCACCCATCGCCGCCCGGTTGATGTTCTCCTTCATGAACCGGTAGGCGATGGACGGCCCCGTCGCCAGCTGCTGCGCCAGCCCCCGCCAACCGGCCTCGAACCCGTCGGCGTCGAACACCTGGTTCACCAGGCCGAGGCGCTGCGCCTCCTCCATCTCGATCCGACTCGAGAGGTAGTACAGCTCCTTCGCCTTCGCCGGCCCCACCAGCTGGGTCAGGAACCACGTCCCGCCGTAGTCGCCGGAGAAGCCGACGCGGGCGAACGCCGAGGTCATCACCGCGCTGCGCACCGCCACCCGCAGGTCGCACGCCAACGCCAGCGACAACCCGGCGCCGGCCGCCGCCCCGCCGATGGCGGCGATCGTCGGCTTCGGCATCGACCACAGCGCACCGGACGTGGCCCGCTGGTCGAGCCGCTGGGCGTGCACCCGCTCGTCGTAGGTGGCGGTGGCCCCCGCCCCGCGCGCCGAACCCTCGGCCATGCCCTTCACATCGCCGCCGGCACAGAACGCGCCACCGGTGCCGGTCAGCACCACACAACGGACATCGGCCGCAGTGGCACAGTCGGCCAGCGCCGCCTGCATACCGGCCAGCATGCCATCGGACAGGGCGTTGCGGCGCTCCGGCCGGTTCATGGTCAGCACCGCGACGCCGTCGGCGATCTCGGCGGTCAGATGGTCAGTTCCGGTGTCGATGGTTCGTGCCGTCATGTCGCCGGACGGTAGCCGCTGCGCTCCACCAGCGCCGCCAGGCCGGTGGCGCCCACCGCCACCGCCGTCAGCACCCACAGCAGGGTCCGGTACGAACCGGTCGCATCGAACATCAGCCCCACCGCGAACGGTCCGGCGGCGGTGGCGACCGTGGTGCACCCGCTCAGCACGCCGCTGATGGCGCCGTAGTGCGTGGCGCCGTACAGGTCGGCGACGAGCGTGGCCCGCAGCAGCGTGCTCATCCCCCGCCCCACCCCGTAGACGACGACGAACACCCACACCGCCGTCGCCGTCGTGCGCAGGGCGAGCAACGCCACGCCACAGGCCAGCAGGCCGAAGACGGCCACCGTCACCAGCCGCCGCGACAGCACCCGCTCCAGCGGCGCGAACAACAGTCGGCCGGGCACCTGCATGGCGCCGAGCACCCCCGTCACGCCCGCCGCGAACGCCGGCCCGTGGCCGCTGTCGATGAGCAGCGCCACCTGGTGCACCGCCAGCCCCGACGTCACGAACGAGCTGAACACGAACGCCGCCGCCAGGAACCAGAAGGCGGCGCCGCGCAACGCCTCGCGCAGCGCGTGATCCCGCTCGACGGGCGCCGCCGGGATCGCCGCCGCGCCGCCGCCGGGCCCGGGCGCTGCACCCCCCACCGGTGCGAGCACCGGCCCCCCGGCGGGCGCGGGCGCAGCGACGGACGCCGGCGCGGGGCGCAGCACCAGCGCGTGCAACGGGATGGTGATGGCCCCGAGCAACGCCGCCAGCACCAACAGGGCGCTGCGCCAGCCGTACCGTTCGATCAGCGCGTTCTCGAGCGGCAGGAAGATCGTCGAGGCGAAGCCCGCCACCAACGTCACCGCGGTCAACGCCCGGCGCCGGTCGACGGCGCTGAACCACTTGGTGACCACGATGAACGCCGGCTCGTACAGCACGGTGGCCATCACCACGCCCTGCGCCGCCCACAGCACGGCGAACGCGGCGAACGTGTTCACCTGCGACCACAGCACCACCCCGACCGTGGCCAGGCAGGAACCGACGGTCATCAGCAGCCGCGGGCTGTGGCGGTCGAGCCAGCGCCCCACCAGCACGGCCGTCGCCCCCTGCAGCAGCAACGCCACCGAGAACGCGGCCGACATCGAGCCCCGCGACCAGCCCAACGCCTCCGACACCGGTCGCAGGAACACGCTGAAGCCGTAGTACAGCACGCCCCACGAGACGGTCTCGGTCACGGCGAGCGTGGCGACGATGCCCCACGCCCGCCGGCCGCCGGCCGTCACGCCGGCGCTCACATGCCGCTGGCGGCGAGGGCGTCGGCGATGCGGCGCAACAGGTCGGCGAGATCGGGGTGCGCCGTCTCGAAGTGCACCGCCGACTCGGTCATGCGCTCGCCGAGATCGTCGTGCTCGTCGCCGTCGATGCGGCGCTGCACATCGGCGTGCAACGCCCGCGCCCGATCGTCGTCGATCAGGTGCAGACGACGGGCGACTTCCTCGAGCTGGGCGCGCAGTTCCATGGCGGCGAGCTTAGGAGGGCGTGCTCACGCCGGGGTGAAGCGGTACAGCGCGGTGCCCTGGCCGGTGTCGTCGAACACGACCCGCACCGCCTGGCCGACCGAGAGCGAGTCGGGATCGCAGTCGACGATGTTGGTCAGCACCCGCGGACCCTCCTCGAGCTCGACGTAGGCCAGCACGTAGGTGCCGGCCTCGCGGAACTCGCCGCGACCCTTGCGGGTGATCGAGAAGCTGTAGATCGTGCCCCGACCCGACGCCTCCTCCCAGCGCACATCGGTGGCGAAGCACTCGGGGCAGAAGCCGCGCGGGTACCAGATCACGAACCCGCAGGCGTTGCAGTGCGGCAGCACCAGCTTGGACTCGGCGGTGCCGTCCCAGAACGGCTTGGTCTCGGGGGTGACCCGAGGTGCGTGGACGGGCAGGTTGCTCATGCGTCCTCCGATCCGAGGATGAGGGTGGCGGCGGCGGTGCGGGTGGCGAGGTTGCCGCCCGTGCCGTGGGCGAGGGCGAGGCGGCAGTCCGGCACCTGCACGGCGGGGTGGGCCTCGCCGCGCACCTGGCGCACCGCCTCGAGGATCTTGGTCATGCCGCCACGGTTGCCCGGGTGGTTGTTGCACAACCCGCCGCCGTCGGTGTTGAACGGCAACCGGCCGTGCGGCGCCACCAACCCGCCGTCGCTGACGAAGCGACCGCCCTCACCCTTCTCACAGAAGCCGAGGTCCTCGATCGTCTCGAGCACGGTGATGGTGAAGCTGTCGTAGATCGAGGCGTAGTCGATGTCGGCCGGGGTGACGCCGGCCTCTTCGAACGCCCGCGGGCCCGACCAGCGGGCCGGCGTGTAGGTCAGATCGATGCGACCGCGGTCGCTGTGCTTGACCGCCTCGCCGTGACCCAGCACCTTCACCGCCCGCCCGTTGCCGATGCTGCGGGCGATCTCCTCGTTGACCAGCACGACGGCGCCGCCGCCATCGGTGATCACGCAGCAGTCGAGCCGGTGCAACGGATCGGCCACCATGGGCGAGTCGAGCACCTCCTCGACGGTGACCGCATCGGGCAGGAAGGCGTTGGGGTTGTGCTGCGCGTGCAGCGACGCCGCCACCTTGATCTCCGCCAGCTGGGCGCTGGTGGTGCCGTACTCGTACATGTGGCGCTGGGCGGCGAGGGCGTAGGCGCCGGGCACGGTGATGCCCCACCAGTTCTCCCACGGCCCCTCGGGGGAACCGCCGATGCCGCCCGAACCGCCGGGCCCGGCGCCGCCGGTGCGGGGCTTGCCGGCCATCGTGATCAACGCCACCGAGCACTTGCCGGCGGCGATGAGCGCGGCGGCGTGGCCCACGTGGAACAGGTAGCTGGACCCGCCCGTCTCGGTGGACTCGAGGGCCTTGAGCTCGAGGCCGAGGTAGTCGGCCATCGACAGGCCGCCGAATCCCGGCGCGTCGCCGGCGCAGAAGTAGGCGTCGACGTCGCCGAAGGACAGCCCGGCGTCGGCGAGGGCGCCTCGCGCCACCTCGGCGTGGACCTGCGGGAGGGAGAGGTGTGGGATCTCCCGCAGGGGATGTTCGAACGCCCCCACGATGGCGGCCTTGCCCCGAATGCTCACAGCGCTTGCGCTCCTTCCCCGACGACACGCCCGGACCGGCCCGGCGTGCGCTCACCCTACGACGAGCACCGCCGCGCCTCGCAAACGGCCGGCGCGGCCGAGGACCAACGGCCCGCCCTCAGCGCACGATCAAGCCCGGGCTAGCGCCCTTTGAAGTTCGGCGTGCGCTTCTCCACGAACGCCTTGGCCGCCTCGCGGTGGTCCTCGGTGCGCGCCGCCGCAGTCATCGCCGCCGCCTCACCATCGAGACAGGTGCGCAGATCGGCCTTGATGAGCGGTTGAGGTTCTCCTTCATGTACCCGTAGGCGATGCGTGGGCCGTTGGCGAACGACGCCGCCCAGGCGTGGGCGGCGTCGGCCAGCTCCGCGTCGGGCACCACCTTGGAGACGAGCCCCAGGCGCAACAGCTCCGCCGCCGCCACCCGTTCGTTGCACAGGTACAGCTCCCGGGCTTTGGCCGCACCGACGAGCTGGGTGAGGAACCAGCTGCCGCCGAAGTCACCGGAGAACCCGACCTTGGCGAACGCGCTCAACAGGAACGCCGATTCGCCGGCGATGCGCAGATCGCACGCCAGCGCGATCGACATGCCGGCCCCGGCGGCGGCGCCGGGCAGCGCGGCGATGGTGACCTTGGGGAACTCGTGCAGGGCGGCGGACACCATGTTCTGGCGACGGCGCAGATCGGCCACCGCCGCCTCGTAGCCCGGCGTCGCACCCGCCGAGCCCGACGAGCCGCCCGCCGCCGCCCGCTCCGCCCGTTCCGATTGGGCGGCCACGTCGCCTCCGGCGCAGAACGCCCGCCCGGTACCGGTGACCACGACCGCGCCCACCTCCGGGTCGGCGGCCAGCGCAGGCAACGCCCGGCCGAAGCCGTCGAAGATCTCGGTGTGCAGCGCGTTGAGCCGCTCGGGCCGGTTCAGCGTGAGCGTGGCCACCCCGTCGGCGATCTCGCCCAACAGATAGGAGGTGCCGGTTTCGATGGTGCGTGTCGTCGCCATGGCCGGCAACCCTACGTGCTGCCCACCGGCGCCCGCGCCGTACCTGGTGGACCGGCGGGGTCCCGATCGCTCAGCGGCCGGGCTGGGGCACGGCGCGCAGGTACGGCTTCAGCGTCTTCCAGCCACCGGGGAACTTCTCGTGGGCCTCCTCGTCGGTGACGGCGGCACCGATGATCACGTCCTCGCCGTCGGTCCAGTTGACCGGTGTGGCCACCGAGTACTTCGACGTGAGCTGCAACGAGTCGATCACCCGCAGCACCTCGTCGAAGTTGCGGCCCGTCGACGCCGGGTAGGTGATGGTGAGCTTCACCTTCTTGTCGGGCCCGATGACGAACACCGAGCGCACCGTCAACGTGTCGTTGGCGTTCGGATGGATCATCCCGTAGAGGTCGGACACCTTGCGGTCGGCGTCGCCGATCATGGGGAAGTTGACCGCGGTGCCCTGCGTCTCGGCGATGTCGCCCTCCCAGCGGTTGTGCGAGTCGACCGGATCCACCGACAGCCCGATCACCTTCACGTTGCGCCGGTCGAACTCCGGCTTCAGCTTGGCCACCATGCCCAACTCGGTGGTGCACACCGGGGTGAAGTCCTTCGGGTGGGAGAACAGCACACCCCAGCTGTCACCGAGCCACTCGTGGAAGCTGATCGTGCCCTGGGTGGTCTCGGCGGTGAAATCGGGGGCCACATCGCCCAACTGGATCGCCATGGTTCGTCGTCCTTCCATCTCGCCGTGCGGTCTGCGCCGACGGCGGCGCGAGGGTACCGATAGGTCTGTTGCCCGGGGCCCGTCGCTCCAATCCCGACCAACTTGGTCGACTTTAGCCGCCGTCGGGGCGGGAAGCGACCTCGACGGCGGCGAGCACATCGGCCAGCACGTCGTCGGTGTCCTCGAGGCCGGCGGACACCCTGATGGTGCCCGGCCCGATGCCCGACGCCGCCATCTCCTCGTCGCGCAAGCCGGCGTGGGTGGTCGACGCCGGATGGGTCACCAGCGTCTCGGGGCCGCCGAAGGAGGTGGCGGGCCGGCACAACGCCACCGCCGCCATGAAAGCGGTGCCCGCCTCGATCCCACCGGCCAGCTCGAAGCTCAACAGCCCGCCCGGATGCCGCAGCTGGGTGCGCGCCAGATCGGCCCGAGGGTGCGACGGGAGCGACGGGTGGCGCACCTCGGTCACCGCCGGGTGGGCCTGCAGGGCGTGGGCCAGCGCGGTGGCGGTGGCGCTCTGCTGGCGGAAGCGCACACCCAACGTGCGCAGGCCCCGCAGCGCGTTGGTGGCGTCGTAGGGCGACGCGGTGGCGCCCTGCAACACGGCGAAGCCCCACAACCATTCGATGAGATCGCGGGGGCCGGCGGCCACGCCGAGCACGGCGTCGTTGTGGCCGGCCAGTGCCTTGGTGGCGGAGTGCACCACGAGATCGATGCCGTGCTGCAACGGCTGTTGACCGAGCGGCGTCGCCAGCGTCGAGTCCACCACCTTGATCGGACCGACCAGCGATCCGATCTCGTCGAGATCCACCAGATCGAGGCGCGGGTTGGCCGGCGTCTCGGCCAGCACCAGCATCGTCTCGCCGGGCCGCACGGCGGCGGCAAAGGCGCCGGGCACCGTGGCGTCGACGAACGTGACGTCGATGCCGAAGCGGGGGCACACGCCGGCCAGCAGCTGCGTGGTGCCGCCGTAGCACTGGCGCTGGGCCACCACGTGGGCGCCCTTGTTGCACAGCCCCAGCACTACGGCGCACAGCGCGCCCATGCCGGAGGCGAAGGCGAGCGCGGCCTCCGCCCCCTCCAGCGCGGCGACGGCGTCCTCGAAGGCGCGCACCGACGGGTTGCCGTGGCGGCCGTAGAACCGGGTGGTGCGCGGCCGCAGCGCCTGGCGACGTCCGTCGTCGAGCGACGCCATCTCGAACGTGGAGCTGGCCCACACGGCGGGCGCCAGGGAACCGCCGGTGTCGTTGCGGCCGGCGGTGATGGCGATGGTCTCCTGCGAAACCACGGTTCGCTCGCTTTCACGGAACGGCGCGCCCGTACCTCGACGCGACCGCGCAGCGCACGCCGGACCCAGGGCACACGACGACCGAGCTCGACGGTGGCGTGTGCGCCGTGGACACTTCGTTGCCCTGTTCGGGCCGCATCCCACCGCACGGGGCGGTGGCTGGCACCTTGGGTGTCCGTCCCAGGTTGCCGGGCCCGTCCGGGCCTCTCCTGATGTGACGGCGCCATCAAAGCGGTTCGACGCCCGCCGCGTCAACCTGCAACGATGCCGGCCCGTGGGACCGCTGCCCGACGACGACGCCGGCGACGACGCCGAGCCCGCCGACGCAGGGTCCGCGGCGCCGTACCGCGTGGTCTTGCTGCACGGTCACGGCGAGCTGCCGTCGTCGCTCGATCACGTCGCAGCCGAGCTGCGGCGCTCGCTCGGGGTCGGGGTGGTGCAGCCCGCCGGCGGCCACCGCGTGCCCGCCGGGCTGGCCTGGTGGCCCGACGGCCACGAGGAGCCCGACGAGCGCAGCGTTTCGGAACTGGCCGCAGCGGGCAACACGTTCATCGGCTTCTCACAGGGCGGCGCCATGGCGCTGGCCGTGGCGGCACAACGCCTGCACCGGGGAGACGGCACCGCACGGGCGGTCGTGGTGGGCGGGTTCCTACCCGGTTCGGCCGCGGTGCCGTCCGCGCCGGCGCAGGTGCTGGTGGTCCACGGCGACGACGACACGGTGGTCGACCCGTTCCACGCCGAGCTGGTGGTGCGACGCTGCCGGCGCAACGGTTGCACGGTGTCGCTGCAGCACCATGACGGCGGCCACGAGTGGGGGGCGGCGGTCACCGCCGCCGTGCTCGACTGGCTGCGATCGACGGCCGGCACCCCGGCGGCCGGGACCGACGAGCGCAGCTGACCACAAGCGAAAGCAGCTGACCCCAAGCGAAAACGGCGACAGCGGCACCACGAGGGTGCCGCTGTCGCACGGTTCGGCCCTGCGCTGTGCGCCGGACCGCCGCCGGGCCCGGACGGCCGGGCCGGTGCGGGTCAGGGTTCGAGCACCACGATGGCGTGCTCGGGGCAGTTGGCCACGGCGAGGTTGGCCTTCTCGACCATCTCCGCCGGTACGTCGCCGTCGTTGGCGGCGGTGGCGTAGCCGTAGTCGTCCACGTCGAACAGCTCCGGGGCCAGCACGTAGCAGCGGTTGTGGCCCTGGCACTTGTCGGCGATCACCTGGATCTTCATGGTTCCCCCTGGGGAGCGGCTGGTATGGACGTGAGCTGGTATTGACGTGCGAACGCGGCCGAAGCGTAGCGAAGCCGGCGGCGCAGAGCCCGACAGGGACGGTGCATCCGGGCCCGCCGGCGACGGTGGGGCACCGGCGGGCCGGGCGCCCGGCGCCATCGATCGGCCATGCCCAGGGGCATCCTCGACGGATTCCGGTTGTGCGGAGCCGATCCAGCCGCATCGTCACCGGCCGCCCCCGCCGCCGCCGTGCCGGAGCGCGCCGCCGATTGCCTCGACACAACGGTTCGGGGCCGCTCCGAGGGAGCGACCGGCCCGGCAGGACGGCGGCGAGCACCCGACGGCGGCACGTGACGACGCCGGGATCGGGCCCCGAGCGCACCCGATCGGGCCCGAAAACGGCCTCCGCGCCGTGGAAATTCACCCGAAATCGCGCTTTGGCGGGCCAACCGGGTAGATTTTTCCCGGAAAAGGGGCACTTTTTGCCCGGGTATCCCCCCGTTTTGTCTCCCGATGCTTCAGGATTTCACCTGTTTGGTCGATGAACTAGACGGAGACCCACAGAGGAGACCAGATGAACCGTACTCAGCTGATCGAGAAAATCACCGAGCACACCGGCGTCGAGAAGAAGGCAGTCGCCAGCGTGCTGGCCGGTTTGGGCGACGTCGTGCTCGCCTCCGTGGCCAAGGGTGACTCGGTCCTGCTCCCCGGCATCGCCAAGTTCACCAAGGTGAAGCGCAAGGCTCGCATGGGTCGCAACCCGGCCACCGGCGCGGCGGTCAAGATCCCCGCCAAGACGGTCGCCAAGGTCACGGCGCTCAAGCTGTACAAGGAGACGGTGCTCGGCAACGCACCGGCCCCGAAGCTGCAGAAGGTGGCCTCGGCCGCCGCCCCGGCGCCGGCGAAGACCACCCGGGCCAAGGCGGCCGCCCCGGCGGCACCGGCCAAGGCCGCGCCGAAGGCGACGGCGGCGAAGACGGCGGCCAAGGCGGCCCCCAAGGCCACCCGGGCGACGGCCGCCAAGGCCGCGCCGAAGGCCGCCGCCGCCAAGCCGGCCGCCACCACCCGGGCCAAGGCTGCGCCGAAGGCCGCCGCCAAGCCGGTGGCCAAGGCCCCCGCGCGGGGGCGGGCCAAGAAGGCCTGAGCCTCCGCACCGCTGGTTCGTCCGAGCGTGGGATCCATCCGACCGGGTGGATCCCACGCTCGCGTTTTCGCCGCCGCCGCCGTGGCGCAGTCCCGGGCGAACGGCCCGGGGCTGGTGGACCTCGGACCCTGTGTGCGACAGGGGCCACACGGGCACAGTGTCGAGCAAGGCTCGACGGGCTCGGAGGCGACGTGTTCCGACAGATACTGGTTCCGATCGATGGTGCCCCCGGCGCCGAACGCATCGTCCCGGTGGCGGCCGCCCTCGCCCGCCGCCT
The DNA here is from genome assembly GCA_041394365.1 of Acidimicrobiales bacterium. Classification (GTDB taxonomy): domain Bacteria; phylum Actinomycetota; class Acidimicrobiia; order Acidimicrobiales; family CAIXPF01; genus CAIXPF01. Next base: position 139,263 of record JAWKIM010000016.1, read on the forward strand.
CGACGCCGCGCTGCTGCTGTGGGGCGTGGCCCACCCCGGCGTGGACCGCACCGCCCAGGAGGCGTTGCTCTACGACCTGCTCCGCCGCCATGCCGGCGGGCACGGCGCGTTCATGTCGGCCGCCCACGCCGATCCGGTGCAGGCGATCGTCGAGCACGCCGACAACCACCCCGGCACGTTGATCTGTGCGATCAGCCACGGCCACGGCGCCATCGGTGAGCGGGCCATGGGCTCGGTGACCGCCGACCTGCTGCAGCGCTGCCACGCACCCATGCTGGTGATCGGCCCCCGCTTCGACTTCGCCCACTGGTCGCCCTATGACTGGCGCCACGTGCTGGCCTGCGTGGACGGCTCCGACCGGGGCGAGCGCGCCCTGCCCGTGGCCGCCGACTTCGCCCGGTGCGCCGGACTCGATCTCACCGTGCTGCAGGCGATCGCACCCGACGACGACCTGTTCGACACCGAACGGGCCGAGCGCTACCTCGAGGCGCTGGCCTCGATGCACCGGCCCTCGGCCCGTACCCGCGTGGTGCACGCCGGGCGACGGGCGGCCGACGCCATCTGTGCCGAGGCCGAGCGAACCGGGGCCACGGTGGTGGCGGTCGCGTCCCGCGGGCGGGGCGGCCCCGGCCACAGCGCCGCCGACAACGAGCCCACGGGCAGCGTCACCAACGAGGTGCTGCGCTTCAGCCGGGGTCCGGTGCTGGTCGTGCCGCTGGCCGCCAGCCTGGCGCTGCCCGGCCGTTGGTGACCGGCTCGGGCCGCTCCGGGCCCGAGGCCCGGTGCCCTGCCCGGATCCACGCAACGCTCGCCGGACGCGCTGCTGCGCCGTACCAACCGGTACGGCGCAGCAGCGCGTCGGAACGGGTGTCAGCCGGCGGTCACCAGCGGCTGGCGCAGAACCCGTCGTAGTCGGCCTCGGTCTCGGGGTCCACCCGGGCGATCACCTCCTGCAGCGCGAGCGCGGGCTGGGCGACGCGCAGGTCGTCCACCGCCCTGAGCAGGGCCTCGGCCTGCGCCGGGCCGTACTCGTTGATCCATGCCCATCGGGTCTGCTCGAGTCGACGCTCATCGGTGATCATGAGTTGACTGTGGCGTCAGGCGCGCTGGTGGACCAGGGCCGAAGGACCGCAGCGCCATTGCCATCCGCCCCGCGGCGGACCGTCCTCGCTGGGCGCGGCCGTCCTCGCTCGGCGCCGCCGTCCTAGATTGGCGCCGCATGCAAGCGTGCACCGCGGCCACCGACTTCGTCGCCCCGCCCGAGTGGGTGCAGCACAGCCGCACCTGGATGAGCTGGATCCCCGACGGCTACGTGCGCGCCGACGCCGAGCACACCGTGCCGGCGTGGGGTGCGGTCGCCCGCAGCATCGCCGGCTGCGAACCGGTCGACGTGCTGTGCCCCCCGGACCTGCTCGACGAGGCCCGCCTGGCCTGCGGACCGGCGGTGCGGCTGCACCCGTGCCCGCTCGATGACGCCTGGTTCCGCGACAGCGGGCCGACGTTCGTGGTGGACGGCCAGGGCCGGCTGGGCGCCCGGCACTGGGCGTTCAACGGATGGGGCGGTCGCCTGGCCGACGTCGCCCGCGACGTGGCCGCCGGCCGGCTCGCCGGGCAGCTCGCCTCGGCCGTGCCGCTGCCCAGCCCGCTCGTCAACGAGGGCGGCGCCATCGCCGTGGACGGACAGGGCACGGTCGTCGTCACCGAGACGGTGCTGCTCAACGCCAACCGCAACCCGGGCTGGGATCGAGCCGCGGTCGAGGCGGAGCTGCGGCGCACGATCGGCGCCACCACCGTGGTGTGGCTCGCCCGCGGCCTGCACGGCGACGACGGGCCGGTGGGCACCGACGGCCACGTCGACACGATGGTCGCGTTCGTGGCGCCCGGCGTGGTCGTGGTGCACCACCAGCCCGACCCCACCCACCCCGATCACGAGGTCATGGCCGAGAACACGATGCGCCTGGCAGCGGCCCGCGACAGCCGGGGCCGGCGGTTCGAGGTGGTGCCGCTCACCGCCCCGCCGCCCGGTCGGCCCGGCCATGCCGACCACGAGAGCTACGTGAACTTCGCCTGGGCCAACGGGGCGGTGGTGCTGTGCGGGTTCGGCCATGCCGCCGCCGACGAGGCGGTGCGGACCACACTCGCCCGGCTGCTGCCCCGCCGGCGCATCCTGCAGGTCGACGCCACCGCCATCTTCCGCCACGGTGGCGGCATCCACTGCATCACCCAACCGGAACCCGGCCGCGGGGTCCGCTGGAGGGAGGCCACCATGGACCCGGGCGCGCACCGATGAGCGACCCCACCACCCGATCGCCCGACGAGCGCACCGTCACCGTCGCCGCGGTGCAGTGCGCCATGGTCGACGACGTGGCCGCCAACGTGGCCGAGGTGGAGCGCCTCGTGCGCCACGCCGCCGCCCGCGGGGCGCAGCTGGTGGTCACCCCGGAGCTGTTCGAGCGGCCGTACTGGTGCAAGGACCAGGACCCGGCGTACTTCGCGCTGGCCGGCCCGCTCGAGGGCCACCCGACCGTGCAGCGCTTCGCCGCGCTGGCCGCCGAGCTGGGCGTGGTGCTGCCGGTGAGCGTCTACGAGCGCGACGGGCAGGCCACGTTCAACACGCTGGTGATGGTCGACGCCGACGGGGCCGTGCTCGGCCGCTACCGCAAGAGCCACATCCCCGACGGTCCGGGCTACCAGGAGAAGTACTACTTCAACCCCGGTGACAGCGGTTTCCTGGTGTGGCGCACCGCGGTGGGCGCCATCGGTGCGGCGGTGTGCTGGGACCAGTGGTTCCCCGAGGTCGCCCGCTGCCTCGTGCTCGACGGCGCCGAACTGCTGCTGTACCCCACCGCCATCGGCTCCGAGCCGCCCGATCCCACCGCCGACACGTCGGGCCACTGGCAGCGGGTCATGTGCGGCCACGCCGGCGCCAACCTGGTGCCCGTGGTGGCGGCCAACCGCCACGGCACCGAGGTGGGCCGCACCTGCGAGGTCACGTTCTACGGCTCGTCGTTCATCGCCGATCAGACCGGGGCCGTGGTGGCCCGGGCGGCGAGGGACCGCACCGAGGTGCTGCTGGCCACGTTCGACCTCGACGCCATCGCCCGCCAGCGGGCGGCGTGGGGCGTGTTCCGGGACCGCCGCCCCGATCTCTACGGCCGCCTCGGCCACCCCTGAAGCACCGACGCAGCACGCACGCAGCACCGGTGCAGCACCGGCGCGGGCTCCGTCACCGTTGGGGTCAGCCCGGGCCATGGCTGCGGATCCCGCGGTCGGTGGTGCCAGAATGTTCGACGCCGCAACGAGCACCCGGGAGCACGATGAGCGACATGGACCAACTGGCGACCCAGAGCGGCTGGCTCGCTCCGGACGATCTGGACCTCGCCCGCGAACGGGTCCCGATGGTCTATGTGGACGCGGTGCCGGTGCGCCTCGACGAGGTCGGACGGGTGGTCGCGGTCGGCCTGCTGTTGCGGGCCATGCCCGATGACACCATCAGCCGGGCGGTCGTCACCGGACGGGTGCTCTACGGCGAGACGGTGCGCGCCGCGCTGCTGCGGCACCTGGCCAAGGACCTCGGCCCGCTCGCCCAGCCGCAGCTGCCGCCCAACCCCAGCCCGTTCACCGTGGTGGAGTACTTCCCCGATCCGACCGTCACCGGCTTCGTCGATCCCCGCCAGCACGCGGTCAGCCTGGCCTACATCGTGCCCGTGCTCGGCGAGTGCCTGCCCGCCCCCGAGACGCTCGAGTTCACGTGGCTCACCCCGGCCGAGGCGGCATCGCCCGGGGTGTCCAGCGAGATGACGGGCGGGCACGACCGGCTGGTGCGCATGGCGCTGGCCAGCGTCGGCTGCCTGCCCTGAGCCACGTGCCGTACCGCCCCATCATCGGCACCCTCGCCTACGTGTGGGACCGGGCGGCGGACACGGTGCTGCTCGTGCACCGCAACGCCCGCGCCGACGACGAGCACCTGGGCAAGTACAACGGGCTCGGCGGCAAGCTGGAGCCCGACGAGGACGTGGTGTCGGGGGTGCGGCGGGAGCTGCTCGAGGAGGCGGCGCTGCACCTCGACGAGCTCGCCCTGCAGGGCACGATCAGCTGGCCGGGTTTCGGGGCCAACGGCGAGGACTGGCTGGGCTTCGTGTTCGTGGTGACCGCGTGGCACGGCACGGTGCCTGCGTCCAACCCCGAGGGGACGCTGTCGTGGGTGCCGCGGCGACGCCTGCTCGACGCCTGCTCCGACGACGAGGCGGTGCGCGCCGCGGCGGCCCTGCCGATGTGGGAAGGCGACAAGCACTTCCTGCCGCTGGTCTTCGACGACGACCCGCGCCCGTTCTGGGCGGTGATGCCATGGGTCGACGGCCGCCCGGTGGACTGGCGCTACAACCGCCTCTGATCGCGCCGGGCGGGCCGCCGGCGCGGGATCGGGTCGGGGCCTAGCCGAGGGCGGCGGCGGGTGCGGCCGGCCGGCTGATCACCGCGGCCACCGCCCCGAGCACGACCACCCCGCCGAGGGCCTGCAGCACGGTGAGGGGCTCGTGGTGGATGGGCCAGGCGGCGCTGACCGCCACCACGTTCATGGTGAGCACGTACAACGACGCCTTCGACGCCTCGATGTGGCGCAGCACCCAGGCCATCATCACGTGACCGGCGATGCCGGTGACGATCACCGCGAAGGCGAGCCACAGCCAGTCGCGCCCGCCGACGGCGCCGAAGTCGGCCGATGAGGACGTGGCCAGCGCCATCGGGGTCACGGTCAACGCCGAGAAGATGGTGACGCCGCACATCCACTCGATGGCGTCGATCGGGCGGGCGGCCCGGGCCCGGGCCACCCGGGTGATGAGGAAGTAGGCGGTGAACGTGCACAGCGCACCGGCCGACAGCGACGCCCAGCGCGCTGGAGCGCACGGCCGAGCCGGCGCCCACGATCACCAGCACCGCACCGCCGATGCCGACCCCGTCCACAGCCGGTGCCAGCCCGTGGGTCGCTCGCCGAGGAACGGCCCGGCGACCACCAGCACCAGGCCCGGCTGCAGAGCCGACATGACCGACAGCGTGGCGATGGAGGCGTGGTGGAGCACGGAGAACACGCAGCACATGTTCAGACCGAACAGCACACCGGCCGGGGCGGTGGCGCGCAGCAGGTCGGTGCTGAGCCGGTGGCCGGTGCCGTACAACCAGGCCAGCAGGATCGGCACCGACAACCACATGCGGAAGAACACCGCCACGAACGCCGGCGCCGAGATCAGCTTGGAGACCGGCGGGCCGAACCCCCACGCCAGCACGACGGCCACCATGGCCGCGCCGACGAGCAGGCGGGGCGGCACCGCCGCTTCGGCCCGGCCCACGGCCGCAGCACCGGCGACGGGACGGGCGTCGGACGGGGAGCTACCGGCCACGATGCGCACCGGGCCAGCCTGCCAGCTCACGTCGGCACCTGCCATTCGGTCCCGGTCGCCGGCCGGATCAGCGGCCGGTCAGCGGGCCGGTCAGCGGGCCGGCCACCGCGGCTCGTCGGCGCCCAGCAACGGCGGCGGCGACGACCAGCCGGTCGGTATGGCACCCAACCGGCCGGGCATCGCCACATGGCGCAACCGCCCATGGGCGCTGTCGGTCTCGACCAGCAGGTCGGCCACGTCGGCCGCAGTGGGGTCGGCCACGGCCAGACCGGCCGGATCGGTGCCCAGGCCCTGCAACCAGGCCGCGGTGGTGCTCAACGCCACATCGGCCCGCCACGAGCCACCTTCGGCACGCTGGCGCAACAACCCGGCCACCACGGCCAGCGCCGCCAGCCAGCCGGTGGCGTGATCGAGCGCCTGGCACGGCAGCGGCACGGGGCGGTCCACGCCGGTGGCGGCCGCCCCGGTGGCGGCGATCCCGCTGGCCAACTGCACCACGCTGTCGAACCCGCGGCGCAAGGCCCACGGCCCGCGACGCCCGTAGACCCGCACGTCGACCACCACCAGGCCGGGCGCCCGCTCGGCCAGCTCGGCCGGGCCGTAGCCGAGCGCGGCCAGCGCGCCGGGACGGTAGGACTCCACCAGCGCATCGGCGCCGGCCAGCAGCGAGTCGAACACAGCGCGGTCGGGCGCTCGGCGCAGGTCGAGCAGCGTGGAACGCTTGCCGAACCCGGTGTCGATCACCAGCAGGTCGACCTGGGGCAGGTGGGCGGCGCTGACGGCCAGGACGTCGGCACCGTGGGCGGCGAGCACCCGACCGGCCACCGGCCCGGCGATCACCCGGGTGAGGTCGAGCACCCGCACCCCGGCCAGCGGGCCCCGTACCGATCGGTCTGGTGCCGGGGCCCAGCGCCGAGGATCGGCGGGGCCGATCGCCTCGAGGGCCACCACCGGGGTGGCCGCATCGGCGTCCCTGGGGGTGGGCGGCCCACTGCGCGGCCGGGCGCAGGGCGGCGGCCGCTCCGCCGGCCTCGAGCACCGCCTCCTCCACCGCCACCGCATCGCGCGCGGCGATGGCCGCCGCCAACGTCGCGCTCGGCGGGCACGCCCAGGGCACGACAGGCGGCGTCGCCGTGGTGGGCGAAGTTGGCGTGGACCCTGACCCAGCCGCCCGCCGCCGCCCGGTAGTCGCCCGACAACGCCGCCCACGGCTCGCCCGGCAAGGCTCCGTCGACGGTGAGATACCGCTCGGAACGGAACGAGAGCTGTGCCGCCCGGCCATCGACGGACACGCCGGGCAGGGGCCGCCTGCGGGCCTCGGCCACCCGGGCCACCGCCACCGTCAACGCCGCCACCGCGGCGGTGGCGGCCACGTCGACCCGGAACACCGAGGGCAGCACCAAACCCGCGTGCTGCACGTCGATGCCGAACGGGGCGACACCCGCGTCGGCCAGCAAGGCCCCGGCGGCGGCGAAGCGCGCCGGCGGCATCGGCAGGAGGCGAGGCGGCAGCAGGGAGACCCGAGGTCATGGGGGACTCTCCTCGGCGGTCGTCCTGCGGTCAACCTTGATCCGCGCAACGTTGATCGGCGACATCGGGCCGTGTCGGACCGGGCCGTGCGGCACCGGTACCAGTACGGGTACCGGAGGGGCTCAGCGCCCGAGCGCCCGCCGCACCCGTTCGGCGGTCTCGTCGCCGACGAGGCGGCGCAACGGTTCGGCCATCGAGTCGATCACCGCCTCGTCGCCGGTGAAGCACTCGGGTGCCTCGGTGCACCACCAGGCCATGGTGGCGCCGCCGGGGCCCCAGTCGTCGCGCCGCCAGGCGCGCAGCTCGAAGCGGGCCTCACCATCGGGCCCCGCCGGCAGCGTCTCCGCCCGCAGGGGCAGGCGGCTGCACACCCCGGGCTTGTAGTCGGCCGGGTCGCAGCCGTCGTCCTCGGCGGCGAGGTGCAGCGCACAGCCCATGCCGCCGGCGAAGCCGGGTCGGTTGAGGAACACGCACGCCCCGTCCACCACGGCGGTGTTGCGGCGGGTGTCATCGGCGAAGATGCCCTTGGTCGCCGCCACCACGTAGTGCTCGAACTGCTCGGGCAGCAGGCAGGCGGCGAGCGCGGCCACCGTCATCGCCTCCTGCTCGTCGGCCAGGCGGGCACCGACCGAGCAACACCCGCGGTGCAGCTGGGGCGCAGCCTCGTCCTCGATGCCCTGGCAGCCCTCGCCCCAGATGCAGCGCCAGTTCGACCCGAGGAACCCGCGGTCCACCCGCCAGCGGGTGCGGCCGTCGGCGTCGAGCACCTCGACGAAGCGGCTGTCGGCCACCGGCTCGCTCAACGGCGGGGCCTCACGACATGGCGCCGAGGGTGCGATCGACCACGGCGGTGAAGTCCTCGCCCCACTGGTAGGGCAGGTCCACCAGCACACCGGGCGGTACGTCGGGGGCGGTGGCCAGGTGCAGCGCATCGAGCAGGATGGCGCGCTGGGTGGCCGCGTCGCCGGGGCGACCGAAGGGGTTGCCCATGGGGAAGTTGACGAACACCGAACGGGGCGGGCGCACCTGCTCGGTGAGGTCCCGACCGGTGGAGACCAGCACCGTGGCGATGCCGGCGGCTTCGATGACCCGTGCGACCAGACCGACCGTCTGGTGGTCGAGCGGTCAAGCGGGCACCAGCAGGGCGAGGTCGACCTCGTCGGCGGCCAGCTCGGCGGCGAAGGCGGGACCGGCCACCTCCAGCACGTGGCTGCGCTTGTAGATGCGGCCCATGAACCCGCTCCACTGACGGGGCGCCACCGAGCCGATGACGCCCTCGGCGGCCAGCTCCCGGAGCCGGTCGAGCGGGAACACGCAGTTGATGTCCTCCTTGGCGGAGGTGGTGTCGTAGTAGCTGTCGTGCACCTGGAAGTCGTCGGTGGGGGCGTCGGCGGCCACCGCGTCGAGGCGGAAGTCGTTGCGGGCGTTGGGATCCCAGGCCGGCATGGCGCAGCGCGACACGCCGCCGGAGGTGAGCGTGGCCACCCGGCACTCGGCCAGCGGCTTGCGCAGCGGGGTCAACGGGGCGTCGCTGTTGATCGTCCAGGCGTAGGGCGGGAACCCCTGTTGCCGGTAACGATGGTTGAGACGTTCGACGTAACGCACGGCTTCCACGGCCCCGCAGCGTAGCGGCACTGCGGACCCGGCGGACCCGGCGGGCACCCGGCTCGTCGGCGGCGTCGGCGGCGTCGGCGTCAGCTGAGCTCGGCGGTCCAGGTGGCGACGGTACCGCCGGCGGGGCGGTTCTCGAGGGTGAACGTGCCGGAGCGGCGCCGGGCCCGTTCGGCCAGGTTGGCCAGGCCCCGGCCGGCCCGGGGGCCGTCGCCATCCGGCAGGCCCACGCCGTTGTCCTCCACCAGGGCCCGCACCCGGTCGCGCTCGACGAACACCGAGATGTGCAACTCGGTGGGTTGGGCGTGGCGCACGGCGTTGGAGACGAGCTCGCGGACCACGCTGAGCACCTCACCCCCGAGCTCCCCGTCGAGCGCGGAGTCCACCGGACCGTCGAAGTGGACCCGGGGCAGGAAGCCGACCAGGCGCTCGGCCTCGGCCGCCAGGTCGAACAGGCCGGCGCGCACGCCCTGGCGGGCGGCGGCGTGGCTCAGCTGGAAGATCGAGCTGCGGATGTCGCGGATGGCCTCGTCGATGGCGTCGACCGCGCCGTCGAGGCGGGGCCGCACCGCGTCGCTGCAGCGCATGGCCACCGCCTGGATGCTCATCCCGGTGGCGAAGAGCCGTTGGATCACGATGTCGTGCAGATCCCGGGCGATGCGCTCGCGCTCCTCCGCCAGGGCGAGGCGCTGCTGGGCGGCGTGGAGCTGGGCCAGGTGGGCCAGGCGCTCCCGGGCGTCGCGCACGGTGGCCATGGTCACGGTGCGACCGTCGAACACCAGTGGCGCCAGCGCGATCTCCACCGCGATCTCGGTGCCGTCGGCGCAGCGGGCGGCCAGATCGGCGCAGGCGCCATGGCCCGCACCCGGGGGCGTCCTGGTAGCTGTGCCGGTAGTCGCGGTGCGCCGTGCGGCCACTTCGGGCACGAGCAGCTCGAGCGACTGGCCGATCAGCGCGCCGCGGCCATAGCCGAGCAGCTCCTCGAGCCGTCGGTTGGCGAGCACGATGGTGCCGTCGGCGTCGCACAGCACCACGCCGTCGGGCGAGTTGTCGAGCAACTGCCGTTGCGTGGCGAGCTCCTGGCTGATGCGATCGAGCAACGCCGCACGCACGTCATCGGCCACCACGACGACGTCGGCGGGGGACTCGGTCGTCATGGTCACATTCTGACCCACCGGGCCACCCCAGACAGAACGCGGCCCCCCATGACCTCCACGACGCTCACGCGCCGGGTTCGCGCCGCAGCTCCAGCAGACCCATCTTGGCCGCCACCACCACGGCCTCCAGCCGCGACGACGCCCCGAGGTGGCTCAGCAGCCGGCGCACGTGGTTGCGGACCGTGTTGGTCGACAGGTACAGCGTGCGGGCGATCTCGGTGGTCGGCGCGCCCTCGGCCAGCAGCAGGAGGATCTCGCGCTCGCGGCGGGTGAGCGTCACCTGGTCCTGCTCGCGCAGGTCCACCACCGAGCAGGTGTGCGGCCGGGTCCGCAACCACACGACGGCACGGTCGCCGAAGGCCAGGCCGCGCGCTCGCAGCGCTGCTCGAGCTCCATCGAACCGAACAGGCCCGCGGCGGACGGAACGGCCGGCGGCCGTCGACGCACTGGCCCATGGCCTCGATCACGCTGCGCCGGCCGCCGGCGGGCAGCGTGACCGACAGCCGCTCGCCCGCTCGCGGGAGCTGCGCGGCGGTGTGGTCGTCGGCCACCGAGAGCTCACAGACGAAGTCGACGATGTCCCCGGTGCCGTCGCGCTCGGCCCGCAGCACGACGCAGGCGACCGGGTCGCCCTCCACGGTGGCGGGCGGCAGCGCCGGCAGGCGCGCCGCCATGGCCGCCATCGCCGTCATCCCCGTCTCGGGATCGCGAGCGGGCCCTGCGGTGCTCGCTCCACAGGGCGGTGACCCCGCCGTTGTCGGGCAACAGCTCGACGGCGAACGTGCTGTCCCCGGCGGACCAACAGCTCCTGACGCCGGCCGGTGGTGTAGGCGGAGCGGAGGCGCTCTTCCAGCGCGATGGGCAGCGGGGTGGCCTCCGACAGCAGCGAGCGGGGTCCGTCAGCGGAGAGCACCGGCTGGTGGCCGGCCATGCGGACGCCGTAGAAGGCGTCGACCACGAACACCAGGCGACCGTCCTGACCAGCCCGAACAGGCAGGAGGCGAGCCATGCCGTGCCGGGCCGGGAGCTGGCGGGCGCCGAGCTCCTCGATGGCGACCGGCGTCTGCGGGTCGACCGAGATGGCGGTTGGACTCGTCAACATCTCTGCGGTCAAGGCACCACCCTCCGAGCTGGCTGTCACACTGAGTAACAGCTCGACTACGTGAAGCCTAGGCGGGTTGATGCAGCTGGAGCGCCAGCCGTCTCATCCAGATGCATGAAGGACGTGTTCACGTCAGTGCGCGCGGACCCACCCGACACCGATCAGGGCGCGGGCGGCGGCACGGGTAGCGCGAATCCGACCCGGGCGCCGCCCCCCGGCTCGTCGGCCACCCAGACCCGGCCCCCGTGGCGCTCCACCACCTGGGCGACGATGGCCAGACCCAGGCCGGAGCCGGCCGCGGTGCGGGCGGCGGTGGCCCGGTAGAAGCGCTCGAACACGTGCGGCTTGTCCTCGGCGGCCACGCCGGGACCCCGGTCGCGCACCTCCACCGAAGCGCCCTCGACCACCACGGTGACCGGCGCGGCGCTGTACTTGAGGGCGTTGTCCACCAGGTTCGACACCGCCCGCTCGAGCTGGGGCCGCACCCCTGCGACCTCCACCGGGTGGTGCTCGACCAGCTCGATGGCCCGCCCGCTGCGGCGGCGGGCGCGGGCCACCACCACCTCGGCCACCTCGCCCAGCCGGACCGGCTCGGACACGGCGTCGGCGCCGGATCGGTCGGTGGCCAGCTCCACCAGCTCCTCGACCAGCTCGGTGAGCTCCTCGAGCTCGGCCCGCACGTCGGCCAGCAGCTCGTCGCGCTCCCCCTCCGGCAGGCGGTGCGCCCGCTGCAGCAACTCGATGTTGGTCCGCAGGCTGGTCAGCGGGGTCCGCAGCTCGTGACCGGCATCGGCCACCAGCCGCTTCTGCTGCTCACGGGACAGGGCCAGGCCCTGCATCATCGTGGTGAAGCTGGCCGCCAGGCTGCCCACCTCGCCGGCGCCACCGGCGGGCACCGGCACGGTCAGGTCGCCGGTCGAGGCCACCTGCTGGGCGGCGCTCCGCAGCCGTTCGAGGGGGCGCACCAGGTGCTTGGCGAACCACCAGCCGGCCGCCGCCGCGGCCAGCACCGCGGCCGCCACCAGCGCCGAGAGGCGGAGTTGCAGCCCGCGCAGCACCGCGTCCGGCTCGGCGAAGCTGCGCGCCACCTGCACGACGCCGCCGTGGTGCCAGCTGATGGCGGCGAGGCGGTAGTCCCGGCCGTCGATCGTCACCGTGCGCAGGCGCGGCGCACCCTGCTCGGCCGCCTGGGCGAGGTCCCCGTCGTCGACCGGCAGGGCCAACCCGTCGGGGTAGCAGGCGGTGACCGAGCCGTCGGCGCGGACCACCTGGGCGGCGTCGGAGGGCTGCACCGCCGCCGTCGGACAACCGTCGCCGACGCTGCGCAGGTCGTCGCGATCGCCCTCCTCGCTGCGCCGCTCCGGTGGCTGGGTCCGCAACTCGCCCCCTTCGCGCATGCCGTTGGGGTTGATGCGGCCCTCGAGCTGCAGCAGCGACCGGTCGAGCTCGCTGCGGACCTGCCGGTCGGTGGCGACGTAGGACCCGACCGCGGCGGCGCTGCCCACCAGCGCGGCGATGCCCCCCAACGCCAGCGCGATCCGCCAGCGCAGGCTCATCGACGCCCGGCCCCCGGCTGCGGACGCGCTCACGGGGCCCGCAACACGTAGCCGACCCCACGCACGGTGTGCAGCAGGCGCGGCTCGCCGGCGGCCTCGGTCTTGCGCCGGAGGTAGCCGACGTACACGTCGAGGGAGCGGGAGTTGGTCTCGAAGTCGAAGCCCCAGATGCGGTCGTAGAGCGTGTCGCGCTCGAGCACGATGCCGGCGTTGTGCATGAGCAGCTCCAACAGGTCGAACTCGGTCTTGGTGAGCTCGAGGTCGCGGCCTGACCGCGTGGCCGTGCGACGGCGGGGATCGAGGCGCAGGTCGGCCACGGCCAGCTCGGCGCCGTCGGTCAGGCTGGTGCGGCGCAGCAGCGCCCGCAGCCGGGCGAGCAGCTCGTCGAGGGCGAACGGCTTCACCAGGTAGTCGTCGGCACCGGCGTCGAGGCCGGCCACCCGATCGCTCACCTCGTGGCGGGCGGTCAGCATCAGCACCGGCAGGGTGCGGGACCGCTCGCGCAGACGCCGGCAGGTGGTCAGGCCGTCGATGATGGGCATCATCACGTCGAGCACGACCACGTCGGGCTCGCGCTCGGCCACCGCGGCCAGCGCCTCGGACCCGTCGGCCACCGCCGTCACCGCGTAGCCCTCGAAGCGCAGGGCGCGCACCAGCGCCTCGCGGACGGCGCGGTCGTCCTCGGCCAGCAGCACGGTGGCCGGCGGGTGCTCGGCGGGCATCGGCCCCACGCTACGGCACCGCTCCCGGGTTCTTACCGCCCTCTTCCCGAGGACTGCGCGCCTTCTTACCTCCACCCCGACCCGCTCCATACCGTTCGGTAGGGTGCGTTCGCTGGTGGGCAAGCACGCGTCCGGCCCTAGTGCGGGGTCCGGCGGGCCCCTTCGATGGGAACGGACGACGAGGGAAGGGAGTGGCGATGAGCCAGACCCCGTGGGTGCGATCCCTGACGACGCTGCGGCGCCTCGACACCGAGGTGGCCGGCGGCAAGGGCGCCAACCTGGGCGAGCTCGTGCACGCCGGGTTCCCGGTGCCCGACGGCTTCGTGATCACCGCCGCCGCCTACCGGGCGGCCATGGAGGGTGCCGGCCTGCGGGCCCAGCTGTTGCGGGCCCAGGCCGACCTCGACCACGAGGATCCCGACAGCCTGCAGCGCCGAGCCGACGAGCTGGCCGCCCTGGTGGCCGGCGTGACGCTGCCGGCCGAGCTGTGGGCGGCCATCGTGGATGCGTACCGGGCGCTGCCCCACGCCGGTGCCGACCCGCTGGTGGCGGTGCGCAGCTCGGCCACCGCCGAGGACAGCGCCGAGACCTCCTTCGCCGGCATGAACCGCACGACCACCAACGTGTCGAGGCCCGAAGCGCTGCTGGACGCGGTGCGCGGCTGCTGGGCGTCGCTGTGGTCGGCCCGCTCGCAGTCCTACCGCCGCCAGCGCGGTGTCCGGGCCGAGCCCGGCATCGCCGTGGTGGTGCAGCTGATGGTGCCGTCGGACCGCTCCGGCGTGGCCTTCTCCGCCGATCCGTCGACCGGCCGGAAGGACCGGGTGGTGATCGAGGGCGCGTTCGGCCAGGGCGAGGTGGTGGTCTCCGGCCGGGTCGAGCCCGACACCTACGTGGTCGCGGTGGATCCCGCCGGTGCGCTGCAGATCGAGTCGGTCCGGGTGGGGGTGCAGACCCATCGCATCGTGGCCGGGGCGGGCGGCGGGGACCGCACCGAGCCGCTACCCGAGCGCGAGGGTGCCAGCCGGGTGCTGACCGACGCCGAGGTGCTCGAGGTGGCGCAGCTGGCCACCGCCGTGCAGGCCGCCTACGACGGCACGCCGATGGACATCGAGTGGTGCTTCGACGCCGGCTGCCTGTGGCTGGTCCAGGCCCGGCCGATCACCACGCTGGGCGCCGCCGGGCCGGCGCGGCAGCAGGCCGAGCACGCCACGGCGACGACCACGGCGACGACCACTCCCGCGACCGCTCCCGCTCCGGCTCCAACGGCGAGCGGGGCCGGCCGGGGCGAAGCGGCGCCGCCCGCCGAGCGGCCGGTGCTGCTGCGCGGCCTGGCGGCATCGCCGGGCCGGGTCAGCGGCTCGGTGCGCGTGCTGGCCGATCCCCGTCAGTCGGCCGCGCTGCAGCCGGGCGAGATCCTGGTGGCGTCGATGACCGACCCCGACTGGGCGCCGGTGCTGCGGCGCGCCGGTGCGGTGGTGACCGACGGCGGGGGCATGACCTGCCACGCCGCCATCGTCAGCCGCGAGCTGGGCGTGCCGGCGGTGGTGGCCACCCGCACCGCCACCTCCACGCTGCGCACCGGCCAGGTGGTCACCGTCGACGGCAGCCGGGGCACGGTGACCGACGGCGCCGACACCGGCCCGGCCGGTCCCCCGGCCACGCCCGCGACCATACCCGCTACCATACCGAGCGGTCTGGTCGCCACCGTCGCCACCGCGGCCGAGGTGCCCGCTGGGCCCGGTTCGCCGGTGGCCGTCATCGCCCGGCCCGCAGCCCCGGCGGCGCCCGCCCCCGACCCCGTCACCGCCACCAAGCTGCTGGTCAACCTGGCCCGCGCCGAGCGGGCCGAGGAGGTGGCCGCGCTCGACGTGGAGGGCGTGGGCCTGCTGCGGGCGGAGCTGCTCCTGACCGACGCGCTGTGCGGGGAGCACCCGTGCCGGCTGCTGGCCCAGGGGCGCGGCGCCGAGTTCGTCCAGCGCATGGCCGACTCGGTGCTGCGCATCAGCCGGGCGTTCGCCCCCCGCCCGGTGGTGTACCGGACGTTCGACTTCCGCACCAACGAGTTCCGCCACCTGGCCGAGGGCGAGCGCTACGAGCCGCAGGAGCGCAACCCGATGATCGGCTACCGGGGGTGCTACCGCTACGTGCGCGACCCCGAGCTGTTCCGGCTGGAGACGGAGATGCTGGCCGAGGTCCGCAACGAGACCCCCAACGTGGCGGTGATGATCCCCTTCGTGCGCACCCGGTGGGAGCTGGAGGCCTGCCTGGAGCTCATCGACGCCTCGCCGCTGGGCCGCCAGCGTGGGCTGCAGCGCTGGATCATGGCCGAGGTGCCCTCGGTCGTGTACTGGCTGCCGCAGTACGCCCGGTTGGGCATCGACGGCGTGTCGATCGGCTCGAACGACCTCACGCAGCTCATGTTGGGCGTGGACCGCGACTCCGAGTACTGCACCGAGCTGTTCGACGAGGCCGATGAGGCCGTGCTCGACGCCATCGGCAGGATCATCAGCGGTGCGCACGACAACGGGCTGACCGCCTCGCTGTGCGGGCAGGCGCCGTCGAACCGGCCGTCCTTCGCCGAGGAGCTGGTGCGCCTGGGCATCGACTCGGTGTCGGTCGACCCGATGTCGGTGCCGCCGCCCGCCGGGCGCTGGCGGTGGCCGAGCGGCGGCTGCTACTCGACGCCGCCCGCCAGCGGCGCTGAGGAGGGCAGCGGCGCCGCGGTCTCGACGGCGGTACCGTTCCCGCCGGTCCCGCCGTTCTCGCCGTTCTCGCCGTGGTCGCGGAGGCCCAGCAGCCGGTACACCTCGGCGCCGTCGACCACCTCGACATCGATCAGCCGACCGATCAACGCATCGAGCGCCGGGCGGTGGCCGCTGAGCAGGCCGCCCGCCCGTCGTTCGGCGGTACGCAGCAGATCGGCCACCAACCGCTCGACCTTCTCCTGGGTGCCGCCCGACAAGGCGGCCACCGCCGGGCCGCCCTCCACATAGCTCCGGGTCTCGGCGTAGCTCACCGGGCCGAGCTCCTCGGACAGGCCGTAGTCGGTGACCATGCGGGTGGCCACGTTGGTGGCGGTGGCCAGATCGTCCGCCGCGCCGCTCGAGCCCTCGCCGAAGAGCAGCTGCTCCGCGGCCCGCCCGGCGAGGCGCACGGCGAGGAAGTCGTCGAACCAGCTGCGGGTGTAGAGGTGGCGCTCGTCCACCGGCAGCTGGTGGGTCACGCCCAACGCCTGGCCCGACGGCAGGATGGACACCTTCTCCACCGGATCGGCCCGCTCGCACAGCGCCGCCACCAGTGCGTGGCCGGCCTCGTGGGCGGCCACCCGGCGGCGCTCGTCGGCCAGCAGCACCGTGCCCTTCTCCCGGCGGCCCAGGATGATGCGGTCGCGGGCGGCGTCGAAGTCATCGGCCCGCAGCACCGAGCGGTCGTCGCGCACGGCGACGATGGCGGCCTCGTTGGCCAGGTTGGCCAGATCGGCACCCGAGAAGCCCGGCGTGGCCCGCGCCACCTTGGCCAGGTCGACGTCCGGCTCGAGCTGCTTGGAGCGGCAGTGCACCCGGAGGATGGCGAGCCGCTCCACCTGGTTGGGCAGCGGGATGACCACCTGGCGGTCGAAGCGGCCGGGTCGCAACAACGCCGGGTCCAGCACGTCGGGCCGGTTGGTGGCGGCCAGCACGACCACGCCGGTGGCCGGGTCGAAGCCGTCCATCTCGGCCAGCAGCTGATCGAGGGTCTGCTCGCGCTCGTCGTTGGCGATCATGGCCCGGCCGCCGCGGCGCTGGCCGATGGCGTCGATCTCGTCGATGAAGATGATGGCCGGCGCCTTCTCCCGGGCCTGGGCGAACAGGTCGCGCACCCGGGCGGCGCCCACCCCGACGAACAGCTCCACGAAGCTCGAGCCGGATACCGAGAAGTACGGCACGCCCGCCTCCCCGGCCACGGCCCGGGCGATCAGCGTCTTGCCGGTGCCGGGCGGGCCGACCATGAGCACGCCACCCGGGCCGACGGCGCCGGCCTTGTGGTACCGCTCGGGACGGCGCAGGTAGTCCACCACCTCGAGCAGCTCCGCCTTGGCGCCGTCGTAGCCGGCGACATCGGCGAAGGTGGCCTGCGGCTTCTCGGCGTCGATCAGCTTGGCCTTGGCCCGGCCGAACCCGCCGAAGGCGGAACCGGCACCGCCGCCGGCCCGGCGGGTCATCCACACGAAGAACCCGATGAGCAGCAGCACCGGCAGGAAGCCGAGCACGATCGTGCCCCACCCGCTCGACGGCGCGGTGGCGGTGACGGTGACGTCGTTGTCGTCGAGACGCTCGACGAGGTCCTGCGGCAGGGCGGCGGTGGGCACCTGGGAGCGGAAGGCGGTGCCGTCGGCCAGCTCGCCCTCGATGCGGCCGTCGGGATCGATGGTCACCGAGCGCACGCCGCCGGCATCGACACGGGCCAGGAACGCGGTGAAATCGAGCGTCTCGGTGGTGCCCACGTCTCGGCCGCCGAGCCACACGAACAGCACCAGCACCACCAGGCCGACGACGGTGAACACCCAGTTCACCCACGAGGACCGGGGTGGGCGGGCGGCACCGGGACCGGGGCCGGGGCCGGGGCCGGACGGCTGGTCACCGGACGGGCCGGTACGGCGCGAGGGCTCGGTCATGGCTGCGCCCCGCCGGGGTCTGGGTCTCGGACCGTGCGCACCGACACGGTTTTACCAGCCCGGCACGCCCGGACCGCCCTCGCCCTGCTCCGGCCGGGGGTTTCGATCCTGCTCGGGCCGCTGTGGAAGGCTGCCACGCCGTGACCGAGCAGCGGACGATGCCCCTCGAAGGCGTGCGCGTGGTGGAACTGGCCACCGGCATCAGCGGACCGTTCGCCGGCCGCTTCCTGGCCGACGCCGGCGCCGACGTGATCAAGGTGGAACCGCCCGGTGGGGACCCGGCCCGCACCGAGGGCCCGTTCCCCGGCGACGTGGCCGACCCCGAGCGCAGCGGTGCGTTCCTCTACCTCAACACCAACAAGCGGGCGCTGGTGGCCCGGGCCGACGACCCCGCCGACCGGGCGCTGCTGGCCACGCTGCTCGACGGGGCCGCGCTGCTCATCGAGGGCGAGGGCGACGCCTCGGCGGCCGCCTGGGGCCTGGGCGACGACGAGCTGCGCCCGCTGGCCGCGCTGTGCCGGCTGCAGGTCAGCGGTTTCGGGCCCGACGGGCCCTACGCCGGGTGGCGCAGCTCCGAGCTGGTGGCCTTCGCCATGGGCGGGCCGATGGCCTCGATGGGCCTCGAGGGCCGCGAGCCGCACAAGATGGCCGGCAACGTGGTCCAGATGCAGTGCGGCAACATGGCCGCCCTGGCCGGGTTGGCCGCGCTGACGGTGGCGGAGCGCAGCGGCCGCGGGATCACCGTGGACGTGGCCAACTTCCACACCAGGCCGGGTCGATCGACCGGCGTCCCGTACCTGATCTGGCACCTGTTCACCGGCGGGCGGCCGGTGCCGTACCAGGGCGGCCACCGCGCCGGGCTCATCCCCGGGGGTGTGTACCCCACCGAGGACGGCTACGTGCAGGTCCTGGCCGCGCCGGGCTGGCTGACCCGGCTGGCGGAACTGATCGGCGACGAGGAGGTGATCCGTCGCTTCGCCCAGCCCGACTGGATGGACGACGACGAGCTCCCGCTGCTGCTCGACGGCGCCCTGCACGTGTGGACGTTGACCCGCGGCCGCTACGAGGCGCAGTCCCAGGCCCAGGCCGAGGGGTTGGGCGTGATGGCGCTGAACACCCCGGTCGAGCTGCTCGAGGACCCGCACTTCCGCGCCCGCGACTACTGGCGGACGATCGAGCACCCGGTGGCCGGCCGTTACACGCTGCCCGGTCCGCCGTTCCGCCTGCGCGGCGCCTGGGCGCTGCGCCGTCCGGCGCCCACGCTCGACCAGCACGGTGCCGAGCTGCGCGCCGAGGTCCGGGCCGCGGCGGGCAGGACGGCGGCGGGCACGACCGCGGCGAACGACCAGGAACCGGCCGCCACCGGGCAGGCCCCGGCTCGGCTGCCGCTCGACGGGGTGCGGGTGCTCGACCTCACGCTCGTGTGGGCGGGCCCCTACGCCACCATGCTGCTCGGTGACCTCGGCGCCGAGGTCATCCGCGTCGACAACCCCAAGTTCTTCCCCACCGCCACCCGGGGTGCGGTCGTGCGGCCCCGGCCGGGCAAGGCGGCCGAGGCCGGGCCCATCTGGGGCGCGTTCCCGAACGACGATCCCGGCGAGCGGCCGTGGAACCGCGTCGGCGGCTTCGTCGGCCACGCCCGCTCCAAGCTGGGCGTGACCCTCGACCTGCGCAGCGAGCTGGGCCGCGAGACGTTCCTGCGGCTGGTGGAACGCAGCGACGTGCTGGTGGAGAACAACTCGGCCAAGGTCCTCGATGCGCTCGGCATCGGCTGGGACGTGCTGCACGCCCGCAACCCGCGCCTGATCGTGGTGCGGATGCCGTCGATCGGCCTCGAGGGACCGTACGCCCACTACGTCGGCTTCGGGGCGCACGTCGAGGCGCTCACCGGGTTCACCTCGCTGCGGGGCTACACCGACCTCGACCTGTCGGCCAACGGCACCACGTACCACATGGACCCGGCGTCGGGCACCGCCGCCGCCTTCGCCACCCTGCTGGCGTTGCGGCGGCGCGAGCACACCGGCGTGGGCGAGCTGATCGAGTTCGCCCAGGCCGAGAACCTCATCCACCACCTCGGCGACCACGTGGTGGAGGCGTCGCTGAGCGGCGTCGCCCGCGAACGGCTGGGCAACCGCCACGTCGCGTTCGCGCCCCAGGGCGTGTACCGCTGCGCCGGCGACAACCGGTGGGTGGCCATCACCGTGGACGGTGACCGCGCCTGGGCGGGGTTGTGCCGGGCCATGGGCGACGCCGCGGTGGGGTGGGCGACCGATGCCACGCTCGCCACCGCCGCCGGGCGGCGCGCCCGCCACGACGAGCTCGACGACGGCATCGGCCGCTGGACGGCCGGCCTCGACCGCTTCGAGGTGGCCCGCCGCTGCCAGGCGCACGGGGTGGCCGCCGGGCCGGTGCTCGAGGAGGGCGACGTGGTGGCCGATCCGCACCTGGCCGCCCGCGGCTTCTTCCGGCGCAACGGCTCCGCCGACGTGGGCTGGTGGGACCTGCCCGGGCACCTGTGGCGCTGGGACGGCCCGCCGCTGCAGTGGGGGCCCATCCAGATGATGGGGGCCGACAACGACCACGTGCTGCGCCGGGTCGTGGGCGTCGACGAGGCCACCTGGGACGCCCTGGCCGCCGACGGCCAGCTCAGCGACTCGTTCCTCGACCCCGACGGCCGGCCGTACTGACCGGTACGCGACCGGCAGCGGTTAGGGTCCCGGCGTGGTTCACGAGATCTACGCGGTCAAGTTCGCCGAGCACGTCGGCACCAAGGGCGGCTACTTCTTCGCCGCCCCCGCCGACGCGCACGACGTGCCGTGGCCCATCGACTACTTCGTCTGGCTGCTGCGCAGCACCGAGGGCGACATCGTCGTCGACGTGGGCTTCAGCGCCGCCACCGCCCGCAAGCGGGGCCGCACCCACCTCCGCTCCCCCGCCGAGGCGCTGAGCCTGCTCGGGGTGGACGCCGCCACCGTCCCGCTGGTGGTCCTCAGCCACTTCCACTACGACCACGTGGGCGATCTCGGCGCCTTCGAGGCGGCCCGCTTCGTGGTGCAGGACCGCGAGATGGCCTTCTGGACCGGGCGGTACGCCAGCCGCGCCGAGTTCCGCCACGTGGTCGAGGTGAGCGACCTGCACGACCTGCTGCAGGCCAACTACGACGGCCGGCTGTGGTTCGTCGACGGCGACGAGGAGATCGCCCCCGGGGTGGAGGTCTGCCTCATCGAAGGCCACACCGCCGGGATCCAGGCCGTCCGGGTGCAGTCCGCCCGCGGTCCGGTGGTGCTGGCCATCGACGCCTCGCACTTCTACGCCAACATCGACGGCGACGCACCGTTCGGCATCCTGCACAGCCTGGCCGGCATGTACGGCGGCTTCGACCGGCTGCGCCGGCTGGCCGGCCGCGACGGCATCATCGTGCCGGGCCACGACCCCGAGATCATGCAGCGCTTCGAGCCGGTGGACGGCCTCGAGGGCATCGCCGTGCGCATCGCCTGAACAACCGGAGCGGAGTGAACCATGCCGGAACACCACAGCCCCGTCGTGGCCGTCGTCGGGCTCGGGTTGATGGGCGGCAACCTGGCCGCCCGCCTGCGCGAGCGCGGCCTCGAGGTCCACGGCTACGACCCGGCACCGGCGGCGCGCGACGCAGCCGCCGCGGCCGGCATCACCGTGCACGCCACCCTGGTCGGCGCGCTGTCGGGCGCGACGATCGTGTGCACCTCGCTGCCCGACGACTCGGTCGTGCGCACGGTGTGGTGCGGCCCCGAAGGGATCGTGGCCCGGGCGGCGCCGAGCACCGTCGTGGTCGAGCTGTCCACCATCGGGCCCGACACCATGCGCGAGGTCGGTGCCGCGGCCCGGGCCGCCGGGTTGCGCCCGATCGACGCGCCGGTCAGCGGCGGGCCGATCGAGGCCCGGGCGGGCACGCTGGCCCTCATCGTCGGCGGGAACGACGAGGACGTGGCCGCCGCCGCACCGGTGCTCGACGCCCTCGGCACCACCGCCCGGACCGGGGACATCGGCACCGGCAAGGTGGTCAAGCTGGTGAACAACCTGATGTCGATGGGCAACGTCGCCGTGGCCGCCGAAGCGTTCGCGGTGGGCGAGGCCGCCGGCGTGGACCCGCACACCCTCTACGAGGTGCTCGCCGGCTCCGGCGGCCGTTCGCACCACTTCACCAAGCGGTTCCCCAAGGCGCTGGCCGACGATTTCGACCCCGGTTTCACCGTCGCCCTCGGCGACAAGGACGTGGCCCTGGGCACGGCGCTGGGCCGCGGCCTCGGGGTGCCGATGCCCGCCGCGGCGGCGGTGCGCGAGCTGTTCGGCATGGCCAAGGCCGAGGGGCTGGCCGAGCGAGACGTCGTCGCCCTGCTGCAGCTCTACCGGCGTTGGGCGGCCGGACGGTCGGCGCCGTCGGCCTGACGCTCGCGGCGCGCCCGCCCTTGCGCGGCCGCGGCCTGACCGGGGTCGAGGATCACCGCGGCCGCCTGCAGGTCCTGCACGGTGGCGCGCAGCTCGGTGACCGCCTCCGCCGCCCGGCGGGCGTGCTGGCGCGCCGTGCCGGAGGCGGCCCGCACCACGTCGACGCCCTGGGCGACCACCCGGCTCTCGGCGCCGAGGTCGCCCATCTGGCGGCCGATCTCCTCGGCCGCGGCCGTCTGCTGGGTCATCGCCACCGAGATGCGCGAGTGCGTGTACTCCACGTCGGTGACGATGCGGTCCAGCCCCTCGATGGCCACCTCCATCCCGTTGACCTCCCGCCCGATCGCCTCCACCCGGGCGCCGACGTCCGACGTCGAAGCCGACGTGCGGCCGGCCAGCTCCTTGACCTCGTTCGCCACCACGGCGAAGCCGCGCCCGGACTCACCGGCGTGCGCCGACTCGATGCTGGCGTTGAGGGCGAGCAGCCGGGTGCGGGTGGCCAGGTGGTCGATGACGTCGACCACCTCCCCGATCTCGGCGGTGGTGGCACGCAGCTGCTCCAACCGGCTGCGCCCGGCATGGGAGGTCTCCACCGCGTGGCGGGCCACCGAGACCGCCGATGCGGCCGCCTCGTCCACCTCGCGGAAGCTGTCGGCCAGCTCGCCGCTGGCCCGGCTCACGCCCTGCACGGAGGCGTCCATCCGCTCCGAGGCGTCGTGCAACGCCGCCGCCTGCTCGGCCACATCGGCGGAGGCCACCTCGAGCGCAGCGGCGAGGTCGTCGAGCTTCGCCGCCGCCCGATCGAGCTGCACCGATCCCTGCACGATCCGCCCGGTGGCCCGCCGCAGCGTGCGGCCCAGCAGGTGGACACTGAGCCCGGTGAGCAGCAACACCGCGCCGGCCAGCACCGCCAGCGCGGCGAGGGTGCCGCCGCTCAGCGCCGCCGACGGCGTCATGGCCACCGTGACCGTCCACGTGTTGCGGTTGGTGGCGTCGTCGCCCACCGCCACGGTCGCCTGACGCAAGCCGGGCGCGGGCGCCACCACCTCGGCCAACGGGAAGGGGGCGTCGCCGATCGGCGGGATGGTGCGGCTGTCGATCAGCGCCCGGCCCTCGGCATCGACGATCACCGCGACCATGCCCTCGGGGATGGTGTCGCGCAGGCGGACCCGGAGGCTCTCGAGGCTGGTCTCCATGTGCACCAACGACTCGGACCCGCCGTCGAGCGGCACCAGCGTCGAGTTCGAGATCACCCAGCGACCGCTGTCGGCCGAGACGTAGGGCACGTTCTGGTGGACCTCGCCCACCGCCAGCGCGGCGGTGGGAGCGAAGAACGCGGCGCCCGACTCGTCGGGCGAGAGCTCCGCAGCGGCGGCCGCCACCCCACCGACCTGGCGCGCCTGCTCGGGTCCGTCGAGGTCGATGAAGCACGACTCGTCGACCATGCCCGGGTACAGCTGGTCGAGTTGCAGCAGGGCGGCGTCGACCTCGGGGCCGAGCACCGGCCGGGCGCCCGGATCGCGGTACCAGGCGACGAACGCGTCGTTGCGCGACAACACCAACAACGCCTTGCGCCAGTTGGCGAACGTGCTGCGGAGGTCATCGGCCAGCAGCTGGGCCTCGGCCTGGACCTGCAGGGCGTCGCGGCGTTGGGCGCTCTGGCGTGACTGCGACACCACCAGTCCGGCGAACAGGCACAACGGCACCAGGCCGACGACGCCCATGACCGCCGCAACCTTCGCCGTCACCGACCACCTACGCCGATCCACCCGCTTCAGATCGGATCGGGGGGCCGCGGCATTGAACGATGGGCGCCGAACTGACCTGACGGTGTCAGCGGGGACAGCGCCCCGCCGGGCCGTTCTGGCTGAGCTCACGGCGCCGAGAAGGCGCCGCCGCGGGTCCTCAGTGGCCCCGGGCGATCCACTCCTCGAGGTGGGGCGCCTCGGCCCCGATGGTGGTGGACTCCCCGTGGCCGGTGTGCACGACGGTGTGCGGCGGCAGGCACAGCAACCGGGTGCGGATGCTGGTGATGATCGTGTTGAAGTCGCTGTAGGAGCGTCCGGTGGCGCCCGGCCCGCCGCAGAACAGCGTGTCGCCCGAGAACACCACGTCGGTGCCGTCCTTGCCGGCGCCCGGTGCGTGCAGGCAGCAGCAGCCGGGGCTGTGACCCGGCGTGTGCAGCACCACCAGCTTGGTGCCACCGAAGCGGAAGGTCTTGCCGTGGGCCAGCAGCCGATCGGGCTTGGCGTTGGGGTAGACCTGGTGCCACAGCATCAGGTCATCGGGGTGCAGGTGCACCGGCGCATCGGTGGCATCGCTCAGGGCGAGCGCGGCGTTGATGTGGTCGTTGTGCCCGTGGGTGCAGATGATGGCCCGGACGTGGCGGCCGTTGATGGCCTCGACGATGGGGGCGTGGTCATGGGCGGCGTCGATCACCGCCACCTCGCTGTCGTTGCCGATCAGCCAGATGTTGTTGGTGACTTCCCACTCCCCGCCGTCGAGGGCGAACAGTCCGCTCGTGGTAACCAGCTCGATCATCGCCGACCAGCCTAGCGGGGCTCCCACCCCGATCTGGGCGACGGTCCGTGGCGGACTACCGCGCGGTGTGTCAGCGGGCTCAGCCCTCGCCCAGGCTGGCCTGGCCGGCGATGAGGCCCCGCTCACCCGGCAGGGGCCCGATACCGCGCCGCATGTGGGTCAGCGTGCGCTGCTCGGTGAAGCCGAACGCCTCCAGCGCGGCCCGGTGCCCGCTGGACGCGGGCAGGACCACCGTCGGGGCCGATGCGTAGCGCAACCGCAGCGCGGCGCCGAGCAGCGACCGCAGCGCGGCCTCGTCGACGGCGAGGAGCGGCGCGATCGACCGCTCGGTGGCGAACGCCACGCCGACGAGCTCGCTGCCCCGGCGCACCACGAAGCTCCGGGCCTCGTGCTCGACGCACAACGCCCCGTAGAGGCGGCTGCGGTCGGCGCCGGTGCAGCGACGATCGAAGGCGATGACCTCGGCCAGGTCGGCGGCGGCCAGCGGCAGGGCCACGCCGGCGGCGGTCGGGTCGGGGGTCGGGTCAGGGGTCGGGTCGGGGGCGGCGCGCCGCGCCGGCGGGGTCCCGGCCACCAGCACCGTGGTCACGCCCGCCTCGACGAAGCCGAGGCGCTCGTACACCGGCCGACCGGCCACCGACGCGTCGAGCGCCGCCGCGCAGCCCTTGCGCTCGAGCAGTTCGACCAGCCGGGCGGTGACCGCCGCCCCGATGCCGCGGCGCTCCCGATCGGGATGGGTGCCGATCAGGCCGAGCCAGCCGTACCCGGCGTCGGGATAGGCCACCGCGGTGCCCACGCCCACCACCCGGGCGGTGCCGTCGTCACCCGCCTCCTCCGCCGCCACGAAGCCGTCGGGTTGCACGGTGATGCGCCGCGCCAGCGACGGACCGAACCCGGCGACGCCGTAGGCGGCCTGCAGCACCTCGTCGATGGCGGGCAGCCGGGCGAGGGCCTCGGTCGGGCTCAACGCCCGCACCGTCACACCCGGGGTCGGGAGCGACCCGCTCACCCGCGGTTGATCTCGGCGCTGAGCTCGGCCACCCGCAGCTCACCCTCGCGGGTCTGGCCACCGGCGGCGAGGAAGCGCCCCATCGCCTCCCGCGCATCGGGGCGCGGCACCAGCTGATCGAACAGGTACGCCTCCTCCAGCAGGCCGGGCAGCGGGTCGGGCTCGGCGGCGAGCACCGCGGCCTTGGCGTTGCGCACGGCCTGCGGCGGGAACGAGGCGATCCGACGGGCCAACCCGTCGACGTAGGCGTCGAGCTGCTCCACCGTGGGGAAGGCCCGGTTCAGCCAGCCCCACCGTTCGGCGGTGGCGGCGTCGAGGTCGATCCCGCCGAGCACGACCTCCAGGGCGCGGCCACGGCCCAGCAGACGGGGCAGGCGCTGCGTGCCCGTGCCCCCCGGCAGGATACCGATCGGTACCTCCATCTGGTTGACGACGGTGCGCTCCAGCACACCGAAGCGCATGTCGCAGCTGGCGGCGAGCTCGGCGCCCCCGCCGCCGACCCGACCGGCCACCTTCACCATCGTCGCCTTCGGCATCGTCCGCCACAGCTCGCACATCTTGGCGAAGCCGGTGAGCTCCTGCTTGCGTTCGGGCGGCGCATCGGTGGGGCACTGCAGGATGGCGCCCACGTCGAAGTGGGCGATGAAGAACTCCGGGTTGGCCGACTGCAGCACGACGGCGCGCACGTCGTCATCGACGGCGACGGCGCGCGCCAAGCGGGAGAGGTCCCGGGCGAGCGCCGTGGTCATCACGTTGATGGGCGGCGCGTCGATCGTGGCCCAGAGCACCCCGTCGGCTTGCGTGAGGTGCAACAGTTCGAACTCGTAGGCGGTCACGGGAGAGAAAGGTACTTGCTGCTCGGCGCGGTGTTTGCTGCTCGGCTCCCTGTTGTTGCCCGGCTCCCCGGTCGCCGGGTGTCGACGGCTCGCTGGCGCTCGCGACGCCGACCTGACACAGCCCCTGGCGTTGAACAGCACCGCTCCCCAGGTCTCCGTGCGGGCGCCAGCGCAGACCGCCATCCGGTGATGTCCCGCGAAGCTGGCTTGGTCTTCCGGGCGATCGCTCGGGCGCAGTGGGTGGGGGTCAGTCGGTGGCGGCGAGGGGGTGTCGACCGACGGGGGTACGGCGGGTGCGGGTTGGCTCTGCTGATCGGCCCGGGACGCACCCCCAGCACCGACGTGGTGCGCAGCGGCTTCTCGCGCACCAGCAACGCCACCCCGAACATCAACACGAAGATCGGCGCGCCCAGCCGCAGCACGAACGTGACCGCCGTGGTCACCGCATCCACCACCGCGGCCAGCAGGTCCGCATCGAGCTCACGCACCGACTTCGGGCTGCGCACCAACCCCTCGGCCCCGCCCACCGCCTCCAGGCGGTCGGCCGGCACCCGGTCCTCCAGCGTGGCCGACAGGCGGTTGTTCAGCAGCGCCCCCATCACCGCAGCCCCGAACGTCGAACCCATGTTGCGGAAGAAGTTCGCCGTGGACGTGGCCACCCCCAGATCGGCCATCGCCACCGCGTTCTGCACCGCGATCGTCATGTTGGGGAACGCCAGACCCAGTCCCACGCCCATCAACACCAGGAACGGCGCCAACCCCAACGGCGTGGTGTCCGCGCCGATGGTCGACAACGCCAGCATCCCGCACGCCGCCACCAACGGACCGACGAGCAGCGTCCACTTGTAGCGACCCCAGCGGCTCACCAGGAACCCGGCCACCGTCGCCGTCCCCGAGATCGCCAGCGACTGCGGCACCATCTGCAGCCCCGAGCGGGTGGCCGATGCGCCGGTGGCGATCTGCAGGAACAACGGCAGGAACGTCGCCACTGCGATCAGCCCGAACATCTGCCCGAAGCTCATCACGAAGATGGCGGCCACCGTGCGGTCGCGGAACAACCGCAGCGGCAGCACCGGCTCGGGGGCACGGGCCTCCCACCACAGCAGCGCAACGGTCAGCACCACGCCCGCCACCGCCGCCCCCAGCACCGGGAGCGACGTCCAGCCGTACGCTTCGCCACCCCAGATCGGCACCAGCAGCAACGCCACCGAGGCGCTCACCAGCAGCGCCGCCCCCAACCAGTCGATCGGCCGCTGCCGGGTGGTGAACGGCAGCCGCAGCCCCACCGACGTGATCCCCAGCGCCAGCAACCCCAACGGCAGCATCACCAGGAAGATCCACCGCCAGCCGGCGGTGTCGACCAGCAGGCCACCCCACAGCGGACCGGTCACCGACGAGAAGGCGAACACCCCGGTGAACACGCCCATGTAGCGGCCACGCTCGCGGGGCGACAGCACGTCGCCCAGGATGACGAACGCCAGCGACATCAGGCCGCCGCCGCCCATGCCCTGCACCGCCCGGGCGGCGACGAGCTGGTTCATCGACTGGGCCAGCCCGCACAGCACCGACCCGGCGATGAACAGCAGGATCGACGTCTGGTACACGATGCGCCGGCCCAGCAGGTCCGACAGCTTGCCGTACAGCGGGGTGACCACCGTCGAGGTCAGCAGGTAGGCGGAGACCACCCAGGCCAGGCGGTTGGCGCCGCCCAGCTCCCCGGCCATGGTCGGCAGCGCGGTGGCGATCACCGACGATTCGGTGGCCGACAGGAACAACCCCACCATCAACCCGCCGAGCAACCAGACGAGCTGGCGCCGGCTCACCCCCGCGGCCGCCCCGAGGCCGCCCGCGGCACCGGGCCCGCCGGCTGCGGGTGGACTGTCGATCGATTCCATCTGTCGGCTCAGCTCCCGTAGAACGTCTCGGCGATGCGCCGGTCGTAGACCGCCTTGGCGTCGAGGCGCACCGGCGGCGCCTGCAGGCAGATCGAGTCGGCCACCTCCCACAGCGGCTCGAGCTGGCGGCGCACGTCGTCGGGCGTGCCGCACAACACGAACGTGCGGGCCATCTCGTCGGGCACCAACTCGAAGGCGTTGCGCTCGCCGGCGGCCACCGCCCGCTGCAGCGCCGCCGCCTCCGCGCCGAAGCCGTGGGCGGCGAAGTACGGCTCGTACTG
Source organism: Acidimicrobiales bacterium (assembly GCA_041394365.1). GTDB lineage: Bacteria > Actinomycetota > Acidimicrobiia > Acidimicrobiales > CAIXPF01 > CAIXPF01. The sequence continues at coordinate 167,978 of JAWKIM010000016.1, forward strand.
GGCGATGGACGCGTAGTTGGCAACGTGGCGCTTGGCGTCGTGCACCGACTCGGCCACGTCGGGGTTGGGCGCCACCACCGTCCACAGGTTGATCTCCACCTGCTCGCGCCGGCGGCCCGACCCGGCCAGCGCCGCCGCGTACGGTCCGTTGACCTGATCGAGCGTCCAGCGCACCGACCACGACGGATGACCGATCAGCCCGTCAGCGCAGCGACCCGCCAGGCGCACCATGGGCGTGCGCAACGCGGCCACCCACACCGGCAGGCCGGGCCGGATGGGCGGCTTGTGGGCAAGGCGGGAGAAGTCGACCTGGTAGAAGCGCCCGTCGAAGCGGCCGAGCTTCGACCCCTGGCCCGACAGCACCGCCCGGATCAGCGTGACCGCCTCCTCCAACCGCGCCACCGGGTGCTCGTACGCCACGCCGTAGAGCTGCTCGTGCCACCAGCGCACGCTCGTGCCCAGCCCGAGCGTGAAGCGACCCTCGCTCAGGTGGTCGGCGTCCAGCGCGGCGAACGCCGTCTCCAGCGGGGACCGGGTGAAGCCCAGCGCGATGCCGGTGGCGAGGCGGACCTGCGAGGTCGCAACCGCCGCCGCGCCCAGCGGGATCCAGGGGCTGGAGGACAGCTGGTAGGAGAACACGCCTTCGAGGCCGAGCTCCTCGGCGCCGCGGGCCGCCGCCGCGGTCTCCGCCGCCGAACGGGAGGCGGGCAACATCATCCAGTAGCGACGCTCGCTCATGGGGCCGCACGGTACCCGCCCGGGCCCGGTGCGCGCCCCTGGGCGCTAGCGTGCCCCCATGGCGACCCACGTCGTGGCTGCGGGCGACACGCTCTACGGCCTGGCCCGGCAGTACAACACCACGGTGGCGGACCTCCAGGCCCGCAACGGCATCGGCGACCCGAGCCTGATCTTCGTCGGCCAGGCCCTCGACGTGCCCGACCCGCCCGGCGCGCCGCCCCCACCCGTCGTCCCGCCGCCGGCCGGCGCGGCGCCCACCTACACCGTGCAGCCCGGCGACACGCTGTGGTCGATCGCCCAGCGCCTCGGCACCACGGTGGCGGACCTACAGGCCTGCAACGGCCTGGCCGACGCCAACGTGCTCGCCGTCGGCCAGATCCTCGTCGTCGGCGACCCGGCCCCGGTGGTCACCCCGCCGATCGACCCGCCGCCACCGCCGCCGGGGCCGTCGCTGCCGCTGGCGCTGTTCGGCGCCCGGGCCGGCGATGCCGCCCTCGTCGGGCTGGTCCCCCTGTTCGACCAGTGGGCCGACGCCTACGCCGTCGCTCGCGACCTGCTGAAGGGTCTGGCCTACGTGGAGTCGAGCTGGCGACCCGACGCACTGTCGCCGTCGGGGGCGATCGGCCTGTGCCAGGTGCTGCCGTCGACCGCGGCGTGGATCGCGTCGGCGCTGCTCGGCGGCGTCGCCCTCGACCCCTGGCAGCCGGTGCACAACCTGCAGCTCGGCTCGCGTTACCTCCGCTACCTGTTCGACCTGCTCGGCGACGAGACCGCCGCCATCGCCGCCTACTACCAGGGTCCCGGCTCGGTGCGGCGCAACGGGATCAGCGCGGCCGGGGTGGCCTACGCCGGCCGCATCGCCGCCGCCCGGGTGCAGTTCGTCTGACGGCCGAGCGCGGCGCCCGGGCCCACCCGCGAGCCCAGCGCCGAGCGGCGAAGTCGCCGGCAAACACCGCGAAGCCGGCAGGCACCGCTCAGGACAGGCCCTGGATCACCCCGTCCTCGTCGAGGTCGACGATGTGCGCCGCCGGGTGGGCGCCGAGCCCGGGCATGGTGCGCATGTCACCGCAGATCGGGTACACGAAGCCCGCCCCGACCGACGCCCGCACCTCGCGCACCGGCATCGTCCACCCGGTGGGGGCGCCCTTCAGCGATGCGTCGGACGAGATCGACAGGTGGGTCTTGGCGATGCACACCGGCAGCCCGCCGAACCCGTTGCGCTCGTAGGACTCGAGTTGGCGGTTGGCGGCGGCCGAGTAGGTGACCGCCTCGGCGCCGTAGATCTTCGTCGCCACCGCCTCGATCTTCTCCTTCAGCGTGGCGCTGTCGGGGTAGAGGAGCTGGAACGTCGACGGCTCCTCGGCCGCCTCGCACACCACCCGGGCCAGCTCGGTGGCGCCGCGGCCGCCGTCGGCGAAGTGGGTGCACACCGCCACCCGGGCCCCGGCCGCCTCCGCCACCTGGCGGATGGCCTCGTGCTCGGAGGGGTGGTCGTCGGGGAAGGCGTTGATGGCCACCACCGGGGACACGCCGTGGATGCGGATGTTCTCGATCTGCTTGCGCAGGTTGGCCGCCCCCTCGAGCACCTCGTCGGGGTTCTCGGCCAGCAGCGCCTCCGGCAACGGCCGCCCGGCGACGATGCGGTGGCGCCCCGAGTGCGCCTTGAGCGCCCGTACGGTGGCCACGAGCACGGCGGCGTCGGGGTGCAGGCCCGAGGTGCGGCACTTGATGTTGAAGAACCGCTCGGCGCCCATGTCGGCCCCGAAACCGGCCTCGGTGATGAGGTACTCCCCGCAGTGGATGCCGATCAGGTCGGCCATGATCGAGCTGTTGCCGTGGGCGATGTTGCCGAACGGCCCGGCGTGCACCAGCACCGGGGTGTTCTCCAGCGTCTGCATCAGGTTGGGCTTCAGCGCCTCCTTGAGGATGACCGCCATCGAGCCGGCGCCGTGCAGGTCCTCGGCGGTCACCGCGTCGCCCGCCTTGGTGTAGCCCACGACGATGCGGCCCACCCGGGCCCGCAGGTCGGCCAGCGACGTCGACAGCGCCAGCACCGCCATGACCTCGGACGCGGCGGTGATGTCGAAGCCGGTCTGGCGGGTGACCCCGTCCTCCTTGGTGCCGAGGCCGACGATGATGTTGCGCAGCGCCCGGTCGTTGACGTCGAGCACCCGGCGCCAGGTGATGTTGTGCAGGTCGAGGTCGGCCTCGTTGCCCTGGTGCAGGTGGTTGTCGACGATGGCCGACAGCAGGTTGTGGGCGGCCGTCACGGCGTGGAAGTCGCCGGTGAGGTGCAGGTTGAGCAGCTCCATCGGCACCACCTGGCTGTACCCCCCGCCGGCGGCACCGCCCTTGATGCCGAACGTCGGGCCCATCGACGGCTGGCGCAACGCCAGCGTGGCCCGCTTGCCGATGAGCGCCATCGCCTGGCCGAGCCCGACGGTGGTGGTCGTCTTGCCCTCGCCCAGCGGCGTGGGGGTGATGGCCGACACCACCACGTACTTGGCCCGGGGCCGGTCGGCCAGCCGCTCCACCGCCTCCAGGCGGATCTTGGCCACGTCGTCGCCGTGCATCTCGAGCAGGTCGAGGGGCAGCCCCATCTGCCCGGCGATGTCGGACAGCGGCTTGAGCGTCGCCCCGCGGGCGATCTCGAGGTCGGACGGGAAACTCATGCGGGCGGCCTTTCTCACGCGGGCAACGGATCGTCAGCGTGGCACACGCGCCGCGGCCGGCTGCGCTCATCGCGCCCATCGCGCCCGTCGCGCTCTTCGCACCCATCGCACCCATCGGCGGGTGCGGCTCAGCGGCCCTCGCCCTCGCAGGCGTCGTCGCAGGGACAGGGCACGACGGCGTCCACCACCGTGCCCCCCTGCGGTCCCGCCTCGATCGTGCAGCGACCGCCCAACAACGCGATGCGGTCCTGCATCGACACGAGGCCGAGGTGACCGCTGCGCTCGCGGTCGGCGTCGCTGATGCCGATGCCGTCGTCGCTGATGCGCAGCCGCACGAAGTCCTCGTGCTCGTCGTGGCTGAGCTCCACCGTGGCGGTGGCGGCCTGGGCGTGCTTGTACACGTTGGTCAACGCCTCGATGACCACCCGGTAGATGGCGGCGCGGGCGCTGAGCGCCACCGGGCAGCGCAGATCGTGGTGGAAGGCGACCTCGATCGTGTCCGACCACGGGCCGGTGCCGATCACCTCCTCCAGCAGGGCCACCAGGTCGGCGTCGGGCAGGGTGGTGGGGTACAGCCGTTGCATCAGGCTGCGCAGCCCGTCCACCGTGTGCCGGGTGGAGCGCTCGATGGCGCTCAGCTTGTCGGCCGGCACCGGCTCGCCGCGCTCCACGGCGTGGCGCAGGGCGGACAACCGCATCACCGCGATGGAGAGGTCCTGCACCGGCCCGTCGTGCAGGTCGAGCGAGATCCGCCGGCGCTCCTCCTCGGCCACCGACAGCACGCGGGCCTGCAGGCGGGATCGGTCGGTCTCCGCCTGCACCCGGTCCGTCTCGTCGGTGAGCAGCGCCAGGCGGGCCGACCGACCGTCGAAGTCGACCGGTGCGGTCGTGAGCCGACCGATGAACGTGGAGCCGTCCTTCCGGCGGAAGCGCAGCAGCGGGAAGACCCGGGCGTCGTCGGGGTCGGGGCCGGCCTCGACGGCCAGCCGCCGCAGCTCCGCACCGTCGGCGTCGACGACGAGCTGGTTGGGCACGAGCTGCAGCAGTTCGTGCTCCTCGTAGCCGAGCACCCGCACGTGGGCCTCGTTGACGGCGAGGAACGGCGCCTCGCCGTGCTCGATGACCGACATGGGCTGTGGGTGCCGCCGGAACAGCAGAGCTCGTAGCGGCGGGCGGCCGACGGCCTCGTCGTAGAGGCGCGCCCGCCGCACGGCCTCGCCGCACAGCCGGGCCACCGTCTCGAGCAGCTCGCGGTCCTCGGTCTCGAGCCGCCGGCCGTCGGCGATGCCCAACACCAACGCCCCCGAGGCCACGCCGTCCACCTCGATCGGCAGGATGGCGCCCGCGCTCCACGCCGTGAACGGCCGGTCGTCGATGCGCGCCGGACGGCGCACCAGCAGCGGGTCCTCGTCGTCGTGCCACAGCGGCCGGCCGGTGCGCAGCACCTCGTCGACCACCCAGTACGCATCGGTCGGGACGCTCGGCGCCCCGGCCAGGGTGGCCAGCTCGCCGCAGGCGTGCACCAGGCGGATCCGGTCGCCCTCGACGATGCCGGCGCAGGTGGCCACCGCGTCGAGGGCGTCGTGCAGCTCGGCCACCGCCACCCGCAGCACGTCCTCCGAGGTGGTCGCCCCCGACACCGCACCGGTCACGCGGTGCAGCACCGCGGTCCGCAGCGCAGCCCGGCGTTCGTGGTGACGGGCGCGGGCCCGGCGCAACGCCTCCCGGGCGGTCAGCACCGCGTCGGCCACCGCAGCGCGATCCTCCGGCCCGACGGCGCGCGGGCGCTCGAAGAGGGCCACCGCCACCCCGAACACCTCCCCCTGACCGCCGAGCAGCGTCTCCAGCCCCGCCACCGGCTCGGTGCGGGTCCCGGCCACCACCGCCGCATCGGCGGGCAGCCAGCACAGATCCCCGGCGGGGAACGCCCGGGCCGCTTCGGGGGCGGCCCGATCGATCAGGCCCTGCAACAACGGCGGCAACGGATCGGAGCGCTCGCCGCGGCAGCGGCGCAGGCGACCGTCGGCGTCGAGCAGCGCCAGCAGGCGCAGCGGACCGAGCAGCGCGGCGAGCGCGCCCTCCAGGGCGTCGAGCACGACCCCGGGGTCGCCGGTGTCGGCCACCTCCTCGGCCAACGCCCGCAGCAGCGCCTGACGGGCCGCGTTGCGGTGCTCCTCTTCGTAGAGGCGCGCCCGCCGCATCGCCTCACCGGCCAGCGACGCCAGCGAGACGGCCAGCTCCCGGTCCTCGGCGGTGATGCGCCGCGACGGCCCGAACTCGCAGCCGAGGACACCGACGGCGACCCCGTCGACCTGCACCGGCAGGTGCAGCCCCGCCTGCAGGAACCGCCCGCCGACGGGACCCGGCCCGAACTCGGCGCGCACCTCCGCGGCGGACTCGTAGAAGCGCGGGCGGCCGTCGGCCAGCACGGCCGCCAGCAGTGGATCGAACGGATCGGGGCCGGCCGTGGCCCGCACCGGTTCATCGGGCCGGTCGAAGACCCAACCCAGGTGGGTGGCGCCGGTGACGATGACGGCCCCGCCGCTGATCGGGTCGAGGCTCTCGCGCAGGGACCGCACCGTGGCGTGCAGCACCTCGCCCACCGTCACCGAGCGCGACAGCGCCCGGGTGACGACGTGCAGGGCGGCCGCCCGGGCGTCGGCGCGGCGCTTCTGCTCCTTGATCAGCACCCGCTGCAGCCCTTCCTGCACCAGACGGCCCAAGGAGCGCAAGACGGCCTCGTGCTCGGCCGGCGGGGCGAGCCGCCCCTCGGCCGGCGCGACCAGCACCAGCAGCGAATCGGCGTCGACGCCGAACACGAGCGCGCCCCGCACCGTCGTGGCCCGCCCGACCGGCGAGGACGCCGAGGTCCACGGCAGCTCGCCGCCGGGCTCCAACGCCCGCAGCACCGCGGCCACCGGGGCCGGTGCGTCGTCGCAGTCGACGTCGGCGAACCGCGGCGCCGTGCCACCCCCACCGGGTGCGCACAGGCGCGCCCGCAGCCCGGCGGCGGCATCGGGACCCTGGCGGGTCACCAACGCGGCCTGCACCGGCCACGACCCGCCCAGCGCGTCGGCGGCGGCGCGCACCGCCACCTCGAGCACGTCGTCGACGCCACCGGCGCCGGCCAGGTCGGCGGCCGCGCCCCGCAGGAGCAGCCGGCGCGCCGCCAGGCGGCGCTCGCGCTCGCCCGCACTCGCCCGCCGCAACGCCTCACCGCACAGCTCGCCGATGGCGGCGAACAGGGTGCGGTCGGCGGCCGGCACCGGACGGGAGTGCGTGTAGAGCACGGCCAGCGCACCGGCCGGGCCGCGCTCGCCCAGCAGGGGCACGGCGCCACCGGAGCGGGGCCAGCCGGGTGAGGTCACCGCGACCGCCGCCCCGTGGAACCAGTTGGCGGTGCCGTGCCGCACCGCCGTACCGAGGGTCCGACGGCGTTGAAGGGGTGGCCGAGCAGCTCCCCGGTGCCGGCGCCGCCCGGCCGCGGGCGTCGACGCAGCGCACCGCGCCGATCGTCTCCTCCACCCGCACCACCACGGCGGCGTCGGGCTGCAGGGCCTCGTCGACCGCGTCGAGCGCGGCGCTGAAGACCTCCTCCACGGTCACCGATCGGGCGAAGGAGCGGGTCACCCGCTGCAACGCCGCCATGCGGGCACCCGACAGGGCGAGGGCGGTGAGGGCCCGCTCCTGGGCGCGGCGCAGCTCGGCGCGCTCGAGCGCCTGGGCCACCTGCGTGCCGAACGACGCCAGCGCGTCGCGCACCTCGGGGGCGAAGCCCACGAAGCCGGTGAACCCCATGCCGATCGTGCCCACGGCCCGCCCGGCCAAGCGCAGCGGCACGTAGATGCAGCTGCGGGACCGGTCGGGCACGGCCGAGTCGGGCAGACCGTCGTAGTCCTCGGGCCGTTCGAAGGCGACGACCTCGCCGGTGCGCGCCGCCAGCGCCGCGCCGCTGGACCCGTCGAGGTCGAACGCAGCGTCGCGCCGGCGGAGGGTGGCGGTCAGCCCGTCGCCGCCGAGGTCGTCGACGAGCTGGTGCGCAAGGCGCAGCTCGTGCTGCTCCACCAGCCGGATGGAGCCGCCACGGGCGCCGACCGCCCGCAGGCAGGTCTCGAGGGCGACGAAGCAGACGGCGTCCTCCGAGGCGGCCTCGGCCAGCCCGTTGGCGCCACCGAACAGCACCCGGACGACGTCATCGATGCGGGGGCCCGCCGGCCGGTCCGACCCGGACCCTGCGCTCCCGCGCTCCGTCACCAGGCTCATGCAGGCCTCTCCTCCGCGACACGTCGATCACACGGTAGCGGCGGCGCTCCGGGTGTTCGCCCCGATCGCCCAGGTGAGGTCGATTTCCCGAGCGGTGAAGCCGAAGGTCATGCGCAGGTTGCCCGAACGGGGTTGGCGCGGGCGGTCGAGGGCCCCTGTCCGAGACCCGACGCGCCCGGGGCGCCCGACCGGCGTGCGAGCCGGCGGGGCGCCCCGGGGACGACGAGGCGGGTCAGAGCCGGCCCAGCACCGCCGAGCAAGTGCTGAGCTCGATGCCGCTCTGGTCGACGTCGAGGTTCTTGATGACGCCGTCCTCGATGATGGCCGCGTAGCGCTTGGAGCGCGAGCCCAGACCGAAGCCGCTGCCGTCGAGCACCAGGCCCATGGCCTCGGTGAAGGCGCCATTGCCGTCGCCGAGCATGAGGATCTTGTCGCCCACGCCCTGGTTCTCCGCCCAGGCGGCCATCACGAACGCATCGTTGACGGCGATGCAGGCGATCGTGTCGACGCCCTTCTCCTTGAGCTTGTCACCCTCGGCCACGAAGCCCGGCAGGTGGACCTTGGAGCAGCCCGGCGTGAACGCACCGGGAACGGCGAACAGCACGACCTTCCCTTGCCGAGCACGTCGCCGGTGCGGACCTTGGTCGGGCCCTCGGGGCCCATCGTGTGCACCTCGACGTCCGGCACCTTGTCTCCGACGTTGACTGCCATCGCGTTCGTCTCCTTGTCGTCCCGCGCAGGTGTCCCGAGTTGTCCCCGTGTGCCGCCGGGCACGCCGCCCGAGCGGCGCCAACGCTAGCCAACCGGACGGCCGCCAGCAGGGCGCAGCCCGGGTGGGGCCCGCGGGCGGCGACGGCGCCGATCAGCGGTCGAGCAGCGCCCGCACCTCGGCCCGCTCGGCGTCGGTCATGGCCCAACCCACCGCGGTCACGTTGGAGCGCACCTGCGACGGTTTCGTGCAGCCGGCGATCACCGTGGCCACCGTCGGGTTGGAGGCGAGGTAGCCCATGGCCAGCTCGAGCACGCTGTGGCCCCGCTCGGCGGCCCACGCCTCCAGGCGCGCCACGGTGGCCACCTTGTCCTCGTCGATGAACACGGCCGACCGCTTCTCACCCCAGCGGGCGAAGCGCGAGTCCTCGGGCACGCCGGCACCCGGCTTGTACTTGCCGGTGAGCAGGCCCGACTCGAGCGGGAAGTACGGCACGAAGGCGATGCCCGCCGAAGCGCACAGCTCGAGCACGCCGTCGGTCTCCGGGGTCCGGGTCAACAGGCTGTAGTGGTTCTGCACCGATGGGAACGAGGCGATGCCGGCCTGGGCGCCCGCCTCCGCGGCCTCGGCCAGTTGGGCGGCGCTGAAGCCGGTGCAGCCGATCTCGCGGATCTTGCCGGCGGTGCGCAGCTCGTCGAGCACGCCGAGCGTCTCGGCGATCGGGGTGTCGGGATCGGGCCGGTGCAGCTGGTAGTGATCGACGTGGTCCATCCCCAGGCGCTGCAGCGAGGCGTCGAGGCTGGCCCGCACGTGCTCGGGACGGCCCTGGCGCTCGCCGGCGTCGGGCTTGGCCACGAACCCCCACTTGGTGGCCACCAGCACCTGGTCGCCGCCCGGCCAGGGCCCGGCCGAGGTACTCCTCGGACTGCCCGTTGCCGTACGACTCGGCGGTGTCGAAGTAGTTGATGCCGGCCTCGATGGCGGCGTCGACCACGGCCCGGGTGACGTCGGCATCGATGGCCATGCCGAAGTTGTTGCACCCGAGCCCGACGACGGACACCTCGAGCGTGCCGATGCGGCGTGTCTCCATGGACGTTGTCTAGCCCGTCGGCGGGCGGCTCGCCGTGCGGCACGACCTGCTGGGCCGCGTCGGGCCACACGCCGCTACCGTTCGTCGGGGCGACGTACCGTCCCGTATCCCGTCAACCGCGTCCCCCCGCGCCGTTCGAACCGAGAGGTTGCCCACATGTCTTCCAGCACCCACCAGGCGGCGGACCTCATCACCGAGGCCGTGGTGCGCAACCTCGCCGGCACGGCCGACCCCCGCCTGCGCGAACTGGTCACCGCACTGGTCCGCCACGTGCACGCCTTCGCCAAGGAGGTGGACCTGACCGAGGCCGAGTGGATCAAGGGCATCGAGTTCTTCACCGCGGTCGGCCAGAAGTGCTCGCCCACCCGCCAGGAGTTCATCCTGCTGTCGGACACCCACGGCCTGTCCTCGGTGGTGGACGTGCTCACCCAGGCCAAGCCGCAGGGCGCCACCGAGTCGACGGTGCTGGGCCCGTTCTGACGTGCCCGGCTCCACGCTGCGGGCCAACGGCGAGTCGATGGCGGAGGACGACCCCGACGTGCCGGCCCACATCACCGGCCGGGTGCTCGATCTCGACGGGCGGCCGATCGCCGGGGCCACCATCGACGCGTGGCAGACCAACTCGAGCGGCTTCTACGCGGTGCAGCAGCCCGACGGACAGCCGGCGCAGAACCTCCGCGGCGTCTACACCACCGATGCCGAGGGTCGCTACCACATCGTCACGGTCCGCCCGGTCGAGTACCAGATCCCCACCGACGGCCCCGTGGGCGACCTGCTCGGGGCCGAGCGCCGCCACCCGTGGCGGGCCGCGCACATCCACGCCATCGTGCGCGCCCCCGGCTACGAGCCGGTGACGACCCACATCTTCGACGCCGACAAGCCCTACCTCGACTCCGACGCGGTGTTCGGCGTGAAGGACTCGCTCATCTGCACGTTCCGGGACGGCACCGCCGAGGACGGCTCGCCGATCTTCACCCTCGAGCACGACTTCGTGCTGGTGGCCCAGCGCTGAGCGGCCACGCCGCCGGGCCACCGGCCACGCCGCCGGGCCACCGGGCGCGTAACGTGCCCGCCATGGACGTCTTCGAGGCCGTCGACAGCCGCATCTCGGTGCGGGCGTTCCTGGACACCCCGGTGCCCGCCACCACCGTCCGGGAGATCCTGCAGGCCGCCAGCCGGGCGCCGAGCGGCGGCAACCTCCAACCCTGGCGGGTGCACGCGGTGGCCGGCCGGGACCTCGAGGGCCTCGTGGCCCTGGTAGCGGCGCTGCCGCGTGGGGCCGAGACCCCCGCCTACGACGTCTACCCGCCCTCGCTGTGGGAACCGTTCCGGACGCGGCGCTTCCAGTGCGGCGAGGATCTCTACGCCTCCATCGGCGTCGAGCGGGAGGACCGCGCCGGCCGGCTGCGGCAGTTCGCCCGCAACGGCGAGCTGTTCGGCGCGCCGGTCGGGCTGTTCTTCAGCCTCGATCGACGACTCGGACCGCCGCAGTGGTCCGACCTCGGCATGTTCATGCAGACCGTCATGCTGCTGGCCCGCGGCCGAGGGCTCGACACCTGCGCCCAGGAGTTCTGGTCCGCCTTCCCCCGCACCCTCGGGGAGTTCCTCGGCCTCGACGAGCACCACCTGCTCTTCAGCGGCATGGCGATGGGCTACCGGGACCCCGACCACCCGATCAACGCCCTGCGCACCCGGCGCGACCCCATCGAGGACTGGTGCGAACTGCGCGGCTTCGACGAGTGATGCGGGCCGCCACCACCGTGGTCGCCGCCGCCCTGCTGGCGACGATGGCCGCCGCCTGCGGGGCCGGTGGCGGGGGCACCACCACCGGCTCGACCGCGGCGGCGCTGCTCACCACCGGCCCGTCGGCGCCGACGAGCGTCGGTCCGGTGGCCACCACCGCCGCGGCCGCCACCGTGACCGCGCCCGCAACGACCACCACGGCAGCCACCGCAACCACCGCGCTCGCGGGGCCCGGGGCCACGCCGCCGGCCTCCGCACCACCGGTCGGCGCCCCACCGACCACGGCCGCGCCCACCACCGCCGCGCCCACCACCGCCGCGCCGGCCACCGCCGCGCCGGCCACCGCACCACCGGCCGCGGTGCGCTACGAGGGTCCTGACGGCTTCGTGGCCACCGCCCGGCCCATCGACGCCGCCCTGCGCGCCCGCATGGAGCCCACCTCGTGGCGGCCCGGGTGCCCGGTGGGCCTCGAGGAGCTGCGCTACCTCGAGCTGGGCCACATCGGCTTCGACGGCGCCGCCCACACCGGGGAGCTCGTCGTGCACGCCGACGCCGTCGACCCGATCGTGACCGTGTTCCAGCGGCTGTGGACCGCCGGCTTCCCCATCCGCCGGCTCCGCCTCATCGACGACTACGGCGGCGACGACTTCGCCTCGATCGAGGCCGACAACACCTCGGCGTTCAACTGCCGCTACGTCGCCGGCACCACCCGCTGGTCGAACCACGCCACCGGCCGGGCCATCGACATCAACCCGCTCGAGAACCCCTACGTGTCCGGAGGCCGCACCGAGCACCCGGCGTCGGTGCCCTACCTCGACCGCAACGCCGGCCTGCCCGGCATGATCGTTGAGGGCGGCCCGGTGGTGGCCGCCTTCGACGAGGTCGGGTGGGGCTGGGGCGGTCGCTGGGGCGGCGATCTGGACCACCAGCACTTCTCGGCGAGCGGCTCCTGACCGGCGCGGTAGTGTCAGGGCGTCATGACCGAGCCGGCAGCGCCCGAACGGGGGCGACCACGCCCCAAGTCGCAGCGGCGCGAGCAGGCCAAGGCCGACAAGATGGCCCGCATCCTGACCGCCGCCCGCACGCTGTTCAACGAGCGCGGCTTCGAGGCGACCACCACGGCCGCCATCACCGAGACGGCCGGCATCGGGGCGGGCACCCTGTTCCTCTACGTGGCCTCCAAGCACGACCTGCTCGTCCAGGTGTTCCGGGAGGAGCTGCAGGGCATCTGGGACGGCGCGTTCGACGCCGTCGACCCCGCCGAACCGATCGCCGACCGCGTCGTGCACCTGTTCGGCCACGTGATCGAGGCGCACGAGCGGGACCCGGCGCTGTCGCGCGCCTTCGTCAAAGAGGTCATGTTCGTCGGTGAGCTCGAACGCGCCGGCGTCAACGAGTTCATGAACCGCTGGAGCGGCCGCCTGGCCGGCCTGCTGCGCGACGCCCAGGAGCGCGGCGAGCTGGACCCGTCGGTGCGCGCCAGCTCGATCGCCATGAACCTCTACGCGCTGTTCTTCTACCTGCTGCAGTGCCGCTACGGCGGCTACGTAGCCCCGGCCGACGTGATGGGCCGGCTGCGCGAGGGCGTCACCCTGCAGTTGCGGGGCCTCACCCGCTGAACCGGTTGGCCGCCGGGCGCGGCGCTCAGAAGCCGGCCACCGCCGGCACGATCTCCGCCGCCAGCCACTCGGGCACGTCGTCGTCCTCGGTCACGAAGTGCTCGAACACGACCTCCTGCAGACCGGCCTCGCCCAGCTGCCCGAGCCGGTCGATCAGCTCCTCCTGGCTGCCGACGAAGGCGGGTAAGAGCGGTGCGGTTCTGACGGATGTCCTCCACGGTGACCACCTCGCCGTGGCCCATCATGTCGATGAAGCGCTGCGCCACCTTGTCCTCGGTGGCGCGATCGGGGCCGGTGATGGCGAACAGCAGCATCGAGGTGTGGATCTCGGCCGGGTCGCGATCGATGTCGGCGCAGTGCCGCTCGAGCACCTCGACGCTGCTGCGATAGGCATCGGGCGGCAGCACGATCGAGTTCCACTCGTGGGCGAAGCGGGCGGCCGTGCGCAAGGTGCGCTTCGGGCCGTTGCCGCCGATGAGGATGCGGGGCCGGCCCGCCGGCGGGTGCGGCTGGGAGTCGGTGCCGTCGAGGCGGTAGAAGCGACCGTCGTAGTGCCCGGGGTTGTCGTACCAGAGCACCTGCATCATCGCCAGCGCGTCATCGAGGCGGTCGTAGCGCTCGGTGAGCGACGGGAAGTCGACGCCGTAGATGCGGTGCTCGTCCTCGTACCAACCGGCACCCATGCCCAGGATGAACCGGCCGTCGCTGAGGGCGTCGAGCAGTTGGGCCTGGCGACCGACGTTGGTGGGGTGGCGGAACGTCACCGGCGTGACCAGCGGCCCGAACTCCAGCGTGGTGGTCTCCATGGCCGCCATCACGAAGGAGAGGTACACGTCGATGGCGGGCTTCTGCTGACCGTTGAAGTAGTGGTCGGAGCGGAAGAGCTTCTTGAAGCCCAGCCGCTCGGTCAGCTGCACCACGTGGCGCCAGCGCTCCCAGGTGAGGGGGCTGGCTTCGCCGAGGATCAGTGAGACATCCACCGTTGTGCTCCTGTGTTGCCGCGGGGCGGGACCTGCCGGCGGATCCTCGCACAGCCGGCCGAGATGGCGAAATCTCGCGCCACCGGCGTTTCGCCATGGCGAACGCGGCCCGGCTCACCCCCGCCCCCGCCATGCGGGCTCAGTCCGTTGCGCTGACGAACGCCTCGTGGCCCGCCCGGGCCACGCCGCCGGCGATCGGCACGCAGTGGGCCGGCAGCTCGGCGCGGCAGGCATGACCGTCGGCGGCGAGCCGGTCGAGGAAGCGCTCGAGGTGGTCCATCGCGCCGGTGGGCAGATCGTGCAGCACCACCACCGTGTGCCCGCTCGGTTCGGCGTCGAGGTGAGCGGGCGGTGTCCACCCAGCCGGCGGGGTCCTCCCAGTCCCGCGGGACGCTGTTCCACAGCACGCAGGTGTACCCGCCCTCGACGAGGAGGTCGCGGGCCCGGGGGCTCAACAGGTGCGGGCCCAGCAGACCGCCGCGACCGAACGGCCGGAAGTACCGCTCGGTATGGGTCACGCCGGCCTCGTCCAGCAGGCGCTGGGTGGCGGTGATCTCGGCGTCGGCGTAAGCGGGATCCGGCTCGTCGCCCAGCGGGACCTTGTGGTGCATGGAGTGGTTGCCCACCCAATGGCCCTCGGCGACGGCGCGCTGCGCCAGCGCAACGGCGCCCGGCTGCTGCAGCTGGGTGCCGACCACGAAGAACCCGGCGGTGAGGCCGCGATCGGCGAGCACATCGAGCACGCGCGGGGTGACCGTGGCATCGGGCCCGTTGTCGAACGTGAGCGTGACCAGCGTCATAGCGGGCAGACTACCGGGCAACCCCGCTGCGGGGCCCCGACCGGAGGACGCACCCATGAGCACCGCCACCCCTGCCACCGCCCCTGGGCCCGCCGCCGGGCCCGCGCCCGCCGCCGGGGGGCCGATCCTGGCCCGACGGTTGCACCACCACGCCTATGTGGTGCGCGACCAGGAGGCGACCCGTCGCTTCTACGAGGACGTGCTCGGGATGCCGCTGGTGGCCACCTGGTGCGAGCGCGAGCACGTGCGGGGCAAGGATCGGACCTACTGCCATACGTTCTTCGCCCTGGCCGACGGCTCCGCCCTCGCCTTCTTCCAGATGGCCGACCCGGCCGACCACGACGAGTTGTCGGCCCCGGTACCGACGTCCCTCAACCACGTTGCCCTCGCCGTGGACGCCGACGGCCAGGCGGAGATCGAGCAGCGGCTCACCGCGGCGGGCCATCGGTACCGGGTGATCGACCACGGCTACTGCCGCTCCCTCTACGTGCTGGACCCCGACCAGATGCAGCTCGAGTTCACCGTCGACGCGCCGACGGTGGAACGGATCAACAGCGTGCGCCGGGCCGACGCCCACGCCGAGCTCGCCCGTTGGCTGGCCGGCGATCACACCCCCAACAACGACCTGCGCTGAGCCGGTCGTTCTCGGTACGTGCTTGTTGCTGTGCTTGTTGCCCGGCTCCCTGTCGGTCGCCGGGGGCTTCGGCGGCTCGCTAGCGCTCGCAACGCCGACCTGACGCCGCCCCTGGTGTTTGAACAACACCGCTCCCCAGGTCTCGACGCGGCGCCAGCGCAGACCCCCATCCGGTGACGTCCCGCGAAGAGGCCTGGCGCCGGGCTGACGCGCAGCGGGCGGCGTCTACCGCCTCGAGCGGGCGGGAGGTTGCTTGCACAAGCTGCCAATCAACATGACTTGTTGATTGGCAGGTGCCGCGGATAACGTGCCCGCCGATGCGAACGCCGGAGGAGCTGACCGAACGGTTCCGCGCCCTGGGGCTGAAGGTCACCCCGCAGCGTCAGGGTGTGTTCCATGCCCTGTGGGGCGACGACAGCCACCCGACCGCCGAGGCGATCTGGAGCCGGGTCCGGGAGAGCATGCCCACCGTCTCGCTGCGCACCGTGTACCAGGTGCTCAACGACCTCATCGATCTCGGCGAGATCGGGGCCGTGCGCCTCGGCACCTCACCGGTGCGCTTCGACCCGAACATCGACGGACACGACCACTTCCTCTGCCAGGGCTGCGGGAGCGTGCTCGACGTGCACGCCACCGCCATGGTGGCGCTGCCGGCCGAGCACTACCCCGATTTCAAGGTGGAGGCCACGCAGATCGTGTTCCGGGGTCGCTGCCCCGACTGCGCCCGCATCGACGCCGCCCGGTCCTGAACGCCGAGGACCACGGCGCCACCCGATCCAACAGAGCAACACGCCCAAACCACAACAGGAGCAGGATCCATGCCCGCACTCAAGGGAACCAAGACCCACGAGAACCTCAAGGAAGCGTTCGCCGGCGAGAGCCAGGCCAACCGCCGCTACCTCTACTTCGCCCAGAAGGCGGACGTCGAGGGCTACCCGACGTGGCCGCGCTGTTCCGCTCGGTCGCCGAGGGTGAGACCGGCCCGCGTTCGGGCACTTCGACTTCCTCGCCGAGGTCGGCGACCCGCCACCGGCGAGCCGGTCGGCGCCACCGAGGACAACCTGAAGTCGGCCATCGCCGGCGAGACCTACGAGTACACCGAGATGTACCCGGGCTTCGCCAAGACCGCCCGCGAAGAGGGCTTCGACGAGATCGCCGAGTGGCTCGAGACCCTCGCCCGGGCCGAGAAGAGCCACGCCGGCCGCTTCGCCCAGGGCCTCGAGTCGGTCAGCTGACCGACCGTTCCGCAGTCCTGCACTGACAACTCGGGGGCGGGTGGCGACGCGATGCGACGTCGCCCGCCCCTCGTCATGACCCGATCCCTCCCGACCGACGAAACCGCGCCGAGGCAACCGTGACGATCACGTACGACCCCTTCCATCCCAAGTACTTCGACGAAGCCGACCTCCGCGGCGAGATGAACCGGGTGTTCGACCTCTGCCACGGGTGCCGCCTGTGCTTCAAGTACTGCAGCGCGTTCCCGACGCTGTTCGAGTTCATCGACCGCTTCGACGACCAGGACGCGGCCCGGATGACCCCGGCCGAGCAGGACCAGGTCGTGTCCGAGTGCAACAACTGCAAGCTCTGCTACATCAACTGCCCCTACATCCCGGGCCAGAGCGAGTGGGAGCTCGACTTCCCCCGGCTGATGCTGCGCGCCGAGCAGGTGCAGCACGCCAAGGGTGAGAAGTCGCTCAAGCAGAAGGTCACCGACCAGGCCCTCGGCCGCGTCGACGTCACCGGCAAGCTGGGCTCGCTGGCGGCGCCGGTGGCCAACAAGCTGCTCGCCACCCCCGGCTCGGGCGCCCGCAAGCTGGTCGAGAAGGTGGTCGGCATCTCCGCCGACCGCATCCTGCCCCCGCAGGCCCGCCAGCGCTTCTCCACCTGGTTCAACAAGCGCAACCGGCCCACGCCGGCCCAGCCCAAGGGCAACGCCATCCTGTTCCCCACCTGCCAGGTCGAGTACGCCAACACCGGGATCGGCAAGGACCTGGTCAAGGTGTGCGAACGCAACGAGATCGCCTGCTCGCTGCCGCCCGGGCAGCAGTGCTGCGGCGCGCCGTTCCTCCACCAGGGCAACGTCGAGCAGTTCCGCAAGCAGGGCGAGGCGAACGTCAAGATCCTGACCCGGGCCATCCGTGACGCCAAGGCCCGCGGCGAGGACCCGACCATCATCGTGCCCCAGCCCACGTGCGGGTACGTGCTCAAGTTCGACTACCCCGACTACCTGCCCACCGAGGACGCCAAGCTGGTCGCGTCCCACACCATGGACGCGGCCGAGTACCTCATGAAGGTGCACAAAGAGGGCGGCGGGCTCGACACCGGCTTCAGCGGCGACGTGCCCGAGCAGGTGACCTACCACGCCCCCTGCCACCTCCGGGCCCAGAACATCGGCCTCAAGAGCCGGGACCTGCTGAAGCTGACCGGCACGAAGGCCACCGTGATCGCCGAGTGCTCGGGCATCGACGGGACCTGGGGCCTGCGGGCGGAGAACCTCGAGGCAGCACGGGCCATGGGTCGCAAGCTCTTCAACGGCATCGAGAAGGCCGGCCACGACACGGTGGTGGGTGACTGCAGCCTCGCCAACGGCGGCATCGAGCTGGAGACGGGCAAGGCGCCGGTGCACCCGGTGCAGTTCCTGGCCCGCGCCTACGGCATCGAGGACGAGGGCTGACCCGCGTGACCGGCCACGAGCTGACCCTTGCCGACATTGCCGACCTGCGCGCCTACGAGCGGGAGCGCGAGACGTTCAGGTCTCACATCATTGCATTGAAAAAGAACCGACGGATCGCCGTCGGTGTCTTTCAAACGTTGGTGTTCGAGAACCGCGACACCATCCGTTTCCAGATCCAGGAGATGGCTCGGGTGGAGAAGATCTTCACCGATGAAGGCATCCAACACGAGCTCGACACCTACAACCCGCTCGTGAGCCGGCCGGGCAAGCTCTGCGCCACGCTGTTCATCGAACTGACCAGCGACGAGCAGCTCCGCGAATGGCTGCCCAAGCTGGCGGGCGTCGAACACACCTACGAGCTCCACCTCGGTGAGGGTGCCGGGCTCGAGGTGCTGCCCGCCAGGTTGGACGCCCAGCACGAGGAGACGCTCACCCGCGACGAGATCACCGCATCGGTCCACTACCTCTGGTGGGAGCTCGATCGGGCACAGACCGACAAGCTCGAAAACGGACCGGCGAAGGTGGTGTGCACACATCCGTCGTATCTGGAGGAAGCGGAGCTCACCGAAACCACACGCGCCAGCCTCGTCGCCGATCTGCGCTGATTCGCGTTACCTGTCCGCCATTTCGAGCTGGAACAATCAGCTGCCCCAAACCGGCACCAGCGGCTCGGATACGGATCCGCTCGTGCTGTGACCACATGCACACCTCTTCACAAGAAAATTTCCCTAGAGGTGGTTTGGGTTTCGGTACAGCGGGAATGGCAAGGCGGTGGACGTCTACGTGAACCCTTCGATCGACGCCGGTGCGCTGGCGACCGACCTCGCACAGACCGTCACCCGGTTCCGCCGAGCCCTGCAGCGTGCAGCTCGCGCCAACTTCGACGGGGAGTCACTCTCCCCGACCGAGGTCGAGCTGCTGCTGCTGGTCGCGGAACGCCCGGGTTGCGGTGTGGCGGCGGCCGCCACCGAGCTCGGTGCCGCCCCCAACACGGTCAGCACCCTCATCCGGAAGCTGGTCGCCCTCGGCCTGCTCCGGCGTGAGTTCAGTCGCGGCGACCGGCGCGTCGCCCGGTTGCTGCTCACCGAAGAGGCCCAGGGCCGGATCGAACGCTGGCGCGGCCAGCGGGCGGACGTGCTGGTGGACGTGCTCGGCAAGCTGACCCCCGAACAGCGGGTCGTGCTCCAGGAGGCGGTCCCCGTGCTCGAGGCGGTCTCCGGCGCGCTGTACCAGCCGCGGCGACGGCCGACCAAGGCCAGCGCGCAGCGCGAGGCAGCGGCACGGGCCGAGGCTGAGCGGGCCGACGAGCACGCGCCGGCCGACCCGGCCGACCGGCGGGAGAGCGGCGGCGCATCGACACCCTCCGCCGAGAGCGGCAACGCCGCCGAGCCCGGCGGCGCCGGGTCTGCGGGCCCGGAGGCGTCGGGCCGCAGCGACATCGACCTCGGCTGACCGCCGACCTGACGCCCCATCCCGGCCAGCCGGCCGATCAGAGCGGCTGCTCGATCAGAGCGGCTCGTCGCTCGGTCGGGCCGAGCGGGCCGAGCGGACGGCGGCGTCGAAGCGGGCGAGCAGGTCGTCCTTGGAGAACATGAGCGCGACCGTGACCGCAGGCGGCGACCCCGCCTGCGGGTCCGCGCCGTGCTCGAGCAGGACGTCGATCACCTCGGCGTAGCCCTTGAACGTCGCACCGGCCAGCGGGGTCTGGCCCCGGTCGTTGAGCTGGTCGACGGTGGCACCCGCGGCCAGCAGCGTCCGGACCGCATCGACGTGACCGTGGTACGCGGACAACATCAGCAGCGTGTCGCCATTCTGGTTGGCGAGGTCGGCGGGCGCTCCCCCGGCGGTGGCCTCGGCGAGCAGCCCCGCATCGCCGTTGCGGGCCGCGTGGAACAGCACGTTGGCCAGCCGCACGAGGCGATCGCGCTCGGTCTCTCCCGGCCGCGGCTCTGCCGGGTGGGGCCCGTTCGCACCGTCGGAGTCGTTCGTCATGGCACGACGCTAGTCCTGCCCGGCGCCGGGCGGCGCCCCTGCTCGACCGCTCATGGTCACCAATCGATGCTCTGCAGCAGCAGCTGATCGCCGGTCGCCCGCAGCGCAGCGGCCCGCTTCAACAACGTCGACACGGTCGGATCGAGCTGCACCCGGCGGCGGGTCTCCTCGTAGTGCGACACGCTGTGCTGGCCGACGGTGATCACCGCCTCGACGAACGGCCCGGTGTAGGCCGTGGTCACGATGCTGCGCTGCTCGGCATGGTGCTCGAGCAGCTCCGCGAAATCGATCGCCAACGCCAGGGCCTCGTCGATCTCGCCCATCGCCACCCGGGCCCGGGTGACGCCGTAGAAGCGGCACGGCACCGGCGGGGCCTCGCCCTCGGCCCCCGGCCCGAAGTCCGGCCCGCGGATGACCTCGTAGAGCTGCTGCTCGACGGGACCGACCAGCCGCTGCTGCCAGAGCTGGTTGAGCTGCGCCCGGGCATCGCTCAACGCCGAGAACGCGGCCTGCGCCGCGGCGAGGGACTCGAGGTCGGGGGCGAACTGCGTCACCCACAGGGCACCGATCACGTCGCCGGCGACCGGTCGCAGCAGCACGATGGGCAGACCGGTGCTGCGGAGGTAGCGCTGCGCGATGTCGACGGCATCCTCGATGGCCGCGTCGAGCTCCCACGGC
This sequence comes from Acidimicrobiales bacterium, assembly GCA_041394365.1. GTDB lineage: Bacteria > Actinomycetota > Acidimicrobiia > Acidimicrobiales > CAIXPF01 > CAIXPF01. Next base: position 188,570 of record JAWKIM010000016.1, read on the forward strand.
CGCACCTCCATCCGTCGACTGAGCACGAACGCCATGTCCACCCGCTCCCCACCACCGGTCGGCCCACCGCCCGCAAGCGACGAACCGGCAGGCACCACGCCCGGCGGCGTCCTCCCATTGTGGACCGCTCCCGTTCGCTGTGGCATCAGGGAGACCCCTCATCTCCGCACCGGCGATCCGGCCCACCTCCGCTGCGGCCGGCCCGGGCTGTCCCACAGCGCAGAACACCGGCGCGCGCGACCACCGCACCGGCCGACGGTCGACGCGGCGGCAGACCCCGGCCCGGCGGGGTCGGCCCCAGCGGCGAAGCCCAGCTCAATACGACCGTCAGGCCTTTCCCGCCGGGACCCGGGCGGTGCGGCGCCGATGGTCGTAGCACCCATGGCCACTGGTCCACCCGACCACGCCGCGTCGACGTTGGGGCCAAGCCGCACCACTACGGGAGAGCACATGACCAAACGAACTCCGTCGACCCGCGTACGCCTGCTGGCAGGTGGCGCCGTGGCCCTGACCGCGCTGACCTTCGCCGCCCCCGCCTACGCCTCAGGCGGCAAGGGCGGTGGCGGCGGTGGCGGCGGTGGCGGCGGTGGTGGCGGCACATCGGTCGGGGCCATCCAGCGGGCGTCGGCCGTCGCCACCTGTGACGGCACCACGACGATGACCTTCAGCGTCGACAAGGGCTTCGACAAGCGGGTCGAGGTGCAGGTGGCCTACAGCGGGATGGCCGCCGGCCAGCAGACGACCTATCGCCTGACCAACGACGCCGACGGCAGCCTCATCGCCGGCTGGGGGAGCTTCCCCTCCTCCCCCAGCGCGCTGATCACCACCCTGGGCCGCGCCGTGGCACCGGGACCGGTGGAGATCTCGGCCGCCTTCCAGCTGACCGCTCCCGACACCGGGGAGGTGCTGGAGACCTGCACCGCCCACCTCTCGACGTTCGCCAAGTGAGCAACGCCGGGCGGGCCACGGCCCGGCGCTCGCGTCGAGCGGTGACGCCATCGCCGCCCCGGCTCCAGCAGCCGGGGCGGCGGGCTGCTGCGCCCCGTCCGGAGCTGCCCTAGGCTCCGTCCCGGTCGGGACCACCGGGGCCGGCCGCATCGGGAGCGAACGGAGCAGCACCACCATGGCCCAACTCGTCGCCGCCCTCGCCACCTCGCACACACCGCTGCTCGTGACCGACGCCGAGCTGTGGCCGATGCTGGCCGAGCGCGACCGCACCAACCCGATGCTCTACGACGACCGGGGCGTGCACCGCACCTATGACGAACTGGCCGCCGAAGCGGGGTCCCGCCACGAGGGCGTGCTCACCGCCGAACGCTTCGCCGAGACGCACCGCAGCCTGCACGCCGCCCTCGACCGCCTGGCGGCGGACCTGGCTGCGGCCGCGCCCGACCTGGTGATCATCGTCGGCGACGACCAGCACGAGTTGTTCGACGACACCAACCAACCGGCGATCGCCATCGGGTGGGGCGACACGCTGCACACCGGGCTCTCCGTGGGCCCTCCCTCGCCGCTGGCCGACCAGATCCGCGTCGGCTACGCCATGGACCGGGCCCGGCCCTTCCCGGGCGCGCCGCACACCGCCAAGGCGCTCATCGGTTCGCTGCTGGGCCAGGGCTTCGACGTCGCCTCCGTCGGCACACCGCCCGGTATGGCAACGGCCGCCGGCAACGGCACCCCGAACGGAGACGGCGGCGCCACGGCGGAGGCGGCCCACAACGGCTACGGGCACGCCTACGGCTTCATCATCCACCGCCTGTTCGGGGGCCGGGCGCTGCCCACCGTCCCCGTGCTGCTCAACACGTTCTACCCGCCCAACCAGCCCTCCGCCGCCCGCTGTCACGACCTCGGGCGAGCGCTCGCCCAGGCGGTGGCGGAGCTGCCCGGCGACGAGCGGGTGGTCGTCATCGCCTCCGGGGGCTCAGCCACTTCGTGGTCGACGAAGCGCTCGACGCCATCGTGATCGACGCCCTGCGCCGCGGGACGGCGAGCCGCTGCGCACGCTCCCCGCCCACCTGCTGGAGGCGGGCAGCTCGGAGATCCGCAACTGGATCGCGGTGGCGGGCTGCGTCGACGGCCGCCCCGCCGACTGGCTCGAGTACCACCCGGTACGGCGCAGCCCGGCGGGCACCGGGGTCGGGTGCTGCTTCGCCTCGTGGCGGCTGTCGTGACCGGTCCCGACGCCAAGGAGGCCGACGAGGAGGGGGAGCCGGACGCCCTGGTGGCCCGCCTGGCGCGGCTCGACAGCTGCGCGGTGTCCGACGCGCTCGACCGGCTCGGTCTGGCCGGGGTGGTCACCGGGCTCGGCCAACTGAGCGTGCCGGGTCGGCGGATCTGCGGCCGGGTTGTCACCGTCGAGCTGGGACCGCCCACCGCGGCCGTGCCCGGCCGCCACCTGGGTACGGCCGCCGTGGACAGCGCCCAACCCGGTGACGTGATCGTCGTCGCCCACCAGGGGCGGGTCGACTGCGCCGGTTGGGGCGGCATCCTGTCCCTCGCCGCCCAGCTGCGGGGCGTGGCCGGGGTCGTGGTCGACGGTGCCTGCCGGGATCTCGACGAGGCCCGCGAGCTCGCCTTCCCCGTGTTCGCCCGAACGGCGGTGCCGACCACCGCCCGCAACCGGGCCGCCGAGGTGGCGTGGGACGGGCCGATCACCGTCGGACGAGCGTTGCGGGTGCACCCCGGCGACCTGGTGTTGGCCGACGGCTCCGGCGTCGTGTTCGTGGCCGCCGACCGAGCCGCCGAGGTGATCGCCGCCGCCGAGGACATCTTCGCCCGAGAGGCGGCCATGGCCGATGCCCTGCGGGCCGGTGGCCGGGCGGCCGAGGTGATGGGACGTTCCTACGAGGAGTTGCTCCGTGGCTGATGACCAGCTGGCGCGCCTGGCGCGCCTGTCCTGCTCGGGGGTCAGCGACGCCCTCGACCGCCTCGGCATCGCCGGGCAGTGCCTGGGGATCGCGCCGCTCGATCGTTCGTTCCGCTTCGCCGGGCGGGCGTTCACCCTGCGCTACGGCCCGGTGGGCCAGGACCCGGGATCGGTCGGCGACTACATCGATGACCTCGACGCCGGTCAGGTGCCGGTGCTGGACAACCAGGGCCGGATGGACGCCACCGTGTGGGGCGACCTGCTGACCACCACCGCCCACCGACGCGGCATCCCCGGCACCGTCATCGACGGCGTGTGCCGGGACATCGATCGCAGCCTGCAGCTGGGCTACCCGATCTTCAGCCGGGGCAACTGGATGCGCACCGGCAAGGACCGGGTCCGAGTCGACGGCGTCGAGGTGGCGGTCAGCATCGGCGGCGTGCGGGTGGAGCCGGGTGACCTGTTGCTCGGCGACGGTGACGGCGTCGTCGTGGTGCCGGCCGGTCGGGCCGACGCCGTGCTCGACGCGGCCGAGGAGATCGAAGCCGCCGAGGACCGCATCCGGGCCATGATCGACGGCGGCCTGGGTCTCCGTGAGGCGCGCGCCGCAGTGGGCTACCACAACCTGCAGACCCGACGCTGAGGGCGATGGGGCCCGACCCGGCGGTCAGGGCACCCCACCGGTACGCTCACCCTCCGGCAGGGGACGCGGCGCGCGGGCGCGGGCTCACCGCCACGGGCGATGACGGAGGCGGCGACGTTGGGCATGGGCGACGGCGGGACGGCACAACGGCGCGGCCCGATCTGCGACTGCTGCGGTGGCACGGCCTTCGACGACCTCTACGAACCGGTCCGTCATCGTTACCTGCGCTGCACGGGGTGTGGCTCGGGCCAGCTCGCCGACCGGCCTGACGCCGATCCCGTCCACCTCTACGACGAGGGCTACTTCACCGGCGCCGCCCACGGCGGTTACCTCGACTACGACGCCGACGCCGGCCTCCACGCCCGCAACGCGGAGGCCCGGCTCGACCGCATCGCCCCCCACCTGCCGGACCGCCGCCCGTGGCGCCTCCTCGACGTCGGCTGCGCCAGCGGGTACGTGCTCAACGCCGCCCGGGCCCGGGGCATGGACACGATCGGGGTGGACCCCGCCATCTCGGCCAGGCAGCGCGCCGCCGAGCAGGGCCACCCCGTGCACGCCGAGCTCGCCGACGCGGTGGCCGCGCTGGACTCGGCCGGCGCCCGCCTCGATGTGGCCTGCTTCTTCCAGGTGCTCGAACACCTCGCCGAGCCGGCGGCGGCGCTAGCGGCCGTGGCCACCACGATGGACCCCGGTGCGGTGTTGGCCATCGAGACATGGGACCTGCACAGCCGGGTCGCCCGCCTGTCCGGCAAGCGCTGGCAGCAGGCGAACCCGCCCTCGGTCATCCACCTGTTCACCCTCGGCGGCGTCAACAGCATGGTTGAGCGGGCGGGCTTCGAGGTGGTGGCCAGCTCCCCGACCTCGAAGCTGGTGTCCGCCGGCCTGGTCGCCGGGGTCGCCGCTCACCGCTGGGGCCCGATCGGACGGGCGGTCCGTCGGGTGGCGTCTGGCCCGCTCGGTGCCGTGGCGGTGCCGTACAAGCTCGGCGACCTCGTCACCGTCGTGGCCGTGCGCCGGGACGCGCCGGTCGCCTCCGGCCGCTAGCGTGCGGCCATGGCCGTGCTGGGGGTTTCACACGTGGCGGTCGGCGTGGCCGACATGGAACGGGCGTTGGCCTTCTATCGGGACCTGGTCGGCCTACAGGTCGACCTCGACACCGAGGAAGCGGGCTTCGGCCGGACCCGCGATCAGCGACGTCGCGCCGTGTACCTGCGCAGCCCCGACGAGAGCGGCCGGCACCGTTCGTTCATCGTGCTCGATCAGCAGTTGACCCGGGAGCCCTTCGGGCAACCGCCGCGGCTCTTCCAGCTCGGCACCCACCACTTCAGCTTCTGGGTCGACGATCTCGAGGCCCGCTTCCAGCGGATCGTCGACGCAGGCTTTGCGGTGGTCGTGCCCCCGACGGTGGCGGACGCCGCGGCGTACGGCGAGGAACGGGGCTCGGGCAAGTACCTGACGGCCATCGTGCGCGACGCCGACGGCAACCCCGTCCAGTTCGACCAGAAGCTGTAGCGCTTCCCGGGGCGCCGCCCCGCCGCCGTCGGGTGCGGCGACTCCCCGTCACGCCGGCGATTCGATACCGAACGGTACGCCGGCGCGGAAGGCGTCGGCCACGGCGTCCATGCGGGCGAAGCTGACCCCGAGCCCGGCGATCTCGTCGAGCCACTCCTCCAACGCCAGGAGCCGCCCGCCACGACCGATCACCTGAGGGTGGAACACGACGTTGCACACCCCGTGGGTGACCTCGCGCACCATCCAGCGCACGTCGTCGGCGAAGTTGGCGAACATCTGCTGGGGGCGCTGCAGGCCCGGCATGAGCATCTTCCTGAACGTCACGAACTCGAGGTGGACGTAGTCGTCCAGCGTCCAGCTGAAGGGCAGCTCCACCACGTCGGTGACCGGGCCCCACTGCGCCGGGCCGTCCTCGGGAAAGGCGTCGCCCCGCCGCAGCCAGTACGGCGCCACGTCGTGGCCCATGAGCGACGAGTCGTAGCGCACGCCGTGCTCCACCAGCGCGTCGATGGTCTGCACGGTGAGATCGCCCGACGGCGCCCGATAACCGGCCGGGGCGACACCGGTGAGGTTCTCGAGCAGTTCCACGCTGCGCTGCATCACCCACTTCTCCTTCTCGGGGACAGCAGCGGGTTCAACTCGTGGGCGTAGCCGTGCAACCCGACCTCATGGCCGGCATCGACGATCTGCTGGCAGACCGCAGGGTACGTCTCCAGCGTGTGGCCGGGGATGAAGAACGTGGCCGCGATGTCGCGCCGGGCCAGCACCTTGAGGATGCGCGGCACCGCCACGGCACCGAACTCGCCACGCGACACCGGGGTGGGACTGGTCATGCGCCGCTGCATCCACAGCGACGGGCCGTCGAAGTCGAAGCTGAGGCACACGTAACCGGCCTCGTTGCGGGCGAGGCCGACCGCCGACGACGAAGCGCCGGCGTCGTGATCAGGGCGGGCACGGCAACCGCCGCGCGGTCGGCGGCCGGGTTCGGGTCGGTGGCGGTCATGGTTGGACACCTCGCGGTCGATCAGGCATCGGGCGGCGGTTTCGCCGGTTCACAGGTCGAGCACCAGCTCGGGGGTCAGGCTGCCCGAGCAGCAGATCATCATGGCGGTGCCGTCCTCCTGCTCCTCGGGGCTGAGCGCGCCGTCACGGTGGTCGGGCACACCGTCGAGCACGGCCGTCTCGCACGTCCCGCAGGTACCCCGTTCGCAGGAGGCGAGCACCGACAGGCCCTCGCGGCGCAACGTGCCGAGGATCGTCGACCCGGCCGGGATGGCGAGGCGCCGTCCGGTACGGGCCAGCACCACGGTGAACCCGCCACCGGTGGCCGGTGCGGCCACCGGGTCGAACCGCTCGATGTGCACCGCGGCCGGCGGATGGCCCGCAGCGGCAGCCGCGGCGATCACGGCGTCGAGCATCGGGTTGGGCCCGCAGGCATAGAACTGCGTGCCCGGGGGCGCGGTGCCCACGATGGTGGCCACCGGCAGCGGCCCGCCCGCCTCGGCGTCCACGTGGAGCCGGACGCGCGCACCGTGGTGGGCGAGCTCCTCGACGAACGCGGCCTGCTCGGGGCGGGCGACGGCGTAGTGCAGCACCCAGTCGATGCCGGGCCCGGCGGCCAGCTCGGCGGCCATCGCCAACAGCGGCGTGACCCCGATCCCGCCGCCGAGCAGCACGACCGGCGCGGGGTCGGGCCCGAGCCCGCCCCGGTCCAGTGGGAACCCGTTGCGCACCCCGGTCACCGCCAGCTCGACACCGACCTGGCCCCGGGTGAACAACCAGCGGGTGCCACCGGTGGAATCGGCGGCCCGCTTGACGGCGATGCGGTAGGTGTCGGCGCGTTCGCACGGCAGCAGCGAGTACGGCCGCACCAGGCCGTTGGGCAGCTCGAGGTCGAGGTGAGCGCCCGCCGACCAACCCGGCAGGGTGGCGCCGTCGAGCGTGCGCAGCTCGAAGTCGCGCACGTCGGGCGCGAGCCACGTGATGCGCTGGATGCGCAGCGCGACGTTCACCGGTGTTCCTCCAGGTAGCCGTCGAGGAAGTCGAGCTGCTCGCGCCGCCACCCGGAACCGATGGAGATCTCCCGGTCGAAGCGGAGGTGCGCATCGGCGGCGGCGTCGTAAGGCGGCCACGCCGGCAAGGCGCCGCCGTTGGGGTCACCGGTGGCGGCGAAGCGGATCCAGGCATCCTGCATCTGCTCGGCCAGGTCGTGGTCGTGGGCATCGACCGGCGCACCACCGTGACCCGGCCGCCCGAACACGTAGGCCACCTCGTCGCCGTGGTGGGGGCCGTCGGACCGCCCGGGCCGGCGTCGGGTGAAGACGTAGCGCCACGCCGGCTTTCCCGCCGCGGCCATCGCCCTGGCCACCCCGCGGGCCCCGAGGTTGAACTGGCTGTCGCCGAACGCCTCGGCCACGGTGCCGAACAGGCGACGGGCACCGTCGGGGTCGCCGGGGAAGTTGGCCCGCAGCAAACCTTCGAGCTCCACCTGCCACGCCGCGGTGAGCGAGGTGCCCTCGTCGGCGTTGGAACCGACCAGGGTGGGCACGGCGTGGAAGCGGCCGCTGGCGTAGGCGTCGCGCTCGTCGAGCGGGATGATCCAACCATCGCGGATGGGCCGCAACACCCGGGGGGCGGTCAGGGCCCGTACCTTCGGCACCAACCGACCGGTCCGTGCCAGCAGCTCGGCAGTCGGCAGGCGGCGCAACTCGTCGATGTCCTCGCCCACCGCCAGACCGGCCGCATCGGCGTCCGCCAGCGACGCGAGCGGCCGGAACGCACCGGGGCTCTGCAGGATCAGGCGGTCGAAGCACCCGGCGGCGAGCGGTGAGCAGGCCAGCAGCGACAGCGACGCCGAGCCGGCCGACACGCCGAACGCGGTGATCGACGCCGGATCCCCGCCGAAGGCGGCAATGTGCTCGCGCAGCCACCGCAGGGCGGCGATCGCATCGAGCAGGCCGAGGTTCCCGGAGGAACCGTTGGCGGACCCGGCGGTGAGCTGCGGGTGGGAGAAGAACCCGAACAGGCCGACCCGGTAGTTGACGGTGACCAGCACCACCCCCTTGCGGGCGAAGGTGGCACCGTCGCAGCGGGGATCGGTGGCGCTACCGAACAGGTAGGACCCGCCGTAGAACCACACGAGCACCGGCAGGGCCGCACCCGGATCGCACGACGGCGTCCACACGTTGAGCGTGAGGCAGTCCTCGTCGAGGTCGGGGGCCCGCGTGGCCGCCGTCTCCCACGGCTGCTGCGGGCAGTCGGCGGCCCACGACGTGGCGGCCCGCTCCCCCACCCACGGCACCGGCCGCGCCGGTGGGCACCAGCGGGCGGTGGGCCCGGCGTAGGGCACCCCCCGGAAGCAGGCGACGCCGTCGATCTCCACCCCGCGCAACACGCCCGATCCGGTGCGGGCGAGCGGCTTCGGCTGGCTCATCGATCTCCCCGAGGTCACGGCGGTAGGGTCCACACCCTAGACCGGGGTCGACGAAAGGGGTTCAGCCATGCGGCACGTGATCGTGCGGAACGTGGATCGTGCCGAGGCCGACGTGATCGCCGGGTTGGCGGCCGAGGGCGTCTCCACCGTGCACGAGTCGATGGGGCGGCCCCAGGGACTGCTGCGGCCGGAGATCCGGCCCATCCAACGGGGCACCCGGATCGCCGGCAGCGCGGTCACCGTGTTGTGCCAGGCCGGCGACAACCTGATGATCCACGCAGCCGTCGAGTGCTGCCGGCCCGGCGACATCATGGTGGTGACCACGTTCTCACCGTCGACCGACGGCATGTTCGGCGAGCTGCTCGGCACCTCGCTGCAGGCCCACGGCGTCGTCGGCCTCATCCTCGACGCGGGCATCCGCGACGTCGTCGAGCTCAACGAGCTCGGCTTCCCGGTCTGGGCCCGGGCGGTGTCGGCGCACGGCACGGTCAAGGCGACACCCGGGTCGGTCAACGTGCCCGTCGTGTGCGCCGGAGCGATGGTCTCACCCGGCGACGTCGTCGTCGCCGACGATGACGGGGTGGTCATCGTCCCGCGGGCCGACGCCGCCGCAGTGCTGGCCGCATCCCGAGCGCGCACGGCGAAGGAGGCGGCCACGCGCGCCCGGCTCGCGGCCGGCGAGCTCGGCGTCGATCTCTACGGGCTACGGGCGAAGCTGGCGGAGCTCGGGGTCGAGGTCGTCGACCACGCGTGATGCACGGCGCGGCCGCCCGCCGGCGCGGTCAGCGCCGTCGGGCCGCCCGGATCGCCTCCCAGACGCGTTGCGGGGTGATCGGCATGTCGAGGTGGCGCACACCGAGGTGTGAGACCGCATCGATCACCGCGTTCTGCACGGCCGGGATCGCGCCGATGGTGCCCGATTCCCCGACCCCCTTGGCGCCCAGCTCGTTGACCCACGTCGGGGTCTCCATGTGCAACACCTCGAACGAGGGCAGCTCGGCGGCGGAGATGATCGAGTAGTCGGCGAAGTTCGAGGTGAGCGGGTTCCCGTCCTCGTCGAAGATGACCGATTCGAGCAACGCCTGGGCCACCCCCTGCGCCATACCGCCATGCACCTGGCCCTCGGCCATCATCGGGTTCAGGATCCGCCCGGCGTCGTCCACACCCACCAGGCGCACCAGCGTGGCCTTGCCGGTGTCGAGGTCCACCTCGACCACCGCGAGGTGGGCACCGAAGGGGAACGTGGGCATGGGGGCGGCGAACGTGCCGACCGCCAGCAGCGCGTCGGGCGAGGCGTCGGCCACCGTCGCCCAGTCGACGGCGACGGCAGGGGTGCCGGCCACGTGGAACCTGGCCGTCTCCGGGTCGAACACCACGTCGTCGGGGTTGGCCTCCAGGCGGTCGGCTGCCACCTGACGGGCCAGGTCGATCACCTTGGCTGCGGCATCGGCCACGGTGGACCCGGTGATCTGCACCGATCGGGATCCGGTGGTCATGCCACCGGCGGGCACCTCGTCGGTGTCGCCGCAGATGACCTCCACGTCCTCGATCGCTACGCCGAGCCGATCGGCGGCGATCATCGCCATGGCGGTCGCGTGCCCCTGGCCCATGGCGGTGCTGCCGGTGCGCACCGTGACCTTGCCGCCCGGGAGCACCTCCACCGAGCCGAACTCGCCGGCCGGGCCACCGGCGGTGATCTCGACGTAACAGATCACGCCGACGCCGAGGGCGAGCCGATCCCCGCGGTCACGACGGCGGGCCTGCTCGGCCCGCAGACCGGCGTAGTCGGCGTGATCGACGACCTTGCGCAGGGCGGCGGGGAAGTCGCCCACGTCGTAATCGGTGCCGATGCCGGTGGTGATCTTCGTGTCGAACGGGGCGATCAGGTTCTTCAGGCGGACCTCGACGGGGTCCATGCCGATCTCGTCGGCGAAGGCATCGATCATGCGCTCGATGGCCACGGTGGCCTCGGGCCGGCCGGCGCCGCGGAAGGCGGTGGTCGACATCGTGTTGGTGGCGACGGAACGGCCCTTGAACGACACGTTGGCGATGTCGTAGGTGCCGCACAGCATCCGCATGGTCATGTTGGGCAGGAAGCCGCCGATCATCGGGTAGGCCCCGGCCTCCTGGAACACCTCGACCGCGCAGGCGGTGATGCGCCCGTCGCGGGTGCCGCCGAGGCGGGCGTACTGGCGCTGGCCCCGCCCGTGGGGCATCGCGACCATGTTCTCGCTGCGGGTCTCGGTCCATCGCACCGGGCGACCGACGGCCCGGGCCAGCGCACCGAGCATCACCGTCTCGGCCGGCGTGCGGGACTTGGCCCCGAAGCCGCCTCCCATGTCGGGCACGATCACCCTGACCTGCTCCTTGGGCAGGCCGTAGACGGCACAGAGCGCATCGCGGGTGGGATGGGCTCCCTGGCAGGCCGACCAGACCGTCAGCTTGTCGCCGTCCCAGCGGGCCGCGCCGGACCGGGGCTCGAGCGGCGCAGCCGACATGCGGGTGTTCTCGATGCGCAGCTCCACCACGACCTCGGCGTCGGCGAAGTCGGCCTCGGTCTTGGATCCCATCGTCGCCACGGTGTTGGTGCCGTGGGCCGGGAACAGCAGCACCTCGTCGCGGGCGGCGTCCTCGGGATCGATGACCACGGGCAACGGCTCGTAGTCCACCACGACCAGCTCCGCGGCATCGGCGGCGGCGTAGCGGTCCTCGGCCACGACGGCGACGATCGGTTCGCCGACGTAGCGAACGACTGGAGGCGAGCAGCGGCCGAACGGTCGCCTCGGTGTAGACGGGGATGATGTGGGGCAGGTGGTCGAGCGCGGTCCCCAGGTCGGCGCGGGTGAACACGCCGAGCACGCCCGGCGCCTGCCGCGCTCGCTCACGTCGATGGCGGTGATGCGAGCGTGCGCCATCGTCGAGCGCACGTAGGTCACCCACGCCGGGTTCTCGAGGGGACGTCCTCCACGAACGTGCCGCCCTCGGTGATGAGGCGCGGGTCCTCGCGCCGGAGGACCGGATTACCGAGAATGCTCAACCGTGCTCCCTGGGGGTTCCGAGCGATTGATCAAAGATCACACCAGCTCGCCGTTCGGCTGGTCAAGGATGACGGCTCGGGCGTTCTGGTGATGTGAACGATGCCGGCTCAGGCCGGCGGGCTGGCGATCACCTTGCGCAACAGCGTGGCCAACTGCCGCTGCTCGCCCGGCGACAGGGCCTGCATCCACGCCCGCTCCACCTGGTGGTGGCCGCGGAACCCGGCGATCACGAAGTCGACGCCGGACGCGGTGAGCTCGATGATGACGACGCGTCCGTCCTCACAGCTGCGGCGTCGGGCCACATAGCCGTCGCGCTCCAGCGTGTTGACGACCGCCGAGATCGCCGAGCGGGTCAGCCCGAGGAACTGCGCCAGTTGACGCGGCTCGGCCGAGCCGAGCACCCACACGAAGAAGAGGATCCGGAACCCCGCCCACGAGCCGCCCATCCGCCGGTGGATCTGCGCCTCGGCCCGGGCGACGATGTGCGTCGCCAAGCGGATCGTGTTGAAGACGGCACCCATGATGTCGAAATCGACGTCGTCACCGACCGCGGCACGCACCTTGGCCAGCGCCGCCCGCTCGAAGTCGTCGGCGCCGCCGGCAGGATCCGAGGCGCCCGGTCCCGTCTCCTGCTGCATGGCGCCGACCTTAGTGGGCCCCCTTGCGCCGCCCCCCAAAGCGCGGCGACCTGCCAAGATGCGGGATCACGCCGAAGGCCGCCAAGGCCGGGCGTGCCGACCGACCGAGATGGGGGCGAACGACGATGACGACGGTGCAGCTGCGACGGTACGAACTGGTCGACGGTGTGATGGATGAGTTCGTGGCCTGGTTCGGCTCGATCGTCCCGGTCCGGGCGAAGTACGGCTTCACCGTCGAGTTCGCCTACGCCGACCGGGCGACGAACCAGTTCGTGTGGGCGGTCAGCTTCGACGGCGACGAGGCCGCGTTCCGGGCCGCCGAGGCGATCTACAACGACTCCCCCGAGCGAGCGGCCTGCTTCGCCGGCCAGCCCAAGCGCGTCGAGGCGATGCACCTCGGGCTGGTGGAAGCCGTCGCCGTCTGATCGTGCCGCGGCGGGCGCACAACCGGACGGGGAGCGTGAGCGGTCGTCGCGGCGCGCACCGCTAGCGTCAGGAGCATGTTCCGGCGTTCCGAGGAGATCCGCAAGAAGCTGAAGCAGGCCGGCGTCCACGCCCTGCGCACGGCGGATCGCACGCTCGAGAACCGGCGCGCCGGGCTGCCGCTACCCCGCACGGTCGCGGTGCCGCGCCCACTGTCGGAGATCCAGGCGGAGCTCGACGACCTCGTCGGCCTCGAGTCGGTCAAGGAGCAGGTGCGGACGCTGATCGCCTTCCTCCAGGTGCAGTCACGGCGCCGCGAGCATGGGCTCGCCGAGGTTCCCACCAGCCAGCACCTGGTGTTCCTGGGCAACCCGGGCACCGGCAAGACCACCGTCGCCCGGCTGCTGGCGGAGATGTACGGCTCGATCGGGCTGCTGAAGAAGGGGCACCTGGTCGAGGTGGATCGTGCCGGCCTGGTCGGCCAATACGTGGGGCACACCGCGGCGAAGACCAACCGGGCCGTCAAACGGGCGCTGGACGGCGTGCTGTTCATCGATGAGGCGTATGCCCTGTCGCCACCGGGCCCGACGACGAACGACTTCGGCGCCGAGGCCGTCGAGACGCTGCTCAAGCGGATGGAGGACCATCGCGATCGGCTGGTCGTGATCGCAGCGGGCTATCCGAAGCTGATGAACCAGTTCCTGAACTCGAACCCCGGGCTCCGTTCGCGGTTCTCCCGGGAGATCGCGTTCCCCGACTACGACACCGATGACCTGGTCGCCATCACCGAGAAGGTGGCTCGCGATCGCGACTACCGCCTGGGCAACGATGTGCACGATGCACTGAAGAAGATCTTCGAGCGTGCCGTGCGCAACGATCGGTTCGGCAACGCCCGGTTCTCCCGGACGCTGTTCGAACAGGCGATCAACCGGCAGGCCGTCCGCCTGTCCGACAGCGAGCACGTCGGTGACCTCTCCGCTGATCTGGTCGCCACGCTGGAGGCATCCGATTTCATCGAGGCCGCCAACCGCCTGCTCCCCGGCGGTCGCTGACCCGCCCACACCCGGTGACGTCACCGGCGGGGCGGCGGACGGCGCGCGACCCGAGCCGGCGACCATGCGCCAGCGCGCCAGCGCATTGACCACCCGGGCACAGGCGCACGACACACGAGCGCCCGACTTCGCCGCACCGTTCCCGTGTTCCGCTTGCGCACTTTGATTGCTTTTCATACCCTTTCAATCATGACAGCTTCAGCGGCGGCCGATCGGGTCGAACCGGGTTTCAGCGAGCTCGCTGCGGCGTTGGACGCCGTGGCCGACGCCATCGGGACACTCGGCCCCGACGACGTGTCCCCGTTCGTCGCTGCGCTGCAGCAGCACGCCAACCGGGTGAGTGCCGTGATGCGCCGTGCCACCGAGGTCGCCATCCGGCTCGAGGTCCCGAAGCGGAGCGGCTATCGCAGCGCCGCTGCCTGGCTGGCGGCCAACACCGGCACCCGTCGGGCGGTGGCCCAGGAACGCTGTCGCCAGGTCAGCGCGCTCGAGCAGCTCCCGGCCCTTCGCCGAGCCGCCGATGCCGGCCTCGTGCACGACGAACAGCTCGGCGGGATCGCCCGCTGCTACGAAGCGGCGCCCGAGGCGTTCGACGAGGTGGCCGACCGAGAGTTCACCGAGCAGGCGGTCAACGACACGCCGTACGCACTGGCCCGGGCACTACAAGCCTGGCGGCAGCTGCACGTGCCGGCCCGGCGGGCGGCCCGGTCCACGATGTCGGCGATCAAACGACCCGATGGAACCGTGCACGGCACCTTCGAGTTCGTCGGGAGCGATGCGCCGTTGTTCGTCGCCCTCACCGAGGGGCACATCGGACGCTCGCTCCGGGCCAAGCGTGACGGCGATGCGTCGCTCCAGGACCTCGATGTCGATCACCTGCGGGCCCGGGCCCTGCTCGACCTGCTGGACGCCGCCACGCGGCGGCCCCTCGGCAGACGGCCGACGGCACCCGACCGCTACCGGGTGTGCCTCCAGGTGGATCCAACCGGACGGCTCGGCGACGCCCCGCCGGAGGCGATGTGCGACGCATCCTTCTTCCGGCTCGTCATGGACGCCGACAGCGAGCCGCTCGACATCGGCCGAACCAGCAACGTGTGGACCGATGCGCAGCGCCGGGCGGTTGCCCAACGGGACCGTTCGTGCCGGTTCGGTGGGTGCGACCTGCCGGCTTCGTGGTGCGATGTGCACCACATCGTCCCGTGGGACGCGGGTGGGCGGACCGATGTGACCAACGGCGTGCTCCTCTGCCGCCATCACCACGTCTTCGTCCATGCGAACGGATGGCGTTACGAAGCGGGCACGTTCATCCCGCCCGAGGGCGCCCTCGTCGGGCGCCGTCAGGTCGCGTGGCCGCCGGCCGCATGAGCCGCCGGCCGACGCGGATGGTGGCGCCTGCTGTGTGGTCTCCGTCGCTGGTATGCCCACACGTCAGCAGGTCGGCCAGGTCCGCAGGGGCCGCTCTCCCAGCGGGGGGACAGGGCGGCCCGCAAGCAGTGCCAGGTCGCGCGCCAGCACTGCGCGGGTGGCCGCTGGATCGATCACCTCGTCGATCTGCATCACGCCGGCCGCACCGTACGGTGACGTGACCGCCGCCATCTCTGCGGCGCGAGCTGCCTTCTCGTCGGCGCTGAGCCGGTCGCCGTAGAGCACGTTCACCCCGACCGCCGGGTCCATGAAGCCGATCTCGGCACCCGGCCAGGCGTACAGCGCATCGATGAGGAACGGCAGTCCGCCCAGTGATTGCCACGCCAGGCCGAAGGCCTTGCGCACCACGATGCTGATGACGGGAGCGCTGCACAGCAGCAACGCCTCGTAGAAGCGGATGGCGCGATACAACAACCGGCTGTGCTCCACCTGGCGGCCCACCAAGAACCCCGGCACGTCCTGCAGGAAGACCACGGGGATGTTGAACGAGTCACACAACACCAGCAGCCGGATGCCCTTCTCGCAGGCGGCCGGATCCAACGTCCCGGCGTTGAACATGGGATTGGAGGCCATGAGTGCCACCGGCCACCCGTCGATCCGGGCGAAGCCTGTCCACAGGCCGCGCCCCATACCGGGCCGGATCTCGAACAGCGACCCCGGATCGGCGACGCGGGCGAGGGCCTTGCGCATGTCGTAGGCGCGTGAGCGCGCAGTCGGAATGAGCGCCGGAAGGCCGTCGTCCTCCTCGATCGGCCCCACCCCTTGTTCGGGCGTCCGCGGCGCAGGAGTCCATGCGTTCGGCGGAAGGTACGATAGGAAGCGCCGGATAGCCGCGTAGGCCTCGTCGTCGCTGTCCACGGCGAGATCGATCATGCCGGTACGGCCGGCATGGACTTCGACGCCGCCGAGGTCCTCGAAGCTCACCTGCTCCCCGGTGGCAACCTCGACCACGCGCGGCGACGTGACGGCGAGGCAGGAGCCCCGCACCTGCACCACGAAGTCGCTCATGGCCGCCGTGAAGCTCGAAGCACCGAAACTCTGCCCGACGATTGCCGTCGCCACGGGCACGCGATGGTTCCGCTGTGCGATCTCCATCATCGACGAGAGCTCGGCGAAACCCTCCGCAGACATGATGTCGGGCACTCGGGCGCCACCGGTCTGGCCGAAGTAGACGAAGGGAAACCCACGATCGATCGCCGACTGGAGCAATCGATCGACCTTCCGGCTGCCCACCACTGCGGTCGAGCCACGCTTCACCGTGATGTCGTCACCGGCGACCGCAACGGGCCGGCCCTCGATCCGCCCGAATCCTCCGATCTTGCCGTCGCCGGGAGTCATCGCGCGATCCTCCGTGCGCATCGAATGCGCGAAGGTCCCCAGTTCGGCGAACGAACCGGGGTCGAGCAGCCCGTCGATGTGCTCACGCACGGTCCGTTCACCACGGGCGTGGAGGCGCGCAACGGCGTCGGCGCCACCCAGTTCGCGACGTAGGCGCGCTGCTCGGTCACGCCGGGCCTGGATCGGATCGTCGCTCATCGTTCGTTCTTCAGCTTTCGCTCGAGCGCTACGGCGCGGTGCGGATGAGAGTGTTCGCCCCGGGCGACCGCAGCACCGGGCGGCCGTGCCCGCGGTTCTCAGTCGCCCGGTGCGATCGGCACGGGCGGCCACGATTCCCGTCAGCAGGTGGCCCACGTGGACAGCGGTCGCTGCTCCGGGGGCAGCACCCGCCGCCCCGCCAGCCGCGCCAGGTCCTTTGCCAGCACCACCCTGGTCTCGGCCGGATCGATCACGTCGTCGAGCTTCATCACGCCGGCCGCACCGTACGGGCTCGTGGCGCCCACCTGCCTGGCGTGTTCGGCCTCACGTTCCTCGCCGGTCGCGTTCGGACGCACGACGTTGACCGCGACCTCCGGATCCATGAAGCCGATCTCGGCCCCCGGCCAGGCGTAGATCGCGTCGGCTCGCACACCCGAGCCGTTCATCGCCTTGAACGCCAGGCCGAACGCCTTGCGGACGATCACCGTCATCGTCGGGCAGGAGCAGTTCGACAACGCCAGCCGAAACCGCATCGCCTTGTACAACAGCCGCTCGTGCTCGACCTGTCGGCCGACCAGGAAGCCCGGCACGTCCTGGAGGAACAGCACCGGGATGTCGAACGAGTCGCACAGCACCAGCAGGCGGGTCGCCTTCTCGCAGCCGTCGCCATCGATGGCGCCGGCGCCGAACATCGGGTTCGAGGCGATCACGCCGACCGTCCAGCCGTCGATGCGGCCGAAGCCCGTGGTCAGGTTGCGTCCGATGGTCGGCCGCAGCTCGAAGAAGCTCTCCGGATCGAGCAGCTTGCCCAGCAGGCGCCGCATGTCGTAGCCGCGCTTGCGCTCGGTCGGAACGATCGACCGGATGGACGGATCGGCCTCGATCGCTCCGCAACCACCGGCCGGGCGTCGGGCCGCCGGGGTCCAGGCGTTGGGCGGCAGGTATGAGAGGAACCGGCGCACTGCGTCCCACGCCTCGTCCTCGTTGTCGACCGCCAGGTCGATCTGGCCGGTCTGCCGTGCGTGGACATCGACGCCGCCGAGCTCCTCGAAGTCGATCCGCTCGCCGGTGGCGACCTCGATCACCCGCGGCGAGGTGACCGCCAGGCACGACCCTCGCACCTGCACCGACAGGTCGCTCATGGCCGAGATGAACGAGGAACCGCCGAAGGACTTGCCCACGATCACGGTGGCCATCGGGACGCGGTGACGGCGACCGCCAACCGATGGGAACGGCACGATGGACGAGATGCCCTCCGAGCCGAGGATGTCGGGGATGCGGGCGCCGCCGGTCTCGCCGATGTACACGATCGGCGTGCCGTGTCGCAGCGTGCTGCACCAGCCGCTCGTCCTTGCGCTCGCCCACCACTGCGCTCGAGCCCTGCCGCACCGTGACGTCGTCGCCGTAGACCACCACGTCCTGCCCGTCGATGCGGGCATGGCCGCCGATCTTGCCGTCGCCGGGGGTGCTGTCGCGATCGTCGGGGTTCGCCGAGTGGGCGAACCGTCCGATCTCGCGGAAGGAGCCGGCATCCACGAGCGCATCGATGCGCTCCCCGGACGGTCGACCGGCCGGCCGCGTGCAGGCGTTCGATGCGGTCGGGCCCACCCATCTCCGTGCGGATCTTCTCGGCGCGTCGAGCGAGGTCGGCGGCCAACTCGTCCTGGTTCACGCACCCCTGCTTAGCGCATCACCATCCGCCGCGAGGCCGTGATCCGGCCGGCGGGCCGACATCGCCCAGGGTCGGCGACGCCGACAGACTGGTGCGTCATGGACCGTCCAGCACCGTGGCGCCGGCGCGCTGCGCTCGCCATCGCCGTTCTGGCGTTGACCGGCGCCGCCTGTCGGGATGTGGGTAGCGATCGAGCGGGCGGTATGACCTCGACCCCGCGATCGACCGAGCCGACCTCGAGACCGACCGAACCGGCCGCCGGCGCGGCCGGCACGGTGGCCGGGCAACCCGGCGCTCCCGACACAGCCGACACCGCCGACGCCCCCGAGACACCCGGCGCCCCCGAAGCCACGCCCGGACGGCGTGCTCCGATGGGTCGCCCTCGGCGACTCGTTCAGCGCCGGTCAGGGCGGCAGCCGCTCGACCACCGCGGCGGCCCCCATCGGCGATCGGGGCCCGGCGACCGGCTCGGCGACCGGCTCGGCGACCGGCTCGGCGACCGGCCCGGCCGGGTCCGACCGGTGCCTGAGGGCTGAACCCGACAGCTACGCCCGCCGGGCCGAGGGGTTGCTCGCCGCATCGGCGCCTGCGGTCGAGCTGAGCGTCGCCGCCTGCGGGGGCGCGCTGATCGCCGACGTGCTCGAACAGCAGGCTCCGCAGGCGCAGGGCGCGGATGTGGTGACCCTCACCGTCGGCGGCAACGACGCCGGGTTCTTCGAGCTCACCTCCCGCTGCCTCGGTCGGGACGGCTGCCCGGATCTCACCGCGGACGAGGCGCAGCTGCCCCTCGTCGCCAACCCCGGCGACGGCCGCAGCGACTGGGACGTCCTCCGGGACGATCTCTCCGGGCTGTACCGGACCATTCTGGACGGTATGGCACCGGGTGGGCGGCTGCTGGTGCTCACCTACCCGTTGCCGTTCCCCGAACGACCGGGCGCCTGCCCAACCGGCTTCGGCTTCGTCAACGGGGAGCAGGCGGGGCTGGTCAACGCCATCATCACCCGGCTCGACGCCACGATCGTCGCCGCCGCTGAGGACGTACGGGCGGGGATCGGCGGTGAGACCGCGTCCGACCGGGCGATCGAGGTGCTCGACTGGCGAACCCCGCAGGGCGCACCCGAGCCTTCGACCGTCCGCACCGATGACGGCCGGGAGGTCGCCTCCGGCTGGAACCCGGCCGGCATCTGCGGGGTCGAGCCGATGCTGAACGGCCTGCGCTTCGATGCCGAGGTGGGCGACAGCTTCCATCCCAGCGACCGCGGGCTCGACCTCGCCGCCGAACTGGTCGCCGGGGCGGTCCGTGCCATGGGCTAGCGTTCGCCGCCGCTGCCCGGCAGCGGTCGTACCGGCGCTGCGCCCGACCGACGGCGGTCCGGTGGCACACCCTCCCCACACAACGCACCCTCGGTATGACGCCCGTGGCAGAGCAGCCCACCCCACCACGCCCTCCCCACCCGCAACGCCCGGAGTCCGGATGAGCCCGGCACCGCCTTGGCGTCGGCTCCCGCACGGCGTGCCCCGGGTGATCGGTACCAGCGCCCTGTCCACCCTTGGCGCACTGGCCATGGCCACCGCCTTGGGCAAGCTCGTGTTCGACATCACCGGCCGGGAGCTCGATCTCGGGCTCATCGGTCTGGCCGAGTTCCTTCCGACCGCACTGCTCGCACCGCTCGTCGGGCCGCTGGCCGACCGGCACGATCGGCGCAAGATGGTTGCGCTCGGCCTTGCCCTGGAGGCTGCGGCCGCCGGCGGTCTGGCGCTGTATGCGGCAACCGGTCCCACCCGGGTGTGGCCGATCTTCGCGCTCATCGTCGCCTATGGCATCGCCCGGGCGGCGGTGGCGCCACCCTTGCGCGCGCTGCCGGCCGACCTGGCCGGCTCCCAGCTGGCGCGGGTGGTGCCGATCAGCTCGGCGGCCTGGCAGCTCGCCGTCATCGTCGGCCCCGTGGTTGGCGGCTTCCTGTACGTCGGTGGCGCCGACCGCCCCTTCTGGTTCGCCACGGTCGCCGTGCTGCTGGCGACGGCGTTGATCCTCACCGCGCCGGACACGCGCCGGGCCCGTCCGGCTGCGGTGGCCGGGGCCGGGCCGGGGGGCGCCTTCCGAGAGGCGTTCGAGGGCCTGGCCTTCGTGCGGCGGACGCCGATCCTGCTGGGCGCCATCTCGCGCGATCTCTTCGCCGTGCTCTTCGGCGGCGCCATCGCCCTGCTCCCGGCGTTGGCCGAGAAGCGGCTCGGCGTCGGAGCGCTGGGCCTGGGCTGGTTGCGCGCCGCGGGCGGCATGGGCGCCGGCGCGACGACCCTGGTGCTGGCCTGGCGACCGGTCAGCCGCCGGCTGGGTCGGGTGCTGTTGGTGGCGGTGGCGGTGTTCGGGCTGGGCACGCTGGTGTTGGCGTTCACCCGCAGCTTCGCGGTGGCGTTCGTCGCCATCGCCGTGTTGAGCTCGGCCGACGCCATCAGCGTGTTCATCCGGGGCACGCTGGTGCCGCTGGTGACGCCGGCGGCGATGCGGGGGCGGGTGCTCGCCACGGAGAACGTGTTCATCGGTGCATCGAACGAGCTCGGCGCGTTCGAATCCGGTGTGGCCGGCCAGCTGCTCGGCGTGGTCGGCGGCATCGCCCTGGGTGGGGTGGCCACGCTGGTGGTGGTCGTGCTGTGGTGGTGGCGGTTCCCCGGTCTGCGCGACGTCGATCGATTCGAGGACGTGCTCGCCGAGCGTTGAGTGCTGGCGACCGCTTCGGTCAGCCCCGCGCCCCCCAGCTCCCGCCCGCTCCCGCCCACCTCCCGCCGACCCGGCCGCTACATTCGGACCGCATGGTGCGTGCGGCGAGCGCGACGGTGTGGAGGGGCAACCGGGGGCGGCGCGCGCGGTGGTGCCGGCAACCGGCGAGGAGATCCTGGCCATCGCCGCGTCGATCTTCGCCCGCAAGGGCGTGGCCAACACCACGGTGCGCGACATCGCCAAGGACGCCGGGATGCTGTCGGGCAGCCTCTACCACTACTTCCAGTCGAAGGAGGAGATGCTCGACGAGATCATCCGCAACGCGCTGGATCCCGACATCGCCGCCGACGCCGCCCTCGCCGCCTCCGAGGACCTCGAGCCCAGGGCGGCGGTGCGGGGCTGTTCCAGCGGGGCATGATGTTCGCCGCCGACCATCCCGACATCCACGTGATCGTCACCGACAGCTCCAAGGAGTTCGTCGGCACCGCGGCGTTCGAGCTGGTGCGCCAGCGGGACCGCGCCATCCGCCATGACTGGCGGCGTGCTCGACCGGGGTCGAGGCCGGGGCGTTCCGGCCCGACCTCGATACGGATCTGGCCTGGCAGGCGATGATCGCCGTGGTGGTCAACGTCGGCCGGTGGTACCGGCCGAATGGGCCGTACAGCATGGAGCAGATCGCCGACACGATGGCCAGGTTGTTCCTGGAGGGGTTCGAGACCCAGCAGCCCGCACCGGGGGCGGCGCCCGCCGACCCGTCGCCGGCGCCCGCCGACCCGTCGCCGGCGCCCGCCGACCCGTCGCCGGCCTCAGCGCCGCCGGCGTGATCCGGCCACGGCCCGGGCCCGGGCCAGCTGGGCCTGCCGTGCGCCGCCGGCCGCCGCGGTCGCGTCCCGGGGCCCGCCCTTGAGACCGTCGCCGGCCCCGTCGTAGGGACGGGTTCGTACCTGCCGGGCGGCCGTCAGCCCGAGGACGGTCGCGCCGGCCATGGCCAGGACCAGCTGCCAGGCGACCGTGCCGGCGTCGGTGCCCGCGGTCAGGGCGTGCAGGGTGCCGAGCCCGAACAGGGGGAAGCTGAGCAGGTGCGTGGCCCGCCACGCTCGGCGGGGCAAGCGGTGGCGCAGCAGCGACGTGACCTCGATGGCCACCAGGAGGTAGGTCGCGATCACGCCCCACGCCACCGCCGCCGGGCGCCAGTGCGAGGCGAAGGGCACCAGCACCTCGGCGGGGCCGAACGACACGTAGCTGTCGAGCACGAGCGCGGCCACGTGCACGGCGGTGAACACCACCGACAGCCCGCCGAGGAAGCGGTGCAGGTCGGTGACCCAGGCCGGGTGCGGCCGCCGTCCCAGGAGCTTGGTGCTGAGCAGCAGGCCCCAGATCATGCTCGCCGCCAGCAGCACCCAGGCCACGATCCCGCCGGCGCGGGCCAGGTACCACCACAGCTGCGAGGTCCAGATCGTGCTCGTGTCCATCGGTCGTCCTCCCATGGCGGGATCCAGCCCGCCGTGTGCAACGAGGCCCCATGGTCGGCGGCGTTCCTTGGCGTTCGGTGGGAACGCCCCCCGAGCACCCGGGGAGTTCACCGCTTCGGCGGCCCGGCCGACGGCACCGCACGTCACGTCACGTCACGCCACGTCACGGCGCGGCTCCCTGTGGCGTCACGCCGCCGAAGGGCCGGGAGCCCTCGGTTCGGCCGCTGCCGTGACCGCCGGCCGGGCGAGGTCCGCCGCCGGCGCGAGCAGCCCGGCCGTGGCACCGGCATGCCGGTCGCGTCCCGGCGTGGGCCGGCACGGTGACGGTGAGCACGGTGCCCCCGCCGGCCCAGCGGTGAGCTCGAACGCACCGCCCAGCATGGCGATGCGGCTGTGCATCGAGACCAGGCCGATGTGGCCCTCCGCGGCGACCGACTCCAGGGTCAGGTCCTCGGCCACGCCGACGCCGTCGTCGGCCACCTGCAGGCGCACGGCGTCGCCCACCCGGTCCAGCCGCACCGTGACCACGGTCGCCTCGGCGTGCTTGGCCACGTTGCGCAGGGCTTCCGCGGCCACGCGGTACAGCACCGCCGACAGCTCGGTGTCGAGCTCGCCGCCCAGCTGGTCCTGCACGACCAGGGCGGGGGCAGGGCGGTCGGCACCGGGCCCGGGGGCGTCGCGCCCGAGGGGCACGGCCCTGATCGCATCGGTCAACGAGCGCCCGTCGAGCGCCGGGAGGTACAAACGGGCCATGGTGGCCCGCAGCTCGCGCACCGCCACCTGCAGCCCCCGCTCCACCTCGTCGAGCTGGTGCAGCAGCCGGCCGTCGCGCTCGTCGAGGGCGCCGATGGTGCGCCGCATGAACGACAGGCGCATGGCGCTGGCCGCCAGCTGCTGCACCGGTCCGTCGTGCAGTTCCTCGGCCAGCCGGCGGCGGCCCTCGTCCGCGGCGGACAGCACGCGCTCCTCCAGGCGCCGACGCGCCCGTTCCGCATCAACGCGGCTGGTCTGGTCGATCAGCAGCAGCAGGAACGCCTCCTGCCCGGCGAAGCGCACCGTGCGCCGCACGTAGGGCTCGGCCACCGCCACGGTGCCGTCGCCCCGGTGGACGCGGACCAGCGGATTGGGATCGGGCCGCCCCGGCTCGCCGTCCACCGCGGCGCGGCGCACGGCGGCGTGGTCCTCGGGATCGATCAGCTCGGTCCAACGGCGGTGCACCAGCAGCTCGGACCGGTGGCGGAACGTCTCGCAGCACGCCTCGTTCACGGCCAGCACCGCACCATCGGCGGCTGCGCACACCAACACCGGCACCGGATGGTGCACGAACAGCTGCTCGAACTGGCCCCCCAAGCGCTCGAGGCGGCGCACCGCGGCCTGCTGGCGGTCGGCGGCCCGGGTCCGGTCGTAGGCCAGCGCGCCCTGGTGGGCGACGACCACGAGCGCGCCGCGCCCCACCTCGTCCAACCGGTCGGGCCGACCCTCCACCTCGAGCTCGATGACGGCCAGCACCTCGGTGCCGACGGCGAGCGGCATGGTCACGGCGGTGCGTTCCCCCGCCGCGGCGGCCACGCGCACGTTCGGCGGGCTCGCTTCGGTGACATCGCCGGCGGACCGGATCGTGGCGGCGGACGCGCCGGTGAGGGTCCGCGCCGCGTGGAGCACCACGTCGAGCACGGCGGCGGCGTCGTCGGCTTCGAGGAGCGCGGTCGAGGTGCGCAGCAGGATCGCCTGGACGTCGTCGCGGCGCTGCCGTTCGGTGACGTCGCGCACCACGAGGGCGAGGCCGGCCGCCGTCGGGTCGGCACGGCGATCGTGGACCTCCAGCTCCCACCATCGCAGTGCGCCGTCGATCGGCCGCGATCGCACGGTCGCCTTGGCCGGTCCCCGACCGGCGGCGCTGCTCGCCAGCAGCTCGAGGGCCGCGTCCCGGTCGTCGGGGTGGAGCAGATCGAGCGCGTTGGTGCCCAGCAACTGCTCTGCGGTGACCCCGTAGGCGGTGGCCACCGAGGCGCGGCACCAGCGCAGCACGCCCTGCTCGTCCACCACCACCGTCGGTTCCGTCCCAACCGGCCCGGTTGGCACCGGTGGCCTGCGGACCACGGCGGTGAGCCGTCTCAGCGGGTGGCGCACAGCTCCAGGAGCCGTTCGGCGATGTCCTCGCCCGAGCCCTTGTGCAGCACCGCCGCCGCCCCGGAGCGCAGCATCTCGAGCCGGGTGCGCTCGTCGGTGTAGGCGGTGAGGCAGATGACGGTGGTGGCGGGCAGCCGCTCGGAGATCACCGACGCGGCCCGGGCACCGCCGCCCTGGGGCATGGCGGCGTCGAGCAGCGCGATGTCGGGGCGGTGCGACGTGCAGACGTCGATCGCCTCCTCGGCGTCGGCCGCCACACCCACCACGTGCAGCCTGGGGTGGCCGCCGAGCAGCTCGGTCAACGCCAGGCGCATGGCGGGGTGGTCATCGGCGATCACCACCCGGAACGGGGACACCACGTCCAGCATGCCGACTCCTTGTCACCCCCTCCAGCTCGCCCACGATCCCGACGATCGGGCACGCCCAGTCTGGCAGGAACGGAGGGTGGCGGTGGCAACTCGCTGCGACACCTGACGCGAAGCACGCAAGCGCGTCGGTCAATCTGCACCCATCGCGTCGACCACCACCGGGCCGTCGCCCGACGCACCGATGGGCACCCGGGCCCGGACCACCGTGCCGACACCGCCTGCGACCGCCTCGACGTGGCAATCGCCGCCCACCATCGCCACGCGGTCGCGCATGCTGCTCAACCCCAGGTGCGCGATGCGTCGCAACGGGCCGTCGCCGGACCCCTCGACGGTCAGCCACAGCATCCCGACGCCGTGGTCGCTGATGCGCACCTCGACCACGTCGTCGTGCTCGTCGAGGTGCACGGTCGAGCGTCGCACCCCGGCATGCTTGCGGACGTTGGCGAGCGCCTCGAGGACCACCCGGTACAGCGCGGCCTTGATCGGCCCGTCGAGCGGCCGACGCAGGTTGTCCTCGACGTCGACGTCGAGCTCGCTCAGCAGCGGGGACTCGGCGATGGCGTCGCGGATCGCCTCGGCCAGCGACAGCTGGTCGAACGTCGGCGGGTACAGCCGCATCATCGTGCCGCGGAGCCCGTCGATGGTCTCGATCACGATGCCCTCCACGGCCGCCAACCGGGCGCCGTCGACCGGCTCGTCGCGCTCGGCGCTGCGTCGCAGGGCGGTGAGCCACATGGCGGCGGCGGACAGGCTCTGCACCGGCCCGTCGTGGAGGTCCTCGGCGAGGGTGCGCCGCTCCCGTTCGGCGATGTCGACCATGCGGTGCTCCAGACGGCGCCGGTCCTCCTCCGCCTCGATGCGGGCGGTCTGGTCGATGCAGGCCACCACCCTCGTGTGGCGTCCGGCGAACCCTTCGGCGGAGTGCGCCGTGCAGGCGGCGATGAAGCAGCTGCCGTCGTTGCGGCGCAGGCGCAGCAGGTGCGCATCGGTCAGGCGGTCGGCATCGGGGTGGCTGCCGGGCAGCGGCGGGACCGGCGGGTCGAACAGCTCGAGGGCCGGCCGGCCGATGAGGGCGGCGGGGTCGTCGTAGCGGAAGGCGGCCAGCAGCGCGTCGTTGACGGCCAGCAGTTCCAACGAGTCGAGGTCGTACACGAACAGGGGGTGCGGGTGGTGGCGGAACAGGCTCTCGTAGCGCGCCGACAGCTGGCGGTGGCGTTCGGCGGCGTCCTGCGCACCGTCGTGGAGCCGCGCCCGTCGCACCGCCTCGGCGCACAGCGTGGCGATCATCTCGATGAGCGGTCGCTCGTGGTCCTGCGGCTGCCGGGCGTCGGACCAACCGATGATCAGCACGCCGACCACCTCGTCGTCGAGCCGCATCGGCACGCAACAACCCGACGCCCACGGCCCACGCTCGGATGACGCCCCCGCGCTGGCCGCCTCGTGCACGGCGCGGTCGAGCTCGGCCGGATCGGAGAACCAGCGCGACCGCGCCGTGCTGAACACCGTCTGGGCCAGCGCCGCGTAGGCGTCGTAGCGGGGGCCCGCCGCCTCCAGGGGCACCGGCCCCCCTTGCACGACGCGCCGGATGCCGCCGGCGCCCACCTCGACGGCGGCCACCGTGTCGGGGTGCAGACCGTCGCGGACGGCGCGGACGGCCGCATCGAGCACATCGTCCACCCGCACCGCCCGGGAGAACGCCTCGGTCAGGTGGTGCACGGCCTCGGCGCGGCGGGCGGCGGCCGTCACCGCGGCCACGGCCTGCTCGCGGGCCGCCTCCAGGCGCACCCGTTCGACCGCCAGCGCCGCCTGCTGGGCGAAGGTGGCAAGCGCCACGCGGGTCGGTTCGTCGAAGCGGTGCGCCGTGGTGGCGGCGAGCCCCAGGTACCCGACGCAGCTGTGGGGCGTGCACATCGGCACGTAGCAGGCGGCCCGCACCCCGTCGGGGACCGAGCCGGCGGGCAGGGCGTCGACCTCCTCGGGTGACTCGAGCACGATCGCCTCACCGGTGCGGACCGCTCGCGCCCCGAGCGTGGGACCGTCGGCGGGCAGCGGTCCCTGCCGGGGTCGCAGCTGCTCGTCGTCGTGGGACACGGCGAGGGTGAGGGCGTCGCCCTCCAGCAGGCGGACCGCACCGAGCCGGAGGCCGGTGGCGTCGATGCAGGCGGCCAGGAACGCCTCGCACACCGCCGGCTCGGTCGGTGCGGCGGCGATGTTGGTGGCGCCGCGCAACAGCGCCGAGATCAGGTGCTCCCGCCGCTGCAGGTCGTCGACGTCGTGGAGGTTGATGACCACGCCGCCGACGTCGGGGTTGCCACGGTGGTCGCTGATCACACCACGCACCCAGCGCTCGGTGCCGTCGGCCAGCCGCAAGCGGCCGGTCACGGTCGTGCCCAGCGAGCCCGGCGACCCGGACGCCGGTGGTGGCGCCGGCGACCCGGCGTCGGGCAGGGCGCGCGCGATCCGTTCGACATCGTCGGGGTGCAGCAGCGCGCTGGCGTCGCGGCCCACCAGCTCGGCGTTGTCCTGTCCCACCATCGCCCCGACCGAGGAGCTGGCGAAGCCGATCCGCCCGTCCTGCAGGATGATCGTGCCGTGGCCGTAGTCCTCCGACATGGCCTCGACGCGACTGCGCTCGCGGGCCAGTTGGCGCTCACGGGCGACGATGGCCCGGTCCCGCCGGCACAGCACCCACCACAGCACGCTGGCGGTGATGGCGACGAACGCCAGGTCCCCGGCCGCGCGCGGCGCGTCCACCAGCTCGGAGCGCCCGCCGTGGAACACGAGCAACCACACCGTCGCCAGCAGCGCGTAGCCGCCGGCGATGCGGGCGGGCGCCATGCGCCCGGTCTCCGCCCAGCGACCGGTCCGCGAGCCGGCAGCGCTGCTGCGCCGGGCCGCGCCGTCGGTGCCGGCTCCGGGGCGTGGGAGCATGCGGGGGATGCTAGCCGTCGCCACGCAAAGCGCTGCCGTGACCCCACCTTCATTCATGCAGGTGCGTTAAGGTCGACACCCGTGGCTGACGAGGCTCGAGAACGGCGGCGGCGCGTCCTGCTGGTGGACGATCACGCGCGGGCCCGACAGGCGCTGCGCGAACTGCTCGAAGAGCTCGATCCACAGCTGTGCATCGAGCTGGCGGCTGACGGCACCGCCGCCGTGCGCCGCTGCGCCGAGGAGCCACCCGACCTGGTGCTGCTCGACTACCGCATCCCCGGCGCCACCGCCGCCGAGACGCTCGCCCGCCTGCACGGCGCCGATGCCGACCTCCCGGTGGTCGTGCTCACCGGCGACCCCACGGCCGACGTCGTCGACGAGGTGATCGCCGCCGGTGCGCTCGCCTGCCTGGGCAAGGCCGGCAACGTCGAGGACCTGCTCGACGTGATCCGCAGCCACGCCCGCCACAGGTCCTGACCTCCCCGACGAGCAGCACCCGCGATCACCCCCGTTGGGCCCATCGCACTGGCGCCGTTCGGCAGCGGTCGTTGCCCCACCATCCGTCATAGGTTCAAGGCAGGTGGGAAAAGGAGGCGGTCATGAAGTACGCAAGGACCGCAGCAGCGGCGTTTGCCTTGTTGGTGGGAGCAGCGGTGCCCGCGGGAGCGGAAGGCACCGAGACACTGGGTCCGCCCAGCATCGCCATCGCCCAGGGATCCGGTGTCGCCGTCGCCGGCACCGGCATGTTCACCCAGCCCGGCACCATGACGGTCGACGTCCCCGCGGACGCCACCGTCGAGCAGGTGCTGCTCTACGTCGAGGCCGGCCATCGTGACGGCGACACCTCCGGTGCCGCCCCCGATGCCACCATCACCGTCAACGGGATCGCCCTGACCGGCACCCTGGTCGGCGGGCCGACGCCGTTCTACGGCGACGTGCAGACCGCGACCATGCGCCACGACATCACGGCGCTCGGTCTGGTCACGCCCGGCCGCACGACGCTGACCGTCGACGGGTTGGACACCGACGAGGTGACCGACGGCGCCGGCGTGGTCGTGATCTACCGCCAGCCCGGCAAGGCCGCCGAGATCGGCGTGGTCGACGGCAACGACATCGCGTTCGTGAACTTCGAGCCGACGCTCGACACGACCGTGCCACAGACGTTCCGCTTCGCCGCCGACGACACCGACCGCACCGCCACGTTGGGCCTGCTGGTCGGCAGCCTCAACGACCCGGTGCCGCAGGCCAACCCGACGCACCGACCGGCCGCCCTGCTGGTGACCACCGGCGGGACCACAACTCGGTTCGATGATCCCTTCGCCGACACCGAGGGCCCGGAGCTCGACACCCGGTTGCTCGAGGTGGCCGTCCCCGCCGGGGCCGACACCCTCACGGTGCAGATGGTCTCGGAATGGGATGACAGCGGCGACCTGCCGGCGTCGCTGGTCTGGGTGGCGGCCGCCTTGGCGGTGCCGAACGAGGCCCGGGCCCTGCCGGCACAGGTGACCGCTCCGCCCACGGTGCCCACCACGGCGCCGACCACCACGGTGGCCCCGGCGGTGTTGCCGGCCAACGCCGAGCTGCCCTTCACCGGTGGCGATCCGATGCTGACCATGCTGATCGGTACGGTCGCCCTGACCGGCGGTGCGGTGCTGGTGCTCACGGCCCGGGGAGCGGCGGCGGCCGCTGTGACCCTGTGCGAAGCTTGACCACGTGACCTACGTGATCTACGGCGCCGGCGCCATCGGCGCCACCATCGGCGGGCAGCTCGCAGCAGCCGGGCTGCCCGTCTCGCTCATCGCCCGCGGCGACCACGCCCGGGCGATGGCCGTCCGGGCTCGAGTTGCGCACCCCGGCCGGGGTGGCGACCCACCGCCTACCCGTCTTCGAGCACCCCGGTGAGGCCGGCCTTCGTCCGGAGGACGTCGTGCTGCTGTGCACCAAGTCCCAGGACAGCGCAGCGGTGCTCGACGCCTTGGCCGCCACCGGTTTCGACGGCGCCGTGGTCTGCGCCCAGAACGGGGTCGACAACGAGCGCCAGGCGTTGCGCCGTTTCGAGGCCGTCTACGGGATGTGCGTGCAGCTGCCCGGTACGTTCCTCGAACCCGGCAAGGTGTCCTGCCACGGTGCCCCGGCGCTCGGCTGCCTCGACGTCGGGCGCTACCCGCACGGCACCGACGCCACCAGCGACACGCTGGCCGCTGCCCTGCGCGCCGGCGGGTTCCAGTCGGAGTCGATCCCCGACATCATGGCCTCCAAGTACGCCAAGCTGCTCGGGAACCTCGGCAACGCCCTCGATGCCGCCGTCGGCCGCGGCGCCATGGGCAGCGAGCTGGCCAAGGCGGCGCGCCGCGAGGGTCGCGCCTGCTTCGAGGCCGCCGGGATCGCCTGCCGGGACCAGGCGGCCTACGCCGAACGGGTCAAGGACGTGGGCATCGTCGCCCTCGACGGCGTGCCTGCCCGGGGCAGCTCGTCCTGGCAGAGCCTGGTCAAGGGCTCCGGGTCCATCGAGGCCGACTTCCTCAACGGCGAGATCGTCCTGCTCGGCCGCCTGCACGGTGTGCCCACCCCGGTCAACGCGGTGCTGCAGCGGGTGGCGAACGATGCCGCTCGCACCCGCCGCCCGCCGCACAGCTACCGGCTCGAGGACATCGAGGCGCTCGTCACCGCGGAGCGGAGCGGACCGGATCGCCCGCCACACCGTCTCGGCGGTGAACGGCATGTCCACGTGGCGCACCCCGAGGTGCGCCAGGGCGTCGACCACCGCGTTCTGCACCGCCGGCGTGGCCCCCACCGTGCCCGACTCGCCGATGCCCTTGGCGCCGAGCCCGTTGCGGGCGTCGGCGTCTCCATGGTGATGCGCTCGAAGAACGGCAGCTCGGTGGCCGAGATCACCGCGAAGTCGGCGAAGTTGCCGGTGAGCGGGTTGCCGTCGGGGTCATAGACCACGCCCTCGATCAGCGCCTGCGCTGCGCCCTGGGCCAGACCGCCGTGCACCTGCCCGTCGGCCAGCAGCGGGTTGAGGATGGTGCCGGCGTCGTCCACCGCCACCAGCCGCACCAGCGTGACCGCCCGGTCTCGGCGTCCACCTCGACCACGGCGACATGGGCGCCGAAGGGGAACGTCGGCGCCTCGGCCTGGAAGTCGGTCTCGGCGTGCAGCAGCCGCCGGTCGTTGCCGCCGGCCCCACCGTCGCCGAGCTGCTCGGCCCGGGCCGCGGCGATCCGGGCCCAGTCCACCCCGATGGCCGGCGTGCCCGCCACGTGGAACCGACCGGCGGCGGTGTCGAGCACGACGTCGTCGACGTTGGCCTCGAGCAGGTCGGCGGCCACCTTGCGGGCCTCGTCCACCAGCAGCCCGGCGGCCCGCCACATGGCCACGCCGTTGGACTGCACCGAGCGGCTCCCACCGGTCACGCCGCCCCGGGGCACCTCGTCGGTGTCGCCGTGGAAGACCTCGATGCGCTCCATCGGCACCCCGGTGCGGTCCTAGATGAGCATCGCCCAACTGGTGTGGTGGCCCTGGCCGTAGGGCGACGAACCGGTGAGGGCGTAGAGGCTGCCGTCGGGGCGCAGCTCGACCGAGCCGGAGTCGGGGCGCAGGATGCCGGCGGTCCGCTCGACGTAGACGGCCAGGCCGATGCCCAGCAGCGCGGTGTCGCCCGCCGCCCGCCGCCGGGCCTGCTCGGCTCGCAGCTCGCCATACCCCGCGGCATCCAGCGCCAGGTCCAGCGCCCGCTCGTACTCGCCGCAGTCGTAGGACATACCGCCGAGTGTGGTGAAGGGGAACCGGTCGGCGGGGATGAAGTTGCGCCGGCGGACCTCGGCCGGGTCCAGGTCGATGGCGGCGGCGAAAGCGTCGACGGCCCGCTCGATGGCAGCGGCCGCCTCGGGCCGCCCGGCGCCGCGGTAGGCGCCGGTGGGGGTGGTGTTGGTGACCACCGACTCGGAGCGGAACCCGGCCGTGGGGATGTCGTAGCAGCCGGTGAGCATCGCCCGGGTGTTGGACGGCAGGCCGGTGGCGCCGGCGGGGTACGCCCCGGAATCCTGGACGATGGACGCCTCGTAGGCGTGGATGCGACCGTCCCGGCTGCCGCCGATCTTCAGGTACTGGATCTGGCCGCGGCCGTGGTGCAGGCCGTTCATGTCGTCGCTGCGGGCCGGGATCCACATCACCGGGCGACCCACCTGCTGGGCGATGAACGGCAGCAGCAGTTCCTCGGGGTGCGGCGTGCCCTTGGCCCCGAAGCTGCCGCCCACGTCCTTGGCGATGACCCGGATCGAGCTCGGCTCCAGGCCGTAGGTGCGCGCCAGCGCGGCCCGCACCGGGTGGGTGCCCTGGCCGGCGTTGTAGTGCACGATGCGGCCGTCGACCCACTCCGACGCGGCCACCCGTGGCTCCATCGGCGCCGGCGCCAACCGGTTGTTGACCACCCGGACCTCGGTGATCACCTCGCATCCGCCCCAGTCCGGACTGAGGTTCGGCGCGCGAGGTGCAACGCCACGTTCGACGCCGCGCCGTCGTGCAGCAGCAGGTCGCTGGTCATGGCCTGTTCCGGGTCGACCAACACCGGCAGCGGTTCGAAGTCGATCTCCACGAGCTCCACCGCGTCCGCCGCCTGGTAGGTGCTCTCGGCCACCACCGCGACGATGGCCTCGCCGACGAAGCGGACCCGCTCGGTCGGCAGCAGCGGCCGCACCATCGCCTTGTCGATGTCGGGGCTCGGGACGGCGAACGGCGCCAGGTGGCCGGTGTCGGCGCCGGTGAAGACGGCGACCACCCCCGGCGCACGGCGGGCGGCGGCGGTGTCGATGCGCCGGATGCGGGCGTGGGCGTAGGGCGACACCACGTAGGCCACCTGCAGGCAGCCGTCGAGGCGGCGGTCGCCGACGAACGTGCCGCCGGTGGTGATGAGGGCGTGGTCCTCTCGACGGAGGACGGGGGTACCGCGAACGACCATGGGACGGTCCTAGCACAGCGGCCGCGTTCGCAGCGCCCGACCGGTTGCGTCGGCGACGTGGCCCGGCTGGTGTTCGATGTCGTCGAACGTGAAGGTCAGCAGCCGGTGGCCGGCGGCGGCCAGACGGGCGTAGCGACGGTGATCGGGCCCGAAGCGCTCGAGGTGCCACCGTTCACCCACCACCTCGATCACGACCTGCCCGAGGGCGAAGTCCACCGTGCCGATGCGCCCGTGGTGGTCGTGCAGCTCGACCTGCCGGCGGAACGCGGGCAGGCCCGCCGCCCGCAGCACCTGGTGGCAGCGGGTCTCGAGGTAGCTGCCCGTCGGTGGTTCGTCGGGCCGGACGGCCAGCACGGCGCACAGCACGGCGCGCCCCGGCCGGCGGGCGGTGGTGGCGGCGACGGCGTCCCGTAGGCGCTCGATCGTCGTCAGCTCCCGGCGCAGCGCGCACTCCACCGCCAGCTCCACGAGCTCGAAGGGGTCGAGCGGGCTGCCGGCCGCCGCGCAACCCGGCCGCGCCGAGAGGTCCTCGGCCAGCGTCAGCAGCGTGTCCTCGACCGCGGTGACCCACAGGCCGCGCACCTCGAGCGGCGCCTCCACCGAGCGCCGGCGGCGCACCCCGGCCCCGCCATGGCGGTCCGACGGCGCCACCACGCTGATGGGCACCGGCGGATCGAACCCGTCCAGCCCCAGCACCGCAGCCGCGGCCTGCCCGCTCACGGTTGCCTGCGGGTGCAGCTGCGCCTGCACGGCGACGTCCTGCCACCAGCGCTGCGCGCCGCTGGCCCGGGGTCCCTCGAGGTACACACCGCGAGCCATGCGTTGCAGCCGGCCGTGCCGCACCAGCCGTCGGATCGCCGGCTCGTCGTGGCCCTCGGCGTGCAGCTCGGCCCGCGTCAGCACCCGCCATTCATCTGACATGGCATGAAAAGTACTGAAAGATCACTCACCGGGCCCGGCTCGGGCGCAGGTCTGTACGGAAACGACCAACCGCCCTGCTAGCCCTCTGGTGAACGCCCTGGTCAGAGTTGTGGCCACGGCGGCTACTCGCCGCCGTGGCTGTTTCCGTACAGACCCGTTCATCCTGGGCGAGCAGGCGCCGGCGCCGCAGCACCGGACCCGGACCCGGCCGCAGCCCTACAGGATCAACGGGACATCCGCGCCCGGCGGCAGCCCCGAATCGGCGTTGCGCCCATCGGCCGAGATCGACTTCCAGTCGGCGCCCTCGGGCAGCACCAGCGTGGCCGCCCGCACCCGGTCGAGGTCCACACCGTCCACGTTGGCGGGCACCTCGCCGGTTTCCGCCAGCCGCTTCGCGGCGTTGATCAACTGCCGGCGGACGGCGATCACCATGGCGTCGCTCGAGCCGAGGTGCTCCTGGGTCCGGTCGTACAGCGGCTCGTCGCCCGGCCCGCACATCAACTCGGTCATCGCCCGGTCCTGGAGGTTCAACACGAAGGGGATGCCGTTGAACATCGACTCCTTCTCGACCTCGAGGTTGCGGTGGTAGTCGTTGCGCTTGTTGGCCACCGTGTTGAAGTAGCTGCGCGGGTCGTTGGTGCGCGGGAGGTACCTGCCGACCGGGGCGAAGGCGTCGGCCATGGCCAGCGCCTCCTCCTCGGGGAACGCCTTGTTCGGGTAGGCCGAGTGCGAGATGAGCATGGCGTAGTGGTCGTCCAGCGGGATGAACGAACGCAGGTTCACCATGTCGCCCACCGAGATCATCGTGTGGAACGGGAAGATGAACTGGTTGATGCGGTGCCAGTCGTTGCCGTCACCCAGACGGCGAGCCGCTGTAGAAGCGCCGTAATCGGTGCGCACCACGTCGAGGCGGGCGGGTCGGGATCGGGGTTGTGAAGCCCGCGATGCCCACCGGCGGCGGCGGCGCATCCTTCGACAACCGCTTGTGGATCCAATCGAGGTGCACCGAATCGAGGTCGCCCTCCATGTTCTGCACCCAGTTGGCCTCCTCCATCATGATGGCGGGGCGGGCGCAGTTCTCCGGGGGAGCGTGCACAGCTCGAAACGAGGGAACGGCGGGGGCGTCTCCGGGGGCCGAGGTACACCCACACCATGTGGTTCACGTCCCGGCACGGGAACGCGCGATCCGGATCTTGTCCTTGAACCGCGAGGTACGGGGCTCGGTGGGCAGGTCCACACACGTGCCGGACGTGTCGAACTTCCAGCCGTGGTAGGCGCGCAGGCCGCACTCCTCGTTGCGCCTGAAGTACATCGAGGCGCCCTGATGCGGGCAGGCCTCCACCACGCAGCCCATGTCCCTGTTCGAATCGCGGAACATCACCAGGTTCTCGCCCAGCAGCTTCATCCGCTTCGGCGGGCTGTCCGGGCCGGGGAACTCCGCCGAAGGCAGCGCAGGGATCCAGTACTGCCGCAGCAGGTTCCCCATCGGCGTGCCCGGACCGACCCGGCACAGCAGCTCGTTGTCCTCGCGCGACAGCATGATCGTTCCCCCTGCGTCAGCTTGTGTGGGCTGGTCAGCCCGTACGGAACGGACGTGTCCGGCCCGAGCGACATCTTGTCAGCCCAACCGGCGTGCAGGCGCAGCGCCCGCTCGAACAACACGTCCTCGGTCTCCGGGTGGGCGGGGTCGGGCAGGCAGCAATCCACCGGGCACACCGCCGCGCACTGCTCCTCGTTGTGGAAGCCCACGCACTCGGTGCACAGGCCGGGATCGATGTGGAAGATCTCGTCGCCCTCCGAGATCGCCTTGTTCGGACACTCGGGCAGGCACGCCCCGCACCCGATGCACTCGTCGGTGATGTACGTCGCCATGTTTGCTGGCGCCTCCGGCGCCCCGGATGGGGCCCCAACCCCATCCTCCCTCCCGAGCACGGGGCCCCTACCCCATGCCGGGCCGTGCTTGCTGGCGGCTACGCCGCTTCCGGATGGGGCCCCAACCCCATCCTCCTCCCGAGCACGGGGCCCCTACCCCATGCCGGGCCGTACCCATGCTTGCTGGCGCCTCCGGCGCTCCCGGCCCCGATGCCGGCTCGTGACCTCGTGCGTCAGGCGGGCAGCGGGGTGGACTGCCAGGCGGCGAAGCGCCAGCGGCCACCGTCGCGCACCCACACGTCGGTGAAGCGGCCCTTGACGGTCCGCTCGGCGCCGCCCACCGACACGTCCAGCTCCATCGAACCGGTGAGGATGGCCGAGTCCCCGAACACCCGGACCGTGTCGATCACCGGCCGCCGCCTGTAGGCCAGCTTCCCGCTCGACAGCAGCCCGCACAGCGACTGCTTCGTGTCCACCACCGCGTTGGAGTGCGTGTACTGCAGGTCGTCGCACAGCAGCTCGTCGAGCGCGGCCACGTCGGCCGCGATCATGGCGGCGTAGCGGCGATCTTCCATCGCCCTGATCTCAGCGGTCACATCGGTCATGGCCATGGTTTAGCGTGCGCAGGACCCACGAGGAGGCGTCGATGCGATCGAGCGACGGCATCCGTTGCATCTTGATGCGGGGCGGCACGTCGAAGGGTGCGTACTTCCTCGAGGCCGACCTACCCGCCGATCCCGCCGAGCGGGACGATCTGCTGCTGCGCATCATGGGCTCGCCCGACCCCCGCCAGATCGACGGCATCGGCGGCGCCCACCCCCTCACCTCCAAGATCGCCGTCGTGCGGCCGAGCACCCGCCCCGACGCCGACGTCGAGTACCTGTTCCTGCAGGCCGGGGTGGACGAGGCGTTCATCACCGACAAGCAGAACTGCGGCAACCTGCTGGCCGGCGTGGGGCCGTTCGCCCTCGAGCGCGGCCTGCTGCCCGTCACCGGCGACCGTACCGAGATCCGCATCTACCAACGCAACGACGGCTCCCTGGCCACCGCGGTGATCGACACCCGCGATGGCCGCGTGCGCTACGACGGCGACGCCGCCATCTCCGGCGTGCCCGGCACCGCCGCCGCCATCCCGCTCTACTTCGACGGCACCGCCGGCTCCACCTGCGGCGCGCTCTTCCCCACCGGCCGCCTGCTCGACGAGATCGACGGTCTGCACGTCACCTGCGTGGACAACGGCATGCCCACCATCGTGCTGGCCGCCGACGAGCTCGGCGTGCGGGGCGACGAGACCCCGGCCGAGCTGGAGGCCGACGAGGCCCTGCGTCGCCGGTTGGAGGCGGTCCGCCTGGCGCTGGGCCCGGCCATGGGCCTCGGCGACGTCGCCGCCCTCACCGTCCCCAAGCTCACCCTCATCAGTACCGCTCGGTATGGCGGCACGGCCGGCACCCGCACGTTCATCCCGCACCGCTGCCACGACGCCATCGGCGTGCTCGGCGCGGTGTCGGTGGCCACCGCCTGCCTCACCCCGGGCACCCCCGCCCACGAGCGCAGCGGCCACCCGAGCGCCGAGCGACCGGTGGTGCTGGAGCACCCCACCGGCACGTTCGAGGCGGTCGTGGAGCTGGACCTACCGGCGCCGGCCACGGGCACCGACGCCGGCACCTTGCCCACCTCCCGGCGCGCCGGCGTGCTGCGCACCGCCCGCAAGCTGTTCGACGGCACCGTGTTCCCGCGCTGAACCGCGGGAACACGGTGCCGGCTCAGTCCCAGCTCTTGAGCACCGGCAGGATCTCCTTGGCGAACAGCTCCATCGAGGCCTTCGCCTCCTCGAAGGGGATGCCGCCGAAGCGGAAGCAGGTGCACTGCTCGAAATCGCCGAGCACGGCCTTGCGCTCCTCGAGCCGGGTGAGGATCTGATCGGGGGTGCCGTAGGCGTTGGCCGCCAGGAACCCCTTGATGTAGCCCTCCATGCCGATCTTCTGCAGCACCTGGGCCTGCTTGCCGTAGCCCTTGTAGCCCTCGATCTCGCTGAAGTGGTCGTTCATCAGCTCGTAGTGCTCGAGCAGCGTGTAGAGGTACCCGGCGAGCCACTGCTCCGCCTTCTCCTTGGCATAGGAGGCGTCGGGGTGCACGAACGTGAAGTCGGCGGTCATCACCGGCGGCGCCTCGAAGCCGTGCTGCTCCCGGAACATCTCCTGGTGGCGGGTGACCGACGGCATGCGCCGCTCCCAGTTGGTCTCCGAGAACATGATCATGCGGCCACCGATGCGGGCGCAGGCGTCCACGGAGTCCGCCGAGTTGGCCACCGCGTAGATGCGCCCCTTGAAGGACTGCTCGGGCCGGGGGCGCAGCTCGGTCTCCGGTTGCGGGTAGAACGGGCCGTCGCCCTTCATCACCCCGGTCTCGATGGCCTCGACGATCATCGCCGACGCCTCGTCGAAACGGCCTCGGGCCTCGTCCATGGCGATGCCGCGGAAGTGGCCGTACTCACGGCGCGACAGGCCGCGCCCGAAGCCCACCCGGGCCCGGCCGCCGGAGACGTGGTCGAGCATCAGGATCTTCTCGGCCACCCGCAACGGCTCGTTCCACGGCAGGATGATCGCCGCCGTGCCCAGGCCGATGGTCGACGTGCAGCCCGCCAGGTACGACAGCAGCTGCAGGTTGTCGGGGCAGAACGAGTAGTCGTAGAAGTGGTGCTCCACCGGCCAGATGGCGTCGAAGCCGAGGTCTTCGGCCATGCGGGCGAGCGTGAGCTCCTCCCGGTAGGTCTGCCCGTCGGTCATGGTGTCGTCCCAGCCACCCGAGCTGAAGATCATCTGCAGTCCGACGTCCATCGGATCCCCCTTCTGCCCGACCCGCCCCGTGCGGGCCGGCGCGTCCTGTGGGCACTTGTAGCAGACGAACGGTGATCAGCGGGCAATCCGCCACCGGACCGGGCGGTAGGGTCCGGCCGAACCCCGCCACGCGTCCACCGAAGCCCGAGGAGCACCCATGGCCACGCGCACCACCGGCAGATCCCACGCCCTCGACCGACCGCTCGCGCGCCGCACCCGCGGCCGTCGGGCCCGGGCCGCAGCAGTGTTGGCGGTGGGCCTCACCGCGGCGGCGCTGGGCATGCCCGGCGCGGCGGGCGGTAGCGCCGGCGGCGACCCGAACGGGCACCCCGGCGGGCGCGACCACACCGATCCGGCGGGGGCGTGGTGGCCGTGCAGGTGCTGTCGTTCAACGACTACCACGGCCACCTCGAGCCGCCGGGCGGGGCCGACGCCACCCTGGGGGCCACGCTCGATCCGTCGGCCACCGAGGTTGGCGGCGCCGAGTACCTGGCCACCGCGCTCGACACGCTGCGCCAGGGCCACCCCCACTCGCTCACGGTGGCGGCCGGGGACCTGATCGGCGGGTCGCCGTTCCTGTCTGGCCTGTTCCACGACGAGCCCAGCGTCGAGTCGCTCGAGGCGATGGGCCTCGACGTGTCCGGCGTGGGCAACCACGAGTTCGACGAGGGCCTGGCCGAACTGCAGCGCATGCAGTACGGCGGCTGCCACCCCGACGACGGCTGCTACTTCCCCGACCGGCCCTACGACGGCGCCGACTTCCCGTGGCTGGCCGCCAACGTGCACTTCGCCGGCAGCACCAAGACCGTGCTGCCCGGTACGTCGGTCGAGACGGTGGGCGGCGTGCGGGTGGGCTTCATCGGCATGACGTTGGAGGGCACGCCCGAGTTGGTGGCCCAGGCCGGCATCCGCGGGTTGCGCTTCGCCGACGAGGTGGCCACCGCCAACGCCGCCGCCGCGCAGCTCACCGCCCAAGGGGTGGAGGCGATCGTCGTGCTGCTGCACGAGGGCGGCGTCCAGGCCGGCACCTACGGGGCCTGCGAGGGCATCAGCGGCCCGGTGTTGAACATCGCCGAGGGCTCGACCCGGCCATCGACCTGGTGGTCACCGGCCACACCCACCAGCCCTACGTCTGCACCGTGGCCGACCCGGCCGGCGACGCCCGGATGGTCACCTCGGCGTCGTCGTTCGGACGGGTGGTCACCGAGACGGTGCTGCCCATCGACGTCCGCAGCGGCGACGTGGTCCGCGACCAGGTGACCGCGGCCAACCACCTCGTCACCCGCACGGTGGCCAAGGACCCGACCCAGAGCGACATCATCGCCAAGTGGTCGGCGCTGGCCGCGCCCCGGGCCAACCGGGTGGTGGGCACCATCAGCGCCGACATCACCCGCTCGGCCGGCCGCGACACCGAGTCGTCGCTGGCCAACCTGATCGCCGATTCGCAGCTGGCGGCCACGGCGGCGGCCGCCGACGGCGGTGCGCAACTGGCGCTGATGAACCCGGGCGGCGTGCGCGCCGATCTGGCCGTGGCCCAGATCTCCGGTGGCGAGCAGCCCGGTGAGGTCACCTTCGGCGAGGCGTTCACCGTGCAGCCGTTCGGCAACCTGCTGGTGACCATGGATCTCACCGGCGCCCAGCTGCACGCCGTGCTCGAGCAGCAGGCGATCGCCACCCGCTCCCGACCGGTGCTGATCCTGGGCGTGTCGCGCGGCTTCACGTTCAGCTACCGGGCATCCGCGCCGTTCGGCCAGCGCATCGACCCGGCGTCGATGGCCCTCGACGGCGTGCCGATCGATCCCGCCGCCACCTACCGGGTCACGGTGAACAACTTCCTGGCCGACGGCGGTGATGCGTTCACCGTGTTCACCGAGGGCACCAACCGCCTCGGCGGGGGCGACGACCTCACCGCCTTCACCGACTACCTGCAGGCCGGCTCGCCGGTGGCCCCGCCCGCCACCGACCGCATCGTCGAGCTGCCCTAGCGGCGTACCCCGCAGTACGGGACGGGCCGGTGGACGGCCCGTCCCGTCGGCGGTTACAACGGGGACGTGGAACTGCTCGCCCGCACGTTCGACGTGCACGACGACGACGAGGTGCAACAGCTCTACCGCGAGCGCGGTTGGACCGACGGCCTGCCGGTGGTCGCCCCCACGCCGGCGCGGGTGGAGGCGATGTTGACCCATTCGGCGTTCGCCCCAGATCAGGTGATCGGGATCGAACCGGTGAAGCAGCGGGCGCTGACCGCCGAGAAGGTGGCCGTCAACGCCGTGCTGGCGGGCTGCCTGCCGCCGGACTTCCCGGTGGTGGCCGCCGCCGTGGAGGCGATGTGCAAGCCCGAGTTCCTGGTGCACGGGGCCACCGCCTCCACCGGCGGGTGCGCGGTGCTGCTGGTGGTGAGCGGGCCGATCCGCCGCCAGCTGGGCATGTCGAGCGCGCACTCGGTGCTCGCCGGTGCCGACCGGGCGTCGATCTGCATCGGCCGGGCGGTGCGGCTGGTGCTGCGCAACCTGCTCGAGGTCCGCCCCGGCGAGCTCGACCGCTCCACCTTGGGCCACCCCGGCAAGATCTCCTGGTGCGTGGCCGAGGACGAGGAGGGCGCCGCGCCGTGGCTGCCGCTGGGCGCCGAGCGGGGCATGCCGGCCGAGGTGTCCTCGGTGACGGCCTTCGCCGCCTCGGGCCCTCGCCAGATCATGAACGAGTGGACCACCGACCCGGAGGAGGTGGCCACCACGATCGTGGCCGAGATCAAGGCGACGATGCTGCACTACTCGATCTGGTCGGGGAACTACGCGGTGGTGGTGCCCCCGCAGCTGCGCCGGGTGTTCCACGACGCCGCCTGGTCCAAGGCCGACCTGCGGGCGTTCGTGCACGAGCACGCCGTGGTGCGCCGCACCGACTGGGAGGCGGTGGGCAAGGCCGCGGTGGTGACCGACCGCAACCGCCACTACACCTACTCGGCCCTGCCCAGCCCCGAGCACCTGCTCGTCATCGCCGCCGGCGGTGAGGCCGGCGGGTTCGCGGCGGTGATCCCGCCGTGGCTGGGCCCCAAGTCCGCCGCCGCCACCGCCGCCATCGGCGTGTGCATCGACTGCTGATCCGGCCGGCACCGGAGGAAGGAACGACCCATGGGCTTCACCGTGCTCGACCCGAGCTTCGAGGAGGACGCGACCGCGTTCGAGCTGCCGGTCCGGCCCCGCAGCCTGGCCGGCGCCACCGTTGGGTTCATCTCGAACGGCAAGCAGAACACCCGGCCCTACTTCGACCACCTCGAGCGGATCCTGCGCGAGGAGTGGGGGGTGGCCGAGGTGGTGCGGCTGACCAAGAGCAACTACTCGGCCCCGGCCGAGGAGGCGATCATGGCCGAGGCCGCCGGTTGGGCGGCGATGTTCGCCGGGGTCGGTGATTGAGGCAGCTGCTCGTCGTGCAGTCTGCACGACGCCGTGACCGCCGAGCGGCTGGGGACGCCGGCGGTGGGGGTGATGACCTCCACGTTCGTGGACGGGGCCGAGCTGATGGCCCAGGCCCTGGGGGTGCCGGGCTACCCCTTCGCCGTCATCACCCACCCGATCTCCAACGCCGAGGACGCCGAGCTCGAGGCGAAGGCCCGGGCCACCGCCGAGCAGGCGGCCCGCCTCCTGCTGGCCCCGTGACCGGCAGACGGTCCGCCGCGGCGACGGTCGCTTTGGCCCTGGGCCTGGCGGCCGCCTGCGGCGGTGGCGGCGACGACGCCTCCCCCGGCACCAGTGCGTCGAGCTCGTCGACACCCGGGCCCGCCTCGAGCGGCTCGGCGACGTCCGGGCCGGGACCGGGCTCGTCGGGCTCGTCGGGCTCGTCGGGCTCATCGAACCCGGCGAGCACGTCGAGCTCCGGCCTCCCGCCGGCCGGCTCCGACAGCACCGGGCCGGCCACCTCGGGCACCGGCACGACCGCGCCGATCCCGGGCCCCGCCTTCGTTCCGGGCAGCGAGACGGTCAACCTCGGCTTCCCCGGCACCAACGAGCTGGCCACGCTGCAGACGGTGCGGGTGGGTCACCAGCCCGGCTTCGACCGGGTGGTGTTCGAGTTCGGGCCCGACGACGCCCTGCCCGGAGTGCTGGTGGGCCCGCGGGCGCTGCCGATCACCCAGGACCCCTCCGACCTGCCGGTCGAGGTCGGCGGTGATCGGGCCCTGCTGGTGCGCATGCAGGCGGCGAGCCGGGCGGAGCTCAACGCCGCCGGGGAGTTCGTCCTGCGCTACGACGGACCGCTGTCGGTGTCGGGTGATACCGCCGTGGTGGTGGACGTGGTCTGGAGCGGGGACTTCGAGGCGTTGCTGTCGTGGGCCATCGGCGTGAACGGCGAGCACCCCTACCGGGTGTTCACGCTCACCGGCCCACCGCGGGTGGTGGTCGACGTGCAGACGCCGCCGGCTGCCGGCTGACCCGTCCCCGCAGCCGTGAGCCGGTGCCCGGACGCGGCCGGGCCCCCGATCCCGGAGGGGTTGGGATCGGGGGCCCGTCCGCTGGACACTGTAGCGGGGTGATCACCCCAAGCCGAGCTCCCCGAACGGTGACAGCCCCGTTTTTTCGCCCGGCGGACCCGGCCGCGGGCAGGATCGGACCCGTGCAGCACCCGGCACCCCCACCCGCCGATCGCACCGGCTGGCAGGGCCTGGCCGAGTGGCGGGACGACGTGGGCCGGCGCTGGGCGGCGGCGTCGGGCACCACCCGCCGTCAGTTCGGCTGGCTGAGCGATACCACCTACCCGCACTGCGCCGCTGGCCGGCGCCTGCGGCTCGACGTGGGGTGCGGCAGCGGCGACACCACGGTGGAGCTGGCCCGGCGCGCCGGCCCGACCGGGTCGGTCACCGCGGTCGACGTCAGCGAGGCGGTGCTCCACCTGGCCCGATCGAGCTCCCCGCCCCTGACGCCGCTCCGATCGGGTGGCTGTGCGCCGATGCCGCCACCCACCCGTGGCCCGACGCCACCTTCGACGTGGTGTTCTCCCGCCTGGGCACGATGTTCTTCGACGAACCGGCGGCGGCGTTCTCGAACCTCCGGCGCAGCACCCGACCCGGCGGGCGGCTGGCGTTCACCTGCTGGCCGGACCGCGACCGCTGCCCGGTGTTGCTGGTGCCGCTGCGGGCGCTGGCCGGGGTGGTCCAGCTGCCGCCGTCGGCCCCGCCGGGCTCACCGAACCCGTTCTCGCTGGGTGACCCCGAGGCCACCGCCGCGCTGTTGCGCACCGCCGGTTGGCGCGACGTGGCCGTGCGGGAGGTGCGCGCCGAGCTGCGGCTTCCCGATCGGCTCGACGACGCCGTGCAGCAGTGGCTGGGCAGCATCCCGGTGACGCTCGTCGCGCCCGATCCCGACCCGGACACGCGGCGCGCCATGGCCGCCGCGCTGGCCGCCGTGGTGCCGGCTGACCGGGTGATCGTCCAGCGGGCGCTGCTGGTCACCGCCCGCGCCTGAACGTCTGCGCCTGAACGCCTGCGCCTGACCGCCCGCGCCTCACGCCCGTGTCGCCGCCGGCCGGCGATGGCCGCTCAGAGCAGCGTGAGGTCGGCGCGGTGGTCGGGGTGGGCGATGCTGCGCAGCGCCGCCGCCCGGGCCTCGCCGGCCAGGCCCCGCACATCCACCCGCCCGAACTCGGTGACGACGACATCGCACAGGTAGTTGGGCAGCGTGACCGGGTTGGGCGGCTCGATGCGCCGCACGATGCGGCTGACCGCACCGCGCGCCGCGGTGGCCCGCAGGGCCAGCACCGAACGGCCGCCGCTGGTGAG
Source organism: Acidimicrobiales bacterium (assembly GCA_041394365.1). GTDB lineage: Bacteria > Actinomycetota > Acidimicrobiia > Acidimicrobiales > CAIXPF01 > CAIXPF01. The sequence continues at coordinate 232,785 of JAWKIM010000016.1, forward strand.
ACCGGCCCCGAAGGCGAAGTCGGGGGCGCCGCCGGGCCCGGAGATGATCTGACCGCCGGCCACCTCGGAGTTGGCCGACCCGTCGAGGGCGATCTCCACCGTCGAGTTCAGGGCCACGAAGTTGGGCAGCGCGGCCAGCTCGCCGGCGCCGTGGGTGAGGTTGGGCGGGCCCATCAGCACGGCCGGGTTGCGGTGGATCCACTGGCGCATGCGGGGCGTGGAGACCACCTCGGCCGCCACCATGATCCCGTCGACCGCCCCGGCCTCGTAGAGGTCGATGCAGGCGTCGGACACCAGCCCCGAGTGCACCCGCAGGTGCCGTCGGGCCTGCAGCGTGGTGAGGATGGCGTCGGGGATGGAGCCGATGCCGAACTGGATGGTGGCCCCGTCGGTCACCACCGACGCCGCCGCGGTGGCGATGGTGCGGGTCAGCTCGTCGAGCTCGCCCTCCGCGGCGCGGCTGTCGGAGATCGGTTCGTCGGCCTCGACCAGCAGGTCGAACTGGTCGACGTCGAGCTCGCCGGCCCCGAACGTGTACGGGATGGTCGGGTTGACCTGGGCGATGACGAGCGGGGCGGTGCGCGCCGGCATGACCGTGCTGCCCACGCTGACCCCGAGGCTGACCCGGCCGTCGACCGGGGCGCTGACCGCCACCAGCGCCACGTCGACCGGCACCGGGCCCCACGGCACGTGCAGCGTGGTGTGGTCGGAGTACTTGGTGGGCAGCACCTCGACGTGGCCGCTGCCCCACAGGTACTTGAACGCCGGCGATGCCTGGCTGGTGAGGAAGCGGAACGGCGCCCCGGCGTGCTGGAACAGCGGCAGCCGCTTCTGCAGCATCGGGCAGACGATCTCGATGTCGGTCCAGCGGTCGCGGGCGTCGTCGAGCGCCTGCACCAGGTGCAGGGGCGTGGTGGCGGCCCCACCGATGAAGACGCGGCTGTGGTCGGGTATGGCGGCCACGGCCTCCGCTGCGCCGACCCAGCGGGCCGGCCGGCCACCGGGTGAGGGCGGCAGGAACTCGGTGAGGTCGGGCCGGTTGGGGTCGAACGGCATGGCTGCGGTCTAGCACCGCGACCGAGGCGGCGGTGCCCCGTCCACCCGGCCGTCGGGCCGCGGGCGTCCGCTACCGTGCTGGCCCATGGCCGAGCGCGCAGCACCCCCGGACACCACCACCACCGACACCGTCGCTGAGTTCGCCGCCTGGCTCGACGAGCACTGGTCGCCGGAGCTGACGCTCGGCGAGTGGTGGCAGCGCCTCGGCGGCTCCGGGTGGGGGTTCCCGGCGTGGCCGGCCGAGTGGTTCGGCAAGGGCCTGCGCGGCGAGGCCGCCCGCGGTCATCGCCGAGCGGATGCGCCGCAGGGCCTTCGGCCCGCCCACCGGGATCTCCACGTTCCTGGCCGCCCCCACGATCCTGGCCTACGGCACCGATGGGCAGAAGCGCCGCCACCTGCCGGGCATCGCCACCGGCACCGACGTGTGGTGCCAGCTGTTCTCCGAGCCCGAGGCCGGCAGCGACATGGCGTCGCTGCAGACCCGGGCCGTGCGCGACGGCGACGAGTGGGTGGTCAACGGCCAGAAGGTGTGGAGCTCCGGCGCCCAGTTCGCCCGCTACGGCATCCTCATCGCCCGTACCGATCCGGATGTTCCCAAGCACAAGGGCATCACCTACTTCCTCATCGACATGCAGCAGCCGGGCGTCGAGGTCCGCCCGCTGCGGGAGATGACCGGCGAGGCGGCGTTCAACGAGGTGTTCTTCACCGACGCCCGGGTGGCCGACGCCGACCGGCTGGGCGCCGCGGGCGAGGGCTGGCGGGTGGCGATGACCACGCTGTCCAACGAGCGCGACCCCAACAACCCCGGCATGGGCCCCGGCGGCGGCAGCCTGCTGGGCAAGCCCGACCTGTCCCTCACCGTCGAGGAGTACCGCCGCCGCCAGGCCGAGGAGATCGACGCGTTCTCCTTCGCCATCGGCGGGGGCGCCACCGCCCTGTTCGACGGCCTGGTCGACCGCTTCGGGGTGGGCGGCGATCCGGTGTTCCGCCAGCGGCGGGCCCGCCTCCACAGCGACCGGGTGACCCAGCGCTGGACCGGCGCCCGGGGCAAGGCCAACGCCCGCGGCGGCCAGCCCGGCCCCGAGGTGTCCACCCTCAAGCTGGGCGGCTCCAACGTGGGCCGGGATCTGCGCAACCTGGGCCTCGAGGCGATGGGCGCCCACGGCATGCTGGCCGACGACGACGCCCCGGCGGCGGGGATGTTCCACCGCTACGCCCTGTTCGTGCCGGCCACCTCGATCGCCGGCGGCTCCGACGAGGTGCAGCGCAACATCATCGGCGAGCGGGCGCTCGGGCTGCCCAAGGAGCCCGACGAGTCGCGCGACCTGCCGTTCAGCGAGCTGCGCACCAGCCGCCGCCCCGCCACCCCGTGACCGACGCCCCGCCCGCCGCCCCGCTCGAGGGCGAGCTGTCCGATCGCGACAAGTGGCGGGCGTTCACCGCCATCGCCATCTCGTTCGTGACGATGGTGTTCTCCATGTCGATGGTGTTCGTGGCGCTCTCCGCCATCGCCGACGACTTCGGGGTCACGCTGCGCTCGGTCAGCTGGGTGGTCATCATCCAGTCGCTGGTCATCAGCGGCCTGATGATGCCGATGGGCCGCATCGCCGACATGGTCGGCCGCCGCCGCATCCACCTCATCGGCCTGGTGCTGTTCGCCGCCGGGTCGATCGGCGTGGCCGTGGCGCCCACGTTCGGGCTGATGCTGGCGGCCCGGGTGGTGATGTCGGTGGGCAACGCCATGGGCCAGGCGGTCGGCACGGCCATGCTGGTGGCCATCTTCCCGCCGTCGGAACGGGGCCGGGCGCTGGGCAGCCAGACCTCGGTGGTGGCCATCGGCGCAGCCATGGGACCCATCGGCGGCGGGTTCATCCTGCAGGTGCTGCCGTGGCAGGCGCTGTTCGCCCTGCTGGTGCCGCCGCTGGTCGTGGCCTGGGTCACCGCGCTGCGTTACCTCGACGAGGCGGTGGTGAGCGGCGCCGGCGTGGGCGTTGCCCAACAGCAGCAGCGCCCGCCGTTCGACTGGGGCGGCGCCGCGCTGTCCTTCGTGTTCATCACCGCCATGGTGCTGACGGTGTCCAACCCGTTCGCGCTGGCGTGGACGTCGGGGGCGATGCTGGCCGGGGCCGCGCTGATGGTGGTCGCGCTCGTCGCCTTCGTGCGATGGGAGCTGCGCCAGGCCACCCCCATGTTGCAGCTGCGGTTCTTCGCCCGGCGCACGTTCTCCATGGCGGTCACCTCCCGCACGCTGAGCTTCGTGTCCTACACCGCCATCACGTTCCTGATGCCGGTGTTCCTCATCAGCGTGCGCGGCCTGCGCGAGGGCGCCACCGGGGCCGTGCTGTTCGGCGCGTCGGTGGGCATGGGCGTGGCCGCCAACCAGGCCGGCCGCCATACCGACCGGTTGGGTGAGCGGCCGATCTACCTCACCGGCTTCGCCCTGCAGGTGGTGACGCTGGCCGCCATCACCTCGATCGGGGCCGGCACCCCGTTGTGGGTGGTGATGGTCCTGCTGTTCGCCAACGGCATCGCCTTCGGGTTGTGGAACGTGCCCAACAGCAGCGCCGTGCTGGCCTCGGTGCCGGTGGAGCACCTCGGCGTGGTCGGCGCGTTCCTCAACCTGACCCGCAACATCGGCAACGTCATCGGCCAGGCGGTGGCCTCCGCCATCGTGGTGGCAGTGCTCGCCGCCCGCGGCCTCGACATCCCGCTGTCGGAGATCGCCGACACGCCGGGCGCGCCGGAGGCGTTCCTGCGGGGCTGCCGCATCTCTTACGCCATGGTCACCGCGCTGGCCGCGGTGGCGCTCGTGCTGGGGCTGTTCACCCGACCCGAGCGGCCGGCCACCGTGGACCCGGGCTGAGCGTTCCGGACCTGGATCCAACCGTCGCACTGCCCGGCGCGATGCTGGCCGGTCGGCGCCGCCGCGTGGGTACTGAGGGGTATGCCGAAACCCTGTCGCGCTCGATTCGATGTTGATTCGGGATTGGTTGCATGACACAGAATCCCCTGACCGACGGTGCGGATGAGGGCCCGAGGCGTCGCCGCCGCTCGCTCGCCGCGCGCAGCCGGAGCCAGTCCGTCGACGCCGGCGAATCGACGTCGAATCGCCGCCGAAGGACGACCGGGGCGGAGGGCCACCGGGGATTGACGGCGGCGGGAAGGAGGCAGGGAGCGACGGCAGGGAGTGCCGGCGGGAAGGAAGGAGCCAGGCGCGCCATCGCCATGGCGCCGGTGTCGACGGCCGGTGGGCAGCATGTGTCCAAATGGTGGACGAGCGGGGACGACCACCGCTCGGGGACCCGGGCTCAGCCGCCGAGCAGGAACTCCAGCACCACCCGGTTGTGCTCGTCCGCCTGCTCGAACTGCGCCCAGTGGCCCACGTCGGGGCAGTGGTAGCGCGAACCGGCAGGCAGGGCGGCGGCCAATGCGTCGCCGGCGGCACGGCCGCCCAGGTTGTGGCTGCCCCAGTACAGCAGCGTGGGCACGCGCAGCCGGCCCAGCTCCTCGGGTCCGAGCTTGAGCGCCTGGGCCGCCGGGCCGAGGTAGGCGGTGATGGCGGCCTGCAGGCCGGCGTTGGTGTCGGGCCGGTCCATCATCGCCTGGCGGACGGCGTACATCTCCTCGTCGATGGTCGACAGGTCGTGCACCAGGTTGCTCATCCGCTTGCGCACCATCTCCGGCGTGGGGTTGCGCAGGATCTCCAGTTGGCCGGCGAGCTGCGCGGCGAGGCGGTCCTCATCGGGCGCGGTCAACGGGTTCTCCGCCATCGACGGGGTGGTAAGCACCAGCCGATCGAGGCGCTCGGGGTGGCGCAGCGCCAGGTGGGCGGCCACCCACCCGCCCATCGACTGGCCCTCGAGGTGGCAGCGATCGACGCCCTCGCCGTCGAGCACGTCGAGCACCTGGTCGATCATCGTCGGCACCAGGGCGTCATCGATGGGCGGCTTCTCCGACAGGCCGTGCCACAGCAGGTCGATGGCGATCACCCGGAAGTGCCGGGCGTAGGCGCCCACGTTGCGCCGGAAGTTCTCCAGGCTGCCGCCCTGGCCGTGCAGCAGCACGAGGGTCGGCCCCTCCCCAGGCGCAGGGCGCGGGTGCGGTAACGGCGGCCGATGAAGCCGATCTCGGCGCCCAGCAGCTCCGTCCACAACGTCACGGCCGGCCCCGTCAGCCCTGCGGGCGGATGTCGACACCGAAGGCGGTGCTGAAGCGGTCGTAGTACTCGTCGTCGTCGAGCGGCAGGCCGAGCGCCACCCACGCCTCGTCGGTCATCGCCTGCCGGCCGGCGACGATCTCCGGGCCGCCCCACGACACGGTGTAGCGCAGCTTCGGCTCGTCGGTGGTGATGGCGTGGTGGATGATCTGGGCCACCTCGAACGGATCGGTGGCCGAGGCGATGCCCGCCTTGTAGAACTGGAACAGCCGCCGGTAGTGGGCGTCGTAGGCGCCGGACTGGTTGGGGGCGTCGACGTTCTTGGAGAAGATGGCCGACTTGGTGACCCCCGGCTCGATGATCGCCACCCGGATGCCGAACGGTGCCACCTCTTGGGCGAGGCCTTCGGTGGCGCCCTCGAGCGCCCACTTGGACGCGACGTAGGGCTGCTGGGCGATGGCGGCGATGCGCCCGGTGATCGAGGTGACGTTGACGATCGCCCCCGAACGACGCTCGCGCATGCCGGGCAGTACGGCCTGGGCGCAGCGGACGGCCCCGCCCACGTTGATGTTGAACACCTCGTTGTACAGCGAGGCGGGGCATTCCTCCATGACGGCGTTGCCCCCCACCCCGGCGTTGTTCACCAGCACGTCCACGCCGCCGGTGCGCTCGAGCACCTCGCCCAGGCCCCGACGGACCGACTCGTCGTCGGCCACGTCCATCACGAACAGGCCCACCTCCACGCCGGCCTCCTCGGCCATCGAGCGCAGCTTGGCCGCGCTGTCGAGGTTGCGGACCGAGCCGTGGACCTCGTGGCCCTGGCTCGCCAGGTGGATGGCGGTGGCCCGGCCGATGCCGGAGTTGGCGCCGGTGACGACGGAGACGATGCTCATGGCCGCCGATCGTAGGCGGCGGCGGGCGACCGGGGTCGAGCGATCCGCCTTCCCGGCCCGCCCGCCAATTCAGCTGACCGGCGGCTGACCGGTCACTAGCGTTGCCGCGTGTCCGACACGATCGCGCCGGCCGGTGGCCCCGGCTCCACCGCCGACGCCGCTGCGCCGTGGCGGTTGGTGCTCGGCCTGCTGGGCCGGCACCGGGCGGCGGTGGCGGGCTACGGCGCGCTGTTGGCGGCGGCCACCGCGCTGCCGTTGCTCGGGGCGCTGCTCCTGGCCCGCTTCGTCGACCTGGTCGCCGCCGGCGCCGGCACGGGCCGCCTGATCCCCTACGCCGCCGCCTACGCCGCCATCGGCGCGCTGAGCGCGGCCATCGGCGTGGTGGTCACGTGGCGGACCACGTCGCTGGCGTGGACCCTGACCGACGAGCTGCGTCGGGACCTCGTGCGCCACGTGCTCGAGGCCGATCTCGCCTTCCACCGCGACCGCACCCCCGGTGAGCTGGTCACCCGGGTGGATGCCGACGTGACCGCCATGACGCAGTTCCTCAGCCGGGTGGTGGCCCGGGTGGTGGCCATCGTGCTGCTCGGCATCGGAGCGGTGCTCGTGCTGGCCTTCGTCGAGTGGCGGCTGGCCCCGCCGCTGGCGGTGGGCCTGGCGCTGGTGGCGGCGGCCACCTGGTGGCAGCGCGACAGCGCCATGGCGCCCACCGTGGCCGAGCGCACCGCCGAGGCCGAGGTGATGAGCGTGGGCGAGCAGTACCTCGCCGCCGCCGAGGAGGTGGCCGCCCTGGGCGCCGGCAGCCACGGGGTGCGCCGCCTCGGCGAGCGCAGCACCGGCCTGGTCGATGCCGTCGGCCGGCGGGTGCGGGTGCAGATGCGGGTCCAGGCGGTGATCCGCATCGCCGTGGTGGTGGCCGAGGTGCTGATGCTGGCCGTCGGTGCGCTGCTGCTGGCCCGCGGCACCATCGGGGTGGGGGCGGTGTTCCTGGGGTTCCGCTTCGTCATGGTGGTCCGCCAACCGCTCGAAGGGTTGATCTGGCGCCTGCAGGAGGCCCAGGGCGCCACCGGTGCTGCCCGGCGGGTGCTCGACCTGCTGGCCGAGTGGCGCGCCGTACCATCCGGTACGGCGACGTTGCCGGCGGGCCCGCTCGACGTGGTCTTCGAGCGCGCCACCCTCGTCTACGACGACGAGGACGGCACCGCCGCCGCCCTCGACGGGCTGGAGCTGCACCTGCGGGCCGGTCGCACCGTGGGCGTGGTCGGCCGCACCGGTTCCGGCAAGACGTCGCTGGCCCGGCTGGTGCTGCGCCTGGTGGCGCCCACGTCCGGTTCGGTGCGCATCGGCGGGGTGGCCACCACCGACATCGACGAGGCCGCCCTGCGGGCCCGGGTGGCGGCCGTGCCCCAGGACGTGCAGCTGTTCCCCGGTTCGGTGGCCGACAACGTGACGCTCTTCGCGGCGGTGCCCGACGGCGAGGTCATCGCCGCGTTGCGGGCGGTCGGCCTGGGGCCGTGGCTCGACCAGCTGCCCGACGGCATCGACACGCAGCTGGCGGCGCAGGAGGCGGGCGGTGCCGCGGCCGCGGCCGGCCTGTCCGCCGGCGAGGCCCAGCTGCTCGCCCTGGCCCGCGGCCTGCTGCGCCGGCCCGACGTGGTGGTGCTCGACGAGGCCACCTCCCGGGTCGACCCCCACACCCAGGCCGCCATCGCCGCCGCCACCGCCACGCTGGTGGCCGGTCGCACCGCCATCATCATCGCCCACCGCCTGGAGACGCTGGAGGTGTGCGACGACATCGCGGTCATGGCCGGCGGCCGGCTGGTGGAGCTGGGCGCCCGCACCGAGCTCGCCGCCGACCCGGCCAGCCGATACGCCCGCCTGCTGGCCTCGGCGGCCGGGCGCGAACGGCGGGAGGCGTCGTGAGGCTGCTGGCCGGGGAACGGCGCATGGCCGTCATCGGCAACTTCCGGGGCCGCTACTTCTGGGCCGGCAACGCCGCGTGGGTGGTCTACTTCGTGCTGCCGCTGCTGCCGGGCTGGCTCACGGCCCGGTTGTTCACGGAGCTGCAGGCCGAGCGCACCGGCGCCACGTTCCGCCTGCTGCTGGTGGCGTTGCTCGCCTCGGAGGCGGCGATGGTGGTGTTCATCCGCTGGGGCCACCGGCTGTACATGCAGGGCACCCAGGCGGCGGTCAGCGCGGCGCGGGCCAACGCCCTGGCCGGCCAGCTGGCCAGCGGCGGCCGGGAGGCGGCGCCCCGGCAGCTGGCCGCCGGCGACGCCGTGGCCCGCCTGCGCGACGACCCCGTCGACATGCTGCTGCTGCTCGACAACTGGGTGGACCTGTTCGGCTCGCTGGTCTACGGGGTGGGCGTCGCCTGGCTGCTGGCCCGTATCGACCCGTGGGCGGCGGTGGCCGGCATCGTGCCGTTGTTCGTGATCGGCGCGGCCAACGCCCGGGTGGGCCACATCGCCCGCCGCTACCGCCAGCGGGCCCGGGCGGCCACCAGCGCGGTGAGCGCGTTCCTGGCCGCCGCCTTCGCCGCGTCGCTGACGGTCAAGCTCGCCGGCGCCCAACGGGATGTGGTCGGCCGGCTGGACCGGCTCAACGCCCGCCGCTCCGCCGCCATGGTGGCCGACCAGACCTGGGAGGACAGCATGTGGTCGGCCAACGGCACGCTGACCGACGTGTCGGTGGGCCTGTCGCTGCTGGTCGCCGCCCGGGGCCGCCTCGACGCCGGCGAGGTCACCCTGTTCGCCAGCTACCTCTTCAGCCTGGTGTGGCTGCCCCAGCGGCTGGGCGGGCTGGTGGTGGGCCGCCGCCGCTACGAGGTGTCGGCCGCCCGCATGGCCGAGCTGGTGGCCCCGGTGTCGGACGGCTTCGATCCGCTGACCCAGCACCGAGCGCTGCCCATCCTCGGCGGCCCGCCGGCGCCGCGACCCTCGCCGCCGGTCCGCCGGCCGCTCGAGGTGCTGGAGGTCCGGGGGCTGACGGTGGCGTCGCGGCACCTGCGCGAGGTGTCCTTCGAGGTCCGCCGGGGCGAGCTGGTGGTGGTGGCGGGGCCGGTGGGCAGCGGCAAGAGCTCGCTGTTGCGGGCCGTGGTGGGCCTGCTCGACATCGACGGCGGCGAGGTGTGCTGGAACGGTGCGGCGGTGGCGGACCGGGCCGCGTTCTTCGTGCCCCCGCAATGCGCCTACGTGGCCCAGGTGCCGCGGCTGTTCGCCGAGTCCCTGGCCGACAACCTGGCCCTCGGCTACCGCTACGACGACGACCGCCTGCTCGACGCGCTCGCCCTGGCCGCCTTCGACGAGGACCTCGCCGCCATGCCCGCCGGTCTGCACACGATGATCGGGTCGCGCGGGGTGCGCCTGTCGGGTGGGCAGGCCCAGCGGGCGGCGGCGGCCCGGGCGTTCGTGCACCGCCCGGAGCTGCTGGTGCTCGACGATCTGGCCTCGGCGCTCGACGTGGACACCGAGATCGTGCTGTGGGAACGGCTGAGCGCCGCCGGCTGCACCATCTTGACCGCCACCAACCGGCCGGCCACGCTGCGTCGGGCCGACCGGGTGCTGCAGCTCGGCGGGCGCGGCGGTGCCGGCGCCGGTGGTGCCAAGATGCCTCGGTGAGCGTGCTGTCGCGTCTGCCCCTGGTGCACAACCTGGCGGACTACCGGCGCCGCTTCGTGCTCGACGACCTGTTCGCCGCGCTGGTGCTGACCACCCTGCTCATCCCCGCCGGCATGGGCTACGCCCAGGCGGCCGGCCTGCCGGCGGTCACCGGGCTGTACGCCACCGTCACCTCGCTGGTGGTGTACGCGCTGGTCGGGCCGTCCCGGGTGCTGGTCTACGGACCCGACTCGTCGTTGGTGGCGCTGATCGCCGCCGCGGTCGTACCCCTGTCGGGCGGTGACCCGCGGCGGGCGGTGGCGCTGGCCGGCCTGCTGGCCGTCTTCGCCGGCGGCTGGTGCCTGCTGGCGGCGCTGGCCCGCTTCGGGTTCCTGGCCGATCTGCTGAGCGCGCCGGTGCGGGTGGGCTACCTCAACGGCATCGCCGTGACGGTGATCATCCGCCAGCTGGCGCCGCTGCTGGGCATGGACAGCCTCGGCGGCAACCCGCTCACCATGCTGGGCCGTACAGTCGGGGCCGCGCTCGACGGTGCGGCCGTCGCCTGGGCGGCAGGCATCGGCCTCGCCTCACTGGCGGGCATCGTGGTGCTACGAAGGTTGGCGCCGCGGTTCCCGGCCACGCTGCTGGCCCTGGTGGTGCCGGCGATCGTGGGGGCGCTGATCGATCTGGCCGGCCGCGGCGTGCCGACCGTCGGCCCGCTGCCGCGGGGTCTGCCGCCGTTCGACTGGTCGCTGCTGCGCTGGAGCGACGTGTCGGCGCTGTCGGTGGCCGCCGCCGGCATCGCCTTCGTGGCCTTCGCCGACACCAGCGTGCTGTCGCGCACGGTGGCGCTGCGCCGCAACGACGTGGTGGACGCCAACCACGAGCTGGCCGCGCTGGGCGCGGTCAACGTGGTGACCGGGTTGAGCGGCGGGTTCGCGGTGTCCTCCAGCTCGAGCCGCACCCCGGTGGCCGAGGCGGCCGGCTCGCGCAGCCAGCTGACCGGGCTGTTCGCCGCCGGGCTGGTGGTCGTGGTCCTGCTGGCGGCCCCGGAGCTGCTGCGCAACGTTCCCACCTCGGCGCTGGCCGCCGTGGTCATCATGGCCGCGGCCGGCCTGGCGGACGTGCGCAGCTGGCGGCGGTGGGCGGCGGCGCGGCCCGAGGAGCTGCTGCTGTCGATCGGGGCGTTCGCCGCCATCGTGGTGCTCGGCGCCATCGGCGGCATCGCCCTCGCCATCGGGCTGTCCCTGCTGGCGTTCATGCGCCGGGCGTGGCGGCCGCACTCGGCGGTGCTGGTGCGGGTGGACGGCCTGAAGGGCTACCACGAGGCCGAGCGCCACCCGGAGGGCCGGGCGGTGCCGGGGTTGGTGCTCTACCGCTTCGATGCGCCGCTGTTCTTCGCCAACGCCGGCTTCTTCGTGGCCGACCTGCTCACCCGCCTGCAGCCCGACACCCGCCAGGTGACCGTCACCGCCGAGCCGATCACCGACATCGACGCCACCGCCGCGGAGAGCCTGCAGGTCCTGCTCGACGAGCTGGCCCGCCGCCACGTGGTGCTCACCTTCGCCGAGCTCAAGGGCCACGTGCGCGACCAGCTCGACGCCTACGGGCTGGTCGAGCGCATCGGCCGGGACCGCTTCGCCCGCACCGTCGGCGAGGCGGTGAAGCGCTACGTGCGCACCCACGACGTCGGCTGGCAGGACTGGGAGGACCGCTGAGCCGGACCGGCGCGACGCCCCGCCGGCCGGAAACCCGCTCGACGGCGACGCCGCCGCCCAGCACACTCGGCTGGCGGCCGTGGCGGGACCGACGGCGAAGGAGGCGACGATGCCGCAGATCGTGAACGACAACCTGCTCTCGTGGGCCACCGACATCGAACCGGGCACCATCCGCCAGGCCGAGAAGACGGCGCGCCTGCCCATCCTGGCCGGGCCGGTGGCGCTGATGGCCGATGCCCACGTGGGCATCGGAGCGACGGTGGGCTCGGTGATCGCCACCCACGCCGCCGTCATCCCCTCGGCGGTGGGCGTGGACATCGGCTGCGGCATGATCGCCGCCGAGCTCGACGTGACCGCGTCGCAGCTGCCCGACGACCTCGCCCCGTTGCTGGGCCACATCGAGCACGCCATACCGGCCGGTGTGGGCCGGGGCCACGACGTGCCGAACCGCAGCGCCCAGCGGTTCATGGAGGCGGGCCGGCCCGCCACCGAGCTGTCGGCCAAGCAGTTTCGCACGGCCACCCGCCAGTTCGGCACGCTCGGCTCGGGCAACCACTTCTTCGAGGTGTGCCTGGACGAGCGGGATCGGGTGTGGGTGGTGCTGCACTCCGGCTCGCGCGGCATCGGCAACCAGCTGGCCCAGGCCCACATCACCCGGGCCCGCGGGTTGGCCAAGGCCCTCGAGCTGCGCCTGGAGGACCCCGACCTGGCCTGGTTCACCGAGGGCACCGCCGAGTTCGAGGCCTACGTGGCCGACATGCTGTGGGCCCAGGACTACGCCCGAGCCAACCGTGACCAGATGATGGACAGCGCCCTGCGCACGCTGCTGGGGTGGCTCGGCTTCGGTCGGGAGACGTCGCGCATCAACTGCCACCACAACTTCTGCCAGCGCGAGCAGCACGACGGCCGGCAGGTGTGGGTCACCCGCAAGGGGGCCATCCGGGCCGACGTGGGCGACCTCGGCGTGATCCCCGGTTCGATGGGAACCCGCAGCTACATCGTGCGGGGCCGGGGTGTGGCGGCCAGCTGGCGGTCGTGCTCGCACGGGGCCGGGCGGCGCCACTCCCGGGGTGCGGCCAAGCGGCTGTTCTCCGAGGCCGACCTGGCCGTCCAGATGGCGGGCAAGACGTGGCAGGCCGACCGGGCCGCCGCCCTGCTCGACGAGATCCCCGCCGCCTACAAGGACATCGACCGGGTGATGGCCGACCAGGCCGACCTGGTGGAGGTGCTGCACACGCTGCACCAGGTCCTCAACTACAAGGGCACCTGAGCCACCGGCCCGGCACCGGGCTGGGGCCGGGCTGGGAGGCGGCCGGGCCGGTCGCCTAGACAGTGCGCTCGTGCCTGCAACCACGTTGATCGACAGCCGCGACGGGGTGGCGGTGGCCGTGCACGACTTCGGTGGTCCGGGCCGGCCCACCACGTTCGTGGCCGGGACCGGGTTGTGCGCCGGGATGTGGGAGCCGATCGTGGCCCGCCTGCCGGCCGACCGCTACCGCTGCCTCACCATCGATCTGCGCGGCCACGGCGCCAGCACCACCCCCGACGACGTCACCTTCACCGACGACGACCTGGTGGCCGATCTCACCGCCGTGGCCGAGGCGTTCGACCTGCGCGACGCCTGGGGGTGGGCCACTCCATGGGCGGTGGCACCACGCTGCTGGTGGCGGCCGACCGGCCGGCCGCCTACACCCGCACGTGGGTGTTCGAGCCGATCATCTTCCCCCGGGAGGGCACCTCGGCGGGCCTGGCCGCCATGGTCGAGGCCACCCGCCGTCGCCGCCCCCGCTTCGCCTCCAGGCAGGAGGCGCTGGACCGCTATCGCTCACGACCACCGCTGAACGTGCTGCACCCCGAGGTGCTCGACGCCTACGTGCGCCACGGCCTGGTGGACGAGCCGGATGGCACCGTGCGCCTGGCGTGCGCACCCGAGCAGGAGGCCCGGCTGTTCGAGCAGTACCTGCGCCGGCTTCTTCCGGCTGGGCGACGTGCGCGCCGACACCGTGGTGGCCTACGGCACCGCCACCGCCGAACCATCGGGCGCCTGGGCTCCCGAGATCGCCCGCGCCCTACCGAACGGTACGGCGCAGGCGTGGGAGGGCTACGACCACTTCGGCTGCTTCGCCGACCTCGACCGCGTCGTCGCCTCGTTGAACGGCTTCTTCTTGAACGGCGCCTGACCGCCGGCCCGGCGCGGTGCCGGCTCGCCGAAGCGCTCCCGCCGCACCGTGGGCTTCGAGCCCTTGATGGTGGTGGAGCGCAGGGCGCTGATCACGTCGTCGGCCCGGTCGGCGGGGACCTCGACGAGGGTGAAGCGCTCGCTGATGTCGATGCCGCCCACATCCGCGCCGCGCAGCCCGGCCTCGTTGGCGATGGCGCCGACGAGGTCCTTCGGTCGCAGGCCCACGTTGTGCCCGGCGCCGATGAACACCTTGGTCATGCCACCGGCCGCGGGCCGCGGCCGGCGTTCGAAGCCGTCGCGTTCGGCGCGCTCCGGCCGTTCGAAGCGGGCGGGCCGCTCCCCGCGCTCGCCACGCTCGAACCGGTTGCCGCGATCACCGCGATCGGCCCGGGCAAACCGATCGGTACGGTCGGGCCGCTCGCGCTTGCGCAGCAGGCGGGGGGCGAGATCCTCGATCTCCTCCTCGCCGAGGCGCTCCGAGGCGCGGGCGGTGGCCAGGTGCAGCGCGGCCATGGCCACCTTGGCCGGGTCGTGCTCGTCGAGCAGCTGGTCGAGCCCGGTGGCCATCGAGTCGAACCCGCCGGCCACCAGCAGCTCGCGCACCTCCTCCAGCGTGCGGCCGAACTGGGCGGCCCGCAGCTGGGCGACGGTGGGCAGCGCCTCGATGCTGATCTTGTTGCCGGTGATCCGCTCGATGAACTGCAGCTGGTTGTGCTGGCGCGGGTCGAACAGCGAGATGGCCACCCCGTCGCGCCCGGCCCGGCCCACTCGGCCGATGCGGTGGGTGTAGATCTCCGGCGAGGAGGGCAGCTCGGCGTTGACCACGTGGCTGAGGATGTCCACGTCGAGGCCGCGGGCGGCCACGTCGGTGGCGATCAGCAGCTCGGCGGTACCGGCCCGCAGGCGGCCCATGACCCGGTCGCGCGCCTCCTGGCCCAGGCCGCCGTGCAGCGCCTCGGCCCGGTAGCCGCGGGCGTTGAGCTGCTCGGTGAGCTCGTCCACGTCGATGCGGGTGCGGCAGAACACCAGCGTGGCCACCGGTGCCTCGAGCTCGAGGATGCGGCCCAGGGCGGCGGCCCGGTCCGCCCGGCGCACCACGTAGGCCTTCTGGGTGACCTTGGGCGCCTCGCCCGCCACCGGGGCGGGGGCGGCGATCTCGATGCGCTCGGGCTCGCGGAGGTGGCGGCGGATCATGCCGTCGATGCGGGGCGGCATGGTGGCGGAGAACAGCACGGTCTGGCGGGTGGCGGGCACCGCTTCGAGGATGGCCTCGATGTCCTCGGCGAAACCTCGCTCGAACATCTCGTCGGCCTCGTCGAGCACCACGGTGCGCACGTCGTCGAGCGACAGCGAGCCCCGGCGGAGGTGGTCGAGCGCCCGGCCGGGGGTGGCCACCACCACGTCGACGCCGGTCTCCAGCGTGCGCCACTGCTTGCCGATGGGGGCGCCGCCGTACACCGCGAGCACGCGGGCACCGAGGTGTTGGCCGTAGGAGGTGAACGCCTCGTTGACCTGCAGGGCCAGCTCGCGGGTGGGCACCAGCACGAGGGCGACGGGGGCGGTGCCACGGTGCCCGGCGTCGAGGCGCTCGAGGATGGGCAGGGCGAACGCCGCCGTCTTGCCGGTGCCGGTGGCGGCCCGGCCCACCACGTCGCCACCGCGCAGCAGGGCGGGGATGGCGGCTTCCTGGATGGGCGTGGGCTCCTCGTAGCCGAGCGCATCGAGCGCGCGCACCAACTCGGGGCGGAGATCAGCGAACTGCATGCAAGTCGTTTCTTCTTGACGCTGGCACCGGGGGCGGTGGCCAAACCGGTGCAGTCTAGCGCGGTGTCAAGCCGCACCCGGCACCGCCCGGCCGTTGCGTCTCCGAAGGGTCCGAACACGCGTGCGGTTGCCGCACCACCCTGCGCCACGTGACCCCTGACCAGGACCGATGCCCCGCCATGCTCGACGGTATGGCCGTGGCGCGTGCCGTTTCGGACCCTTCAGCTCCCGATCACGCCGGTGGCGGCCAGCTTGGCCAGCTCCTCGTCGGTGAAGCCCCAGTCGGCCAGCGCCTCGTTGGTGTGCTCGCCCCGGGCGGCGGGCGGGCGTTGCACCTGGCCGGGGGTACGGCTGAAGCGCGGCGCCGGACCCGGCTGGGTCACCCCGTCCACCTCGATGAACGTGCCGCGGGCCGCGTTGTGGGGGTGCTGCGGGGCCTCGTCGAGGTTGAGCACGGGGGCGAAGCAGATGTCGGTGCCCTCCATGATCTCGCACCACTCGGCCCGGCTCTTGGTCTTGAACAGCGCCGCCAGCTTGGTCTTGTGGGCCGGCCAGTTGGCGCCGTCCATCCGGCCGGGAAGGTCGGCGTCGGTGAGGCCCAGCTTCTCCACCAGCTCGTCGTGGAACTTGCCCTCGATGGAGCCGACCGAGATCCAACCGCCGTCGCTGCACTCGTAGGTGCCGTAGAAGTGGGCGCCGGTGTCGAGCACGTTGGTGCCCCGCTCGTTCGCCCACGACCCGGAGCCGTGCAGGCCGTAGATGGCGGCCATCAGCGAAGAGGCGCCGTCGGTCATGGCCGCGTCCACCACCTGGCCCTCGCCGGTGCGCATGGCGTGGATCAGCCCGGCGCACAACCCGAAGGCGAGGTAGAGGGCGCCGCCGCCGAAGTCGCCCACCAGGTTCAGCGGCGGCACCGGCGGCCCGCCGGCGTTGCCGATGGAGTGCAGCGCCGGTGAGGGCGATGTAGTTGATGTCGTGGCCGGCGGCCTTGGCCAGCGGGCCGTCCTGACCCCAGCCGGTCATGCGGCCGTAGACCAGGCGCGGGTTGCGGGCCAGGCACACGTCGGGCCCGAGGCCGAGCTTCTCCATCACGCCGGGCCGGAAGCCCTCGATGAGCGCGTCGGCCCGGTCGATGAGCCGCAGCACGGCGTCGACGCCCTCGGGCTGCTTGAGGTCGACGGCGACGGAGCGGCGCCCGCGGTTCAGCACGTTGAACTGGCGCTCGCGCTCGATGCCGAGGTCCACCGCGGCCAGGCGGTCCACCCGGATCACCTCGGCGCCGAGGTCGGCCAACAACATGGCGCACATCGGCCCGGGGCCGATGCCGGCCAACTCGACGACCTTCATCCCGGTGAGCGGTCCCGACGCTGCCATGGTGTGTCCTCCCCTGCTGCGGCGGGCACCCCGATGCGGCCGGCCCGCTCCCCTGTGGGCCGCGACCCTAACCTGCGGCCGATGGACGCACCGCTTTCCGGAAGGGTGGCGCTGGTGACCGGCGCCTCGCGCGGCATGGGCCGCGCCATCGCCCTGACCCTGGCCTCGCTCGGCGCCGATGTGGCGGTGAACTACCGGGTGGCGGCCGATGCCGCCGCCGAGGTGGTGGCCACCATCACCGCCACCGGCCGGCGGGCGGTGGCCCTGCAGGCCGACGTGGCCGACCCGCCCGCCGCCGAGGGGTTGGCCGCCGCCACCGTGGCCGCGCTGGGGCCGATCGATGTGCTGGTGAACAACGCCGGCATCGGCGTGCGCCCGCCCGCGTTGGAGCAGCTGACCCTGGAGGAGTTCCGGCGCACGATCGACGTGAACCTGACGCCCGCGTTCGTGTTGACCCAGGCGGTGCTGCCCTCCATGCGCGCCCGGGGTTGGGGGCGCGTCATCAACATCGCCTCGACCGCGGCGCAGACCGGTGGCAGCGTCGGCCCGCACTACGCGGCGTCGAAGGCCGGGCTCATCGGCCTGACCCACGGGTTCGCCACGCTGGTGGTGCGCGACGGGGTGACCGTGAACGCCATCGCCATGGCCCAGATCGACACCGACCTGTTGCGGGCGGCGACGGCGGCCGACCCGGGCCGCATACCGGTCGGTCGGTTCGGCACCGTGGAGGAGGTGGCGTCGGTGGCCGCCATGTTGGCCACCAACGCCTACATGACCGGTCAGACGGTGAGCCCCAACGGCGGCATGTACTACACCAGCTGAGCGGCAGCGCCCCGCCGTCCCGGCGCACCCGACGCCCACCTGAACGGCGCGGACCCCAGCCCCTAGGATCCGCGGCCATGACCACCAGCGCAGTGCAGCAACCGGCCCGGGAAGGCGTGCCCGGCATCGTCGATGTCGCCGGCCTCGACGAGTACTTCGCCGCCAA
>JAWKIM010000017.1:0-232121 GCA_041394365.1 Acidimicrobiales bacterium
CGATGTCGAGGTCGCCATACCACCCGAAGTCCATCGCGGTGCCCTGGCTGTCACCGTGGCCACGTGCGTCGAGGAGCAGGAGCGCATACCCACCGTCGGCGAGCACGGCCGACTGGTCCAGCACGTCGGTGCGGGTGGATCCGGCGCCGTGCAGGACGACGAGCCCCGCACCGTTGCTACCGGGGATGTACCAGGCGGCCAGCTCGACGCCGTCGGTCGTGCGGAGGGTGACCGCTTCGTAGCCGAGACCGACCGAAGCTGGTGTCCCGGTGATCGCGGTGGGTCTGACGTGGGTGGCGGCCACCGCCGGGGCGATGACCGACACGGCCAGCGCGGCAGCGAGGACGGAGCCTGCTGCCGTACCGATCCGAGCGAGGAGGCGCCGGCCCCGCCATGCCGAGCGAACGCCGCAGCCCACCAGGGTGGTCCCGCCCAGCAGCAGGATCACGGCTGCGGCCGATGCGACGGCGATGCGTTGGTGCAGCAGATGGGGGACGAGGCCCAGCCCCGCGGCGAGGCTGACCGCACCGCAGCCGACGAGCAGGGGTCCCCGCGTACGGGGCGAAAGGTGGACGTGGTGGGACGCAGCCACCAACCAGGCGCCGATGGCGAGGTAGATCGGCTGGAACAACGAGAACGCCTGCAGGACGAGCACCTGCAGGACGATCCAGCCGATCAGCAGCAGACCGGTCAGCAGCGCCAGGTCATCGGTTCGGGCCGAGCGGGTCCAGGCTGCTCGGGCGAGCGCGGTGAGCGGCACGGCGACACCCACGGCCAAGGCCACTCCTGCGAGCACGAGGCTGTCGAAGGGCAGGCGCCGGTCGAGGCGAGCACCGAAGTCGATCCAGCCGACGAGCAGTCCCACCGCACCCGCCCAGGCCGCCACGGCGTTGACCGCCGCCAACCCGGCCAGGCCGGCTCTTCGCTCGACCCGGTCCGGCTCACCATCAGCAGCACGGTGGCCGGGTGCTGGCCGAAGATCTATCCGGGCGGACACGGCTACCACCGCCCGACGGCCATCAGGGGCCAGGTTCTCCGGCCGATCCGATCGAGCATCCGGTCACCTCCGAGCCGGTGCGCAAGCCGACGTGACCGTTCGATCGTGCGCCCGGCCGGGCCCCGGTCCCAGGGCCGATGGTCATCGCTCACCGTGACTTCGACGGCTGTCCGGTTAGGTGCGGGCGAGGAGGATGCCTTCGCCGGTGGCGGCTCGGAGTCCGTCAGATCGCCCGTTGAGGTAGCGCGCCGCTATCTCGTTGGTGGGGACGTACCGGGCGCTGGTGAACCCGGCTCGGTGGGCGAGGTCCACGATCTCCTCGGGTTTGTAGTAGCTGACCCATGGTGTTCCCGATTCCCGTGCGCCGCGAGCGGCGGCTTCGAGGCCGGGCCGATCGGCGGGATCGGCGAGGTCGAAGGGGAGCATGAACGTCATGGCCAGGATCGAGCCCGGGGCGAGGCGGGCGAGTTGTTGCAGGGTCTCGGCGTTGGCGGCCTTCGTGATGTACATCGAGACGCCGCTCGAGGAGACGAGCGCTCGGGCATCGCGGTGGAAGCCCTCGTCGGCAAGCGCCTGCCACCAGTCGTGGTCGCGTTCGAAGTCCACGGGGATCAGGCGCAAGTGGTCGGGGACCCCGTAGCCGAGGGCGTCGAGGCGCCGGCGCTTCCAGGCTTGGGTGTTCGGCTCGTCGATCTCGAAGGCGGGGAACACGTGCTGGGCGGTGAAGCCGAAGTGGGTGACGTAGAACTCGACGCTGGCGGCGACGTCATCGGGAGGGATCATCATCGGCCGAGTGTGCCTGCCCAACAGCGGCCGAGCGAAGTGGCTAGGTCGTTCATCGCTTCGCCCGGCAGGCTCTGCCACGGGGACGGTGTTGTGGATCAGCGGGCGACGTCGAGGTTGTCGTAGGTGTAGAACGGCGTCGGATCCAACACCTCGGCCGGGGTGAGCGAGGCGCCGAGCAGGACGACCATCGGGTCGTCCACGTCGTGTCCCGCCACCGAGCCCCCTGCAGCCGTACCATCGGGTACGTAGCGGCGGCCCCGGGCGGTCATCCACGCCTCCAGATGCGATCGACGTTGGCATGGTTGAGGTAGAAGACCGGGTCGTTGGGTGAGGTGCCCGGACCCATGTCTCCGCCCACCCACACGTGCACGCGGTTGTGCAACGCCGGACCGACGGGGCGCCAGCCCTCGAGCCGGTTGCGCAGCCCGACCATACCGCTCGGTCCGGTGGCGTCGATGTCGAAGGGCTGCCGGTCGTAGTCGGTTTCGTCCAAGCAGGCGGCCACCTCTCGTTTGGTGGGCAGCGCGGCGGCGTCGGGGTCGGCACCGGCGGCGCGTTCGATCGGCCTCGGTGCATGCACCTCGAGATAGCCGCCGATGGTCGGTTGGAACCGTTGGGTCACCCGCACCCGTAGGGCACCGATGGCGCCGGCGGTGACCGGGCCCTGGTTGCGGCCGAGGCGCCCGGGCTGCCACAGCGTCGATCCCACGGCCCGATCCCGGGCCCAGTCCCAGTAGGGCAGCCCGAAGTCGGCCCGGTCGAGCACGCGCTGCAGCTCCTGTTCGAGACGCAGCAGGAACAGGCGGTGCCATGGGAGGAAGATCGGGCCGCCGTGGGCACGGTTGGCGCCTCGCCCAGCCGTGGGCAGGTTCATGGCCACGTAGTGCCACAACACGAAGAGGTCCCAGGTGGACAGCTCGCGTTCGGGGTCGTCGGTGCGCAGCTGCCAACCGGGAACGACGGGCCGCAGCACCGTGTCGGCCTGCCGTGCGGTGACGCCGGTCAGCTCCTGGCTCAACAGCACGCACCCCTGCACATAGCCGGTGCGGTCATCGGCCGCCCGTTGCACGTCTCGCCTGGTGCCCATCGCTCACCGCCCCGCCCGGCCGCGGCGGCCCGGTCCCTGCGGGTGAACGCCATGGCCGTCGCCGCCGGTCGGCGTGATCGGCGGAGGCGGCACCGCATCGTCCATCCGATCGACGATCCGGCGCACGAGGTCCACCGCCGAGGGCGTCGAGTACTGGGGCAGGCCGTGGTAGTGGACCATCCCGTTGTCGGCCACGTGGAGGTGATCGGGGAACTCGACGCCGTCGATGGTGATCCGGTAATGCGTCTCGATCTCCACGGTGCGGCCGTGATGGGTGAAGCGACGAACGGAACCGTCGGCCCCGGTGTGGACCGCCACCCCCTCCGTCACGTCGTAGTCGGCTCGGCCCAGGTTGATCGCAAGACGATCACGTTGCATGTGGACATCCTCTCCGCTGGTGGCACCGCTGCAAGGAGAGCGCCGCCCGCCGCCCGGTGATACGGCGGGCCGGCATCGCGTTGGAGCCTTCCGTGCGCGACGCTGTCGAGCAATGGCGACACCACCTGTGCACTACACCCGGGTCGACGGCATCAGCCTGGCGTACCAGGTGGTCGGGGACAGGCCGATCGACGTGATCCTCGTCGACGAGTGGGCGACACCGCTCGAAGGCCGCTGGGACGTGCCCGCCATCGCCGGGCGGCTCGATCGCCTCGCCTCCTTCGCCCAGGTCATCAGCTTCGACAAGCGCAGCATCGGGTTGTCGGATCATTGGCCGGCGGAGGAGATGGCCACGCCAGGCTGTGGGTGCGCGACCTGGTGGCCGTGGCCGATGCCACCGGAGCGGAGCGACCGGTGCTCTTCGGCGCGCACGAGGGCGGCCCGATCGCCATGCTCTACGCCGCCAGCCTTCCCGAACGCACCCGTGCACTGGTGTTGGTGAACACCGGTCCACGGCTCACCACCACCCACGACTGGCCGCACGGCGTGGATCAGCGTCGATGGACCCCGGATCTCGACGGCATCACCGAGCTGTGGTCCGGCGGCGGGGGCGGGACGCCGCACATCCCCGCCACCGCGCACGACCCCTGGTGGCGCGACTGGTATGCCCGGTCGCGGCGCCAGCAGGCTTCGCCCGCCGATGGCCTCCGCCTCATGCGCATGCTCGGCGAGCTGGACGTGCGGCACATCGCGACCTCGGTGCAGGCGCCGACGCTCGTGGTGCACCGGCGGGCGAACCGCTGGTGGCCGCTGGAGGGTGCCCGCTGGCTCGCCGCGCAGTTGCCGAACGCGTCGCTCGTCGAGCTCGACGGCACGGACAACTACTGGTGGTCGGGCAACGCCGACGAGGTCATCGACCACATCGAACGGTTCCTCCTGGGCGCCCCGGCGAGCGTG
Organism: Acidimicrobiales bacterium; assembly: GCA_041394365.1. GTDB lineage: Bacteria > Actinomycetota > Acidimicrobiia > Acidimicrobiales > CAIXPF01 > CAIXPF01. The sequence continues at coordinate 4,206 of JAWKIM010000017.1, forward strand.
CCGTCACAGCGGGAGCTCATGACCATCGTGTTCACCGACATCGTGGGCTCCACCACCACGGCCACTGCGCTCGGCGACCGTCGCTGGCGGGCGGTGTTGGACCACCACGACCGGGTCACCCTCGAGGAGACGAACCGCCACGGCGGCACCACCATCAAGAACCTCGGCGACGGCTTCCTGCTCAAGTTCGACGGGCCGGCCACCGCCATCAGGGCGGCGACGGCGCTGCACCGCGCCATGCGACACGTCGGTGTGGAGATCCGGGTGAGCATCCACACCGGCGAGGTCGAGCGCCGCGGCGACGACATCAGCGGCGTCGCGGTGCACCTCGCCTCCCGCATGCTCGCCATCGCGCCGCCCTCGACCACCATCGTGTCGAGCGTCATCAAGGGGCTCGTCGCCGGATCCGGCATCGCCTTCGCCCCGCTCGGTGCCCACCGGCTGAAGGGCATCGACGAACCCTGGGAGCTCCATCAGGTCATCGCTGAGCCGTCGCCGCACAACGCTCCGGCAACGCTGACCTGAGCCGGGAACGACCGGCGGCACGAGATGGTCACCGCGCCGGGCGGGCCTTGCGAACGGCCTTCGCCGCTTTGCGCTGACCGATCAGATGCCGTTCGAGCCGCCCGCTCAACGAGCGCCCGCGAGCGAGTCGCACGAGGTCTGCGCGCGCCTTGCGGCTACGGACCCGCCGCAGCACGATGTGCTCGCCCGCGGACGGCGACACGATGACGACGGGCCCGTCGCAGACCCCCACGCAACGAAGCAGACCTGCCGGTACGCCCGCAGCCGCCAAGCCGTCGAGGAGCTCGGGATGCTCGCGGCGTTTGCGGCACGACGAGCCGACGCACACCGCAATGGCCGCAGCGCTGCCCCTTGCCCATGCTGTCGGCCCACCGTTGGGCCCTTCCGTTCGGGCCCCGAGCAGCGCGCGGCGCCCGGGCGCCGGCGTGCTAGCCACGGTCTCGAGGCAGGGTGGCCCAGACTTGCTTGCCGAGGGCATCGGTGGTGGATCCCCAGCCCTGGGCAAGGTGCTCCACGATGTGCAACCCGCGCCCGCCGATGACGGGGTTGTCGAGCCTCGGGCGTGGCGGGTCGGCCCGCCGGTCGAACACGTTGATGTGGATGGCCGTCTGGTCGCAGCTGATGCAGACCCGAGTAGCGCCGCCACCGTGGACGACGGCGTTGGTGACGAGCTCGGAGAGCACGAGGATGGCGTCGGCGATGTTGGTGCAGCCACAGCGTTCCAGGTGCGCAGCGGCGGCTCGCCGGGTGGCGGCGATCTCGGACGGGTCCGTAGCCGAGGTCTCCAGTTGCGCATCGGCGGGCGCAGACCGTGTTCGCGGGCGTTGTTCGTCGGCCACGGGGTTCGGCTACCCGGAATGGTGGCGGTCTAGCTACGGGTTGTCCGAATCCCTTGCGTTGGCCGAGCTGGGGTGGTCGGGGAGCCGTCGGTGCGTCACCACGTGTTCGGCGAGGTCACGCACCTTGGTGTTCTGCCGTTGGGACGTGGTGCGAAGCAGGTCGTACGCGGCGTCGACGTCGAGATCGCGTTGCTGCATCAGGATCCCCTTGGCCTGTCCGATGAGATCGCGCGACGCCAGCGCTCGTTGCCAGGCGTCGAGCTGGGCTCGATGGGACAAGCGCTCGAGGGCCAACCCCACGGCGAGCGACGCTTGGCCGGACAACAGCGTGGCGGCGAGCACCGAGTGACGACCGAACCGCCGGCCCGGGTGGGCATAGACGGTGAGGACGCCTGGTGCGGCGTCGCCGACGAGCAGTGGGGTGCTCAGGACCGCTCGATCGCCGTCGGGACCGAGGGCGAGATCCCAGCGATCATCGCCGGCCAGTGCGCCGGAGATGACCACCGACCCCGCGGTCACGGCGTCGATGATCGGTCCCCGCCGACGTCGGAGTTGGGTGGCATCGAGCTCCGAAGCCCAAGTTGCGGAGCTCGCCGCTGGTGTCAGCGTCCCGTCGACGGTCAACGAGATCGTCACTGCGTCGGCTTCGACGAAGGCGTCTCCGGCGATCTCCACGATGGTGGCCAGCGTGTCCGCCAGGGTGGCGCCGGTTTCGACCAGGGCGAGCAGGCTCTCGAGGGTCCGTGCGCCGGCCGCCTCCAGGAGTTGCGGATCGTCGTCCTCGGCAGGCGGTGGCGCAGCCGCGATGCGGTTGACGGCGCGCTCGATGGCTTCCGTCCGGCGCTCGTCGGCTGCGGCCCGCCGTTCGGATCGGGCGACGACCCGCTGCTGCGCGGTGTGCAGGCGTGCCTGCTCCTGCTGTTCGTCGTCGACACCGAGCGCCAGGGCGCGTTCGGTCAGGGCCCGCTCCCAGCGGTCGAGGACGGCTTCGCGGATGTCCGCCGTGCGCTCGCGTTGATCCGCCAACGCCTCGCGGGTGTCGGCCGAGTGCTCGCGTTGATCGAGCGGGGCGAGCGGCTCGCCGTGTGGATCGCGGCTCTGCATCGCCACATTCTGGTCGGCGTTCAGCCCGTATAGGGAAGCCGTTCGCTGGAGCGCAACTCGAGGAACCGCTCGTTGAGCGCCAACACGATCAGGTCGTGCTTGCGACCCGCCAGCGCCACACCGGCGGAGCAGTGCTGCGACAACGCATCCAGGGTGGTGTACCCGCCCAACGCGATGAAGCGCAGGTGCAGTTCGAACACCGACAGCTCCGCCCGCAACCGAGCCGGCGTCAACGCCCTCCACGCTGCATCTGGAACGTCGAGCCGGCCGGCAGGGTCTTGCGATGTCGTCATGCGAGCCGTACCTCGCCGATGTCGGCGCAGCCGCGCCATCGGTCCGGGCCGATCGCGCCGGCCAGCTCGGCGATCCGCCTCAGTTGGGGCGATGGTGCCCGCAGCCAGACGGCACGGCCGCAAGTCGCGGCGGCGGTGAGCAGCGTGCTGATGCCTCCGGCATCGATGAACGTGACGGCACGGGCATCCACCACGATGCGATCGCCGGGGTGCCGTACGGTGCGGGCGAACGCATCGCCGAGGACCCTGGAACAACCGAGATCGATCTCGCCCTGTAGGAAGATCAGCGGGAGCCCCGACCCGTCGCAGCCGATACGGACGCATTGCAGGGGCGGGTGGGTCGACTGGTGAGACACTGTGGGTCCTGTTCTCGACCGCGAGCGGTCATCGGTGAACATGAGGCACAGCTGGGTCATCAACCGGCATGGCTGGGTTCGCAACCATCGACGAGGTTACACCCGTCCGCCACCGAACCACCAGCCCCCGGTCATCGGCGAAGCCGCAGAACGTCCCTTCCTCCTTCGACGGTGGTGGTGCAAGCGGCCGCGATACCGACTGGTATCTCCCCGGGGTGCTCGGCGTAGCCGAGGTTGCTGCCGCCCACCGACTCGGGGAACACGGCGCCGTACAGGCCGAGCGCCCCGGCCCGGCGCACCAGCTCCCGGGGGAACACCCCGGACGCCTCGATCTCGGCCATGCGGGGGTTCACCTCCGCAGCCATGAACGCGTTCACGGTCGAACGGCTCTCGGCGACCGCCGGTGGCAGCAGCTCGTCCATGGGGGCACGCCAGAGCTTGCGGCCGTCGCCGGTCGGATCAGGTTGTCGTTCAAGCTCGCCGGTATGGCCATGATGGTCGGTATGGCCGCCGACGACTACTGCTACCTCATCACCACCGGCCGACGTAGCGGGCGCCCGCACCGCATCGAGATCTGGTACGCCGCCGAGGGCGACACCCTGTACCTCTTGTCCGGCGGTGGTCGGCGTGCCGACTGGGTGCGCAACCTGGCGGCCGATCCGTCGGTGCGCGTGGAGCTGCGGGGGGAGGCGCATGATGCCCGGGCCCGGATCCTCGACGGCACCGGTGCCGAGGAGCGCCGAGCCCGGGCCCTGGTGCACGCCAAGTACGCTCCCCGCTCTGTCGAGGACCTCGAGGACTGGCGCGACCGGGCGTTGCCGGTGGCGGTGGATCTGACGGGCTAGCCCGAACCGCACGCCGCTCAGATCCGGGCGTGCACCAGCACCGCTTCACCCGCCGTCACGGCGGTCAGGTGGCGCCGAGGTGCTCGGTGAGGAACCCGCTGATCACATCGATCGCCTCCTGGAGATGGGACCGGGCATCCGGCCCCGTGTAGTAGTGGGTGGCGCCCTTGACGATGTGGAGCTGCTTGCGCTCGTGGCTGACGGCCTCGAACAGCCGGTTCGTGTGGCTCGGCGGGCAGGCGTCGTCGGCGGAGTTGCCCACGACGAGCACGGGCACGCTGACCTTGGAGCCGGCGGCGATGGCGTCGCATCGGGCGTCGTCGTAGCTCCACTGGCTGAGCCAGCTCCGCAGGGTGCAGAACCGGGCCAGACCGACCGGACCGTCGTTGACCACTCTCGGGTCGCCGAGGTAGCACGTGCCGACGGCCCGATCGCTGGGCTCGATCGTCGGGTCGAGCCAGCGGGGCTCGGCCATCGTGCCCTGCACGGTGAAGGCGAGCTCCCGGTGCGGCAGGTCGGAGGCCCGGATACCGGTCAGCATGTCGCGCACCCAGGCGGTGATGCGCCGGTTCCGGGCCACCTGGGCGGCGGCGAAGGCGGCGAGGAAGTCGGCCGAGTAGGGCGGCTGGTTGGGGTTCGACGGGTCGTAGAGGTTGAGGGACCGGTCGCGCACGTCGGGCCGGCTCTCGTCGTGGATGGACGGGTCGATCCACTCGGTGAGGATCCGGTGGCGGCTGACGTGCGCGGCCAGCAGCAGGAGCGCGTCGGCGGCCGGCATCCGGGCCGGATCGACGACATAGGGATCACCGGCTGCGGTGTCGACGATGCCGGAGCCGGCTTCGGCCAGCGCCTGGTACCACATCGACAGCGAGCCGCCACCGGACCACCCGGCGAGCACGACGCTCGAATAGCCCAGCCGCTCCTTGGCATCGGCGACCGCCTCGCCGAGGTCGCAGGCCACCTTCTCCATGATCAGCGCGTGGTCCGCGCCGCGGTAGCGCGAGTTGGCCCAGAGGACATGGTGGCCGGCGGCGGCCAGACCCCGCACCATGGGCAGGTACATGCCGCCACCGACGGGGTGCATGAAGACGATCAACGTGTCGGAGGGCCGGTCGACGGGCCGGATCAGGTGGCAGTCGAGGCCCACCACGGCGCCACCTCCGCCGTAGACGTCGCTGTAGGTGGCGTCCTCCGTGAAACCGACCACGTACGCGACACGCTCGCAACCTCGCGGGGTGCCCGGTGGTGGCGAAGGTGGTCGACCCGACATGGGCTGCGCCTCCATCAGCGGCCACCTCGGATCGTCGCCGGCCGGGCGTTCCCGGCGAGCGCCGCTTCGGCTGCGTTCGCTTCGGGGGTCGGCAGTCGCGGCGCCACCTCGGCGGCGAACAGCTCGAGCGATCGTTGTCGTTGCGCCCAGGTCCCCATGTCCTTGCCGGTCACGTACAGGAGCGTGCCGAACCCGCCGACGTCGTCGTACAGGACGGTGAGGTCCCGGGCCACCTCGTCGGGCGTACCGATGGAGAAGGCCCCCCGCTCGGCGAGCAGGTCGAAGTGCATGTCGTCGATCGTCTCACCCTCCTCGGCGACCGCGCTGAACGGGTTCGGCGCGATCCCACCGGCCACCCATGCCCTGCGCTGTCGGAGGTCCTCCTCGACCCAGGCCCGCATCGCTGCCTCGGCCTCACGGGCATCGTCGGCCACCATGATCAGGCGGGCCAGGCGGATGTTGCGGTGGGGGTCTGCCACGTTGGCGCGCTCGGCGTGGGCGACGTAATCGGCGATCGAACGTCGGGCTCGCCGGACAGGCTCGAAATGGCCGAGCAGCAGCCCGTGCCCACCGGCACCGGCCACCCGCAGCATCTCGCTCGATGACGCGACCGAGACGGGGAGGGGGTGCTGCATCGGCCGCGGTGCGACGCACACGTTGCGGGCCGTGAAGAACTCGCCGTCGAAGTCGAACGGCTCGGTGCTGGTGAAGCACCGCTGCAGGAACTCGAAGGACTCAAGGGTGCGCGGGACGCGCTCGCCGATGTCGAGGCCGCGTCGTGCGTAGTTCTCCGGCAGCGGGAACCCGGCGCCGACACCGAGGTTGTAGCGGCCGTTGCTCAGGTTGTCGTTGACCGCGGCCTGCGTGGCCACGTCGAAGGGATGGAAGAGCGGCAGCAGGCGGACCGCCGCGCCGAGCCGGATGCGCTCGGTCAGCCCGGCCGCCTTGGCGATCAGCAGCTCCGGTGCGGTCATCGCCCCCTTGAAGACCGACCCGAGGTGCTCGGAGATCCAGACCTCCTCGAACCCCAGCCGATCACCGACGATGATCTCGGCCAGGTCCGAGTCGAAGTCCTCGTGCGGTACCTGCCGGTCCGTTCGTGCGCTGTTCGAGAACATCCCGATCTTCATCCGTCACCCCTCGAACCCGGCGCCGCCCGCGCTCAACGTAGCGGGTCGCTGCACGGCTCGGCTCGGTTCGGTCAGACGAGGTGTCGCCCGATTCGCAGGCGCCGGCGAGGCGCTCACGATCATCGGCGGCTTCAGGCCGGTGTACTGAACCGCGCCGAGACGTCGCATCGGGGCCCGACCGCGAACCCGCTGGTGGCCGGGTCCACGCCCGTCTCACGGGCTGGCTGCGCTGCCCGCACAGGTGCGGATGGCCGAGCCGGTGAAGTCGGGCACCGGCCGGGCGTCGGCTTCCGCCGGTGTTTCGGCGGGGCCGTTGGCTTCGATGTCGGAGATCAGCCAGTCCATCTCGCGGATCTCACGGCGTTGGGCTTCGGTGATCCCGACGGCGAGCTCGCAGACCCGGACGTCGCTGAGGTCGGATCGTTCGCTGGTCATGATGGCGATCGAGTGGTGGGGGATCATCGCCCGCATGTACGACTGGTCCTGCACGGTGCTCTGGCTGCGCACCAGCCACAGCGAGCCGGCGAAGAGCGCGACCGCCACCGCAGCGATGGTCACGTTGACGCGAGCGTTCCTGTACATCGACAACATGAACCCGAGCATGATCACGGCCATCGTGGCGCCCATCACGATCGCCATGTAGGCGCGGGTCTCGCTCCAGCGGACGTGGTCCCAGGTGTAGGTGTTCAGGTACATGAGCACGAACATCACCACGGTCGAGGTGGCGATCATGCCGGCGAAGCGCCCGTAGCCCATGTGCATGCCGCCGCGGTTGCGGCCGTGTTCCTGCGCTGGTCCGTCGCCGCCGGGGACCGTCTCGGGCGTGTGCGGGTGCGGTTCGATGCGCCGGGTATCGGGCATGGGCGTCCTCCTTCGGAGCTGGTCTCGATCGCGGTACCCGTTGGCCCTGCTCCACAAAACGACACCGGGTAGGAGCGTTGGTGGCGACCGCGGCACGGTGGGACCGATTGCGGGGGAGACCCGCTCCGCGCGCGGACGCACCCCGGTCGAGGTCAGGTGGCACAACATGGCCCGCTTCGACCACGACCGTCGATCGGCGCCGGAGCTCCCGCAGCCAGGTCCGCACCCCCTCACGGGATCCGGTCTGTCGGGGGAAGCAGCCTCACGGCGCGGCCAGCGCCGCCAACGTCGACGGATCGAGCGCCGACTTCGATACGAACCCGACGGCGCCGCACGCCGCCGGGGTGGCGGGCAGGTCCGCTTCGGCGAGCGTGGACACCAACGCAACGCGCAGTCCGAGGCGGCGGGCCAGTGCCAAGGCGAGGTCGGTGCCGCTCGCATCGGGCAGTTGGACGTCGACCAGGACGAGATCCGGGCGAGAGGGCGGCGGCACACCGCTCAGGGCCGACCACGCGTCCCCGGCCGAGGCGGCCCAGCCCGCCGGTTCGCATCCGGCCGCTCGGATCACGGCATCGACCGCACCACGGAACGCCGAGGAGTCGTCGACCACGAAGATGCGGGCGGCGCGCTGTGCGGCGACTGACTCGGAGCGGCAACGCGGGGCGGGTTCGTCGGACATCTCCTCACCGTGACCCATCGAAACCGGCGGGTCGAGCGTGTGCTCACCCGTCATGGGGGTGGTGCAGGCACCACCCCCATGACGGGTCCACGGTCAAGCGCCGGCTGATCGTGGACGGGGAGGTGGGGGACCAGCGCCCGCAGCGCCAGGCCGCCTCCGGGCGGGCTGTCGAGCCGGAGCTCGGCGCCGACCGCAGCAAGGCGGTCGGCCATGTTGCGCAGCCCGTGCCCGGCCGCGGCCACGGCGGCGTCGGCGACCCCGGGTCCGTTGTCGCGGACCTCGAAGGAGAGCCCCTCACCGGTGGCCGCCAACGTCACCGAGGCGCGCGTCCGCTCCGGCATGCTTGGCGGCGTTCTGCATCGCCTCGAGGCAGCAGAAGTAGACCGCGCTCTCGATCGCCGGTGGGTAGCGCCCGAGCCCGGCGGCGGCGACATCGGTGTGGAGCGGCGATCGGCGCGCAGCGGCCGCCACCGCGTCGGCCAGGCCCCGGCGCTCCAGCAACGGCGGGTAGATGCCATGGGCCAGCTCTCGCAAGTCATCGATGGCACGGCCCAGGTCGGCGGCCAGCACCGTGATGTCGTCTGAGGTGTCCGGGTGGGCGGTGGCCAGCAGCCGGAGGCGCAGCGCCAAGGCGACGAGGTGCTGCTGGGCACCATCGTGCAGATCCCGTTCGATGCGGCGTCGCTCTTCGTCGGCCACCGTCACCAGCCGCCGGCGCGACTCGCGCAGCGCCTCGTTGGCGCCGGCCAACGCTGCGAGCGACGCGCTGCGCCGGCGGTTGGTGTCGAGGACCGCGAACGAGGCGGTCACGATGCGCAACGCCAGACCGGTGATGACCACCCCATGCTGCAGCCCGGCCGGCAGCTGTCGTTCGATCCCGTCGTAGCCCGGGAGCACGGCCAGCGCGGCGATGGCCGCCATCACCAAGGTGCCCGCCGCGATCAGCACCCGCAGGTGTCGCCCGTCGAACACCGGACCGGCCGCCAGCAGCGGGAGCAGCACGGCGAACGGCATCAGCGGCAGCGCGAACGGCGCCAGCGGCGCCAGGATCAAAGTGGAGATCCAGAACAGCGCCAGCATCACCAGGACGTTGCCGACGAGGTTGTCGGCCCGCAACCGCCGCAGGCACCACTCGGTGACCACCACGGGGACGGCCAGCGCCGCCAGCACGATGTAGCCGGTGGCGACGTCGACGTAGCGGATCCGGAACCACAGCGCGGTGAGCACCGCCACCGCAGACGTGAGTTGCTCGGTGCGGAAGAACTGGCGGATGCGGCTCAGCGACAGCTCGACGTCGGACGGCACCGGCGGGCGCATGGCCCCCGCCGCGCCGGTCGCTGGGAACCCGGTCGGTCCGGTGGGCCCGGTGGTCAAGCTGACAGCCACCGCAGGACCGCCATCACGCGGTGGTGCGATTCGGCGTCGTGACCGAGATCGAGCTTGGAGAAGATCGAGTTGATGTGCTTGGCGACCGCCTTCTCGCTGACCACGAGCCGCTCGGCCACCGCTGCGTTGTGGTAGCCCTGCGCCACGAGCGCCATCACGTCGCGCTCGCGGGGCGTCAGTCGATCGACGGCCGACGGTCGCCGGGTGCGGGCTTGCACGAGCACGTCGACGATCTGCGGGTCGACCACCGATCCGCCGGTGGCAACCGATCGGACCGCCCGCTCGAGCTCGTTCGGCTCGGCAACCCTGTCCTTGAGCAGGTAGCCGAGGCGCTGGCTCCCGTTCTCGAGCAGCGCCAGCGCGAACTCCGGCTCAGCGAACTGGCTGAGCACCACGATGCCGGTGTGGGGGTGGTCGGCGCGGATGCGGCGGGCGGCCTGGACGCCTTCGTCGGTCATGGTCGGCGGCATGCAGATGTCGGTCACCACCACATCGGGCCGGTGCAGCTCGACCGCGCCGAGCAGCGATGGCAGGTCGTCGCACTCGCCGACCACCGAGAAGTCCCCGACTGCGGACAACAGGGCCACCACCCCGCGGCGCAACAGCATCGTGTCGTCGGCCACGACCAGCGTCACTCGGTTGCCCACCGCCGGGACGATACCGGACCACCCCACCCCCCAACGGCGCGCGTCGGCGGCGCCAGGGTGGTGCCCGCACCACCGTCGCGCCGGGTCCACCCGCCACGGGCGGGATGCACCCCTCCACCATCGAGGCGATCCGGCCGGGAAGCGCACGCTGCAACCATGGAACGCACCACCGCCACCACCAACCAGACCGCCACCACCAACCAGACCGCCACGGGCAGCTCGTGCAACCGTCGCCGCCGCACCGCCATGGTCGGCGCCCTCACGCTCGCCGGCCTCGTCGGCGGCGTCGTCGCCACCAGTCCGACCGCGGCCGCCGCTGTGCAGCAGACCGAGACCGCCCCATGGTTCGGGCTGGGCTTCACCCCTGGGGCGGACGCCGCCGTCGAGCGATCGGCCGATCGGGTGGTCATCACCGGGTCGATCCGGCTCGACATCGTCGGCGCACCGATCGTGCTCGAAGCCGGCCAGGTCACCCTCGAGCGCAGCACCACGACCGGCCGATGGGCGGTGGTGGGCGGCTACGCCCAGCTGCCCATCCCCACGGTCGGCCTGCTGGCCCAGGCCGAGGTCCGCCACGTGCCCTTCGCCCAGTTCGGTCGGGCCACCGGCCGGGAGCTCGCCCACCTCGATGTCCACCTGCGCGATGACGCCACCTACTGGTACTTCGAGTTCGACGGCGGGCTCGACATCGGGTTGCCGTTCGCAGCTGACCCGTTGCTCTCGGCCCTGCCCGGCTCCCTCGAGATCGGCGGAGGCACGGGCCTGGTCGTGGTCGAGGAGCGCGGCACGTACGCCTACATCGGTGGCGATTGCCCCGACCTTCCCGGCGGCAGGCAGGCGAAGCGGGCCGTGTCGCGAACCGCCGCCCAGCGCGCCGCGCTCGACACCCGTGCCAAGCAGCGCAGCCGCCACGCCGCCGCCGAGGACCTGCGCGACCTCGTCCAGGCCGAGCTGTCGGGCTTCGAGCTCCCGTTGAGCCCCGACGAGATCTCCCGCCCGGCGTGCGGCCTCGGCTTCTCGTCGGACGGCTCGATCCCCGGCCGGGACCTGCACGGCAACGTCTTCCACGGTTCGGTGGTCGTCGACGGTGTGTTCAACGTGAACCCCTTCATCGAGGTGAACGGCACCGCAACGTTGCAGGCCGATCGCTCGGGCGTCACCTTCGTGGCCGACGGCGACATCGCCGCCACCCTGCCGATGACCGATCTCGAGCTGCCGATGGGCGACGCCGCGGTGCAGATCCGAGTGGACGGTAGCGGTGCCAGGGTCACGGGCACCGCCGGGCTCTCGCTCGAGGAGATCGCCGTCGACGGGCGTGCCACCGTCGATCTCAAGGTCGACACCCAGGCGCCGGCGAGCTCGTGGTTCCATGCCGACGCCGTTGTGTCCATCGCCGGGTCCCGCTTGGCCGACGCCACCATCGACCTGAGCAGCAGCGGCCTGATCGTGGCCGGCAAGGCGACCATCGGCACGACCGAGGTCGGCCTGCGGGGTGAGGTGACCCCCACGGGAGCGAACCTGACGGGCACCACCTCGGTGACGTTCCCCACGAGCGTCCTCGAGCCGCTCGCCCGCAACAGCGCCCGGGCGATCAGTGCGGCCGAGCAGGACGTCGCCTCGCTCGACGCCCGCATCTCGGCCATGCGGACGACCGTGCGGGCCGAACGAGCGACCAGCAGCACGACGCTGCGCAACGCCGAACGGGCGGTCGCCGACCAGCGGGCCAAGCTCGCTGCGATCGACGCCACCATCGCCCGCAACAACGACTCGATCCGGTCCTACCGCAACCTCATCACCCGTGAGGTCAACGCCTACAACCGGCTCAACGTCTTCGCCCGGATCAGCAACGCCCCGGCCCACGCGGTGAAGCTCGCCTCCTTCAACGCAGCGATCGCGACGCTCGACACGGCCAACGCGACCCAGCGGGACTACCAGAACGCGGCCCGAGCGGCGCTGACCGGCGCCGAGAAGCTCATGGCGTACATCCGCCGCGACCTCAGCACGGCGAACGTCGATGACGATCTGCGCATCGTGGAGCTGAAGATCCGCCGCAACCTGAGCAACGGCAACCTGCAGGGCCTGCGCCGCGATGCTTCGAAGGTGCAGCGGGGCGCGCAGCTCAAGGGCACCCTCGTGGCGACGGTCGGCACGGGCGGGCTCTCGGCCTCCATCGATGTCCAGCTGTGCAGCGGCGGGGTGTGCCAGACACTGGCCGGTGCCCGTCTGCGGCTGGGTGCGCAGCCCCAGGCCTGTGTCGAGGTGCTCGGCCTGGGCGAGGTGTGCGCTGCCGTCTGAGGCCGCAACAGCCCGACACCCGGCCGCAACGCCGGTCGACCACCACCGATCACGACACCGACCGCCGGCCCCGCCGGCGGTCGGTGGCGCGAGCCCCCAACGGCGCGCCCTGCCGGGATGCTGCGCTCCAGGTGGACCGGGTGCTGCCGAGCCGGGCGCCGGGGGTCGCCGCCTCAGCCCCAGATCTCCCGGGCCACCGAGACCACCAGCTCGAGCTTGCACCACTGCTCGTCCTCGGTGAGCAGGTTGCCCAACTCGGTCGACGCGAACCCGCACTGCGGGCTGAGGGCGAGGCGGTCGAGCGGGGCGTGGCGGTGCGCTTCCTCGATGCGACGCAGGATCTGGTCGCGTACCTCGAGCACACCGGTCTTCGAGCTGACGAGCCCGAGCACGGCGACCTTGCCGGCCGGTACGTGACGCAGTGGTTCGAAGCCGCCCGAGCGTTCGCTGTCGTACTCGAGGAGGAACCGGTCGACCTCGAGCCGGTTGAACACCTGCTCGGCCAAGGCGTCGTAGCTGCCTTCGGACGTCCACCGACTGCGGTGGTTGCCCCGGCAGATGTGGATGGCCCGCACCACGGCGGTTCCGGCGACCTCGACGCCGTCCAGGTGGGCAAAGGTGGCGTTCTCGGCCTCGATGGCCCGTTCCAGGGCGCCGGTCGCATCGGGCATCGCATCGAGCCACTCGGTGCCGACGAAGGGGGTGAATCCCTCGTCGAGCTGGAGGTACCCGACGCCGTCAGCCGCCAGCGCGGCCAGCTCGCTCCCGATCAGGCGGACGACGTCGGCCAGCAGCTCGTCGCGGTCCCGGTACGCCTCGTTCGTGGTCCCGTCAGCCCAGCCCGCGCCGGCCACCAGTATCGGCGACGGCATGGTCACCTTGTAGGCGCGGCCGGCGTGGGCGGCCAGGAAGGCGGCGTCGGTCCCGGCGATGCGGCGTCGTGGCGTGAGCCGCCCGCCCACCACCTTCGAGTAGCTGAGCGATCGGGTGACGGTCCCGTCGGCACCATGCCAGGTCATGGTCCTTGAGGCATCGACGAAGCCGTCGATCGCTTCCGACACGTTCGTCTGCCATGCCGCCCGGCGCAGCTCGCCGTCGGTCACCACGTCGATGCCGATTGCCCGCTGCCGGTCCAGCAGGCGCAGGATCGCCTCGTCCTCGGCCGCCCGGAGGCCCTCGGCGTCGACCTCGCCGGCGGCGTGGGCGGCCCGGGCCTGTAGCAGCGCGGGCGGTCGGAGCAGGCTGCCGACCTGATCGGACCGGATCACCATGGCCCGGCCGTCTCCGCGGTCTGCCGGATCGCACCCGTCGAGGGCGGTGCGGCCGCCGAACGACTGCGATCGCTGTCGGACTGGTGATGACCCATGGCCGCACACTCTTGCACGGCGGACGATGCCGGGCGGCCCGGTTCGTCCGCGCACCGGCTCGGCGCCCCGATCCTGATCGTCGGCACATGGACCGGATGCTCGCATGTAGTCACAATGGCATCTATGATGACCACATGGATGTGGCGGTGCGGGAGTTGAAAGCAAAGCTCTCGGCGTACCTCGCAAGGGCATCGGCCGGTGAGGTCTTGACCGTCACCGACCGCGGGAGGCCCATCGCCGTGCTGGGCCCACCTTTGGGCCGGGTGGACCTCAGCGCCGCCATCGAGGCTGGTTGGGTCACTGCCGCCAGCAAGAGCGGCCTCGGACCGGTCCGTCGGTGGCCCGGCCGGGGTCCGGTGCTCGACGCCCTGGCCGAGGACCGGGGCGAATGACGGCCTACGTCGACAGCAGTGCGCTGCTGAAGCGCTATGTGGACGAGGCCGACTCCGCCCTCGCCGACCAGCTCTTGGCCAGCGACCCGGAGCTGGTGACCGGACGCCATACCGTCGTCGAGGTGCGGCGCAACCTCGCCCGGCTTCTCGAACCGACCGCCGCCACTGCGGCGCGTGCTGCCTTCGCTGAGGACCTGCGCGCGTTCGCAGTGGTGGAGCTCGACGCCGCCACCTGTGAGCTGGCCGCCACGATCGCCGAGCAGACGGGTGTGCGGACCCTCGATGCCCTCCATCTCGGTGCCGCCCGGCGCCTCGGCACCACCCTGACGTTCGTCACCTTCGACGTGCGCCAGGCCACCGCCGCCCGAGCCGTCGGCTTCGCGGTGGCCGGTAGCTGACGACGCCACCGTCCGAGCGTCCGACCGGTGCCCCGGGCCGACCGCATCGGGTTGGAGCACCGTAGGGTCGCCTGCGGCCACGGCGCCCGGCGGTAGGGTCCGCACCGTGCAGTGGCTCCGGCTGGTGGCGCTGACCCTCGTTGTCCTGGCGCTGTTCTGGGGTTCGCTGGTGATCCTGGCCCGGCGCCTCCCGCCCGGCGTGCTGAAAGACCTCGCCGTGGTGCTGCCGGCGTGCATGACGACCGTCCGCCGCCTGCGGGAAGACCCGCGGGTGCCGCGCTGCGTGAAGCGCGTCGTGCTGCTGGCCGGTCTCTGGGTGCTGTCGCCGGTCGATCTGATCCCGGAGTTCCTGCCGGTCGTGGGGCCCCTCGACGACGTGGTGATCGTCGCCGTGGCGCTGCGTTACGCGGCGAGGCGGGTCCCGCGCGACGCGATCGAGTCGGCCTGGCCCGCTGAGCGCCGCATCCTCGACCGGCTCCTCGGTCCGCCGGGCGGGGAGCCGTGACCGCGGCCGCGGGTCATTCGTAGCGGAAGCCCACCTTCATGGTGACCTGGTAGTGCTGCACGGCACCGTCATCGGTGCCCAGGTGGCCGCGGATCTGGGTGACCTCGAACCAGTCGAGGTTCCGCAGGGTCTGGGCGGCGCGGGACAGCCCCGAGCGGATGGCGGCGTCGACGCCGTCGGGTGATGTGCCGACGATCTCGGTGACCGCGTAGGTGTTGCTGGTGTCTGCCATCGTTGTTCTCCCCTTCGATGCCTCTGCCCCACTCTCGGTACTTCGCCGGTGCCCACCCCAGGGCCGAACGTCACCGGGTGGACGGGTGAGGCCACCATCGATGCGGACCTTCGGCCGGGCACAGCGGCGCGGCCACCGAGCGGCGGGCTGCGGACCGATGCCGATGCTGCGCGGCGTGTTGGCTCGAGCGGAACGGGGTAGACCGCTCGGCATGGTGGTGGTGCGATCGTGGCTCGACGCCGTGATCGCCGGACGTCCCTGGTGGCCGCGCCCGGCCGCGAGCACGGCAAAGGAGCGGCTGCGGTGAGCCCCGGGCTGCCGTTCGGAGCGGCCGTGGCGATCGGCATCGGCATCGGGGCGGCGGTCGGTGCGGCCGTCGGCGACGCCGGTACCGGCGCGGCGCTGGGCGTGATCGCAGGCGTGGTCCTCGCCGCTGTGGCCCGAGCTCGTAGCGGTGATCGGTCCCGGGATGTGCCGTGATCGCCACCGTCGATCGACCGCAAGGAACGGGAGGGATGATGGCGGCCTACGAGGTGAACCACGCGGCCGTGGCAAAGGCTCGGTCGTTGATCGATGCCCACCAGTACGTGCTCGACAGCGAGTGGGGCGATGTCCAGCCCTCCGCCGATGTCGAGAACGCGTTCTTGGAACGCCACAGCTGGGCCGAGTACGGCGCCTGGCACCTGGGGCTCACGGTGGGGGCGAACGACGAGACCAAGGCACGGCATGCCTTCGTGTTCGGGGACTTCCGTCGGGTCCATCGCAGCGCCCTGATCGCCTGCGTGTACCGGGCGGCGGAGTGGCGTCACAAGGACATCGAGCTCGTCGCCCACGAGCTCCTGCAGCACCTCGACGCCACCAGCGCGTGAGCGCACGGGGCCGTGCCGTTGTCGGCGCGGCCCCGTGCTCCACGGGTCACCACGGTGCTGTGGAAGAACATCACCGGGGTTTGCCGGTGCTCGTCGGGCTGTCGGGTCACCGGGCCAGACGGAACGGCGGGTAGGCGTCGGTCAGCAGGCCGGCGTAGGCCTCGACGCGCAGGCCGTAGCGGTAGGCGTTGACGACGAAGTCGCGCAGGCCCTTGGGATACTCACCGGTGAAGAGCACGGCGAGCAACGCGGCGACCACCGCCACGACGGAGGCGACGGCTAGCACGACCATCACCAGGTAGTGGGGGATGGCCAGGAACCACTTGTAGAGCGGCTTCCAGCGGTTCAGCCGCTCCGGGTAGTCGATGGTGACGCTCGTGTGGCGTTCGCGTCCGTCGTCGGTGGCCGACGGCTGGAAGTCGAACGGCGGGTAGTCCTCGTGGAGGAACAGGGCGTAGCTCAGGGCGCCACTCGTAGCGGTAGGTCATGGCGATCATGTCGAACAGGGCGCGAGGGATGCGCTCGGTGAACAGGACCGTGAAGAAGCTGAGGAACGTGAGCACACTGCGCAACCGGCTCAACACCTGAGCGATGAGCAGGTGGGGGATGGCGAGCAGCCACTGCACGAGTGGGTGCCAGCGGGTGATGTGCCGGTCGGCGTCGAAGTCCAGCCGGACGGGGTAGGTCAGTGGCGCGGCCATGGTTGCCTCCTTGACGTGCTGCCGTGGCGCCGCCGGTGGGTCTTTGCACCGGTGACCCGAGGTCATCGCGCCCACAGCGGATCGCATCGCGCTAGAGCCGTTGGTCAACGCGAGTGGCTCGAACATCCCGGCCGGTACGGTCGATGAGCTCAACGACGCCAGAACACGTGATGGGTGACGCCGCTCGGGCTCGGGATCCGCTCGAGGTGGAAGCGGTCGAGCAGCTCGTCCGGTGTGCTCCAGAGCTTGCCGCCGCGACCGAGCTCGACCGGCGCGACGGCGACGTGCATGGTGTCGACCAGGTCTGCGGCCAGGAACGCCCGCAGCGTGGACACGCCGCCTCCGAGCCGCACGTCCTGGCCGCCGGCCGCCGCCTTCGCCTGGAGCACGGCGTCGGCCGGTGGAGCATCGATGAAGTGGAAGGTGGTGTCCGACAGCGAGAAGGTGGGCCGAACGTGGTGGGTCAGCACGAACACCGGCGTGTGGAACGGTGGCGTGTCTCCCCACCAGCCCTGCCAGTCGAGATCCGTCCACGGGCCGTGCTGGGGGCCGAACTTGCCGCGCCCCATGATCTCGGCGCCGATGTTGTTGCTGAAGTCGCGGGTGAAGTAATCATCAAGGCCGCGGGTGCCACCGGGGTCCGTGCGGTTGGGCCAGCTGGCGGTGGCGCCCGCCCAAGAGGCCAGTGCCGCCGGATCGGCATGGCCGAAGGGCCGCTCGAAGCTCGGGCCCTCGCCGGTGCCGTACCCGTCGGCCGACAGCATGAAGTTCTGCACCCGCACGAGCTGTTGGGTTGGGTTGCTCACGACGCACCCTCCGCGGCGGCGAGCCCGATCCGCGCGTAGTGGGCGCGGGCGGCGGCGAAGGCATCCCAGTCCCACGGCCGGGGCCGGCCGGCGAGGCTGGGCTCCAGTCGCGACAGAGAGGTGTGCAGTCCGACGAGGTAGCCGTTCTCGGTGGCCTCGGCCACGTCGGGCACGAAGTGGCTCACCCGAAGGATGCAGCCGGTCTCGTGGGCCTCGAGCTCCCAGCGCATGGTCGATCCGGGAGCGGGGTGGGTGTGCTCGAACAACGCCGGCGGCTCCAGCCGCAGGATCGTGCAGGTCATGCTGACGGGCGCGCCATCGGAGGTGCCGGTGAACACCATCTCGCCGCCCACCCGGAGGTCCACCGTGATGTCGGCGTCGAACGGCAGCCACCAGTCCGCCAGCCGGGCGGGTTGCGTGATGGCAGCCCACACGTCGCCCACGTCGTAGGCGAGGTGTCGCTCGAAGCGGATGACACCCCCATCGGCGGTGCGCTCGAGCATGCCGTCGTAGCGGGTGGTCACATCATCGGTCACTGGATCGCTCCTTGGGGTTGATCGGCGCGGCGGTGCGTTCGAGGTGGCGCTCGAGGGAATCGAGACGACCGGCCAGCTCGGCGCGGTAGGGCTCGAGCCACTCGTCGAGCTCCCGGAGGGGCTCGACGCGGAGGCGGTAGAGCCGGCGCTGCGCGTCTCGGCGCACCTCGACCAGGCCGGCATCGCGCAGCACCTTCAGGTGTCGGGACACGCCGGGCTGGTGCATGCCGACGGCATCGACGAGCTCGCTCACCGAACGTTCGCCGAGCCGCACGGCATCGAGGATCCGGCGGCGGGTGGGTTCGGCGATCACCTCGAGGACGGCGAGCTCGCGTGGCATCGCCTAAGGGTATGCCCTGACATATATATGTGCAAGTAGATATATGCGCGCAACCCGCCTTCTTCGTCACGGCTAACTTGCCCGCCGTGGACGATCTACCGCTGCGTTACGGCTGTCTGCTCATGCCGCGGGACCTGGCCCGCACGCGTGAGGCGGCCAGGCTGGCGGAGGCGGGAGGGCTCGACTGGTTCGGGCTGGGGGACTCGCCCGCCGTGTTCGAGGACGTGGCCCTGCACCTGGCCGAGGCCGCCCGGGTGACCTCGAGGATCTCGCTCGGGCCCATCGCCACGCACGTGGTGATCCGTCACCCGCTCGTGGTCGCCAACCAGCTGGCCACGCTGGCCGAGCTGTCCGGCGACCGGGTCGTGGCCGCCGTCGCCACCGGCAACAGCGCCGCCCGGGGCCTCGGGCTGCCGCCGGCCACCCGGGCCCAGCTGGCCGAAGCCCTCTCCCTGATGCGCGGCTACTGGCGGGGAGAGGGCGGCACCTACGGCCGGTCCACGGTGCCGGGCTCGTCGATCCGCCGGGCGGACGTGCCGCTGTTCGTGGCCGGCGACGGACCGCTCGGTATGCGGCTCGGTGCGGAGCTGGGCGACGGGGTGCTCTACAGCGGCAGCCTCGAACCATCGGTGCTCACCCGCCGGGTCGCCGTCGCGCTGGAGGGCCCCGGCCGCGCCGGCGGGCCGGGCGAACCGTGGAGCCGGGCCCACCAGTGCTGGGTGGCCGCCGCCTGCTCGGTCAACGCGCCCGGCGAGGCCGCCCGGGAGCTCGGACCGGCGCTGGTCGCCATCGCCAACCGTGCGCTGCGCGGCGACCTGACCGAACGCGGCATCCCCGAAGCGCTGCAGGCCGACGTGGCCGCCATGCGCAACGAGTACGACTACGCGGCGCACGGCACCTACGAACGTCCCCGCAACCGTGAGGTGATGAGCGCGGCGCTGGCCGAGCACTTGCTGGGCTCGTTCTGCATCACCGGCGATGAGCAGGCCTGGCGCGATCGCCTGGTCGCGCTGCGCAACGCCGGGGTGGACGGCGTGGTGTTCATCGTCAACCAGGCCGAGGAGCTCGCCACCCTGGCGGCGGTGATCGAGCGGCTGCACCGCCTCGGAGGGACGCGGCCGGTCCGCTGACCGAGCCCCGACGGGTGCTCAGCTCTTGGGGATCTGCTGCAGGCGGACCATGTTGCCGGCCGGATCGCGCACGGCCGCGTCGCGCACGCCGTAGTCCTGGTCGATCGGTTCCTGGATGACCTCCGCGCCGGCGGCCTGGAGGCGGTCGAACAAGCCGTCGAGGTCCTCGGTGGCCAGCACGATCCCGGCGAAGGTGCCCTTGGCCATCATCTCCTCGATCGCCCGGCGCTCGGCGTCGGTGACGCCGGGGTCGACGACGGCGGGCTGGAGCACGATCGCCGTGTCGGGCTGGTCCGTCGACCCGATCGTGATCCAGCGCATCTCGCCCCAGCCCACATCCATGCGGACCTCGAAGCCGAGGTGGTCACGGTAGAAGGCGAGCGATGCCTCTGGATCGGTGAACGGAAGGAACGAGTTGCGGATGAGGATGCCCATGCGCTCAACCTACGGAACCGTCGGCGGGGGCCGCTTCTCGATTCCTGACGGGTCTGGTGACCCGCTTGGCCACGCAGGGCGGGATGCCCCCGGTGGACAGGGCCAGGGCCCGGTACTCGCTGGGCGGCATACCGACCAGTTCGGCGAACCGGGTGCTGAACGTGCCGAGGGAACCGCAGCCGACCGCGAAGCACACGTCGGTGACGCTCAGGTCGCCCCGTCGCAGCAGCGTCATGGCCCGTTCGATGCGACGCCGTCATCAGGTACTGGTAGGGCGACTCGCCGAACGCCGCCCTGAACTGGCGGCTGAGATGGCCGGCCGACACACCGTGCGCCCGGGCCAGCGTCGGCACGTCGAGCGGCAGGGCGTAGTCCCGGTCCATCCGGTCCGCACACGGCGAAGCAGCGCCAGGTCCGCTCGGCGCTGCTCGCTGATGGCCGCCATCTCACCATTCTGCCCGAGGCGCAGCAAGGTGTCAGCCCCTTCGATCCGAGCGCGCCCAGCGGCGGCGCGCCGTCGCGGCGAGCAGATCGGGCGGCTCGCACCGCGGCGCCGATGACCTAGGCCCTGCCGGTGGCCCGGCGCCGGGCTCAACGTGCAACACGAGCCCGTTGGACCACCGGGACCCCGGTGGTCCGAGCAGGAGGGCGGTGAGCCGATGTCCGTCAACGTTCCACCAGTGCCAGCCCCGCCGGAGGGGCGGCGCGCCCCTTCCGCCTCGCCGATCGAGGCGGACAACCCCGGTCGCGCCATGGTCCAGCTGTACTGGATCCCGCTCGGAGCCGGACCCCGGTGGTCCAGGCGAGCGGCCGGATCTTCGAGCGGCTCGCAGCGTGGTGGCACGGACGAAGCGCACGCGATCTCTACCACGCCGCGCTGCAGGTGTGGACCACGCAAGGTCGCTTCGCCATCGAGCAGGCACCGGTGCCGGACCGCAACGGTGCGGCGAGGGGCGTCGTCGCCGAAGGGCCGGTGGGGTTGCGGATCGCCGGACGCCTGCGACGCTTCCGGTACGAGGTCCGGTGCTGGCCCGACGGCACCATCCCCGACCTCGATCGCGCGGTCGGCGGTCCGGTCTGCGTGTCGACCGACGAGGACGTCGCCAAGCGGATCATCGAGGTCCTGCCCGGCGTGCCCACCGCCGTTTGGGGAGCGACGAGGTGGGGGCGGGCGACATGTGGAACTCGAACTCGGTGCTGTCCTGGGCACCGACGCGCAGCGGCGTGGACACCGATGGGCTGCGGCCGCCGGCGGGGGGCCGAGCGCCCGGGTGGGCTGCGGGACGACTCGTCGCCGCCGGCTGCTGCTCGCCGGGCGCCGGCAAGCGGCATCGATCGGTGCGGTCGAGCCGTGGCGGTTCAACGATGGCGGGCCGGGGAACGACTGAGGCCAGTTCGTTCGGCACAGGAGCAGGATCACCATGTCGATGTTGCGCAAGCTCGCAGCCACCGGGATCGCCGGCAAGTTGATCGGTGAGGCGCGCAAGCCGCAGAACCGGGCCAAGGTGAAGCGGGTGCTGTCGAACATCCGCAACCGCACCAGCGGCCGCTGAGGCCCAGACCCAGCCGGGGGATCAACCGGGGTCGACGAGGACCGGGTAACCGTCGACCACGGCGAGCCGGGGCGATGCCGGCTGGGGAGGCATGGCCAGGCCGAACGTGTCCGTGCGCAGCTCGCCGATCCACGTGCTGTGCTGGTACTCGTGGTTGACCACCGCCACCAGCAGGTTGGTGGCCACGTGGCGGAGCTGGTTCGGTGCACCGACCGCGCCGTCGTCGATCAGCCCGATGCGACAGCGCACCCGCTCGGCCACGGTGTTGCGGTACGCCCGGATGCGCTCGATCGACGGCAGCGCACCTCTGTCGCGCTCCGGTGTGGCGGAGTCCATGAGGGCGTCGATCTCGGGGTCGATGCGCGCCTCCGCCGCGGTGAGGTTGCGGATCAGGTAGTGGGCGACCGCGGCCTGGTGGCCGAGGTGCCACGCGATGCCCGACGACTCCTCTGACGGCCGCCAGGCCAGCTGCTCGGCGGTGAGCCCGTGCTGCAGTTCGTCGGTGTAGGCCAGGGCTCGGTCATACTCGTCGAGCAGGGCGCACAGGTCGGGGGAGGGGTTCACGGGGCTCCTTGCCGGTCGTGCCGGGGTGCGTGCGGACAGGGCGCGAGCTTGGCGGCCGGCGAGGTGGTCACGCCACTGCGGCCGCGAACGCAGCGTAGAGGTCGCCGGGCAGCGGCACGTCGAGCTCCCAGGTGATGGCCATCGGCTTCTCGCCGACGTGACCCCGGTAGGTGGCCGGGCCGAGGAACCAGAACGAGCGGTCATCGGCCCGCAACCGGGTGAACAGCAGGATCGTGCGCCCGTCCCGGGCATGGTTGCGGTAACGCAGCCCGGTGGGGCTGTCCTCACGGGTGATCGACTGGCTCTCCCAGTGGATGTGGGTGCGGCTGAGGGCGTAGTCGCGGTAGCGGGTGGTGGGAGAGAAGCCGCCGCTGCTCTTGTCGAGCGTGAACGCCAGCAGCTCGGCGTTGGCGGGCTTGGCCTCGTACACGCCGCTCTGCCAGGCGGCGATCCTGGCCCGATCACCGCCGAGGCCCATGGCGGCGAGGATCTCGATCCGGGTGTAGCGGGCATGGAGCTGCAACGGCGCCTCGGGGTGGGTGGCGAGCGGTCGGTGGAGGTGGTGGATCCGGTCCTCCAGGATGCCGAGCAGCTCGGCGGTCTCCGCGAGCACCTGCGGGTGGGACCACACCAGCTCGATGCCGTCCCGCAGCGACGCGCCCTTGCTGAGCGCCTGGTCGGCCACGGCGGCGACGAGCATGTGGACGAGGCGCTTCGAGCGTTCGGGCAAGCGGTCGACCCGGGGGCGCTCACCGGCCACCAGCTGCCGGTAGGTGCTGATGCGCTCGGCGTCGTCGACGTGCACCAGCCGGCCGACGGCCCGCCGCAGCGCCCGTTCAGCCGGCCCGGCGGCGAGCACCGGTGCATCGGCCGCCTCGAGCAGATCGGACCAGCTGCGGCCGTTGGCGTAGAGGTCGTCGAGGTCGAGCCCGGTCTCGTCGAGGTACCCCCGCAGCTCGACGCGGGGCTGCACCCGGCGCAGCGACCGCAGCTCCTCCACCATCCCCCCCCAGCGGGAGGGGATGGCCTCGCGCAGGCTGCGCAGCACGATCTCGGCCGCCTTCTCGTCGAGCTGCATGTTGCAGCCGGCGGGCAGGAACGGGAACTGCAGCTGCACCGCCCGTTCGACCTCGCGGCGTGTGCCGCCGAGCAGGGCGCGGTAGCGACGATCGAAGCGGAACTCCCGGCGGTGGTTGCCGACGAAGTCCAACACCGTGCACACCGATTTGTGCCTCGCCCGGCGCAAGCCGCGACCGAGCTGCTGCAGGAACAGGACCGGGCTCTCCGTCGGGCGTAGCAGCAACACCGTGTCGACGGTGGGGACGTCCACCCCTTCGTTGAACAGATCGACGGAGAACACGATCTTGACCGTGCCGGCGGCCAGATCCCGGAGCGCGGCCTCCCGTTCGGTGCGGGGGCTGTCGCCCCAGATGGCCACGGCGGCGATGCCGTGGTGGTTGAAGTGGCGGGCCATGAACCGGGCGTGCTCGATGCTGACGCAGAAGCCGAGCCCGCGCATGGACCCGGGCTCGACGTGGTCGCGCACCCGTTGCACCACCAGTCGGGCCCACGCATCGGAGCTGGTGTAGCGGTTGGCGAGCGCCTCGGTCTCGTAGCCGCGTCCCCGTCGCCACGGGATGTCGGTGAGGTCGAGCCCGTCGTGGATGCCGAAGTAGAGGAACGGTGCCAGGTGCTGCTGGTCGATGGCATCCCACAGCCGCAGCTCGGCGGCGATGCGATCGTCGAACCAGTGCAGGACGGGCAGACCGTCGCTGCGTTCGGGGGTGGCGGTGAGCCCGAGCAGTTCGACGGGGTCGAGGTGGTCGAGCACCCGCCGGTAGGAGGTGGCCGCTGCATGGTGGAACTCGTCGACGATGACCACATCGAAGTGGTCCGCCGGCAGGTGCGCCAGCCCCGATGCGTTGAGGCTCTGGATCGATGCGAACACGTGCTCGAACCGGTTCGGTCGGCTGGCACCAACCCACTTCTCACCGAAGGACGGGTCGCGCAGCGCGTGGCGGAACGTGGCCATGCTCTGGTCGAGGATCTCCTCGCGGTGGGCGATGAACAGCAGGCGCGAGCGATGGAGGCGCTCGCGCAGGCCCGCGTAGTCGAGCGCGGCCATCACCGTCTTGCCGGTGCCGGTGGCCGACACGAGCAGGTTGCGATGGTGCCCGCGGCGGCGGGAGACCTCGACCAGTTCCAGCAGGCGCTCCTGGAACGGCAACGGCCGAAGCTCGATCGGGCTGAGGATCACGAGCGGGCCGCGGTCGGTCCGCCCGGCACGGCGCAGTTCCTCCTCGAAGCGGTGTGGGTCATAGGGGCGGTAGTCGCCGCTTGCCCAATAGCTTTCGAACACGGCGGCGAACTTGGCCAGCACGTCGGGGTTGCGGGCGGCCGAGGCCCGGACGTTCCACTCGATCCCGGTGACCTGTGCCGAGTGGGTCAGGTTGGAGGAACCCACGTAGGCGGTGGAGAAACCGGAGCGACGGTGGAACACCCAGGCCTTGGCGTGCAGCCGGGTGGTGCCCACGTCGTAGGACACGCGCACATCGGCCCCGAGGTCGACGAGTTGGTCGAGCGCAGCTTGCTCGGTCGAGCCGGTGTAGGTCGTGGTCAGCACGCGCAGCGTCGGCACCGGCGAGCCCGCCGGGCCACCGTCTGGCGGTGAGGTGGGCCGGCGCTCGCCGTGGCGGCGGAGCGCATCGAGCAGGGGGGCGATGCCGCTGCGGCGGATGAAGGCCATCACCACGTCGATGCGGTCGGCGGAGGCGATCTCCGAGCGCAGCTGGTTCCACAGGTTGGGCTCGCCGGGTGCGTTGGTGAGCAGCGTGGTGTCCAGCAGCGGGATGAGCGGCTGGGCGATGGGCTCCGGCCGGCCGTCGGGACGGTGGCCGAGGATGGCGTGCAGCACGGTGGCCGGATCGGTCGGGATGGCCGACGGATCGATGTGGACCAACTCGCCGAGGCGGTCGAGCAGCGCTCTGGCCACCTCGATGCCCACCCGGGGCCGATCAGCCTCGCCGACGTCGGACAGCGCCCGCTCGATCTCGCGGCTGAGGTGCCAGGCGATCCGGTCCGGGGCCTCCGCCGCGTGCAGGGGCCGCTGCTCGAACGGCAGCTGGTCGGTGAGGGCGGCGAGCCGGCTCCGCAGCCCTTCGGTGACCAGGACCTCGTACAGCCCACGATGCAACGCTTCCACGGTGTGACGCTACGAGCTCATCGCTGCGATTCCTGCTGTGCACGCACGCGCCGGCTTCTTGCGTGGCCGGTCGCGGCACCCCCTCCGGCGCCGCGACCGGCCACGCAACCGAACCGGGCCGGACGGTGGCCCGAGTTCAGCCGGGCGTCGACGAGAGCGCGGTGATCTCGCCAATCACCCGGTGCAGCTCGAGGTCGGTGAAGTTCGGGACGTCGGCGCGGATGGTCTCGCCGTGTTCCGCCATGGCTGCGTCGAAGGCGTCCTGGCTGGTGATCACCGCCCAACCCATGGCCAGCCAGTCGCCGGTGGTGACCCGAGCGCCTCCCCAGCTCAGGCAGGCGTCGCCGAGGAGCGACGCGAACAGTGGGAGATGCCGGGTGCGGTAGTACTCCATGTCGAACGTTGCGTTCTCCACCTTCGGGTAGAGCACGAGGACGGTGATCATCTCGAACGCCTTTCGCAGGGTGCGGTGCGGTTCAGGCCGAACGGCCGACGGCGGCGAGGAGCCGGGTCTGGAGGTCGGCCCCGGGCTCGACGGGGAGTCGGTCACCCCACACCGCCGGCTGTCGCACGACGCTCGCCGGTGCTCGCTCGACGATGGTGAGGCTGGCCTCGACGGCGTCGGGCGGCAGGGTCTCATCGGCCCCGATCGATCGCGCCAGGTCCCAGGTGTGCACGAGCAGATCGTTGGTGACGATGCCGAGGACGTACAGCCTGGTGGTCTCGCCGATGGCGACGTGCACGAGCGTGCCGGTCGGCAGTTCGGCGTCGGCCGCGAGCCCCGCAGCGAAGCGCGTCCGCACGGTGGCCCAGCCTTCGTCGGTGCCCATGTCGTAGCCGAGCAGCCGGCCGTAGCGCGCCTGCGTCGCGATGGTGTGTTCGACCAGCGCCCGCACGTCCCACGCGGCGCAGGGTGTCGGTTTGGCCCAGTCGTCAGGCCGGATGAGGCGGTGGCGCTGGTCCCACGCGTCGGCGCTGCGTTCCCAGTTGCGCCGCGCCTCGACGGCGTCGAGGTGGGTGGCCGAGGTCGGGTTGGTCATGGTGGCGTGCTCCCGGCGCGTGCGTCGATGCGGATCGGTGGACGTCATCGGAGCAGCTGGCTGCAACGGCGGCGTAACAGGCGTCGCACGGACGACGGTTCCCGGTCGAGACGGCACGCGTAGGCTCTGGCGGTATGGAGGGGATCCGGCTCTTCGGACCGGTGTCGATCAACGCCGCGGACGGGCCTCGGCCGGTCGGTGGGCCGACACGGCAGGCCGTCTTGGCGGTGCTCGCCGTGCACCGCGAGCGGTTCGTGCGGCGAGATGAGCTGTGCGCGGCGATCTGGAGCCGGTTCGATGGCGCGGCGGACGCGCAGGGATCGGCCGCGCTGCGCAACGAGATCAGCCGCCTTCGCTCGGCTCTCGCCGGCGTGGCGACCATCGAGACCCGCGACGGCGCGACCGGTTGGTGGTCGACAACGACGTGCTCGACGTGGCCCGCTACGAGCAGCTGCTGCGCCGTGCCGATGCGATCTCGGCGCGTCGAGCGGCGGAGGCGGCGGTGCTCTACGAGCAAGCCCTTTCCCTCTGGCGCGATCCGCCGTTCAACGCCCTGAGCGACTCGATCGATGTCTTGGCCATCGAGGCCGCCCGGCTGGTCGAGCTGCGCATCGATGCGCTCGAACGGCGCAGTGCTTGCCTGCTCCGAGCCGGGTCGGATCCAGCCCGGTTGGCAGCGGAGCTCAGCGCGCACACCGCGGCCTTCCCCTATCGCGAAGGGCTGTGGGCCGGCCTCATCACCGCGCTGTATCGAGCCGGCCGCCAAGCCGAGGCGCTCGACGCGTACCAGCGACTCCGCCGCGCGCTGGCCGAGGATCTCGGGATCTCGCCCTCGCCGCAGCTCGCCGCCCTCGAAGCGGCGGTGCTCCGCCATGACCCGTCGTTGTCGGGCTCGACCGAGGTTGAAGCGGCCGCCTCCCACAGTGGCGCCGACGGGTTCGTACCCCGGCCACTCGACCGTTGCTTCGGGCGCGAGCTCGAGCTCGCCTCGCTGCCGGACCTGCTGGCGACCGAGCGGCTCATCACGCTGACCGGTCCGGGTGGAGGCGGCAAGTCCCGGTTGGCCATCGAGCTCGCGCTCGCCGAGGGCCATCGCTTCGATGCCGGCGCCTGGTTCTGTGAGCTCGCGCCCGTACCCGATGCGCTGAGTGTGGGCTATGCAGTGGCCGAACGGATCGGGGTGAAACAGGCGCCCGGTCAGTCGATCATCGAGAGCCTGGCCGATTGGGCGGCGCCGCGGCGGTTGCTCATCGTGCTGGACAACTGCGAGCACGTTCGGATCGGGGTGCGTGCCCTGGTCGCTGCGCTGTTGCCGCGCTGCCCACACCTGGCCGTGGTGGCGACCAGCCGCGAGCCCCTGGGCCTGCCGGGCGAGCGGGTGTGGCGGCTTGGTCCGCTGCGGACCGGAGCCGCCGCGCTCTTCGAGGATCGCGCCGCCTGCGCCGGCCTCAGCGGCCCCTCGTCGGGCGATCGACGCACTATCGAGGCGATCTGCGAGCGGCTCGACCGCCTTCCGCTCGCCATCGAGCTGGCGGCGGCTCGATGCCGGTTCCTCAGCCCTGCCGAGGTGCTCGAACGGCTGGACCGCCAGATGGACCTCCTCCGTGATCACCTGCGCTCGGCCGACGAGCGACACACGACCATGCGGGCCGCCATCGCCTGGTCCTATGACACCCTCGACCCGCACCATCAGGGCCTGTTCCGGGCGGCGTCGGTGTTCCGGGGCGGGTTCACGCTGGAGGCCATCGCCGCGGTCACGGCGTCGGATGTGCTCGATGCCTCAGACGCGGTCGAGACCCTGGTGCACCGGTCGTTGATCAGCGTGGAACCGCACGAGAACGGCTCGCGGTACCGGATGCTGGAACCGCTCCGACAGTTCGCGGCCGACCTGCTCGACGACGTTGCGTCGACCGTGCTGCAGCGCCGCCACGCGGCCTTCTTCATGGGCGTTGCGCACGAGATCGGCGTCGGCTACGAGAGCGCCGACCACCAGCCGGCCCTGGCGTCCTTCGAGGCGGAGTTCGCGAACCTGCGGGCGGCGCAGCAGCATCTCGTGAGCGTCGGTGCGCTCGATGAGGCATCGTCGATCGTCGGCGGGGTGGGGGAGATCGCCGCCTACCGGATGCAGTTCGAGGTGCTCGCCTGGTTCGACGCCGAACAAGCCGT
Source organism: Acidimicrobiales bacterium (assembly GCA_041394365.1). Lineage (GTDB taxonomy): Bacteria > Actinomycetota > Acidimicrobiia > Acidimicrobiales > CAIXPF01 > CAIXPF01. The sequence continues at coordinate 32,672 of JAWKIM010000017.1, forward strand.
CCGCGCCGCAGCCGGCCCGACCCCGTGCGACGACGTGGACCACCTTCCGCTGACCGCGCTGTTCGAGGCCGGTCGGCTGGCGACGGTGATCGCTCTGGCTGAACGGGTGTTGGCCACGCCATCGGCCAAACCGCGCACCCAGGTTCTCGCTCGGATCGTGTGCGCCTGGTCGTACGCCAACTCCGGTCGCCTCGACGAGGTGCGAGATCTCATCGACGACGCCGTCCGGTCCGCACAGGCCGAGGGCCTCCGCTACTGGGCCATCGAGGCCGGGGCCTCGCGGTCCCAGATCGCAGCGCGCGTTGGTGCCCACCCCGACTTCGCCCGCGCCGAGGGCGCTCGGGCGATCGTGCTGGCCGAGGAGTTCGGCAACGTGAGCCAACGCACCCTCGCCTACGCCCTCAGCCACCATGCCGCCGTGGACCATGCGGATCGGCTCGAGCTGCTGCGGCTCGGTCTCGAGGACGGGAAGGCCAGCGGCAACCTCCTCATGACCGCCGTTTGCGCCTATCAGCTGGGTGACCACACGGCGCGGGAGGGTTCGCTCGTCGAGGCGGCGGGGCCGTTCCTGCTCGCGTTGGAGCAGTTCAGTCGTGGCCGGGTGCTCACCCAGCTCTGGAACGTGCTCGAGATCATCGCCCAGCGCTGGGCCGACCACGACCGGTTCGAGCTGCCGTTGCTGATCTGGGGAGCGGCGACCGCTCGCCAGGTGCGGCCGATCACCACCAGCCTGCCCACCACGCCCACGGCCCGAGAACGCACCTCGATCATCGCGGCGGCGCAGGCCCGACGCGATCGGTGGTTCAGCCGTGGTGAGCAACTCAGCCTCGACCAGCTCGTGGCCGAGGTGAGCCGCGAGCTGTCCGAGCTCGCTTCCCACGCCGCAGCACCCGATGCGGTTCACCGGTCCGGCCGGCCCGAGCCCGCGGCCTAGGACATCAGCGCGACCAGCTGGTCCAGGGCGGCGCCCCACCCGTCGGCGAAGCCCATCTCGGCGTGTTGCCGGCAGGCGCCCTCGTCGGCGTGCATGGCGATCGCCCGGTAGCGGGTGCCGCCATCGGGCGCCGGCTCGATCTCGACCCGGGCGGTGAAGCCGAGGTCGCCGGCGCCGTTGGCCGGCGGGACCGGGCGGAAGTCCTCGGTCATCACGCTGGTGAACACGAGCAAGCGGTTCGGCTCCACCTGGAGATAGCACCCGGCGTTGGGGAAGCGCTCGCCCTCCGGCGACTCCATCGTGGTGACGCACCGGCCGCCGGGGCGCACATCGAGCTCGGCGGCGACCGTCTTCCACGGCGCCGGGGTGAACCACTGCATCAACAGCTCCGGTTCGGTCCACGCCGCCCACACCCGCTCGGGTGCCACGGGGATGGTCCGCTCCAGGACGAGATCGAGCGCGGGGTCGGGGGAGAATCGGTTCATCGTTGCTCCTTGTTGTTGGTCGGGGTGCTGGTGGTCGGGGTCTTGCTGGTCGAGGCCTCGGCGGCCACGGCCTCGGCGGTCGGTCCGAGGTTCGGATCGGTGGTGATCAGCAGGTTGTCGAGTTGGTCGAGCCTGCGTTCCCAGTGGTTGCGGAACTCCGCCAGCCAGGCGCCGGCCAACTGCAGGGCGCTCGGGGCCAGCTGGTAGGTGCGGGTGCGGCCGCGCTTGTGGGAGGTGACGATCCCGGCCCGTTCCAACACGTGCAGGTGCTGCAGGAACGACGGCAACGCCATACCGAACGGTTTGGCCAGCTCGCTGGTGGAGGCCGGAGCGATGCTCAGACGCTCCACCACCGCCAGACGGGTCGGGTCGGACAGCGCTTGGAAGATGCCCGGCAAGGCGGGATCGATCGACTGACGCTGAGGCACATACCTAACTGTACGCAGGCGACATGCCTAGGTCAAGTCCTAACTGTCTTGCGCGGGAACAGATGGAAACGCGTCAAGCGCGCAGGCGACCGCACTGCGTATGATGCTCCGCCGCCGATGCATCGAGGACCGGAGGGGCCGTGAACGAGCGAGTCGGAAGGCGCCGCGCCGCCCTGGCGACGGCGGTGGCGGCGCTGCTGGTGGCGGCCGCGGCCTGCACGGGGTCGACGCCCGAGGGCGATGGTGCGTCGGCAACATCGGAGGCCGCAGGCGCGACCAGCGTCCTGACGCCTTCGACGAGCGAGGACCCGACGCCGACATCGCTGGCGGCGACCACCACCACGGTTGCCGCGGGATCGCCCTCGACGACCGGTGCGCTGGGGGCGGCTCTGGATGCTGCGGCCCCGTCCACGTCCATCACCGCCCCGGGCACCGACACTGCGGCCGGGACGGCGACGGCTGACCAGCCCGACCCCTCCGGCACGGGCCAGCCCTCGACGGACGGCGTGGTGGAGCCCGCCGGCATCGAGCCCATCGTCACCGTCGATCCACTCGTGGCGCTGCAGTCGGTCGATTGGCGCAACGACTGGTACTCGGTGTTCTGCCCCGGCCCTGAGCGGACCGGCGTGCAACTGGTCGACGGCGAGTACCGGCCCGAACGCGGCCACTTGCGAGCGCTCGGCGATCTCCTCTACGGCGAGATCGACCTGTCCTGGGGTGGTCGCCGGCAGGTGGCCGCGGTCGAGATCATCTGCATCGGCGCCAGCCACTTCCCGAGCACCTGGTTGCTCTACGGGGCGGAACCGGACGGCACCGTGGTGGAGTTGGGTGTGGTGGCCCCCGGCGAGATGAGGGTGGCCGCCACCGAGCCGCCGTACTGGTGGGAGGCGTACACCGGCGTGTTCGTGGACGGGCTGCTGCACCTGCGCGGCAGCGGGTACTCGCCGGCCGCCGCCCACTGCTGTCCCAACTACGACGTCTACGCCGCGTTTGCGCTCGGTCCGGACGGGCCGGTCGAGGTGGCCCACCACGAGGTCCTCGACGTCACCGTGCCCACGTTGCCGACGACGCCGCCAACAAGTTCGTCAACCTCGACACAACCGACGGCGACCACGAGCTGACCGTACCTGGCGGCATGTTCAGCGGTTGCGTCGGGCGAGGTCGACCAGCGCGCTGGCGACGTAGACGATGGACAGCAGGAGGAACAGCCCGCCCACGCCGGCTCGGACCTGTTCCTCGGAGAGCGAGGAACGCTTCGACACCGGTCCGGCGGCGACGTTCGCCACCCGCTTCCGCCATCCGCGCGCCCCGGCCAACCCGATCGATCTCGTGTCCATGCGACGAGGCTTACCCACCGCCGCCACCGTCGAAGCGATCGCGATCGGCACCGTCGAAGCGATCGGCACCGTCGAAGCGATCGGCACCGATGGACACCGGTGGGCGGCTGGCGCCGTGGTTGGTGGCGGCGGCGATCAGGCCAGGGAACCACCGTCGACCGGCACGGCGGCACCGGTCATGTACGACGATGCGTCCGAGGCCAGGAAGAGGGCGACCTCGGCGACCTCCTCGGGCCGGCCGATCCGCTGCAGCGGTGTTGCTGCGATGACGGCGGCAACCATGTCCTGCGGGTTGGCGGCGACCATGGGGGTGTCGATCGCGCCCGGGTGCACCGAGTTCACCCGGATGCCCCGTGGTGCGAGCTCCAGCGCCGCCGCTCGGGTCATGCCGGTCACCGCGAACTTCGACGCCACGTAGCCGAGCATGTTGGGCGCGCCGGTGAGGCCGGCACCGGAGGAGATGTTGACGATCGAGCCCCCGGTGGTCATGGCCCTGGCCGCCGCCCGGATCCCCAGGAAGACGCTGCGCTGGTTGATCCGGTAGAGCAGGTCGATCTCCTCCACGCTCGTGTCGACGATCGGCGTGCCCCGGAAGATGCCGGCGTTGTTGACGAGGATGTGGACCGCCCCGAAGTGCTCGAGCGCCGCGGCGATGACGCGGTCCCAGTCGCCTTCGTCGCCCACGTCATGACGGAGGAACCGGCCGCGGTCGCCGAGGAGGTCGGCCCGGGCCTGTCCCTCACCCTCGAGCACATCGGTCAGGAGCACGCTCGCACCTTCACGGGCGAACAACGCGGCCTCGGCCGCGCCTTGGCCTCGCGCTGCGCCGGTGATGATGGCGACCTTGCCCGTCAGACGTCCCATCGCAGTTGCCCCCCGGCGCCTCTCGCATCGAGCACTGCCTTCCTCCGGCAGCCCCCAGAGCAAACAGTACACTGGTTGACCGTACCGGTGCGCTGGCCGGTGAGCGCCGATCACATCCCCGCGGCGGTTGGTTGCCTCGGCCGGCAACGTGGGCCGGATGGTTGATCGTCACCACCACGACGCGTTCATGCCGGGCGAGCCAGGCGCCGTCGTAGATGCCCAACGCCCCCGAGCCGATCGAGTGTGCGCCCCCGTGGATCCACACCATCACCGGTGCCAGCGACGAGCGGTCAGCGGGCGCCCACACGTTGAGCACGAGGCAGTCCTCGCCCTGCGACTCCGTGCAGCTCAGCTCGCCGAAGATGGGCTGCACGGCCCTGGCCCGCTCGCCATCGCCCAGGAGCAGCGGCGCCTGTGGCGCAGCCGGACGAGCCGTAGGCAGTCGCGGACCGCTCGGCCATTTGCATCTCGGTGAGCTGCTGGGCGACGAGTTCGCCGGCTCCGGCAACGTGGGAAACCTGGACATCATCGCTGCATTGACCTGGTTGCGGCAGAACATCACCGCCTTCGGCGGTGATCCCTCGAACGTGACCATCTTCGGTGAGTCGGGCGGTGGCGCGAAGGCCGCGACGTTGCTGGCCATGCCGGAGGCCCCTGGGCTGTTCCCTCGGGCGATCATCCAGAGCGGTCCCAAGCTGAGCGCGCTGCCGGCGGCGTATGGACATGAGACAGCGTTGCGGCCGCTCGCTGCGCGCGGCCTCCAGCGTACGAGGCGATGCGGCTGTTCGAGGTACCGCCCGAACAGTTCATCGACGCGCAGGTCAGCTCGTCCTTCGCTCCGTTCGCTCGCTCCGGTACCCCGCAGGTGCCGACGCTGCCTACATGGCCGATGTACGACATGGTCGCCCGCAGCACGATGATCTTCGATGCGGCGTGCCGGGTGGTAGACGATCCCGATGGCGCTGACCGCCTCGCCTGGAGCGATCTCGTGGCAGGCGTCTGACCAGGGTGGGCAGTGGAGGGGTTGCGCCGCCCTGTACTGGCCTGTCATCCGGCACGTTCAGCTGAACGTTCCGCCCGCCGTACCGTCTGGCATGTTCGTACTGATTGGTATGGGGAGCTAGTTCCATTGGGGGTCCGGCGGTGGGGGGTCGGCGAAGACGGAGATGATGGAGGGGTAGTGGGGTCGGTCGATCCAGTAGGGGCGCACGGCGTGGGGGTCGAGGTTGTCGGGTAGGCCGAGCTCGATGTCGTGGGGTTCGGTGGTGGGTGGCTGCTGGGGGCTCCAGCCGTTGGGGTTGGTGAACGTCCAGCCGCCACCGCCACCGCCACCGCGGTCGCCGTCGTTGTCGTTGTTGCGGTGCACGGTCCAGCCGCCTTCGTGCACGGTGCGGTGGTGGTGTCGGCAGAGTAGGAGGAGGTTGTCGAGGTTGGTGGGTCCGCCGTCGGCCCAGTGGTGTTGGTGGTGGGCGTCGAGCCAGCCCCGGTGGGTGCAGCCGGGGAAGCGGCAGGTGCCGTCGCGGGTGCAACGCCCGCCGCATCGCGGCGGGCACGGTGCGGGTCTTCGCGCTGACCGCGACCGGTTGGCCGTCGACGTTCTGGTAGAGCCGTACGACGCTGCCGTCGCAGCACAGCCGTCGGGCGGTTTCCGCGGTGATGGCGTCGCCGCCGTCCACATGGCACTCCCCGGTGGGGTTGTTGCCGGTCAACACGTCGGCGTCGACCCGGACGACCACCTGGTAGCGATCCGCCGTACTCGTCGTGCTGGTCGCAGCGAGGGCTCGGGCGGCGACCTCCAACAGGGCGTCGGCCCGGCGCTGCTCGATATCGGCGTGCTTGTCCGGTTCGGCCACGGCGTCGATGGCTTTGACGAGCACCGCGTGCTCCTCAGCGGGCAGCCGGACGGTCAAGGTGACGGTGCCGTCCTCATGGGAACGCGAGCGCACGAAACGTCGCATGCCGGGCTCGAGATCGGGACGATCCGGGTTGTTCAACACGCGGGCGGCGGATGCCGGCCACGATGCGTTCCAGGCCGGCGGTGTGGATCGACTTCGCCGTGTCCACCAGCCCCTGCTCGATGTCGGGGTAGGCGACGCGGGTGATGGCCCGCACCTTCGAATAGGACAGCTCCCCGCGCTCGAACGCGGCGGCCACGATCGGCAGGTGTTCGAGAGCGTGGCGACGCGGACCTTCTCATGGGCGGCGCGCGGGTCGACGGAGCAGTGCCACATCAGCCACTGCGCACAGGTCTGGCACTCCCACCGTTCGAAAAGGCGTCTTCGGTCGTACTCGGCGACCAGACGCAACCAACGGAACTCGCTGGCCGCCATCGTCGAAGACCACGACACCAACGCCGACTCCAACGCCTCGGCCCCGACATCGACCAACGCCACCGGATCAAGAGCAAGCACCTCCGCCATGACCACCATCATCCACACCAGGTATGACAACGAAGCAGAGCCCACCGAACCGGGCGTCAGCCGCACCGAACGTGACCAGAGCGTGCCGGGGAACCGGGGGAGCGAGGCACCGGCCACCACCGGTCACCGAAGGACGTTCAGCTGAACACCCAGCCGCCGTGAGACGCCGGAACGACCGGGGCGCCGGAACGACCGGGGGCGGCGGAACGACCGGGGCGCCGGAACGACCGGGGCGGCGGAACGTCCCGGCCTGGAGCCCGGCTGGCGCGTCTCGGCCGGCAGGCGGCAGCGCGCAAGGACCTACGATCGGTCGTGGTGAGGGCGACGGTGGACAAGCGAACGGCAGCACGTCTTGTGTACGCGTCCGGCTGCCTGAGCGCCGCGATCGTGTTGCTCGCTGCCAACGCAGCCTCGTGGTCCGTGTGGCCCCTCGTCGCCCTGGCCATCGTCTGGTCCGCGGTGGCGTGGCGCGAACGGCACCGAAGTCCGCAGCAGCGCCGGCACTAGCGGGAACTCGTCGGATCGGTCGGACAGCCGGTGGCCCAGCTGGCGGGCCGCCGGCGGGTCCGGGGATGCCCCATTGCACGCGAGCACCACCGCCACGGTCTTTGGCTGACGTGGCCCACCACCGTCCGGCGCGGTGCGCTGCCGGCCCCGAGTGTGCCGTCAGGAGTCCCCGGTGTCGCGCCCGCGGCCGGTCTGGGCCTGCAGCCGCTCGATGGCCTCCGAGGCCTCCGCCTTGGTCATCGCCTCCGGCAGCTCCTCACCCGCCTCGCGGGCCAGGGTCTGCAGGTAGGACCGCTGGGGGCCGGTCCACGGTTCGTCGCCGGTCACCCACTCGTCGGTCGGCTTCTCCGCCGACGGCCCCGGCTCGCTCGCTGCGCGATCGTTCACCATGTCGGTGCGCTTCCCCGTTCAGGAGCGGTTCAACCTCGAACGACGTGGCTGGACCGCTTGCGTCATCATGGCGCCGGCAGCAGGTCATGTCGCGCCAATTCCCTTTCGGAGGGATTCAGTGCCGAAAACCTCGCGCCGATGGATCGGGTCGAGTTCACCCGATCCGAGGAGTGGTAGCGCATGCCCTGCATTCTCACCGTGGATGATTCGGTCTCGATGAGGCAGCTCGTCTCGTTCACCCTGAAGCAGGCCGGCTTCGAGGTCGTCGAGTGCGTCGACGGCGCCGACGCACTCGCCAAGGCACCATCGGCCCGGGCGGACCTCGTCCTCACGGACGTGAACATGCCGAAGATGGACGGCATCGACCTGATCCGCAACCTCCGTCAGCTCCCGGCGTACAAGTTCACGCCGATGCTGCTGCTCACCACCGAGTCGGCGGCGGACAAGAAGGCGGCCGGCAAAGCCGCCGGCGCCACCGGGTGGATCGTGAAACCGTTCGATCCGGAGCAGCTCGTGGCCACGATCCGCAAGGTTGTCCGCTGACCCACGGTTCGGCTCCCACCGGGATCCGGTGCTCACCCCCACCGAGCACCACGGCGCCGGCACTCGCACACCCACACGCACACGCACACGCACACGCACACGCACACGCTGGCGACGCCGCGCACGCAGACGAGCCCGCGCACACCGACGTAGACCCACGACCAGGACGGCCGCTCGCTGATGGGCATTGACATCACTCGCTTCCAGGAGACCTTCCTCGAGGAGTCCTTCGAGGGTCTGGAGATCATGGAGAGCGGCCTGCTCCAGTTGGAGGGCGGGGCGCACGCCACCGAGTCGATCAACACGATCTTCCGGGCGGCCCACTCCATCAAGGGCGGCGCCGGGACCCTGGGTTTCGGAGCCGTGGCCGAGTTCACCCACCTGATCGAGACGTTGCTCGATCGACGGCGCAGCGGCGACGGCGAGATGACCCAGGACACCGTCGACGTGCTGCTGGCCAGTGTGGACTGCCTCCGGGAGATGCTCTCGGCCGTACGGGGCGGTACGTCGGCGGACGTCGTGCGCACCACCGAGGTGGAGCAGCGCCTGCAACACCTGCTCGATGACGACCGTCACGATGATGGTGTCCCCGCCGGCGCCGACGCGATGGGCGAACCCGGCTTGGAGGCGCCCCTGTCGCTGACCGAGGCCGCGCCGACATCGACCGCCACGGCGTCGTGGCTCATCGAGTTCGCACCGCATGCGACGATGTTCCACTCCGGCAACGACCCGGTGCGCATCCTGGCCGAGCTGCGCGACCTGGCCGACCCCGGCACGTACCAGGTCCGCGCCGACACCAGCCGGCTGCCCGACCTCGAGCAGCTCGACCCCGAGCTGTCCTACTGCGCCTGGTCGGTGGAGCTCGCCACCGCCGCCGACCGGACGGCGTTCGACGAGGTGTTCGCCTGGATCGAGGGCGAGGCCGACATCGCCATCGCCCCGCTCACCAGCCACCACGAGACCGGGACCGAGCCGGCCCCGGGGGCGACGGACCGACCCGAAGTCGACCAGCTCGCTGGGTCGCCGGCGCCCGTGGAGCCATCCGGGCCCGACCTACCGAACGGCATGGAGCGGCGGAGCGGCGGGGACCGGCGCCAGTCGGACCGGTCGGCCTCCGCCGCCTCCGGCACCTCCACGGCGTCGATCCGGGTCGACATCGACAAGATCGACACGCTGATCAACATGGTGGGCGAGCTGGTCATCACCCAGTCGATGCTCCAGCAGCTCGCCAGCCAGGGCACCGCGGTGGACCCCGAGAAGTTCCGCGAAGGGCTCGGCGCCCTCGAGCGCAACACCCGCGAGCTGCAGGCCAGCGTCATGCAGGTGCGCATGCTGCCCATCAGCTTCGCCTTCAGCCGCCTTCCCCGATTGGTCCGCGACCTCGGCACGAAGCTGGGCAAGAGCGTGGAGCTGCTCATCCACGGCGAGTCGACCGAGCTCGACAAGACCGTGATGGAGAAGATCGGCGACCCGCTGGTCCACCTCGTGCGCAACGCCCTCGACCACGGGCTCGAGGCCCCCGAGGTCCGGTTGGCGGCGGGCAAGCCGGAGACGGGCACGGTCACCCTCGACGCCTACCACGAGGGCGGCAACATCGTCATCGAGATCAGCGACGACGGCGCCGGGCTCAACACCACCCGGATCCTCAGCAAGGCCCGGGAGCGTGGGCTGGTGGCCGAGGGCGAGCAGCTCTCCGAGCGGCAGGTGCACGATCTGATCTTCCACCCCGGCTTCTCCACGGCCGACACGGTGAGCGACATCTCCGGCCGCGGCGTGGGCATGGACGTCGTCAAGCGGAACATCAACGACCTCGGCGGCGTGATCGAGGTGCTCTCCACGCCGCTGCTGGGCACGACGTTCCGCATCCGCCTGCCGCTCACCCTGGCCATCCTCGACGGCCAAGTGGTGCGCAGCGGCGAGCAGGTCTTCATCATCCCGCTCGTGTCGATCGTGGAGTCGGTGCAGATCGATCCCACGCTGGCCGGGGCGCTGGCCCCGAGCGCCCAGGTCTACCGCCACCGCGACCAGGTGATCCCCATGATCGACGTCGCCGAGCTGTTCGGCGCCGGTGCGGGTGGCGAGTCGGGCGGGAGGCAGCTGCTCGTCGTCGTGGAGGCCGACGGCACCCGGGCGGGGATCGTCGTCGACGACCTCCTCGCCCAGCAGCAGATCGTCATCAAGAGCCTTGAGACCAACTTCCGAGCGGTGCCCGGCTTGTCGGGCGCCACCATCCTCGGCGACGGCAGCGTCGCCATGATCCTCGACGTCAACACCGCACTCCTGCTGCACCGGCGGTCCCGCCGGCCGGCGGTCGAGCGGCGTAGGGAGCAACCAGTGCAAACGGACCAGATCATCCGACCAGCGGCGCCACCCCGCCGAGGCGGGACCGGCGGTCATCGCCGAGCGGCAGCGCCACCGCCGCGAACGCCCCGTCCACCACCACCGCCGCCGCAACCGCCGCCCCCCGGCGAGCGCGGCGGCCGGGTGCCGGCAACGCCGTGGCCGATGCGGTCTCCATCGAGGCCACGGCCGCCACCAACCAGTTCCTCACGTTCGTGCTCGGTGACGAGGAGTACGGCGTGGACATCCTGCGGGTGCAGGAGATCAAGGGTTGGGAGCGGGCCACCGCCATCCCCAACACGCCCGACTACATCTGCGGCGTCATGAACCTGCGCGGCGCCGTCGTGCCGGTGGTCGACCTCCAGCGCCGCTTCGCGCTGGACTCGACCGACTACCTCAGCACCACGGTGGTGATCGTGGTGAAGGTCGAGGGCGACGGCATGCGCACGATGGGCTTCGTGGTGGACGCCGTCTCCGACGTCTACAACGTGGCCACCGAGCACATCCAACCGGCGCCGGACTTCGGCGCACGGGTCGACACCAAGTACATCCGCGGGCTCGCCGTGGTGGACGACAAGCTGGTCATCCTGCTCGACCTCGATCGCCTGATCGGGTTGGACGCCGCCTTCGCCGCCGCCGACGCAGCCGCCGAGCAACGCATCTACGAGTCCGGCGTGGCCGGCTGAACGGAGTGATCCCCATGGCATCGACCACGACGTCCAACGGTTCGCGCAGCAAGGCGCGCACCGCTCGCACCCCCGCTCGCGGCAACGGCGCCACCGCCGCCTCGCCGCGCACCAGCAAGCCCAAGCCCAAGGCGATGACCTTCGAGGCGTACGACGCGCTGCCCAGCGCGATCATGATCGTCGAGCCCGACCTGACCATCGCCCACCTCAACGCCGCCGCCGTCGCGCTGCTCGAGGAGGCGGAGGCCGACCTCCGGCTCACCCGGCCCGCGTTCCGTGCATCGGACGTGGTCGGCCAGTCCGTCGAGCAGTTCTACCCGAGCGAGGCCCGGCGCCGGCAGCGCCGACGAGCTGCCCGCCCGCAGCCAGCTCGACGCCGGCTCCCACCGCTTCGACCTGCTGGCGTCGCCCATCGCCGATGAGAGCGGCCGGGCCGCGGCCTTCGCTGTCGAGTGGCGGGACGAGACCGAGCTCGATGAGCTGCGCCGGTTGCTGGCGGTCATCGACCGCTCGCAGGCGGTGATCGAGTTCACGCCCGACGGCCTCGTGCTCGGCGCCAACGACAACTTCCGCCAGGCCATGGGGTACGCCACCGACGAGATCGTCGGCCACCACCACCGCATGTTCCTCGACCCGGCCGAGGCGGCCTCGCCCGAGTACGCCCAGTTCTGGCCGAACCTCGCCCGCGGTCAGTACGTGTCCGGCGACTTCCTGCGCATCGACAAGGCCGGTCGGGCCGTGTGGCTGCGGGCCAGCTACAACCCGATCACCGACCGCAACGGCACCACCGTCAAGGTGGTGAAGTACGCCACCGCCATCACCGAGGAGAAGCTCCAGCAGGAGGACCTCACCGGCCAGATGACCGCCATCCACCGGGCCCAGGCGGTGATCGAGTTCACGCCCGACGGCGTGGTGCTCGGCGCCAACGAGAACTTCCGCCATACCATGGGGTACGGCCCCGATGAGATCGTCGGCCAGCACCACCGCATGTTCGTGGACCCGGCCGAGGCGGCCTCACCCGAGTACGCCCAGTTCTGGCCGAACCTCGCCCGCGGCCAGTACGTCTCCGGCGACTTCCTGCGCATCGACAAGTCCGGCCGGCGGGTGTGGCTGCGGGCCAGCTACAACCCCATCGCCGACCGGCACGGCAAGACCGTGAAGGTGGTGAAGTACGCCACCGACATCTCCGAGGAGCGGCAGCACCAGGACAACATGCAGCGCCTCGTGGCCGAGGCCTCCCAAGTGATGGCGTCGGTGGCCGACGGCGACCTGACCATGCAGATCGAGAGCGAGTACAGCGGCCACCTCGCCCAGCTCAGCGACGCCACCAACACCACGATCCGCACCCTCAACCAGTTGGTGGCGCAGATCCGTGGCACCGCGGTGTCGATCTCCAACTCCGCCGTCGAGGTGGCCGAGGCCAACCAGGACCTCAGCCGTCGCACCGAGGCCCAGGCCAGCTCGCTGGAGGAGACCGCCTCGAGCATGGAGGAGATGACCGCCACCGTCCAGCAGAACGCCGACAACGCCCGCACGGCCAGCCAGCTCGCCGTCGGCGCCCGGGAGCAGGCCGAGAGCGGTGGCCAGGTGGTGGACCGCGCCGTCGAGGCCGTGCGCGCCATCAGCGACTCCTCCAAGAAGATCGCCGACATCATCGGGGTGATCGACGAGATCGCCTTCCAGACGAACCTGCTGGCCCTCAACGCCGCCGTGGAAGCGGCCCGGGCCGGTGACCAGGGTCGCGGCTTCGCCGTGGTGGCCTCGGAGGTGCGCAACCTGGCCCAGCGCAGCGCCGGCGCAGCCAAGGAGATCAAGGCGCTCATCCAGGACAGCCTCGGCAAGGTGGAGGACGGTTCGAACCTGGTCAACCAGAGCGGTGTGGGCCTGGCCGAGATCGTCGGTTCGGTCAAGAAGGTCAGCGACATCATCGGCGAGATCGCCGCCGCCTCCGTCGAGCAGGCGGCCGGCATCAACCAGGTCAACCAGGCCGTCACGTCGATGGACCAGGGCACGCAGCAGAACGCGGCCATGGTGGAGGAGGCCGCCGCCGCCTCGGAGTCGCTGCAGCAGCAGGCCCAGGGGCTGCTGGCGCTGACCGAGCGCTTCAAGGTCACCTGGACAGAGCAGCACGAGGCGCCGGTGTTCGCCGCGCCGCAACCGGCGGCAGGACCCGCCGCGCCCGCCGCCCCGCCGGCGGCCCAGGGCCGGCTGTACGCATCGGCACGGAGCAACGGGCGCGCCGCCGCGGCCGACCGTGGCCCGGCCCGACCCTCGGTTGCCGCTAGCCGGAGCGACGAAGCATGGCAGGAGTTCTGAACACCGCCGAGCGGGTGCCGCCGACCGACGTGAGCGGCTCGGCGGCACCCGGCTCGGGGCCCGCAGCGGTGCCGGACCATCCCACCCGGTTCGCGCTGCCGCCGGTGGCCGACATCCGCGAGGTGGGCGAGATCCTGGCCCGCTGTCGCGGTGCGCTCGAGGCCGAGGGAGATGTCACCGTCGATTGCGGCGCCGTCGAGCGCGTCGATGCCGCCGGGCTGCAGTGCCTCGGCGCCCTCAACGCCAGCCTGGCCGAGGCCGGCCGGCTGCTCACGCTGGCGTCACCGACGGCCGAGCTGCGCCGCGCCATCGAGGTGCTGGGCTTCGAGGCGCTCCTCGGGTTGGGTCCGGCCGCCGGCTCGGCCGCACCCGGCTGAGCCGGCCTGAGCAGCACGGTGCGGGACAGGGCACGGGACCGGGTACGAGACGGGACGGCATGACGTGACGAGCATCGCGGAGCAGCGGGAGTTCGCGTTCGATCGACGCCACTTCCAACTCCTGCGGACGGTGGCGCGCGACGAGGCCGGCATCGACCTCAACGACAGCAAGGACAGCCTCGTCTACGGGCGGGTGGTGCGACGCATCCGCGAGCTCGGGCTCTCGTCGTTCGACGAGTACTGCGCGCTGGTGGCCGCCAAGCGCTCGTCCGAACGGTCCGAGTTCATCAACTGCATCACCACCAACGTCACCGCCTTCTTCCGGGAGCCCCACCACTTCTCGTTCCTGCGCGACGAGGCCCTGCCCGAGCTGATGGCGGAGCGGGCCGGCAGCCGGCGGTTGCGGCTGTGGTCGGCGGCGTGCTCCACCGGCCAGGAGCCCTACAGCCTGGCCATGACCGTGGCCGACGCCGTGCCCGACACCTGGGACTGCAAGATCCTGGCCACCGACATCGACAGCAACGTGGTGGCCTACGCCGAACGCGGTGTGTACACGCCCCGAGAGCTGGCCGGCGTCGGGCCCGAGCACCGGCGCTGGTTCCGGCCGGCCGACGAGGCCGATCCGTCGGCCATGCAGATCTCCCCGAAGCTGCAGCGGTCGATGTACTTCAGGGTGCTCAACCTGATGGAGCCCTGGCCGATGCGCGGCCCCCTAGACGTCATCTTCTGTCGCAACGTCATCATCTACTTCTCCGCCGAGACGCAGCACCGTCTCATCGATCGGTTCGCCCAGCTGCTGGCGCCCGACGGCTACCTGGTGATCGGGCACTCGGAATCGATCCTGCACGCCCCGGATCGCTTCGAGGCGCTCGGACGCACGATCTACCGCCGGCGGCGCACGTGAGCGCTCCGGTGCGGATCCTGCCCGGCGAGTACCACGTGGGCGGGGGGGACGTGGTGATCACGACGTTGCTCGGCTCGTGCGTGTCGGCCTGCATCTGGGATCCGGTGACCGGCATCGGCGGCATGAACCACTTCATGATCCCCAACCCCGGCGGCCCGGCGATCGACGCCACCCGCCTGGGGGAGACCAACGCGGCGCGCTACGGCATCTTCGCCATGGAGCACCTGATCAACGCCATCCTGCTCGCCGGTGGGGACCGCCGTCGGCTCCAGGCGAAGCTGGTGGGCGGCGGCAAGGTCATCAAGGGCAACATGACCATCGGCGATGACAACATCGACTTCGCCCGGGCCTACCTCGAGGTGGAGGGCCTGCCCATCGTGTCCGAGCGCGTCGGCGGGTGGTGCGCGCGGCGGGTCAGCTTCCGGCCGGGCACGGGAGAGGCGCGCGTGTACGAGTTGGCCACCGACGAGGCCGTCGCCTGCCGTGATGCCGCCTACGCCCGGCGGGTGGCGCAGACCGCGCCCGCCAGCGAGATCGAACTGTTCTGGGAGGACCGAGCGTGAACGGAAGCCAGCGGCGCGTCAGGGTGCTGATCGTGGACGACTCGGCCCTCGTGCGCCAGGTGCTCACCGACATCCTGACCAGCGACGGCCACATCGAGGTGGTCGGTGTGGCCGGCGACCCCTACGTCGCCCGGGAGAAGATCAAGCAGCTGAACCCCGACGTGATCACCCTCGACGTCGAGATGCCCCGCATGGACGGCATCACGTTCCTTGCCAACCTGATGCGGCTGCGGCCGATGCCGGTGGTCATGGTGTCCTCGCTCACCCAGCCCGGCGCCGACGTCACCCTCTCCGCGCTCGAACTGGGCGCGGTCGACTTCATCTCGAAGCCGAAGCTCGACGTGGCCCGGGGCCTGGGGGGCTACGCCGAGGAGCTGGTGGCCAAGGTCCGCATGGCGGCGACGGCCCGGGTGCGCACCGCGAGCACTCGGTCGGGGCCATCGGCGCCGGCCGCCGTGCAGGCCGCCCCGCTGGTGATGGCCCGGGTGCGCACCACCGATCGGCTGCTCGCCATCGGCGCGTCGACCGGCGGGACCGAGGCGATCCGCGAGGTGCTGGCCCTGCTCCCGGCCGATGCGCCGCCGACGCTGATCACCCAGCACATCCCCGAGGCGTTCAGCGCGGCCTTCGCCGATCGACTCGATCGGGCCTCGGCCATGCGGGTGAGCCAGGCTGTGCACGGCGAGCAGATCCTGCCGGGCCACGCCTACGTGGCGCCCGGCAACCAGCACCTGCGGGTGAAGCGCAGCGGCGCCCGGTTCATCTGCCGGCTCGATGGCGGAGATCCGGTCAACCGGCACCGCCCGTCGGTCGATGTCCTCTTCGAGTCGGTCGCGCACGAGATCGGCATCAACGCCATCGGCGTGCTCCTCACCGGGATGGGCGCCGACGGAGCCGACGGTCTCAAGCGCATGCGCGACGCCGGCGCACCGACGATCGGCAGGACGAGGCCACCAGCGTGGTGTGGGGCATGCCCGGCGAGGCGGTGAGGCGTGGCGGCGCCGACGAGGTGCTGCCGCGCTGGGACGGATCGCGGCGCGGGTCATTGAGCTGAGCGAGGGGTGATGGAGGAACATCGGATGGGACCTGCAGGAGCCGATCGGTCGCACCCCGCCCGGTGGGGCGGCCTCGCTGCGGCCCCCGTTGCCGCTGCGCTGTTGCTCGCCCTGACGGTGCTCGATGCCGGGCGCTGGGTCCGCGTGGTCCTCGCCGCGCTGGTGCTGGGCCTGATGGTCGTGGTGCTGCGCCGCTCGGGTGCGTTCGGGCAGGCGACCGCAGGCGGCCCGATGAGCGCGCCCGGCCCGATGAGCGTGATCCGCGCCGGCCGTTCGGGTTCCGACGCGCAGCTGGCCTCGTCGTTGCTGCCCGTCGCGCAGGACGCCCGCACCGGCCTGGGCAAGATCCGCCTCGTGGTGGCCGATGCCGTCGCCGGGCTCGGCGACGCGTTCGCCGGCATGCACGCTGACTCCAACGCGCAGCGCGAGCTGATCGAGGAGATGCTCGCCGCGCTGCAGCGCGGCGACGGTGCCGACAACGTCACCCTCGACACGTTCGTGCAGGACAGCGCCGCGCTGCTGGCGCAGTTCGTGGCCCTCGCCGGCGATGCCCGCCACCAGAGCCTGGAGATGGCGGAGCGGATCGACGACCTGTCCTCGCAGCTGACCGGGACGGTCGCGCTGCTCGAGGACATCCGCGCCATCGCCGACCGCACCCGGCTGGTCGCTCTCAACGCCACCATCGAGGCCAGTCGGGCCGGTGAGTTCGGCGCCGGTTTCGCAGTGGTCGCCGCCGAGGTCCGCCAGCTGTCGGTGTCCTCCAACACGTTCAACGAGCAGATCCGCAACCAGATCGAGCACACCCGCCAGGCGATGGAGCAGGCCCGCGACCTGGTCCACGCCACGGCCGATCGCGACAACGCCGTGCTCGAGAAGGGACGCGTCGATCTCGACCGCATGTCGGACCAGGTGCGCACCCTCGACGCCATGCTCCACGAGCGGGCGGGGCGGGCGGCCCAGGCCGCCGACCGCTTCGCCGCCACCACCTCCACCGCGGTGCGCAGCCTGCAGTTCGAGGACATCGTCCGCCAGATCGCCGAGCACGCCGAGGCGAGGCTGGCGCAGGTCGTCTCCGTGCTGGAGCTCACCGCCGACGGCCGACCGCCGGCCGCCGGCGCGCCGGACGACCAGCTCGCACGGGCCACCGAGGAGCTGCTGAGCGGTGTGCCGGCCCGGCCGGCCGACCAGCAGGACGTCAGCACCGGCGAGATCGAGCTGTTCTGAGCGGCTCTAGGTCGTGCCGGGACCACTGGGGAGCTGCCGGCGGGCGGCCTCTACGATCGCCGGATCGGCGCAGGCCGCGGCGAAGCCGGCGATGCGTCGGTCGATGTCGCGCTGCAGCAGGAACCGACCGATCCGGTCGCCGATCGGCGCCAGCCACGACGGCCGGATCGTGAACGTGTACCGCCACACCACGTCGGTGGTCGATCCGTCGACGGGGGCGAAGGACCAGCCGCCGCCGAACGACGAGAAGAACGGCGGGCCCTGCACCATCTTCATGCCCACCTGGGTGGGCCGCCGGAACGACGTGTAGCGGCTCACCATCGTGAGGCGGTGGCGCGAGCGGGTGAACGTCTCGACGCCGACGTCGGGGCGGTCGGCGCCGTGCAGCAGCCGCTGCTCCCGGACGAACGGATCCCACCGGTAGCGCACCTCCTGGCGGCTCTGGGACACCACGAAGGCGTCATCGGCGGAGACGAGGACCCGGACCGACGATTCGATGCGTGGCATACCGAGCCAGTCTGCCCGCCCCGGCCGGCGTCCGCCGACTCATGGCCCGCTCGGTGATGCGTCTGTCCGGTGTTGCGCCGATCCTGCGCCGCCGGCCGTCGAGCGGTGGTGACCTACGTCACCTGTTGGTAGGCGAACGGTGAACAGGGGCGTACTGTACCGGCCAGCGAGCCCCGGCTCTCCTCCTGGCGCCCTCCAGGGCGCCGCCTGTCCACCAGACCGTGCGCGGCTCCGGTGCCCTACTCGTCGGTATGCAATCGGGCCTGGTTGGGCGCGCCCGTCCATGTCCCGGACGTGAAGTGGAGGAATGATGGATGAGTCCAAGTTGATGGAGTTCATGGGCCGGCTGGTGACCGATCTCGGCGGTGCGGCCATGGTGGCGTCGATCCTGGTGGGCGACGAGCTCGGCCTGTACCGGGCCATGGCCGACGGCGCGCCGATCGATGCCGCCGAGCTCGCTGAGCGGACGGGCTGCCATCAACGGCTGGTGCTCGAATGGTTGAACGCCCAGGCCGCCGCCGGCTACGTGGCGTATGCCGACGGTCGGTACCGGCTCCCCGAGGAGCAGGCGCTGGCCCTCGCCGTGGAGGATTCGCCGGTGTACGTGGCCGGTGGCGCCACCGTGCTCGCCACGTTGTTCCTCGACAAGGACAAGCAGGTGGCGGCCATGCGCGGCAACGGCGCCATCCCCTGGGGCGACCACCACCCCTGCATGTTCACCGGCACCGAGAAGTTCTTCCGCCCCGGCTACAAGGCCAACTTGGTGAGCACCTGGCTGCCGGCGCTCGACGGTGTGGTCGACAAGCTGGAGGCGGGCGCCCGGGTGGCCGATGTGGGCTGCGGCCACGGCGCCTCGACGATCATCATGGCCGAGGCGTTCCCGCGCTCTCGCTTCATGGGTTTCGATTTCCACGGGCCATCGATCGACACGGCGAGGCTGCGGGCCAAGGAGGCCGGCGTGGAGGATCGCGTGGCGTTCACCCAGGCCGCCGCCAAGGAGTACACCGATGACGGCTTCGACCTCATCTGCTTCTTCGACTGCCTGCACGACATGGGCGATCCGGTGGAGCGGCCCGCCATGCCGGCTCGGCGCTGGCCCCCGGCGGCACGGTCCTGCTGGTGGAGCCGTTCGCCCACGATGACGTGGCCGACAACCTGACCTCGGTGGGCCGGCTCTACTACGCAGCGTCGACGTTCGTGTGCTCGCCCAACTCGCTGTCCCAGGAGGTGGGCGCCGCGCTCGGCGCCCAGGCCGGGGAGGCTCGGCTGCGCGACGTGTTCCAGCAGGCCGGGTTCTCCTCATTCCGTCGGGCCTGCGAGACGCCGTTCAACCTCATCCTCGAGGCGCGTCGCTGAGCAACCCCCGCTCCGGGCCGCTCAGCTGACCGGCGTACTGCGGAGTATGTTCCGCTCGACGAGGGTGTCGTAGCGCTGCTGGGACCAGCCCAGCAGCCCGCACACGATCTCGTGGTTGTGCGCGCCCAGCGACGCCGCTCTCAGTTCGGTGCGGTCGGGGAACGCCGAGAGGCGGATCGACGGGCCGGGCAGGTCGATCGGGCCCATGAGCTCGTCGTGGTGGGTGGCGACGCTGCCCCGCTGGCGCACGTGCGGGTGCGTCGCCGCCTCCGCCACCGACAGCACCGGGGCGGTGGGCACCCGCTCGGCCTGGAGCCGGGCCAGGGCCGCCGCCCGGCTGGGTTGCGCCGCCGCCCAGCCGGCCACCAACCCGTTGACCTCGTCGCGGCGGGCGGCGCGGGCCACGACGGTGGCGTAGCGCTCGTCCTCAGCCCACTCCGGATGCTCCATCGCCCGGCACAGTTGGCTCCACTGCCGGTCGTTGCCCACGCCGATCATCACGTCACCGTCGCCGGCACGGAACACGCCATAGGCCGGCACGAACGGGTGGAACGATCCCGACCGGGTCGGTTGGAGCTCCCCGCCCGAGGCCGACCACATCTCCACGTTGAGCTCGTGGCAGGCCAGGTAGCAGTCGAGCAGCGACACGTCGACGAACTGGCCGACCCCGGTCCGCTCGCGGTGGTACAGCGCCGAGGCCACCCCGGCCAGGCCCTGTGCCCCGGTGAGCACGTCACCCGGCGACAAGCCCATCAGCGGTGGCGTGCGATCGGCCTCGCCGCTCATCGACATCACGCCGCTGTAGGCCTGGGCGATGGCGTCGTAGCCCGGTTGGTCGGCCAGCGGCCCGTCCTGCCCGAAGGCGGAGATGGAACACATGACCACCCGCGGGTTGATGGCCGACACCGCCGGCCAGTCGAAGCCGAGCCGGCCGATCACACCGGGGCTGAAGTTCTCCACCACCACGTCGACGTGGCGACCAGCTCGGTGACCAGCTCCCGTCCCTCGTCGGCCTTCACGTCGACGAAGAGGGGCCGCTTGCCGCGGTTCTGCTGCACGAAGAAGCCGGAGCGACCGCCCTTGATGGTGGGGATGCCGCGGGCCAGGTCGCCCGTCGGCGGGAGCTCGACCTTGATCACATCGGCGCCCATCTCGGCCAGCGACCGGGTGAGCGACGGCCCCGACACCGCGTTGCTGAAGTCCAGCACCCGGATGTCCTCGAAGATGCCCTGCACCGCGCTGCCCCCTTGCCGTGGTCGCCGGAACCGTACCGCCTGGTCCGCGGCGCGTGCCGGGCCGGTGGGGCGGCCGGGTCACACCATCGGCATGCTCGACGTGCCGGTCAGGGCGACCTGCCCGTAGTTCTGGCCGCACACGTCCCACACCATCGCCGCGTGCTGGGCCAGCGCATGGATGTCACGGAAGTACCGCTGCATGGGGTTGTGCTGGTAGAGGCCGGCGGCGCCGGTGATCTGCACGAGCAGGTCGACCGCGTGGGTGAAGAGGGTGCCCCCGTAGGCCGAGTCGCGGCGCAGCACCGCCCGCATCTCCTGATCGGGGGTCTCGCCGCGCTCGGCGATGGCCATCATCTCCTCGCACCGCCGGCGGTACAGCAGGGCTGCGGTGTCGATGGCCGCGGCCGCTTCGGCGAAGCGCAGTTGCACCGAGCCCAGCCCGCCGAGCTGCTGGCCGCTGTAGGTGCCGATGCGGGTGGCCATCGAGGCCCGGGCGGCGGCCAGGGCGCCCATGGCGCAGCCCAGCCCCGGGGCGCCGGCCACGTAGCCGAACGCGGCGAACACGGGCAGCCGGTAGAGCGGCCCGGGGTTGACCGCCGAGCCGGGCGTGGGCCCGCCGTGGGTGTCGGTGATCAGCATCCCGCGGTGCTCGGGGATCTCGAGCCGTTCGACGAGCACGTCCTTCGAACCGGTGCCCACCAGACCGGAGGCGAACCAGGTGTCCACCACCGTGTACTCGGATCGGTGCAGCAGCACCTGCATGTGCCGGGGTGGCTCGACGCCGGATGGGTCGTGCAGCATGGCGGCGATGGTGTTCCACTCGGCGTGGTCCACCCCGCTGGAGAACGGCGTGGGGAACACGCTGTGCAGCAGGTAGCCGTCGCGGGTGCGCTCCGCCCGCAGCGCCGGGAACACGTAGGCCGAGCAGGCCAGCACGTCGGGGGTGTGCTGCGGACCCGTACCCCAGACCTCGTCCTGCGCGGCCTTCGGCCACATGCCGATGTTCCAGTTCCGGCTGGCGAAGTTGCCCAGGATCCACGCCGTCGACGTGCACGCCGCCCCGATGATCGGCAGCACGTCGACGAGCACGTCGAAGGGCAGCTCGTAGCCGCCGACCCGCCGGGGTTGCAGCATGCGGAACAAGCCGGCGTCGAGCAGCTCCTGCATCGATGCCTCCGGGACGTTGCGCAAGCGCTCCGCCTCCTGGGCCCGCGCCGCGATGGCGGGTGCGAGCGCCGTGGCCCGCTCGATCAACGTCTGGCGCGTCACCTGCTCGGGAGGGTTGGTCCCCATCGCGTTGCTCCCGTTCCGTCCGGTCCGGTGGCCGGCCCGGGCGGGACGGTAGCGCTAAGGGGCCGGTAGCGCTCGTGGGCGGCAGCGCCGCGCCGGACGCACCGAGCATGCGGGGGCGACGGCGCGTCCCGGGCGCACCGTTGCGCCGGGCGGGTTAACGTCGCCCCCATGTGGTTGCGCCTCCGTCAGATCGCCGTCGTCGCCGAAGACCTCCGCCGCACGGGCTTGGACATCGGCACCGTCTTCGGTGTCGAGCCGTGCTTCACCGATCCCTCGGTGGGCGTGTTCGGCCTGAAGAACACCCTGTGGCCGATCGGCACCCAGTTCCTGGAGGTGGTCACGCCGGTGCAGGCCGACACCGCCGGCGGGCGCTACCGCGACCGGCGGGGCGGCGATACCGGCTACATGGTCATCACCCAGTGCGATGACGTCGAGCAGCGCCGCGCCCACATGCCCACCGTCGGGGTGCGCATCGCCTTCGACATGCACTACCCCGACCACGGCCATTCGGGGATCCAGCTCCACCCGCGCGACACCGGCGGCTCGTTCTTCGAGATGGATCAGATGACGATGGAGGGCGGCAACGAGGTGGGCGGGCCGTGGACCCCGGCCGGCAAGAACTGGAAGCCGTACGTCCGCACCGACGTGGTGAGCGGCATCGCCGCCGCCGAGCTGCAGAGCCCGGAGCCGGAGGCGCTGGCCCGCCGGTGGTCCGAGATCGCCGAGATCGACCTCGGCACCGACGCCGCCGGCAACCCCAGCATCGAGCTCGACAACGCCACCCTGCGCTTCGTCGAAGCGACCGACGGGCGGGGCGAGGGTCTCGGCGGCATCGACGTGATCACCGTCGATCGTGACGCCGTGCTGGCCGGGGCCAGGGCGCGCGGCTGCTACGTCTCCGACGACCAGGTGGCCGTCGCCGGCCTGCGTGTCTACCTGCGCTGACCCACCCCCTGCGGAGCCGAATAGGGGATTTCCCCGATGACCGGTGCGGGCGTGCGGGACACGGTCGACCCGATGCAGCGTGGCGGGCGGCCCGATCGACCCGCGTGGAACCCCTGGGGGAAGATGCAGACCAGCCAGCGCCCGCACCGCCGGCCCATCGTCGGTCCCGCAGGGGATCGTCGCCCGGGCGCGGCCGACCATGCCGCCGCGGCGGCCGAGGCCACCCGGCGGCTCATCGACGCTGCCCGACCGCCTCTCGTGCTCGACGCGCCGGAGCTCTACCGCAGCATCGGCGAGCTGCGCGAGCTGATCGACCACCTCGCCGGGTCACTGCGGCTGCTGGGCATGGCCACCATCGATGCCGTGGCCGATGGCCGGGTGGGGACCGACAACGGGGCCGACCCGGCGGCGACCGCGGCGACCGTGGCGGTGGCGCTCAGCACCGCCGCCGCCCAGCTCGATCCCGTCACCATCCAGCTCCACGCCGCCGGCGCTGCGCTCGGGTGTCTCTACGACTGGCACCCGCGCTGACGCACGGGGCTGACGAACCTGGGCGGTCGGATGGATGCGACCCCCGCGTGGAAGGGGCGGGTGTCGGGGGTACCCGACCACCCGTCGCGCTCGATTCGACGTCGATTCGGAACTGGTCAGGTGACACGGAATCCGGCCACGCACCATCCGGCCAAAAGCGCCGGGCGTGGCCACCGCCCGCTGTCGGTGCGGGGTGCGTCCCGGCCGGTCGACGGCGGCGAATCGCCGTCGAATCGGTGCCGAAGGGTTGCCGGTGGACCACCGGGGAAGCGCCGGCCCAGGCGTGGGGAGCGTCGGCGAGAGGGTTCCCACTCACCCGCTCACCCGCTCACAGCATGGTGGTGGCGCGGACGGCGAGCCACAGGCCCACGGTGACGAGCACGACGGAGGCGGCCGGCGCCGTCCACCGCTGGGCCCCGTCTCGCCAGCGGTGCAGCGGCAGGTGTCGACCCGCCCGCCGGCTGACCGCCACCACGCCGAGCCCGACGCCGACCAGCGCGGCGGCCAGGCCGGCCCCGAAGGCGATGATGAGCGCCGCGCCGAAGCCGACCCGGCCGAGCTGCACCGCGCCGAGCAGCACGATGACCGCCGACGCCGAGGGCACCAAACCGCCCGACAGCCCCAGCGCCAACAGCGCCCGCCAGCGCAACGGCCCGTGGAGGTCGACCTGGTCCCACGCCACCCGATGGCGGTGCGGCAGCAGCCCGTGGCGGTGCACGCCGCCGTGCCCGTGCCCGTGCGTGTGATCGTGCACATGCTCATGGGTATGGTCGTGGCCATGATCGTGATCGTGGTCGTGGTCGTGGTCGTGATGGTGGTCGTGGCCGTCGTGGGTGTGGCGGTGCGCTCGACCGCTGCGCAGCACCGAGCGGGCCAACCAGACGCCGAGCCCGATGACGATCGCCGCCGAACCCAGCTGCAACCAGCCGTAGATCCGCTCGAGCGGCACGGTGGCCGCCGCCACCGCGGTGACGCCGCCCAGCACGAACACCCCGAACGTGTGCGACAGCGCCACCACCCCGGCCAGGCCCGCCGCCTGGCGGCGCGTCCCCTTCGTGCCCACCAGGTAGGCGGCCACCACCGTCTTGCCGTGCCCCGGTGCGAGCCCGTGAAACGCCCCCAGCGCCGCGGCGGTGCCCAACGCCACCAGCATCGCCCACCAACCCTCGCCGCCCCTTCCGATCAGCGCGCCCAGCGGATCGACCCGGCGGGACACGGCACCGTCCGCCACCATCGGTGGCGCCCCGTCCATCGGGAGCCGGGCGGCGGCATCGATGATCTCGAACGTGGCCCTGCCCTGTGCCAGACGGGGCACGACCAGGGCGGCGTCGCCGGTGGGGTAGCGGGTGAGCCGCTCGCTGGGGCTGACCGCCGGCAGCTCGGTCTGCAACGTGACGCCCACACCGGTGGCGGTGATCTCCTGCCAGCCGATGCGGTCGGTGGCGTTGGCATCGTCCAGGGACAGCTCGCCCGTCGGCTGCGGCACCGCCCCGTCACTGCGCAGCCCGCACTCGATGCGGGTGGTGGCCAGGCCGCCTTCGCCAGAGGGGAACGACGCCTGCGCCGACCGCACGTGCAGCCCCCGGACCGCGCCGCCCACCTGCAGGGTGACGTTGGCGGCGATCTCCTCGCAGCGCGTCGCTGCATACCGTTCGGTACTGCCGGCAGCGGCGACGGCACCGCGGGCCTGGAACGTGGGGATCTCGGCCAGGTCGAGCACATAGTCGATGGCGATGCCGTCGGGGGCGATGGTGATGCCCCGGAAGCGGTTCACGGTGTAGTTCCCCAGCGGATGGGCCCCGGCGGAGCCGGCGAACCAGCCCACCAGCAGCACGGCCAGGACCAGCACCCCCACCGCCTGCCGGTGCCGGCGCGGTGCCCCGGATCGCGGACGGGCGATCACCGCCGGCCTCCGTCGGGCACACCGGCCGCTCGCCAGGCGGTGGGCACCTCAACCCCGAGGCGCTCTGCCAGCCGGGCGGCATCGAGTTGCACCGACCGGGCGAAGAACGGACGCTCGGCGGCCCGGGACAACGCCGCCGTGGCCCCCGACCGGTCGCCGACGGCTTCGAGGGCGAACGCGGCGTGCACGTGCAGTGTGGGGTCCACGCCGCCCAGCGCCAGCGCCTGGTCGACGTAGGGCAGCGCCTCCTGCGCCCGCCCGGCGCGCGTCAGCGTCCAGCCGAGGGCGTCGGCGCCGTAGACCGAGGGCCGTTCCCGATAGGCCCGCCTGGCCAGCTCCACATCGGGGGTGCCGCGATCGGCGAGGTGCACGGCGAGCTCGAGATCGACGTTGGCGCCGCCGGCGCGCTGGATGGTGGCGATGGTGTCGATGAGCTCCTCGGCGCCGGGGCTCACCCCGAGCCGGCGTTGCACGTCGGCCAGGGCGATCGCGGCCCCCAGGGTGGGCGCCCGCTCGAGCTGGCCCTCGAGGAGGCGCTGCGCCATCGGCAACCGACCGGCGCCGGCCTCCGCCCGGGCCAGCCCCACGGTGGCGGCGGCATGGTCCTCGACGAGGTCCAGTGCTCGCCGGTAACGCTCGGCGGCCTCGTCGACGCGGCCGCCGGCCAGCAGCACGTCGCCCTGGATGGCGATGACGGTGGCCAGGCGCGCTGCGCGGGCGGGCGTCACCGGCGAGCCCGGCGAGGTCGCCGCCGGCGGCCGCCTCGGCCTGGACCATGGCGGTGAGCGCACCGTCGAGATCGCCGCGCAGCTCCCGCTGGTAGGCGGCCCGGCTATAGGCCGCGACGCCGGGTTGCACATCGAGCAGCACCTGCAGGTGCGCCGCCGCATCGTCGTAGCGGCCAAGCTCGGTCTCGGCGTCGACCAGCACGGCCAGCGCCTCGGGGTTGGCCGGCCGGGCGTCGAGCACCCGCCGGCCGAGGGCGGCGGCGTCGGCGAAGCGGTGCTGGGTCAACGCCAGCGACGCCCGACCGAGCGCGATCCCGTCGTCGGTGGGGGCGAGCTGCGCGCCCCGGTCGAAGGCGGCGGCCGCCTGCTGCTCGTAGCCGGCGTCGCCGGTGAGCGCGGCCTGGGTCAGGTAGGCCTGGCCGAGCTGCCGCCAGGCCGCCACGTCGCCGGGCCGGGCGGCGACGGCGGCTTCCAGCCCGGCCACCACCTCCATCGGCCCGGTCGGGGCCACCGGCGCGGCGGCCGGTGAAGCGGGGTCGGGGTCGGCGAGGAACCGGGCCCCGGCGGCGGCCACGAGGGCCACCACCAGGGCCGGTCCCGCCCAGCGGCCGAGACGGCGCCCTGCCCTACCGCGCGGTACGGGGGCCGTCGACACGGCGGAGGACAGGGGGGTCGTCATGGCCGTGGAGGTCCTCCGCTCAGCTCTCGTAGCCCTGCAGCGGCGGGGCCACGTAGGGGAACCGGTCGAGCAGGGCGACGTTGCTCGCATCCACACCGTCGCCGAGCAGGTTGTTCGGGGCGATGTTGAACTCGGGCGTGAACGGCGTGGCCCCGGCCAGCGCCTGCAGCTCGATGTCGACCACGTCGTCGGCCAGGCGACGTCCGTTGGGGAAGCCGTCCTGCTCACCACCGAGCAGGCCGAGCCGGTTCACCGCGTTGGGGTCGCTCGACGACGGGGCGATGGCGTAGTTGAGCCGGATCATCTCCGACGGCGTGACCTGGTCGGGCTGGTTCAGCCCGGGGATCCCGGTGAGGAAGATGGTGGCGATGTCGTCGCGGGGCGCGGGCGGCACCGTGACCCCGGGGTACAGCACCGGGATCAGCTGGGCCACCTCGGGGTCGAGCACCTTGGCGGCGAACTGGGCGTCGTTGATCGGGTAGGAGGCGTTGAACGCATCCTTCGAACCCAGCGGGACGACCACCTCGTTGACCAGCGGCATGCCCAGGCGCGAGACCGGCACCCAGCCACCGTCGTGGTACGCGGCACCGTCGCCGCCGAGCACCCGGGTGGAGCGCCGGTAGGTCGACGAGTACACGCCGATCACGCTGTCGCTCACGCCGTAGAGGTCCTTGAGGTGCTCCATGTAGGCGATGGGCAGCTTGATGGCGATGCTGTGCACGTTGTAGCCGGCCAGCGAGTCCACCCCGTCCTCCGCACCGAGCGGTATGGCGTGGGCCTCGTTGAGCGGGCGCAGGCCGGCCAGATCGAACACCGAGCCGAGATCGACGAAGAACGGGTCCTTGCGGGGTCCGGCGAACAGCGAGATGTCGCCGTACTCGGTGGATGCCCGGTAGACGCCGCCCGCCCCGAGGTTGGCCTCGTAGTCCGGGGTGGAACGGGGCCCGATGTTGGCCGGCGGCACCACCAGGCCCTCCGCCACCACCCGGCTCTGGTCGGCGAACAGCTCGGTGACCGTGTAGGTCTGGCGCACGTTGAGGTCGGGATCGTCGAGCGAGGTGACCGGCCCCGTGTTGTACAGGAACGTGTCGGGGTTCATCGTCTTGGTGGCGAAGCGCCACTGGTAGCGAAGGTCGTCGACGGCGTCGCCGTTGAGATCGACGTTGATCTCGTAGAGGGCGTCGTCGCCGAAGCGGTGGAAGTTCGGGCCGCCGGCGGGTGCCTCGAGCGGGATCCAGTTCGCTACCAGCGTGACCGACTCGGGATCGTCGGGACTGACGAAGGCGTAGGTGTCGGTGTTGTCCACCACCGGGTCCTCGGTGATGAGCGGGGCTTCCCGGTGGCTGGAACCCCCGGCGGTCTGCAGGCTCATCCCGGCGGCGAGGACACCACCGAGGGCCAGTCCGCCGAGCGAGGCCTGGCCCCACCGTCGTCTGCTGTTGCTGCGTTGCACGGTCTCTCCTGTTGGGTGTTGGTTGTCGGTGCTCTCGCTGTGGAGATCGGGGCGCGTCGGTCCGCCGGTGCGCCGGCGCCGGTGGCCGCTCAGGCGGGGAGGACGCCGATGGCGATCCAGCGCTCGCCCAGCGGGCCGAGGACCACGCGTTGCGGGATCGGTCCGTCGAGGGGCACGACCCGCGCCCACTGCAGGGCGGACCCGCCGAAGGCGGCGACCACCGCGGCGGCGTCGGCCGCTGCGAGCGGTTCCGCCGGACCGGCCCGCACCGCACCGGTCGCCCGGCACAGCCGTTCGGCCAGGCCGGCGATGCCCACCACGCCACCGGCCGGTTCCAGCGGTCGGCCGGCGTCGTCGGTGCTGCGGCACTCTTGGCGGGCCTGGCCCCACGCCTGGGCGGCCGGGACGGCGCCGGCGTCGTCGGGCAGGCGGGGTTCGAAACGGCTGCGGTTCCAGGCGACGCGCCAGCCGCCGTCCTCGGCCACCACCACCCAGGTGGCGGCGGCGTCGTCGGGCACCAGGCCCTTGGTGAGATCGAGGGCGGGCTCGAAGGAAGCCGTACCGGTCAGCACGGCCTCGGTGGGGGCTGCCGTGCCGATGGGTACGGACCCGGTGTCGGCCTTCGGTGCAGGGTCGAGCGTGGTGGCCGTGAGCCAAGGCAGCTGCCGGTGCTCGGTGCGCCACATCGCCGGGGTGGGGTAGCGCTCCCGGTCCGCCGCCGACAGCAGGGACCAGGCCGCATCGGCGTCGCGCCCGGCCTCGGCGGCCACGAACCGCATGACGGCGTCCATCGGATCGGGAGCCGGCGCAGCCGGGCTCAGGGGGATCGGTGCCGCCGGGTCCAGCGATGCCGCCTGCCAGCGCGCGCCGAGCGGCGTGTGCTCGGGGGCGACCCGCTCGCGGCGCACCGCCACGCCACCGATGACGGCGTCACCACCGGAGCGGTGGGCCAGGACCGCCCCGCCGGCACCGGCCGAGGCGAGCAGGGCGGCGAACACGGCGATGCCGAGCGGACGGGTGGCGCCGTGCAGGGCGCGCTGAAGCAGCGGATGGGGCATCGCGATCGGACCTCGGGCGGTGGCGTCGTGGTGGCCGGCGTGAGCGCCGGTGGTGCTGTCACCTGGTTCGGCGCCGGGCCTGATCCGGATCGGTCTTTTCTCCCGAACGGCGCTCCGGATCGCCGTGCCGAGGCCCTGCCCGGTTCAGCCTGGATCGACCGAGCCGCCCGTCGCACCCTCCTGGCCCGGGCTCGGCCCGCTCTCGGCGCTTCCGGTCCACCCCAGCCCCGGGTCGGAACCCCTGCCCGCAGCGCCTGGCGCAGGCGTGCGGCGCCGGCGCGCTCGGCCGGCCGGCAACCCCACCAGCGCCGTGCTTCGGCGACGATTCGACGTCGATTCGCCGCCATCGACCGACCGGGTCCGGCCGCCGACCGCTGGTGGCCTCACCCTCCGGTCAGGGTGCACAGCCACACCGATCGTGGCCGGATTTCGTGTCTCACGACCAATTCCGAATCGACATCGAATCGAGCGCGAAGGGGCTCGCCCATACCTCCCGGCATGGCGCCCACCAGCCACCATCCACCTCCACCATCCACCTCCACCAGCCACCCTTCACCAACCACCAACCACCAACCACCCGCCGCCGCACCGTCCAGTTCCAGCTGCATCAGTGGCCGCCGCCGACGACGCCCCGCGCCCGGGCGGCGTACTGGGACGGGCTGACGCCCACCGAACGCTTGAAGGCCGCGCTGAACGCGAACGGGGTGGCGTAGCCCAGCCGGTTGGCGACGCCGGTGACCGTGGCGCCCGGGCCGGCCAGCAGGTCGGCGGCGAGCGCCATGCGCCAACCGGCGAGGTAGCCCATGGGGCCCTCGCCCATGATGGCGGTGAAGTGGCGGGCGAGCGTCGGGCGCGACACGCCCACCTCGCAGGCCAGCGAGGCGACGGTCCACGGTGCCTCGGGTCGCTCGTGCAGCGCCCGCAGGGCCGGGCCGACGATCGGATCGGCCTGCCCGCGGTACCAGGCCGGCGCGTGCTCCTGGCCGTCGAACCAGCCGCGCAGCGCATCGATGAGGAGCAGGTCGAGGAGGCGGTCGAGCACCGCCTGCTGGCCGGCGCGATCCCGCGTGGCCTCGTCCACCAGCAGGTCGATGAGGCGTCGCTCGGCGGCGCCGCTGCGAACCACGCAACGGACCGGCAGCGCGTCGAGCAGGCGGCGACCGACCTCGCCCTCGATGGCGTAGGCCCCGACGAGCAGCACGGTCGACCCGTCGGGGTCGTTGCCCCACGTCCGCACCCCGAGCACCATCGCGTCGTGCAGGTCGACGCCGTCGGGGGTGGCGCAGCGCTGACCGTGGTGCACGATCACGTCGGGCGGGCGGCCCGGCGGGTCGGCCAGCGTGTACGGCTCCACGCCCCGGGCGATGGCCACGTCGCCGGGGGCCAGGCACACCGGCTCGGCGCCGTCGTCGCCGTGGACCCAGGCTTCGCCGGCGACCACGGCGGCCACCGTGAGCGGGGACCGGTCCTCCACCCGCAACGACCACGGCGGGGCGAGCACGGTGCGCAGCACGAACGCGCCGCGGGCCCGGGGTCCGTCGAGCAGGCCGGCCAGCAGGTCCACCCCGGTCACGATAGGCGCCCGAGAGCGGCGGTGAGACGATCTCGTATGGGATCGAGCGGCGGGGCCATGGATCGTCTCGCCGTCGCCGCGGTTGGCTGTCCGGTATGCACACCGCCAACCACGCAGCACCGACCGGGCCCACCGGTTCCATCCTCGAGGGCTCCAACGCCGCACCACGGCTGGAGGAGGTGGAACGGGCCATCGCCAAGCGGTCGTTCTGCACGCTCGCCACCGTGTCCCCGGCGGGGCGGCCCCACGCCGCCGGTGTGGTCTACGCCGCGGTCGACGGCCGGCTGTGGCTCAGCACCGACCGGGGGAGCCGCAAAGCCCGCAACATCGCCGCCAACCAACGGGTCCACGTGAACATACCGGTGCGTCGGGCACCGGTGGGCCCGCCGTCGTCGATCCACTTCGAAGCCACCGCCGAGCTGTTCGAACGCCACGACCCGCTCGTGCGCCGGCTGGCCGAAGCGGGCCGGCTGCGCGTCATCACCGCCCACGGCGAGCTCGATCGGGCCGACGGATGCTTCGTGCGGATCACCCCGGCCGACGTGCTGCACACCTACGGGCTCGGCCTACCGCTGCGCACGCTCATCCGCGACCCGCTGCACGCCGCCGGCCGCGTTGTGCGGCGCTGATGCGTCAGACGCTCATCACGGCGACGTTGGGATGGGGTGCCGGCCGTTGCCAGGAGATGTCCGGCCACTCGTGCCATCCGTGCGCCCGTTGTGACGACCTGAGCGAAGCCGCGTGCCGAGCGAGCGCTGAGACCGCCTCGCGGTCGAGGACTAGGACGGCCACACGTCGTCGACCGACTCGCGCTCGAGCTCGTGCTCATCGGTACGGCGGGCGAGGTAGAAGCCGTAGCCGAAGTAGGCGGAGAACCGTTCGTAGAGGTCGATCTCGCGGCGGGTCTCCTCGACGATGGCCACGGCCGCCGGTGCGTGGTCGTGGCGGACGAGGAACGCGTCGAGGCGCTGCGCCAGCGGCCGGTAGTAGCCGTCGAGCCAGCACGCCTCCGGCAAGGGGAAGTAGCCGATGGGGGAGTAGCCGGCCGCCTCGAGCACGGCGATCTTGGCCGAGGCGGCGGCGACCTCGGGGTACTGGCTCTCCCAGAACCCGGTCAACTCGGCCGGGCGCGACGCGGTGAGCCACGTGAGCTCGGACACGGCGAGGATGCCACCGGGCTTCAGCAAACGCCGCCACGTGCGGACCCCGTGCTCGAAGCCGATGTTGTAGACCGCCCCCTCCGACCAGATGACGTCGAGCGACGCGTCCTCGAAGCCGGGCTCGTCCATCGACGCACACCGGGTGGCGATGCGATCGGCGAGCCCGGCGGCCACGGCCGCACCGTCGAGGCGGGCGAGGAACGCCGGCAGCAGGTCGACCGCGGTGATGGTGGCGTCGAGCTCGCGGGCGAGCAGCAGCGTGGACGCACCGGTGCCGCAGCCCAGATCGGCCACGGCCAGCCCGCGCGCTTCCCGCCGAGGCCGGCCAGGGCCAGGGCGCAACGGGTGGCGTCGTCGCTGCCGGGGCCCTGGCGCGGCGTGTCGACGTACAGATCGACGAGGAGGTCGAGGTTGTCCACGAGGGTCGGCTCCCTGGCTCGCAGGACGAGAGGCGACCAAGTATCCCCCGGCGGGGAGCGTGGGGCCGTAGGGGTTTCGCGCGCCGGATCGGCGCGGCGGCGCCCCGTCGGTCCTGCCGGGTAGCCTCCCCCCAAGGAACGCCTGCGGCAGCTCGCAGGCCGCAAGGGGAGTGGTCATGAATCCGAGCATGGTGGGGTGGGCGCACACCCCCTTTGGACGTCTCGAGGGCACGCTCGAGGATCTGATCGTCAACGTGACGCGCGGGGCGATCGAGCACGCCGGCATCACCGCGGCCGACGTCGACGGCGTCTGGCTCGGCCACTGCAACTCGGGGCTGGTCAGCGACGGGTTCCCCGCCGCCCTCGCCATCCAGGCCGATCAGGGCCTGCGCTGGAAGCCGGCCACCCGGGTGGAGAACGCCTGCGCGTCGGGTTCCGCCGCGCTCTACTCCGCCGCCCAGGCCATCAAGGCCGGTGAGGCCAAGATCGCCCTGGTGATCGGCGCCGAGAAGATGACCAGCAAGTCCACCGCCGAGGTCGGCGCGGCGCTCGGCGGTGCCGCCTACCAGCGGGAGGAGGCGGGCCACACGTTCCCGCAGATCTTCGCCCAGTACGCCGCCGCCTACTTCGAGGCCTTCGGCGACCACTCCGGTGACCTGGCCCAGATCGCCGCCAAGAACCACCGCAACGGCGTGAACAACCCGCTGGCCCACATGCGCAAGGACGTGGGCTTCGACTTCTGCAACACCGTGTCGGACAAGAACCCGATCGTGGCCGACCCGCTGCGGGTGACCGACTGCTCGCTGATCTCCGACGGTGCCGCCGCCGTCATCCTGGTGGCCGACGACGTGGCCGCCGACTTCGAGCAGGCGGTGACGTTCCGGTCGATGGCCCACGTGCAGGACATCCTGCCGATGTCGCAGCGCAACCTGCTCGCCTTCGAGGGCCCCGCCCGTGCCTTCGCCACCGCCTTCTCGGCGGCAGGCATCAAGGTGAACGACCTCGACTTCGCCGAGGTCCACGATTGCTTCACCATCGCCGAGCTGCTCTGCTACGAGGCCATGGGCCTGGCCGAGACGGGCAAGGGCTCCAACGTGATCGCCGCCGGCACCGTGTTCCCCGATGGCGAGCTGCCCATCAACCTCTCCGGCGGCCTCAAGTCGAAGGGCCACCCGGTGGGCGCCACCGGCGTGTCGATGCACGTCATGTCGGCCATGCAGCTCACCGGCACCGCCGGCGACCTCCAGAAGGGACGGCGCCGAGCTCGGCTGCGTGTTCAACATGGGCGGCTCCGGCGTGGCCAACTACTGCTCCGTGCTCGAACGCCGGAACTGAACCCGCGGCGATCGGTCGGGCACCGGGTGCGCGGCACCGCGTCCGTCGGCGAGCGGTGATGCCGGAGGGTGTCACCGCTCGCCTGTGCCGGCGGATCGTCGACCTGCGGGACGACCGCCTCGACGCGGTGGCGCTGGCGGCGGCGCGCCTGCTGGTGCTCGACGGGTTGGCCGTCGGCGTGGCCGGCAGCCAGGAGCAGCCCATCGGGCTGTTGGTGGACCACGCCCGCTCGCTGGGCACGACGCCGGCGGCCACCGTGCTCGGCCACGACCTGCGCACCGATGTGGTGTCGGCAGCGGCGATCAACGGTGCCGCCCTGCACGTGCTCGACTTCGAGCCGATGTGGAGCCCGTCCAACCACGCGCTGTCCACCACGCTGCCGGTGGCCCTCGCCCTGGCCGAGATCACCGATGCCGGTGGGGCGGAGGTGCTGCGGGCGCTCGTGCACGGCATCGAGCTGCAGGGCTGGCTTCGGGTCGCCTCCCGCCAGTGGGCGGCTGCCGACCTGCGCTTCCACCCACCCGGCCTGGTCGGTCCGTTGGGCGCCGCGGTGACCGCCGCTCAGCTGCTCGGCCTCGACGCCGAGCAGCTCGGTGACGCGCTCGGCATCGCCGCCTCCCGCAGCGGCGGGCTGATGGCCAACGTGGGCACGATGACCAAGGCCACCCACTGCGGCCACGCCGCGGCCGCCGGCCTGGAAGCGGCGCTGCTGGCCAAGCGTGGCTTCACCGCCAACCCCGACATCCTCGATGCGCCGCTCGGCTTCGGCGAGGCCTTCTCGTCCGAGTTCGCCACCGAGGAGGTGCTGGGCTTCGGGCCGCCATACCGATTGGTCCGGCCCGGCTTCGTCGTGAAGCGCTACCCCAGCCAGTTCGGCACCCACTTCGGCATCAGCGCCGCCCTGCGGCTGCGCGAACGGCTCCTGCAGCCGGAGCGGATCACCGCCGTGCGCCTGACCGTGCCGGTGATGCGCTACGTGGACCGGTCGCTGCCCGCCACCGGGCTCGACGGCAAGTTCAGCCTGCAGTACACCACGGCGGCGGCGCTGCTCGACGCGAGGGTCGACCGCCACACGTTCAGCGACGGCTGCCTGCACCGGCCGGCGTTGCAGGCGCTGCTGGCCCGCACCGAGCTGCTCGTCGACGAGAACATCGGGGGCCGTTTCGAGGAGATGCACGTGCTGCTCGAGGTCGACCTCGACGACGGGACGACGCTGTCCCAACGCAGCGACGACCTGGCCGGCGGCTTCGGGCCGGGCACGATCGGGCGCCACGAGCACCTGACCAAGGTCCGCGACTGCCTCGGGGTGACGCTCGACGAACCGGCGGTCGAGCGGACCATCGCTGCCGTCGACCGCTTCGAGCAGCTCCCCAACGCGACACTGCGAGCGATGCTGGGCGAGCTCGCTCCGACCTGGGGGAGTGGGTCCCACCACCACGAGGGGGTTCGATGAAGCCGTTGCTGCAAGCCGTGGAGATCGCACGACCGGCCGACCTGGTGGCCGCCCAGTTCGCCGACGTCGCCCACCACGAACGTGCCCGTGTGCATCGAAACGCATCGTTCGAGCTGCTGTCGGACGGGGGCGACGTGCTCGAGTACAACCAACGTGCCCCGATCGGGAGGCGCGTCCTCACCCAACGCTTCCGCCTGGACCGCCGCGACCCGAAGCACCTCGTGAACACGGTCCTCGCCGGTCCGCTGACGGGGGCCACACTCACCTTCGACATCGAAGCGATCGACGCCGACTCGGCGAGGGTGACGGCGACGCTCGACCTCGGGCCGTCGCCCGTCGCCTGATGGTTCGGTCTCCTGCTCCGTCGACGTGCCTCTCGGGATCTCGCCCGGGCGTTGCAGGAGGACCGCGACGACCTCGAATCCGGCCGCTACCCGTCCATCGCTGGCTGACCGGCCCCAGCAGCCATCACGTCGCGCCGCGGTGGGCGCCGCGTTCGGCTGCATGAACGGAACAGTGCGGCGGTGGGTGGTTGGTGGATGCTGGTTGGTGGGCGCCATGCCGGGTATGGGCGAGCCCTTCGCGCTCGATTCGATGTGGATTCGGAATTGGTCGTGAGACACGAAGTCTGGTCACCATCGGTGTGGCTGTGGAGCCTGATCGGGGGTTGAGGCCACTGCCGGTGGGCGGCCGGACCCGACCGGTCGATGGCGGCGAATCGACGTCGAATCGCCGCCGAAGCACGGCGCTGGTGGGGTCGCCGGCCGGCTCGGTGGATCCAGGCTCAGCCGGCCCGGCCGAAGCGCAGCGGGAGCTCGATGGGTCCCTGCACGAAGCCGACCCGCCGCCACACCGTCTCCCCGGCAGGGGCGATGGTGGGGAACCGGCGGCGCAGCACCCGCAACGCCTCGGCCAACTCGGCCTTGGCCAGGTTGGCGCCCAGGCAGTACTTGTGGCCGTGGCCGAACCCGAGATGGCCCGGTGGCGACGGCCGCTCCACATCGAAACGGTCGCCGTCGTCGATCATCGACGGATCGCGGTTGGCGGCACCGATGTCGAGCACGACCATGGTCCCCGCCGGGATGGTCACGCCGTGCACCACGACGTCACCGTTGGGGACCCGCAGCAGCACGTGGCCGATGGGGGCGAAGCGCAACAGTTCGTCGACGGCCACGTCGAGGCGGCCATCGTCCGCGAGCGCGTCCCAGGCGTCGGGCCGCTCGGCGAAGAGTTGCAGGCCGATGGCAAGCTGGTTGCGGGTGGTGTCGGTGCCGGCCATGATCACCGACACCGCTGCGTTGAGCACCTCCTCGGCGCTCAGCCGCCCCTCCTCGGCCTCGGCCCGCAGCAGATCGGTGAGCAGGTCCTCGCCGGGGTCGGTGCGGCGGCGGTCCATCAACGACAGCACGTACCGATCGAGCTCGTCGTGGGCTGCCATCGCCGCCTCCAGCACGTCGGGCGCGCCCGACTGGGCGTTGAGGATGGTCTCGGCGAGGCGGGAGAACAGCTCCACGTCCCCCGCCGGTGCGCCCAGCACCCGGCAGATCACCAGGATCGGATAGGCGTGGGTCAGCGTGGCCACGGCATCGCACACCCCGTCGGGCGGCACCGCATCGGCCAGACGATCCATCACCTCACCCATGAACGGACGGTGCCGATCGGCGGCGCGTGGGGTGAACGCCTTCGACGCGATCCGGCGCATCCGCAGGTGGTCGGGCCCGTCGCGCAGCAGGAAGCCCTGCATCCGGCGGGCCACGAACCGGGGGTCGAGCCCGGGCGTCTGCTCCATGCGCACCCGGATGCCCTGCTGGAACCGGGTGTCGGCCAGGATCGCCCGGGCCACCGCCTGGTCGCGCACCACCACCGTCGGTCCGGCGATGCCCGCCCAGCTGTCGTGACCGGCCCGTGCGTAACGCTGCCAGGGGCACTCGCCCGCCGGCAGGGGCGCCGGGTCGGCGAAGGCCGGCAGCCCGGCTTCGAACACGGAGGGGCCCGGCGTGATCGGCGTGGTCATGACGCCAACGTAGCGGCGACCTCTGCAAGGGACGGGCGGTTCCGGAAACGTCGGTCCGGCGCGCCGCTAGGGTGGCGGCCGCCCGCCCGCCGACCACTGCCGACCACGAGGAACCCCCGATGCCCATCACCGTCGACGTCACCTACCCCGCCGACGGCGTCGGCCTGATCGCCTTCGCCGACCCGCCCCGCAACTTCGGCAGCGGCGCGCTGGCCGAGCGCCTGCTCGACGCCGTGGCCGAGGTGGGCCGGGCCGGCTGCCGGGTGTTCGTGCTCGCCTCCGACACGCCGGGCTACTTCATCGCCCACTGGTCCTTGCAGTTCATCGTGGACCGGCAGGCGGCGCTCGAGGCCAACGGGCACGTCGCCCCGCCGCCGGCACCGCGCATCTTCGAGCTGATCTCCGACACGCCGATGATCTCCATCGCCGCCAACAACGGGCAGGCCTGGGGCGGCGGCGCCGAGCTGTCGTGGGCATGTGACCTGCGCATCGCCGCCGCCTCCGCCACCTACGGTCAGCCCGAGGTGGGCCTCGGCATCATCCCCGGCGCCGGCGGCACCACCCGGCTGGCCCGGCTGATCGGGCCGACCAAGTGCCTGGAGATGATCCTCGACGGCCGGCCCATCACCGCGGCCGAGGCGCTGCAGCTCGGGGCGATCAACAAGGTCGTGCCCGACGCCGAGCTGCGCCGGGCCGCCATCGACTGGGCCGCCCACATCGCCCGCTGGCCGGCCTGGTCGCTGGAGGCGTGCAAGCGCAGCTTCTACGAAGGCCGCGACCTGCCGCTCGACGTCGCCGGGCGCAACGAGTCGCAGATCTTCGCCAGCATGGCCCGCCGGGCCGACTCGATCGAGCTGCTGCGCACCGTCCAGGCCCGCTACGACGCCGGGCTCGACTCCTACGACGCCATCGGCCTGCCCCGCCCCGACGCGAGCGCCTGAGCCGGCCGCCGGTCCGGCTGGCGACCGTGGGCGGTGGGCCGCAGGTGACGGCCCACTACGCTGCCGCCCATGTACAAGTGCCTGGTGAACGGCAGCATCGGTGAAGAGGCACGCCGTGCGGTCACCGACGGCCTGCGCACGCTGATGGCCGACCGCTTCGGCCTCGAGGACCTCACCGTGGAGTTCATCGAGATCCCCGAGGGCCGCTGGTTCACCGCCGGGGAGCCGTCACGGGCCTCGATGGTGCTCGGTACCGTACCGGCAGGTACGGCGCAGGACGAGCGGGTGGCGGTGATGGACGCCGTCGCCCGTCTCTTCGCCGACGCCACCGGCACCGACTACCACGACGTGATGGTCTCCGCCCCCGACCGGAAGGGTCTCTGAGATGCCGCTGTATCGGTGCACCACGCCCGCGGGAACGCTCGACGACGAACGCCGCCAGGCCATCGCCCGGGCCATCACCACCATCCACTGCGACGTGACCGGCGCGCCGCCCACGTTCGTGCACGTGCAGTTCTTCGACGGGCCCGAGGCCACCATCCACGGCGGTATCCGGGCCGGGCGCGACGCCGCGCTCACCGATCGGCTGGTCGACCGCTGCGTTCGGGAGGTGGGCGCCATCGCCGGCGTGGGGTTCTCCATGCGCACGTCCACCACCAACGCGTCGTGGATCTTCGAAGGCGGCCGGGTCTTCCCCGAACCGGGCCAGGAAGCGGCCTGGCTCGAACAGGCCTGACCCCGCTCAGCCCTGCTCCGGCGCCCAATCGGGATGGCGGCCGGCGAAGCACAGGAGCCGCTCGAACGCGGTGGCGCCCGGCGCAGCCGGCACCTCGGCGTCGAAGAACCCGCTGTCGGGGCCCCGGTGCTCGGGGGCGACCATGCCCTGCAGGAAGGTGAGCGCGGCCTCGCCGGCGTCGTCATCGGCGTCGTACTCCCGTCCGGTGGCCCGGGCGAGGTCCCAGCCGTGCACCAGGTACTCGCCGAGCGCCATGGCCAGCACCCCGTCGCCCGCCATGCGGGCCTGGGACATCACCACCAACCGCCCGGCGACGCCGCCGGTCACCGCCCGGGCGATGCCCTCGGCCGCCCGGGTGACGATGGCCGCCGGCCGGTCTCCCTGGCCCAGCTCCCAGGCCTCGGGGTCGAGCCGGGGCGCCGTCGCATCGGGATCCTGCAGGGCGGCGGCGAAGAACTGCAACCAGGCCAGCACGTGGCGCTGCAACGCGGCCACCGTGAACCCGCGGCACGGCGTGGGGGCGTCCAGCAGCGCTGCGTCGACCTCGACGAGCGACGCCAGCCGGTCGAACACCGGTGCGAACAGGGCGACGGTGGCGCCGGGATCGCGGAACACCTCGGGGGAGGTGGTGGGGTACAGCGGCAGGGTGTCGGTGTCAGCCATGCGGTGACCGTACGCACGCCCCCCGGCGCCCGGCTTGAACAAACACGACAGCGTCCGAGTGGGCCCCGTACGCGTTCAGGCCTGCACCGCGCACTGGGCGACGTAGGCCGCCGGCGACACGCCGACGTGCTGGGTGAAGTCCCGGCTCAGATGGGCCTGGTCGGCGTAGCCCAGCTCGGCCGCGACCGCCGCCCAGCCTGCCCAGGTGCCGTCGCCGTCCACCGCGGCGCGCGCCGCTTCGGCCGCGTCGATGAGCCGGCAGCGGCGGATGACGAACGCCGGGCTCACGCCGACGTGGACGTCGAAGAGCCGTTGCAGCGAGCGCACGCTGACCCCGGCGGCCGCGGCCAGCTGCTCGGTGCGCCGGATGGCCCGGTCCGTCTCGACCTGCCGGGCCACCTCGACGACACGGCGGGCCTCCTCGACCAGCGCAGGATCCCGCCGCTCGACCATCTCGCTCAGGCCGTCTCGGAGGCAGGCCACCCGCTCGCCGTTCGTGGGGCGCGCCGCGACGGCGGTCAACGTGGCCGCGGCGTCGAGACCGGCCAGCTCGTCGAGCGGGCAGCGGGCGTCGGTGAGCGAGCGGGCCGGGCGGCCGATGAGCGCACCGAGGCCGCCGACCGCGGTGCGCGCCGCCACCGTCCAACCGTCGAGCACGAGGTGGCGGTGGCTGAGCCCCGACTGCACGCCCCACACCCGTCCCTCCGGCGGATCGAGCGGCACGTCCTCATCGTCGACCGTACCGATGCTGATGTTGCCCGCCGGGTGGCTGAGCACGTCCTGGTCGTGGGCCACGCCCGGCGGCAGCGACCACTCGACCGTCCAGAACCACTCGACGAGGCCCTCCAGCACCTCACCCGGTGCCTGACGATCGAAGCGCACGACGCGCAGCATGGCGTCGGGGCGCAGGATCCCCCGCGTGTCGGCGGGAACCCTCGGGTGCGCCTCACCGCCGACCATGCCCAGCCCTACCCGCCGCGTCAGTCGTGCATGCCGGCGCCGTCGAGGGCGGAGCGGGCGGTCGAGCGCATGCGGCGCAGGAGCCGGCCCTCCACCGGCACCGCGTTGGGGTGCAGGCCGCCGTTGGCGTCGACCGCCGACCGCCATGCCGCCGCCCGCTGCTGCTCGGTGGCGGCATCGGCGAGCTCGACGCAATCGAGCCGGTTGTCGTTGAGGTCGACGGTGATCGTGTCGCCGTCTTGCACCAGCGCGATCGGCCCGCCCAGGAACGCCTCGGGCGACACGTGGCCGATCACCAGGCCCACCGAACCACCGGAGAAGCGGCCATCGGTCATCAACGCCACGGTGATGTCCCGCTCGCGGCACAGCGTGGTGATGCGCGACGTCGGATCGAGCATCTCCGGCATGCCGGGCGCACCGCGGGGCCCGATGTAGCGGATGACGATCATGTCGCCGTCGTCGATGGTGTCGGGCCGCTCCGAGAGCGTCTCGAGCAGCATCGCCTCGCTGTCGAACACCCGGGCCCGGCCGGTGAAGCGACCGTCGACGATGCCGCGCTCCACCCCGGCCAGCTTCAGGATCGCCCCGCCGCCCGGCGCCAGGTTGCCGCTGAGCAGGCGCAGGCCGCCGGTGGCCTTGAACGGGCTCGACAGCGGGTGGACCACATCGCCGTCGGGGGCGGGCGGCGCCAGGCGGGCCACCTGCTCGGCCAGGGTCTCGCCGGTGCAGGTGAGGGCGGCACCATCCAGCCAGCCGCCGCGCAGCAGCTCGGCCACGATGACGGGCAGGCCGCCCACCTCCTCCACGTCGACCATCGAGTACGCGCCGAAGGGCCGCATGTTGACCACGACGGGGAGCTTGGCCGACAGCTCGTTGAACTCCTGCTGGCTCATCACCTCGCCCCAGAAGTCGAGCCCGGCCGAGCGGGCGATCTCCACGGCGTGCAGGGCCACGTTGGTGGAGCCGCCCATGGCCATGGTGACGGTGACCGCGTTGCGCATCGACGCCGGGGTCACGATGTCGCGGGGGCGGATGCCCTTGTCGCGCATGGTGACCAGGCAGTCGACGAGCTCGCCGGGGAACTGTTCCACCCGGCGGCGGTCCTCGGAGGCGGCCGACACCATGTGCAGCGGTTCCATGCCGAGCACGGCGATGAACGTCTGCATGGTGTTGTAGGTGAACATGCCCCCGCAGCTGCCCTGGCCGGGGCAGCTGTGCAGGGCCACCCGGGTGCGGGTGTCGTCGTCGGCGCTGGCCACCTGGAAGGCGGCGACGATGTCGAGCCGCTCGTCGGTGACCGGGTCCACGCCGGGGTGGATGGACCCGTCGGAGAGGATCACGGCGGCCACGTTGGCGTCGAGGATGGCGGACAGCGTGCCCACCGGCGGCTTGTCGCAGGCCACCACGGCGATCACGCCGGCCATGTCGCTGGCCCGCAGGTGCAGCTCGGTGGCGTCGTTGACGGCCTCGCGGCCGATCAGCGAGTAGCGCATCTGCGAGGTGCCGTTGAGCTGGCCGTCGGACACGCCCAGCGTGAAGCCGGGCGCGATCAGTCGGATGCGCAGCCCGTCTCGGTGGATGCGCTCGGACAGCGCCCCCTGCACGGCGTCCACCTTCTCGCGAACGCCCAGGTAGCACTGGCTGTCGCCGAGGTTGCCGAGCACCCCCCACACCGGCTCGTGGATCAGCGTCGGGTCCTCCCCGAGCCAGCGCGCCGTGCCCACCCGCTGCACGTCGCGCCCCGGGTTGCCCGACACGAACACGGCGGTCTCCCTCGGTTGTCCTTCGGCCACGCTCACTCCTTGTCTGCTGGCGCCTTCGGCGCTGTTGCTGGCGCCTTCGGCGCTCCCGGACGGGGCCCCAACCCCGTCCTCATGCTGAGCACGGGGCCCCTACCCCATGCCAGGCCGTGGTTGCGGTCCAGCGGGCTCGGCGGCCTGGCCCGATTCTTGCCGGGCGGGCCGGGGGAGCGCACACCGGTTCCCCGACCCGGCCCCTCGACCAGTCCTAGACCGAGGCATCGGGCGGCGCCGGGCGGTGCAACCGGGCGATGCGCCGGCCGATGGCGGCCATGGTGGCGCGCAGCTCCGCCGGCAGCAGGACCTCGACGTCGGGCCCGAGGGCCAGCAGCTCGGTGAGGGCGGCGTCGTAGGAGTCGAACCGGAACGAGCCCTCCAGCCAATCGGGCCGGTCGGGTGGCGGGGTGGCACCGGGGCGTGGCCGCCAGCCCTCCGGGCGGCCGTTGACCAGGGCGAGCTGCAGCGCCACCGGCGCCAGGCGGACCCGGACCCGGCGCAGCCGGCCCCGAGCGGCGCTCAGCCCCGGCGGGACGGCGCTGACCGACCGTTGGAACGTGTCGAGCAGCTGGAAGCCGCCGTTGGGCCCGCGGGTGGCGTACACCGGCACCCCCGAGCCCGACAGCGTGTCGAGATCTCGCAGGACCGTCCGCTCCGACACCTGCAGCTCCTCGGCCAGAGCCCGGGCGGTGTGGCGCCGCCCGTCCTGCAGGATGAGCACGAGGCGCAGCAGCCTTCCCGCTCGCACCGACGCCCACCCCCACTCCGGCCCTGCTCGAGTTCATGACACATGGTGTCGTGATTGGTGTGGTGATGATGGCACACGGCGCCACCGACCGGCGGTGGCGGCCGCACGAGGGACCGGGAGCTGTGATGGCCGATCATGTCGAGGGCAGCGGGACCGCCGAGGATCCGTGGATCCTGGTGACCCCGCCGGGGACGT
The DNA here is from genome assembly GCA_041394365.1 of Acidimicrobiales bacterium. Classification (GTDB taxonomy): domain Bacteria; phylum Actinomycetota; class Acidimicrobiia; order Acidimicrobiales; family CAIXPF01; genus CAIXPF01. Next base: position 75,726 of record JAWKIM010000017.1, read on the forward strand.
CGGAGTTCGACGCCTGGCGCGACGACGCCGCCGACCCGCCGGCGCTGCGCATCCGGGTGGGCTCCACGCAGCTCAGCTACCAACTCCGCTGCATCGAGGACCTGCACGCCATGCTGCTGGCCCACGGCGACTGGATGCCGCTGGGCAACGCCGACGAGCAGAAGGAGGCCAAGCCCGGCACGGTCGAGGCCTGGGCCCGCTCGGCCGACAACCCGGTGGGCGGCTGGTACGGCCTGCGCAAGGGCTACCGCGGGCGGTTCGGGAACTACGTCCCGCCGGTGCTCGAGCACCTCGGGCTGGCCGAGGTCGAGCACCTGCCGCGCAACAACCGCATGCGGGCCCGCTGATGGCCGCCCGAGCCTATGAGGTGAGCCGCCGCATCGACGCGCCGGCCGCGGCGGTGTGGGCTCTGCTCACCGATGCGGGGAGCTACGCCGGCTGGAACCCCGCCGTGGTGCGCATCGACGGCACCATCGAGCAGGGCGGGACCATCCGCTTGGTGTCGACGGCCAGCCCCAAGCGCACGTTCAAGCTGCGCGTCGACGAGGTGCGGGCCCCGTACCACCTGGTCTGGTCCGACGGCATGCCGCTCGGTCTGTTCACCGGCCGCCGCACCTTCACGCTGCGCGACCGCGGCGACGGCGGCACCGACTTCGCCATGGTCGAGCGCTTCGGCGGCCCGCTGGCCGGGCTCATCACCCGGGCCATCCCCGACCTCACCGAGTCGTTCAACGCGTTCGCCGATGGCCTGAAGCAGGCCGCCGAGGCCGCCGAAGGCTGAGCGGGGACGACACCGAGCTCCGTCGCCGTGCCGCTCGGTCTGGAGCTGGTGGACCGGGGGTGGCTGGCGGAACGGGTCGGGCAGGTGCCGCGGCCGCTCCTGGCTGCGATCGACGAGGGACTCCGCCTGGTGCTGGGTCTGGGCACCTGATCGGCGGGCATCGCCGGGGCGGATGCGCCCGGCGCCCGGGGTGCCGGGATGGTAGGAAGGCCGGCGCCACCCGACCAAGGAGCGCACGACGATGAGCATCGTGGACCACCCGGCCAAGGCCATCTACCTGGCCAACCGCAACGCCCGCATGAGCCGCGAGCAGTTCCGGGAGCGGTGGATGACCCACAGCCGGGTGGGGGAGGTGCTCGCCGCCGGGCCCCAACCCATCGCCGGGCTGCGCTACTGCCTCACCGTCGCTCCGGCCGACGTGCTGCCGGGGGCGTCGAACGAGCACGACGGGGTGGGGCTGCTCGCCCTGCGCAGCGTGGTCTCCATCCCGTCGATGCACGCGGTGCTGACCCGCAACGACGTGGCCTTCGCCGACGAGTTGCGCACGTTCGAACGGGCGGTGGAGGACGTGACCGTGTACGCCGCCAGCGAGCTGGTCCACGACGGCCCCGAGACCGACGTCGTCGTGTTCCAGTACGCCCGCGGTCGGGAGTCCGTCGACGCCGTCGAGCACCTCCGGGCCCTGGAGCGCCGCCCGGAGGACGACGCCCTGCTCGAAGCGGGGGTGCGCCGCTGGGTGCGCAACGTGTCCGTCGGCGCGCCGGCGCGGGGCTTCGGCTACGACGCGGTGACCGAGCTGTGGTTCGACTCGCTCGATCAGGTGGCCGACGCGGCGCCGGCCATCGAGGCGTTCTTCGAGCGGCGCAGCGCCCAGACCGAGCGCCGAGCCTCCTTCGTGCTCGTCACCACCGTCATCCACCGGCTCGGGCGCACCCGTCCCTGACGCGGCGGGTCTGGCGGACGGCGTAGGGTTCGGCACCGACAAGGGAGCACCATGCCGATCGATTTCCATGCCATGAATGCCAAGGCCATCGCCGAGTTCCGGGCCAACGGCGGGGTCTGCGGCCCGCCGTTCGAGGACACGCCGATCGTGCTGGTGACCATGAAGGGCGCCAAGTCGGGCCGGGAGCTGTGCTCACCGCTGGCCTACAGCACCGACGGCGAGGACGTCGTCGTCATCGCCTCCATGGGCGGCGCGCCCAACAACCCGAACTGGTACCACAACCTCGTGGCCAACCCCGACGTCGTCCTCGAGGTGGGTACCGACCGGTATGACGCCACCGCCGTGCTCACCGAGGGGGAGGAGCGCGAGCGCCTGTACGCCGCCCAGGCCGCCCTGCTGCCCATCTTCAACCGGTACGCCGAGAAGGCGGCGCCCCGGGTCATCCCCGTCTTCCGCTTCGTCCGGAAGCGCTGACGCCGGCGGTGCACGCCCCGGCGCCGCTGCGGGCGACCCGCACGGCGCAACCGGGCCAGGGTCTGCTGGCGGCCTGGACGTGTGTGACGATGGTGTTCGGCACCGTCGCCGGGCCCGCCGTGGGGATCCTGGCCTCCACGCTCATCGAACGCTTCGACCTGACCCGGGCCGACATCGGCCGGTTGGCGGCGTTGTACGCGCTCGTCGGGGCGGCCGTATCGCCGTTGACAGGCCGCCTCGCCGACCGTCTGGGCGGGCGGCGGATGATGGCGGCGACGTTCCTGGGCGGGGCGGTCACGTTCGCCGCCTACGCCACCGCCGGCGGCGCGGCCATGTTGCTGGTGGCCGCCGCCCTCTCGGGCATACCCAACGGTACGGGCAACCAGGCCACCAACCGGCTGATCGCCACCACCCTGCCGGTCACCCAGCGGGGCCTGGTCACCGGGGTGAAGCAGTCCGGCGTGCAGCTGGGCCGCTTCCTGGCGGGGATGATCCTGCCCACCACCGTGGCCGCCTGGGGCCTGGGGGCGAGCTACACCGCGCTCGCCGTGCTGGCCCTCGCCGGCGCGGCGGTCACGCTGCGCCTGCTGCCGGCCGACGCGCCGGCCGCGTCGCCGGGCGCAGGGGCGGCCGCGCCGGCGCAACGGTTGCCCGCCGCGGTGTGGTGGCTGGCCGGCTACGCGTTCCTGCTGGGTGCGGTGGCCGGGGCCACGAGCGCGTTCACCGCGCTCTTCGCCGAGCAGGAGGTCGGGTTCACGCGGGGTCAGGCGGGGTTCATGGTGGGCCTGACCGGCGGCGCCGCGGTTGTTTCGCGGATCGCGCTGTCCCGCGTCGCCCAGCGGGTGGCGCACTACGGACCGGCGTTGGCGTGGATCGCGTTCGGTTCGGCGCTGTCCATCGCGTTGACCGCCGCTTCCCCCGGGCTCGGGCGCTGGGCGTTGTGGGCGGGGACCGTCGGGGTGGCGGTGACGGTGGGGTCGTGGAACTCGGTGGCGATGCTCGGGGCGATGGCGTCGGTGCCCCTCGCCCAGGCCGGGCGGTCCTCGGGCCGGGTGATGGTGGGGTTCCTCGGCGGCTTGGGCCTGGCGCCACCGCTCTTCGGCGCGGCGGTGGACCGCAGCGGCTCCTACCCGTGGGCGTGGACGGTGCTCGCCGGGTTGTGCACGATCGCGGCGACGGCGATGGTGGCGTGGCGCCTCCTCGACCGGCGGTCCGCCCCGGCGGTGGGTTGAGGCGTCGGTTGCGCACCCGGCCGCCCGTCGCCTGGCTGCCGGGGTTCGGCCGGGGAAGGTCGGGGGTGCCACAGGACCCGTCGCGCTCGATTCGACGTCGATTCGGAATTGGTCGCCAGACACGAAATCCCGGTGCGCTCGGTGCCGGACCGAGCCCTCGTTGTCAGTGCCGGCCACGACGGGTGGGCGATCCACCGATCCCGTCTACGGCATCGAATCGACGTCGAATCGCCGCCGATGCACGGGTGGAGGGGTTGGTGGGGTGGACGGGTTGGTGGGGTGAAGGGGTTGGTGGGCCCGGCCGGGGCTGGCCGGTCTAGGCCCCGTCGGGCGGCGACGGGTCGAGCTCGGCGACGCGCCGTTCCAGGAACGACCGCTCCGGCTTGGTGGCGGCCAGCGCCAGCGCCTGGCGGTACAGCGCCGCCGCCTCGGCCGGGCGTCCGAGGCGGCGGTGCACGTCGGCCCGGGCGATGTGCAGCTGGTGGGCGCCGGCGAGCCGCGGGTCGTCCGCCAGCCGTTCGAGCTGCGGTAGGGCCACGGCCGGCCCGTCGGCGAAGGAGACGGCCACCGCCCGGTTGACCAGCACCACCGGCGACCGGGTGAGCGCGGCCAGGCGGTCGTAGTGGCGCACGATGGCGGCCCAGTCGGTGTGCTCCCACGAGGGGGCCCGGGCGTGCTCGGCGGCGATCAGAGCCTGCAGGAGGTACGACGCCGCCCGGGCGGACACCGCGGTGCGCTCGCCGACGCGGCCCAGCCGTTGCAGACCCTCGGCCACCCGATCGTGGTCCCAGCGGCGGCGGTCCTGGTGCTCGAGCAGCACGATCTCACCGTCGTCGTCGAGGCGCGCCGCCCGACGGCTGTCCTGCAGCAACAGCAGCGCCAGCAGCGCGGCCGCCCCGGCGTCGTCGGCGAGCAGATCGGCGAGGAGCCGGGCGACGCGGATCGCTTCGTCGCACAGCTCATGGCGGATCAGCTCGTCACCGGCCGACGCCGCGTAGCCCTCGGTGAACGTGAGGTAGATGCAGTCGAGCACCGAGGCGACGCGCTCGTCGAGCAGCTCGGGTGGCGGCACCCGCAGCGGGATGCCGGCGGTGCGGATCTTGGCCTTGGCCCGGTGCAACCGCCGGGCGACCGCCGGCGTGGACTGCAACAGGGCGCGGGCGATCTCCTCCACCCGCAGCCCGCACACCAACCGCAACGTCAACGCCACCCGGCTCTCGGGCGCCAGCGCCGGATGGCAGCAGGTGAACAGCAGCCGCAGCTGGTCGTCGGCCACGGGGTGGAACACGGGCGCGGTCGCCTCCAGGGCCTCGCGCGCCGCCCGCCGCTCGTGGTCGGGACGCCGGCTCTCCCGCCGGGCCACGTCCAGCGCCTTGTTCCGGGCGGTGGTCGTGATCCACGCGCCCGGCTTGGCCGGCAGCCCGCCGGCCGGCCACCGCCGCAGCGCCACCACGAACGCCTCCTGCACGGCGTCCTCGGCGGCGGCGACGTCGCCCAGCACCCGGGCGATCGTGGCGATGGCACGACCGGCTTCCGCCCGGAACACCCGGGCGACGTCGTCTGCCGTGACGGTTGGATCAGCCATCGAGCTCCGTGCCGTCGAGCCCCGTGCCGTCGGGGTCGGTGCCGTCGAGCTCCATGATCGTGGGCAGCTCGACCCAACCGCCGGGGTTCACCGGGATGCGGCCGGCTGCCTCGGCCGTCTGCTCGGCGGTGCCGCACAGCACGTAGAACCCGCCCGTCACCTCCGCCCCTTCGGCGAACGGCCCGTCGGTGATGAGCAGCTCGCTGTCACGGAGGCGGATCGTGGTGGCCATCGACGCCGGGTGCACGGCGCCACCGCCGCGCACGGCGGACCCGGCCGCCTCAGCGAAGCGGCCATGCGCCTCGGCACCGCGATCCCATTCGGCGGAGCCGGGCTCGGGTTCCTCGCCGGCCGGACCGTGCAGCGTGGCCAGCTGCCGTGTCGCGCCCGGCGGCACCAGGGCGTCGGATGTCTGCTCGTGCATGACCAGCGGCCGGATCTCGATGGTCCCCGTGGTCGCAGTGGGGATGTTGCGGGCGAGCTCGATCACGTCGTCCAGCGAGGCGGCCTCGAGCACGTAGTAGCCACCGAGGACCTCGGTCGTCTCCACGAACGGGCCGTTGGTGACGGTCAGGGCACCGTCCACGTGCCGGACGGTGCGCGCCGTGCTCGTGTCCCACAGCGCCTCACCACCCCTGATGGCCGTGGCCGCCAGCTCACCGAAGGCGATGAAGCCCTCCATGTCCTCGTCCCACCGGGCCGTGCCCGGCTGCGGGGCGGTCCGCTCGTCGTCGTAGAGCAGCACCAGGTAGTCCATCTCTCGCTCTCCTGCCTGCGGCGGGTGGCCGTCCACCCGCTCCACCACCACGACGAACGGGCGGCGACGGATCGGACACCGCTCGTCGGAGAGATCCAACCATCGCCAACGGCCCCCCTCGTCGAACCCGACCAGGGCGGTGGCGTCTCAGCGGTCGGTGGCGTAGAGCACGCCGCTGGCCTCCAGCGCGGCGATCCGCTCGTCGTCGTAGCCCAGCACGGCGCGCAGCACGGCGGCGTTGTGCTCACCCAGCAGCGGGGCCACCAGCTCGGGCAGCTCCGGTTGGGCGGAGAACTTGAACGGGTAGCCGGGGATGAGGACCTCGCCCAGCACCGGGTCGGGCACGTGTCGCACCATGTCGCGCGCCTCGAAGTGCGGATGGCCGATGGCGTCCATCGGCGTCAACACCGGACCGATGGGGATGCGGTGTTCGAGGCAGGTGCGCAGCAGCGACTCGTTCTCGGGGAAGGAGAGCAGCCACGCCTGGATCTGCGGGATGAGGTCAGCCTGGTGCTCGGCGCGCGCCGCACCGGTGGCGAAACGGGCGTCGGTGGCGAGGTCGGGCCGGCCCATGGCCTCCACCAGGTAGGGCCACTGGCGGTCGAGGCACATCAGCACGCACCAACCCTGGGGCAGGTCGTAGATGCCCACCGGGCAGACCAACGGGTGGTGGCGACCCATGCGCGTCGGTTGGTAGGCGCCCTTGGACTGGTGGGCCTGGGAGAACGTCTCGTTGAGGTGGAACATGGCGTCGACCATGGCGATGTCCACGTGCTGGCCCTTGCCGGTGCGCTCGCGGTGCAGCAGCGCATAGCCCAAGCCGGCGAAGGCGTGCACCGCCGTGGTGGTGTCCACGATGGCGAAGCCCACCGCGGAGGGCGGCTGGAGCGGGTCGCCGGTCATGTGCATCATGCCGGAGTAAGCCTGGATGATGCCGTCGTAGGCGGGGCGATCGGCGTAGGGGCTGTTGCGGCCGAACCCCGACACCGACACCATCACCACCGACGGGTTGATCCGGCGGAGGGCGTCGTAGTCGAGCCCGCGCCGGCGCAGCACGCCGTCGCCGAAGTTCTCCACCACGATGTCGCACTCGGCGACCAGTGCCTTGATCAGCTCGAGGCCCTCCGGCTGGTCCCAGTCGACGCAGAGGCTCTGCTTGCCGCGGTTGTTCTGCACGAAGAACGAGCTGCGGCCGTCCTCCACCCAGGGCAGCAGCCGGGCGGGGTCACCCCTGGGCTTGAGCTCCACCTTGATGATCTCCGGGCCGAGCTCGGCGAGCAGGCGGGTCACGCCGGCGCCGGCGAGGTCCTGCGACAGGTCCAGGACCCGGTAGCCGCGGAGCATGGCGTCGGTGGTCTCATCGGTGGTCGTTGCGTCGGTGGTCTCGTGGTCGGCCATGGCGGTGCTCTCCCCTCGAAAGCGCAGGCGGATCAACCCGGTGGGGCGGTGGCCGGCTCCTCACCGGGCAAGGGCGACGGGTGGGCGTCGACCGCGACCGACGCCGGCGACGGCCTGCGTCCGGGGCGGGTCGTGCTCTGGGCGAGCACGGCCAGGGCGGCGACGGCGAGGACCATGCCCGCCGCCTGGATGGGGGCGATCGTCTCGTCGAGGAAGATGACCCCGGCGATGGCGGCGCCCACCGTCTCGCCCTGCAACAGGATCGAGGACACCGACAGATCGACGTGCGGCTGGGCCCAGGTCAACAACCCGTGACCGAGGAAGCCGGGTAGGACGGCGAGCAGGAGGATCCACCCCCAGCTCGAGGTGGGCGGCCGCATGTCGTCGCGGCCCCACAGCAGGACGAGCGGCAGCAGGATGGCCGCACCGGTGAGGTTCATGGCCGTCATGTACTCGAGCGTGCCGATGCCCGAGCGGGCGCGCTTGGTGATGAACAGGTACGCCACCCACGTCAGCATCGAGGCGGTGGCGAGGACGAGCCCGCGAGGCGAGGAGCTGGCGTCGCGGTAGCCGGGGGCGACGAAGAGCGCCACCCCACCGACGGCGCCCAGGGCGCACGCCGCGCCGAGCAACGTCGGACGCTCACCCAGGAACCGCATCGCCACCGGGAGGGCCAACACCGGGGTGAGCGCAGCGATGATGGTGGCGATGCCCACGCTGGTGTGGCGGATGGACTCGAAGAACATGGCCGCGGTGAGGGCGAACACCGCGCCGGCGGGCGCGGCCTGGCGGATCGTCGACCAGGTGAGCCGCAGCCGTTGCGACGCCATGGCCACCGCGAACAGCGCCGCCACCATGAGCACCCGCCAGAACGTCAGCGGCAGGCCGGGCAGGTCGGCCTTGACCCCGATGACCCCCGCGGTGGCCCAGCAGAGGGTGGCCGCCAGCACGGCGCCGACGCCGAGCCCGCTGCGCAGCCGATCGTTGGGGGCGAGCTCGACGGTGGCTGGCTGAGCAGGGCCGGACATCAGCGCACTGTAGCCAGAACGTGTCCGGCGGGTTGCGCGAACCTGACGTCCCGTCGGTGCTGGGCGCGTCGCTCAGGGACGGGTGCGGGCGGTGCGCGACCGTGGCGGGCGCCCGCTGCTGGAGGCCGGCGGCCGGGTGGCGAGGGCGTGCGAGACCAGGCCCGCCATCTGGCGTCCGATGGTCTGCAGGATGGTCGCATCCCGGCGGGCCCGGGCCAGGATGAGGCCGCCCTCCAGCGCCGCGACGACCGTGGTGGCCAGCGCTCGGGCCTCGTCAGAGACCGGGGTGGCCGGGGTGGTGGGGGTGGTGGGGGTGATGGGGGTGATGGGGGTGATGGGGGTGAAGCGTTCGGCGGCGGCGTCGATCCAGCTGCGGAACACGGCGTCGGTGGCGGTGCGGAGGTCGTCGTCGGTGCTGGCGACCTCGCGGGCGACGGTGCCGATGGGGCACACGTCGAGGAAGTCGGAGTCCTCGAGCACGAGGGCGGCGCCGTCGAAGAACGCGGTGATGGCGGCGGCGGGGTCGGCGGCCTCATCGGCGATCAACTCGAACAGCCGCCGGTAGGCGGCGCCGCTCTCGATGATCACCGCCTCGGCCAGCGCCGTCTTGCCGCCCGGGAAGAAGTGGTAGAGCGAGCCGATGGTGGCGCCGGCGGCACGGGTGACGTCCTTGATGGAGGTGCCGTGGTAGCCCCGGCGGCGGAACGACTCGTTGGTGGCGGCGAGGATCCGGTCGCGGGTGTCGGCCATCGGGGTTGATCCTAGAACGCACGCTCTAGTAGAACGATGGTTCTAGCCTTCAGGGAGGTGCCATGTACAAGGCAGCCGTCCGTGCGCTGGTCCGGCAAGGGATCGGCCGGCTCAACCGGGGTGACCCGTCGTTCCTGTTGCGCCTGGCGGCGCCGGACGCGGAGCTGGCGTTCCCGGGTGACAACTCGTGGTCGACGATGTTCCGGCCCCGGGAATCGGGGCGGCACCGTCACGTCACGCATCGGGGCATCGAGGAATGCCGGGCGTTCGCCGATCGGTTCGTGGCGGAGGGCATCCGCTTCGAGATCGAAGACATCCTCGTGAACGGCGGGCCGTGGAACACGCGGGTGGCGGTGCGGGCACATGACTACATCGAGGGTTCGGGCGGTGATAGCTACAACAACCGGGTCGTCGCATTCCTCACCATTCGATGGGGCCGGCTCGTGGCGTGGGAGGACTACGAGGACACCGAGCGGGTGGCGGCCTGGGATCGGGCTCGCACCGGGCGCGCCGAGGCTTCGGCGGGGTAGGCCGGGCCCGGCCGGTCGCAGCGAATCGCCGGGGAATCGGTGCGCTGTTCGCGGCGAATCGGCGGCGAATCGGTGCGGTGTTCGCGGCGAATCGGCGGCGAATCGTGGCCCGGGTGGGTGTTACCATACCTTAGGTATGGTTCGGGCGAGGTGATGTGGATCGAGGGGCACGGCTCGGCGTGGGATGATCTCACGGCAACCTTGGCGGTGCGATCGGCATACGGCTCGGTATGTCGCGAGAATCCCTCCCTGTGGAGTCCGATCGGAAACCGAACGATGCTAACATTGGAGCATGTCGGCGGACATCGAGTGTCGGTTGCGGTACGTGCTGCAACAGCTTCAGAACATCGGTGATCCCGCCTGTCGGGTCGGTTTGCTCCAGAAGGTGGTCAACCTCGCCCAGGAGCTGGTCCGGGTGGAGGTGCGTCGGGCGCGCGCTGACGCCGGGTTCGCGGCGGAGGGGTTCACCTCGGTGTCGCGTGGCTGGCGTGCCACACGGGTCTCGGCGGTGGCGGTGCTCGGGCCGTCGTGCGCCAGGCGGCGGAGCTCGAGCACATGCCGCACAGCATGGCCGCGGCCGGCCGAGGCAGGCTCCACGAGCAGCAGGTGCGCCTCCTGGTGGCGTGCCGGCGGGCCGACCCCCAGCGCTATGACGGCGAGACCGACCGCGCCTTCTGCGCCCTGCCGATCGCCGAGTTGGTGGTGGCGGCCCGAGCGTGGCAAGCGGCCGCTTCCGACCGCCTTCATGACCCGACCAAACCGTCCGGTACGCCGCCGGAACGGGCATCTGTGCACCTGTCCCAACTGCTCGACGGTCGATGGCGGCTCGACGGCACCTTGAACCCCCACGACGGTGCGCTGCTGAACCAGGCGCTCGACCAGTCGATCGGCCGGCAGTTGCAGGCCTGCCGTGACGGTGATCCCTCGGCGGAGGCTCTGTCGATCGGATCGATGCGAGCCCAGGGGCTGGTCGACCTCGCTGCGCAGGCGCTGCGCGACCAGCCCGGCAATCGCTCGCGCAACGGTCGCTATCGCATCAACCTCGTCGTCCGGCCCGGCGAACAGGGCCTGGTGCCCGATGGCCCGTTCCCACCCGAGGCGTGGTGTGACAGCACCTGGGTCCGTGCCGTGATGGGCGCAGCCGGCGAGGTCCTGGACATCGGCCGGGCCACCCGGGACTGGCCGGAGGCCATCTGGAACGCCATCGTCCAACGCGACCGCACCTGTCGGTTCCCCCACTGTGATCGCCCCGCCCATTGGTGCGACGTGCACCACTGCACCCACTGGGAACACGGCGGCACCACCTGCCTCACCAACGGCGTGCTGCTTTGCCGCCGCCATCACGTGTTCCTCCACCGCAACCACTGGAGCGTCACCCTGGATGAGCGGCAACGCCCCGTCTTTCGACAACCGGACGGTAGGCCCTTCCGGCCGCGCCCTTGCGCGCCGGGCGCCGATCCCGACCCCGACCCCTACCCCGATCCCGATCCCGACCCCGATCCCGACCTCACGTGACCGGCCGTCGTGCGCGCCTGCGCAACGCTCGGCCCTCAACCCGCGGTCGCGGCCAGGAGCGCCGCCGCGCCCTCGGTCAACTCGTCGACGATGGCGGCAGCGGTGTCGTGGCGGCGGCAGTGCGTGACGCCGCGGCCCGCGTACAACGCCATGGCGGTGATGTCACCGGACACCGCGGCCGTCGGCGGCATGCCGCTGAACGGCGGCACGGCGATCGTGGTGTCGCCGGGTCCCGCCATCGAGGCGACCGTCGGGCCCCGGTGGCGCTCGGCGGACTCGACCGATTCGTCACGGCGACCGCTTGACAGATGTCGATATGGGAATATGATGCGGCGGTGCCGAGGGCTGCCACCACCGCCGATCCGTTCAACGCCGTGGGAGACGGCACCCGGCGGGCGGTGCTCGACGCGCTCGCCACCGGCGAAGCGACGGTGGGCGAGCTGGTCGAACGGCTCGGTTGTGAGCAGGCCCAGCTGTCCAAGCACCTGCGGGTGCTGCGCGACGTGGACCTCGTGCGCTTCCGGGCCGACGGTCGGCACCGCCGCTACCGCCTGCACCGGCCCGGCCTGGCCCCGCTGCAGTCGTGGCTCGCCACGCTCACCGCCACGGTGAACGAGCACTACGACCGCCTCGACGACTACCTCGACGAGCTGCAACGAACACCCGGCCCCCCGGGCACCGCCGGCACCCGGCCCCGCCCACCCCACCCACGATCGGAGCACTGAACATGGCCACGCGACACGGATCGGCCACGGTCACCCTGCCGTCGGACACCGAGATCCTCATCACCCGCTCCTTCGAGGCACCCCGCTCGTTGGTGTGGGATGCGCTCACCACGCCCCGGCACCTGTTGCGCTGGTGGGGCCCGACTGGTGTCCGCTGGTGGCCGTCGAGCTCGACCTTCGTCCCGGAGGTACCTGGCGGTATGTCGCCCGTCATGCCGATGGCGACGAGCTGGCCTGGCGGGGCCGGTACCTCGAGATCGTCGCCGCCGAACGCATCGTCTCCACCGAGGTGTTCGAAGGCTTCCGGAGGCCGAGTCCCACAACACCACGACGCTGCACGAGCAGGACGGCGTCACCACGCTGCAGACCCTGGTCCGCCACAGCAGCCGCGAGCACCGCGACGGCCACGTGCAGTCCGGTATGGAAGGCGGGATGCAGCTCACCTTCAACCGGCTGGATGACCTCCTCGGCATCGCCGACACCGCCGCCGAGCGCTTCCGCCGCATCGCCGGGCGCTTCGGCGACCGCATCGCCGAGGTGCCCGAGGCCGCCTGGTCCAACCCGGCTCCCTGTGCCGGCTGGACGGCCCGGGACGTGGTCCGCCACCTGGTGGACTGGGTGCCCGGCCTGTTCGGCCGCGCCGGCCTCGGCTTCCCGGCCGCCCCCACCGTCGACCACGACCCCGCCGCCGCCTGGGCCGCGCTGGCCGCCACCCTGCAGGCCGCCCTCGACGCGCCGGAGGTGGCCGCCCGCACGTTCGACGCCGGCCCACCCGGGGAGATGACCGTGGGCGACGCCATCGACCGCCTGGTCACCGGCGACGTGCTCGTGCACACGTGGGACCTCGCCCGCGCCGCCGGCCTGGACGAACGCATCGACGAGGGCGTGGCCGCCGCCATGCTCGGCGGCCTCGAGCCCATCGATGAGCTGCTGCGGGCCAGCGGCCACTTCGGTCCCCGGGTGGCCGTGCCCGACGATGCCGACGTGCAGACCAGGTTGCTCGCCTTCACCGGCCGCCGGCCCTGAGCGGACCGAGCGACGCCGCGCCGTACGTGTTGGTACGGTGCGCAGGGTGGGTGCGCTCCGCCGTCGGGTTACGATCCAGCCATGTCAGCGCGCCGGCCGTCTGTTGGCGGCCGCGGTGCTGCTGTTCCTCGCCGTGCTGACGCTGCTGCCGGCGTCCTCCGCAGGCGCGCAGGCGGCGATCAGCCACCAGCCGCCGATGGCGCACCAGGCGAGGCCGCGGCGCAGCTGGCCGAGCGGCACCGGCCGGTGCTGCAGCTGAAGGCGCAGGACGGCACCTGCGATCCCGACGGCGAGCCCTACGCGCCGATCCCCGTCGACGCCGTCCTCGGCAACCCCCAGGTGCTGCTGCGCCAGGTGGGCAACGCCAACCCGGTCATGAGCCGGGGACCCGACGGTGCCGACCTCCACGGCCTGGGTGGCGGGTTCTACCTCGACTTCCCGGGCGACGCCCTCACCCCCGGCTGCCTCTACGAGCAGGACGGCCGGCGCTTCACCACGGGGCTCGAGCCCACCGTGTACGCCCACGTGATCGAGGACGTGGGTGACGGCCAGCTGGTGCTGCAGTACTGGTTCTACTGGTACTACAACGACTGGAACAACAAGCACGAGAGCGACTGGGAGGGCATCGCCCTGCTCTTCGACGTGCCCACCGCCGAGGCGGCGCTCGCCACTGACCCCGTGCAGGTGGGGTACTCGCAGCACGAGGGAGGCGAGGCCGCCGACTGGGACGCCGCCAAGCTCGACCGGGAGGGCGACCACCCGGTGGTGTACTCGTCGGTCGGTTCCCACGCCAGCTACTTCGGCGCCGCGCTCTACCTCGGTCGGGGGGCGTCGGAGGGCTTCGGCTGCGACAACACCGACGGGCCCCACCGGCGCGTCGCCCCCGACGTGGTGCTCCTGCCCGACGCCGCCTCCGGTGCCGCCGATCCCTTCGCCTGGCTCGAGTTCGAGGGGCGCTGGGGCGAGCGCCAGAGCGGGCCGTTCAACGGACCCACCGGGCCGACGCTCAAGGAGCGCTGGCACGATCCCCTGCCCTGGTTCGAGCAGCTCCGGGACTCGAGCGTGGTGGTGCCCGGCGGTGACCGCACCGGCGACGGCGTGGTGCGGACGTTCTGCGCGGTGGTCGAGGGTGGTTCGGGCCTGCTGCTGTCGTTCACCGCCTCGCCGACCACCACGCTGCTCGGCCTCGCCGCCGTGGCCGTGCCGGTGCTCTACGCCCTCTCCCGCACCCGCTGGGATCGCGTCGCCCCGCTGCCCGTGCGGTCCCGCCGTCGCTTCGGTCAGATCGTGCGGGCCGCCATCGAGCTCTACCGCCGCCATCCGCTGACCTTCGCCCTCGTCGGCGCGGTCTACGCCCCCGTGGCCGCGCTGGCGGCGCTGGCCGCCGCGGTGGTCGGTGCGTTGCCGCTGCTCGGCTCGATGCTCGACGTTGCCGGCCGGTCGAGTGGCACCGCGGTGGTGCTCGCCCTGTCGGCCGGTTCGATCCCCAACCTGGTCGCCTACCTCGTCGTCAACGCCCTGGTGGCCGAGTTGGCGGCTCGCCTCGACGCGGGCGAACGGCCGGTGCTCGGCGACGCCCTGCGACAGGTCTGGGCCCGGCGCGCCGTGCTGGCGTCGGGCTTCGTGCGGGCGCTGGTGATCGTCGTCGGGTTGTTGGTGAGCGTGGTCGGCATCCCCTGGGCACTGCGCCAGGTGGTCCGCTACCAGTTCCTGGCCCAGGAGGCGATGACCGGCGACGTGGACGGCGCCGCTGCGCTGCGGCGCAGCAGCGAGCGGGTGCGGGGCCGTTGGTTGCACACGGCGCTCGCCGCCGGCTCGCTCCAGGCGCTCGTGCTCGGGGGCGGCACCGTGGTGGGCTTGCTGGTGCTGGTGACGTTGTCATCGCTGCCGCTGTGGGCGTTCTCGGCGTTGGTGGCGCTGGTCTCCGCCGCGCTGGTGCCGCTCGGCGCCATCGGCGTCACGTTGCTCCACGGCGATGCGGTGGCCGAGGCCGCCGAGCGCCGCCAGGGCGAGGACGGGGACGGGGACGGGGACGAACAGGACGGCACCGGACCGGAGGGTATGGTCTCAGGTCCGGCCCGGGTGTGAACGTCAGCCGACCAGGCGGAGCAGCTCCGTGCGGTCCGGGCCGGGCATCGGGCTGGTGTCGACCCGGTCGGCGAGGCCGAGGATGTGCTGGAACAGACCCGGACGGGCGAAGGTCTGCGACGGGAGGGCCAGGCACGTGAAGATCTCACCGAAGGCCCGCGCCGCCACCGGGTCGAGCTCGGCGGCGGCGGCGAGCACCAGCGCCATCCGCTCCTCGGGGCCGGCCTCGTACGGTGCACCCACCTGTGCGGCGCGCATCTCCGCCAGCCTCCGACGGTCGATGGCGGTGGTGGCGTCGTGCCACGGCCGCAGCTCGGTCTCCGTCGCCTCGTCGAAGGCGTGGGCCAGCGCCAGCGGGTGATCGAGGTGGGCGGCCACCGCCGCCCGCAACAGCTCCACGTGCATGAGCCCCAACGTGATGCCGCGCCCCAACGACGGGTTGGTGCACGAGCTCGCATCGCCCACCGACAGCACCCCGGTGGCGCACGGGCGGCCGTCCACCACGAAGCGACGGTGGCGGTCGACCACGCCGGCCATCGACGCCATCTCGGTGATCGGCTCGCCGTCGAGCCAGTGGGCCTGTCGCGGGCACGCCCGCACCACCGCTTCGTGCACGGCGGGATCGCGGAAGCGGCGCAGCGGCTTGTCGTCGGCCAGGCCGTACAACGTGACCGACCAGGTGCCGTTGTCGGCGGGCAGCGTCAGCATCGAGAACGAGCCGTAGGGCGCCAGCAGCGGACCCCGCACGGCGGGGGTGCTGCCGTCGGCCGAGCGGAAGTACCGGCCGTAGTAGGCGAAGCCGGAGTCCTCGGCGTGCTCCATCGGCGGCGGTGCCCCGATGGCGGTCAGCCACGCCGGGGTGGCCGAGCGGCGCCCGGTGGCGTCGATCACCAGGTCGCCGCGCAGCGCTTCGCCCGACTCCAACAGCAGTCCGTCCACGTGGGCGACGCCGGGCTGCACCGACGCGCCGGTGGTGAACCCGGCGATCGGCGCACCGCGTCGCACCGTCACCCGCGGGTGCTCGGCGGCGGCGGTGGCGAGCGCCCACTCGAGCGTGCTGCGGCGCCCGGTCAGCTGGTCGTAGCGGGCGTCGTCGGCCAGCACCTCGGCGCCGGGCTGGCCGTCGAGGAACTGCTTGACGAGGTTGAACTCCTTGCCCCCGTTGGCGGCCAGCAGCGCATGGGCCCGGGGCAGGTGGTCGCGCAGGATGGCGGTGCCGCGGGCGTGCAGCCAGTGGGCCAGGCCGAACTGGGCCACGCTGCGACGCGCCCAGGCGGCGGCGCCGTCGGGGTCGGGCGGGGGCACGGCGGCATCTCGCTCCACCACGGTCACGTCATGGCCGTCGTCGGCCAGCATCATCGCTGCGGCCAGACCGCACATGCCCGCACCCGCCACCACGATCGTCCCCATCGGGCGACCCTACCGGAGAGGTGTTCGCCCCCGATGCCGGTGATCGCCGTATGCGAGCCGTGTTGGAGCGATGGCCCTATGCAGACGAGCGGCGCGATCGCACGATGCCCGCTCCATGCAGATCGCTGCGCACACCGCGGACGTCGCCGCGCTCGACGCGGTCCTGGCCGGCGGTCTCCTCACGCACTACCAGCCGATCGTGGACCTCGACGGCGGGGACGAGGTCGTGGCGTTCGAAGCGCTCACCCGGTTGCCGGACGGCTCGCCCTACCGCAACCCCGACCAGCTCTTCGCCGCCGCTCGCCGTCAGGACCGGCTGGTCCCCCTCGACCTGGCCTGCATCCGCTCGGCGCTGACCGGCGCGGCGGCGCTGCCGGCCGGCCAGCACCTGTTCGTCAACATCGAACCATCGACGCTCGACGGGCAGCTCGGGCAGCTGCACGGGTGGCGGCGCGGCGCCCACGAGCTGACCCTCGAGATCACGGAGCGGGCGCTCGGTCGCGCCCCCGCCGCCCTGATCCGCGCCGTGCACGAGGCCCGGGAGCACGGTGTGCGCATCGCCCTCGACGACGTCGGCGCCCACCCCGAGTCCCTCGCCTACCTCCCGTTGCTGCAGCCCGACGTGGTGAAGCTCGACATGGCGCTGATCCGGCACCGGGAGGACCGCGATGCTGGGGCGCACCATGGCGGGCGTGCTGGCCTACGCCGAACGCTGCGGCGCCACCATCCTCGCCGAGGGCGTGGAGACCGACGCCCACCTCGAACGGGCGCTGACGCTGGGTGCCACGCTCGGTCAGGGCTGGCGGTGGGGCAAGGCCGCGCCCCTGCCACCGATGGGCGCGGTCCGGCGGCCGCTGCGACCGGCGCCCATCGTCGCCGACCTGCCCGTGGTGAGCCCGTTCCAGCTCGCGGTGGAGGCCGGTGTCAGCGTGCGGCAGGGGCGGCAGCGCACGCTGCTGCAGATCTCCCACCAGATCGAGGAGCTGGCCCAGGCGATGCCGGGCGCCATCCTGCTGGCCGCCTTCCAGGGCGTCGAACGGTTCACGCCGGCCACCTCGGGGCGCTACGAACGCCTGGCGCGCGGTGCTCGCTCATCGCCGCCTTCGGCGTGGACTTCGCCCCCGAACCCGTCCCGGGGGTGCGCGGCACCCGCATCGATGCCGGCGACCCGCTGGCCGATGAGTGGACGGTGGTCGCCCTCGGCCCGCAGTACGCCGGCGCCCTCACCGCGCGCTGGACCGCCACCAGGGCGACGGCCCGGACCGACGCTTCTCCTTCGCCGTGACCCACGACCGGGACCTGGTCGAGCGCATCGCCCGCCACCCGTGGGCCGCATCGCCGACGCGCCGCAGTAGCGCTCAGACGCCGGGCGGGCGCCAGACGGTACCGGCCCGCCTGATGGCGCAGGGCCGGTGCGGTCGGCGGCGAACGGGCACCCACGGCGCACCGGTCGAATGGTGGGGTGCGTACGCCGTCATCCGACCGGGCGGCTCCGCCGGCTCCGGACCCCGGCCGTGCCGACCCGTTCGGTCCCACCCGCCATCGCCCGTGGGAGCGGTGCAACGTCGGTGGGTGGGACCACCGGCGATCGGTCAGCTGCGATCGGTCAGTTGTTGGGTCGGGCGTCGGAGATGGCGCCGACGAGGTCGGCCACGTGGACATCGGGCATGGCCCGGGCGATGTCGGCCTGGCTGACGATGCCCACCAGCGAGCGTCCGTCGATCACCGGGAGCCGGCACGGCGTAGCGCTTCATCGTGCGATGGCCTCCTCCACGCTGTCGTCGGCGCCGATGGTCACCGCCTCGGGCACGTCGATGAGCTCGCCGATGGTCACCGTCGACGCGTCACGTCCGGCCGCCAGGACCTTGACCACCAGGTCGCGGTCGGTGGTCATGCCCCGCAGGTGACCGTTGCCGTCGCACACCGGCACCGCTCCCACGTCATCGGCGGCCAGGTACCGCGCCGCCTCGGCTGCGGTGACGTCATCGGTGAGCCAGGCCGGATCGGCGGTCATGATCTCTCGCACCTTCATCGCAAGCTCCTTTGCTGCGGGCACGTGGGTCGCGCCACACGGTCAGCCGTTGCGATACCCAGCGGCATGGTGGCCGAACCCACCGGCGCGCTGATCAGCCCTGCAGCTCGCGATCGAACATGACCTTGGCCCGTTCGTAGGAGCGGTTGGCGGCGGCCTCGTGGTACGCCCGCCCGAACACGCCGAGCCGTGGTCGGCGCCGTCGTGGATCTCGGCCTCGCCCTTGTCCAGCGGCTGGTGGCCTCGATGAGCGGGCCGTTGGCCGAGGCCGGCTGCATCTGGTCGGCCGAACCGAAGGCGATGTACAGCGAGCCGGTGTAGGACGGCACCGCCAGGTGCGGCGAGTCCGCCGCATCGGTGGTGCAGAACGAGGGGTGCAGCCCCATGGCGGCGGAACTGCTCGCCGTGGTCACGGATGGTGCACAGCACCGAACGGGCACCGATGCAGTACCCGACGACGCCCATCGCCCCGCTGCGGGCCGCCGGGTCGGACGGCAGCCATGCCAGCAGGGCGCCGAGGTCCTCGGCCACCTGGTCCTCGCCGGTGCCGAGCACGAGCCCGAACATCTCTTCATCTCGTCGTCTGCCCAGCTCTTCATCGTGTACCACGGCTCGGCGCGGTGGTAGCGATCGGGTGACCACGTAGTAGCCCCACTCGGCGATGCGGGCCATCGTCTGCTTCGAGCCCTCGTCCAGACCGGGGCCGTGGTGGAAGAACACGACCAGGGAACGGGCCGTCGCCATCGGGTCGAACGACGTGGACCCCCATCGGGCCGCTGGGAGCATGATCGTCTCGGTGCGCGCCTGCATGGCGAGACTCTCGTCGATGGCCAGAACTGGTGCAACCGGATCGATCCGGCGGTGATCCGGTGCCGTTCGCAAGGCACCCCAATAGCCTGCGAGCGAGGGCCTGCGCACCTGCGGAGAGGCCGCCGCAGTGGCGGTGTGCCGGCATCCCGGAGGGATGGCCATGGGTGGGCGTGCGAGCGAAGGCGGGTGGAGATCCCGGCCTGGGGCCGGGTGCAGCAGGTACGGCCCCGGCCGCGCCCGGCCGGCGCCCGGCCGGTGAGCGTGCACCGCCGCATCACGCCGCGCCGGGTGCGGGGGCCGGTGGCGGCGCTGCTCGTGGGTGGGCTCGCCGGCGTGGTGCTGTGGTCGGTGCTGTCCCGCCCGGTCCATGGCCGCACCGGGTTGTCCACCTCACCGGTCCGGGCCGGGCTCGGCCGGCCCAGCCTGATCACCGCCGCGGTGGCCGTGCTGATCGGCTCGCTGTGCACCGTGCTGCCGGGCCTCGCCGACGCCCGGGCCTGCGCACCGCCGGCGGACGCGACCTCCCTGCAGATCGACACCGTCAACGCGCCCGCCGTGACGTTGCGCAGCCGGCTCGAACACGTCGCCACCGCCGCGCCGACGGGGTACGGCCTGTTGCTCGCCCGAGCGCTCGGCGCCGACGTCTGCTACCTGCGCAACGAGAACCTGTACATCGCATCGCTGCCGGCGGGGTCCACGGCGCCGCGCGGCTACGTGCTCGGCAGCGTGTTCCTCACCCACCCGCGACCGGAGGACAACTCGTTCATCGTGCTCGCGCTGTACGAGCACGAGGCCCGCCACCGCACGCAGTGGGCGGTGGGCACGGTGCTGGGCGGGCCGCTGGCCTTCCCGCTGGCGTACACGTTGGACGACCTGTTCTTCCCCGACGCACGCAACCACTTCGAGCGGCTGGCCGACGTGCACGACGGCCACTACCGGTTGAGCCAGCCGGCCCACCCCCGCCTCGGCCTCGCCGAGGTGCTGGCCGCCTTCTTGTGCTCGGCGCTGATCGAGGCGGGCTTCGCGGTGCGGCGGCGACGTCAGCAAGAGCGGCTGCCGCCGTTCCCGTAGGAAGCGCGGAGCGCGCCCGTCACCGCAGGATCAGAACATGGCGACCGGGCGCACCGGGCAGCCGGTGGCGCCCTTCAGCTTGGTGGCGAGCAGCACGAAGCAGAACTCGTGGCGGCCGAGCGCGCTGAGCTCGTCGAGCTTGAGGTTTTCGATGAGGTACACGCCGCTGTCCACCAACGTGTGCTGGTGCACCGGCATGATCAGCTTGGGGTGGCGGGGGTTGGGCATGACCTCGACGGCCATGTTGTCCGCGGCGATGGCCACCACGCCCTGGGCGGTCAGCCACTCGGCGGCATCGAGGTCGATCCCCGGTTCGCCGCGCACGTAGCGGGTGTTGTCCTTCATGAACAGCGAGCCCCAGCCGGTGTTGATGCACACGACGTCGCCCTCGCGGATGTCCACGCCGGCGGCGTCGCGGGCGCGCTGCACGTCGTCGAGGGTGAGCGCCCGGCCCGCCTCCAGCATCGTGGCACCGTCCAGGCCGGACACGTCGAGCAACACCCCGCGGGTGATGATGGGCGGCACGTTCTCCACGCCGAGCTGCTTGAGCCCGTAGTCGCCCACGACATCGGTGGCCGACAGGCCGTTGTACATGCGGTCGCCCACGGTCACGTGGCCCAGCGCATCGATGTGGGTGCCCACGTGGGTGGTCAGCTCGATGCGCTCCAGGTTGGCGCCGAAGCGGTTCTCCACCTTGTGGGCGTCGAGGTGGCGGACCACGTTCGGGGCCCGGGTGGTGAGGCTCATGACGTAGGGCGTCTGGTCGGGCGGGATGCGGGGGGCGCCGTCCTCGATCACGTGCCCGAGATCGACCACCTCACCGGCCTGCACCAACGACAGGGCCGCCACCCGGTTGGCCGGGGTGAGCAGGTTGCCGGCGCCGATGCGGTCCTCGGCGCCCCAGCGGCTCGGCAGATCGGCATGGTCGTGGATGCAGTCGGTCATGGGTCCCTCTCCTGTGTCGTGCCCTGCTTTGGCGGCGCGCCGGGGTCGCGCCGGCTCTGGTCTAGCGGGAGCGACGTTCCCGGGGCCAGGATCGGCGGTTGCTAGCGTCCGGGAGCCCGACGTGAGGAAAGCGAGTGACGCCGTGGCCGGAAGCGAACCCGACGCTGCACCCACCGAGACTGCACCCGCCGAGACTGCGCCCACCGAGGACCCACGGCCCGATGGGCTGCGCCGGGCGCCGTCGCTGGTGCTGGTCAACACCGGCCCGGGCAAGGGCAAGACGTCGGCCGCGGTGGGCATGGTCGTCCGATCGGTGGCCCGGGGTTGGCCGGTGGCGGTGGTGCAGTTCCTCAAGTCGGGCGGCTGGCACGCCGGCGAGGAGAAGGTGTGCCGGGAACTGGGCGTCGACTGGTGGACGGTGGGGGAGGGCTTCACCTGGGACTCGGCCGACCTGTCGGTGGACCAGGCCGTGGCCGGCGCCGCCTGGGCCCACGCCCGCGGCCTCATCGCCGCCGGCGCCCACCGGTTGGTGGTGCTCGACGAGGTGACCTACCCCATCACGTGGGGCTGGATCGACATCGACGACGTGGTGGCCACCATCACCGGCCGGCCGGCGCCGGTCAACATCGTGCTCACCGGGCGCGACGCCCACCCCCGGCTCATCGAGGTGGCCGACACCGTTTCGGAGGTGGGCAACATCAAGCACGCCTACGACGCCGGCATCCGGGCGATGAAGGGCATCGACTACTGAGCAGCCGATGCCACGTTCGTGGTCAGAGCGTAGGATGTTCGTATGACCACGAGGGAACGGTTGTCGGCCTCGGTGGAGGCAGATCTCCTGGCGGCTGGCCGCGCGGCCGTGGCTGAAGGCCGTGCCGAGAGCCTGAGCGCCTGGGTGAACGAGGCCCTCCGCCGGCAGACCGCTCACGACGAAAGACTTCGAGCACTCGACGACCTCCTCGGTGCCTACGAGGCTGAACACGGCGTGATCACGGCGGAAGAGATGGACGCGGCCAGTCGCCGGGCCCGCGGACGTGCCGTGATCGTGCGGGCTGCGCATCCCGTCGGTCGTGGCGATCAGCACGGCGCCGCGGACGGTCGTCTTGGACGCCGGCGCGCTCGTTGCGATCGAGCGCGGCGACCGCGACCATGGCCATCATCAAGCGCGAACGCGCCGCCGGCCGCGTGCCCTCACCCATGGCGGCATCATCGGTCAGGTGTGGCGCAGTGGCATGGGTCGCCAGGCCAACCTCGCGCGGCTCCTCCCCGGCGTCGAGGTCGTACCGATCGATCGCAGCTCGGCCGGCGTAGCGGTGTCCTCCTCGCAGCTGCGGCGACCAGCGACGTCATCGATGCAGCCCTCGTGCTTCTCGCCCGTGACGGTGACGAGTTGTTCACCTCGGACCCGGGCGATCTCGCCACCCTCGCCACCGCCGCCGGGCTGCACGTGGACCTCATCCCGGTCTGACGGCTGCCCGGCGTCGCCTGCGACGACACGGGCCACGGGTCGCAACGACCGTGCTCAGAGCAGCTCGATCAGGGTCCACACGGCCAGGGTGGCGAACACCGCGGCGGCCACGTAGTTGATCCGGTGGATGGGGATGCGGGCCACGATCTGCCGTCCGAACAGCGCCGCCAACGCCGCCACCGAGGCCAGGGCGGTCAGCGCGCCCAGCCACACCGCCGCCGCCGACTCGCTGCGGGCGGCCAGCCCGGCGGTGGCCAGCTGGGTGAGGTCTCCCCACTCGGCCAGCGCCACCAGGCCGAAGCTGCCCACCAGCGCCGCCCGCGGGCCGGCGGCCGGCGGGGGCTCGGCGTCGGTGCGGTCGGCACCGCCGGCGCCGGCGCGGGCCGAGCGGAACAGCAGCACCGCACCGGTGGCGAACATGGCCGCCACCACCAGCCCGACGACCACCTCGGGCAGTAGACCGCTGGCGCTGCCGGCGGCCACCGCCACGGTGACGTGGATGGTGAAGGCGGCCACCGCGCCGAGCCACACCCACAGCGGCCGGCGGAAGCGGGCCACCAACACGACGGTGGCGATCATCGTCTTGTCGGGCAGCTCGGCCGGGAAGACGGTGGCGAAGGCCCGGAGGATCTCGGCGATGGACATGGGTGCTCCCGGTGGCGGCGGTCGTGCGGCGACCGTCGGGACCGGGGCTTCGGCCGCGGCGGAACGCCGTTGGCCGAAGGTCTCGTCCACCCGCACGAGGCGGGCCCGCCGACCGGACCCTTCTGTGGGTCAGCATGTCGACCGGCGGTAGCTCGGACTACTCCCCTTCGTCGCCCGGCAGGCTAGCCCGCTCCGAGGCCGAGTCGAAACCCGGCTCCACTCGCACCACCGGCCCCAGCCCTAGGCTCGCTCCCGTGACCGCCGCGCTGCCCACCGGCCTCGAACACGTCCGCACCACCGACGTGTTCGACGAGCACCACCATCCCGCCGGCCTGCTCCGTGCCCACCGCGTGGCCGACGGGGTGTGGGCCCGGCTCGTGGTGCACCGTGGCGAGCTCACGTTCGTGTTCGAGGACGACGCCGAGCACCCGATGGTGGTGGCGGCCGAGGGCTCGGTGGTCATCCCGCCCGGCCGGTTGCACCACGTGGAGCTGGGTCGGCCGGTGCGCTTCGCCCTCGAGTTCCACCGCGAGCGGACCGCCGACGCGCCGGCGGCGGGCCGGGAGAGCACCGCGCTCGATCCTTCCTGAGCGAGGTGCCCACCGCGACCCGCCGCCGGTGCAGAGATGGTCCCGTGCGGGCGGTCAGCGCCGGTCGGTCAGTGCGACACGGCGCCGCCGTCGGGTGCCTCGCCGGCCTGGAACAGGCCCAGCGCACCCTTGCCGGTGTTGGCGAACTTGTGGGTCACGATCGGGTACAGGCCCGCCTCGGCGAAGCTGAACTCCACGAACCCGCCCTGGGCCGGTTGCAGGTCGAGCACCTGCGAACCGCCCTGCCGGCCGTCGGGCCGCAGCAGGTAGGTGCCCTCCTTGTAGACCGTGTCGAACACCGTGCCCACGATGTGGAACGCCGAGTTCTCCGACGGGCCCTCGTCGATCACCCACACCCGGATGCGCTCGTCGGGCTCCACCCGGATCGGGCGGTGCTTGTACTGGTCCACGTAGCCGTTGAAGACGACCGCATCCCACGCCTCCCGCTGCATCTTGGTCAGGTCACCGGGCTGGCCCTGCGGGCCGAGGTACAGCTCCGACTGCACGATGACGAACTCGTGGTCCACCGGGGCGAGCTCGGGCGGGTCGATGATGATGGCGCCGTACATGCCGTTGCCGATGTGGTGCAGCGCCGGGGCGGTGCCGCAGTGGTACATGAAGGCGCCGGCGTACAGGGCCTTGAACTGGTACACCAGCGATTCACCGGGAGCGATCGAGCGCATCTCGTCGTTCCAGGCCACCTTCGAGGCGTGCAGGTCGATCGAGTGCGCCATCTTGCCGTCGTTGACCAGCGTGATGGTGAACAGATCGCCCACCCGGCCCCGCAGCACCGGGCCCGGCACCTGGTCCTCGAACGTCCACAGCTCCTGGGTCACCCCGGGGCCACCTCCATCACCGTCTCGGTGGCCCGCAGCGTCAGCGTGTGCTCCACCGCGCCGTCGGCCGGTTGCAGGGTTGGGTCGAAGGGCACCCAGTCGGCGGTCGGGGCGGCGGCGAAGTCGATCACGGCGCCGTCCGAGGCTGCGCCCGCATCGCCGGCCGCGCCCACCGCCGAGGCTGCCGCGGTGGCGGTCGGGGCGGCGTCGGCCACGGTGATCTGCATGGTCATGCCCGCCGCCCGGTGTCCGGCCACGGTGCAGTACAGCTCGAGCGGGCCGGTCAGCACGCCGAGCTCCAGGGTGGTGCGGCCGCCGGGGTCGAGCATGGCGGTGCCCGGGCCGCCGTCCACCTTGAGGTCGTGGGCGATGGCGCCGGCGTTGTGGACCGCCAGGGTGAGGTCGGTACCGGCGGGGACCTCGATCGCCTTGGGGGTCACGGCGAGATCCGACAGGGTGACCTCGACGGTCTGCGGGGTGCCGGCGGGCACCGTCCCCGCCGTGTCACCCCGTCCGAGCACGATGCCGACGCTGGCGGCCAGCAGCGCGAGCGCAGCGGCCACCGCCACCACGATCCAGCCGCCCTCCCAGGCGCCGCCGGCATCGGGCGTGGCGACGGGGGGAGGGGCCGGGGGCGTGGCCGGGGGCGTGGCCGGCGCTGCCGTCGGCCGCGTGATCGGCTCGAGGGTCTGCACCGGCGGTGGTGGCTCGTCGAGATCGGCGGGGGTGGGCAGGAGCTGGGTCATGGGGAACCCTCCTCGGGGTTGTTCTAGGTATAACTAGACAATCCTGAGGGGTATGGCGTGAGGGCCAAGGGTCCCTGCCCGATGGTCCACTACGCCCGAACCACCGGGCGCCGCCGTGCTGACCCGATCACGCCCCGGCCAGGCGGAGCGCGGCGGGGAACAGCGCGTTGTTCTCCTTGTGCACGTGCAGGTGGGTGTCCGCCTCGAGCGCTTCGAGCCGTCGGTAGAGGGCGCCATAGCTGGCACAGGCGTCTTCGGGCGTGCGGTACGCCACCGTCGCCGCCCGCAGCTCCTCGAGCAGCTCGCCGGCATGGTCGTGCTCGATGAGCATCATGCGGATGGGGTTGTCGATCGGCCCGAACGCGAACTGGCGATGGCCGGCCGCGAGCGCCTCGATGGCCGGGAAGAGGATCAGCTCCTCCTTGCGCAGGTGCGGTTCGAGGTCGGCCCGCAGCAGCGCCACCAGGTGGCGCACCGCGTGCAGCTCCGGATGCCGGCCGCCGTGCACCTGCCGGACCTGCTCGGCCAGCTGATCCACGGCGGGCAGCTCGCCGTGCAGGTACCGGTGGTGGGTGTCGACGAGGTGGCGGGCGAGCTGTGCGGGTGGTAGCTCGACCCAGTCGGCGGGGGTCTCCTCGGGCGCCGCCGACTCGACCTCGGCCAGCACCTGCTCGGCGTCCAGGCCGCGCTCGCGGCAGGTGTCGAGCAGGCTGCGGTTGCCGCCGCAGCAGTAATCGAGCGCGTAGCGCTCGAGGACCCGGGTGGCGCTCGGCCGGCGGATGGCCAGCTCGCCGAGGCTCAGGTGGTGCAGCGCGGTCATGGGCGTTCTCCCATCGTCGAATTCTTCGAGAGAACGCTAGAGAAATATGCGAAGGCGGAGCAGGGCCGGAGGTCCCGACGCCACCGGTCAGGCCGTGGCGTGCTCGGGAGGCCGGGGTCCCTGCAGCTCGGCCGCCAGCGCAGCGATGCGGCTGGCGCGGGCGGCCAGCACGACGCGGTCGTCGGGCCGGCAGCGGCGCGTCGGCTGGTGCTCCACCAGCGCGGGTGTCTCGTCGTCGATGAGGGCGAGCACCATGGCGTCGGGATCCTCGAGGGATCTCGGTCAGGGTGCGGCCGAGCAGCGGCGAGTCGGGCCCGAGCTGCACGGTGTCGACCACCACTGTCTCTGCGTCGCCACCGCCACCGCCACCGCCGTCGCCGTCGCCATGGCCCGTCCACGGTGAAGCGCGCCGAGCAACAGCGCGGCGATGGTGACCGCCTGGCGCTGGTCCAGCGCCACCGACCACGCCGGCCGGTCCTCGCCCGGCCGGGTGGCACCCAGGTGGCGGCGGCCGCTGCGTTCGGCGATGACGAACAGCGTGCCGCCGTCGTGCTGGTCGAGCTCGAAGCGCACGCCCACACCGGGCACCGGCACCTCTCGCACGTTGATCTGCACGGGACCTCCGAGATGCTGTGGGCCGGCGACCGGGGCCGGGTCAGACGACGAGGTTGTCGGCAATCGGGCGGCCCTGCTCGGCCGCGGTCAGGTTGGCCACCGTGGTGGCGGCGATGCGCTCCAGCGCGTCGGCGGTGAAGAACGCCTGGTGGCCGGTGATCAACACGTTCGGGAACGTCAGCAGGCGGGCGAACACGTCGTCGCCGAGCACGTTGTTGGAGAGGTCCTCGTAGAACAGGTCGCCCTCCTCCTCGTACACGTCGAGCCCGAGGTGGCCGAGCCGGCCCGCCTTGAGCGCCTCGATGGCGGCCACCGTGTCCACCAGCGCGCCGCGGCTGGTGTTGATCAGCATCGCGCCCGGCGTCATCGAGGCGAGCGCAGCGGCGTCGATGAGGTGGTGGGTGTCGGGTGTGAGGGGCAGTGCAGGAGATGATGTGGCTCGACGCCAGCAGCTCGTCGCGCTCGACGTAGCGCACCCCGAGCGCGGCGCACGCGGGTCCGGGTACGGATCGGCGGCCACCACCTCGCAGCCGAAGCCGACCATGATGCGGGCAAACACCGCACCGATGGCGCCGGTGCCCACCACCCCCACCCGGCGCCCGTGCAGGTCGAAGCCCAACAGCCCACTGAGGGCGAAGTTGTTCTCCCGCACCCGGTTGTAGGCCCGGTGCAGGTGCCGGTTCAGCGCCAGGATGAGCCCCACGGCGTGCTCGGCCACGGCGTGGGGCGAGTAGGCCGGCACCCGGGCGACCCCGATGCCCAACGCCCGGGCGGTGTCGAGGTGCACGTGGTTGAACCCGGCCGAGCGCAGCACGACGGTGCGCACCCCCACCCGGTGCAGCGCCGCCAACGACGCCGCCCCCACGTCGTCGTTGACGAACGCACACCGCGCCGCACCCGGCTGCGATGGCCGCCGTGTCGGGCGCCAGCCGGGCCTCGTGGCACACGAGCTCGTGGCCGGGCGCTGGCTGCGTCGAGGAACTGCCGGTCGTAGGGCCGGGTGCTGAACACGGCGCAGCGCATGGGCAGGCCGCCTCAGCCTGCGGCCTGGTCCGTACCGGACGGTACGACGATGACGCCGGGCTCGGCGTGGTCGGCTGGGTGGCCACCGAGCCGGTGACCAGCTTGGCGATGCCGCCGAGGCCGCGCGGGCCGATGACGATCAGATCGACCGCGTGCTCCTCGGCCACCCGTTCGAGCTCGCGCCGTGGGTCACCGAAGCCCACCGCGGTGGTCACGCCGATGCCCAGCTCCGACGGCGCCTTGGCCGCCTCGGCCAGCATGGCGTCCGCCTCGACGGTCACCTCGGCCATCTCCTCGGCGCCGCCGAGCATGCCCACGACCTGGGTGAGGACGAGCGAGCCGCCGGTCCGCTGCGCGAGGTCGGTGGCCCAGCGCAGCGCCCGTTCGGCGTGGGCGGAGCCATCGAGGGCGACCATGATCACCGGGGCGACGGCCTCGTCACCGGGATCGTGGGAGACGACGGCCACCGGGCAGGATGCGGCGTCGACCAGCCGGCGGCTGACCGAGCCCAACGCCCGGGGTGCGGTGCGCTCGTGGCCGCTGCGGCGGCCGACCACCACCAGCGACGGGTGGCGTTCCTCCACCAGCGCCAGCAGCGCATGGCGCGCCGGGCCCCGCACCACGGTGGTGGTGATCTCGACGTCGCCGTCGGTCTCGGCGGCGATGGCGGCCACGGTGGCGGCCAGCCCTTGCGTGGTGGCGTGGTCCATCTCCTCGATGGAGGCGAGCGGCTGCATCGGCAGCGGCTGGTAGGCCCACGAGCGCACCGCCTCCACGGTGGCGCCTGCCCGGCCGGCGATGCGCAGTGCCCAGCGCAGGGCGGTCAGGCCGGTGGGGGAGTCGTCGACGCCGACGATGATGTGCATGGTCAAACCTCCGGGCTCGTGGTCTCGGCGTGCGTGTCGCGACGGACACCTCTGATGACGACGTCTGTCTCGTCGTGCCGACCAGGCTTCCCGGCTCTCCGGTGCCCAGCCTATTGCGCCACTCGCCCAAGGGTCAGGGCCGTTGGGCCCGCCGTCGGACCGTTCCGAGCCCGCGGACCGGCCACCGTGGTGCTGTCCATACTGACCAGTACGGAACGGGCGCTCCTAGGATCGGTGCCTCCCGGCGCAAGGATCGGGAGCGGCGCAACCGGCAACGAAGGAGCACGCGGACGATGGGTGGACGGCTGGGGGTGCGGCCGGGGTCGGTGCCATGGCGGCACTGAACCTGGCCATCGCCGTCGCCTCGGGGCTGGTCCTCGCCGGCGTGTTGGCCAGCAAGCTGTCCTCCCGGGTGGGGATCCCGTCGCTGCTGCTGTTCCTGGCGGTGGGCATGCTGGCGGGCTCCGACGGCATCGGCCGCATCGACTTCGACAACGCCGAGCTGGCCCAGTCCCTCGGCGTGACCGCGCTGGCGTTCATCCTCTTCGCCGGCGGGCTCGACACGTCGTGGTCCTCGGTGCGACCGGTGCTCGGCCAGGCGGTGGCCATGGCCACCGCCGGGGTGCTGGCCACCGCACTGATCGTCGGCGCGGTGGCGGTGTGGGTTTTGGGCGTGCCGTTGTGGACCGGGCTGCTGGTGGGCGCCATCGTCTCGTCCACCGATGCCGCCGCCGTGTTCGCGGTACTGCGGTCGCGCAGCGTCAGCCTGCGCAACCCGATCCGGCCGTTGCTCGAGCTCGAGTCGGGCAGCAACGACCCGATGGCCGTGTTCCTGACCATCGGCTTCCTCGAGCTGGTCACCGAGCGCTCGTCGTCGCTGTTCGAGCTGATCCCGATGTTCGCCGCCCAGATGGCGGTGGGTGGGGTCGTGTTCCCAGGAAGGTCCCAGCGACCTCGGATGCCCCGCGGATCGCCGCCGGGTGGGATGGCGGCCGTGGAACCTCGCTCGCTCTCACGTCGCCAGTTGCTCGGTGGCCTCCTGACCCTGCCCGCCATCGGGGTGCTGCTGTCGGCCTGCTCCGGGGGCGATGCCGCCACCACGGCGACCACCGGCTCGACGGGGTCGACCGCGTCGACCTACGCGGGCGCCCCCTGGCGCCGCCTCGTCGACCGCCGCCGGCAGCGGGAGCTCGGCGGCCACGGCGTCGACGACGGCCACCGCCGCCGCCCCCACCACCGCCTCGACCGCCGCCACCGTGGCCGGGTGGGCCGCCGGCGGCACCGACCTGATCACCGTCGGCTACCCGGCCACGAGCCTGTTCTCCACCGGCAACCCCTGCCGGGTGTCGCTCACCGAGGCCACCACCGAGGGGCCCTGCTACTTCGCCAGCGACACCGGCGAGGACATCTCCCAGGGCAAGACCGGCCTGCCGGCCCAGCTGTGCCTCCAGTTGGTGGACACCGCCTGTGCGCCGCTGGCCGGCCACGTCATCGAGGCGTGGCACTGCGACACCCGCGGCATCTACTCCGGCGACACCGGCGGCAGCGCTGACGCCGGCCGCTTCGCCGGCGACTTCTGCACCGCCGGCGACGCCGAGGCCGAGCAGAGCACGTACTTCCGTGGGCAGCTGACGACCGATGCCGAGGGGCGGGTCAACTTCAAGACCTGCTTCCCCGGCTGGTACGCGGGGCGGACGATCCACATCCACTTTGCGGTCAGCGACGCGCCGGCACCACCCGGGTCATCTCGCAGTTCTGCTTCACCGACGAGCTGGCCGAGGAGATCTGCACCACCCACCCGCTCTACGCCGACCGGGGCGTGCAGGACACCACCCTGGCCGGTGGGCGCGACCGCGTGTTCCCGCAGAGCGGCTTCGAGCCGTTCCTGCTGTCGACCCGGCGCAACAGCGACGGCACCCTGTTGTGCTACGGCGTCATCCAGATCGACCCACGCCAGGCCTGAGCCGCCGGTCAACCCGGCGTCGGCGGGGCATCCGGTGCGGGCGGGGCATCCGGTGCGGGCGGGGCATCGTCGCGGTCGTCGGGCGCTCGCAGGCCGGTGTCCTCGGCTCGGCCCCGCACCGCCCGGGCGATCAGGTTGGCGCCCACCGGGAACGTGAACAGCTGCAGCGCCAGCACGAGCACGAGCGTGGTGAGCGTGGCCGCCGAGCGCAGCGCCAGCGCCGTGCCGATGATGGCCAACGACACCGCTCCGGTGGAGGCCTTGGTCAGCGCGTGCATGCGGGGCAGCAGCTCTCCGAAGCGCACGACGCCGAGCGCGGACAGCGCGGCGAGCACGGCGGCGCCGAGCACGGTGAGCGAGGCGAGGGTCTGCAGCAGCTCAGCCACGGTCGTCGCCCGACTCGATGAACCGGCCGAACAGCGCGGTGCCGGAGAACGCCAGCAGCGACAGCACGATGACCACGGGCAGCATGGCGGTGGTGCCGGTGTGGGTGGCGTGCGTCAGGATCCCGATGACCACCACCGACAGCAGGCCGTCGAAGCCGACGATGCGATCGGCCAGGCTCGGCCCGCGCAGCATGCGGTAGAGGAACCCGGCGGCGGCGGCCGTGAGCACCGAGGCCGTCACCAGCACGATGAGATCGTTCATCGGCGGGCCTCCCGCATGGTGTGGTCGTCCCCGGCGGCCGAGGGGAACGCCGCCAGCACGAGGCCCTCGAGGCGGTGCACGAAGGCGATGGCCTCCTCGGGGGTGCGCAGCGTGAGCACGTGCACGTCGATCCACGGCGGCTCGTCGTGGGTGCCGATGGGCTGCATCCCGGGGGACAGCGCGGTGGCGTTGGCGATGAAGGCGATCAGCTCGCCCGAGCGGGTGTGCAGCGGCACCCGGACCACACCGGGCCGTACGTAGCGCCCGGGCCACAGCGCGGCGCGGGCCACCTGCAGGTTGGACACGGCGAACTGCCCCGCGAACCACACGAACAGCCGCACCAGCGCCGCGGCCCGGGGCCGCGACAACGCCCCGGCGCGGCTCGCCGGCGGTCGCAGCACGGCCAGCAGCGCCGCGGCCACGACCATACCGGCCAGTACCTGGCCCACCGTGAGCCGGTCCCACAGCAGCACCCAGACCAACACCAGCAGCGCCCCGAGCGCCGGCCGCCTCATGGCGCGGACCCCGCGACGCCCGTTGCCGCGGCCGGCGCCGGGCCGGTGGTGGCGCCGCTGCTCAGCAGGTCGGTCGCCGCCCGCTCGATCACGTCGTACAGCGGCCCGCCGGCCAGGCCGAGGCCCAGGCTCAACACCACCAGCGCGGCGGTGGGCACCGTCATCAGCAGCGGGCCGTTGCGCCGATCGCGCGACGGCACCCGATCGGGCGGCCGCTCGGCGGGGCTCCAGAACACGCCGACCCAGATCTTGACCATCGAGAACAACGTGAGGAACGCCGCCGCCACCGCCGCTGCGGTCACCGCCCACGCCGAGGACCGGGCACCGGCGTCGAGCACGGCGAACTTGGCCACGAACCCCGACAAGGGCGGGATGCCGGCCAGGCTCAGGGCCGGTACGAGGAACAGCACGGCCACCACGGGCGCGGTCGACGCCAGGTTGCCCACCCGGCTGAGCCGGCTCGATCCGCCGAGGTGCTCGACCAGGCCGCCGGTGAGGAACAGCGCCGTCTTCACCACGATCTGGTGCACGGCGAAGTACACCGCGGCGGCGATGCCGGCCACCGTGAACAACCCCAGGCCCAGCACCATGTAGCCGATCTGGCTGACGATGTGGAACGACAGGATCCGCTTCACGTCGTTCTGGGCCACCGCGCCGAGCACCCCGACCACCATCGTCAGCCCGGCGATGACCATGATGAACGGGCCGGGCCGCGCGGACTCGGGGAACACGGTCACCTGGGTGCGGATCAGGGCGTAGATGCCCACCTTGGTCAGCAGCCCGGCGAAGATGGCGGTGACCGGTGCGGGGGCGGTGGGGTAGCTGTCGGGCAACCAGAAGAACAGCGGGAACACCGCCGCCTTGATGCCGAACACCAGGAACAGCAGCACGGCGAGCGCCTGCTGCAGGCCGGGATCGAGCAGTGCCAGCCGGCGGCCGAGGTCCACCATGTTGACGGTGCCGGCGGCGGTGTAGAGCAACGCCAGGGTGATGATGAACGCCACCGAGGCGACCAGGCCGATGACCACGTAGCTCATGCCGGTGCGGACCTGGTCGCGGCGGCCGCCGAGCGTGATGAGCACGTAGCTTGCGGTCAGCATCATCTCGAACGCGACGAACAGGGTGAACAGGTCGCCGGTGAGGAACGACAGCGCCACCCCAGCCGACATCACCAGGTAGGCGGACTGGAACCCGACGTGGCGGCGTTCCGCTCCCGGCTGACCGATGGCGTAGACCAACACCGCCAGCAACGTGATCGTGGAGACGGCCAGCATCACCGCGGCGAGCCGGTCGGCCACCAGCACGATGCCGAGCGGCGGTGCCCAACCGCCGCTGCGCACCTCGAAGGGGCCCTGTTGGTCGACGGTGACCAGCAGCGCGATCGATGCGGCCGTGGCCCCGGTCAACGCCAGCAGCGACACGGTGCGCTGCGCGGCACGGGAGCGGCCCACCAGCATCGAGATGCCGGCGGCCAGCAACGGCACCAGGAACGGCACGACGGCCAGGGCGGCGTTCACGTGGCCTCCTGCCCGTCGTCGCTGGAGCCGGGTGATCGTCGGAGCCGGATGTCGAGGTCGGCCAGGTCGTGCTCGACCTCGTCGTCGTCGGTCAGTTCCCAACTGCGGTGGGCGAGCGCCAGCAGGAAGGCCGTCACCCCGAACGTGATCACGATGGCGGTCAGCGCCAGCGCCTGCGGCAGCGGGTCGCTCACACCGGACCCGCCGCCCGTGCCCTCCAGGATCGGCGGGCGGCCGCGGCGGCCGGCGGCGATCCACAGCACGCTCGCGGCGTGGCTGAGCAGCGCGATGCCCACGATGATGCGGCTGAGGGCCCGCTGGAGCAGCAGGTAGGTGCCGAGCCCGGCCAGGACGGCGGCGCACAACGCCAGCAGCACGCTCATGACGGGAACCTCCGTGGCTCGTCACCGAAGGCCTCGAAGGCCATGAACACCAACCCGACGACCACCAGGTACACCCCGAGGTCGAACGCCAGCGCCGAGGAGACCCCGATCGGGTCGAGCAGCGGCGGATCGATCGTCCAGTAGCCGTTGTCGAGCACCGGCCGGCCGAACAGCACCGGCACCGCCGCGGTGACCGCGGCCGTCACCAACCCGGCGCCGAGGATGGTCCACGGCTGTGGGCGCACCATCGAACGCACATCGTCGATGCCGCCGGCGATGTAGCGCAGCGCCACCGCCGCACCCGCCACCAGGCCGCCCACGAACCCACCACCGGGGTCGTTGTGGCCGGCGACGAGCAGGTACACCGACACCACCAGCGCGATCAGCACCAGCACCCGTACGACGGCGTCGACGAACACGTGGCGGACGGTGCCGGCCGGGCCGGCGGCGGGGCGGCGACCGCTTCGTCGTCGAGCGGCGCCGCGCCGCCCGAACGGGTGGCCGGCGAAGGCCGTCGACCGGCCCGGGCCAGGGCCACGCGCCGATGGCGGCCACGGCCACCACGCTGATCTCACCGAGCGTGTCCAGCCCCGGAAGTCCACCAGGATCACGTTGACCACGTTGGCGCCGTTGGCGTCGGGCAGGGAGCGGGCCACCATCTCGCCACTGACGACGCGGGCCAGCGGGTTCTGGGCGGCGGCCAGAGCCAGCGCGAACACGGTGACCCCCACGCCGGTCGACACCGCGATGCGCAGCCAGCGGGTGGCCCTCGTCGAA
Source organism: Acidimicrobiales bacterium (assembly GCA_041394365.1). GTDB lineage: Bacteria > Actinomycetota > Acidimicrobiia > Acidimicrobiales > CAIXPF01 > CAIXPF01. The sequence goes on from JAWKIM010000017.1 coordinate 110,238, forward strand.
CGTCGCTCGAAGCGGGTGGGCAGCCGCCGCAGGGTCAGCACGAACAGCACGGTGGTCAGCGTCTCCACCGCCGCCTGGGTGAGCGCGAGGTCGGGGGCGCCGTGCACCACGAACAAACCGGCCATGGCGTAGCCGACGACGCCCAGCAGCAGCGCCACCGACAGCCGGTGGCGCAGCACCGCGGTGCCGATCGCCGCCCCCAGCATCACCGCCACGATCGGCACCTGGGCGCCGTGGTCCACCAGCGTGGGCCAGTCGCCGGCCAGGCCGCCACCGGCGACGAGCACGGCGAGGGGCACGACGGTGACCGTGGTCAGGATCACCCCGAGGTACACCGGCATCGAACCGACCTGCACCAGGCCGGTCACCCTCGCCGCGGTGGCGGTGATGGCCGCCACCGAACCGTGGTACAGCGCGTCGCCGCTCGGTAGCCGCCTGACGCGACGCCACGGCAGCCGGCCCCGGCGGCCGGCCTCGAACAGCACGGCGCCGGTGGCCAGCGCAACGGCCGACAACCCCAGCGCCAGGTTGATGCCGTGCCAGGCGGCCAGGTGCTTCGGCACCGCCGAGCCCACCAGCGACGCCGCCGAGGCGCCGACGAGCGCGTCGAGCGGGCCGGGCGCGAGCCCGAACGCCACGGTCAAGCCGGCGAGCAGCAACGGGACGGCCACGAACGTCGCGGCGGGCGCGTGCGGCGCGTCGGCGCCTTCGGGTACCGCCCCTTCCGGTACCGCCCCTTCGTGCGCCGCCTCCTCGTGCCCTGCGCCACCGGCCGGCACCTCGAGCCGGCCGAGCACCCCGGCCGCCACCCGGAAGGAGTAGGCGGCGGTGAGCGCCGACCCGACGACGAGCGCCACGGTCACCGCCGCGGTGCCGCCCACGCCGCCGTCCGCCGCCGCGGCCAGTGCCGCCTCCTTGGCCACGAAGCCGAGCGTGAACGGCACCCCGGCCATCGACAGCGCGCTGAGGACGGCCACGGCGCGGGTGCCGCGCCACCCCGGCCCGGCCTGGCGGGGGATGGCGCGCACGTCGCGGGTGCCGAAGCCGTGATCGACCACGCCCACCACCATGAACAGCGCCGCCTTGAACACGGCGTGGGCGGCCAGCACCGCGCAGGCGGCGAACGTGGTGGCGTCGAGCCCCAGCCCGAAGAGGGCCACCATGAACCCGAGCTGGCTGATCGTCCCGAAGGCCAGCACCACCTTGAGGTCGTGCTCTCGCAGGGCCCGCACCCCGCCGGCCACCATCGACCACAGCCCGACCCCCACCACCAGCCACCGCCAGGCCGGGGCGGTCGCCGCGAACGCCGGTGCGAACCGGGCGATGAGGTACACCCCGGCCTTCACCATGGTGGCCGAGTGCAGGTAGGCGCTGATCGGGGTGGGCGCCACCATCGCCCCGGGCAGCCAGCCGTGGAAGGGGTACTGGGCCGACTTGGTGAACGCCCCGATGGCCACCAACACCAGCGCCACGCCGGTGACGGTGCCCGATGGCGGCTCGGCCAGGATGGCGCTGAGGCGGTACGTGCCGGCGGCGCGGCCCAGCATGATCAGTCCGAGCAGCAGGCACAGGCCGCCGGCGCCGGTGACGAGGATGGCCTGGGTGGCGGCGGCGCGCGCCGCGGGGTCGCGGAAGCGGTCGCCCACCAGCAGGAACGACAGCACCGAGGTGAGCTCCCAGGCGCCGTAGAGCACGAGCACGTTGTCGGCGCTCACCACGCCGAGCATGGCCCCGCTGAACAGCACCAGCAGACCGGCCAGGCGGGCGGCGCGCTCGGCGTCGGCCTCGCTGTCGAAGTAGCCGTGGGCGTAGACGAACACCCCCACACCGATGCCGGCGACCACCAGCACCAGCAGGGCCGCGAACCCGTCGATGCGCACCTCGACGCCCAGGTCGAGCACCGGGATCCAGGTGACGTGCTGGCGGACGGCGTCGCCGTCGAGCACGGCGCCCAAGCGCCCGGCCAACCAGGCCAGGGCGGCGACGGGCGCGACGGCGCCGACGAGGAAGGCCCGCCGCCCCAACGGCCGCCCGGCGACCAACAGCGCCAGGCCGACGAGGAGGTGGGTGAGCAGGACGTTGAGCATGGGGGAGCGGGGTTCGACGGTGGAGCCGGGTGGGCCGGCGGGCGGTGCGGGGACGCGTTCGGCGCATCGCACCCAGATCAAACAGAGAACAGAGCCGACGGGTGCGCCGCCCGGTTACCCAGCGACTCCGACGGTCAAACCCGCACCGGCTCGCCGCCCCGGCACCGGCTCCACGACGGAACGGGCGGTGCGCGTCAGGCGGTGGTCGGCGGCGACGGGTCGACCAGGCGGTACCCGGCGCCGCGCACGGTCCGGATGCGCTCGGCGCCGACCTTGCGGCGCAGGTGGCCCACGTACACCTCCACCACGTTGGAGGACCCATCGAAGTCGTAGCCCCACACCCGGTCGAGCAGCTGGACCTGGGACAGCACCTGGCCGGGGTGGCGCATGAACGCCTCCAACAGGGCGAACTCCCGGGTGGACAACGTCATCACCGCGCCGTCGACGGTCACCGTGCGGGCGGTGAGGTCGAGCACCAGGCCGCCCACGGCGATGGCGTCGGCGCGGCTCTGGCCGGCGTTGCGCAGCCGCGCCCGGATCCGGGCCAGCAGCTCGCTGAAGCTGAACGGCTTGACCAGGTAGTCGTCGGCGCCGGCCTCGAGGTTGGCGACGCGGTCGGCCACCGCGTCCTTGGCGGTGAGCACGATGACCGGCACCGTCGGCCGCCGGAGGCGGAGCCGACGCAGCACCTCCTCGCCGGGCAGGCCGGGCAGACCGAGGTCGAGCACCACCAGCTCGACATCGTCGGCCAGGGCCATGGTCAACCCGTCGATGCCGTCCCCGGCCACCAGCACCTGGTGGCCGGCCGCCTCGAGCCCGCGGCGCACGAACCCGACGATGCCGTCCTCGTCCTCGATCAACAGGATCGCCATCGGCGGCGTGGCCTCTCGTCGTCGGTCCGCAACGGCGCACCCCTGGCGACCGTGCGCGGGCCATGTTGGTGCACGCCGCTGAGGCGGACCTGATCCGAACCTGAAGGGAGCGTTCAGGCAGCGCTCAGGAGGCCGTCAGCCACGGCTGCGACGCTGCCCCTGTTCGATCACACCGGAGGTTCCGCCATGCGCATCCGTTCCCTGCTCCTCGTCACCGCCACCGCCGCCGTCGCCGCCACCGGGGGCGTGGTCGCCACCAGGGCCCTCGACGATCCCGACGCCGTCGTGGCGCCCATCTCGCTGAGCGGCATCAGCGCCGCCGCCGAGGTCACCACGCCGGACCGTCCGGCAGGGGGGACCACCGCCGGCGACCCGACCGCCCCGGCCGACGACCGCACCGTGGAGGTGGCCGGCCTCGAGCAGCTGGTGGGCACACTGCGCGCCGGCGAGGACCCCGACGACTGGTACGTGGGCGGCGTCGAGGTCGACGTCGGACCGGAGGGGTGGATCAGCGCCGCCCCTGCGTTCGAGGACTACGACGGCGACGGCACGGCAGAGCCGTTGCTGACCGAGCTGCAGGGCCTGGCCGGCCGTGCGGTCACGCTCGGGGTGCGTTACGAGCTCGACGACGACGGCGATGACGACCGCGACGACGCCGACGTGTTCACCATCGAGGGCCTCGTCTACCGCGACCCGGCCGGCGCGGCGGCACCGTGGCAGGCGCCGCCATCGGGGGTCGCGGCCTCGCGCGACCAGGTGGTGGCGGCGGCGGAGGCCGCGGTCGGCGCCGGTGCCGCCGTCCGGGAGGTCGAGCGGGAGAACGAGGACGGCTGGCTCGGCTGGGACGTGGAGGTCCGGGCCCCCGATGGTCGGGAGTACCAGGTCTACGTGGACCTCGGCGGCACCGTGGTGGACGTTCGCGCCGACGACACCTGAGCCCGCGCCGACCCCGGCGCGCTCGCCCCGAGCTGGTCGTGCGCGCCGGAGGCGGCGGCCACGATGGCGGCGAGGTTGTCCTCGGCCAGCGGGTTGAGGCCGAGCGCCGAGGCTGCGGCCGCGTCCGGTTCGATGGCGAGCACCGGGGTCCCGAGCTGCCGCACCGCCGCCAGCTCGGCGGCGAGCTGGCGCCGCACGGGCCAGCGCAGCACGGTGTGCAGGGCGGACGGGCTGCGGCCCCGCTGCGACAGCGGGGCCGACACGATCACCGCATCGAGCGGTTGGCCGGCGGTGAGGTCGGCGCTGGTCATGGAGGCGGCACCGCCGTCGCTGTAGCGCCGACCGTCGATGGTCACCGGGCGGAACAGGCCGGGCACGGCGCTCGACGCGGCCAGCGCCTCGGCCAGGCCGGCTTCGAGGTCCCGGCCGAACACGGCGCGGCGGCCGCTCGGGTGGTGGGCGGCGCAGATCCAGGTGGCGGCGGCGGGCCAGCCGTCGGCCCGGGCGGCGAAGGCGTCGGCCAGCGGCCGGTGGTCGGTGCTGCTGGCCGGCAGCAGGGCGGCGAGCACGGCGCGCGGGGTGCGGGCCGCCAGCGCCTGGCGCACGATGCGCGGCGGGGGCTGCGGCCGCCAGCGCCGCGCCCCCCGCTCCAGCTCGTCCCAGCTGGCGTCGACCCGGCTGCGCACGTCGTCCCAGGGGGCGGTCAGCTCCTCGTCCAAGCACCACGAGCGCAGCTCGCCCGCTGACGCGCCGCTGCGGAGCAGCCCGGCCACCAGCGCCCCGGCCGACGTGCCCACCAGCAGCGATGCGTCGCGAGGGTCCCAGCCGGTGGCGGCCTGCAGCGCGTGCAACACCCCGGCATGGAACGCGATGCCGGTGAGGCCACCGCCGCCCAGCACCAACCCGGCGCGGGTCGCCGGTCGGGCGAGCCCGTCGCCCACTCGCCGGTGTTCGGGGCGCGGCAGCATCCATCGCACCGTGCTCTACCCGGCGCGGACAGGGAGCGACACCTCCGGGCACGGCGAACACGGCTCAGCCGAACGGAGCGGTGGTCGGTGGTCGGTGGTTGGTGGTGGTGATCGGTGGTGGTGGTGGTGATCGGTGGGTTCAGTGGTTGGTGGGCGCCATACCGGGTGGTCTGGGCGCGTTCCTTCGCGCTCGATTCCACGTCGATTCGGAATTGGTCGAAAGACACGGAGATTGGCCACCGTCGGTGTGGCTGTGCGGCCTGACCGGCGCTGGTGGCCACCGCTGGTGGGCGGCCGCACCCGATCGGTCGATGCCGTCGAATCGACGCCGAATCGACGCCGAAGCACGGCGCTGGTGGGTTGCCGGTCGGCTGCGGTCGCAGGCCGGGGTTCGGGCCCGGCTGCGGCCGACCTGGCGCACCGGCAGGGCGCGGGCCTCGGGCCAGGGGGGGGTACGACGGCCGGCTCGGCGGATCCAGGCTCAGCCGAGCTCGGCCACCGCTTTGCGGATCACGTCGGCCACCTCGCCCAGCAGCGGTCGCAGCGGGCTGCTCGACCGCCAGCACAGCGCCAGCGTGCGCGACGGCTCGGGTGCGGCGAAGCGCCGGAGCACCACCCCCTCCGACAGGGGGACGGGCGGGCGCACCGCCAGCTCGGGCAGCAGCGTGACCCCCGTGCCCGAGGCCACCATGTGCCGCAGCGTCTCCAAGCTGGTGGCACGGAAGCCGCGCCGCTCGTGCGCCGGCCAGCTCGCACACCGACAGCGCCTGGTCCCGCAGGCAGTGGCCCTCGTCGAGCAGGAGCAGGTCCTCGCCGCCGAGCACGTCGAGCGGCAGCAGGTCCTCACCGGAGGCCAACGGGTGGCCCTCCGGCACCGCCAGCACGAAGCGCTCGTCGAACAGCGTCGAGCAGTCGAGCCCGTCCTCGGTCACCGGCATCGCCAGCACCGCGGCGTCGAGGCTGCCGCTGCGCAGGTCCTGGAGGAGCGCTTCTGTCTTCGCCTCGGCGAGCAACAGCTCGAGCCGGGGGAAGCGGCTGCGCAACGTGGTCATGATGTGGGGCAGCAGGTACGGCCCCGACGTCGGGAACGTACCGATGCGTATGGTGGCGGTCTCCGGGTCGGCGGCCAGGCGGGCGAGGTGGCGCAGGTCGTCGACGCCGCGCAGCACCACCGCGGCCTGGGCGGCCACCTGCTCGCCGGCCGGGGTGAGCAGCACCCGCCGCTGGTCCCGCTCGACGAGGGCCACGTCGAGCTCGCGCTCGAGCTTGCGGATCTGGGCCGACAGCGTGGGCTGGCTGACGTAGCAGGCGGCGGCCGCCCGCCCGAAGTTGCGGTGCTCGGCCAGTGCCACCAGGTACTCGAGGTCCCGCAGGTTCACCCGGCCGTTCTACACGAGCGCCGGGCCGGTCGCGTGCCGGTCCCTCGCCGTAGGGGGCGGCGGCCCGGTAGGCTCGGCCGCCTTGAGGCGGCTTCGGAGGGTGGACGCATCGTCGGGCAGGGTCCTGGCGCTGGCAGCGGTGCTGGCGTTGGCCGCGGGCGCCTGCGCGTCCTCCGCCGGCCGCGGACCGGAGGCGGCGCCCCCGGTGACCACCGATGCGGCCCAGCCCGCCACCAGTGCGAGCACCCGTCCCGCCACCACCAGCACCACGAGCCCCCGCCGCCCGGTGACCACCACCACGGCCGCGGCGGTGCCCACCACAACTGCGGCGCCCGCTCCGCCCACCACCGCGCCACCGCTCGGCCCCGGGGCGGTCGGGCCGGAGGTCCAGGCGTTGCAGGCCCGGCTGGCGGAGCTCGGCTACAGCATCGGTCCGGTGGACGGCCGCTACGGCGGCGGCACCGCATCGGCGGTCATGGCCTTCCAGAAGGTGGAGGGCCTGTCGGTCGACGGGGTGCCCGGGCCGCAGACGTTGGGCCGGCTGGCGGCGCCCACCGGTGCGGTGCCCGGCCCCGGGCCGCTGCGCATCGAGATCGACCTCGGCCGCCAGGTGCTGTTCGTGGTGAGCGAGTCGGGCACGAGGATCTTCAACACGTCGACCGGCAACAACGAGCCGTTCACCTGGCCCGACGGCACGCCCGGGCTGGCCTACACGCCCACCGGTGAGTTCGCCGTGTACTACCGGGTCGACGGCGTGGACGACGGTGATCTCGGCCAGATGTACCGGCCGCTGTACTTCCACACCGACTGGGCGGTGCACGGCTCGAGCTACGTGCCGGCCTACCCGGCCAGCCATGGCTGTGCCCGGGTGAGCAACGCCGACCAGGACTGGATCTGGGAGCACGTGCCCATGGGCACCCCCGTCATCGTCTACTGATCCGCCGAAGGGTGCCGGCCGGTACCTCCGCCGAGGCTCGCCCGCGTCGGCGGCGCCGAACCGCTACGGTGCGGCGAGACGCCGGCCGTGCCCAGGGGGACAGACCATGCAGCCGACCCGATTCGGGATCTTCCTCGCCCCGTTCCACAACGACGACGAGAACCCGACGCTGCAGTTGCGGCGCGACATCGACCTGATCGGCCACCTCGACGCCCTCGGCTACGACGAGGCCTGGGTGGGTGAGCACCACTCGGGCAGCTACGAGATCATCGGCTCGCCCGAGGTGCTCATCGCCGCCGCCGCCGAGCGCACGAGCCGCATCCGGCTCGGCACCGGGGTGTCCTCGCTCAGCTACCACCACCCACTGATCCTCGCCGACCGGCTGTGCCAGCTCGACCACCAGACGATGGGCCGGGTCATGCTCGGCGTGGGACCGGGCCAGCTGCCCACCGACGCCGAGATGATGGGCATCGACCCGATCGATCAACGCCGGCGGATGCAGGAGTCCCTCGACGCCATGGTCCGGCTGTTCAACGGTGAGGTCGTCACCGAGCGGACCGACTGGTTCGAGCTGCGGGACGCCCGCCTGCAGCTGCTGCCCTTCCAGCGGCCGAGCCTGGAGATCGCCGTGGCCTCGACGATGTCGCCGGCCGGTTCGCTGGCCGCCGGCCGCCACGGCCTCGGGCTGCTGTCGGTGGCCGCATCGGTGCCGGTGGGGTTCGACACGTTGACCACCAACTGGGAGATCCTCGAGCGCACCGCGGCCGAGTCCGGCCACCAGGTGGGCCGGGACCGTTGGCGGATCGTGGTGCCCATGCACCTGGCCCCCACCCGGGAGGAGGCGGAGGCCGACGTCGCCTTCGGCGCCCAGAAGTTCGTGCGCTACCTCTCCGCGGTGGGTGGGCGCGACCTACCGTTCGGTACGTCACCGGAGGCGGCCATCGAACGCTGGCGGGGCGACGGGTTCGGGGTGCTCGGCTGCGCCACCATCGGCACGCCCCAGGACGCCATCGAGCGCATCGAGGCCATGGTGGAGCGGACGGGCGGGTTCGGCACGTTCCTGCTGCTGGCCCACAACTGCGCCGACCAGGCGGCCACCTGGCGCAGCTTCGAGCTGTTCGCCCGCTTCGTGATGCCGCACTTCCAGCGGTCCAACGCCGGCCGCCACGCCTCCTATGACTGGACCAAGGCCAACGGGGCCCGGCTCGGCGCCCGGGTCAACGAGGCGGTGCGCCAGGCCATCGACAGCGAGCGCAGCGCCCGGGCGGGTTCGACCTCGGCCTGACCGCCCGGGCGCCGGCGGGTCACCGGGTGGTGCAGGTGACGTTGGTGGGGGTCGCGACCGCGACCGCTCGGTAGATGGGTCAACGGGCTTTCCACAGCTCGGTGAGCCGCTCGGCCGCGGCGGCGTCGATGCCGTCGTAGGTGAAGGCCACGTCGATGTGGTCGTAGTCGTAGGGCTTGTCGGGCACCCGGAAGGAGGTGACCTCCACCGCCAGCGGCCCCAGGGCGGTGCCCTCGGCGGCGGCGACGGCTTGGACCAAGGTCACCGCGCACGAGGACAACCCGGCCAGGAACGACTCGCCGGTGGACACCGCTTCGGCGGGGCCGCTGGGCGAGTCGATCACCCAGTGGTTGTGCCGGGCCGAGTTGATGACCCGACCCTTCGTCGCCGTGCTCACCGACGTGACCGTGGTGGTCGTGACGTCTGCCATGGGAACGCCTTCCTGGCGGCCCGACGGTCGGCCCGCCAGGCGCAGACCGTAGCCGTGGGCGGTTCCCGGTCGGTCCGATGTGACCATGCCATACCGTATGGCCTGCGGTGGGCGCCCGCTCACGCACCGGACATCCTGCGTACGTTCGGTGGTGGGCCCGGGCCCAGTGGCGATGCCGGCGGGACCATCGCCGCCCGCCGGCTCCGGCAAAGCCGACGTGCGACCGTTCGCCGGCGGGACCATCGGCCCTTCGTGCCGGCCGTTGCTCCGGGAGGCGCCGAGGTTCCGAAACCGCGTGGTTAGCCTCCTGAGCAGGCGGAATCTGGGGAGGCGGCGTGACCAGGGTGGATGCACCGGCGGGCAACCTCACGTTGGCGGGGCTCCCGCACCGAGGTGGCAGCATGAACAGGCTCGAGCAGTTGACCAGCACGCTGCGGCGGTTGCAGAACGCATCGCCCGGCGTGGAGGCGGCGGCGGTGATCTCCGAGGACGGGCTGATGATCGCCTCGGCGCTGTCGCAGGACCTCGACGAGATGCGGGTGGCGGGCATGACGGCCACGCTGCTCAGCCTCGGCACCCGGGCGGCGGGCGAGCTGCGCCGGGGGGCCGTGCAGGAGGTCATCGTGCGCGGCGACGACGGCTACGCGGTGATGATCAACGCCGGCCGGGGCGCCTTGCTGCTGGTGCTGGCCAACGCCGACGCCAAGCTCGGGCTGATCTTCTTCGACATGCGCGACGCCATCGAACGGGTTCGGCAGATCCTCTGATGGGGGCGACCGTGCTGTTCGACAACGGGTCGCACCGCAACGTGCTCTTCGACGACTTCGGTCTCGGCGGGCTGGCGGTGCAGGCCAACCAGCACCTCATCATCGATGGGGCCACCACCGGTGAGGCCGTCATCCTCGATCCGGGCGGCCACAAGGTGTACGCCGAGGCGTTGGCCGAGACGTTCGCCCAACTGGGCCGGGCCACGCTCCGCTACATCTTCCTCTCGCACCAGGATCCCGACATCGTCGCCGCGTTGAACGGGTGGTTGATGACCACCGACGCCGACGCCTACGTGTCCTCGTTGTGGACCCGCTTCGTGCCCCACTTCGGCTTCGACCACCTGGTGGCGGACCGGTTGCGCCCGATCCCCGACGAGGGGATGGTCCTCCCGCTCGGCGCCAGCCCGCTGGTGATCGTGCCGGCCCACTTCCTGCACAGCGAGGGCAACCACCAGCTCTACGACCCGGTGGCCAAGATCCTCTACACCGGCGATCTGGGCGCCTCGCTGGGGGCACCGTACGTGCGGGTCGAGGACTTCGACGCCCACCTGCCCTACATGACCGGCTTCCACCAGCGGTACATGGCCTCCCGACGGGTGATGGCGGCGTGGGCCGAGATGGTGGCCGGGCTCGACATCGAGATCATCGCCCCCCAGCACGGCGCGTACTTCGAGGGCCGCGCCCTGGTGGCGCAGTTCATCGAGTGGGCCGCCGGGCTCGACTGCGGGGTCGACCTGATCACGCCGCTGTACCGGATCCCGGGGGGCTGGTGAGCCCGTCGCGGCGGGCCGACCCGCCGCGCCTCGATCCCGGTCACCGCGTCGTGGGCGAGGATGCGCCGCTGTGGGTGCCGGCCGCCGCCGTACTGGTCGGTGTGGTGCTGGCCGGCGCCGCGTTGTGGGCATTGCGATCCGACGGGACGCGGTCGGGCCCGGTGGCGGTCGCCGCACAACCGGCGGCGCGGCCGACCCTGCCTGCACTGTCGACGCTGCCCGCACCACCGACCACGCGCTCACCGTCGACCACGGTCGCGCCGGACACCGCACCAGCCGTGGCCACGACGGCTGCGGTGACGGCGACGGTGCCTGTCACCACGGCGACGCCGGCGCCGGCCTGCCCGTCGCCGGTGGCCATCTGGTTCCCGGCCGGTTCGGCGACGCCCCAGCTCGACCCCACCGCGCTGACGCCGCTGGCGGGCTGGGTGCTCGCCCACCCCGGCACCGGGTTGGTGGTGCGCGGCCACGCCTCCGCCGTCGGCGACGATCAGGGCAACCTGCTCCTCAGCTACCAGCGCGCCCTGGCCGTGCGCTCCGTGCTCGTCGGTCTGGGCGTCCCCGAGTCGACGCTGCTGGTGCGGGCGGCCGGTGCCCTCGAGCCGGTGACCGCCGACCCCGCCGATGCGACCAACCAGCGCGCCGTCGTCGAAGCCGCGCCCGGCGACTGCGCGGCGTCATGATCGTCGCCATCGTGGTGGCGGCGGTGGGCGCGGTCGTGCTGTTCGCCGCCGGCTACCTGTTCGGCGCGGCCCGGGGTGCCGCCGCCCGCAGCCGGCTGCGCGAGCAGGTGATCGATCTGACCGGCACCGCCCGCCAGCGCGATGACGTGGTCGAACGCCGGGCCGCGCAGGACGAGGCGTTGCGGGCCGACCTGCAACGGGTGCTGGCCCCGTTGCTCGAGCGCGAACGCCTGACCGACGAGCTGGCCAGGATCGAGCCGACCGAGCGGCGGCGCGACCTCACCGCCGTGCTCGACCAGATCGCCGAGCGCGGCCGGTTCGGCTCGATCACGTTGAACGACGCCGACGGCTGGCCGCTGGCCACCAACAGCACCGGCACCGAGCTGGAGCGGCTCACCGCCACCGCCTCGGTGCTGCAACTGCTGGTTGACCGGCTGGGCCCGCCGCAGCACCCCGAGCCGCTGGCCCTGGTCGTGCACGACAGCGCCAACCGCAGCACGGTGTCCCGGTTGTTCACCATCAACCGCCGGCGCTTCACGCTGACCGCCGAGACGACCGGCACCCACCTCGGCCCGACCGCGCTCGACCCGGCGTTGGGCAGCATCGCCGCGGCGCTCACCGGCGGGCCGCCGGAGGAGCCAGGGTCCGGGCGTTGAGCGGGGCTCAGGGCCGGTCGTCGAGGCGGAGCCAGCGGTAGCCCAGGCCGTCGAGCTCCAGCGCGTCGAGCGCGTCGGGCCTGGTGTCGTAGCGCCGGTTGGCGAACAGCTCGAGCACGCGGCGGGGCTCGTCGACGACCGATGCGGTCAGGTCGACCACACGGGGCTCGTCGCTGAGGTTGCTCAGCACCACCAGCGAGGTGCGCTCGCTGGTGTAGCGCAGGCCCAGCACCTCCTCGTGACCGGTGTCGAGCAGGGCGGCGGTGTTGGCGCCGAGCTCGCCGCACTCCCGGCGGGCCCGCAGCAGGCGCTCGAACCACGCCAGCAGCGAGGCGTCGTCATCGCGCTGGGCATCGACGTTGCACTGTTCGAACCCGAACGGTCCACCGCTGACCAACGGGCGCATGAGCTTCTTCTTCGCCGCGGTGGAGAACCCGCCGTTGCGCGCATCGGACCACTGCATCGGCGTGCGGATGGCGTTGCGCTCGGGCAGGGACAGGTCCTCGCCCATGCCGATCTCCTCCCCGTAGCGGATGACCGGCGAGCCGGGCAGGCTGCACTGCAGCGCGTAGGCCAGCTCGATGCGCCGCCGGTCGTTGCCCAACATGGGCGCCAGCCGCCGCCGGATCCCCCGGTCGTACAGCCGCATGGTGGGCTCCGGTCCGAAGGCTTCGAAGCATTCCTCCCGCTCCGAGGGGCTCAGGCCGGACAGATCGATCTCGTCGTGGTTCCGCATGAACGTGGCCCACGAACAGGTCTCCGGTATGGCCGGCATCGCCCGCAGCGCCTCCCGGATGGGCGCCGCCGAGCTGCGGGCCAAGCCCAGGAACGTGCGCTGGTTGAGGGCGAAGTTGAACAGCATCGGCAGCCGATCACCGCCGCCGAAGAACTCCCGCACCTCGTCGCGTTCGACGTTGGCCTCGGCCAGCACCAGCGCAGCGCCGTCGCGGTAGCGCAGGTCCCGGCAGAACTGCTCGAGCCACTCGTAGTCGCGGCGGGGTTGGGCGCGGTCGGGGCGGGTGTCCTCGAACACGAACGGCGCAGCGTCCATGCGGAAGCCGGCCACGCCCAGGCGCAACCAGAAGCCCACCACCTTTGCCATCTCGGCCCGCACCGCCGGGTTGGCCCAGTTCAGGTCGGGCTGGTGGGCGTAGAAGCGGTGGTGGTACCACGCGTCGGCCACGTCGTCGTAGGTCCACGTCGCCTCCTGGTGGCCGGGGAAGACGACGCCGTCGGTGCGGTGCTCGGGCTCGCTGCGCGACCACACGTACCAGTCCCGCCAGGGCGAGCGGGGATCGGACCGCGCCGCCTGGAACCACGGGTGCTGATCGGAGGTGTGGTTGAGGACGAGGTCGATGATGACCCGCAGCCCGCGGTCCTGGGCCTGCTGCAACAGCTCCACGAAATCCCCGAAGGTGCCGAGCCGGGGGTCGATGGCGTAGAAGTCGCACACGTCGTACCCGTCGTCCCGGTTGGGGGTGGGGTGGATCGGGCTCAGCCACAGGCACGAGACGCCCAACCGGGCGAGGTAGTCGAGGCGGCTGGTCAACCCCACGAAGTCACCGATCCCGTCCCCGTCGGCGTCTTGGAAGCTGTCCGCGTCGAGCGAGTAGAAGATCGCGCGCTGATACCACCTGTCCTGCACGGGCGGGTTCCTACCCGCGCGGCCCGCCGATCAGTCAGCTGACGGCCCTTCGACCGGATGGGGGATCACCCTCAAGCCGACCCGGTCGGTGGTCGACGTGCCCGAGGTGGCCGACCCCGATCCCCGCCCGGCGTCCGAGCACCCTGCGGTGCTCGCCCGGGTGACACCCTCGACGGTCGACGCTCCGCCGGTCGCCGGCCTTGCGCACCTGGCCCCACGTCGAGCGCCGCGGGTCGAGCCGGCGCCGATCGGCGCGATCGCCCGTGCGGCACAGGCCTTCGGCGATGCGTACCCACCCGCCTGCAACCGCTGGCGGATCCGGGCGGCGTGCGTCGTGCTGTTCGCCGCCACCGCGCTGTACGTGCCGTGGATGTGGCAGTCGCGAAACCCGGCGCTGCCCTGGCTGGCGTGGCCGTTCGCGGTGGCGAACACGTTCTCGATGGTCGCCTGGTGGGTCACCGCCGTCAACGCCTGGAGCCGGAAGGTCCCCGCGCCGAGGCCGGTGCCGCCGGGCGCCGAGCCGACGGTGGCGGTGATCATCCCGACGTGCGGTGAGCCGATCCCGATGGTGCTGCGCACGGTCACCTCGGTGCTGGAGCAGGATTGGCCCGGCGACCGGCTGCTGGTGGTCGTGTCCGACGACGCCCACGACCCGGACCTGCGGGCGGCGTTGGGCGCCTACCCGGTGCGGTACCACGAGCCGCCCGATCGCTGGGCGCCCGGCCGCGACGGCGCGGCCAAGGCCGGCAACCTGAACTCGGCGATGGCGTGGCTGGCCGGGGCCCATCCGGACATCCGCTTCGTCGAGACCCGCGATGCGGACGACGACCTGGGCACGATGCGGTTCCTCCGCCTGGCGGTGGGCCAGTTGCTGGTCGACGAGCGGCTCGCGTTCGTGCAGACCATCAAGGAGGCGGAGGTCAGCCCGGGCGACCCGTTCAACAACCGCGACGCCACCTTCTACCGGGGCCAGATGCTCTCCCGCAACGCCGCCAACGCCGTGTTCCCCTGTGGATCCGGCGTGGTATGGCGCCGCACGGCGCTGGTCGACATCGGCGGTTTCCCCACCTGGAACCTGGTGGAGGACCTGCAGTCCGGGGTGGAGGCGTTGCGCCGCGGCTGGCACGGGCTGTACCTGCCGATCGTCGGTGCGGTCGGCCAGCACTCGCCCGAGGACGTGCCCAACGTGTACAAGCAGCGCGGCACCTGGGCCATCGACACGGTGCGGCTGCTGCTGTGGGGCGACCTGCGCGGTCTGGGCCTGCGCCAGCGACTGCACTTCGTGGAGCTGTTGCTGTTCTACTTCCACGCCTTCACCACCTTGGTCTACATCCCGATGGTGGTCTGCACGCTGTTCGGGCTGCTGCCCATCGTCGACGATCCGCTGCCGTACTTCGCCCACGTGATCCCCCTCGTGGTGGCCAACGAGCTGCTGCTGCTGGCGTTGGCGCAGCCCTACAACGACCGGCGGGGACGGCAGCGGCGCCAGTTCCGGGCGTTGTGGCGCATCCGGGCGATGTGGGTGGGCATGGCCCCGGTGTTCATGGCCGCCAGCGTGCGCCGTGCTCGGGGGCCTGGCCGCAAGCCGACCTACCGCGTCACCCGCAAGGTGCACGACGTCCGTTGGCACTGGCACTCGGTGCTGCCCCATGGCGTGGCGTTGCTGGCCGTCGCCGCGGCGATGGTGGCCGCGGTGGTGTTCCGCACGCTGCCCGATGCCGCCGCGCTCTTCGGTGGTCTCTACTGGGGCGGGTTCAACGTGGCGCTGCTGGCCACGTTCATCAGCCGCAGCTGGCATGGTGTCCGGGCCGCAGCGCCGGCGGCTGCATCCGCCGTGGCGACCACCGGCCCGGGGCGGCTCAGCGGGTCCGGCCCTCCCGCACCATCGCCACGGTCTTGACGATCCGGTCGGCCCGGGTCTGCTCCTTCTTCGCCTCCTCGATCCAGCGGACGTACTCCTTGCGGTGCGAGTAGGCCATCGCCTCGAACGCGGTGGCCGCCGCCGGGTCGGTCTGCAGGGCGGCGGCGAGGTCGGCGGGGACGGTCACCGTCCGCTCGGCGGCATCGGCGCTGATGGTCACCGTGTAGGTGCCGCCCACCTCGACGCCGGCTTGCTTGCGGGCCGCCTTGGCCAGCCCGATGAGGTTCTCGCCGCCCATGCGGGCCAGCCGCAGCTGCAGCACGGTGTCGTTCACGGTGACCGTCACCGGGAACGCCTTGCGGCCGTCGCCCACGGCGGCCGCCTGCTCGTCGGTCAGCACGATCGCACCGGCCGGGCCACGCGGGTGCAGGGTGGTCTCCAGCCGCAGCGTCTCTCCCATGGCCGGCAGTGTACGGCGCCCGTGGTGCGGCCCAGGTCCCCGTCGGGCCAGCCGGGGACGGGACGGGGTCGGGCCAGGGCCGGGGCTAGGGCCGCTCGCCGGCGGCCGCCCGTTGCACCACCGCCGCGACCCGGCGGGAGCGGGTGTCGGGCCGGGCGGCGCTGACGATGGACCACAGGAACTGCTTGCGCACGCTCGGCGGGTAGCGGTCCCAGTGGGCCCGGGCCACCGGGTCGGCGTCGAGCGCGGCGGTCAGCTCCGGCGGTTCGATGAGGTCCTCGACCGGATCGAGGATGGTCCACCACCCGTTGGCCTGCGCCACGGCCACGGCGCGGCGGCCGGCCTCGGTCATGAGCCCGGCCGCCTCCAGGTCGGCCACCCGCTGCCGGTTGAGCCGGGTCCAGGTGCTCTTGGGCTTGCGCGGGGTCATCAGCTGCAGGCCCCGGTGCTCGTCGAGGACCTGTGCGGTCGAGTCGATCCAACCGAAGCACAGCGCTTCCTCCACCTGCTCCGGGTAGGGGCAGCGGGGCCGGCCGGTGGCCGTGCGCCACGAGCACAGCCACACGCCCTTGGCCGTGTCGTGGTGCACCTCGAGCCACCGCCGCCACTGCGCCCTGGTCTCGGCGTGGTAGAGGACGAGACCGTACGTCCCCGTCGCCGGGTGGTCGGAGCAGGACGGCGGCACGGTCACGCCGCCAGTCTAGGGCTGGGCCCGGGTTCCCCTCGGCCTGCTCCATACCGTACTATCCGGTACGGTATGGAGCAGGTTGTGTCGCGATCGCAGCCGGTTCAGCTGCAGGCGGCGTTGAGCTCGTCGACGCGCTGATCGAAGTCGGCGTCGGTGAACGCCACCTGGTCCTTGATGAAGCGGCGGGTCACCAGGAAGCAGCGCAGCCCCCCGCCCTTGGTCGCCACCGCAGTGGGGGGCACCGAGCCGCCTTCGAGGTTGTCCGGCTCGGTTGTACCGCCGCCGCTGCTGCTCGTGTCGACGGCCACCACCTTGCCCCGCAGCGAGCCGTCGGACAGCCGGATCCAGCTGCCGGTCTCGACCCGCCCGTCGGTGGTCTCGACGGCGTTGAACCAACCGGCGTCGCCGGTGGCCGGTTGCGCCTGGAAGGAGGCCGTCTTGCCGCCGGGCAGGGTCACGGTGCCCGTCGCGGCGGTGCCGATCGTCGCCTCGATCGACACGCCGTCGTCATCGGTGGCGCGCAGCGCCGAGCCGTCGAAGCTGCCGGTCAGGTAGTTCGCCAGTGTGCCTTCGTCGTCGGCGGTGCCGTCGCAGAGGTAGGCCCAGGCCTTGTCGCCGTCGACGGTCACGGCCACCAGGGCGTCGGTGCCCGGCAGCTCACCGACGAACGTGCGCGCCGGGGCGGACTCGGCGCTGTTGCTGCCTGTCGTCGCGCTGCTCGCGGACGCGTTGCTCGCGCCGCTGTCGTCGGATGCTCCGCAGGCGGTGAGCCCGAGGGCGGCGGCCACGAGCAGGGCGACCGCCCCGGTCGGCAGGCCTCGCCGGATCATGACGTCACCTGCCCGAACGCCGCCTGGCAGGCGGCGTTCTGCGCATCGGCCTGGAGCACCGCCTCGGAGCTGGTCGCGCCGGATGCTTGGCTGACCTTGACCAGCTTGCGGGATTCGAGGAAGCAGCGGAAGCGGTCACCGAACTTGGCGGGTACCGGCTCGGCGCCATCGGGGATGGTGTCGCCCGTGCCACCGGAGCCCGAGCCGGAGCCGTTGGAGATCACGGTGCCGACCACGGCGTCGTCGGTGCGGATCCACACGCCCAGGTCGAAGTCGGCTCCGGTGGCGCGGTAGCGGAAGAACACGCCGGCGTCGCCGTCGGCCAGCGAGGCGGAGACGGGGTGGTCGGTGCCGTCGGCCAGTGTCGCCGTGCCGGAGAACGCGTCGCCGTCGAGCGTGCCGCTGAGCGATGCGCCGGTGTCGACGTCCTGCAGCGAGACGGTTTCGCCGTTGACGTTGCCCTGCAGCAGGGCGGCCTCGCCCTCGTCGTCGCACAGGTAGGCCCACATCACGTCGCCGTTGCGCAGCAGCGCCACCTTGGCGGTCGTCCCCCCGACCGGTCCCACGAGTTGGGGCACGGCGGTGCCGGCGGGCACCGTGGCTGCCGACGTGTCGGTGCCGGCGGCGGGGTCGGTGCCGGCGGCGGTGCCACCGTCGTCACCGCCGCAGGCCGTCGCGCCGAACGCGGTCAGACCGAGCAGCGCGATGCCGGCGGCTCGTCGTCGGCTGGCGGCGCGCCCGGGTGGGCGCGCGTGGTCAGGTCGTCGGTGCATGGTGTGTCCTTTCCTGGGGATTGGTTTGGAGGGGTTCGATCGGTCGGCTCAGCGCGCCGGGGCGAGGAGCGCCACCAGCGCGTCCCGATCGGGTCCCGGCAGCTGGGGCTGTCGGGGGCGGTGACCGAACAGATCGGCGGGTGTGGCCGGCTCGGGGTGGCGGGCGTTGCGCCGACGCTCCTGCCGCCAGCGGTCGTGGACGACGGCGAGCTGCAGCAGGGGATCGCTCACCGCGGTGCGGGCGGCGTCCCATCGCAGGGCCAGCTCCCGCGACGGGCCGGGCGAGGTGTGCGCCAGCACGTCGCGCAGGGCGACGGCCTGCCGGAGCCCCGACAACAGTCCGACCGGCAGCAGCGGCCCGGCGTGGGCGGCGGCGTCGCCGATGGGCACCACGCCGGTGACGATCGGCCGGCCCCGGTGGACGAGACTGCGGCGGCCGGCGGCGGGGCCGTGCCAGGTGGACACGTCGCCGACGGGCTCGCCCTGGAGCCACGGTGCGGCGAGGGGGTGGGCGGCGACCACCGTCTCCCAGCTACTGGCGTCGCCCACGCCGTGCAGGTCCGGGTCGGCACCGTCGACGACGAGCACGAGCGACCAGGTGCCGTCGTCGCCGGGGATGGTCTGCACGGTGAGGCCCGGGTAGTCCGCGAGCAACGGGGCATAGGCCAGCGGCATGGGCCCCTCGGTGCGGAACGAGCGGGCGTAGAACACGAGGCGGCTGCCGTGTTCCCGCGGGGTGGGTACCGGGCAGCCGGCCGCGGCGAGCAGGCCGGACAAGACGCCGCGGCGACCGCTGGCGTCGACCACCAGGTCGGCGCAGCGCGCCCCTGCGCTGGTATCGAGGCTGTCGAGGTGCGGTGTGGTCGGCTCCGCGCAGGCGGGCCGGCTTCGTTCGAGGTGCACGGCGTGCACCCGCACCCCTCGTTCGATGCACACGCCGGCGTCGAGCGCCAGGCGGTCGAGGAGGGCATCGAGCGCGGCCCGACGGATCCAGGTGACGGTCGCCGCCGGGTCGCGGTCCTGCCCGTATCGTCGATCGTCTTCGCGTTGCAGCGCCGCCACCGCTCCGGGGATCTCGGCCAGCAACTCGGTGGTGAACGCCGGCGCCAGCAGGTGCGGCCAGCGGAACTGGTCGACACCGGGCCGCTCCCAGTGGTCGTGGGCGGCGGCGGCGGACGCCGGCGGGCCGGCGGGGTCGCGTTCGAGCACGGTCACCCGGTGTCCGGCCCGGGCGAGCAGCGTTGCGCACAGCAGCCCGACCGCGCCGGCTCCCACGATCACGATGTTGGACGGTGCGCTTGCCACACGGTGATCACACGACACCCGGGCCCTGCGGCGCATCGATGAAAACCCGCGTTTCGCGATCGCCGGCCCCACGGCGCGGGCGAGGGGCGCAGGTCAGGCGATGGGGTCGGTCAGCTCCCGCACGGCGAAGGCGACCGCTTCGGCCCGGTTGCGCACGCCGGCCTTGCGGTACGCGTTCAGGATGTGTCGCTCGACGGTCTTCACCGACAGGTACAAGGTGGCAGCGATCTCGGTGTTGGTGGCGCCGCCGGCGATGAGGCGAAGCACCTCGGCCTCCCGGCGGGAAAGACCCTGTGGCAGCGGGGCCCGCCCGGCGCGCGTGAGCGCCTCCCGCAGGACGGCGGCCATACCGCACGCCTCGGCGAGTGCCGCGGCGCGGGTAGCGTGACGGCGCCCCTCGGGTCGGCCCGCGTGCAGCTCGGCCAGCGCCAGCTCGGTGCGGGCCTCCCATGGGGCGCAGCCCCCGAGCCGGCAGGACTCGAGCGCGGCCTCCAGCTGTTCATGGGCCTGCCCGTTGCGGCCGAGGACGCCCAGCAGCCGCCCCAGGTGCAACGCGTAGGGACCGTTGACCACCGCTCCGCCGGTGCCCGCCCATTGGCCGGCGAACGGCGTGATGACCTCGGCGATGGCTGCGGCGTGGTTGACGGCGCGGGCCTGGGCGGCGGCGATGGCGAGGCTGGAGATCACCGGTCCGAACGTGAGATCGCGCCGAACCGCCTGTTCGACGCCGCCGTCGAGGAGGCGGTCGAGCGCGGCGAGCACCTCGGCACGCGGGCGCTGCTCGCAGGTCCAACCCAGCAGGCAGGCCTCCCAACTGCGGCGCATCGGGCCGGCGGGCAGCAGGTCGTCGGCCACCAGCGGACGCAGATCGGCGCCGGCGTGCCAGTCGAGCAGCAGGAGCTGGGTCATCAACAGCTGGAACGCAGCGCCGTACTCGCTGCCGCCGGCCAGGGCGAGGGCGCGCTCGGTGGCGTGGCGGGCGGCCGGCCAGTCACCCCGGGTCTGGGCGCGGGCGGCCCGCAGTGCCAGCCACCACACGAGCTCGGCCGGTCGCGGCGCATCGGCGAGTCGGCTCGACATGGCCTCGAGCTCGGCATCGAGGTGGGGCCAGTCGCCGAGCTCGAGGAACACCTGGAGACGGGTCACCGCGCCGTACTCGACGAAGTCGACCGCCCTGGCGGCGAGGGCGACCATCACCGAGCCGAGCTCGAGCGCCTCGTCCTGACGGGCGGGTGACCAGTGCGCCAGGCGGTGGGCGTAGGCGGCGAGGATGGCGGTCTCGGCGTCGTCGACCGTGCGGGCGAGGCGCCACGCCTCCTCGGCGTCGCGGCGGCAGGCGTCGAGGTCGGTGAACAGCTGGGCGTCGGCGCGTGCCGCGAGCAGGCGGGTGCGCAGCTCCGCATGGCCCGGCGGCAGCCGGTCCAGGGCATCGCCGATGAGCGCGGCACCGGTCGGGTCATCGGAGATGGCGATGGCATCGGGTCGCCAGGCCACCGCGACCGTGGCGAGGGCGAGCGCATCGCGCGAGGCGCGCGCCTGGGCCAAGGCGTCGCGGCCGAGCTGCCGGGCGCGCTCCGCCTGGCCGGTCCAGCGCAGCAGGTAGGCGAGGCGGGTGCAGGCGTGCAGGCGCGAGGCGTCGTCCACGGCGAGGCCCTGGTCGATGCGTTCGACCAGCTGCACCAGCACGTCGGCGGCCTGCTCGGCGCGCCCGGCGGTCAGGCTGCGGTCGGCCAGGGCGACGACCTCCGTGGCCACACCCGGATGGGGATCGAGGCGGGCGCCATCGAGCAGCCAGCCGGTCACGATGACCGGGTCGACCCCGCC
Source organism: Acidimicrobiales bacterium (assembly GCA_041394365.1). GTDB lineage: Bacteria > Actinomycetota > Acidimicrobiia > Acidimicrobiales > CAIXPF01 > CAIXPF01. The sequence goes on from JAWKIM010000017.1 coordinate 131,397, forward strand.
CGCGGCCCGGGCGGCGCGTCCGAGCGCGGCGCGCCACCGCAGCCGTTGCGGTGGCGTGAGCGGACTGCGGGCCCGTCCCGGATCGGTGGCGATGACCTGGCCGTGCCCGGTCCAGGCGATGCGATCGGCGTGGTGGAGCTCGTCGAGGGCGACGGCCAGCGCGTCGGCGTCGCCGGGGAAGATGGCGCCGAGCAGTTCGAGCAGGAGCGGCTGCCCCGGCGACGATGGCAGCCAGCACATCCTCCGCTGCGACCTCGCTCACCGCGCTGCACGGTAGCGCAGCGCGCGGCCGGCGCCGCTGACCGGCGTGGCCGGTGCGGCTCGGGTATGCGGCGGCGGAACCGCAGGGTACGCCTCCGCCGGCCGGCCATCGTCCGAGCGGCCAGGGAGCACCATGACCGATCTGGGTTTGTCTGCGGGCGCTACCAACACCTGCCCGAACTGCGGCGCACAGAACCCCGCCGGTTCGTTGCGCTGCCGGGCGTGCGGCGCGGCCATACCGACCGAGCGCGCGGAAGCCGACCGGGGCGACCTCGAGGTGGAGGAGGTGGCCCGGGCGCTGGTGGCGGAGGGCTACGACGGCCGCTTCGAGCCGGCCGGAGACGGCGTGCGCTGCGGGACGTGCGGCAACGTGTTCGGCGGCGCGGCAGCGGCCGCGTCCATGACCGAACGCCGTGTCGCCCGCGACACGCCGACGGCGCGGGCCGAGGTGTCGGTGGTGGCGCTGGTGTGCCCCGTGTGCGGGGCGCGGGGCACGATCGTCGATGCCGACTGGGTCGATGCGCTGCTACCCGACGCCGGGACCGAGGAGGAGATCGACAGCTGGTCGCGCCATCGCGACGCCGGTGCCGAACCCCGCCGGGCCACCCCCGAGCACCCGTTGGGTGCTGACGAGGAGCACCTGGTGGCGCTCGACGACGGCGACACCCGCAGCCTGCGCGAGCGCGGCTCGCTCATCGACGAACAGGGCGACGACATCCGCGAGTACACCGGCGAGCCGGTGGAGACCGAGGCGGGCACCGTCCTGCCGCAGCAGCAGAACGTGGGCCCCGGCAACGAGGCGGGCGGCGGCGAGTGGCCCGACCCGAAGACCCCGTCGGCGCAGCCGGAGCACTGACCTGCGGCCTCGCGGCGCGCCGTGCTGCCTCACCGCGTTGGTTCGGTGGCCTCCAGACGGCGGAGTTGCGCCTCGATCGCGGCCCGGTCCAGTTCGAGCAGGTCCTCGCAGGACAGCGCCTCGACGCCGGCACGGAGCGACCGGCCATGGCGGCGCAGCGCGCCGACCGCTTCGAGGTCGGCCAGGGCGGCGGGCAACCGGCGCCGGCTGATGCCGCTGGTGCGCTCGATGGCGGCGCGGCTGGTGGCGCCGGCACGCACGGCGTCGAACACCGCGGCGATGGAGGGCAGGTCCAGGTGCTCGGTGCCGGCGATGCGACGGGAGCTGCGCCCGCGCACCACCCAGCACACGGCGGCCGCCGCCTCACCGTCGCGGCCGGCGCGACCCACCTCCTGGTAGTACGCGTCGAGCGACTCGGGAGCCTCGACGTGGGCGACGAGCCGGATGTCGGGTGCGTCGATGCCCATGCCGAAGGCGTTGGTGGCCACCACGCTGACGGTGGGGTCGGCGCGGAAGCGCTCGAGCACGGCCTCACGGGCACGTCGGGCCAGGCCGGCGTGGTAGGCGGCGGCCGGTACTCCGGCCTCGGCCAGCCGCTCGGCCAGCTCCACCGTCTCCTGGCGACGGCTGACGTAGATGAGGCCGCGCTCGCCGCCGGCGTGCCAGGCGGCGCTGAGCCGATCGACCGCGGCAGCCCGGGCATCGGCGAGCGTGGCGACGTGCTCGACGGCGAGGTGGAGCTCGGGCCGTTCGAAGCCGCTGATGACGGGCAACGGGTCGCGCAGCGCCAGCAGCCGTTCGATGTCCGCCCGTACGGGGGGAGCGGCGGAGGCGGTGAGCGCCACGACGGTCGGCCGAGGCGGGCCAGGACGTCGCGGAGGCCGAGGTAGTCGGGCCGGAAGCTGTGCCCCCAGGTGCTGATGCAGTGGGCCTCGTCCACCGCGAAGAGGGAAGGGCGGGCAGCGACGAGGGCGTCGAGCGTCGCCGCGTCGGCCAGGAGCTCGGGGGAGAGCAGCACGAACTCGACGCGGCCGTCGTGGATCTCTCGCAGGGCGTCGGCCCGTGCGGTCGCCGACAGCAGCGAGTTGAGGGCGACCGCCCCGCCGAGGCTGCTGCCGATGGCGGCCACCTGGTCGTGCTGCAGGGCCAGCAGTGGGGACACCACGACGGTGCACCCCTCACGGCAGGCGCCGGCCACCTGGTAGATGGCCGACTTCCCGGCGCCGGTGGGCATCACCGCCAGCACGTCTCGTCCGGCCATGGCGGCCGCCACCGCCCGGCGTTGTGCCGGCCGCAGCTCGATGCCGAGCTCGCTCGCGGCCCGCCGGACCGGGTCCTCCCCGCCGTCGACGCCGGGCTCAGCCGTTGCGGCCAAGATCACCCTTGAGGGCGTGCATCACGTTGTCGGGTCCGTCGAAGCGATCGGCGTCCGCGCTGCGCAACGTGTCGATGACCTCGGCATCGGCGCCGTTGCTGGTGGCGAGCTGCAGCAGCTCCTCCTTCGAGGCCGGGTACCGGGCGCCCTTGAGCGCCTTCTGGATGTCGGTGACCGACGGCATGGCTGACCTCCTCGACCGGGTGTGGCTGCTGCCAGGTACCCCGGCACAGCGTGCGTGCAACCCCCCGACCGGGTGAACCCGCCCGCCCTGAGCTTGCTGGCTCCCGTGTCCCGCCGCGCCCTCGGCGGCCGGCGTCCCGGTGTGGTTCAGCTGAACGTTCTTCCCGCCGTACTGATCAGTATGGCGGGTTAGTTCCATTGGGGGTCCGGCGGTGGGGGGTCGGCGAAGACGGAGATGATGTAGGGGTAGTGGGGTCGGTCGATCCAGTAGGGCTTCACGGCGTGGGGGTCGAGGTCGTGTGGGAGGCCGAGTTCGATGTCGTGGGGTTCGGTGGTGGGGGGCTGCTGGGGGCTCCAGCCGTTGGGGTTGGTGAACGTCCAGCCGCCGCCGTCGCCGTCGTTGTCGTTGTTGCGGTGCACGGTCCAGGCGCCTTCGTGGACGGTGCGGTGGTGGTGTCGGCAGTGGGAAGGTTGTCGGTTGGTGGGTCCGCCGTCGGCCCAGTGTTGTTGGTGGTGGGCGTCGAGCCAGCCCGGTGGGTGCAGCCAGGGAAGCGGCGAGTGCCGTCGCGGGCGTGCAACGCCCGCGCCGCATCTTCGCAGGCACGGTGCGGGTCTTACGCTGACCGCGACCGGCTGGCCATCGACGTTCTCGTGGAGCGTACGACGCTGCCGTCGCAACACAGCCGTCGAGCGGTCTCCGCCGAGATGGCGTCGCCGCCGTCCATGGCACTCCCGGTGGGGTTGCCCGCAGTCAACATCGGCGTCCGGCCGGACGACCACCTGGTAGCGATCCGCCGTACTCGTCGTGCCGGTCGCGAGGAGCTCCAGGCGGCGACCTCCAACAGGGCGTCAGCCCGGCGCTGCTCGATGTGGGCGTGCTTGTCCGGTTCGGCCACCGCGTCGATGGCTTTGACGAGCACCGCGTGCTCCTCAGCGGGCAGGCGCACACGGTCGGTGACGGTGCCGTCCGTCGTGCGAGCGAGCGCACGAAGCGTCGCATGCCGGGCTCAGATCAGGACGATCGAGGTTGTTCAACACCCGAGAAGCGGCGGATCCGGCCGATGCGTTCAGGCCGGCGGTGTGGATCGACCCCCGCGTGTCCACCAACCCCTGCTCGATGTCAGGGTAGGCGACCCGGGTGATGGCCCGCACCTTCAGATAGGATGGCTCCCACGTTCGGCTGCCGCGGCCTGCCATCGGCGGGTGTTCGAGCGCGGGCAGCGCGCACCTTCTCATGGGCGGCCCGCAGGTCGAGGGAGCAGTGCCACATCAACCACTGCGCGCAGGTCACAACACTCCCACCGTTCATAGAGGCGTCTTCGGTCGTACTCGGCGACCAGGCGGAGCCAGCGGAACTCGCTGGCCGCCATCGTCGAGGACCACGACACCGGCGCCGACTCCAACGCCTCGGCCCCGACGTGACCAGCGCCACCGGATCAAGAGCAAGCACCTCCGCCACGGCCACCATCATCCCACCGGGTATGACAACGAAGCAGAGCCCACCGAACCAGGCGTCAGCCGCACCGAACGTGACCGGAGCGTGCCGGGGAAACAGGGGAGCGAGGCACCGGCCACCACCGGTCACCGAAGGACGTTCAGCTGAACACCCGGCTGCCGTGGTGCGCGGTGACGGTCAGCGGGTACGGAAGAGGCATGATCACTTCGGCTACTGCCTGTCCAGCGAGGAACACGGTCCCACCGCGTTGGTGGACAACGCTTGTCGGGCGGAGCAGGCGGGCTTGAGTTCCTCGTCATCTCCGACCACTTCCACCCGTGGGTCAGCGCTCAGGGCCACAGCCCCTTCGTGTGGTCGGTGCTCGGGGCGGTGGCGGCACAGACCGAGCGGGTGGGGCTGGCGGTTGGCGTCTGCCCCACGACCCGCATCCACCCTCGATCATCGCCCAGGCGTCCGCCACCACCGCGCTGCTGGCCGAGGGCCGGTTCCGGCTCGGCGTCGGCACGGGAGGAGGCTCAACGAGAGCATCACCGGTGAGGGCCGGCCCGCCGGAAAGTCCGTCGGGCCATGTTGGAAGGGCGGTGCACGTCATCCGCCGACTGTGGACGGGTGACACGGTGGACCACACCGGCCGGTTCTACGGGTGGTCAACGCCCGGTTGTTCGATCCTCCCCACCACGCCGCCACCCATCGTCGTGTCCGGCTTCAGCGACCATGCGGTGGACCTGGCCGCCCGCATCGGCGACGGCTACTGAGGGCACTCGCCGGAGCGGGAGATGATCGACCGCTTCCGAAACGGCAGCGGCCGCGGCCCTCGCTGCGCACCTGGCTCAACCTGTGCTGGAACGAGGACGAGGCCGCCGCCCGGCGCATCGTGCACCAACAGTGGCCCAACAGAGGCGTTCCGGCCAGGCTCTCGCAGGATCTGCCCGCTGGACCATTTCGAGCAGGCCACCCAGCTGGTGACCGAGGAGGTGGCGGTGTCGTCCGTACCGTGCGGTCCGGACGTCGGCAGTGCTGGAGTCGGTGCAGCAGTTCGCCGACGCCGATTACGACCACCTCTACTTCCATCAGATCGGGCCCGATCAGGCCGGCTTCAGCGCTTCTGGTGCGAGCGCCTGCAGCGGCGCTGGCCCCTTCGCCGCCGGGGCCGGGGCCTGAGGACCAGGGCCCGGCGGTGGGCGACCATCCGCCGCGCTCGGCCCGCCGGCGCCGGCTCGGGCCTCTGGGCCACGATGGTCCCCGCGGCGGCGGTGGCCATCAGCTCCTCGGGCTCGATGCCCGGGAGCGTGCGCCAGGCGAACAACAGGGGGGCCACCGGGGCGTGCAGGGCGGCGTTGACGCCGAGGCACCCTCGTCGCGGCCCGGCTGCGCCGTCCGGCGGATCGCGTGACATACGGATCGGTATGCTGTGCAGCTCACGCAGCACCCGGCCGAAGCTGGGCAGCATGGTGCGCAGCTGGGCCAGTCCGGCAGGTTCGAACGGTTGCATCCGTGGCGGGGGCGTGCTGTGCCGTACCCTCATCGTCTGCTCACGTCTCCCGTGCTCTTTCGGCCGGCGGCCCGGCCAGGCGATGGGCCAGGGCTCGCGGCCGCAGATGTGCCCCGTCGAGCGGCGTGCGAGCCCCCCGGACGGGGGATCGCTCGGTGGCCGAGGTGCCGGACCAGGTAGCCGCTCGAACCGGAGGGCAGCAGTTGGGCGACGCCCTCAGGCAGCCCCAGGGCGGCTTCATCGAAGGGCGAGCCGATGCGCGTGGTGGTCTTCGGAGCGACCGGGAACGTGGGCGGTGCGCTGGTCCGACGCCTGTCGGACAACGCCACGGTCACCGAGGTGGTCGGCGTCGCCGCCGCACCCCGGTGGCGGCGCCAGCCAAGGTCCGCTGGCCGCCGCCGACGTGCGCCACAGCGATCTGCGCCGCTGGTGGCCAGGGCCGACGCCGTGGTGAACCTGGCCTGGCTGATCCAGCCCCAACGTGCGCGCCCTGTTGGAGGCGGTCCGCGTGGCGGCGGCCGGCAGGTGCTCGACGCCGTGTGCTGGAGATGGAGTGCTGCGCCTGATCCGCGTCGTCGGTGGGTGCGCGTCGCCGCCGGGCCGAAGGCCACCCCGTCGACGGGCTGGCCGGCCACCGGCATCCCTGCCTCGCGATGCGCGCCACAAGGCGGCGCTCGAGCGCACCTGCTCGACACCGTCGCCGACGGCCAGGTTCGACCTGGCCGTGGTGCGCACCGCACCGCCCTGGTGTTTAACGAAGCGCCGCCTCGGAGATGCCCGGTTGTTCCTGGGCCGCTTCGCCCCGCGCTCGATCGGGCGCCGGCGCGTACCCCTGGTGCCCGCCAACGACCGCTTGGTGTTCCAGTGCGTGCACGCCGACGGCGCAGCAGCCGCCTACGAAGCGGCGCTCGAGCCGAGCGCCGCGAAGCTGCGTACAACGTGGCCGCCGGCGACGTAGCCGACAGCAGCGATCTGGCCGATGTGTTGGGTGACGGTGTACCGGTGCCGGCCCCGCTGCTGCGAGGCGTCGCGGCAGCCGGGTTCCACGCCAGGCTGCTGCCCATCGAACCGGGTTGGCTCGACCTCATGGGCGTGCCCACCATGGACTGCAGCCGCATCCGGGACGGGCTCGGCTGGCGGCCGCAGCGCTTCCGCCGTGCAGGCCCTCGGAGACCTGCTCGACGGCTTCGCCGCCGGCGCCGGCCACCGGCAGCCGCCCCTCGACCACCAACGCCGGGCGACCAGTCCCCCTCTCCTCGACCCTTCCCTAACCCAGGAGCAACCCGTGCGGCCCTCACCTGGCACGGCCGGCGCGACGTGGCGTCGACACCGTGCCCGATCCGATCATCAAGGAACCGACCGACGCCATCATCCGCATCACCGAACTTCCGGGCTGTGCGGCTCGGACCTGCACCTCTACGAGGTGCTCACCATGTACCTCCGAGCCCGGCGACATCCCCTCGGCCACGAGCCGATGGGCATCGTGGAGGAGGTCGGCCTCTTGGGTGCACAACCTGCGACCCGGCGATCGGGTGGTGGTGCCGTTCAACATCTCCTGCGGGTCGTGCTTCATGTGCAGTCGGCAGCTGTTCGCCCAGTGCCGAGACCACCCAGGTGCGTGAGCAGGGCAAGGGGGCGGCGCTGTTCGGCTACACCCGCCTCTGCGAGTCCAGGTCCCGGGCGCCCAGGCGGAGTACCTGCAGGTCCCACACGCCGACTTCGGTCCCATCAAGGTGGGCACCGACCTGCCCGACGACCGCTACCTGTACCTGTCAGTGTCGTGCCCACCCGCATGGCAGGAGTGGAGTACGCCTCGGTACCCGACAGTGGCTCGGTGGCGGTCTTCGGCCTCAGGCCCATCGGCCAGATGGCAGCCCGCATCGCCCCGCCATCGTGGGGCCGGGCGTAGTGCATGACCCACGGGTCCCTGACGGCTGGCCGCGGCCTCGGGCGTTCGGCGTGGACGTGATCGGCACTCGGCGGCTCGGCCGTGAACAGGTCCGAGCCTGCACCGGCGGCCACGGCGCCGACAGCGTGATCGGCGCGGTGGGCATCAGAGCCCACGGCGCCGGTGGCCTCGCTGGCCCAACGGGCCACAGGGCTGCTGCCCGACAAGCTCGGCGCCAACGCTCACCGACCGGATGGGTGTGGACCGCCTCAGCGTGCTGCTGCAGACCTTCGACGCCGTACGACGGGGGGCACGGTCTCCATCCAGCGGGGTCTACGGCGGCATGGTCGATCCGATGCCGATGATGACGTTGTTCGACAAGGCGTCACCCTGCGCATGGGCCAAGCGCACGTCAAGGCCTGGATCGATCAGGTCCACCGTTGAGTGGAAAGCGACGACGACCCGCTCGGCACCGCAAACCTGGCCACCGACCACCTGCCCCTCGAGCAGGCGCCCGGCATGCCGCTTCCAGCAGAAGGAGGGCGGCGTGCTGAAGGTCGTGTTCCAACCCGGGCGTCCGCGCTCTGACCGGCTTGCTCCTTCCCGTCCCGCCTCGAAACAGCACCACCACGGAGAACCAACATTGACCCAACCCCACACCGGCGCCGACCACGACGGCGAGCGCCCAGGCCTCGCCGCAGCCGGTGACGGACGTCGGAAGCTCGGACGGGAGGCGCGTGCAACGCGGCGCCGGCGGCGGACCCATCAGACCGCCCAGGGCAGGACCGACGCCCTCACCACCCGCCGGGGGTGGTGGTGTCCGACGACCAGAACACGTTGACCGTCGGTCCCGCGGCCCGCAGCTGCTCGAGGACTTCGTCCTGCGCGAGCTCTTCCACTTCGATCACGAACGGATCCCCTGAGCGGGTGGTCCATGCCCGCGGGTACGGCGCCCACATGCCGAGAACTACAGAATCGCTGGAGGAACCACCCGAGCCGACCTGTTCCGGCGACGAGGCGGACGGAGGTCTTCGTGCAGTTCTCCACGGTCGCCAGCAACAGGACCGCCGATCTCGCCCGCGATGTGCGCGGCTTCGCGGTGAAGTTCTACACGAAGACCAGGAACTGGGATCTGGTGGGCAACAACATCCCGGTGTTCTTCATCCAGGACGCCATAAGTTCCCCGATCTGGTGCGCCGCCAAGCAGGAGCCCGACCGGGGTTCCTGGCTTTGAATAGCGACAACTTCTGGGACTTCGCCATAACTGATGCCGGAATCGACCCACATGCTCCTGTGGATGATGTCGGACGGGCCATCCCCCGATCGTTCCGCTTCTGGAGGCTTCGGGGTCACACGTTCCGCTTCGTCAGCGCAGGCGGCGTCCGCCTACGTCAAGTTCCGCTGGAAGCCGGCCGGTGGGCTGCGGTCAGTCACCTGGGACGAAGCGATGAAGCTCAACGGCGCCGACCCCGACTTCCACCGCCGGGACCTGTGGGATGCGATCACCAAGAGCGAGCCGCCAGGTGGGGCTCGGGGTGCAGCTGTTCGACGACGCCTTCGCCGATTCGTTCGACTTCGACGCTGCTCGACGCCACCAAGTTGATCCCCGAGGAGCAACTGCCGGTGCGTCCCATCGGCCGGCTGGTGTTGGATCGGGTGGTCGACAACTTCTTCGCCGAGACCGAGCAGGTGGCGTTCTGCACCCAGAACGTGGTGCCCGGCATCGACTTCACCAACGACCCGTTGCTGCAGGGGAGGAACTTCTCCTACCTCGATACGCAGCTGAAGCGGCTCGGTTCACCCAACTTCACCGACCTGCCGGTGAACGCGCCCCGCTGTCCGGTCATGCACTTCCAGCAGGATGGCCACATGGCGATGACCAACCCGGTGGGACGGGCCAACTACGAACCGAACTCGTGGGGCGCCGGGCCGCGAGAGGATCCCGCCCGCGGTTACCGCACCGTCACCCGACAGGAGTCCGGTGACACCCGGCGGGTGCGGCCGACATCGTTCGCCGACCACTACAGCCAGGCGCGCCAGTTCTACGTGAGCCAGACGCCGGTCGAACAGGCCCACATCGCCGCTGCGTTCGGGTTCGAGCTGTCGAAGGTGGAGACGCCGGCCATACGGGAGCGCATGGTGGCCGGGCTCCGCAACGTCGACGACGAGCTCGCCCGCCAGGTGGGCGACGCGCTCGGACTTCCCGAGTTGCCCGACCCCTTGCCCGCTGCGGTTGCACCGCGCACCGATCTGGCTCCGTCTCCGGCGCTCAGCATCGTGCGCAACGGTCCGGAGCGCTTCGCCGGCCGCCGGGTGGGAGCGCTCGTCAGCGACGGCGTCGACGCCGGCACGCTCGCCTCGCTGCGGGCCGCGCTCGAAGCCGAAGGCGCCATGCTGCAGCTGGTGGCGCCGACCGTCGGTGGCGTGCGGGACAGCGAGGGGAACGAGCTGGCCGTCGATGAGAAGCTGGCCGGGGGGCCGTCGGTGCTGTTCGACGCCGTCGTCATCGCTCCCGGGCCCGCTGGGGCCGAGCGGCTCGCCGCAGACCATCGGGCCCGCACGTTCCTGGCCGACGCCCACGCTCACGCCAAGTTCATCGCCCGGACCGAGACCGCCGCCGCCCTGTTCGCCGCAGCAGGCCTCGGCGACGACGCGCTCGACGAGGGCCACCACCTCCTGGACGGCGGCGCCAACTCGGCGGAGGCGTTCATCGCTGCGTGTCGCGGGCTGCGCCATTGGGCCCGCACGGAGGCCATGGCAACGCCCTAGCCCCGGGTGTGGCGTCGGCCCCGACCGCAGCGGCGGGCGGACGCCCATCTGGTCACCCCATGCTCATCCGGCATGGTGCCCTCCGGTATGGTTCGGCGGCGGGCGATGGCACGCAGGGCCTGTGCTCAACCGCTGATCCACAAGGCGGTGTCGGGGTGGAACTGGCTCCAGGCGAACCAGAACGCCTGGTGGCTGGTCACCCGGTCGCCCCCGACGGTGGCGATCAGGCCGTCGGCGTCGAGCCCCAGGTCCACCCCGCCGTACTGCACGGTACGGCTGGCCCGCAGGGCGATGCGGGCGTTGTCGGCGTCGAAGGCGACGGCCGATCCGTCCTCGAGGATCACGCCGAGGACCTCGGCGTGGACCGGATGGCGGGGGTCGACCTCGCCGATGGGGAAGATGGGCCCGTCGGCATCGCGGCCCCCGAGCGGGTCGGCGCGGTAGGTGCGGCCGATGCCGCCGTCCTCAGCGATGATCGAGGTCTGCGGATGGGCCGCACGCCATGCCGCCCAGGTGGTGGTGAGCACCCCCGCCTGATCGAGCACCACCCCGGCGTCCTGCAACGGTCCCGACACCGCGGCACCGGTGAAGGTGTTGAACACGCTGCGGCTGTCGAGGTCGTACATGATCTTGTTCGAGCGGTTGAGCAAGCCCGACGTGCGCAGCACGGGCGGCCGGGTCACGCCGGGCACCGACGATGCGACCGTGTCGGTGAAGAACACCTGCGCCGAACCGCACAACGTGCAGTAGGCGATGGCGACGCGCCGCCCACCAACGTTCATGTTCACCATCTCGTGGGTCTCCATGATGTTGCGGGGCAAGGCGATGGCTTCGCCACCGATCTCCACCCCGAACACCAACCGATCGTCGGGGTACCAGCCCCGGCGGCGGCGGGGACGAGGGCAGGGTCGTCGAGCGAGGGGATGCACCCGCTCGGGCAGGGGCCGGTGCTGCCCAGAGGCCGGTCGTCGATGAGCACGCCACCCCAGCTGACCAGGCGGTAGTCGATCGCTGCGTCAGGATCGTCGAACAGGAACGACCACCGGGTGTCGATCGCCTCGAACGCCCGCCGCTTGAACGCCACGTAGTCGGGAGGGGCCGGTACATCCCAGGCGATGAGGGCATCGGTCAGCGGGGTCCACGCCGCCGCGGGATCGAGTGGTAACCCGGTCAGCTGCTGCGCGGCCGAGGCCAGGGCGTCGCCCCCCGTGGTTCCCTGCATGAAGCGCAGCAGATCCGACAGCACCCAGCCCAGGCGCACGTCACCGGAGCCGGCGATGATCTCGAGCGGCGCGGCACGCACCGTCATCTCCACGTCGACGGCGAGCGCGATCGACGTCTCCAGGTCTGCCAGCAACGCATCGCGCGCGGCCGCCACCTCCGGGGAGAGGCCCCCGGTCGGGACGGCGATCGGCGCTGCCGGCAACGCCGTGGTCCCGTTGCGCACCGGCGGTCCTGCTGCGCTGGTCGGCTCCGTGGGCCCGTCGTCGCGCGCCGCACCGGTGCCGTCGGCCACGTCGGCGGAGCAAGACAGCAAGAGCGCGGCGGTCCCGAGCACCAGCGAGGCGCTCAACCTGCGGCCCTTGCCTCCCGCCCGCCTCGGCGGCAACGCCGTCCGGTCAACCATCGACGTTCCCCCGGGTGTGCTCGCCGATATCGAGACCTCCAGCAGCGCCGAGCGGCCGACCGGGTCTTCGAACCCACCGTACACCGCGACTGCCGGCGTGGCGGCCGCGCGGTCGGGTCGCGGGTTTGTCGGGGCGGCGGTCGGTGGAACGACACGGTGATGTTCTTCGATGGTTGGTCCGATCTGTTGGCGGTGCTGGTGAAGGCGCCGCTGGCCTACGCCTGGGTGGTCGTCGTCCTGCGGATCTCGGGCAAGCGAACCCTGTCCAAGCTGAACGCGTTCGACCTCATCGTCACCGTCGCCTTCGGGTCCGTGCTGGCCAGCGCGCTGCTCGACACGACGGTGTCGTTGGCCGAGGCCGCGCTGGCGGTGGTGCTGCTGGCCGGCGGCCAGTTCGTCGTGGCCTGGGCGACGGTGCGCTCGGAGCGGTTCAGCCGGGCCGTGCGGGCGGAACCGCGGGCGCTCGTCGTGCACGGGCGGGCGCGGCCCGCTGCGCTGCGCCGGGAGCGGGTCTCGCCGGCGGACCTGCGCGCCTCGCTGCGCAACGCCGGCATCACCGAGCTGGATCGGGCCGCCATGGTCGTGCTCGAGACCGACGGCAGCATCAGCGTGCTCACCGAGAGACCCGAGCCCGATGCCGGCGATGAGCTCGCGGATGCGGCGCGCCCGGCGGACCATGGGGACGCCGGGGTGTTGCGGGACGTGCACGGCCCCGGCCGCAGCTGATCACCGGGTGGCCCAGCCGCACCGACGCGACGCGGCTCGGTGTCGGCGGTGGGGCAACCCGGGATCGTCAGTCGTAGCGGTTGACGGTGCGCACGCTCAGTCCGAGCATGAGCGCCATCGCCGCCGCCACCACGGCGAACCCCCTGGCCAGGGTCCCGCCCTCGAACCCGTCGAGCACCAGCGAGCGGCACGCCTCCATCACGTAGGTCACGGGGTTGAGCGTGGCCGCGATCTCCATCGGCCGGGTCAACTGATCGCGGGGCACGAAGTTGGGGGTGAGGAACAGCAGCGGGAAGAACACCATGCTGGCCCCCTGGGTGGCGGCCGCGCTGCGGGAGCGCAGGGCGATGATCTGCATGAACCCGCTGAACACCATGGCCCAGGTCGACACCAGCAGCACCAGCACCACAAAACCGGCCACACCCGAGGCGATGCGGATGCCGAACAGCAACGCCAGCAGCACCATCACGGTGGCGACCACGGCCGTCTTGCAGAACTCGGCGTAGAGGCGGCCCAACACGAGCGACATGCGGGCGATCGGCGCCGCCCGCAGCTTGTCGAAGTACCCGCCCTCGATCTCCTCCACCAGGTACAGCGCGGCCGCACCGAACGAGGCGGCCAGCAGCAGGGAGGCTGGCAGCTGGAACGCACCGTAGTTCTGGCCGCGCAGGAACGGCGTGTCCCCCGAGGGGAAGATCCGCGACGCCTGACCCACGTTGACCACGAGGAAGAACAGTGGGATGAACATGGTGGGCAGCAGCGAGTCGGGGGTGCGCAGCGCTTCCCGGATGGCCCGACCACCCAGGATGAGCGAGTGGCGCAGGGCGGAGGCCTGCTCGGTGGTGCCGGCGGCGGCGGCGTCGGAACGGGCGATTGCGGTCATCGGATCTCCTTCACATCGCCCGCCACCCGCTCGCGGGTGCGGCCGGTGGCGTCGAGGAACACGTCGTCGAGGGTGGGGTCGGTCTCGAGGCCCAAGCGGTCGCGCAGGTCCCGCTTGAGCGTGGTGGGCGTGCCTTCGCGCACGATGCGGCCGCCGTCGATGATGGCGAGGCGGTTGCACAGCTGGTCGGCCTCCTCCAGGTACTGCGTGGTCAGGAACACGGTGGTGCCGCGCTGGTTGATGCGACGCACCTCGTCCCACACGGTGACCCGGCTGGCAGGGTCGAGCCCGGTGGTGGGCTCGTCGAGGAACAGCACCTCCGGCTCGTGCACCAGCGCCGAGGCGAGGTCGAGCCGGCGCTTCATGCCGCCGGAGTAGCCCTTGATGCGCCGGTCGGCGGCGTCGTCGAGCTCGACGAGGGCGAGCAGCTCGGCGGCGCGGGCCTTGGCGTCGGTACCGTTCATACCGAACAGGCGGGCCTGCAACGTCAGCAGCTCCCGACCGGTCTGGCGCGGATCGAGGCCGGCTTCCTGCAGCGCCACGCCGATGCGGCGCCGGGCGCCGTGCGGATCCTCGGTCACGTCCACACCGCCCACCCGGGCGGAGCCGGCGGTGATCGTCATGAGCGTGGTCAACATGCGCACGGTGGTCGACTTACCGGCGCCGTTCGGGCCGAGGAACCCGAACACCTCGCCGGGGGCGACGTCGAGGTCGACGCCGCGCACGGCTTCGACCCGCTTGTCGCCGTCGCCGTAGGTCTTGTGCAGACCGGTCGCGGTGACGGCGCTCATGGCCGGGTCTCGCCGGGAGGGAAGGTCGTGGGCATCGGGGGCTGCTCCTCTGGGTTCTGCTGGTGGTGCGTCGGGTGGGGCGGTCGGGTGCGTGGGCTTGCTTCGCTGGACCAGCGTCGCGGACGTTCCGGTCAGGTTCCGTCCGCAAACGCGCCGGCTGAGGAAGCGGTGGCAGCGTGTTGACCGCTCGGGCGCGTCGAACTCATCGCCGGGGTGGCCGCACCCATCGTCACGGTTGCCGGAGATTCCGTACCGCACGGTACGTCGGGTGGGGATCGGCTCCGGCTCGGAGGTGGGTGGGCCCCCGCTCGGGGCGATGCGGCGGCGAATCGCTCCGAGGGCTGCCGCCTTCGGTTCCCGGGAGCGCGGCCACCCCGGCGCGGTCGACCCGGGCGTCGGCAGGGAAGCTGTCGGCGGATTTTCACCGCGGTGCCGGCGAGATCTCGACGTTTCGTGAGGTGCTGAGCGTCGATGGTGAAGAACCCCGCCTTCCAGGAGCGGATGGCGTGAAAAGATCCGACAACAGCTCTGCTGATCCACGAGCCGAGCATCCGGCGCCGCACGCCCGGCCGCCGGCACGCCCGCCCGCCGGCACGCCCGCCCGCCCGACCGCGCTGCCGTCAGTCGACGGTCGACCCGGTGGGGGCGGCCGCGGGCCGGTGCGCTGCCCGGCGCCCGTCGCTCACTCGAGCACCTCGGCCGCGGCCAGCTCGGCGATGCGGTCGCCGTCGTAGCCCAGCGGCTCGTGCAGCACCTCGAACGTGTGCGCACCGAGCAACGGTGCCGACCGGCGTGGCCGACCGGGCGTGCGCGACAGCCGGAACCGCGTCGCCTCGACGAAGCAGCGCCGATCCGGCCGATCGAGCTCGACGATGTGGCCGCGGTGGGCGAGCTGCAGGTCGGCGAGGCACTCGGCGCTGTTCTGGACGGTGTAAGCGGCCACGCCGGCGGCCTGGCAGCGCTCGGCCACGGTCTCCGGGTCCTGCGAGGAGGTCCAGGCGCTGACCGCCTCATCGAGCCGCCGGCGCGCCGCCAGCCGCCCATCGGCGCGCTCGAGGGCGGGGTCGCCGGCGAGATCCGGCCGGCCCAGCAGCGCGGCCAGCGCCTGCCAGCGGGCGTCGTCCTGGCAGGCGATGGCCACCCAGCGGTCGTCGCCGGCGCACGGGTAGACCCCGTGGGGGGCCATGGCCGGGTCGTCGTTGCCCATGCGGGTGAACGCCTCGCCCGCGGTGCCGCCGCCCATCGAGGTGGCGATCAGCGCCGGGGCGACGAACTGCAGGGCCGTCTCCGCCTGGCCTGCCTCGATGAACGGCGCCGACCCGCCCCTGGCCCGGTGCAGCGCGGCGGCCAGCACCGTCACCAGCATCAGGTGGGCGGAGGTGTAGTCGGTGTAGGCCAGGTAGGGCCCGGCGGGCGCCCGATCGGGCCAGCCGGTCAGCTCGTAACAACCGGCCAGGGCCCCGCCGAGGTTGCCGTACCCCGCCAACTCGGCCAGCGGCCCGTCGAGCCCGAACAGGCTCACCGACAGGATGATGAGGTCCGGGTTGAGCGTCCGCAGCCGATCCTCGTCGAGGCCGACGGCGAGCCGCCCCCGGGGAGAACGAGTCGATGACCACGTCGGCCCAGCGCAGCAGATCGTCGAGCACCGCCCGGCCGGCGGGGGTGGCGATGTTGAGCGCCACGCTGTGCTTGCCGGCGTTGAGGTTGTCGAACAGCGCCGAGCGCTCGATGCCGGCCTCGTTGTCCCAGAACGGGATGAACGTGCGGGCGGCGTCGAGGCGGCGCACCGATTCCACCTTGACCACGGTGGCGCCGTGGTCGGCCAGCGTGCGGTTCATGGCCGGGCCCGCCACCGACCAGGTGAGATCCACCACCTTCAGCCCGTCGAGCGCACCGGGTGCCCCGGGCGCACCCGCGGCCGCCGCGCTCGTCGGTCCGGGTGTCGAACCGGTGGCGGGCCACCCGGCCGGTGGCGACGCCCAGTCGCGTGCGACCTCGTCGGTGTGCTGGCCGATGGCGGGCACGGTGTCCAGCGGCGGCGGCTCCCAACCGGAGAAGCGGGCGTAGGGCCCCGGCGCGGCGATCGGCGAACCATCCGGCGCCACGGTCGGCACCCAGAAGCGGCGGGCCTCGAAGTGCGGGTTGTGCAGCACGTCGTCGAGGTTCGACACCGGCGCCATGAGCAGCTTCCGTTCGATCGCCCCGGCCAGCAGCTCCGCCTTGGTGCGCGACGACGTGAACGCCGCCACCGCCGCCTTGATCTCCTCCCACTCCTCGACGGACTCCTCGCCGGTGTCGATCAGCACGGCGTAGCGGATCCAGTCCTTGTCCCGCACCGCCTCGCTGCAGAAGCCCGCCTCGTGCACCCACGCCATCAGCCGGGCGGTGGCGGGCCCGCCGATCTCGCCGAACACGTGGGTGATCGACACGTGGCCGTCGGCGGCGGGGTACAGGAAGCGCAGGCTCATGCGGCCCATCGAGGCGCCGCCGGCCGAACGGATCGACGCCGGCGCTCCGACCGCTTCGGCGAGCAGCCCGGTCTGGGTGGCGAGCGCGGCGGCGGTCTGCGCGGCGGCGTCCACGTGCTGGCCGAGGCCCGACCGCTCCCGTTCGTAGAGCGCGAGGAGCACGGCGCCGGCGGCCGCGGCGGCACCGAAGCAGAACGCCTGCGGCGTCGACATCCGCACCGGTGGCCGGTCCCGGTCGCCGGTGACCGCCAGCGGCGACGCCGACGCCATGACGGTGAGGTCGGTGGCGGCCCAGTCGGCCCGGGGCCCGTCGATGCCGAACGGCGAGACGGTGGCGTGCACCAGCCGACCGTTGAGCGCGGCCGTTCGTTGCGGCGTGAGCCCCAGCGCCGTCCGCTCGGCGTTGCTCCAGGACTCGAGCAGCACGTCGGCGTGGCGTAGGAGCACCTCGAGGCGGCGCCGGTCGGCGGGATCGCCCGGGTCCAGGGCGACGGAGCGGGTGCCCCGCCCGAAGGCGATGCGCCACGCTTCGGCCGTGCGTGCCGCCGCCTGGTTCGCTTCGGCCGCAGAGGGCTCGGCACTGCGCGGCGGTGGTTCGACCACAACCACGTCGGCGCCGTGCTGGGCGAGCAGGTGGCCGGCGAGACGGCAGTCCGCGCCGGTGAGATCGAGCACCCGGATGGCTGACAGCACGTGGACCCCCTGGACGTCGCGCCGCTGGCGAAGTTAGTGGTCGGTTACTTAGGCTGCAATCGTGTCCCGCCCCCGCGCCGACGGCCCGCCGCCGGCGACGGCGCGCCCGCCCGCCCGCCGCCTCGGCCGTGAGCAACGTCGGCTGCAGATCGTGGACGCGGCCCGCGCCGAGTTCCTCGAGCGCGGCTTCGCCGGGGCGAGAACCCAGCAGATCGCCGAGCGCGCCGCCGTCAACCAGGCCCTGCTCTACAAGCACTTCACCTCCAAGCAGGCCCTGTTCGAGGCCGCGGTGCTGGAACCGCTCGAGGCGATGATCGCCGAGCTGACCGTGCTGATCCGTACGGTGGTGGGCGAGCCCGCGCCGGCCGAGCGGCGCCACCGCTTCGAGGAGATGCACGCGCTGGTCAGCCGTACCTGTGTCGCCATCGTGCCGCTGCTGGGCGTGGCGCTGTTCGCCGAGGGCGGTCAGGCGTTCTACCGGGATCGGCTGGTGCCCCTGTTGGACCGGATCCACGGCGACACCGACGAACTGCTGGCCAGCTGGCCGGTCCGCCAGCCGCTCGACGGGCGCACCGCGTTCACCATGACGTTCGGTATGCACCTGGGGTTGGCCCTCGACGCCCACATGCGCGGCGAGCCGCTCGAGGTGGAACGGGTGAGCCGGGCGGTGGCCGATGTGGTGGTGCGGGGGTTGTCCCAGCCCGCCGATGGACGTTTGCAAACGGGGAGGAAACGATGAAGTTCGGATTGCTGTACGAGTTGCAGATCCCGAAGCCGTGGGACGAGGACAGCGAGTACCGCATCGTCCAGGAGGCCACCGAGCAGGTGATCCTGGGCGACCAGCTGGGCATCGACCACGCCTGGGCGGTCGAGCACCACTTCCTGGAGGAGTACTCGCACTGCTCGGCGTCGGACGTGTTCCTGGCGTCGCTGGCGGCCAAGACCGAGCGCATCCGCATCGGTCTGGGCATCCGCCAGGTGATCCCCAACTACAACCACCCGTCGCGCACCGCCGAGACGGTGGCCATGTTGGACCTGGTGTCCGGCGGCCGGGTGGACTTCGGCATCGGCGAGGGGGCGACCCGCCTGGAGCTGCGCGGCTACGGCATCAACGCCCGGCGCAAGCAGGCGCTGTCGCTGGAGGCGGCGGAGCAGATCGCCAACATGATGGTGATGGAGCCCTACCCCGGCTTCGAGGGGGAGAGCTTCTCCATGCCGTGCCGCAACGTGATCCCCAAGCCCCGCCAGAAGCCCCACCCGCCGATGTGGATGGCGTGCACCAACCGGGCCACCATCGAGGTGGCCGCCCGCAACGGCCTGGGCGTGCTGGCCTTCAGCTTCATGGACCCCGAATCCGCCGGGCACTGGGCCAAGACCTACTACGACATCATCCGCAGCGAGCAGTGCGTGCCGCTCGGCCACTCGGTCAACGCCAACTTTGCCATGGTGGCCGGCTTCTCCATCCACCCCGATGCCGAGGAGGCGCAGCGCCGCGGCATCGACGGCTTCCAGTTCTTCCGCTACGCGGTGAACGCGCTGGTGGCCAACGAGACCCGGCCGGGGCGCAGCCGCCTGTGGGACGAGTACGAGGAGCTGCGCGGCCCCGAGCTGCCGGCGCTGGCCGCGCCCGGCATCGGCACGCCCGAGAACTACCTGAAGTTGGCCATGGAGTTCCAGAACGCCGGCGTGGACCAGATGATCTTCCTGCAGCAGGGCGGCAAGAACCGCCACGAGCACATCTGCGACAGCCTGCAGTACTTCGCCCGTGACGTGCTGCCCCACTTCCTGGAGGACCGCGACGCCCGGGAGGCCCGCAAGCAGGAGGAGCTGGCGCCGTTCATCGAGGCGGCCATGGCCCGCAAGCAGTACCTGCCGCCCATGACCGACGACGAGATCCCCATCGTGCCCCCCTCGGCCGAGCGCGAGTCGTTCTACCGCAAGGCATGATCGGGCGGTGCCGACGTTCCCCAACTCCAACCTGGGTGCGTGGATCGCCCAGCTGCGCGAGGCCGATCCGTCGCGCACGTTGAAGGACTCCCTCGACGAGATCGACCGGGTGGCACTCGACAACGCCGTTGGCTTCGCCGCCGAACATGCCCGGCGGTACGTGGCCACCGACGGCGAGGACGACGGGTGGGCCGGGCCGAGGCCGATCCTGATCCTCTACACCACCGGCCGCCGCTCCGGGCAGATCCGCCGCAACCCGCTGCTGTTCTTCGAGCGGGACGGCGAGCGGTACCTGATCGGCTCCAAGGGTGGGGATGATCGCCATCCCGAGTGGTATCTCAACCTGGTGGCCGAGCCGAGGGTGCACGTGCGGGTCATGGCCGAGGTCTACGAGGCCGACGCCCGCACCCTCGAACACGACGAGCGCGCCGCCCTGTGGCCCGAGCTGGTGGCGTCGTACCCGATGTTCGACGACTACCAGCGGGCCACCGCCCGAGCGATCCCGGTGGTCCAGCTGCACCGCCGCTGAACCCGGTCGAACGCGGACCCGCCCCGCTCCCGCAAGGCAGGGAGCGGGGCGGGCGGCGCCGCTCGTTCAGCTGAGGTGGGTCACGTTCCAGGTGAACAGCGCGTCGGCGTCGGGATCGACGGTGAGGCGCAGGTACCGGGAGGCCGTCGAAGCCGGGATCACGATCCGGGTGAGGTTCGGCGCCTCGGTCTCGACACCGTGCAGCGCATCGCCCTCGGCCAGCGGCTGGTCGACGAGGTACTGATGGGAGTCGCCCTGGACCACCAGGACCTCCCCGTCGAAGGCGGCGCTGCGCTCGGCGAGGGCGGCCATGAACGCATCGAAGCCGTCGAGCGGATCGCCGTTGACCACGGAGAAGGCGTCCCACATGTCGGCCTGCATGAACAGCACCACGCCCGGCGCCTGCTGGGACTCGGCCTCGTCGAAGGCCTCGTGCAGCCAGGCGATGTTGGCGGCGTCGCGGGCGGCGACCTCGGCCTCGCGCCGGTCCGGGTCATCGGCGTGGGTGCCGGTGGTGTCATCGCCGAACCAGGGAGACATGCCGTTGTTGGAGCCCACGACGTGCAGCGTGGCGATCACCGCCCCGGGCACGCTCCAGCGGACGTTCTCCGGGTGGTCGGTCTGGGCGTCGACGGTGGCGGCCCGGCCCAGCGTCCGGCCGGGGTTCGGGAAGAACGCGGTGCGCGGATGGCGTCGAGGCGCTCGAGCGGGTCGTAGGCGTCGGCGGCGCCGATGGCAATCGGTCCACTTGTTGTCGCCGGGCGTGTACACGACCGGCACGGGGATGGCGTCGAACAGGGCGCGGATGGCCGAGTTGTGGGCATCGCTGCAGACGGTCGAACCGCTCTGATGTCGCCCACGTGCACCACGCCGTCCAGGCCGGGCTCGGCGCTCAGGCCGCTGACGAAGGCGGGGAAGGCGGCCACCTCGGCCGCTGTAGGGCGAGTCACCGATGACGGCGATGGTCGTGCCGGCACCGTCGGTGGGCACCGGTTCGATCGCCCAGGTGGCGTCGGCCTTGGTGACGCTGTGCTGCACGTTGACCAGCAGCGAACCGCTGATCGGTGAGAAGTAGATGCCCGTCCCCGCGGCCTCGGGGTCGGTGAGCGAGGCGAACAGGTCGACCGCGTCGGCCACGCCGTCACCGTCGGTGTCCTCGGCCCGCCAGATGTCGCTGGGCACGTTGTCCTCGACGATCCACAACGCGCCGTCGGGGCCCTCGGCCAGGTTGTCGGGGCTCTTGAGACCGGTCACGCCCTTGGCCTTGTCCTCCTGGGTGAGGTTGGCACCGGCCTTCACGAAGTCGGTGACCACCTGCCGCTCGAGGTCGATGGCCAGCACCCGGCCGGTGTAGTCCTCCTTGTCGCTGCTGTCGACCTTGCCGTCGCCGTTGGTGTCGGCCGAGCGAGGCCCCTCGGTGACGGCCACGTAGAGCACGTCGCCGATGAGCTCGACGTCCTCCGGGCGCTGGTAGTCGGTGCCGCTGGTCAGGTCGGAGCCGCGGCGGGCATCGCTGGCCGCCGTCTCCTCCGACATCGGGTTCCAACCGAACGTGCCGGTGCCGTCGGGGCCGTCGGCGTCGAGCGAGTAGAGCGTGCCCGAGGACAGGTCGCCGTACGCATCGGGCACGAACCGGTAGATGGAGCCGCCTCGGAACTCGTCGACCAGGTAGACGCTGCCGTCGGGGCCCACCTCGATGCCCTCGTGGGCCATGACGCCCACCGCCTTGTGCTCGTGCACGGCCACCGCCGTCATGAGGTCGTCGCCCAACTCGACCTCGTAGAGCATGCCCCCATCGGTCTCCTCGGCGAAGAGCAGCGTGCCCCACGGCGTCCAGCGGATGCCGTCGAGCGCGGTCCAGTCCTCCCGCTGCACCAGCACCTTGGCCTCACCGGTCTCCAAGTCCACCACCGAGACCGCGCCACCGTCGGGGTGCTCGCGCACCTCGTGGGTGCGGTACAGGTAGCGGCCGGCCCGGGGCCCGGTCTCGTTGACGGTGTTCATGTCGTTCCAGTCGGAACCGTCGGCGTAGATGTCGAGGTCCTGCTCACCGGAGACGAGCCGCTGACGGTAGCCGGCGGGCACGATCCACGGCGCGCCCGGCGCGAACGCCGCGTCGTACGCCGAATGCTCCAGTGCGTCGAACCGGTACGGCGCGATCGGCACCTCACCGGCGCCCGCCGGGGCGGCGACGCCCAGCAGACCGGCGAGCGTCAGCGCTCCGAGTCCCACCCGTGTGCTCGTTCTCATGCAGCTCCTCGTCTTCATGCGGCTCCTCCGTGTGATCACGGTCGGCCGGGAAGCTACAGAGCCCCCGCATCGGGTAAGCCACAACGGGTTGAACCACAGGTGAACAATTGCGTGGAGCAACCCCTGTCGGTGTTCGGTTCGCGATGCACCGCCGGTGCCGGGCCGGTGACCGTTCGGTTGGCCCTGTTGCGGAGCCGGCCTGCTGACCGCGGCGGTGGGCGTGGTCGCCCGATGTTCAGGTGGGCGTTGCCGTGGCGCTGCCAGGCGTTCACCTCGCCCCGGTACGGTGCGCCGCTGACCCGGCGGAACAACAGGAGGACGGGATGCGGCGGACGGTCGGCGTTGTGTTGGGAGCGGTCACCACGGTGGCGGCCCTCGGGGTGGGAGCGGTGGTAGAGGCATCGCCGGAGCGCACGGCGGCCCTGCGCTTCGTGGCGTCGTTCGACTCGGGCGCCGGTGAGGCCGGCGCCGAGATCGTCGCTCTTCGACCGGCGGACGAAGACGATGTCACCAACGGCGCTCGCCACCCGCATCGACATCGCCCTGATCGCCGACCCGGCCGCGCTTCCACGCTGCTGCGCAGCGTCGATCTCCTACCGTACGGCCCCGGACGTGCAGAGCGTGGCCGCCCACGGCGGCATGGGCGTGGCCGTCGTGAGCGGTGCCACCGTGCTCGACCCTGGCTCGGCCGTGTTCTTCCATCGAAAGCGGCCGGTGTTCGGAGGCCCGCTCTACCGGCGTCCTGCCCGATTCGGTGACCCGGAGCGAGGACGGCCGGCGGGCGGTCATCGCCAACGAGGGCGAGCCCCGCTGCGTCACCGGGTCGATCGGCAGCCGACCACGGATCCGCTGCTGGCCGAGAACCCCGAGGGCTCGATCACGGTGATCGATCGCAGCGGTCGGGGGCGGCCGCCATGCGGGCCCGCCAGATCGACTTCAAGGCGTTCAACGCCAGCAGGACCAGCTGCAGGCGGCTGGCATACGGGTCGGTACGGTGGCCGGGGCCAGCGTGGCCCAGGACCTCGAGCCCGAGTACGCCACCATCGTCGGTGACAAGGCTCTACGTCACGCTGCAGGAGAACAACGCCCTGGCCATCGTCGACCTGCGCAAGGGAACGGCCGGGCGACCGTCGTGCTGGCGCCAAGGACCACGGCATCGCGGGCAACGAGCTCGATGCCAGCGCATCGCGATGGCGTTTGCTGGCCGAGCACCCGGGCCGGGTGCAGGGCTGCACCTGCCCGACACCGCCTCGATGTCGGCCCGGGGTCGGACCCACCGCTGACCGCCAACGAGGGCGACACCCGACGTACTTCGCCGGCCTCGACAACGAAGAGGTGGAGGGCAACGAGTGCTCGCCGACGAAGGGCGCGCCCGATCCCCGCCGGGCGGCCTGGACCCGGCCGTGCTCGGCGGTGCCGATGCGGTGACCTCGCTGCGGACAACGCCAACCTCGGCGGCTCAAGGTGAGCACCGTGTTCCCGTCGGTCATGCGCCGCCGGCTACCGGGTGAGCTGTACGCCTTCGGCGGCCGGTCCTTCAGCATCTGGGACGACAAGCGGCCGCCTGGTGGACAGCGGCTGCTCCTGGAGGCCACTGTGGCGTTGGTGGACCTGGGGAACTGGGCCGACAACGGTGGCCGGCCGGCGCCTCTTGGGCCACCGACTTCTACGACACCGCAGCGTGATGACAAGGGCCCCGAACCGGGAGGCGGCCGCCGTCGGCCGAGCGCGGCGGACCTATGCCTTCGTCGGGTTGAGCGGGCCGGTGGGGTGATGATGTTCGATCGTCACCGATCCGGGCCGACCGAGCAGCCTGCAGTGGCTGACCAACGTGGGAGACATCTCGCCGGGAAGGCTTCCGCTTCGTGCCATCGTCGAGGCGCCGGGCGGCCGGGCGCTGTTGCTCGCCGCCCATGAGATCTCGGGCACGACGTCGGTGATGGAGTTGGACACCGACCGACGCTGAGCGGCGGCCGGTCGGCCCGCCGTGGGCGTACCACGGCGGGAGCCGGTCAGCAGCGTGGCCGACTGGCATCGGCGACGCAATCGGGGGTTGTGGGTGCACCAACGAACGGTGAAGCACACGCGTTCGTCGTGGCGGGCGACGCTACGGTGTCCGGTCCACATCGTGGAGGTGCGCACATGGCGACGGGTACCGGTTCGGTCGAGCAGGAGCGCCGAAGGTCCAGGCGGGACCCTCGTTCGTGCTGCCCCGCTTCGAGGGGTTCCACCAGGTCTCGGCCACGAGCACCGAGCTCGTCGCCCGCTACTGGGACACGGAGGACCGCGCTGGCCCGGCGGGGTCAGCCATCGCCGCGCCACTGCGGCGGCCGATGGCACGGAGCGGACGTGGACGCTCGCGCTCAGCGGGCACGGCCTGAAGTTCGCTCGTCGCCGTGAGCTTCGACCTCGACGGGTGACGACTTCGTCTCGCCGGGCTCGGCGCTGGAGCTGACCCGTGGGTTCGGTGGGCCGCCTGCCGCTGCGTGAGATCGCCGTGGTCCACACGGAGCGGACCACCGCACGCTGCGCGACGAGGCCGGGGTGACGGTGGAGGGTGGCCGACGACGTGGTGCGCTCCACCCTGGCCGGGGTGGAGGGCCCGTCGTTCCGGAGATCGAGGTCGAGCTGGTGGAGGGGACGACGTGCTCGAACGGTTCGCCGCAGGGTTGACCTCGGCGGGCGGCGGCCGGCCCGACCCGACGCCGAAGCTGGTGCGGGTGCTGGGTGTGGTGCCTGCGGCTTGCTTCGCTGTCGAGCCGGCCGAAGACGGTGGCGGCACCGGTGGCCGGGGCCATCGGCCTGGCCACCGAGCAGCTGCTCGCCCACGACCCGCTCATCCGCCTCGACGCCGCCGCCGAGGACATCCACAAGGCCAGGGTCGCTACCCGGCGCTTGCGCTCAGACCTTCAAGACGCTCGAGCCGTGGTGCGATGCGTTCCGGGTGGAGGCCTGCGCCAGGAGCTGCGCTGGCTCGGCGAGCTGCTGGGCAACGTGCGCGACGCCGATGTGCTGCCACTGACCATCGCCACCCGGGCCGAGCAGCTGGCCGACGTGGATCGGGATGCGGTGGCCGTCATCCCGGCCTCGCCTGGCCGAGGACCGCCGCCGGCGCTGGCGGTGCTGCGCGACGTCATGGGCTCGGCGCGCCATCCTCGGCCTGATCGCCGACCTGGAGCGGTGCTGGCGCAACAGCCGCCGTTGCGCCCGGAGGTCGACCCGGAGCTGGCCGCGCCGAAGGTCGGCCGGCGGGGCTCGCCCATGCGGTCGGCCGCAGCCCGCAAGCGCATCGAGCGCCTCCCGGCCGACGCCGGGCTCGAACCGCTGCACGTGGTCCGCAAGGCGGCCAAACGGGCCCGCTACGCAGCCGAGCTGACCTCGGTGCTGTCGAGGGGCCGCACCGACGACGCGGCCGATCGGCTGGCCGATCTCCAGGACCAACTCGGCGCGATGGTGACGGTCACCGCCCACCAGTGGTTGGAAGCCAGCGCTGGCCGGACGCCGATCGGCAGGTGGCGTTCACCGCCGGGCGGTTGGCCCAGAGCTTCGCCGCCGACATGGCGGTGGGCGCCTACGTCGGCTGGCGCCGGACCTGGCACCGGGCCACTGACAAGCACGCCAGCTGCTGGTACTGCTGGAGCGGCGGATCGCCGGGACCGGCCCTCGGCCGGGGCGCGGGCACCTTTCGCCTGCTGTTCACCGGCCGCTCACCGACGCGTGGCGATCGGTCAGCACTCCGTAGAGTCGGCAGAGAGCGGTTCCGCACCCGGCGCGTGGTGTTCGATCGCACGCCGCGCAGGCGACACCTCGTCTTCGAGAGGCGACTCATGACCGACGAGGTCCATCGACGTTCCACCGGGAGCTGGACGCGCTGCGCACGGAGCTGGTGGAGCTCGCCGCCCGAGCGGGCGAGCTGGTGGCCCGCGCCACCGAGGCGTTGCTGGACGGCGATGCGGCGGCCACCGCGCTGCTCGCCGCCGACGACGAACTGGCCGAGGTCCAGTCGCAGCGGATCGAGCAGCTGCTTCCGACTCCTGGCGCTGCAGCAAACCCGGTGGCGGCGGACCTGCGCACGCTGGCCGCCGGCAGCGCATCAACAGCGAGCTGCTGCGCCGGCGAGCTGGCCACCAGCATCGCCGGTCGTCGAGCAGCTCGCTGGTGTGGAGCTGCTGCCTCGCCTTCAAGGGGTTGATCGCCGCCATGGCGAGCACGCGTGGATGCTGCGCATCGCCACCGATGCCGAGCGCGATGCCCCGCTCGGCGCTGCCTTCGACGACATCGACAACCACCTCGACGACCTGCAGCGCAGCTTCATGGCCGCGATGTTCGAGGCCCACGACCGCTACTGCGCCGGTCTGGCGCACTCGGTGCAGCTGGCGCTGGTGGCCCGCTTCGAGCGGATCGGCGACCATGCCGGCCAACATCGGACGAACGGTGGTGTTCATGGCCTCGGGCACCGCACCCGAGCACCCGGGCGCGGGGCGCATCTTGCAACGTGCTTCACTCTGACTCACCGCTGTCCGGCGGCGGTGGCGATGCTCAGGAGCCAGCCGCTGCGCCGGAACACCCGGTACGCCCGAGGCACGCACTCGGCCATGGTGGCCATCGCCAGCGGGTAGCCGTAGTACCAATGCAGCTCCGGCATGTGATCGAAGTTCATCCCATAGATGCCGGCCATCATGGTGGCACCGCGGCGATGGCCACCCAGGCACTGATGCGGCGCATGTCCTCGTTCTGCTGGAGCGAGACCTGGGTGAAGTTGACGTCGATGGCGTGGTCACCAGGATCGGACAGCGTCCGGGTGCGCCGGGCCACGACGAGGCGGTCGAGGCAGTTGGCCATGTCGTCGGCCGCCTGCGGATCGATGCGGCGGGCGATCCGCTGTAGCGGCTCCTGCAGCGCCCCTGCAGTTCACCAGGAGCTGCAGGAGCTGGCGTTTGAGGAAGTACAGACGCCGCACCGGTGGGCGACGGCCGACGTCGAAGACGTCCTGCTCGGCCTCCAGCACGTCGCCCTCGAAACCGTCGAGGGCCCGGTCGTAGTCCTCGAGGACCTGTTCGATGGCGGCCAGCACGCTGGCGGCGCTGTCGGCGAGGCGCCTCGTCCGCCTCGAGCCCCGCGCCGCAGCCCGTCGAGCGGGTGGCGTGCCCGTAACGGATGGTCGCCACGAACCGCTCGCCGAACAGCACCGACAGCTCGCCGAGCCGGAGCCGCTCGCTGGAATCCTCGTACCGGGCGGTACGTGCAGCACGAGCCACCAGGCCCCGTCCAGCCTCGTCAGCACCGGCCGGTCGTGCGGTGCCCGCGCCCTCGGCTTCGGGTCGAGGTCCAGCCTGAGCGCCCTGCACGCCCACGTCAGCTCTCGTCGCTCGGCATGCGCAGACCCGTTACACCAGCCTCTCGCCGTCCTCGGCCCATCGGCGGAGCTCGGCCCCGACGGGCGAGGCGGCCCGCCGCCCGTCCACGTACGCCGCGCAGTCGACGCGATCATCGCCGGCACGTGCACCGCTCGGTGCGTCCGCCGACGGTGGGGACCCGACGATCAGGGGGCAGATGGCGAGCAGGAGCTTGGCGTCGCGGTGGCGCCACGCCACCAGGCAGGGTGGCGCGCCACCCGCCCGCTCCACACGTGCTCCGCCTCGAGGTGCCGGATCGGCCAGCGCCGGCGATCGGCGGTGTCGGGTGTGGCCCAGTAGAGCTGGTCGCTCGGGCCACCACCGGCAGCGGCTCCGCCGCCTGGGCCAGGCCGTCGAGACCGAGGGCGCGCTGCCACACAGCGGCCGGTCTCGAAGCTGGCCACCAGCAGAGGCGGCGCGGCGGCAACTCGTCGGCCAGACGGGCGGCGAGCGCGGCGGCGCCGGCGTCGGGCGCCACCCGCTGGCGGACGACCGCCGTGACGAACTTCCCCGCGGCCCCTTGGGCGGCGCGTTGCGGAGGCGGCGGGGGTGCAGCACGGCCGGTTCCCCAACAGGTGCGGGGGTGAAAGGTGGGCCCGACGTCCAGGGTGCGGAGCGTACCGATCGCCGGCAAAACGGACGGTGTCGGTTGTGATGGCGCCACGGCGACCGGGGGATGAAGTCTCGGTGGGAGGGCCGCCTCAGCGGGCGACGCACAGCATGAGGGAGCCGTCGAGGCTCGGCTGGTGCCGCAGGTGGCCGTGGCGGTCATCCCACCGGCCGGAGCGCAGGTCCTGAGCCAGGTGGCGGCAAAGCGCTGCTCGGCTGCCGGATCGAGGAAGCCCTGCGGGCCGAGCAGGCTTGCCGGGCGGCGGGATCCAGCAGCCGCTCCGGCCGGCCGTAGTACGCCCCATTGAAGCCGTCGGTGCAGTCGAGGGGCACGGGCACCACGTGGACCTCCATCCGG
Source organism: Acidimicrobiales bacterium (assembly GCA_041394365.1). Classification (GTDB taxonomy): domain Bacteria; phylum Actinomycetota; class Acidimicrobiia; order Acidimicrobiales; family CAIXPF01; genus CAIXPF01. The sequence continues at coordinate 159,954 of JAWKIM010000017.1, forward strand.
CTGCCGAGGGCTGCGGCGAGCAGGTCGAGCGGTGGGTAGCGGCGGGCCTCGGTGGCGATCACCTCGGGCGCATAGTCAGCGAGCCACCATCGATCGAGACGGGCCGGGTCGCAGGTGAGGACGGCCACCGGTCCGGTGGTGACCCGTCGCACCTCTCGTAGCCCTGCCACGGGGTCGGGCCACTGGTGCACGCTGAAGGTGGTCATGGCCGCGCCGAAGGACCTCGTCGGTGAACGGCAACGCCCTCGGCCACCAGCAGCCACCACCACGAGCTGCCGTCCGCCGGCCGGCGGACGCTGGCGCATGGCGGCCGATGGTTCGACGGCGGTGACGCAGGCGGTCGCTGGTATGGAAGCGGCACCGGCACCGACGTTCAGCAGCGCCGGTGCCGGGCCGATCGCCCGTGGATGCACGCCGCCAGGCGCGGGTCGGGCTAAGCCGGTAGCGCGGGGTACGCGGGCGCTCGGCCCGTGTCCATCAACCGCGAGGAGGCGTGGGCGGTGGCCGTGTGGAGGGGGTTCTCCGCGCCGTCGCTCACGCGCAATCGAGGCCGTCGTGAACGGTGTGGAGCTGGGCGGTCCGTCGGCGGGCGCGACCAGCCGGGAGACGGCAGCACCTCGCAACTCGCCGTTGAGATCCGCAGGCGGTTGCGGAGCACGGCGATGCCGCCCGGTGCCGTCCTCGTCGTCATCGTGAGCGGATCCGGTGATCCGGCGCGCAGCTGGGCGAGCTCGGCGACGAACGGGCGTCGCCGTCGTTCGGCGTTGATCGGGCTCACGTTGCGCCGGTCCTGGGGGTGGATCGCCATCGGCACCTCTTCCGAAGCTCGGGATGCTCCATAGGTAGCGTTGGGATCGGCCCGGGGACGCAGCGCGGCGACGAAGAGTTCATCTGCCCTCGCCCCGCCGCAATCCGGCTGGCGGCAGCACCGCCGCCAGGAGCGCAACCCGCATGGTGGCGGCGGTTTTGCGCCTGCGCTCATACGGCGCAGGATGTCATCGAGCGCCGACACTGCATCGATGACGTGCGGCCTTTTGTTGAGCATTGCGCACTCCGCCCGATGCGCCATGGCGGCGTCGGTGATCTCCGAAGGCGCACGGCCGGCCCTTCGGCCAGCTGGTCGAGCACCTCGGTGGCCCAGATCGCCGGGATGTGGGCCGATTCGCACAGCCAGAGATCTCCTCCTGCAGCTCGGCCATGCGCTCGTAGCCCACCTCGACGGCCAGATCACCGCGGGCGATCATCACCCCGACGCCGTCGTGCACCATGGCGGCGCGCAGCAGGTGGGGCAGCGCGGCGAAGGCCCGTTCGTTCTCGATCTTGAGCACCACCCCGAGGTGGGTGGCGTCGAGCTCCGCCAGGGCCTCGAGCAACAGCCGCACGTCGCCCGGCGTCCGCACGAAGGACAGCGCCACCGATCGGCGAGCTCGGCCACGGTGGCGAGATCGGCCCGGTCCTTCTCGGTGAGCGCAGACGTCGAGCGCGGCGTCGGGCACGTTGATGCCTCGCCGCGCAGTTGCTGCCGGCCTTCGCGCCCCGGATGCGCAGCAAGGCGCCGTCCGGTCGCTGGGCCAGCACCGTGGCGGTGATCTTGCCGTCGTCGAAGAGCACGCGGGCGTCGGGCTGCAGCGCGGCGACTGCCCGGGCAGCGTGCATCCGATGGCGGCGGGCGCGGCCTTGTCGGCGCGACGGGCTGGTTCCTCGTCCGGTCGAGCAGGAGCTCCTCCCTCGCCGCAGCACCAGGGGCCCCGCCCGGGGTGAGTGGCCCAACGTTTCCCTTGTGGCGCTTGAAACGGAGGCGGGTGCCGTCCACCAGGTAGGTGGTCCGGTTGGCGGTGACCACCGCCCCAGCAGGCCGTTCACGGCGGTGACCTCGAAGGACGCGGGCGCCGCGGGCGTCCTCGAGGCGAACCCGATCAGCCGGCACCGTCGCCGGAGGAGGAACGGCGCGGTCACCGGTACGACCGCCATCTGCCGGAACCCTCGCCGCCGGGATCGCCGTCCAGCTCGTCGAGGTGCTCGGCGTCGACCAGCAGCGCCAGGGCGGGGGTCTCCACCACGCCGCGCCGGTTGCGCCGCGGGTGCAGCCGCACCACGGCCTCCTCGGGTGGGACCGGGCCGGTGCGCAGCTTGGGGCCGGCGAGGTCCATCATGAACCGCACCGACCGCCGTGGCGCTCGGCGGCCTTGCGCACGCGCGGCCATCGCCCGCCAGGCCACAGCATCGTCGTGGGCGCAGTTGATGCGGGCCAGGTCCATACCGTGGCGTACGAGGTCGTCCACGAGCTGCGGGATCCTCCGACGCATCCGACGGAGCGTCGCCGCGATGCGTGCCGGCCGGTTGGGGTCCGCCGGGCCTCGAGCACCCGCTCGGCGCTGGCCCACAGGGCGTCGCCCGGCGGCGAAGTCCTGGTGCCCTGCTCGGTGGCTGTCAGGCGCTCGTGGGCGACCAACGAGGGCGCACAGCGCCCGGTGCACGGCGTCCACCGTGGCGGTGACGTGTCTGCACCGGCCGAGGGAGGACAGGCCGCGCCCGCCAACGCCGACTGCAGCGAGCGGCGGTCCTCGCTGCGCAACGCCAGGAACGCGGTTACGTTCCAGCCCCCAGGCGGTGGTTCGCGCAGCGTGCCGACGTCGGCGGCCTCGGCTGTTTGCTCACGGCGGCGGCGCAGCGCTCCACAGCCCCGAACAGGAGCCCGGCTGGTGGTCATCATCCATGTCCCTGACGCTACGAGGGCCAGCTGTCCTGCCGATGAGGAGGGGGCATGGGTGATGGCCGGAAGGCGAACGATGTGATCGGGGCCGCGATCGTGGCCGATCGCGCTGGCCTCGACCGCTCAGGCCGGTACCGGCGGAGGCCGCCGGGCGCCCGCAGCGGGAAGCCGCTGACCCGTCAACGCCCGCCGTTCGGTGGCGCTCGAGTCGCACCGGCGCCGGGCGGAGCACGCCGCTGCGGCCCACCACCACCGGTAGCGACAGGCAGACGGAGCCGGCCCCCGGCACGTCGTGACGCCACGACAGCGGGAGCATCAGCCAGGCGCTCGTCGGCGGCGATGGCGCCGACGATGCGGGCGGTGGCCAAGCCGATGGCGGTGCTGGTCGCCCCCTGCCGTCGATGATCCGGGCGGCGGTGCGGACCTCACCGAGCAAGCGGTCGGGGAGGTCCCCGTCGTAGCCCTCCCGATGCCAGCCACCGGCAGGGGCGTGCCCAGCACCGTGGCGCTCGACCAGAGCGCGAACCCGCTGTCGCCGTGCTCGCCGGCGATGTTCACGTGCACCTGGCACCGCCACCTCCAGTCGTTCGGCCAGCAGCACCCGGGCAACCGTGAGGTGTCGAGCAGCGTGCCGGAGCCTAGGAACGTTTCCGATCGGCAACGAGGAGACCTCCTGCGCCACCGCCGTCAGCACGTCCACGGGGTTGCTCACCACGATGACGATGCAGTCGGGAGACCGCTCCAGCAGGGCCGGCAGCACGTTGGTGCACAGCTCGCCGTTGACCTCGGCGAGGTCGAGTCGGCTCTGGCCCCGACGTTGGCCGGCGCCGGCGGCGAACACCAGCACATCGCTGCCGTCGAGCACCGATGGGTCGCCCCCGCCGAGCACCGCCGCCGGGGGCAGGAAGGGCGTTCCGTGACGAAGGTCGGCCGACTCCGCCTCGGCCCGACCGGCGTCGACGTCGTAGAGGGCGATCGTCCGGGCCACGCCGAACGCCGCGGCCGAGACCGCCACCGCGGTGCCGACCCGGCCCGCTCCGATGATCCCGAGCTTGGTCAGCGCCATGGCGTCCATCCCTCTGGTGGTGCCCGATCGTCGGGTTGGTGATCGGTCCGGTGACCGACGTGGTGATTGATGTGGTGATCGATGCGGTGGTCACCCCGGGGCCTGCCGGCCGATGCGTCGGGCGACCTCGCCAGGGGCGTGGGCCACCGTCGCCTTCGGGTCGGTCAGCTCCGGGAACGGCGCCATTCTGCGCGGTACGCGACCGCTGCGGCAATGCTTCGGCGAAGAGTTCGCCCACCCATCATCGGGCGTTCAACCACGCCATCGCCGTTCAGTGAGCGGGCGCGGGATCGGCCGGGTGCTCGAGGTGCACGGCTCGCAACACGACCCGCCGGCTCAACGCCGCACCGGCGCTCGGCGCCGGCTCGGTGGTGGCGTGCACACCGGGCAAGGCCACCAGCTCGCGCAGCAGGCGTCGCCGGCGCAGCGGGTTGACGGGGCCGAGCAGGCGCCGCAGCTCGCTGACCGGCACGCCGTGCGGCCCGCCGGCGAGGAGCAGCTGGTGGAGGTGGCGCAGTCGGGTGGGATCGAGCGGTGCACCGGCGTCGCCGGTAGCGAGGGCAGGGTGATCGGGCGTCGTCGGGCGCGGTGCCATCGTTCCTTCGTTTCGTGCAGGGTGGAGGTGACGGCGCTCAGGGCTGGCGCAGCTCGCCCGCCTCGGCGGCCACCACGTCGGGCGGCCCGACGATCAGCGGGTCGGGCACGCCCACGACATCGTGGTCCCTGTCGGGGTAGTCCAGCCCGGCGAGCACGAAGCGCATCGCCTCCACCCGGCCGCGCTTCTTGTCGTTGGAGCGCACGATGGTCCACGGCGCCGTCGCGGTGTGCGTGCGGCGGAACATCGCCTCCTTGGCGGCGGTGTACTCATCCCACTTGTCGAGCGAGGCGAGGTCGGTGGGGGAGAGCTTCCACTGGCGCACCGGGTCGATGCGGCGGATCGTGAACCGCGTGATCTGCTCGCGCCGCGACACGGAGAACCACAACTTCACCAGCCGGATGTGGGCGTCGACCAGCAGCTGCTCGAACGGCGGCGCCTGCTCCATGAACAGCTCGTAGTCGTCGGGGCTGCAGTAGCCCATGACGTGCTCCACCACGGCGCGGTTGTGCCACGAACGGTCGAACAGCACGATCTCGCCGCGGGTGGGCAGGTGGCCGATGTAGCGCTGGAAGTACCACTGGCCCTGCTCGCGCTCCGACGGCGCCGACAGCGCCACGACGCGGGCGAAGCGGGGGTTGAGGTGCTCCATGAAGCGCTTGATGGTGCCGCCCTTGCCGGCCGCGTCGCGCCCCTCGAACAGGATCACCAGCCGCTGGCCGGTCTCGTTCAGCCACGTCTGGGCCTTCAACAGCTCGATCTGGAGCAATCGCTTGGCGTGGTCGTACTCGTGGCGCGTCATGCGCTCGTGGTAGGGGTAGCCCTCCCGCCAGGTGTCGAGGGGCACGCCGTCGGGGCCCACCAGCACCGGGTCGTCCACCTCGTCGAAGGTGCCCTGGACCGACAGGCCGAGGGCGAGCAGCTCCTCCACGGTGCTCTCACGCAGCGAGGTGATGAGCTCCTCGAGCCCGATGATCGATTCCGTGGTCGGCGAGGCGTGGACGTCCACGACGATCGCACCTTTCTGTCCGCCCGGACGTCGATCGCGGACGCTCAAGGATCGCGCACGGCAACGTCCGCTGCTGAGCCGCCGGGCGCCGCCCGAATCGTTGTTCACCGCGCCATCACCCAATGGACACCCGTCGGCCACCGGATCGGACGATCCGGCACACCCGGTGCACTCGGCGGGGCACCATCGGTGGGAGGTGCGGCCGCACCGGCGAACACGGTTGTTGTCTCCCCCCGCCGGCCCAGGGGGATGGCATGGGGAACCGGCGGGGGGAGGAAGGTGGTTCGATCGGCCTCGACCGAACCCACCGTCACCGTAGCGCCGATCCGATCGGGGATCGACCACATCGGGATGAGCGGTGTGTGAACCTTGCGTGAACCCTGGTTCAGTCGGGCACCACGAAGCGGTAGCCCACCCCTCTGATGGTCACGATCCTCGTGGGGTTGGCCGGGTCGGGCTCGAGCTTCTCCCGCAGGCGCTTGATGTGCACGTCGAGGGTCTTCGGGTCGCCGCTGAAGTTCGGGCCCCAGATGCGACGGAACATCGTGTCGCGGGTGAGCACCCGGTTGCGGTGCTCCAGCAGCAGGGCGAGCACCTCGAACTCGCGCAGCGGCAGGTGCACCGGGGGCCGTGCAGGGTCACCTCGTGGCGTTCGACGTCGACCACCACGTCACCGCCGCGCAGCAACGAGGACGACGGCGTGGCCTCGGTGGCCGCGGCGCCGGCGTCCGCCGCAGCACCGCCCGGATCCGGGCGGTCAGCTCCCTCGGGCGCAACGGCCGGCTGATGACGTCGTCGGCGCCGAGCTCGAGCGCCAGCACGATGTCGAGCTCGGCGTTGGTGGGCGAGATGACGATCACCGGCACGTCGGAGCTCCGCCGCAGGGCGCAACAGGTCCACGCCCGTGGCGTGGGCAGCGCCGCCGTCGACGAGCACGAGCGCCGGGGCGAAGAAGGCGAGCAGCTCGTCGGGGCTGCCGCCGGCGGCGAGGTGCGCTTGGCAGCCGTCGTCGGCCAGTGCCGCCATGATGGGCTCGGCGCTGCCCTCGTCGCCGGTGAACAGCAGCACCGTCGGGCCGCTCGGCGCCGCGGCGCCGGGTGCCCCGGCCGGGGTGCCCGTCGGCCGCCTCGCGTTGGTGGTCGGTGTCCTGGCCCCATGGGTGGCGCCCTCCGCGCCGTTCGTGGCTCGCAACGCAGAGCGGGGCGGCGGCCAGGCCGCCACCCCGCTCCGGCTGGGTTGGAGAATCAGGCTTCCGGTGCCCGCGGTGCGAGCGCCGGGTCCGGATCAGCTCAGCTGGGGATGACGATCTCGTCGAGCTGGGCCAGCGCCTTCTCGTCGAGACCGTCGGGCAGCGGGGCGTAGTCGATGTCGGGGGCGAGCGCCTGACCGTCGGTCAGGATGTACTCGAGGAACGCCTTGGTGGCCTCGCCCTTGGCCTTGTCGGTCTGGTTCTTGTAGACGAGGATCCAGGTCGGCGCGGCGATGGGGTGCGCGTCCTCACCGGGGGCGTTGATCGGGTTGTAGGAGAGGTCGTCGTTCACCTCGGCGGTGTCGAGGCGGCGCTGGTGGCCTCCAGCGACGGCTCGACGAACTTGCCGGCCTTGTTCTTGATCGAGGCGAAGGTCAGGCCGGTGGCCTTGGCGTCGGAGAAGTCCACGTAGCCGATGGCGCCGTCGGTGGCCTGGATCAGGCGGCCACGCCGGCGTTGCCCTGGGCGCCCTGGGTGTTGGCCGGCCACTCAACCGTCGAGCCCGACTTGAGCTTCCACGTGTCCGGGGCCGCCGCCACCAGGAACTTGGTGAAGTTCGCGGTGGTGCCCGAGCCGTCGGAGCGGCGGGCCACGGTGATCGGCGTCGCCGGGAGGTCGGCGTCGGGGTTGTCGGCCTTGATGGCGGCGTCATCCCAGCTGGTGATCTCGGCCTGGAAGATCTTGGCGATCGTGTCGGCCGAGAGCTGCAGCTCGTCCACGCCGTCGAGGTTGAAGCTCACGGTGATGGGCGCGGCCACGGTCGGGAAGTAGAGGAACTCGCCGCCCTTGTAGTTGGGTCGGTCCTCGTCCTTCACGAGGCCGTCGGAGCCGGCGAAGTCCACCTGCTGCTCCTGCAGGTCGGTGCGGCCCTTGCCCGACCCGCCGCCGGCGTAGTTGATGGTGATGTTCGGCTGCAGGTCGGCGAACTCGATGATCGCCTCGTCGTAGAAGGCCTTGGGGAAGGTGGCGCCCGACGCGTTGAGCGTGGCCTCGGCCAGCTCCACATCCTCTTCCGCCGCCTCGGTGGTGGTGGACTGCGCCGCGGTGGTGGTGCTGCCGTCGCCGCCCTGAGCGGCCGCTGCCGTGGTGGTGGTCGACTCCGAGCTGCTGTCGTCACCCCCGCAGGCGGTGGCGACCAGCGCAGCCGCGAACAGCACGGACGAGCCGCGCAAGAGATGACGCATTGAACGTTGCATGGAAATCCAGTTCCTCCTGAAGGTCAACACCGCGCAACCTACGCAGCCCGGATGACCTGTTCGCAGCGCGTGGATGGCCGTCAGGTGAACTGTGGACGAACACTTGGTGCGGTGCTCGCACGGTGGTCCGGACGCGGCCGTGCCCGTACCGACCGGTACGGGCACGGCTGGTCGGACCGGTCGGTCGCGGGGTGCGGTCAGTCAGCCGAAGCGGCCGGTGATGTACGCCTCGGTGCGCTCGTCGGTGGGCTTGGTGAACAGCTCGGCGGTGTCACCGATCTCGACCAGGTAGCCCATCCGCTGGCCGCTGGCAGGGTCCAGCTCGGCGGTGAAGAACGCGGTGCGGTCCGAGGCGCGGGCCGCCTGCTGCATGTTGTGGGTCACGATCACCACGGTGTAGTCGGCCTTGAGCTCGTCGATGAGCTCCTCGATGCGCATCGTGGAGATCGGGTCGAGGGCCGAGCACGGCTCGTCCATGAGGATGACGTCCGGCTGCACGGCGATGGCCCGGGCGATGCACAGACGCTGCTGCTGGCCGCCGGAGAGCGAGAGGCCCGATTCCTTGAGCTTGTCCTTCACCTCGTCCCACAGGGCGGCTTTGCGCAAGGACTGCTCGACGAGCTCGTCGAGTCCCTTCTTCTGCCCGTTGACGCGGGGGCCGTAGGCCACGTTGTCGTAGATCGTCTTGGGGAAGGGGTTCGGCTTCTGGAACACCATGCCGACGCGCCGGCGGACGTGGATGGGATCGACGCCCGGCCCGAACAGCGGCTGACCGTCGAGGTTGACGTGGCCGCTGACCCGCGCACCGGGTACGAGGTCGTTCATGCGGTTCAGGGCCCGGAGCACGGTCGACTTGCCGCAGCCGGAGGGACCGATGAAGGCGGTGACCTGGTTGGCGTAGATCTCCAGGCTGTCCACGTGCACGGCCCGGAAGGAGCCGTAGTAGAAATCGGCGTCGCGCAGCTCGAACACCGGGTGGTCGGCCAGGATGACCGGGGCCTGGCCACTGCGGCTTTGCACCTGGGGCCGAGGCGGCGAGGTCGCCGTGTCGGTGGGGGAGGGCCGGGTGTCGCTCACCATCATCGTTCCTGTGCTCGCGGACGTCGCCTGCCGATCATGGGGTGACCGAGCCGTGCCGAGCAACCGATCAGGGGCGTCTCGCCGAGTGTTCACCTGAAGTTCGGCTGCGGTCCACCTGCGTTCAAGGTGGCGTCCACCGGGTGCTCGTAGGTTGCCCCCGGGCACCGGCTGCGGTGCCCGCTGCTGAACGGAAGGGCTTCCATGGCTTCGGTGACGGTGCCACAGACCGCGAGACGCGGATCCGTACGGGTGGGTGACACGGCGTTCCGCTGGCTGGCACTGGCGTCGGGGATGCTGGTGCTCATCATCCTGGCGCTGATCGTGCTGTCCACCACGAACCAGGCCCGCCCGGCGTTCACCCACATGGGCCTGGACTTCTTCACGTCGACCCGGTGGGCGCCGGCCGAGGACCGCTTCGGGGCGCTGGACTTCATCTACGGCACCGCGCTGATCTCGGTGCTCGCCCTGGTGCTGGCGGTGCCGGTGAGCCTGGCCCTGGCCATCTTCCTATCGGAGATCGCGGCGCCACGGGCTCGTTCCGGCGTGGTCTACGCCATCGACCTGCTGGCCGCGGTGCCCTCGGTGGTGTGGGGCCTGTGGGGCTTCATCGTGTTGCGCTCCCCGCTGCAGACCTTCTACGGCTGGCTGTCCGACGTGCTCGCGCCGATCCCGTTGATCGGGCGGCTGTTCGAGGGCGGTCTCCGGCCTGAGCTTCGCCACCGCCGGCATCGTGCTGGCGCTGATGATCACCCCGATCATCACCTCGCTGTCGCGGAGGTGATGGACACCGTGCCGCTGGCTCAGAAGGAGGCGGCCTGGGCGCTCGGTGCCACCCGGTGGGAGATGATCCGTGGCGCCATCCTGCCCTACAGCAAGGGCGGCATCATCGGCGCCGTCGTGCTCGGCCTCGGCCGGGCGATGGGCGAGACCATCGCGGTGGCCCTGGTGATCGGCTCCAGTGCGCAGATCACGGCACGCCTGTTCGCCTCGGGCGATGCGCTGCCGTCGCAGATCGCCAACCAGTTCAACGAGTCCGAGGGCCTGTTCCGCTCAGCGCTGATCGCCCTGGGCGTGACCCTGTTCCTGTTCACCATCATCGTCAACCTGGTGGCGCGGGCGATCATCGTGCGCTCCACCCGCCACCTCAAGGGGGTCGCGCTGTGAGCGCCACCACGATCGCGCCTTCCTCGCCCGACTCGCCGCCGACCAAGCGCACCCCGCCGGCGAACCTCGCCCGCCGCCGCCTGGTGGATCGGGCCGTCACCGGGCTGATCTACGTCGCCATCGCCATCGCGTCGGTGCCCCTGCTGCTGCTCGTCTACTTCGTGGCGGTCAAGGGTGCCGGGCAGCTCAGCTGGAGCTTCCTCAGCGAACCGCTGCCGGTGTCGGCGCGGCGCTCCGGGGGCGGCATCGCCCCGGCCATCATCGGCACGCTGCTGACCACCCTGCTGGCCGCGGTGCTGGCCGTACCGCTCGGTGTGCTCGGCGCGATCTACCTCAACGAGTACGGCAAGACCTCCCGCACGGCGGCGTTGCTGCGCTTCCTGGCCAACGTGCTGGCCGGCGTGCCCTCGATCGTGATGGGCCTGTTCGTGTACACGATCTTCGTGCTGCGCTTCCAGGGCGGCGGCCGGATCGCCTTCGCCGGCGCGCTGGCCCTGGCCTGCCTGATGCTGCCCATCATCATCCGCTCCACCGAGGAGATGCTGCGGCTCGTGCCGGCCAACCTGCGCGAGGCGTCGATGGCGTTGGGGGCCAGCCAGTCCCGCACCATCCTCACCGTGGTGCTGCCCGCCGCCCTGCCCGGCATCACGTCTGGCTCGCTGCTGGCCGTGGCCCGAGCCGCCGGCGAGACGGCCCCGGTGCTGTTCACCATCGGCTTCGCCACCCAGACCAACCTGAACCCGTTCTCCGGGCCGAACACCACCCTGGCGCAGTTCATCTTCGGCAACGCCGGCCAGCCCTTCCCCGCGGCGGTGGACCGGGCCTGGGGCGCGGCGTTCACCCTCATCGTGCTGGTGCTCGGCCTGACCGTCGGCGCCCGCATCATCTCCGCCCGCTACACCGTCCGCTGAGCGGTCGGCGCGACCATCCGACCCCGAGGGCGCGAAACGGAGTGACCATGCCCGACGACATCCGCAAGACGTTCCACCGCGATCTCGACGCCATCCGCCACGATCTCGCCCAACTGGCGGCGATGACCACGGAGATGGTGACCCGGGCCACGGACGCGCTGCTCGACGCCGACCTGCTGATGGCCCAGGCCATCATCGACCACGACGACGACCTCGACGTGCTGTCCGCCGACATCGAGCAGCACTGCTTCCGCCTGCTCGCCCTGCAGAACCCGATGGCGGCCGACCTGCGGGTGCTGGCCGCCAGCATGCGCATCAACGCCGACCTCGAGCGCTCCGCAGACCTGGCGGTCAACATCGTCAAGGGCGCCCGCCGGATCTACGGCCACGACATCCCGCCCCGGCTGCTGGCATCATCACCAAGATGAGCGAGCAGGCGTGCCTGTCCCGCGCCATGGACGCCTACGCCGAGAACGACGGACCCCTCGGGGCCGCCCTCGATGACATCGACAACCAGGCTCGACCAGCTGCAGCGACTTCGTCGGGCCATGTTCCAGGCCCACGACGCCGATGCGCTCGGCTGCAGCCGGCGGTGCAGCTGGCGCTGTCGCCCGGTACTACGAGCGGATCGGGGACCACGCCGTGAACATCGGTGAGCGGGTGGCGTTCATCGCCTCGAACTGACACCCGGCGGAGCGCATCCGCCAGCGCAGCGATGCGCCGGTCATGACGGTCGAGCGGATCATGGACCATCCACGGTGTTGTTGGTGGAGGACGAGTCCTTCGTCGAGGCGCTCTTCATCGGCCTGCGGCGAGGGCTTCCAACCGAGGTGGCCGCGACGGCCAGGGCCATCGAGCGCTTCGAGCAGGTGCGGCCCGACGTGGTGCTGCTCGATGTGATGCTGCCCCGGCGCGGCGGGATCGACGTGTCGTGAGCTCCGGCGCAGCTCAAGGTGCCGATCATCATGGTCACAGCCAAGTCTCGGCGAGATCGGCACGGTGGTCGGCCTCGAGGTGGGTGCCGACGACTACGTGGCCAAGCCGTACCGGCTGCGGGGCTGGTGGCCCGCATCCACGCCGTGCTGCGCCGGTCGGAGGCGGCCGCCGGTGGCCCCCGGCGAGAGGACACCGTCGCATCGAGGCTTGGGCCGTTGGTGATCGACCTCGATCGCCACGGAGTGACCACCGGGGGAACCGGTGACCCTGCCGCTCAGGAGTTCGAGTACTTGCTCACCTGCCTGGCCGAGCACGCCGGCAAGGTGCTCACCCGCGAAGCGCTATCGACAGGTCTGGGGCATCCAGCCGCAAGGTGACACCAAGACCCTCGGCGTGCACATCAAGCGGTTGCGCCACAAGCTGGGCAGGACCCGATCAACCACAGCACATCACCACCATCCGGGGCCTGGGCTACAAGTTCGTCCCAGACCTGAGCGCTCGGCCGGCCCCCGCCGCGCCCGGGCGGCAGCGGAAGCGGACCTGACGGCGATCGGTGCAACTGTTCCACGCCGGACTTCACCCGCAGTGCCTGGCCCGACGGATGGTGCCGGCCGCCCGGGCCGCCACGGTGATCATCGAACGGATCGACGGCGGCATCGTCGGCACCTGAGCCCGGGCCGCACACCCGGTTCTGCACCCCGGGGCATCGCCGTTCGAACCGAACGGCGAGGCCAGTATGCCGGTGCTCATGCGGCGTTGCTGCAGGTGCCTCCGCTTGCCAGGATGGGGCCATGGGTGCACCTCGTTGGCTGGAGTTGGACGGAACCGCGAACTGCCGGGAGCTCTCGGTGGGTTGCCGGCACCGGTGGCGGATCGACCCGCAGTGGTGTGCTGCTGCGCTCCGGCGCGCTGCACGACCTGACCGGAGCCGACGTGATGGCCCTGCTGACCGGCACGTGGGGCGTGCGCCACGTGATCGACCTGCGAGGCGGCGGGGGAGCGGGCCGAGCGGGGCCGGGAGCCCGAGGCTGGGCAGGCCACCGTGCGCTACTCGGAAGCGGAGGTGATCTCCGACGCCATCCTCGCCGCACATGAGCCGCCCGCCGGTGCCGGCACGCTGACCGAGTCCGGACTCGATGGCCGACGCCTACCGCTGGCATCCACTCGAGGTGGGCGCAGCGGCGTTCGTGACCGCGCTGGCCACCTAGCCGAGCCCGACGGCGCCCCGGCCATCGTGCACTGCGCGGCCGGTAAGGATCGCACCGGGGTGCTGGTGGCGCTGCTCAGGCGTGGCCGGCGTGCGGCCCGAAGACGTCGTCGAGGACTACGCCGCCGCCGCCCACCGCCTCGACGGCATCCGGGCGAAGCTGTCGGCCCTGTCGAGCTACGCCCGCTTCGCCGCCGAAGCGCCGGCGACGGCAGCGGCGATGTCACCGGCACGCACGTCGGCGATGGCGAATATCAGTGGTTGCACGCCGAGCACGGCGGGCGGCCGGCTGGTTCCGCCGCCGGTGCCCCAGAGGCCCACCTCAACGCCTGGGCGGTCCGGCTCGCCGGCTGACCTGCGCGAGCCGGGGGAAGCGTCGGGTCGGATGCAGGCGCCGACCGGCGCGTTGGCGCCAGTCGCTCCCAGCGATCCGGGGTGGCGGCGCCAGGCCGACCTCCCAGTCGCAGTGCAGCCCGTCGTCGACCACAGCGGGCCAGCCCCTCGTGCCGGTCGAGCGTCTCGGTGTCGCAGTCGTAGGCCAGGCTGAGGTGCAGCCAGTCCTTGAGCCGCAGCGCATCGTCGCCCGGCTCGCTGCGGCGCGCAGGCCCGCGGCGAACGAAGCGGCCACCTCGAGCAGCCTCGGTGAGGAAGAATCCGGGCCCAGCCAGCCGGCGTCGCGGCGGATGCCTGCCCGAACGTCACCTCATGGGACTCACCCGGCCGCTGCGGTGCAGGCCGGCACGATCGAGCGTCTGCGCATGGGCGTCAGCACGACGCCGATGCGGTCACGGGTCGGTTGAAAGAACCCCGTCAGCGTGCAGTGGGGCGGGTAGGTCTGGGCGGTGGTGGGGGCGATGGCGGCGGCCGAGAACCAGTCGCACTGCTCGGCGAGCAGACCGGTCGGTACGGCGTAGAGGATCAGCTGTGCTGCGCGGCATCATGAAGGGACGCTAGGCCCTCGGTGGACGGCGGTGCCGGCCCGGGTGAACAACGCACAGCGGCGATGAACTGTTCGGCCCGGTCGTTGAGCGCCGGACGGTGCTGCGCTCGAATGCTGCCATGACGCTCGAACGATCTCCCCGTCCCGTCCTCGTCGCCGGCCAGGCCGACCTACCGTTGCCCAGCGGGCTGCACCCGGTGTTGCGCGCCGCCTGCACCGCCGCCGCCGACGCCATGGAGCGCGGCCAGCGTGGCTGGGGCCGCGCCGAGCTCCTCGCCGCCGTGGCCGACGGCGCCGACGGCACCCCCACCAGCCGGCTCGACCAGTTGGTGGAGGAGGCGATCCTCGAGGCGGTGCGCCCCTTCCGGGTCAACGTGCTGAGCGAGGAGTGCGGCTTCCTCGACCACGGTTCGGCGCTCACGCTGATGATGGACCCCGTCGACGGCACCGGCAACGCCGCCGCCGGCCTGCCCCTCGCCACCTTCACCGCCACGTTGGTGAACGACGGGGAGCACCAGGAAGCGCTCACCTACTGGTTCGCCACCATGCAGTCCTGGCATGCCACCCGGCATGGTGGTGCCGGGCTGCGCTCCACCGGGCGCCGCCACCTCGACGGCTCGTTCATCTCGATGATCCGGCCCAAGGGCGCCGCCGACGCCTTCCTCACCCTGGCCCGCCGGGCGGACCGGGCCCGGGTGTTCGGTTCGTCGTCGCTGGAAGCGGCGTGGGTGACCACCGGGGTGCTCGACGCCTTCGTCGACGCCGGCACCGACACCCATCGCAGCGTGGACCTGGCCGCCGCGCTGGTGTTGGCCCCGGCGGCCGGTGGCGCGGTGATCGACGCCTACGGGCGGTCGCTGGCCTTCAGCACCGAGATCACCGCCCGCTTCAGCGGGATCGTGGCCGCCACGGAGGAGCTCGCCGAGGAGATCGCCGCGGTGGTGCGGGCCGCCCACCCCCGTTCAACCACGTGAACAGAGGGTTCCGACGACGTTCTCGTCACCGTCGCAACGGCGTCGTCGGGCGTTTTCCTTCGACTTCTACGGTGTGGCCCGCATCGACTGGATGACGACGACGAGGAGATCGGCGTGAACACACGGAAATCGTTGGGTCGAGGGCTGCTCGCCCTACTGGCCCTGGCCATGACGGCGGCGGCCTGCGGCGGCGACGACGCCGCCTCCGGCACGAAGGATGCGGCCACGCAGACCACCGCCAGCCGGGCCGGCAGCAGCTCAGCCACCAGCGCAGCGGCCGACCCGAAGGCCGATTGGCCCGACACGCTACGGGTCGCCGCCGTGCCCAGCGCCGAGGAGAAGGCGCAGCTCGAGCGCTACCAGCCCATCGTCGACGTGTTGGAGGAGGAGCTGGGCATCCCGGTGGAGTTCAACTTCGCCACCAGCTACAGCGCGGTGATCGAGTCGATGATCGCCAACAAGACCGACGTGGCCGGCTTCGGTGCGTTCTCCTACGTGATCGCCACCGGCAACGGTGCCGCCCTCGAGCCGATCGCCATCTCCACGCAGGAGGGCGAGGAGCCGGTCTACCGCTCCTACGGCATCACCCAGGCCAACAACACCGCCATCGACTCGATCGAGGACTTCGCCGGCAAGACGGTGTGCTTCGTGGACCCGGGCTCGACGTCGGGCTACCTGTTCCCCTCCGCCGGCCTGCTCGAGGTGGGCATCAACCCCGAGACCGGGGTGAAGGGCACCTTCGCCGGCGGGCACGACTCCTCGGCGCTGTCGGTGGCCAACGGCACCTGCGAGGCCGGCTTCGCCTTCGACACCATGCTGACCAGCACGCTGATCGACCAGGGTGACCTGAAGGGCATCGTGGACACCGTCGAGGACGAGACGGTGAACAAGGACCAGGCCGAGTTGAAGATCGTGTGGAAGGGACCGGAGATCCCCAACGGGCCGTTCGCCATGCAGAACTCCCTGCCGGCCAGCCTGCAGTCGGAGATCAAGCGCATCTTCCTCGAGGACATCAACGTGAAGGCGTTCGTGGCCTCGGGCCGTTGCGCCTCGGCCGATGACTGCAAGCTCGGTGATGACGACGCCGCCGGGTACGCGGCGGTCGATGACGCCACCTACGACGGCGTGCGCAAGGTGTGCGAGCAGACCAAGTCCGCCCGTTGCGCGCTGAGCTGATCGACCGGTGAACCGAGAGATGGCCAACGGTGCGAGGGGAGACGGCGTGACCGGTGACGGCACGATGGGAGGCGGCGCCCCGGGTGGCGCAGCGGGCGGCGGTGCGGTGGGCGAGATCGCCATCCGCGTGGAGCACGTCCGCAAGGAGTTCGACGGTGGGAAGGTGGTCGCGCTCGACGACGTGAGCCTGGAGGTCCCCGCCGGTCAGCTCCTGGTGATCATCGGGTTGTCGGGATCGGGCAAGTCGACGCTGTTGCGCCATCTCAACCGGTTGCACGAGCCGACCAGCGGGCGCATCGAGGTGCTCGGCCACGACCTGGCCCGGGCCGGCCGCAGCGAGCCGCGGCGGGTGCGGCGACGTCGGCTTCGTGTTCCAGCAGTTCAACATCGTCGGCCGGCTCACCGCGCTGGAGAACGTGCTCTCCGGTGCGCTGGGTCGGCTGCGGGGCCGCGCTACGGGGTGCTCACCTACTCCAAGGCGCTGCGTCGCCAGGCGTGGGACCAGCTCGACCGGGTGGGCCTGGCCGACCGGGCCTTCCAGCGGGCCGACACGCTGTCGGGCGGTCAGCAGCAGCGGGTGGCGATCGCCCGCACGTTGATGCAGCAGCCCGGGTGGTGCTGGCCGACGAGCCGGTCGCCTCGCTCGACCCGGAGATCTCCGGCCAGGTGATGGAGACACTGTTCCGGGTGACCCGGGAGGACAACCTCACCGTGGTCACCTCGCTGCACCAGATCGAGCTGGCCCTCGGCTGGGCCCAGCGCATGATCGGCCTGCGTGACGGCCGGGTGGTGCTCGACCGCGACGCCGCCGGGTTGACCACCGATGAGGTCATGACCGTCTACAGCCGGCTCGACCCGACCGGGGCCAAGCGGGCCGAGTACGAAGGGACCTCGGCGTGACCGCCATCGCCACCCGGCGTCGACGGGCGCTGGCCGGCGAGCGCGGCGGCGTCGGCGGGCGTGGCGGTCTCGGTGGGCAGGCGGTGCGATTGTCGCCGCCTTGGAGCCGCTCCCGGGTGGAGCTCACCGCCGCAGCCGTGGTCTTCGCCGTCATCGCCGTGTGGGCGATCTGGCGCACCCAGATCTGGGACGTGGCCGCCATCTTCGGCGAGGGTCGTCAGGCGATGGCCGACTTCCTGTTCGGCACCGCCTTGCGCGACGGTGCGCTGCCGCCCCGTTTCGGTGATGTGGGCCAGCTCCTCGACAAGGTGGTCGAGACGTTCTTCATCGCCGTGGCGGGCACGTTCATCGCCGCCGTGTTGAGCCTGCCGCTGGCGTTCCTGGCCGCCCGCAGCACCACCCCGAACCGGGTGGTGTGGATGGTGGCGCAGGGCATCATCGCCTTCGCCCGCACGGTGCCGGACGTGATCTTCGCGTTCGTGTTCGTGCGGGTGTACCGCATCGGTCCGCTGCCGGGCATGCTGGCCATCGGCCTGCACGCCATCGGCATGGTCGGCAAGCTGATGGCCGATGCCGTCGAGCAGGCCGATCCCGGGCCGCGGCAGGCGGTGGCGGCCCAGGGCGGGTCGTGGCTCCAGCAGCTGTCCACCGGCGTGTTGCCCCAGGTCGTGCCGTCGTTCCTGGCCACGGTGCTGTTCCGCCTCGACATCAACTTCCGTAGCTCCACCGTGTTGGGCCTGGTGGAGCGGGCGGCGTGGGCCAGCTGTTCATGCAGTACACCGGCAACCTGCGCTGGGACCTGGCCATGGGGGTGGTGGCGGCCACGGTGGTGACCGTGCTGCTGGTGGACCAGCTCTCCAACCGGGTGCGCCGGGCGCTGCTGGGTTCGGCCGCGGGTTCGGCGCCGCCGGCTCGGGGACACCGCTCGGTACGTCCCGCCCAGGTGCTCGATCCCGACCGGCTGGTGCCGCCCTTCGACGGCTACCGGCGTCGGCTGGCGATGTTCACCGCCGGGGCGGCGGTGCTGGTGGTGGGCAGCTGGTGGTACACCGGGGTCAGCCTGCGCAACCTGCTGACCGGGCTGCGGCCGCAGCTCGGCGAGCCGGACGCCGGGCAGCTCCCGTCGGTGTGGTACGTGGCCCGGCGCCTGATCCCGTTCGACTTCGCCACGTTCACGCCCAAGCTCGACTGGTGGAACTCGCTGGTGCGCACGGCGCTGTTCGACACGGTGGCCACCGGCTTCGCCGCGGCCACCATCGGGGTCCTGCTGGCGCTGCCGCTCGGGTACCTGGCCGCCCGGACGGTGGCCCCGAACCGGGTGGTGTACCAGGCCATGCGGGGTCTGCTGGTGTTGATCCGGGCCGTGCCCGAACTGGTCATCGCGGTGGTGCTGGTGGTGGCGCTCGGGCTGGGGCTCATCCCCGGCGTGGTGGCGCTGGTGATCGGCGTGGTGGGCTTCGGCGGCAAGCTGTTCGCCGACGCCATCGAGGACGTGCAGCCCGGGCCCTGCGAGGGTACGGTCGGTGGGGACGTCTCGGGTGCAGGAGGCGATGACGGCGGTGACGCCGCAGTTCGTCCCCGCCTTGGTGGGTCAGGGCCTGTACCTGCTCGACATCTGCATCCGGTCCTCCACGGTGCTCGGGATCGTCGGCGCGGGCGGGGTGGGAGCGTTGCTGTCGAACTACCTGCAGGCGTCGCGCTTCGAAGAGGCCGGCGGCATCCTCATCTGTGTGTTCGCGGTGGTGTTCGCCATCGAGCGCCTGTCGGACTGGTTGCGGGCGCGGTTGCTGTGAGAGGCCCGTGGAGCTCGGGTCCGCCTGACGAAGGACCCCGGGCGATGCGGCGCCGGGGTCCTTCGGCGCGTCGGACCTGCCGTTCGACGCGGCGATCGCGGTGCTGCTCGGGGCGGCGTTGCCGGGCACGCCGGTGCCGCCGCTCGAGGTGCTGGCCCGGGGTTGCGACCTTGACCTGGTGCAGGCGGTGGCGGGGTTGGAGGCGCTGATGGCGCGGCACGCGGTAGAGCTGGTGCCGGGCTCGAACCGGTTGGTGACCAGGCGGATCCCCTACCGGATCCAGCGGCAGGTGCACGCGTCGCTCAAGGAGCGGGTGGAACGTTCCGGCAGCATACGGCCTGGTATGACATTCCGGTCGTTGGTGCGGTCGGTGGAGACACGGGCGGTGCCGGTGGAGGTGGCTCGGCTGCTCGGCTTGGCGGAAGGGGCGGAGGCGGTGCACCTGCGGCGGGAGCGGATGCTGGCCGACGAGGTGGTGGTGGCGGGGACGTCGTGGTTGCGGCCGACCGACTGGCTGCCGCCGGCGGACGAGCTCACCGACCGGCTGTTCGACGGTGGGAGCTTGGCGTCGCTGCTGGAGCACCTGAACGATGACCGGCCGTTGCAGCGGCTGTCCTACCGGGTGGCGCTCGATCACCCGCCGGCCGATGTGGCCGCGCTCTTCGGCCCGGCACGCGATGAGCTGGCGTGGTGGGTGCGCTCGGTGAACGGGATCGACGGCGTGCCGCTCGAGGTGTCGCTCGGCTGGCTGCGAGCCGATGTGTTCCGGGTGCTACCGGGCTGAGGCGCGGAAGCGAAGGAAGCGGAGGCGGCTCGCTCGGCCGGGATGCGGAGGGGCGAGCAGCCGTCCTCGACCGGGTCCTGTGCGGCGGGTTTGGGCCGACGCCGGCGACGCCCACCCGGGCGAAGGCGCCGGTCGTCGGGCGTCGGGCCGGTCGTCGGGCGGCGGGCCGGTCCGGGACCGCCATCACGGACCATGGCGGCTTCCCTGGCAGTGCTCACGGACGGCCCCGACCCGGCCTCGTGCCGCGGCTCTCACCCACCACCCCCGCCCCACCACCGGGCCCGTGACCCCCCCCGGTAGGTGTCCCACCCCGTGTCGGAAAGAATCGACGTCGAATCTATCCGACGCAGTTTGGGGATACTAGGTGGTATGGAGCGGGGAGGGTGGGGGAGTGGCCGCAAAGCGCGCGGGGAAGGGGCACTTGAGGGCGCCCGCCGACCGGCAGGGCGCAGGATTCCGCCAGATCGCCCGTGTTCCGGGGTGACAGCGACCGTGCATCGGTGCTTGGCTCCCGACATCGCCTTCGACGGCCGGGCGCACGTCCCCCCAGCGCGGGATCACGGCCAGTCCTCCCCGCGTCCCGCGAAGGTGAACCAGTGGCACCCGCCCGTTCCGACGACTCCTACGAGCACCGTCCCGTCTTCGGCCACCTCCGAGCCCGCCTGCAGGCCGAGGCCGAGGGCTCCTGCAGCGCATCGACGACCTCGACAACCAGCTCGCCGAGCTCGCCCGAGCCCGCCACGACCTGGCCGACCAGCTCGCCAACGGCTCAACCGTCTGCGCACCCGCGCCGCCGCACGCTGCGGCCGCCAACCCGGACCCGACGGCTCCATGCGCCTGCCCCCGTTGCCGGCCGAGCACCACGCCATCTGGGGCCGCCGCCTGCGCAGCACCATCGTCACCCTGCTCCGGCGCAGCGGCACTGAAGCTCCCGGGCTCCGCGCTGCTCCACCACCACGGCTACCGCGTCCATTCGACGAACCCGACCAAGGCCCTCTCTGACGCCTGTAGCTACGAGGTGGAACGCGGCCGTCTGCGCAAACCGGAGCACCGGGACCTACGGCCCCATCGGTCCGGCTGCGCCCGCCGCGGCTACGACCCGCACCTTCCACCGTGCGGCCCGCTCGACCACCTCGACGGCAGTCTGGCCCCGCACGCCGCCTGACGCTCAGTGCCGACGGGCCGGCGCCGCCAGCCCCGCCAGCAGCGGTGCGTACTCCTCCAGCAGCGCCACCGCGAGGCCCGGCACCTTGGCCAGGTCATCCCACCGCCGCAGCGCCACCGCCGCCTCCGCGCCCGCCGAGGCCGCGAACGCCTCGCACTGCTCCGCAGTCATCGGTCCGCCCTGCAAGGCCAGGCTGTGCACCGACGCCGGCGACAGCGTGGCCGCATACCCGTCGTCCACGGCGCACAGGTACCGCTTGGCCGCCACGTGCAGCGCCACCGGTCGCGTGACCTCCGGCCCGAACCACGTCGCCAGGTGGACCGCGCCCACCGCCTCGTGCCGCCGGTCATCGCTCGGTCGGTGACCGGCCGCACGATCGCGCACCGTGAGGAGGTGGCCGACGTCGTGCAGCAGCGCGGCGGCCACCAGCGCGTCGTCGGCCCCGGCCGCAACCGCCAGCGCGGCGCACTGCAGCGCGTGCTCGGTCTGGGTCACCGCTTCGCTGTAGCGGGCGGTGGCGAGCGCTCCGGCGAACAAGCCCAGCACCTCGTCGACCGCGCTCACGACTGCCACCCTTCGTCGAGCTGACCGTGCCAGCAACCGGCGCTGGCGGTGGCCCGGACCCTAGGCCACGGGGTGTCGTCGGCCACCAGCACCAGGTCGGCCCGCAGGCCCACCGCGATGCGGCCACGGTCGCGCAGGCCCACCGCCCGGGCCGGGCCGGTGGTGACCAGGCCCACGGCATCGGCGAACGGCAGGATGCCCTGCCGGGTGAGCGACCACACCGCCGCCAGCAGCGAGGTGGGCAGGTAGTCGCTGGCCAGCACGGTGCACAGCTCCTGTCCCACCAGCTCGGTGGCGGCCACGTTCCCCGAATGGGACTGGCCCCGCAACGCGTTCGGCCCGCCGCACACCACCGGCAGGTCGAGCTGGCGCGCCGCCCGCGCCGCCTCCACGGTGATGGGGAACTCGGCGACGCGCGCCCCCCAGCTGAAGGCCGCCTCCATGCCCTCGGCGTCGACCACGTCGTGGGCCAGCGCCCGCACCCGGCCGCTCGACGCCAGCGCCGCCACCGAAGACCGGTTGCGGTCGGCCAGGTCCTGGGTGGCGGCGGCCTGGGCCATGATCTCCGCCATGCGCTGCTCCCGCGTCTGCCCGGGCCCACCCGGCTCCGCTCCTTCGCTCATGGCGTCGAGGAAGCGGTCGAGGTTGCGGTACTGGCCCTGACCGGGGGTGTGGTCCTCGTAGGACACCAGCGGCAGCACATCGGCGGCGTCGTCATCCTCGAGGCAGGCGCGCATGGCCTCGAACCCGCCTTCGGTGCGGGCTTCGAGGCGGTACAGCACCCGGTGGTCCACCGCCGCCCGACCCGAACGGCGCCGCTCGGCGACGGCGTCCACGGCCTACGGCACGTCCAGCGGCGGGCGTGGCCGGACCGGTCGTCGAAGCCGATGCCATGGAACACGGTGGTGATGCCCGCCGCCCACGGCCGGGCCTCGAAGGAGCGCAGCGCAGGCGCTGTCAGCGTGGCGGTCTGGCGGGGTTGCCGTTCGCGCTCCAGCCCGTCGGTGTGGGTGTCGATCAGGCCGGGCAGCAAGAGCGCGCCGTGCCCGTCGAGAGCGTCGTTGCCCAGCCGGGTCCCGGTGCGGACGTCGACGATGAGGCGTCTCCACCGTCACCTGCACGTCGTCGACGAGCGTACCGTCGAGTACGGCGCGCACCCCTCCGATGGTGCGGCCCCGGCGAGGGCGGATCTCCAGCAGGTTCATCGGGTCTCCAGCAGGTTCATCGGGGCGCTCCGATCGAGGCGGTGAGCTCGGCGAGGATTTCGGCGGGCGAACCGACCGCGGCCACGTGGCCGCGGTCGAGGCGGATCACCCGGTGGGCGGGCGCTCGATGGCGTCGAGGTCGTGGAACACGGCGAGCACGCTGGTGCCCTGCCCGGTCAGCTCGGCGATCAGGCTCGAGCACGGCGTCACGGTTGGCCGGGTCGAGCGCGGAAACCGGCTCGTCGAGCAGCAGCACCGGCGGCGGGCAGATGATGCCGGCGGCCAGGTTGACCCGTTGCTTCTCCCCGCCGGAGAGCAGCGTGAGGAACGTGTGCCACAGCTTCTCGCCGATGCCGAGGTGCTCGAGGATGTGACGGGCGGCGTCGGTGGCGTCGGCCGCACCCAGACCGCGGCGTATGCCCGCCCGGGTGACGGCGTCGAGCACCCCCCGGCGCGGTTCGGCCCGGAGGAACTGTGACACGTAGCCGATCTCACGGACCCGGAGCGTGGCCAGCGACCGGTCGTCGAGGGCGAGCAGGTCGACCGGCTCGCACCCCTGGCGGTGCAGCCACACCTCGCCGGCGTCAGGCAGGTAGGTGCGGTAGATCGACTTGAGCAGCGTGGACTTGCCCGCCCCGCTGCTGCCCCCCAGCGCCACGTGCTCACCGGCGTGCAGGTCGAGCTCGATGCCGCGCAGCGCCTCGATGCGCCGGCCGTCGATGGCGTGCAGCACGAAGGACTTGTGCGGGTTGCGTACCCGCAGCGGTTGAGCGTCAGGTGTGCTCAGCCACGAGCCGCTCCACCAGACGCTGGCTGTAGGGGTGCTGGGGGTCCTCCAGGCAGTTGGTCGGTCAGACCGGCCTCCACCACCCGGCCGTGCTGCATCACCAGCACGCGCTGGGTCAGCAGCTCGATCACCGAGAAGTCGTGGGAGACCACCACCGCGGCCACGCCCAGCTCCTCGAGCAGGTCGCGGATCAGGTCGAGCACGGCGGCGGCCACCGAGGCGTCGAGCCCGGTGGTCGGCTCGTCGAGCAGCACCACCGGCAGGTTGGCCAGCGCCTTGGCCAGCTGCACGCGCTGGCGCA
Source organism: Acidimicrobiales bacterium (assembly GCA_041394365.1). Lineage (GTDB taxonomy): Bacteria > Actinomycetota > Acidimicrobiia > Acidimicrobiales > CAIXPF01 > CAIXPF01. The sequence continues at coordinate 183,669 of JAWKIM010000017.1, forward strand.
TGCCGCCGGAGAACTTCGCGCACCGGATCGTCCATGCGATCGAGGGGCACGTCGGTTACGCTGCATCGAAACTCGGCCGCCCGCTCCCGGATCCGGCCGAAGTGGCGCCACCCGGCGGCGGTGACCGCTCGGCCACCTTGCCTCCGGCGCTCAACCGGAAGTCCAACCCTTCGGCGGGGTCCTGGTACACCACCGCCAGGCGGTCGACCCGCAGGGCCCGCCGGGCCGAGGGCGACAGCGCGGTCAGATCGGTGGCCCCGTCGTCGACGCAGCCGAGGCGGATCGATCCCACCGTGGGCTGCTGGTCGCCGCAGATACAGCGCAGCACGGTGGACTTGCCCGAGCCGGATTCGCCGATGATGCCAAGCGCCTCACCGGCGCCCACCGAGAACGACACGTCCCAGGCGGCGACCACGCCGCCGCTGCTGGGCGAGACCACCCGCCCGAAGTCCGGACCGGTGCCGGCCACATCGGCGGGCCCGCCGGCGCCGTAGATCTTGCCCAGGCCCTCCACCTGCAACGCCGGGGTCATGCCCGCACCTCCGCCGCACCGGCCGTACCGTCGGGCCCGGCGCCCGCCACCGTACCGTCGGGCATGGCATCGAGCCGCCGGTTGCACCAATCGGTGTCCGAGCACACCCAGCGGCTCGTCCCGCCGGCGGCGGGCAGCTCCACCAGGAACGAGGCCACCCCCGACGCCGGCGAGCCCGACCCGCAGCGGTGGCACGATGCCCCGTCGGGTCGCTCCACCTCGAAGGGGACGTCGTCGAAGGTGAGCGGCTCCACGTCGGTGTGGGGCGGCACCGCGTAGATGCGCTTCTCGCGTCCGGCGCCGAACAGCGACAGGTGCTCGCTGCGGTGCAGCTTGGGCACGTCCCAGCGGGGGATCGGCGTGGTGGCCATGACGTAGCGCCCGCCCACCAGGCACGGGTACCCGGTGGTACGGGTGATGACGCCGTTGCGGACCAGGTCCTCGTAGAGGCTGACCCACATGCGGGCGTAGTCCGCCTCGGCGTGCATGCGGCGCAGCTCGGTCATGTCGCGCTCGACGCCCCGCAGCGGCTCGGGAACCGGGACCTGCAGCACCAGCAGCTGGTCGGCGGCCATCGGCTCCTCCGGCACGCGGTGGCGGGTCTGGATGATCGACGCCTCCTGGGCCACCGTGGTGGTGGCCACGCCGGTGCTGTCGGCGATCAACCGGCGCAGGTTGGCGGCGTTGACCCCGGCGTCCTCGCCCTGGTCGATGACCTTGACCACGTCGTTGGCGCCCACCACGGCCAGGGTGATCTGCAGGCCGCCGGAGCCCCAGCCGCGCGCCACCGGCATCTCCCGACTGGCGAAGGGCACCTGGTAGCCGGGCACCGCCACCGCGGTGAGCATGGCCCGGCGGATCTCCCGCTTGGACAGCTCGTCGAGCAGCTCGCGGTCGCGCTCGGCGGCGGCCAGCTCCTGCACCGACATCGGCGTCGAGGCCCGGTCCTGGAGCAGCGTCATGCCCCGACCTCCTGGGTTTCGAGGTTGTGGCGGCCCTTGCGCTGGTTGCGGGCTCGGTCGGTTCGCATGGCCTGCTTTCGTTCGATCATGGAGCGGAAGGTGACGTAGTGGGGGAGCTTGAGGTGCTCGAGGAAGCCGCTGGCGTCGAGGCCGTCGGTGGTCATCAGCACCGACTGCTCGAGCGGGCCATGCCCACCGGTACGGTGCAGGGCGATGTCGAGGTTGGCCATGGCGATGGCCTTGCGCTCGTTGTGGCCGGCCACCAGGCCGTAGCCCACGTCGAAGCGGGTGCGGTCCTCTTCGGCGCCGTCGAGGTCCTCGATCGCCTCCACCTCGGTGGCGCGCACGGAACCGATGGTGACCTCCCCACCGGTGTGGGGGTGGACCACCCGGACCGCCAGCTCGCCATGGCGCACCTCGCCGAGGGTGATCTCGTGCAGGTGCTGGTCGGGGCCGAGGATGTTGCGGTACCACAGGTTGACCAGCGCCCCGGTCTCGGCCCGGGCCATGACCGACAACACGCCGCTGCGACCGATGCCGGGACGCACCGCGCAGCTGGAGATGTCCACCGGGTCGGGGTCGTCGTCGCGCCGGCGATCGACCACCAGATCGTGGTCGCGCAGCACATCGAGCAGCCGCTGGGGGAAGCGCTCGGTCGACGACGCCGGCGTGGCCTGCCCGTTGCCGGTGACATCGCCGTTGCCGGTGTGATCGCCGTTGCCGGTGTGATCGTCGGTGGCGCGGTGATCCGCGGCGGCACCCTCATCCCCAGGGGCGGGTGCCTCCTCGTCGAGATCGAGCAGCCGGCCGGTGTAGTCGAGCGTCCGCCCCAGCAACTGCGGCCCGGGGACCTCCCGGAAGGCGGGGACGATGCGGCGCAACGGCTCCAGCTGGTCGGCGTCGGCGGGCACCAGCCGGCACAGGCGCGGCAGCGTGGAGCGATGGGCCCGCAGCAGGTGGGCGGCCTCGATCACGTCGCCCTCGGCCTGGCGGATGGCCCGGGCGGCCAGCTCGGGCGCCCACAGGCCTCCCTCGCCCATCACCCGGTCGGTCAGGTAGCGCAGCCGTTCGGTGAGCTGTTCCAGCTCCAACCACGGGGCGTCGGCGTGACGGCGGCGGTGGCGGACGAGCTCCTCGGCGGCGGCGATCGCCTCGGTGCCGCCGCGGGCGGCGACGTAACCCATCAGGCCACCGCCCCGGCCGGCAGCGACGCCACACCAACCGGCATGGTGCCGACCTCGATGCGGCTCGAACGGGGCAGGGCGACGATGCGCCCGCACCGGTCCACCAGCCACGTGTCGATGCCCACCGGCGGGCGGGCGTTGCGGCGTCGCAGCGCCGCCAGGAACGCGTCGTCGGTGCCCATGGTGGTGCGCATCGGTGCCGCCACGCCGGGACCGTCGAGGAGGAACGGCACGCCCAGCTCCAGGTCTTCCACCTGCACGGCCACCCGGGCGGCGGCCTCGAGGGCCAGCTCGGTGCCGGCCCGCAACCGGTCGACGATGACGGGGTCCGCTTCGAGCAGCTTCGGCCAGATCGGCGTGCTCCACCACCGCACCGGACGCGCCGGTGGCCAGGCGCAGCACCCGTTCGGCGCGGGCGGCCTCGAAGGCGTCGGCACCGGTGACCGCGACGGTCAGGCCCAGATCGGCCAGCGCCAGCGGCACCGCGCAGGCCGGGGGCAGGAAGCCGTCCTGGGCGAAAGGCGGCAGGTCGCGCACGCACCCGGGGCGGGCGATCGTGTCGAGCAGCACCCGGAACACGGCGGTCGAGCGCTCGCCCTGCAGGCGTGCCGCGGCGGCGGCCCGGTGCTCGTCCTCCGGGCGGTGCTCGTCGAGGATCTCGGTCATCAGTCCAGCTCCTCGAAGTGCACGATGGTCGGCTCCAGCTCGGCCCACTGCTGCGTCTTGCGGGCGACCGCCTCCAGGGCGACGTCGTTGCACAGGTCGAGCACGGCACCGGCGCAGGGCCCGGACCGGCGGACCTCGGCGTCGCACAGCGCCGCGGCCAGCGTGGTAGCCCGATCGTCGCCCAGCCGCATGGCCCAGCCGCGGTGGCCGTCGAGGTCCACCTCGGCCCGGGTGACCAGCACGTCGATCAGCCCGAACCGGGTTCGCTCCACCGGTTCGCGCACCTCCAGCGGAGCGGTGCCCACCACCGGGCCGTCGAGGAGGGTGGGTGGCGGTGCGGTGGCCAGCACGGTGTCGGCCAGGGCGCGCAACCGCTCGGGCGGCGCCAGGGCCAGCAGCCCGGCCCGCTGTTCTGTCGGATGTGGCATGCCGCCAAGCTCATCGCGCGCAGGTGGCGGGCAGGCGGCCTGTGGTTGGCCGGCAGATGAATCTTGTCCCGATTGTGTGTGACGCGCCGTCTACCGGCCCCCTCTCGCCGAGCCATACCATAGAGTATGGACCGGCACGGCGGCGCCGGGGTGTGCCCTCAGCGGTCGAGCAGGCCGTCGGCCAGCACCAGCACCGCACCGAACACGAGGTGGGGGATGAGGTCGCTCAACCAGTCGGCGGTGCTCCACGTCCGAGGATCGCTCAGCCCGGCCACCGCGTTGGCGCCGTCGCTCATGGCCATCACGCCCAGCCCGGCGGCCGGTGCGCCCAGCGCGGCGGGCAGCCGTCCCCGCACGCTCAACGCCGCGGCGGTGCCGCCCACCCGGCCGGTGCCGATCCCGAGCAGCGCCCCCAACCCCACACGGCGCGCCGCCCCGGCATCGCCGTCGGGGTCGCCGAGGGGAAGGTGGAGCCGACGGGCGAACGCGTCGGCCGCCTTCGACGGCAGCGAGCTGGCCGGCCGTCCCCGCAGCAGCATGTCGACGTAGGTGGTGGCGTTCAGCGCTGTGGTGGCGGCGAGCGACGCGATGACGGCGCCGCCGATCGAGCGGGTCGGGCGCATCACCGCTGCCCACCCTGGCGGAGGAGCGCGGCCGACGCGGCCACGCCGCCGGCGCCGGACAGCGCCGTGAGCACGTGGCGGTGTGCGCCGGTGCGGCGGAACACCAGCACCGCCCGGAGCGCGTCGGCCCCGTCGGCCAGCAAGCCGAGCACCAGCCACGGGTTGGCGCCGGGTCGGCGTCGGCGGTCCGCCACGGTGGCTGCGCCGATGGCAACGTCGCGCAGTCCCAGGAGGCGGTGCAGCGGTGCACCGCCTCCCGGGTGTGCGGGTGCGTCCAGCCAGCGGTCGGCCCGGGGGCCGGCGGCGAGCAGGCCGGTGCCGAGCACCAGGCGCAACGCACCCATGGCGTCGACCGCCCACCGCCACCGCCGCTCGGGTCCGGGGTCGGGGGATCCGACGCCGGGTGGGCGCGCGTCCATCGCCGTCTGCTCGTCGTCGATCTGCATGCCCGGGTCCGTACCCCTGATGACCGATCGGGCAACACGACCCCGGGGTGGGAGCTCGCCCGACTGCGGCGTGCTGGTTGGGTCGGGGCGGCGTTGGGTACCGCTGGGGGCAGTGCAAGGAGGCATCATGAGTGGAACAATCCTGTGGCTCATCGCCGCGGTCATCGCCGTGATCGGCGTCATCCAGTTGCTCCAGGGGCAGATCATCCTGGGCATCGTGCTGCTGATCGTGGCCTGCCTGGTGGGGCCCGGCGGCTACAGCGTGTTCCGCACGAGGCGTTAGCTGCGGGGACCCGGCCGCCCCGCCTGGGACGCGACGGGGCCGCTCGGTCGGAGACGACCGGGCGGCCCTTTCGCGTTGGTTCAGTCCGTCGCGTCTGTCGGATCCAGGCTGAGCTGAACTGAGCGGAGCGGCGGTTGGTGGCTGCTGTTGGTAGGCGCTGTGCCGGGGGGCCTGGCGCGCTCCTTCGCGCTCGATTCGAAGTCGATTCGGAACTGGTCGTGAGACACGAAATCCGGTCACCGTCGGTGTGGCTGTGCACCCTGACCGGAGGCGGTGGAGCGCCACCGGTGGGCGGCCGAACCCGGCCGGTCGATGCGGTCGAATCGACGTCGAATCGCCGCCGAAGCAGGGCGCTGGTGGGTTGCCGGCCGGCTGAGCGCCGGGCCCCCGCAGGCGGGGGGCAGCCGCCTGCGGGCAGGCTTCGGACCCGGGCCCGGGGGCCGGGGAGCCGCCGAACGGGAGCCCCGGGGCAAGGAGGGTGCGACGGCCGACTCGGCGGACCCAGGTTCAGTCCATCTCGTCGGGAGCGCTCTCGGGCGGTGGCATGATGCCGGCCGCCTCCTCCTCGGGCCGGGCGCTGGGCACGGCCTCGTCGGCGTCCGCGTCCTCAGGCGGCGGCCCGCCCGCTCCGGTCGGCGGCGCCGGCTGCGACCCGGGCGGTGCAGGGTTCGGCCCGCTCACGGCTTCGCTGTGCCCGCTCACGGCTTCGCTGTGCCCGCTCACGGCTTCGCTGTGCCCGCTCACGGCTTCGCCTTGGCAACGGCGCGGGTGAGCTCGTCCTTGTCCATCTTGCTACGGCCGGGGATGTCGAGTTCTCGGGCTCGTTCCATGAGCTCCTTCTTGGTCGTGCCCACGTCCTTGCCGCCGGCGGTGGGGCTGGGGTTGTCCCTGGCCTCCTTGCCACCCTTGGCCGCTTGCGGGTCGGACGGGCCTTTGTGGTCCTTCGGCTCCCAGTGGTCGCCCTGCTTCTCGAAGCTGTGCTTCAGCGCGCTGTAGGCCACCCGGTGGGCGCGCTCCTCGCTGTCGTACTGCTCGTGCGCGCTGTCGAGCGCCTTGGCGTAGGTGCGTTGCGCCTTGGCCGGTGAGCGCTGCAGGGTGCCGGGCAGCTCCTCGTCGCTGGTGGGCATGGTCGCTGCTCCTCTCCGTTGGTCGGTCTCCCGCTCCTACCCACCGCTTTCCAGGCGCTACCACCGCCGCTCCATCACTGGAGGTTGAACTGCCAGGTGTAGGAATCCAGCACCACCGACTGGGCGCCGAACTCGCTGCGCTCGCGCAGCTCCGCAGTGGCCGAGTGATCGCCGGGCGCCAGCTCCACCAGCGGCGTCGAGGTGTCCCGAGGGTCGTAGCGCAGCTGATCGTTGGTGGCCGGCTGGCCGTCGACCCCGGCGCTGCCGGAGGGCTCGGACACCAGCGCCTGGGCGGTGACGTCGACGCCGTCGATGATGAGGCGAAGCTCCTGGCTCTCGTCCAGCGTGACGGCGTCGACGCTGACCGACCGTTCGGCGCTGGTGTCGGCGTCGGGCGACGGCCGGACCCGCTGGATCCAGTCCGGCATGAGCGGATCGGAGTAATCGGCCGCGCCGGTGGTGTCCACCGGCACAGCCGTGGTCGCCACCGGCACCGTGGTGATCGACCCGCCGCTGCCGTCGCCGGCCACATCATCGCCGTCGTCGCCACTGCACGCCGCCATGGTCAGCGCCACGGCCCCGCACAGGGCGGCCACCCGACGCAGGGGATGCCGGTCGGTATGGAGGAGGGGGTACCGGTGAGTATGGCGATGGGCGTGGTGGGGGGGCGGGCCGTGCTGTCGGTATCACGTTCGCGGCTCCTCGATCTCGTCGGTTCCGGTTGGTTCGTACCCGGATCTCCCCGGCGCCCAACCGCGGCCGGCCTCCACGATCGGTGTCCGGACCGGGCTCATCGGGGTTCGGCGCCGGGCCCGATGGGAACGCCGCGCCGATGAGCAAACGGGATCGACCAACGCAGACCGACGAGGCCCGGGCCCCGAACCGCAGGGACGACGGGCCGCCCGGTGCGGCCTCGACCGAGGCCGACGGCTCCCAGGACGTACAGATCCAGCGGGCGTTCCATCGCTCGGTGATCAGCGGTGAGGAACGGTTGCGCCGGTCCCTGCCGAACCTGCTGGCCACGGGGTTCGTGGGCGGCATGGACGTGGGCGTCGGCGTGCTCGCCCTCTACGTGGTGCAGGAGGCGACGGGCTCCCACCTGCTGGCCGCGCTCGCCTTCTCGATCGGGTTCGTGTTCATCGCGCTGGCCGGCAGCGAGCTGTTCACCGAGAACTTCCTCATCCCGGTGACCACCCTCATCGCCGGCCGGGCCACGCCACGGTCCCTGGTGCGCTCTGGCTGGGCACGTTCGCGGCCAACGTCGCCGGCGGCACGATCCTGGTCGCGCTGGTGGTCATCGCCCTGCCCGGCGTCCACCCGGTGGCCCGCCAGCTGGGCTCGGTCACACCCCTGCTCGGCATCAACGCCCGATCCTTCGCCGCCGCCATGCTGGGCGGTGTGCTGCTGACGCTGTTCACCTGGGTCGAGCGGTCGACCACCAACGTGCCGGCCAAGCTGGTGGCCGCCATGAGCACCGGTTTCCTGGTGGTGGCGGCACCGCTGAACCACTCGGTGGTGGGATCGCTGGAGATGGCGGGAGGGCTGCTGGTGGGCGACGCCGGCTACGGCCCGGCCGACGCCGCCGGCGCAGTGGGTTGGGCGGCCCTGGGCAACAGCGTGGGCGGCCTGCTGCTGGTGACCGTCCTTCGGCTGGTGCAGGTGGGCCACCGGCGCATCCTCGAGGAACGCCTCGACACGCCGCCGCACGAGCACGCCGGGAACAGCGCGCACGACGCCGACGGCGAGCACAGCCCGGCCGTTCGCCAACGCTGAGGGCCGGGGTGGGGCCGGAAGCGCCACGTGGCGCTCCCGGCCCACCCTCTCAGCGCTCGCCGGCGCCGTCGGGCAACTCGGCCCGCAGCAACGCACCCACACCGTCCTCGAGCACGGCCCCGGGCACCGCCCGGACGGAACCGCCCAGCAGGAGGGCGCTGCGCACGGCCACGTCCACCAGGCGGGCCTGCTCGAGCTCGTCGGTGCCCAAGCTGCGGAGCAGCTCGGCGTCGAGCGCCACCGCGGTGGGATCGGCACCGAACCAGGCCGTGCGCCGGTCCTCGGCGTCGTCGTGCACCAGCAGCAGGTCCACCAGGCCGAGCCGCAACGCGGCCAGCACCGGCTCGGCCCCGAGCACGGCGCGCCGCGAGGGCAGCTGGCTGCGCAGCTGCTCGATGACCGCCACCGTGTGCTCGGCCTCGATGCTGCGAACGTGCCGGTCCACCTCGTCGGCCACCTGGGGGGCGTTGCCGCGCTCGTCGCGAGCGCCGCGCTCCATCGTGTGCAGCAGCGGCGCCAGCGAGCCGGGGGCCGCCCCCCGGAACGCGCTGACGCTGTGCTCCTCCCCGGCGACCAGCACCCGTTCGGCCCCCAGATCGGCGGCGAGGCGGGCGACATCGCGGGCCACCTCGGCGGCGTTCGCCTCCCAGGTGTTGATGGCCCGCTGCTGCAGACGGCGCTGGGACCAGCCTCCGGCCGCCACCCGGGTGATCGGCCAGTCGGCGCCGTCGATCTCACGATCGATGCTGCGGCCCTCCCGGCCGACGCCCCAGATCTCCGCCCCCGTCCGGTCGAGCAGGACCACCAGGTACGGCGCCTGCACCTGTTCCGCCTCGAGCAACGGCATCAGCCACGGCAGGGCGGCGAAGCGGGCGGCGCCGTCACCCACGTCGTCGGGGATGGGGCGGCGGAGCAACACGTCCCCGCCGGCGGCGATCACCACCAGCGCCTGGCCGGCGGCGTGTTCGGCCTCGTCGTCCACCGGTGGCGTCGGTGCGGTGTTGGAAGGATCGGCCTTGGGCCGGTTGCGCACGGCCCAGGTGTCCACCCCCACCGCATCGTCCATGGCCGCCAACGTCTGCTCGGCTGCGCCGGCCTCGGCCAGGTCGCGCCGGAGGTTCTTCCAGCGCAGCGTGGCATCGCGGGCGGCCTGCGGGCCCAGGCTGGGTGTCGGGAGGTAGAGCGAGGCGAACGGGCCGGTGGCCCGCAGGCACCGATCGACGGCGTTGCGCAGGGTGGTGGTCTCCACAGGTGGGCTCCTCAGGATCGGGCGTCGGTCGACGCCTCGGCGGCCGGCTGCTCGCTCGTGGGCGGCGGGCCGGTGACCAGTTCGAATCGCACCGACAGGGTGACGGCGGCGCTCACCGAACCGGGCTGGATGGGGGTGGCCACATCGGTGCGCTCGACCGGCACGGGTGGGGCGCCACCGGTGGTCTGCTCGTCGATCGAGAGCACCCGGCCCAGTTCGCCACCCGACAGCTCGGCCAGCTGCTGGGCGCGGGCCACGGCGTCACGCCAGGCCTCCTGGCGGGCGGTCTCGAGCGCGGCGCCCGGATCGGAGGCCTCGAAGCGGATGCCCGACACGATCGTGCTGTCACCGCCGGCCGCCACGGCGGCGTCGATCACCTCGCCGATGCGGCTGACGTCGCGCACCTGCACCTGCAGCGTGTTGCGCACGACATAGCCCTCGGCCACCGGTGCGGCGTCGTCGGGGTAGCGGTACTGCGGCCGGATCTCGATGCCGGCGGTCTGCAGGTCCTGCTCGTCGATGCCGGCTTCGCGCAGCGCCTCGATCACCTCCGTGGCACGCTCGGCGGCCTGCTGCTGGGCCTCGGCCACGGTGGCGGCGCGCACCTCGACGCCCATGGTCAGCACGCCGAGGTCGGGCGTGGTCACCCCTTCGGCCCGACCGGTGACGCTGACCGTCGAGGGGGCCTGGTCGGGCGCGGCGCTCGGGTCCGGGATCGTGGTGGTGGGCACCGAGGTGGGCACCGTGGCGGTGGTGGTGGGCCCGGTGGTGGGAGCCGTGGTGGCCAACGTGGTGGCCGTGGTCGCGGTCGAGCCGGTGGGATCGGGCTCCTGGGCTCCGGCGGGGGTGAGCGCGAGGGCGGCCGTAGGCGCTCCGGCAGGACGAAGATGCGTCGATGCGATGCTCGGAAGTTCATTGGTTGTGCCCCTCGGCCGACGGTCGCGAAAACGTACCGCCCGCCGAGCGCACCAACCGGCGCTCCCGTGACCCCCGGCGCCGTCGCGGTATGGCGGCCCCCTGGCGCGGGTATGGCAACGTCGATGAGCGCCGTCACGAAGGATGGCGAGGGGCCGGACGGCACGCCGCCGGGCTGGGACGCCAACCCCTCGTCGTGGTCGCAACGCCTGCCGATCGTGCTGCTCGCCCTCGTCGGCGGCGTGGCCGCCGGGTGGCTGGCGCTGTACCAGCAGGGCGTGGTCGACACCGTGTGGGAGCCGTTCTTCGGTTCGGGGACCACCGACATCGTGCGGGATTCCGGGTTCTCGCAGTTCTTCGAGCGGTTCCCGGTGGGCGACGCCGGCCTCGGCGCGCTCGGCTACGTGGCCGACGCCGTCACCGGCGTGGTCGGCGGCACACGGCGGTGGCGGACCATGCCGTGGACCGTGATCATCTTCGGCGTGTTCGTAGGGCCCTTCGGGGTGATGAGCGTGTTGCTCACCATCTTCCAGCCGGTGCTCTACGACAACTTCTGCACGCTGTGCCTGGTGTCGGGCGTGGTCTCCCTGGCCATGATCGGCCCCGCGCTCGACGAGGTGCTGGCCAGCCTGCAGCATCTGCAACGCTGCCGGCGGGACGGTCGATCGGTGTGGCGCACCTTCTGAGGCCTCGGCGCATGATCGCCCGTCTGCTCGGCGTGGCCGCCGGGGTCTGGCTGATGTTCTCCCCGGCGCTGTTCGGCTATGGCGGCGCGGCGGCGGACAGCGACCGCATCGCCGGCCCGGTCGCCGCGGCGATCGCCTTCGTGGCCATCTGGCCGGTCACGCGGGCCCTGGCCCGGGCCAACGTACCGGTGGGTGTGTGGCTGCTGCTGGCCCCGCTCGTGCTGCGCCCCGACGGCGTGGCCCCGATCCTGTCGAGCATTCTCAGCGGTATGGTGATCGCCGTCAGCGCACTGCTGCAGCTCGATGCGGACCAGCGCTTCGGTGGTGGTTGGCGCACGGTGCGGCCGGCCGCCTGGCGCCGCGACGGGCCGATCGATCGCAGCAGCTCGCGCCCGGCCTGACGGGAGCCTGTTGGGTGTGGCGCGATCGTGCGCGCATCGACGCGAAACCGTTTCCCCGGCGACCCCGCGGGAACGCGAACCGTGCAAGCCGAAGCCGACGAAAAGTTGTGCCATGCGAACCCGATCGACCCGATCGACCCGACTGCTCGCCGCAGTCGCGCTCGGTTCCTCGATGACCCTCGCCACCGCCGGCGCGGCCGGCGCCCAGAGCGCACCGGCGCCCGACGGCGATCTCCGCTCCATCAGCGAGGGCAGCAGCCTGCGGGTGATCAACCCGGGTGAGTCCGGCACGCTCGTGGCCTGGTGGCAGGAGCGGCTGAACACGTGGATCGGCCTGTCCGACACCGACCTCGCCCCAGTGGCCGTCGACGGCATCTTCGGACCGAACACCCGGGCGGCCACCGAGTACTTCCAGACCGTCAACGGCTCGGTTGCCGTCGACGGCATCGTGCACCCTGCCGATCGGGTCGCCCTCGAGCAGTCGATCGACGCCCTCGAGACCGGCGAGGTGACCCCCGGGGCCGGGGTGGTGGAGCTCAGCTTCGACGGGCTGGCCGTCCCGGTGGCCACTACCTGCTGGCTGGGGCCCAACCGGTTCTCGGCCACGACCATGGGCGAGGTGACCGTCACCGTCGACACCACCGGCGGCACGGTACAGGCGGCGATGGACGCCGAGGGGCAGCACGCCGAGACCTCGAACGGCACCACCGAGGTGGTGGGCAGCTCGATGCGCTACACGGCCCGGTTCGGCCCGAACCCGGTGGGGCCCGAGACCGTGGTGATCACCCTCAACGCCACCCCCGCCGGCTGCCCGTGAGAGACGGCGGGCGGTGCCGGGGCGAGGGCTGGCGAACGATCGCAGCGGGTAGGCCCGCCACCGTGCTCGGCCGGGCGGGCGAACCCCCGGCCGCCCCGAGCGCACCGACCTGGAAGGAACCGCATGCGTCTGAGCCTGCGAGCCGTGGAGCGGGTGCTGGCCATCCGATCGGCCAACGGACTGTCCGGCGACAGCGCGCTGCGCATCGCCCGCAGCGAACCCGACAGCGACGACCTCACGATCGGGTTCGTGGAGGAGCCGCCCTTCGGCGACGAGGTGGCCGAGGCGTACGGCCTTCGCTACTGCATCGAGTCGGCCATCACGCCGGTGCTCCACGATGTGACCCTCGACCTGGCCGAGGACGCCGACGGCACGGTGTTCGTGCTGCGGTCGAGCGATCCGACCAGCAACGGGCAGGCGGGGGTGACATCCCACGCCGACACGCCGCCGGCGCCGGCCCCGCTCCAGGGTCGCACACACGCTGCTGGCCACCACGGGCGGGGCCGAGGACGTGCTGCTGTGCAGGCCCGCCGCCCGGGCCGCCTCCATAAACTCCAGCCGGGTGACCATGCTGTGCCGCCCCACCGGGGTGGCCGCCAAACCGCCTGCTCGAGGGCGTCGACGAGGTGCTCGCCTGGGGCCGCCCTGGTCCGCCGCGGACCCGGCGCCGGAGGCGGGCCGAGGGCGCTCCTCGAGCCGATCCGGCGCTGCGGTGCCGATGCGGCCGCGGTGATCGGCACGCCGGAAGCGCGGTGCTGGCGTTGACGCTGGTGTTGCGCCTCGCCGGTGTGCCCCGCGCAGCCGCCGTGGTCGACCCGGCCGGCGCCCTGGTGGGCACCCGGTAGCGCCCGATCCGACCCGTCACAGGGCCCGCACCAACCTCGCCGTGCTGGCCGCGCTGGGCTTCGCCCTGCCGCCCAGTGGCCACGAGCGACTGCAGGTCCGCCTACCGGCGGAGGACGCAGGCGACGTTGCCGTGACGTTGCCGACGCCCCATGCCCCGCCGCATGCGAGGGCGGCGGCGGATCCGTCGAGACGAATTGGTCGGCCATCCGGCAAGGCCTCGGCCGGGGGCCCGGCGGCGCTGTCGGGGGAGCGGCTCGACGCCATCATCGACCAACTCATCGACGACGGCTGGAACGTGCTCGTCACCGGGTCGACCGAGGCGCCGCACCCGCCGGCGCGCCCTCGCATGGTCGATCTCATCGGCCGCACCGACCTCGCCGGGCTCGCCGCCGTCGTGGCCGGCGCCGCGTCCTGCTGGTGATGGGCTCGGCCACGCCCGCCCAGCTGGCGGCCGCCGTGGGCACACCGGTGGTGTCGGTGCTCGGCTCCGACGCGTCGTGGTCGCGGCGGCGGCCGTGGCGGGTGCCGGCCATCCGGCTGCGAGCCGATCCCGCCCCGGGTCCCGGCCTGGCGCCATTCGGCGAGGTGACGCCGGAGGCGGGTAGGTGCAGCGGTGCGCTCCTCACCGGTCCGCCGTCCCTGTTCGGTACCGAGCCCGGCGTTCGGCGTCGGTGATGAGCACGGTCCGAGCCGGCGCACCCGTGCGATGGGTCGACCTGCTGGAGAGCGACGCCGGCCTGCCGGAGGCGCTGGCCGAGCTCGACCTGCCCGACCTGGTGGTCGAGGACATCCTCGAGCAGCCCCAGCGGCCCAAGGCGGGCGGTACGCGGCGGCCTGTTCGTCGTAGCCGACGCCGCGCGCGCTACGACGACGCCGCGGAGACCGTGGAGTTCCACCAGCTGCGCCTGTTCCTCTCCACCGACATCGTGGTCACCATGCGCCCGACCGAGCTGCGCGAGCTCGATGACCTCCACGCCCGTTGGGAGGCGGCGCCGACCGGCGACCGGCAGAGTGGCGACCTGGCCCACCAGCTGCTCGACCTGGTCGTCGATTCCTATGCGCCGGTGGTGCAGGGCCTGATCCGCGACGTCAGCGAGATCGAGATCCAGGTGTTCTCGCCGGAGCAGCCGGAGCCGTCGGAACGCATCTACCTGTTGAAGCGGCACGTGCTCGCCTTCATCCGCCACAGCACGCCGCTGCTCGGTCGCCTCAACCGCCTCCACCTCGACGGTGATCTGGTCGACGACGACCTGGCCGAGCGCTTCCGCGACGTGGAGGACCACCTCGAGCAGACGGTGCGCCAGCTCGAGCAGCTCTCGGACATGCTCACCACCGTCTTCGATGCCAACCTCAGCCAGATCAGCGTCCGCCAGAACGAGGACATGCGGCGCATGTCGGCGTGGGCGGCGATGTTCCTGTTGCCCACGCTGCTGGCCGGCGTCTGGGGCATGAACTTCAGCCACATGCCCGAGACGGACTGGCGCTTCGGCTACCCCCTGGGCCTGGCGGTGATGGTCGCCGCCAGCGCCCTGCTCTACACCCGCCTGCGCAAGGCGGGTTGGCTCTGAGCGAGCACCACCTGACCGTGGCGCCAACGAAAGGAGGCCCGATGGCCACCGACCACCGGGAACGAGCCAACCATCCGAACGAAGCGACGCACGACGCCATGGAGCTCGCCGGCGCCGCCGTCGCCGATCCCTCGGCCCTCGTCCGGCTGGGCACCACGCTGCGGGCGCTGCGCGACGAGGTCCGCGAGCTGGAGCTCGACGACCAGGCGATGCAACGGCTCACCACCGCCCACGCCACGTTGCTCGACGCCATCTGCGACACGCTGGCCCCCGAGCTGCAGGACGAGCTGAGCCGCCTGAACGTGGAGCTCGACGGCGAGCCCACCCAGGCCACCGTGCGGCTGGTGCAGTCACAGCTGCTCGGCTGGATCGAGGGCTTGTTCGTGGGTCTGCAGGCGACGCTGGCCGCGCGCGGCGCCGCCCAGGGGGCCGCCGGCCGCAGCGCGAGGTCGCCCGAGCCCGCCGGCGCCGCCCGGCAGGACCCGCGCTACCTCTGAGCAACCGTTTCAACGCAGAACAAGGAGCTGGATGATGCGCATCCTCGTCGCCGTCGACGGCAGCGACGCCACCACCCGGGTGGCGCAGTTCGTCAACACGTTCTTCACCGCCCCCGACCACGAGGTGCTCGCCCTCAACGTGGCCGCCGACCCCACCGCACCGCCGCCCCTCGGCTGGGGTGCACCATACCCATGGGTCTACCCGATCGCCGCCGGACCGGTGGCGCCGATGACCGACGCCGACGAGGTGCTCCAGCGCACCCGCGACGAGGCGGAGGCCACCGTGCAGCGCAGCGGGGTGGACGGCGATGCCACCCTCACCGCCCACGGCGACGCCGCCGAGGCGATCCTGCAGGCCGGCGAGGACCGACGGGTGGACCTCATCGTGGTCGGATCCAACCACAAGGGCTGGCTCGACCGCTTGTGGTCACCGTCGGTGTCCTCCGGGGTGATCAAGCACAGCGACCGTCCGGTGCTCGTCGTGCCGTGAGCAGACGCTCGGCGTGGGCTCGCTCGGGCTCAGCCGGCCGACCGGGCCGGTCCGGTGTGGTCGTAGGCCTCCCGCAACTCGCGCAGGGCGGCGCGCAGCAACCGGGACACGTGCACCTGGCTGAGGTCGAAGCTGCTCGGCGATCTCGCTCTGGGTCAGGTCCCCGAAGAAGCGCAACAGCACGATCTTCTGCGAGCGGGGCGGGAGCCGGGCGATGTTGCGCTGCAGCGTGACCCGCTCCGGTGCGTCCAGCATGCGGGCGTCCTCGGACAGCAGCGAGGGGTGCTCGGTCCCCGAAGGCTCGGCGCCGGCGCCGCGGGCTGGTCGAGTGGGGCGGTGCGGTAGCCCTGCCCGGCGTCGAGGGCCTCGAGCGGCGTCCACCGAGACGTCGACCAGTTCGGCCAGGCTCCTCCACCCGGGGCGGCCGCTGCAGCTCGTGGCTGAGCGCTTCGCTGGCCCGGTTGAGCTCAGAGTACAGCTCCTTCGCCCCGCAGGCGGCGTGCACCGCCCAGGTGGTGTCGCGGAAGTGCCGCCGGAGCTCCCCAGCACGGTGGGCATGGCGAAGCTGCTGAACGCCGCGCCGCGATCAGGATCGAAGCGCTCGACCGCCTCAGCACGCCGAGGAGGGCCACCTGTTCGAGATCATCCTGGTTCTCGCCGCGGTGGCGGAAGCGCCGGGCGGCGATGGCGGCCACCCAGCGGTGCCGCTCGATCAGCTCGTTGCGCAGCCGGCGATCGCGGTTGGCCGCATACCGTTTGAACAGGGCGGCGTCGGACGCCCCGCCGGTGGTCGTCGGATCTGATCGGCGGGCGTCGGTCATGCAGGCTCTCCTGGGGTGGATGGGTGACCGACAGGTCTTTTCCGGGCTGCGCCGGTGGCGAAACCCCACGAGGCCGGTTCGCTTCGCCCCCGCGCCATCGAGCGCCGACGCACCCCCCGATCGGGGGGATGGCGCCTGCCGAGTGGGGTCGGCACACGCCAGGGGGTGGTGGCTCGGAACCGGTCGAGGTCGGGCCGTACCGGTCGGTATCCGTCGTACGGCGGTCGGGCGTGCGATTGGATCGGCTCGCGTCTGCTGCGCCGGACCTTGGGGTACGGACCCCAGCGGAGGCTGCGGATGGCAGGTGTGCAACTGCGCAACGTCTCGAAGGTCTACGCCGACGGCACCAAAGCGGTGGACGGCGTCGATCTCGACGTGGAGGACGGGGAGTTCGTGGTGCTCGTCGGGCCCTCGGGCTGCGGCAAGACCACGGTGTTGCGGATGATCGCCGGTCTCGAGGACATCTCCGCCGGCGCCGTGCGCATCGGCGACACCGTGGTCAACGACCTCCCCGCCCGCGATCGGGACGTGGCCATGGTGTTCCAGAACTACGCGCTCTACCCGCACCTCAGCGTGGCCGAGAACATCGGCTTCGGCCTCAAGCTGCGCGGCGTCGGCAAGGCGGACCGGCGCCGCCGGGTGGAGGAGGTGGCCGACGTCCTCGGGCTGACCGAGCTGCTCGATCGCAAACCCCGGGCGTTGTCGGGCGGGCAGCGCCAGCGGGTGGCGATGGGCCGGGCCATCGTCCGCCAGCCCGCGGTGTTCCTCATGGACGAGCCACTGTCCAACCTCGACGCCAAGCTGCGCGTGCAGATGCGCGCCGAGATCATGCGCCTGCAGAGCGAGCTGGGCGTGACCACGGTGTACGTCACCCACGACCAGACCGAGGCCATGACGATGGGCGATCGCGTCGCCGTCATGCGCAAGGGGTTGCTGCAACAGGTGGCCCCGCCCCAGCTGCTCTACGACCGGCCCGTCAACCTCTTCGTCGGTGGGTTCATCGGCTCACCGGCGATGAACCTGGCCGAGGGGGAGCTGGCCGAGCGCGACGGCGGCCTGACCGTTCGGCTCGGCAGCGCCACGCTGTCGGTGGACGGTGGCGCCCCCGGCGATGGCGCGCTCGATCGGTACGTGGGCGGGCGGGTGGTGGTGGGCATCCGCCCCGAGGAGCTCAGCGACGCCGCCCTCGCCGGCGGCGCCGGCGCCGAGCGGCGGCTCACCGGTCGGGCCGAGCCGGTCGAGCGGTTGGGGCGGGAGATCCTGGTGCACCTGGCGGTGGATGCGCCGCCGGTGCTCACCGAGGACACCCTCGAACTGGCCGCCGATGTGGGCGTCGACGACGTCCGCTCGCTGCGCCGTCAGGCGAAGCGGGGCCGACCATGTTCGTGGCCCAGCTCAGCCCACACAGCACCGTGGACGAAGGCGACGAGGTGGCGCTGGCCGTCGACACCAGCCGACTGCACTTCTTCGACCCCGAGGCGGTCGGGCGATCGGCGGTCCGGCGTCGCCGGCGGCCCGAACGCCCACGGCTGAGCAACGTCCGGGCAGCGGTCCGGGCGACACCACACAACCGAAGAGGAAGGAGCAACCCATGCGCTTCACCTTGCGCAGTGCGCTGGGCGCGATGAGCCTGGCCGGCATGGCCCTCGTGGCCTGCAGCGGCGACGACGGCGGTGGCACCGCGGCGACCACCGCACCGCCCGGTGGTGCCACCACCCAGGCGGGCGGGAGCACCGACACCACGGGCACGGTCGACCTGGCGGGCCAGACGATCGAGATCGCCGCCGTGTGGAGCGGCGACGAGCAGGCCAACTTCGAGTCGGTGCTGGCCGGCTTCGAAGAGTCCACCAGCGCGGACGTGACCTTCACGTCCACCGGTGACGACATCGCCGCCGTGCTCGGCCCGCGCATCCAGGGCGGCAACCCGCCCGACCTGGCCATCCTGCCCCAGCCCGGTCTCATGGCCGACTTCGCCTCCCAGGGCGTGCTGCAGCCGATCGAGGACGTCGTCGGCGAGGCGGTGGACAACGACTTCGGCGAGAGCTGGCGCACCTTGGGCACGGTGGACGACACGCTGTACGGGCTGTGGTTCAAGGCCGCCAACAAGTCGACGGTCTGGTACAACGTGGCCCAGCTGCAGGCGGCGGGGGTCGAGGAGCCGCAGAGGCTGGGAGGAGCCTGCTCGTGGCCGCCCAGACGATGTCGGACTTCGGGCTGCCGGCGTTCTCGGTGGCCGGGGCCGACGGTTGGACGCTCACCGACTGGTTCGAGAACGTCTACCTGAACACCGCCGGCGCCGATGCCTACGACCAGCTCACCAACCACGAGATCCCCTGGACCGACGAGACGGTCGTCAACGCCCTGCAGGAGCTGGCCACCATCTGGGTCAACCCGGAGATGCTCGCCGGCGGCACCACGGGGGCGCTGCAGACCGACTTCCCGACGTCGGTGACCAAGGTGTTCACCGACCCGCCCGAGGCGGCGATGGTCTACGAGGGCGACTTCGTGGCCGGCGTGATCACCGGCGAGACCGACGCCACCCTGGGCGACGACGCCCGCTTCTTCCCGTTCCCGGCGGCCGAGGGCGAACCGCGCGGTGTGGTGGCGGGCGGCGACGTGGTCGTGCTGTTCGACGCCAACCCCGCCTCCGAGGCGTTGCTGCAGTACCTGGCCACCGCCGACGCGGCGGAGATCTGGGCGGCCGAGGGCGGCTTCACGTCACCGAACCGCCAGGTCTCCGAGGACGTCTACCCCGATGACATCAGCCGGGCCGGCGCCGCCGCGCTGACCGAGGCCGACGTGCTGCGCTTCGACATGTCCGACCAGCAGCCGGCCGCCTTCGGCGGCACGCCGGGTCAGGGCGAGTGGAAGATCCTGCAGGACTTCCTGGCCGATCCCACCGACCCGGCGGGCACCGCCCAGCAGCTCGAGGCGGCCGCCGCCGCGGCGTACGGCGGGTCGTGACCGCACCGGTCGGGTCCACCGGCCGCTCGATCCGCGGCCGTGAGCTGCTGATCGGGCTGCTGTTCCTCGTGCCCGCCCTGGCCGTGCTGGTGACGCTGGTGGTGTACCCGATCGTCTTCACAGTGGTGCGCAGCTTCTTCGGCCGTGCCGCCGGCGACTTCGTCGGCCTGGCGAACTACCGCGAGGTGTTCACCAGGCCGGCGACGTTGCGGGCGCTGCGCAACAACGCCATCTGGGTGGTGGTGGCCCCCAGCCTGGTGACCTCGCTCGGCCTGGTGCTGGCCGTGCTGCTGGAACGGGTGCGGCTCGCCACCGCGTTCAAGGTGGTGATCTTCATGCCCATGGCCATCTCGTTCCTGGCCGCCGGGGTCATCTTCCGCTTGGCGTACCAGCGCGACCCCGACCAGGGGCTGCTCAACGCCGCCATCGCCGGCGTGCTCGACGTGGTCCGGGAGCCGGGGCCGTACCCCGGCGCCCGGCCGGCCGAGCCTGCCCGCTTCCCGCTGGAGGGCGGCGCCATCCGTTCGGCCGAGGCGGTGTCCACCGGCTCCGCCGTACCGATCGGTCTGGTGGCGGTGCGCCCTGCGCTCGTGCCCGAGCAGGCCGTGCCGGCGCGCCCCGCCGCCGTACCGGACGGTACCGGCCTGGCCGGTACGGTCTGGTCGGACTTCACGCCCGGTGCGGCCGGGGTGCGCGGCGAGATCGACCCCGGCGAGCTCGGCCTGCCCGGCGTGCAGGTGCGGGCCATCGCCACCGACGGATCGGTCGCGGGCACGGCCAGCACCGCCCCCGACGGCACCTACCGCATCACCGGGCTGCAACCGGGCGAGTACGTGGTCGGGCTGGACGCCGACACGTTCCGGGAGCCGTTCGGCGGCTACGCCTGGTTGGGCCCGACGCTGGTGACCCCCGCGGTGATCGGTGCGTTCATCTGGATCTGGGCGGGCTTCGCCATGGTGGTGATCTCCGCCGGTCTGGCCGCCATCCCCCGGGAAGCGCTGGAGGCGGCCCGGGTGGACGGCGGCAACGAGTGGCAGGTGTTCCGCCACGTGACCGTGCCGCTGCTGGCGCCGGTGCTGCTGGTGGTGGCCGTGACGCTGGCCATCAACGTGCTGAAGATCTTCGACCTGGTGCTGATCATCCCGCCCGGCTCCAGCCAGGACGATGCCACCGTCGTGGCGCTGGAGATGTGGCGGGTGTCCTTTGGCGGCGAGCTCGACCAGGGCCTGGGCAGCGCCCTGGCGGTGCTGTTGTTCGTGCTGGTGGTACCGGCCATGGCGCTGAACCTGCGCCGGTTCCGGGCGAGCCGTGAGCGCCCGGTTGGTCCGGGCGGTGGCGAAGGGGCCGGTCTACGCTGTTGGTGGTGGTGGCGCTGCTGTGGTTGCTGCCCACCGTCGGGTTGTTCGTGGCCTCGCTGCGCCCGCGGCCGACAACGCCCAGAGCGGCTGGTGGCATGCGCTGACCGACCCGGCGACGCTGACGTTGGACAACTACCGGTCGCTGCTGGGGGAGGCGTCGTTCCGTCGCTCGGTGCTCAACACCGTGATGATCAGCCTGCCGGCGACCATCGGCGTGGTGCTCATCGGCTCGTTGGCGGCCTACGCGTTCGCCTGGGTGCGCTTCCGCGGCCGCGACGTGCTGTTCCTGGCGGTGGTGGCGCTGCTGGTGGTGCCGCTGCAGGTGGGGCTCATCCCGGTGGCGGACCTTTACGGGCGGCTCAACATCATGGGTTCGCTGCTCGGTGTCGTGCTCTACCACATCGCCTTCGGCCTGCCCCTGGCGGTGTTCCTGCTGCGCAACTTCTTCGTGGGCATCCCGCATGAGCTGCTGGAGGCGGCGCGCATGGACGGCGCCGGCGAGATCCGGATCTTCGTGCAGGTGGTGCTGCCGCTCGGCTGGCCGGCGATCGCCTCGCTGGCCATCTTCCAGTTCCTGTGGACCTGGAACGACCTGCTCATCGGGCTGGTCTTCGCCGACGCCTCGTCGTCGCCGATCACGGTGGCCATCCGCGAGCAGACCCGGCAGTTCGGCAACAACATCGACATCATCGCCCCGGGGGCGTTCATCTCGATGGTGGTGCCCCTGCTGGTGTTCTTCGCCTTCCAGCGCTACTTCGTGCAGGGCATCCTGGCCGGCGCCGAGAAGTGACCGAACGGGCGGCGCGGTGCCGCCCCGTCAGCTCCGGCCGAGGAACCACCGCACCAGCCGGCCGAGGCTGCCCTGTCCGGTGTCCTCGGCGTCGCGGGTCGGCGGCATGGGCCGGGGGGTCACGGCGCCGGGGAGCACCCCGGGCGCAGGCGGTGGGGGCTGGGCCGGGGTCCCTCCATCGAGGTGGTACGAGCGCTCCATCGCTTCGAGGGCGCGTCGCTCCCACGGCTCGAGCTGGACCTGGTCGTGTCGGGGCGGGATCACGGTGGGCTCCGCAGGGGGTCGTCGGTCCTTCGCAGCGCAGGGCAGGTCCGCCCCGGCTTCGCCCGACGGCGTACCCGGACAGCACGGCGGGGAGCCACGACACCGATCGCCGTGTTGTGGCCGTCGTCACAAACTCCGAACGAGCTCGTCGGAGAACGAGCAACGGACCGCGGTGTGGCCGGTACGACCGCTCCATGCGTACGACCACGAACCACGATGTCCTCCACCGAACCGACAACGCCGCCCCTGCGGCCCCGGGCGCCGGCCGAGCCGAGCACCACCACGGCTGCCGGCACGACGCGGCCCGCCACGGCAACCCTGCCGGTTGCGCCGCCGGCTCCGCCGTCCCGGGCCACGCCCTCGGCACCGCCCGACCGAACGCCCGGCCCCGGCGACGGGGGCGGTGAGCGGCAACCGCGGGCCGTCGCCCGGCCGCTGGCGCTGGCCGGTTTGGCCGTGGTGGCGGTGGTGCTCGGCCTGCTGCTGTTCTTCTCGCCCTACGAGCGGGGCATCGTCGGCGATCGAGACGGTTCCCGGGCGTTCGTCGACACGGCCTGCGCTGCGCCCGTGCTCTCGGTGGCGAACGGCGGGTCGCGGGCGGTGGATGCCAATGGTCAGTGGGTGTCGCCCGAGCCGCCGTGTCAGCGCTCGGCGGCGTTCCGGCTCGGCCTCGGCGGCCTGCTGGTGCTGTCGGGTGCGGTGGCCGGGGTGGCCGCCCGCAACGCCCGTCAGGAGCCGGCCGGTAGGTCCGCAGCGTGATCGACGGCGCCGGGCAGCGCGCCGGTTCGGTGGTGGTGGCGCGGCTCGGCGCCGCCCCCGCCGGTACCGGGACGGGTGGGGTACCCACTGACCAGCCCACCCGGGGGAGTGACGACGTGGATCGACGGCAACGGAGGCGTGGCCACGGCGCTCGGAGCAGGATGTCGGCACGGTTGCGGCAGTTCGCTGCCGGCCTGGCGGTGGTGGCGGCTTTGGCCGCCGCCACTGCGCACCGGAGACGACGGCGCTGCTCCCGCCGCCACCACCAGACCGAGTGGTACGGCCGGGGCGCAGTGTCCTCGAGCCCCGATGTGACGCCCGATGGGGGCTCGAACGGGACCAGCACCTCGGCGCTGCCGTTGGTGGAGACCTACGCCGACGTGCCGGAGCTGGTCCAGCAGGTCAACCCGTCGGTGGTGGCCGTGATCACCGAGGTCGGGCTCGGCAGCGGCGTGGTGTGGGACGACGAGGGCCGCATCGTCACCAACCACCACGTCGTGGCCGGCGCCGCCACCGTCGAGGTTGCCTTCGCTGACGGCCAGCGGGTCGCCGCCGAGGTGGGGCCACCGACCCGGTGGTCGATCTCGCCGTGCTGGCCACCGACCGGCCACGCACCCCCGCCGCCACGTTCGCCGATGAACTGCCCGAGGTCGGATCGTTCGCCCTGGCCATGGGCAACCCGCTCGGTCGAGAACTCGGTGACGGAGGGCATCGTCTCGGGACTGCACCGCCAGATCCCGGGTTCGGCCGCAGTGGCACCTCGCTCGTCGATCTCATCCAGACCGATGCGGCCATCTCGCCGGGGAACTCGGGCGGCGCCCTGGTGGGCCCCGACGGCCGGATCATCGGCATCAACGTGGCCTACCTCCCCCCGCAGGGTGGTGCGGTCGCCCTCGGGTTCGCGGTCCCGGCCACGACGGTGACGCGGGTGATCCCGCAACTGATCGACACCGGCCGGGCGGAGCATGCCTTCCTCGGTGTGCAGCCGGGGCCGATCACCCCGCAGGTGGCGCAGCGCTTCGGGCTGCCGTCGGACGACGGGGTGCTGGTGCTCGACGCCGAGCCGTCGCAACCGGCGGCGGAGGCCGGGATCCGCCCGGGTGATGTGATCGTGGCCTTCGACGGCACCGACCTACGCACGGTCGAGGACCTGCTGGCCGAGATCGCCCGCAGCCGGCCCGGCGACACGGTGACGCTGGAGGTACTGCGCGGTACGGAGCGGGTGGAGCTCGACGCCACGCTGTCGGATCGCCCGAGCTGACGCGGCTCCGCGCGGTTTCGATGACAGCTGCACCATCCGGCAGTGATCGCGTCTCTCCCGGCACCGAACGGGGCAGGCATCGGCCATGGCAGTCTCTTCACCATTCCGACGGACGCCGGGCCGTGCCTTCGCCGCGCTGACCGCGCTGGCCTTGCTGGTGGGGGTGATCGCGGCCGGCGGTGCCGCTGGTGCGCTCCCCGCCGAGCGGACGATCACCTACTCGGTGCGTGGCGCGGGCACGACGGCGGCCGATCTCGACACCTTCGCCGCGGTGGCCGGCCGGACCCTCGACGATCCGCGGGGTTGGTCGATGGTGGGACGGGTTCGCTTCCAGCCGGTGGCGGCGGGCGGTCAGTTCACGTTGTGGCTGGCGAGCGGTGCGTCGCTCGAGCAGTTCTCACCGGTCTGCAGCACCGAGTGGAGCTGCAGGGTCGGCGATGACGTGATCATCAACGGTGAACGTTGGTCGGCGGGCGCCCCGGGCTGGACGCTCTCGCTCGACGAGTACCGCAACCACGTGATCAACCACGAGGTGGGACACTGGCTCGGCCTCGGTCACGTCGCCTGCCCGGCGGCCGGACGGCCCGCTCCGGTGATGATGCAGCAATCGAAGGGCCTCGACGGTTGCACGGCGAACGTCTGGCCCCTCGATCGGGAGCTGGCGGCGGCGGCCCGCCGTCTGGGCTTGCCGCTCGGCGGTCATGCGCCGATCGGTGACCTGAACAGCATCGCGATCCGCTCGAACGACGTGTCGGTCTTCGGCTGGGCGATCGACCCGGACCAGGTCGGCCCGGTCGTGGTCGAGCTGCGCGCCGACGGCAGGACCATCGCCGGCGCCACCGCAGCGCAGGACCGGCCCGACGTGGCCGCCGCCTACCCGTTGTACGGCGCTGAGCACGGCTTCTCCTTCAGCGCCGACGTCCCGCTCGACACCGGCCAGCTCTGCGTGGTGGCCATCGACGCCACCGGGGACGGGGAGACCGAGCTCGGCTGCCGACGCGGCGTCGAACAGCCGATCGGCGCCCTCGACCGGGCGTGGGTGGTGCCGGGCGGGTACGCGCTGTACGGCTGGGCGCTCGACCCGGACATCGGCGACGATCCCGTGCAGGTGCACCTCTACGCCGACGGCTCCTTCGTGACCGCGCTGACGGCTGACCGCCCGCGCCGCGACGTGCCCGCCCAGGCGCCCGGCTTCGGGCCTGCCCATGGCTGGGAGTACGTCGGTGCCGGACGCCCGGCCGAGGTGTGCGCCTGGGCGCTCGACGATCGGGCTCGTCCCCCCAAGCTGCTCGGCTGCAGCATGCTCGAGCACGACCTGTTCGGCCGGCTCGACGCGGTCCAGCGCACGGCCGGCGGGGCGGCGCTGTACGGCTGGGCTGTCGATCCGGACACGGTCGAGCCGGTGACGGTGCACCTCTACGACGGTCCCACGTTCCTGCGGGCCGTGCGCGCCGACCAGGCTCGTGCCGATGTGGGCGACGCCTACCCGGCCTACGGGCCGGCACACGGGTTCGCGGTGACCTTGGATCAGCCGCTATCGGGTGCGCTGTGTGCCTACGCCATCGACGACGACGGCGACGGCTACACCCCGCTGGGGTGCGGCTGACCGGTAGGCGGGACAGCCGGACCACGTGACGAGCACGGTTGCCGCCCCGACCTCGCGGGTAGGGGGCCACGGTGGCGGTCAACTGTGGCCCCACCGTTGCCCGAAAGGCGAGCCCCCCGATGAACGACGCCGACGGCCGCGATCGCGATCGGAGCCGAGCGACTCCGCCGCCGCACCACGACGAGGCGGGGCCCGACCCCGTGGACGACCACGGCAGCACCGACACCGCTGACGCCGACACGGTGGCCACGTCATCCGGCGAGCACACCATGGACCATCGAGCCGGCGGTGACGGCGAGCACGTCGCCGATCGCCACCGGCAGCGGGCCGAGGACCTCACCCCGGCGGAGCGGGCGCACCAACGGCACCTCGCGGTCGAGTCCGACGAGCCCGTTGGTGTCGATCGGGGCGACAGCGGCCCGGCCCGGCGCGGGTAGCGACCAGCGCCCGTCGACGACGCCCGTTCACGACGCACGCCGACAACGCATGCCGACAACGCACGACGAAGACACCCGGGAGGATGCCCGTGCGCCACCATCGAACCGCTCTCGCAGCCGTCATACCGCAGCCATCCCCGTTCCCGCCGCAGCCGTCGCCGCCGGAACCGATGCCGGCGCCGCCGGTGCCCGATCCCATCCCCGAGCCGATGCCGAGGCACGCCTCCGTCCGCCAGCCGCCAGGCGCCGGGTCCCGTCTCAACCGTTCGGTTGGATCGACCCGGTGCTGAGCAGCTTCCGCAACAGCACGGCGTCGCCGATGGCGGCGGCGTCGACGTCGTTGTTGCAGTAGGCATAGACATCGCCGCCCTCGGCCAGCCACGGGCGCACCCGCTCGGCGATGGCGGCGAGTCGCCGTGGGCCGTAGCTTCCCCGGTACGGCGTGCTCGTCGCCGCCGGCCCGTGGAGGCGGAGGTAGGTCCACGATGTGGTGCGCAGCCAGGGCTGGTCGAGCAGGTCGTGCAGCACCAGCGCGGCACCGGCCTCCTCCAGCGCGGCGAACACGTCGTCGTGCACCCAGCTCGGATCGCGCAGCTCAACCGCCCACCGGATCGGTGACCAGGTCCGGGCGACGTCGAGGAAGGCGCGCAGCCGACCCACGTCGCGCCGCCAGCGCGGCGGTAGCTGCACCACCGTCGGGCCGGCGTGGGCGCCCAACGCCTCCACCCGATCGACGTGGTTCGCCAGCCAGCCGCCGGGATCACGCAGCTTCATGCGGTGGCTGCCGAACGCTTCCAGCTTGGTGGCGTACAGGAAGCCGTCTGGTGCGTCGGCTGCCCACCGCTCGACGGCGCAGCTGCGGCAACCGGTAGAACGTGGTGTTCAGCTCGACGGTGTCGAACACCGAGGCGTAGTGGAAGCGGAGCCGAGCCGGGAGCCTGGCGGGTAGAACCGACCGACCCAGTCGCGGTACTGCCAGCCGGAGCAGCCGATGTGGGTTGCGCCGCAGGCCGTCCCCGGTGGTGGCCGGTCCGCTGCCGTCACGCCGCCGATGGTCGCGTCACGACGACCGCTGCGGCAGCTCGGTCTCGCTCGCCTGAGGGTTGCTGCGCAGCGACCCCGGCTCCCGCCGGCGTACCAACACCCGCCCGTCTCGCAGCGTCGTCTCGTAGGAGGGCTGCGGGCTGGTGGCTGGACCACGCCGCACCTCGCCGCTGACGACATCGAAGCGGCTGCCGTGCCACGGGCAGACCACGCACCCATCGCGCGCCGCCCTGGTGCAGCGGGCCGGCCGCGATGGGTGCAGCGGTCCTCGATGACGGCGACGGTGCCGCCGTCGAGGGTCAGGAGCAGCGCGACGCCGCCGGTGCGCACGGCCAGGTGGCCATCGGCACGCAGCTCGTCCATCGACGCCACGTCGCGCCACTGCTCGGGCCGGCTGGAACGCAGTGGTGTTCACCCCCACACCCCAGCGGTAGGCGAGGCGCCCTCCGATCCAACCGCCGGCGGCGGCCGCTGCCATCGCCGAGCTCGACAGTGCGACGCCGACCCTCGGTGGCGACCGCGGGATGGCGAAGGAGGTGGCCTGCAGCAGGGTTGCGGTCGCGGTCGATGCAGCGTGCAGGACGCCCAGGCGCCGCCCGCCCCGCCGGTGTCCAGCCAATCGCTGGCGCCGGTGAGGGCGGCCGGAGCGGCTCCCGCCACCCCGAGCCCCACCAGCGTGCGGGCGGCGGCGGCCCAGCGCCGGCCGGCGGCATCGAGGACCGAGGCCGACAGCCACATCCCCAACGGCCACACGACGATGGCGGGATGGGCGGCGTGGCCGCTCGGCGTACCGGAGAGGATGCGGCGCAGCTGCCCGCTGCGGCCCAGTGGACGGACGGCGCGCCCCAAGAGCTCCCCGGCCCGCTCGACCACGTCGTGCTCCCGGCCGCCAGACGATCGAGGACGTCGCGGACTGCGCCGTTGGTGCTGTGTCCGCCGTTGGTGGCATCGGCGCCGGGCGGGGTGTGCCGCTCAGGGTGCATGTTGGTGACCTCGGGGCCGTGGTGCACGTTGTCGGCTCTGCCCCCCACCCGTACCCACCTTCGCCCGCTTCACGCCGCGGCGGCTCCGGCTTGCGC
Organism: Acidimicrobiales bacterium; assembly: GCA_041394365.1. Classification (GTDB taxonomy): domain Bacteria; phylum Actinomycetota; class Acidimicrobiia; order Acidimicrobiales; family CAIXPF01; genus CAIXPF01. The sequence continues at coordinate 211,545 of JAWKIM010000017.1, forward strand.
ACCCCGGAACGGGGTAGGGCCCCGGGCGTGCTGCTCGAACGCTCCGATCCGGCTGCGGTGCAGTACCGACCGACGCCGGCCACCGCTGGCGCTGCCGCGGTCCGGTTGCTCGGTTGGTACCTGCTGCTGTGCGCGGTGTTGATCCCGCTCGGTCTCGCCCTGACCCGGCTGGCGCCGGCCGCCGGCTGCGGCGCTTCGATACCGACGTCAACGAGCACTCCGGCTGGTGTGCGGACCGGCGGTTGGAACGCGGCGACCGCGGTGATCACCGGTTCGACGGACACGCTGTGGGCGATCGTGACGGCCGCAGCTGGAGCGCCGCCATCTGGCTGCGCTGGCGAAGCCGGCTGTGGACCGTGCTGCCGCTCGGCCTGGCCCTCGAGCTCTCGGTGTTCCTGACGGTCAGCTACGCGTGGGGCGTGAGCGCCCGGCCGTGCCGAAGCTCGGTCACGAACCCTCGACGTTCAGCTTCCTCCGGGCATTGCGGCCGCCGCCACCGTGATCTGCTGGTCTCAAGCTCGTCCTGCACGAGCAGCGGGCCACACGGTGGCTGCGCGCATCGGTCGGTGTGGTGGCGGTGGTGCTGCCGGCGGGTGTGGCCGTCGGCCGCGCCTACCGTGGTATGCACTACACCTTGACGTCGTCGGGGAGTGGCCATGGGCGCGGCGGTGGTCCTGTTCGTCGTGCGGATGCTGCGCACCCTTCCAATGCAGGCGGTCGAGCCCGAGGATGCCGCACCGGCGCGGAGCGGGTGCTGATGATCGCGATGGCGGTGTTCGGACCGGCTGCGATCGCCGGGGTGGCGACGTTCCTCGTGACCCGGCGCTGGCCGCTGCCCACCGCCCTCGGCTGGGTGCGGCGGCGGTCTCCCATGAGCTGCCCGTCACCGACGCCTGCGAACCTTGGCCCGCCGGCGTGCCGATCCCGCCCCGGCCACCGGTCTGGCGCTGACTGCGGCGGCAGCCCTGGCGCTGGCCGGGGTGAGCGCGGTCGGGGTGCTGCTGGCCATGGTCCGCACCACCGGGCCTGGCCCAGCTCGATGCCGCCGCTGCCTGCTTCGGCGCCGACCACGCCACCGCAGCCTCCACGGAGCTGTTGCGCGCCGTGTCACTGCTGGGCGGCACCTCTGCGGTGGTGGGCGCCGCGGTGCTGTGCCTGCTGGCCGGCCGCGACCGGCCGGCGACGACGGCGGGGTTCCTCACCGCCCTGGTCGGCGGTCAGTTCGCGCTGTCCAACGCCATCAAATTGATCGTCGACCGGGCCCGGCCCGATCTGCACCCGCTCACCGGCTTCGCCGGCACCTCGTTCCCGTCGGGCCACGCCACCGCCGCCACCGCCTGCTGGCTGGGTTTCGCCCTGCTGCTCGGGCGGCGACGCTCGATGCGGGTGAAGGCGTTGCTGGCCTCGGTGGCCGTGGCGGTGGGTGTGGCCGTGGCGGCGACGCGGGTGCTGCTGGGTGTGCACTGGCTCACCGACGTCCTCGCCGGCATCGGCCTCGGCGCCGCCTGGTTCGCCGTGGTGTCGATCGCCTTCGGTGGCCGGCTCCTGCGCTTCGGTGCCCCCATCGAGCTGGCGGAGCGGATCGCCGATCCGGTGGGTCCTCCCCGATGAGCACGGCGTTCAGTCCCCGTCTCCCAGCTCGACGGCCAGCTTGCGTGCCACCAGGGCGTCGGTGGACGAGTGGGCCACGATCGACGCGGTGACCACCAGCCCGGCCAGGTGGAACACCAGGTCGCCGAAGGGGTGGTCGCGCTCGAGGGCGAGGAGGGCGAACGTGACCGAGGCGAACCCCTTCGGACCGAACCAGGCCGCGGCGGCGAACAGCTGCCAGTCCACGGAGCGTCCGAGCATCGCTACGAACAACGCCACCGGACGCACGGCGAAGAGGACCACGAGCACCAGCACCCATTCGGCCACGACGAAGCTCGAGAACAGCGACGCCGAGAAGAGCACACCGAAGGCCAGCAGCGCCGCCAGCTTCACCACCTCCGACAGCGCTTCGGCCAGCTCGTCGGATGCATCGACCAGTTCGGGCGCGACGGTGCGCATCGTGATGCCGCACAGGAACGCGGTTAAGAAAAGGTTCCCGTGCAACACCCCGGCGGTGGCCAGCGCCACCGTGCCCAACGCCGGCAGCGCCAGCGCCTCGTAACGCTCGGCCACCCCGAGGTGGCGCCAACCCAACAGCCAGGTGCCGGCCAGGGGCACCGCCACCCCTACCGCGGCACCGACCGCGAGCTCGAGGGCGATGCGGAAGGGATGGGCGCTGTCATCGCGCACCGCCGCCAGCAGCAGCAGCACGAACGGCAACGCCAGCCCATCGTTGAGGCCGCTCTCCACGTTGAGGAAGCGGCGCAGCCGGAACGGCACCTCCTCCCGCCCCACGATGGCCTCGGCCAACACCGGATCGGTGGGGCTGAGCACCGCCCCGAGCAGCAGCGCATGCAGCAGCGGGAGTCCCGTCAGCAGCCAGGCCGCCAGCCCGGTCAGCGCCAGCGTGACCGGCAGACCGATGCCCAACGCCCGCAGCGGCAACCTCCAGCTGTCGAGCACCTGGCGCACGTGCAGATGGGCACCGTCGCTGAGCAGCACCACGATCAACGCCAGCTCGATGAAGATCGACACCGCGTCGGTGCTGGTCTGCAGATCGAGCACCCCGGCAGCGCCCGGGCCGAGCACGAGCCCGACGAGGAGGAACAGCACCGAGGTGGACAGCACCGTTCGCCGGGCGCGTTCCGACACGGCCACCGCCACCAGCAGGCTCAGCCCGAAGGCGAGCAGGAAGATCACGGGCATCGGTCGTAGCCGGGCGACAGGTTGTTCATCGGTGCTTCCTGGATCGGTCCTGGGGCGTGTGCGGAGCGCTACCCGCCCCGCCACCGGCGCAGACGCAGCCACGGCGCCGGGGCGGTCACGGCGCCGGGGCGGTCACGGCGCCCGGGCGGCCGGGTCTGGCCGGCGGGTGCCTCGGGTACCAGCCCGGTGTGGGTCGTGTGCTGGGTGCCGTCTTCGTCGCCGCCGTCGCCGTGCTGGATCGCGTCGGGCGGGCGGTGCGGTCCCGGTTGCGGCGCCGCCAAGGGGCACCGGCGTCACCGCCCGTCCGCCCGGTGCTGGGCGCCGGCTCGGCGTTGCTGCTGCTGGTGGGTCTGGCCGGGGCGGCCACCGCGGTGGCGGGGTTCGCCCTCGGCTGGCCGCGGGAGCTGCCGGGGCTGTCGGCGGCGCTGGCCTGTCTGGCTCCCGCCGTGGTGCTCGGTGTGGCCGGCCGGCGGATCACCGACCGCCAGACCGTCCGCGAGGAACGCCCGGCGCCGTACGAGCACGCCGAGGAGCGCGCCCGGCTCGCCGACGAGCTGGCCGGGATCGGTTCGCTGCTCGGCCGGCGGCGGCTGCTCGGTGCGCTCTTCGGCGGTAGCGCCCTCGGGCTGGCGGCGCTGGCGCTGTTGCCGTTGCGGTCCCTCGGCCCGTCACCGTGGCCGGCGTTGCGCCGCACCGCCTGGCAGCGCGGCCGGCGCCTGGTGGGCGACGACGGCCGCCCGCTCCGCCTCGAGGGCCTGGTGACCGGCAGCATGACCACCGCCTTCCCCGAGGGGGCGACCGACGGCGAGCGCGGCGACTCGCAACTGGTGGTGGTCCGGGTGCGCGAGGGCGCGTTGCGGTTGCCCGCCGCCCGGGTGGCGGCCGCGCCCGGGGGCTGCATCGCGTTCTCCAAGGTGTGCACGCATGCGGGCTGCTCGATCGGGCTGTACCAGGTGGAGACCCAACAGCTGCTGTGCCCCTGCCACCAGTCGGTGTTCGACGTGACCCGGGGTGCGGAGCCGGTGTTCGGTCCGGCCACCCGGTCGTTGCCCCAGCTGCCGCTCCTGGTCGATACCGACGGGTACCTGCGAGCGGCTGGCGATTTCGATCGGCCCGTCGGGCCGGGTTTCTGGAGCATGGGTCGATGATGCGCCGCCTGGTCCGCTCGCTCGACGCCCGGGTGGGCGGCGCCCCGTGGCTGCGCAAGGCGCTGCGCCACGTGTTCCCCGACCACTGGTCGTTCATGTTCGGTGAGGTGGCGCTGTACAGCTTCATCGCCCTGGTGGTCAGCGGCGTGTACCTGACGCTGTTCTTCGAGCCCTCTTCGCAGACGGCGTGGTATGCCGGGCGGTACGGCCCCCGCAGGGCGTGGAGATGTCCGCCGCCTACGAGTCGGTGGTGCGCCTGAGCTTCGACGTGCGTGGCGGCCTGTTGCTGCGCCAGGTGCACCACTGGGCGGCACTGGTGTTCGTGGCCGCCATCACCGTGCACGCCGCCCGGGTGTTCTTCACCGGTGCCTTCCGCAAGCCGCGTGACCTGAACTGGATGGTGGGCGTCACGCTGCTGGTGCTGGCGCTCGGCAACGGCTTCCTCGGCTACTCGTTGCTCGACGACCTTTTGTCGGGCATCGGCCTGCGCATCGCCTACTCGTTGGCGGAATCGATCCCGCTGGTCGGGCCGTGGGTGGCGTCGCTGGCCTTCGGCGGGGAGTTCCCCACCGAGAGCTACCTGCACCGCTTCTACGTGTTGCACGTGCTGGTGGTGCCGGCCGCCATCGCCACGCTGATCGCCGTGCACCTGGCGTTGATCTGGCGGCAACGCCACACCCAGTTCCCCGGTCCGGACGTGGACGAGCGCACCGTGGTGGGCTCGCCGCTGTTCCCGACCTACGCCTTGAAGTCGCTGTCCTTGCTGTTGGCCGTGGCCGGCTTGCTGTTCGGCCTCGGTTCGGTGGCGCAGATCAACCCGGTGTGGCTGTGGGGTCCGTACGACCCGGCAGCGGTCACCAGCGACGCCCAGCCCGACTGGTACGTCGGCTGGCTCGAGGGGGCGCTGCGGCTGTTCCCGCCGTGGGAGGTGCGGGCGGCGGGCTTCGTCATCCCCAACCCGTTCTTCCCGGCCCTGCTGATGCCGGCGGTCTTCTTCGCCGTGCTCTACGCCTATCCGGCGATCGAGCGCCGGGTCTCCGGCGACCGGGCTGACCACGAGTTGCTCGACCGCCCACGGGACCGGCCGGTGCGCACCGGTCTGGGCGCAGGCGTCCTGGCCTACTTCGTGGTGCTGCTGGTGGCGGGCAGCCAGGACGTGCTGTCCCACCTGCTCGGTGTGTCCGTGCAGGCGATGGTGGTGGTCCTGCGGGTGGCGGTGGTGGTCGTGCCCGTGGCGGTGGGGGCGGTGGCGTGGCTGTGGTGCCGGCAGCTGGCCACGGGTGCGGGCCCGGCGCGGCCGACGGCGCCGGGACCGGCAGGGGAGCACGCCACGGAGGAGCCCGCTTCGGGCGGCGGTGCCTGACCGCGCCCGCTGCGCCGCCCGGCGGGGGCCGGCTCTGTTCGGCTGGACGGCGCGGTGTGGCGGGACCGCGGTTGTTGGTTGCTGGGCGCCATGCCGGGGGGTATGGGAGAGCTCCATCGCGCTCGATTCGATGTCGATTCGGAATTGGTCGTGAGACACGAAGTCCGGCCACCATCGGTGTGGCTGTGCCGCCTGACCGGAGGTTGAGGTCACCGCGGGTGGGCGCCCGCACCCAGCCGGTCGATGCTGTCGAATCGACGTCGAATCGCCGCCGAAGCACGGCGCCCGCGCACTGGCCCGCCGGCGCGGCGGACTCGGACGCGCCGACAGCGGGCGGGCGCTGCACCAGGAGGCTGCGACGGCCGGCCCGGTGGATCCGGGCTCAGCGCAACGAGGCGAGGTAGGCGCTGATGTCGCGGGCGTCGTCCTCGCTCACGCCCAGGTCGGGCATGGCGGTGCCGGGCTCCACCCGTTGCGGGTCCATGATCCAGCGCATCAGGTTGGGCTGGTTGTTCACCAGGGCGCCGGCGATGTAGGAGCGGGCGCCGAAGCGGTCGAGGGGCGGACCCACCAGCCCGTCGGCCCCCCGGACACCGGGGATGCTGTGGCAGGCGCCGCAGCCGTAGCCGGCCAGCAACCTTCGGCCGAGCTCGGCGTCCCCGCCGACCACGGTGGGGTTCGCGATCGGCTCGTCGACCCCGGTCAGCCCGCACGAAGCGGCGCCGAGCAACCCGGCGGCGACGGCGCTGACCAGGAGGGCTCGCCGGACGGTACCGGCCCGCCGCCGGGGTCGGGGCCTCATGGCCGCGCCTCGATCGGCTGGGGGTGTCGACCCGGGCCGGCGTCGAGCCAGCGGACGAGGAGCGTCGCGGTGGCGATCAGGTACACCATACCTCCCGGTACCCACATGATGGCCCCGGCCAGCTGCTGGTCCTCGAGCGGGCTCAGGCCCCAGCGGGCAGTGGTGGTGAGGTGGGCGTCGTAGAGCGGGCGCGGTGCCAGCGTGAGCAGGGCGGCCACCGCACCGGTTCCCAGACCGCTGACGAACAGCACCAGCACCGAGCTCCCGCCACGCTCGTTCCAGCGCACGCCGAGCACGCACCACCACAGCGCCAGGCCGCTGGCGAAGAACGACGCGTGCTCGAGGAGGTGCACGACGGTGGTGCGGGTGGCGAGGTCGTACAGCAGGGGGACGTGCCAGGCGGCCGTCACCACCACGTGGGTGCCCGCCACCACGGCGCCGACCGCGGCGCTGCCCCGCGCCAGGCCGCGACGGTGGGCGAAGCGGTTGATGCGCCGGCTGAGGTGGCGCCGTACCGCCGGGTCCAGCAGGGCGGACCAGGTGCGCATCGGACGGGCGCGCACCAGCAGCAGCGGGGCGAGCAGACCGAGCAGGAGGTGCTGCACCATGTGCCAGGCGAACAGCTCCTCGGCGGCCGCGTCGAGCGGGGAGGCCAGCGCCACGGCGAGCACGGCGAGCGCCGCCCAGAACGCCACGGCATCGCGGCCGTGGCCGCGTGACCGGCGACGGCCCAGCACGAACGCGGCGGCGGCGGCACCGCCCCACAGCAGCACGGCGGGATCCGCCCGCCACCCGGCGGCCGCCACCACCACACCGGTCAGCATGGCGCCACCGATCAGCACGGCGCCACGAACCACACGGGCAGGTCCTCGAGGAGGATCAGGGCCAGGGATGCGACGCCGATGAGCCTGGCCCAGCCGGCCGAGGAAGCGGTCGCGCTCGACGTCGACCGCCGTGGCCTCGGCGGCCCGGCCGGCGCAACCGACCGGCCGAGGCGATGGCGGCCACCGTGCCCGCGGCGCACACCAGCGTGGCGCCGTGCATGAGCCACAGCACCCATGGCCGCCCGCAGGCGGCGGGCACGAGGGCGGCCAGGGCGACCAGGTGGACCGCCCACCAGCCGGCGCCGGCCGCGAGGCCGTACCAGAGCAACGTGAGCTCGGTCAGCGAGGATCGTCCGCGCAGCGTGGTCGCGGCCGGGCTCATGACAGCGACACCGAGAGGTAGAGCGAGGTGTAGACGGCCACCCAGACCGCGTCGACGAAGTGCCAGTACCACAGGCCGATCTCCAGCGGTGCCCGCCGCCCGCTCGCATAGCGCCCGCCGGCGCCGCGCACGAACAGGTAGCCGACCACGACGAGGCCCACCACGAGGTGCAGGCCGTGCAGCCCGGTGATGGTGTAGGTGACCGAGCCGTAGGCATTGGTCGACGGCTTGAGGTCCGGCCAGAGCTTGACCCACTCCTGGGTGTGCCCGGCCAGGAACACCGCACCGGCCAGCCAGGTGAGCCCGAGACCGGTGAGCATGGAGCGGCGGTGGCCCGCCTTGGCCGCCCGCTCGGCCCACACCGCCGGGATGCTGCTGCCCAGCAGGATGGCGGTGCGGATGGCCGACAGCTTGAGCTCCGGGTCCGCCACCCCGGCCGGTGGCCACTGCGGTGCCTGTGCCCGCAGGTAGAAGTTGCCGAACAGCAGCAGGGCGAAGACCATCGACTCGGTGGCCACCAGCGCCAGCAGCCCCCACCAGCCGACGCTGCGCCCGCTCGGGTTCGCCGGTAGCGACAGCGTGGGCGTCGACGGCGCCGTCATGCCCGCAGCTCCTCGTCCTGCACGTGCCAGCGGATGAGGGCCACCACGACCAGCAGGGTGGCGGCGCCGCCGATCAACCAGGACTCGACCAGCAGGGCGATGCTGCCCAGCAACCCCGCCAGCGCCACCAGCAGGGGCAGCGGGCTGGGTGACGCCGACGTGATCACCTCCACCCGATCGGCGTCGAGCACCGAGGAAACCGGGGTGCGGTGGTGGCCGTGCGCCGGTTCGGTCAACGCCTCGTCACCGATGCGGTCGACCGCCGCCGGATCCCGGGCGCCGGAGGTGGTGTACGGGCCGTCCCACCGGGGGTGCAGCGTGCTGACCATCGGGATGGCGGCGAAGTTGTACGGCGGCGGTGGCGAGGTGGTGGCCCACTCCAGCGTGTCGGCACCCCACGGGTCGTTGCCCGCCGGCGGCCCCCACCGCAGCGAGCGGGCGAGGTTGCCCAGCGCCAGCAGGAAACCGGCGGCGAGCACGAACGCCCCCACGGTCGACAGCCGGTTCATGTCCTGCCAGCCCAGGCCCGGACCGTAGGTGTAGACCCGCCGGGGCATGCCGCGCAGGCCGAGCAGGTGTTGGACGAAGAACGTGAGGTTCATGCCCACGAAGGTCAGCCAGAAGGCGGCCACCGCCGTGCCCCGGTGGTACAGGCGGCCGGTGATCTTGGGCAGCCAGAAGTGCAGCCCGGCGAAGATGGGGAAGACCGAGCCGCCGATCAGCACGTAGTGGAAGTGGGCCACCACGAAGTAGCTGTCGGTCACCTGCACGTCCCACGGCACCACACCGACCATGACGCCGGTCAGGCCGCCGATGAGGAACAGCACGAGGAAGCCGACCGCCCACAGCATGGGCGGTTCCCAACGGGGCCGACCGTTGGCGTGGCTGATGGTGGTGAGCCAGGCGAACATCTGCACACCGCTCGGTATGGCAACGAGCATGCTGGCCGCGGAGAAGAAGCTGGCCACCAGGAACGGCAGGCCGGTGGCGAACATGTGGTGCACCCACAGCCCGAAGCTGATGAAGCTGGTGCTGACCAGCGCGGCCACCACCAACGGGTAGGCGGCGATGGTGCGCCGGGTGAACGCCGCGATCACCATCGACGCGATGCCGGTGGCGGGGATGAACACGATGTAGACCTCGGGGTGGCCCCAGATCCAGAACAGGTGTTGGTACAGCAGCGGGTCGCCACCGCCGGCGGCGTCGAACCAGTGCATCCCGAACGCCCGGTCCAGCTCCAGCAGCAACCCCGACAGGGTGATGGCGGGCAGTGCGAACACGATCATGAACGACATGGCCAGGATCGCCCAGGCGAACAGCGGCATCCGGTTGAACGACATGCCGGGGCGCGCAGGCGGAACGTGGTGACGATGAAGTTGATGGCGCCCACCGTGGTGGAGATGCCCAGGAATGTCACCCCGATGGCCCAGAAGTCCATCCCGGCGCCCGGCGAGTACTCGTCACCGGTCAACGGCACGTAGGCGAACCAGCCGCCGTCGGGGATGTCGCCCACCAGGAAGCTGGTGTAGATGAACAGCCCTGACAGCAGGAAGATCCAGTAGCTGAGCGCGTTGAGGCGGGGGAAGGCCATGTCGCGGGTGCCCAGCTGCAACGGCAGCAGGTAGTTGCCGAACGCGGCGAACAACGGCGTGTTGAACAGCAGGATCATCGTCGTGCCGTGCATGGTCATGAGCTCGTTGTAGGCCTGCGGGCCGAGCAGGGAACCGTCGGCGGTGGCCAGTTGGGTCCGCAGCAGCAGCGCCTCGATGCCGCCGAGCAGCAGGAACACCAGCGCGGTCACGAAGTAGCGGATGCCGATGCGTTTGTGGTCGACCGTGGAGAGGAAACCGGCGATGCCCGGTTCGTCCTCCCACTGTTCCCAGAGCTCGCGGTGGCGCAGCCGTTCGGGCACCGCGGGATGCGCCGCTTCGATCTCGGAGGTGTCGATCGCCGTCATTCGAGCGACTCCAGGTAGACCAGGAGGTCCTGCAGCTGTTGGGGTCAACGGCACCGGTGGCATCTCGTTGCCGGGCTTCATCGTCTGGGAGTTGGCCACCCACCCGCCGAGGTGGCCCCGGTCGTTGGGCGCCACCCCGGCGCCGATCGTCCGGCGGGAGGCCAGGTGGGTCAGGTCGGGACCCAGCTCACCGGCCGCCGCGGTGCCCCGGATGGTGTGGCAGCCGGCGCAGGGCGGCTGAGGAAGGCCGCCTGGCCGGCGCGTCGGCGTCGGTGTCGGGCGGCGCTGACGGCGCCGCGTGGTGGGTGAGGTAGGCGGCGAACTCGTCGGGAGGGACGGCCTGCACGGTGAACGCCATGTTGGCGTGCTGCACGCCGCACAGCTCGGCACACTGGCCCCGATACCGACCGGTATGGTCGGCCTGGATGACCAGCTGGTTCGTGCGGCCGGGGTAGAGGTCCATCTTGCCGGCCAGGTCGGGCAGCCAGAAGCTGTGCTGCACGTCGGCCGAGTCGAGCGTGATCGCCACCGGCCGTCCGACGGGGATGACGAACTCGTTGGCCGTGGTGAAGCCCGGCGTGGCCCCGCTGCCGGGTAGCGGACCTCCCACCAGTAGCGGTGCCCGATCACGTGGAGGGACAGCGTCGGGGGCGGCCGGTCGTTGAGGATGTTCAACGACAGCGTGGTCAGCGCGGCGATGACCAGCACCGGCAGCACGACACCGCCGGCCACGACCAACCCCCGCTCGCTCCGCTCGTCCCGCTCGCGCCGAGCTCGCCGGCCTCCTCGCCCGGTGGCGTGGCCGGCCGGCGGCCGCCGCGCCACAGCGCGTAGCCCAGGCCGAGCAGGTAGCCGCCGCCGATCACGAACGCGGCGATGAGCATGAACCACCCGAGCCGGGCGATGCTGCGGGCGGCCGGTCCATCCGGCCCGAGCACGGCGTGCTCGCCGCAGCCCGCCAGCAGCAGTGCAGCCAGCGCCGCCGGCACCACCACGGCCCGGCGGCGGGCGGCGGGGCGACGCGGCGGCGGGGCGGACATCGATGGGCTCGTTCCCGTTGGGCGCGCTGCGCAGACCTCCCCGGCCATCATTCCGGGGGCTTGGAGCGGGCGAAGCGGGTATCCGCTGCGACGTGTCCCTCTTCGCCCGTAGCGTTGTCCGCCTGGTCCTGGTCGTGCTGCCCGCACTGGTGGCGGGGCTGTTGTGGGCCAGGGTCGGACCACCTGGTGGCCCGTCCGCCCCGGTGGCCGGCGCCGCGGTGCCGTCCCGTGCGACGTCGTCGCTTCCGGAGCAGGCTGGCGCGTTCGTCTGGAAGCGGGACTGCGCCTCCTGCCACGGCGATCGCGGCGAGGGGAGCCAGGAGGGCCCGCCGCTGATCGGGGTGGGGACCGCGGCGGTGGATTTCATGGTCCGCACCGGGCGGATGCCCCGGCCCATCGACGCCCCCGGGCGACCGAAGCTGCCCGATCCCGCCTACGACCCCGCCACCATCGAGGCCCTCGTGGCCTTCACCGCCCCGTTCGTGGCCGGCGGTCCGGCGGTGCCCACCTCACTCGACGTCGCCTCAGCCGCCGTACCGGCCGGCGGTGAGCTGTACCGCCTGCAGTGCGCCGCCTGCCACCAGGTGGCCGGCCAGGGCGCCGTGCTGGCCTACGGTGCCCAGGCGCCGGACCTGATGGGGGTGGAGCCGATCGAGGTGGTGGAGGCGATCCGCGTCGGCCCCGGCTCCATGCCGGCCTTCCCGGAGACGGCGATCGACCGGTCGGAGGCCGAAGCCATCGCCGCGTTCGTGCAGCGGCTGCAGGACCCCGACGATCGCGGTGGGCTGTCGTTGTGGCACCTCGGGCCCGTACCGGAAGGTATGGTGGCCTGGGTGGTGGGCCTCGGCGGGGCGCTGGCCTTCTGCCGCTGGCTCGGTTCCCGCCGCCGCTCCGGCTCACCGTGATCGCGCCGCTCGACCGCGCCCGCGCCCGCTACCCCGCCGGGGGATGGATCGGTCCGAGGTCATCGGGGTAGGAGCCGACCGACCCGGAGGTGACCGAATGATCGGACGACTTGGACGGTGGCCGGTGCTGCGCCAATGGGGCGGCGACGATCACAGCGGCCGCGGCGAGGCGGCGCGCAGCGCCCGCACCGACGCGCTGACCCCGCGCACCCTCGACGCCGATCGGGTGGTCAAGTCGATCTGTCCGTACTGCGCGGTCGGGTGCGGCCAGGAGGTGTACGTGCGCGACGGCCGGGTGGTGCAGATCGAGGGCGACCCCGATTCGCCCATCAGCCGTGGGCGGCTGTGCCCCAAGGGCTCGGCCACGTTGCAGTTGACCACCGGCGCCGCCCGCCGCCACCAGGTGCTCTATCGCCGCCCGCACGGCACCGACTGGGAACCGCTCAGCCTCGACGAGGCCATGGACCGCATCGCCGATCGCGTCCTGGCCGCCCGGGACCATGGCTGGCAGTGGGACCACGACGGCAACCGGGTGCGTCGCACGCTCGGCTTCGCCCACCTCGGCGGCGCCACGCTCGACAACGAGAGAACTACCTCATCAAGAAGCTGTTCACCGCGCTGGGTGCGATACAGATCGAGAACCAGGCCCGCATTTGACACAGCGCCACCGTCCCCGGTCTGGGGACGTCCTTCGGTCGCGGTGGGGCCACCACCTTCCAGCAGGACCTGCAGCACGCCGACTGCATCGTCATCCAGGGCTCGAACATGGCCGAGTGCCATCCCGTGGGCTTCCAGTGGGTCATGGAGGCCAAGCAGCGCGGCGCCACCATCGTGCACGTCGACCCGCGCTACACCCGCACCAGCGCGCTCGCCGATCTCCACGTGCCGCTGCGGGCGGGCACCGACATCGCCCTGCTGGGCGGGGTGATCAACCACGTCCTCCAGCACGAGCGGTTCTTCCGGGACTACGTGGTGGCCTACACCAACGGGCCGACGATCGTGGGGAGGGCTTCGTCGACACCGAGGACCTCGACGGCGTCTTCTCCGGCTTCGACGCCGAGACCCACTCCTACGACCCGGCCACCTGGCAGTACGCCGGCATGCAGGTGCAGTCCTCGGCCGGTAAGCGCGACGCCCAGTACGGGCACCGCACCTCCGACGACCAGCAGGAGCAACACACCGACAAGGGCCAGTCCCACGGCTCCGGCGGCCCGCCACTGCAGGGCCGCCCCGAGCGACGAGACCATGCAGCACCCGCGCTGCGTGTTCCAGCTGCTCAAGCGCCACTTCGCCCGCTACACCCCGAGTTCGTCGAGCGCACGTGCGGTGTGCCCCAGGCGCAGTTCCTGCAGCTGTGAAGAGCTGGTCGAGGCCAACTCCGGTCCGAGCGCACCACCGCCTTCGCCTACGCCGTCGGTTGGACCCAGCACACCGTGGGCGTGCAGTACATCCGGGCCGCCTCCATCCTGCAGCTGTTGCTGGGCAACATCGGCCGTCCCGGTGGCGGGATCCTCGCCCTGCGAGGCCACGCCTCCATCCAGGGCTCGACCGACATCCCCACGCTGTTCAACATCCTGCCGGGCTACCTGCCCATGCCCCACGCCCATCAGCACGACAGCCTGCAGGACTACCTCCAGGGCGAGCTGGCGGCCAAGGGGTACTGGGGCAACGCCGACGCCTACCTGGTCAGCCTGCTGAAGGCCTGGTGGGGCGACGCCGCCACCGCCGACAACGACTACTGCTTCGACCACCTGCCCCGGCTCACCGGCAGCCACAGCACCTACGAGTCGGCCTACGCCATGCTCGACGGTACGTGCCGGGGCTTCTTCATCATGGGGGAGAACCCGGCGGTGGGCTCGGCCAACGCCCGCATGCAACGCCTGGCCATGGCCTCGCTCGATTGGCTCGTGGTGCGGGACTTCTCCCTGATCGAGAGCGCGACCTGGTGGAAGGACGGCCCGGAGATCGAGTCCGGTGAGCTGCGCACCACCGACATCGGCACGGAGGTCTTCTTCCTGCCCGCCGCATCCCATACCGAGAAGGATGGGAGCTTCACCAACACCCAACGGCTGCTGCAGTGGCACAACGCCGCGGTCGAACCCGAGGGCGATGCCCGCAGCGAGCTGTGGTTCCTGTACCACCTCGGCCGCCGGTTGCGCGACAAGCTGGCCGGCTCCACCGACGAACGGGACCGCCCCCTGCTCGAGCTCACCTGGGACTACCCCACCAAGGGACCGCGCGCCGAGCCCGATGCAGAGGCGGTGCTGGCGGAGATCAACGGTTGGAGCGCCGACGGCTCACCGCTCGGGGCCTACACCGAGCTGAAGGCCGACGGCTCCACCGCCTGCGGCTGCTGGATCTACTGCGGGGTGAACCAGGGCGGCACCAACCAGGCCAACCGGCGCAAACCCGGGCACGAGCAGCACTGGGTGGCGCCCGAGTGGGGCTGGGCCTGGCCCGCCAACCGCCGGCTGCTCTACAACCGGGCCTCCGCCGATCCCGAGGGCGTGCCGTGGAGCGATCGCAAGGCGTACGTGTGGTGGGACCGTGAGCAGGGCTCGTGGGTGGGCCACGACGTGCCCGACTTCCAGCCCGACAAGGACCCGTCCTACCGGCCGCCGGACGGCGCCACCGGACCGGACGCCCTCGCCGGCGACGACCCGTTCATCATGCAGGCCGACGGCAAGGGCTGGCTGTACGCCCCGGCCGGGCTGTCCGACGGGCCGCTGCCCACCCACTACGAGCCCCAGGAGTCACCGGTGCGCAACACGCTCTACGCCCAGCAGCGCAACCCCGCCCGCATCGTCATGCCGGCGGTCGAGGCCAACCGCTACGAGCCGGCCGGTCCGCAGCCGGGCGGCGAGGTGTACCCCTTCGTGGCCACCACCTACCGGCTGACCGAGCACCACACCGCGGGCGGCATGTCCCGCTGGTTGCCCTACCTGTCCGAGCTGCAGCCCGAGATGTTCTGCGAGGTCTCACCGGAGCTGGCCGCCGAGCGGGGCTGGTCAACGGCGGCTGGGCGACGGTGATCACCGCTCGTGCCGCCATCGAGGCCAGGGTGCTCGTCACCGAACGGATGCGGCCGATGCGCATCGACGGCCGTGAGCTGCACCAGATCGGCCTGCCCTCACCACTGGGGGGCCAACGGGGTGGTGCGCGGCGACGCCGCCAACGAGTTGGCGCACCTCGCCCTCGATCCCAACGTGCACATCCAGGAGGTCAAGGCGTTCGCCTGCGAGGTACGGCCCAGCCGCCGGCCGTGGCCCCGCTCGCGACGAGCTCGTGCGCGACCACCGCAGGCGCGCCGCATCGACGCCCACACCGGGACGGAGGTCTGACATGGCCTCGAGCTCACCCCCGCACCGCCATCGGTGACGGCAAGCCCCGCATGGGCTTCTTCACCGACACCAGCGTGTGCATCGGCTGCAAAGCCTGCGAGGTGGCGGCAAGGAGTGGAACCACGTCCCCGACGACGGGTTCGACTTCAGCGGCTACTCCTACGACAACACCGTGCGGCTGGGCGGGTCGACGTGGCGGCACGTGGCGTTCATCGAGCAGCGGCTGCAACGCGACGCCCACGACGGCATGCGGTGGTTGATGTCGAGCGACGTGTGCAAGCACTGCACCGAAGCCGCCTGCCTCGATGTGTGCCCCACCGGCTCGCTGCTGCGCACCGAGTTGGGCACCGTCGTGGTGCAGGAGGACATCTGCAACGGCTGCGGTTACTGCGTGCCTGCCTGCCCCTTCGGTGTGATCGACCAGCCGCGAGGGCGACGGACGGGCGTGGAAGTGCACGCTGTGCTACGACCGCACGTCGCACGGGCTGCAGCCCGCCTGCGCCAAGGCCTGCCCCACCGAGTCCATCCAGTACGGGCCGTTGGAGGAGCTGCGGGAGCGGGCCGCCGGCCGGCTGGAGCTGCTGCGGGAGGCGGGCCAGGACACCGCCCGGCTCTACGGCCACGACGCCGATGACGGCGTGGGCGGCTTCGGTGCGTTCTTCCTGCTGCTCGACGAACCCGAGGTCTACAGGCTGCCGCCCGACCCGCGCACGACCACCCGTGACCTCGCGGGGATGTGGAAGCAGGCGGCCGGGGCGGCGGCGGCCCTGGCGGCGTTGGCGCTGGCGGTCACCGGGGTGCGCGGTGACCGGCCGCGGCTCGCTGCTGGTGCGACGCCGGCGGCATCGCACCGGCAGCGCCGACGGCCACGAGGGCGGCGACGGGCGTGACGGGCGCAACGGGCTGACCGGCGTGACGGGCGGAACGGCCGTGACGGCGCCCAGGTGATGGAGCGGCCCTCGTTCAGCAGCTACTACGGCCTGCCGGTGATCCGCGCCCCGCTGGGAGCGCCGCGACATCGCCTCGTACCTGTTCCTCGGCGGCCTGGCGGGCGGCTCGTCGACGCTGGCCCTGGCCGAGTGGCTGCGGCGGGGCGACGGTGCGCTGGTGCGCAACGGCGAGCTCGCCGCAGTGGGTGCCATCGGCCTGTCCACGGCTGCGCTCGTGCACGATCTGGGCCGACCGGCGCGCTTCGCCAACATGCTGCGGGTGTGCAAGCCGACCTCCCCGATGTCGGTCGGTTCCTGGCTGCTGGCCGTCTACGGCCCACTCAGCGGCGTGGCCGCCGGCGCCTGGCTCACTGGCCGCTTCCACCGCCTCGGGGCGATCGGTCGCATCGGTGCCGGCGTGCTCGGTCCGGCGGTGGCCGCCTACACGGCGGTGCTGCTGGCCGACACCGCCGTGCCGGCGGCACGACGCCCGCCGTGAGCTGCCGGCCGTGTTCACCGCTTCGGCGGCGATGGCCGCCGGGGGCACGGCGCTGGTGACCACCGGCGGCGCCGCGTGCCGGCCGGCGCAGCGGTTCCGCGCTGGCCGGGGCGGCCGGCGAGCTGCTCGCCCTCGAGGTGCTGCGCAAGCGCGCCGGCCTCGCCGCCGAGGCCTACCGCCGTGGCGACGCCCGACGGTTCCTGCGCACCGGGCGGGCTCTGGCGCTGAGCGGCGTGGTGGCCGCGGTGGCCGCCCGCCGGCACCAGGGCCTACGGGTGGCCGCCGGCGCGTTGCTCACCGCGGCATCCGCCTGCACCCGCTTCGGTGTGTTCAGCGCCGGGGTCATCTCCGCCGAGGACCCCCGCTTCGTGGTGGAGCCACAACGGTCGCGATTGGAAGCGGAAACGGCCGCGAACCGTTGACAATGCCCTATCGCCGTCAATAGGTTGGCGGGCGCCGCCCGGTCCCCGGCGGTCCACCCACACGCTCCGCCCCGCCGCCCGGCGGGCGCCGAACGAGCAGCGTCGGGTGTTGCGGCGCCACGCGCCGCAGCCGCATCCTGGCCGCTCTCGTCGTTCGCTGCCGCACCGAGGCCAACCCGGTGCGGGGCGTGTCGTGAGCCGAAAGCCGAAGCCGCATGCCGAACCTCGTCGATGAGCGCAACCGCAGCGCCGTCGTCCATGCCGGGCGCCGACGCCGAGACCAGCGCCACGGGTCACCGCAGGACAGCACCGAGCTGTTCATCCGCTATCGCCGCACCCGCGAGCACGCTGACCGCAACGAGCTGATCGAACGGCACCGTTGGATCGCCGGTTTGGCGGCCAAGCGGTTGCGGACCAGGGGCGAACCCTACGAGGACCTCCACCAGGTGGCGTTGCTGGGCTTGCTGAAGGCGGTGGAGCGCTACGACCCCGAACGCGGGGTCTCCTTCGCCACGTTCGCCATGCCCACCGTGCTGGGCGAGCTGCGCCGGCACTTCCGGGACACCACCTGGGCCGTGCACGTGCCCCGTCGGGCCAAGGAGCTGTTCGGCGAGGTGCAGGCGGTGCGGGACCGGCTCGCCGGCGAGCTGCGCCGGCCGCCCACCACGGCGGAGCTCGCCGCCGCTCTCGGACCTCCGAGGAGGTGGCGTTGCAGGCACAGGGAGGCAGCGAACGCCTACCGCACCACCGCCCTGGCGCCGGCGCCCGGCTCCGACCGGGCCTCGCCCGAGGACGTGCTGCTCGGTATGGAGGATGCCCGGCTGGTCGGGGTGTGCGACCACGTCGCCCTGCGGGAGGTGATGCGACGCCTGCCCGAACGCCAGCGGCAGATCTTGCTGCTGCGCTTCTCGGCCGATCTCCGCCAGCGGGACATCGCCTCGCAGCTGGGCATCAGCCAGGTGCACGTCTCCCGGCTGCTGCGCGACGCCCTGCGCAAGCTGCGGGTGGCGCTCGACGAGTCCGAGACCGCCTGAGCCGGGCGCTGAAGCACGACGATGGCGGTCGGACCGGCGGTTGTCGGTCGACATCGACGGGTAGAAGGCGCCCGGCCACCGTCGCGGACGGCGATCCGTGGCGATGACCATACCAGGAGGTATGGCACGATGAAGGAACCCCAACCGGACCGTTCACCGATCCCGGACATGGAGGAGGCCGATCAGGCCAACGGTGAGCGCGCCAGCCCGCCGAGCGCGGAGCCGACCCCGGCGAGGACGCCGACCCCGGCGAGCCGGCACCGCAACCGACGGTGACCCACGTCGTCGCCCTGCGTGCCCTGGGCCTGGGTGACCTGCTGACCGCGGTGCCCGCATTGCGGGCGCTGCGGCGAGCGCAGCCCGACGCCACGATCTCGCTGCTCGCCCCCGCTGGCTCGAACCGCTGGTGGGTGCCATCGGTGCGGTCGATCGGCTGTTGCCCGTCGACGGCCTCACCGCCGTCCCGCGGCCGTGCCCGCCCCGGCCCGGGGTGCGGCGCTGGCCGTCAACCTGCACGGCCGGGGGCCGCAGAGCACCGAGTTGCTGCGCCGCAGCGGGCCCGGCCGCCTGCTCGCCTATGCCGATCCGCAGCGGCCCGGGAGCGTCCACGGCCCTCGCTGGGATCCGGGCGAGCACGAGGTGGTCCGCTGGTGCCGGCTGCTGGAGCACGCCGGCATCGCCACCGATCCCACCGACCTGCACCTGGTTCCTCCTGCGGGGGCACCGTGGGCGCGGCCGACGGCCCGCCGGTGGTGATCCACCTCGGCGCCTCATCGGCGGCCCGGCGCTGGCCGACCGATCGCTGGGCGGCGGTGGCCGGCGCCCTGCGCGGCGACGGCCACCGCATCCTGCTCACCGGCGATCGATCCGATCGCCCCGCTGCCGACCACGTGGCCGCGGCGGCCTCGCTGCCACCCGAAGCGGTGCTCACCGGCCGGACCGCGCCGGCCGAGCTCATCGCCGGTGTGGCCCACGCAGCCCTCGTGCTGGTGGGTGACACCGGGGTGGCGCACCTCGCCTCCGCCTACGGCAGCCCCATCGGTGGTGCTGTTCGGCCCGGTGTCCCCGGCGCAGTGGGGGCCACCGCCCGGCCCGCACCGGGCGCTGTGGGCCGGGCGGCGCGGTGACCCGCACGGCATGGCCACCGACCCGGGCCTGCTCGAGCTGGGCGTCGCCGAGGTGCTGGCCGCCGCCCGGGAGTTGCTGCTCGCCGAGGCCCACCGCCGGGCGGAACGATCACCCCGGAGCGCAGCGGCCGGTGCGGAAGGAGTAACCGCACCAGCGGTGGGGTAGCGGAGGCCGCAGCTCAGCGAGGGCATCGAGGGTTGCGGAGGACGAGGTTGTCGACGAACGGTGAGCGGGACGCCCAGCCCCTTTGGACCCGATGGCGGACGGCGCTGGCCGAAGCCGAACGCTGGCGGCCGCCCGCCGGTCGCGTCCTGGTCGTGGCGCCGCACCCCGACGACGAGGTCCTCGCCACCGGTGCCCTGCTCGCGGGGGCCGATGACGCCGCCCTGTTGGCGGTGACCGACGGCGAGGCCGCCTACCCCCGGCAGGTCGCACCGGAGGCGCTCGCCGAACGGCGCCGTTGCGAACAGGACGCCGCCGCACGCGCACTCGGCGTGGGCAGCACCCGGATCGAGCGCCTCGGCATACCGGACGGTTCGGTCGCCGCCCACGAGGGTCGGTTGGCGGAGGCCATCGCCGAGCTGGCCGTCGGCTGCTCGCTGGTGGTGGCCCCGTGGGTCCACGACCATCACGGCGACCACGAGGCCTGCGGCCGGTCGGCGGTGGCGGCCGTGGCAGCGCTCGGGCCCGCGTGCCGGCCGATGCTCGTGCACAGCGTGTTCTGGGGCTGGCAATACCAGCGACCCGGTGTCCGGCGGCGCTGGCTGCGGCTGGCGATCACGCCCGAGCACCGGCACCGGCGCAACGCCGCCATGTTGCACCACCGCAGTCAGCTCACCACGGAGCTCGTGCCCCAGCCGATCCTGCGGGCCCACGACCTCGAGCCGTTGCGCTGGCGCTCCGAGTACTACCTGGCGGCGGGTGCCCGGTGATCGCACACGTCGCCGTGGTGGTGCCCGCGCATGACGAGGCCACGCTGCTGCCGGACGCCCTCGCCGCCATCCAGCGGGCCTGCGCCCAGCTGCCGGTGAGCGTGGCCCGCACCGTGGTGGTCGTCGCCGACGGCTGCAGCGACGGATCGGAGCGCGTCGCCATCGACGCGTTGCGCGATGGCATCGGCGGGATCGTCGCCGTCACCCGCCGTCGATGCGTGGGCGCGGCCCGCCGACTCGGCGTGGCCCAGGCGCTGGCGGTGCGGCGCGCCCCGCTGGCAAGGACCTGGATCGCCAACACCGACGCGGATTCGATCGTCCCGCCGGGCTGGCTGGGTGAGCAGCTGGCCCTCGCCGCGGCCGGCTGTGCGGCGGTGGCCGGGACCGTGCGGCTGATCGACCAGGAGGGGGGCGACGGCGACGCCCGAGCGGCCGGCGCAGCGCGCCGGGCCTTCGCCCGCACGTACCGGGCC
>JAWKIM010000018.1:0-209887 GCA_041394365.1 Acidimicrobiales bacterium
GCCGGGCAGGGCCCAACGGCACGCGCATCGCCGGCGGGGGTCCGTCAGGCGGGGTCGACCGCCAGGGTCCGCCGGGCCACGGCCACCCGCTCCTGGCCGTCGGCGTCGCACAGCAACGCCATCTCGTCGTAGGCGCCGGCCCGCTCGAACAGGCGGCGGAGCTGCTTGCCTTGTCCGAGGCCCATCTCGCAGAGCAACCAGCCGCCCGGACGCAGCCACTGCGGCGCTTCGTTGATCAGCCGCTGGTGGATGGACAACCCGTACGGTCCGCCGTCGAACGCCTCGCGGGGCTCGTGGGCCACCAGCACCGCCCGGTCCTTCTCCAGCCGACCGCTGGAGATGTAGGGCGGGTTGGCCACCAGCACGTCGACCGAGCCGGCGATGCCGGTGCCGTCGAACGCGGCGAACAGGTCGCCCTGGTGCACCGTCACCCGGTCGGCCACACCGACGTGGTCGGCGTTGCGCCGGGCGAGCGACACGCAGCCGTCGGTGAGATCGGCGGCGTGCACGGTCACCGCCGGCAGGGCGGCGGCGATGGCACAGGCCAGGTTGCCGGCACCGCAGCACAGGTCGACCACCAGCAGCCCGGTGCCGTCGGGGGCCAGGGCGCCGATGCGTTCGATGGCGGCGCGCCCCAGCAGCTCCGTCTCCTGGCGGGGCACGAGCGCGCCGGCGTCCACCAGCAGCTCGACGCCGAGGAAGGGCTGCACCCCGGCGCGGTAGGCGAGGGGGGTGCCGTCGACGTCGCGCCCGAGCGCATCGTGGGTGGGCGTGGGCGGCGAGGGTTGCACGTCATCGTTGAGCAGCGTCACCGCTCCAGTGGTAGCGGGACCCGCCCGGCCGGGTCAGGAGACCATCGCCGTCGTCATCCCGGGGGACGTCCGCACATCGGGCGTACTCGCGGTCGACGGTGCTGCCGCTGCGTTGCGTGGTTGGCGAGCCCTGTTCGGTGGCCGATGGTGCTGGTCAGGCGTGGGGCGTCGGAAGTCACACAGAGCGAAGGTGACGCTGCGCTAAGGCGGGATTCCCATGGCTGCCGCTTGCCGATCGGCCCCGACAATGACCGCCGCCGACAACCAGAGGAGGGGTGCACGACCGTGTGTGGGATTGGCGGGATCTACGACCCGAGCGAGACGCCGGAACCGGCCTTGTTGCTGACCATGGCGGGCGAGCTCGACCATCGGGGACCCGATGGGGTGGGCCTGTACCGCGATGAGCACGTGGGGCTGGTCAACACCCGCCTCGCCATCTTCGACCTCGCCGGTGGCGACCAACCGATCGGTACGCCCGACGGGCGCTACTGGGTGGTCCAGAACGGCGAGATCTACAACCACCCCGAGCTGCGCGCCGAGCTCGAGTCGCTCGGCCACCGCTTCTCCACCCACTGCGACACCGAGGTCATCGTCCACGCCTACCAGGAGTGGGGTGCGGGCTGCCTCGAGCGCTTCAACGGACCGTTCGCGCTTCGCGGTGTGGGACCGCGTCACCCGGGAGCTCTTCCTGGCCCGCGACCGCTACGGCGTGCGACCGCTGTTCGTGGCCCGCTTCGGCCGGCAGCTGGTGTTCGCCTCCGAGGCCAAGGCCATCCTGCGCCACCCGCTCGCCCGCCGCGAGCTCGACCCGCGAGGCGTGGTCGAGACGTTCACGCTGTGGTCGATCCTGCCCGACCGCTCCGCCTTCGCCGGCATCGGCGAGCTGGCCCCGGGGCACTGGCTGCGGATCGGGCCGCACGGCGAGACCACCCGCCGCTGGTGGGACCTGGCGTTCGCCCCCGGGAGCTGCAGCGCCGCGAGACGGTCGACGACCTGGCCGACGAGCTGTTCGAGCTGCTGACCGACGCCACCCGCCTGCGCCTGCGGGCCGACGTGTCGGTGGCCGCCTACCTCAGCGGCGGGCTCGACTCCTCGGCCATCGCCGCTGGCCAAGCGCGCCGGATCGGGCCGGTTGCAGTGCTTCGGCATCGGCTTCGCCGACGCCC
Organism: Acidimicrobiales bacterium; assembly: GCA_041394365.1. Lineage (GTDB taxonomy): Bacteria > Actinomycetota > Acidimicrobiia > Acidimicrobiales > CAIXPF01 > CAIXPF01. Next base: position 1,979 of record JAWKIM010000018.1, read on the forward strand.
ACTTCGACGAGGCCGACCAACAACGCCGCCGCCGATGCGCTCGGCATCGAGCTCACCCAGACGGTGGTGGACGGTGCCGACATCGCTGCGCAGTTCCCCGAGGTGGTGCGCCTGGGCGAGAAGCCCATCCTGCGGACCGCGCCGGCGCCGCTGCTGCAGCTGTCCAAGCTCGCCCGCGACGCCGGCTTCCGGGTGGTGCTCACCGGCGAGGGCGCGGATGAGGTGCTCGCCGGCTACACCACGTTCACCGAGACCCAGGTGCGCCGGTTCTGGGCCCGCAACCCGTCCTCGGCGTGGCGGCCGGCGCTGCTCGACCGGCTCTACCCGTGGCTCGTGCAGGACCTTGGCCGGGCCCCGCAGTTCACCCGCCAGTTCTTCGCCGCCGGGCTGACCGACACCGACGACGTGCTCTACAGCCACCTGATCCGCTTCGCCACCACCAGCCGCAACCTGCGCCTGCTCAACGAGCAGACCCGGGCCAGCGCGGTCGGTGACGACGCACCGATCGAACGGCTGCGCCGGCAGCTGCCCGCCCACCTGGAGAAGTCCACCGGCCTCGGTCGGGCCCAGTACGTGGAGATCGCCACGTTCCTGTCCGGCTACCTGCTGCACAGCCAGGGCGACCGCATGCTGATGGGCAACTCCGTCGAGGGTCGTTTCCCGTTCCTCGACCACCGGGTGGGCGAGTTCGCCGCCTCGCTGCCCGACAGCGTGCGCCTCGCCGGCCTCAAGGAGAAGTACCTGCTGCGCCGGGCGGTGGGGCGGGTGCTGCCCGCCGATGCCGCCGCCCGTCCCAAGCGGCCGTTCCGGGCGCCGATCCACCGCTCGTTCTTCGGGCCGGGCGCGCCCGGGTGGGTGCAGGACGTGCTCAGCGCCGACGCGGTGCGGGCCAGCGGCCTGTTCGAACCGGCGGCGGTGGAGCGGCTGCGACGCAAGTGCATGAACAGCCTCGAGCGAGGCCTCAGCGAAGGAGACGAGATGGCACTGGTGGGAGTCCTCTCCACACAGTTGCTGCACCAGCAGTTCGTGGCCGATCCGGCTCCGGCGAAGGCGGCGGTGGCCACGCGCACCGTCGTGGGCGCCGAGCTCGCAACCTCCGGGGGGACCCGCTGATGGCACCGCACCACCACCGCACGATGAGCGACAGCCTCGTCGTGTCGGCCGAGGCCCACCCCGACAAGGAGGTGGTCGTCGTCGGGGGTACCGAGCGGTACACCTACGGCCGCCTCCACGACACCGCTCTGCGCACCGCCCGCCTGCTGCAGGACCACGGCGTGCAGCGCGGCGACCGGGTGGTCGTCTTCGCCGACAACAGCTGGGCGTGCGTGGCGTCGATCTTCGGCACCTGGCTGGCCGGTGCGGTGGTCGTGGTGGTCAACGCCCAGACCAAGGCCGACAAGCTCGCCTACCTGCTGGCCGACAGCGACGCCAAGGTCATGGTCACCGAGGCGAAGCTCGCCCGGGTGTTCCGGCCGGTCGTCGGCACGCTGCCCATCCTGTGCGCCGGCAAGGCGCCGGAGGGCACCGTGGAGTTGGGCGAGGCCCTGGCCGCCGTCGAACCGAAGCCGGCGCCGCACGGCTGTGTGGCCACCGATCTGGCCGCCTTCATCTACACCTCGGGCTCCACCGGCGAGCCCAAGGGCGTGGTGATGACGCACCAGAACATGACCTTCACCGTGGCCAGCCTGATCGAGTACCTGCGGCTCGGCCCCGACGAGCGGATCATCAACCTGCTGCCCCTCGCCTTCGACTACGGGCTCTACCAGCTCCTGATGACGGTGCGGCTGGGCGCCACGCTGGTGCTCGAGGCCGGCTTCGGCTTCCCCGAGGTCATCCGCCGGCGCCTGCGCGACGAGCAGGTCACCGTGGTGCCGGGCGTGCCCACCGTGTTCGCCACGTTGCTGGCCGGCGACCAGACTCCGTACCTCTCGGTACGGCGGGTGACGAACACGGCGGCGGCGCTGTCGCCCGAGCTCATCCCGCGGTTGGCCGCCCTGTTCCCGGAGGCGCTCATCTACAAGATGTACGGGCTCACCGAGTGCAAGCGGGTGCTCTACCTGGAACCGGAGCAACTGGCCGTCCGGCCGGCGTCGGTGGGCAAGGCCATCCCCGGCACCGAGGTGTTCCTGCTGTCTCCCGACGGCGCGCCGGTGCCCGCCGGGGAGGCCGGCATCCTGCACGTGCGCGGGCCCCACGTGATGGTGGGCTACTGGAACAAGCCCGAGCAGACCGCGCAGATGATCAAGCCGGGGCGCTTCCCGGGTGATCGCATCCTGTGCGCCCAGGATTGGTTCAAGATGGACGAGGAGGGTTACCTCTACTTCCTCGGCCGCAGCGACGACATCATCAAGTCGCGCGGTGAGAAGGTCAGCCCCGTCGAGGTGGAGAACGCCCTCTACGGCCTGACCGACGTACGGGAGGCGGCCGTCATCGGTGTCGAGGACCCGGTGCTCGGCCAGGCGATCCGGGCCTACGTGGCGCTCGAAGCCGGATCCGCGCTCACGGCGGCGGACATCCGCCGTCATTGCCAGGGTTGCCTGGAGAACTACATGGTGCCGGCGGAGGTGGTCATCCTGGAGGAGCTGCCCAAGACCGACACGGGAAAGATCCGTAAGAAGGGCCTACTGGAGGAACAGGCATGAGCATCATCGAAACCGTCACCCCGAACCAGCTCACCGCAGCCGATGTCGAGGCGCAGCTGCGCGGCTTCATCGTCGACAACTTCTTCGTCGAGGACGAGCTCGACGCCCGGGAGTCGCTCACCGACGCCGGTGTCATCGACTCCACCGGGGTGCTCGAGGTGGTCAGCTGGATCGAGGACACGTTCTCGGTGGTCGTGCCCGACGCCGACATCCTGCCCGACAACCTCGACTCGATCGCCCGCATCGTCGGCTACGTCATGGGGATCGCCGGTGCCTGAGCTCCACCCGTTCCTGGCCATCGACCTCGCCGCCGAGGCCGACCGCATCGTCGAGGCCATGCGCCGCTCGGTGCGCGGCACGATGAAGCGCAAGGGCGCGGTGCTCGGGCTGTCCGGGGGCATCGACAGCTCGGTGTGCGCCGCGTTGGCGGTGCGGGCCTTCGGCGCCGACAAGGTGATGGGCCTGCACATGCCCGAGGCCGACTCGGCCGACGAGACCCTCGAGCTGTCCCAGTTGATGGCCGACAGCCTCGGCATCGACACCGCGCTCGAGGACATCACGCCGATCCTCGAGGGTGCCGGCTGCTACCGGCGCCGCGACGAGGCGATCCGTTCGGTCATCCCCGGCTACGGCAGCGGGTGGCGCTCGAAGATCGTGCTGCCCAGCGTGGTGGACTCCGACAGCTTCCGGGTGTTCTCGGTGGTGGCGCAGCCGCCGGAGGGCGAGCCCATCAAGGTCCGCCTCCCGCTGCACGCCTACCTGGAGGTGGTGGCGGCCACCAACTTCAAGCAGCGCACCCGCAAGATGCTCGAGTACTACTGGGCCGACCGCCTCAACTACGCGGTCATCGGCACCCCGAACCACCTGGAGTACGACCAGGGCTTCTTCGTGAAGAACGGCGACGGGTCGGCCGACTTCAAGCCGATCGCCCACCTGTACAAGACCCAGGTCTACGCGCTGGCCGCCGAGCTGGGTGTGCCCGCCGAGATCTGCAGCCGGCCGCCCACCACCGACACCTACTCCATGCCGCAGACCCAGGAGGAGTTCTACTTCTCGCTGCCGTATGACCGCATGGACCTGTGCCTGTACGGCGTGGACCACGGGCTGACCCCCGAGCAGCTCGCCCCCGAGCTGGGCCTGCAAGCCGAGCAGGTGGCCCGCGTCTACGCCGACATCGCCGGCAAGCGGAAGGCATCCCGCTACCTGCACCTGTCACCGCAGCTGGTCGGTGGCGCCGGGGTCGGGCCCGAATGAGCCTGTTCGCCTCGACGGAGCTCGCCTCGGCGCTGGCCGCGGTGGAGGCCGTGCCCACGCGGGTGGCCAGCGTCGCCTGCGAGCAGCACATCGTGCCGGTGGTCTATGCCGCCGGCCGGCCCGTGGTGGACCGGGTCTGGCTCGACTACCTCGAGCCCTCGACCGATCCGCTGCTGGCCCCCGAGGCCTTCGTGCGGTTCCTGCCCCGCCTGGTGGTGGGCCGCGTCGCCGCCGAGCAGTGGTGGCAGGAGGTGGCACCCACCGCCGAGCGGCGCGGCCTGCGGGTCGCTTCCACCGTGGACCTGGCCCGCTTCTCGTCGTGGGACGAGGTGGAGGCGTGGGTCAGGACCAAGCGCTCGGGCTTCGTCAAGACGGCCGAGCGGCTCGGCCGCAAGGCGTCGCGCAGCTCGGTGAGGTGTCCTTCGAGGGGAGCGATCCCGACGAGGAGGCCTTCGAGCAGCTGCTGCGGTGGAAGCGGGCGCACTACCAGCGCACCGGCGTGGGGATCTGCTGGCCGTGCCGGCCAACATCGAGCTGCTGCGCTGAGCGTTCCGCAACGGCACGCTGCAGCACGCGACGTTGCGGGCGGGCGACCGCCTCATGGCCGGCATCGCCTACGTGCGGCGCGGTGGGCGGGTCTACTACTGGATGCCGTCCTACGACACCGAGCTGGCCGCCTACTCGCCGGGCAACCTGAACCTGCTGCGGTCCATCCGCCACGCCTACGACAGCGGCGCCACCGAGTACGACTTCATGATCGGCGAGGAGGACTACAAGTGGTTCTTCGCCACCGACGCCCGGATCGTGGCCCCGGTGGGATCGATGCCGGTGGTCCGCCGGGCGCGCCGCTTCGCCGGCACCGCCCGGCGGCGGCTGCTCGCCGGCCACGGGCCCGGTCAGGAGCAGCGCCCCGGCCGGGGGCCGACCCACGACGGCGCCGCGGAGCACGGCCGGACGGCGGACGCATGACCTCGGTCGCGCCGATCGCCCGCGGCGAGCGACAGCCCGGAGGCGTCGCTCGCCGTCGGCGCGGCGTCCGGGCCCCGGTGGCGCTGCCGTCGATACCGTACCGGATGGTACGGTCGGCGCTGGCGGCGCTCGACGCGGGCGGCACGGCCGGTGAGGCCGGACGGGTCGCCCGTGAGTCGCTGATGCTTACCGGTGGCCTGGCCGTCACCTGGGTGGCGAGCCTGGCCATCCGCCTGCTGCTGCCGAACTTCCTCGATCCGGCCGCCTTCGGCCGGCTGGTGTTCGCCGAGTCGCTGGCCCTGCTGCTGTTCGCTCTCCTCACCCTCGGCATCGACACCTACGCCCGGCGGGAGCTGGCCAGCCAACCCGATCTCTACCGCCGCCTGATGCGCCCGCTGGCGGTGGCCCGCGGCGCCGCGCCGGTGATCATGGCCGCCACCGGTGTGGTCGTCCTCGGCGCGCTGGGCCGGCCGTCGTCGGTGGTGGCGCTGTTCGCCTGCTACGCGGCGGCGCAGTTCCTGGTCAACGGCGGCCTGGTGGCCGCCGCCTTCCTGCAAGGTGGCGGGCGGGCCGCATCGGTCACCGTCACCCAGGTCGTCACCAAGCTGCTGTGGGCGGTGCTGGCGCTCGGCGGTCTCACCGCCGGCGTCGGCCCGATGGCCATCCCCCTGCCCTGGCGGCCAGCGAGGCGGTGCGCCTGCTGTGGCTGCGTCGCTGCAACCGGGCGCTGTTCGGGCGGGCGGAGCGCACCGACTGGGGGCGGCCAAGGTGGCGTTGGTGGCCTGCGTGCCGCTCGCCGCCCGCCAGATCAGCATCGGGCTGTCCAACTCGTTGGACACCGCCTCGTCGGCGGGTTCGCGGGCGATCGTGAGGTCGCGCCTACGGCGCCGCCACGCTGATCGGCATGACCGCGCTGTTCCTGGCCCCGGCGTTGTCGGCGGTCCTGCTGCCCGCCTGCCCGCACCCACGCCGCATCCGGTGAGGCGGCCACGGTGCGCCTGGGCGGCCGGATCATGGCGGTGGTGGGCGGCCATGCTGCCGATCACCGTTGATGGCCCTGGAGGCGGACGACATCGTGGGCCGTCGCTCGGCGCCGACTACGCCGGGGCCACGGCCAGCCTGCGGCTCCTGTCGCTGATGTTCGTGCTGACCTACCTGGCCTCCATCGGTTCCTCGGTGTTGCTGGCGCTGGGCCGCAGCTGGCCGGTCACGCTGGTGTCGCTGACCACGGTCGTGCTCAACACGGCGGCCAACCTGCTGCCGTTGCCGTGGGCGGTCGATCGGATGGGTCCCGGCGGTCCGAAGCGCAGTGGCCTCGGCCACGGTGTTCGGCGCCGAGGCGGTGGCTGCGGTGGCGCTGTTGTGGCTGGTCGGTCGGCAGTTGGTCGATCGTTCGCTGCTGGCCACCGTGGCCCTGGCGGCGGCGGGCGGCGCGGCCCTGCTGGCCGTGCACCGGTTTCGGGCCTCGACGGGCTGCCGCTGCTGGCCCTGGAGGCCGCGTTGGCCCTGGCCACCGTCGGCCTCGGAGCAAGACGGCCTATTCGTGCGCTGCGCAGCGGCGGTGACACTCAGCGTAGGCAGGCGGCGGAGGACGAACGCGCCGCAGCGGACAAGGAGCAGATCGTTGGCAACCGGCAGAGCTGATCGACAGACCAGCGCAAACCCCCGAGCCGAGGCCCCGCGATCGACGGGCCATGCGGACGTCGACGACGACGTGGTGCTCTTCGACACCGAGAAGCTCCGTCAGGGTGCGACCTTCGCCCGTCGGGCGGTCCGCCGCCATCCGGTCACCGCGCTGGGGGGCGTGGTGCTGGTGCTGGGGGCGGGCAGCGTGAGCTGGCTCGCGGCCCCGCTGACCTACCAGTCGACCGCGGTGCTCTCGGCCCGGTCCGACGTGGTCTCCTCGGCCATCGCCAACCCCGGCCGGGCCGTGCCCCAGGGCGCCGACCAGCCGCTGGCCAACGCCCGTGAGACGATCATGAGCGAAGCGAACATCGATCGGATCATCGATGACGCCGGGTTGATCCAGCGGGCGCAGGACCACGCCGGCGAGACCTCGTTGGGGGAGCTGCGCCGCCTCGTGTTCGATGCCGTCGGCCTGGGCCAGAGCACCGACGTCGACAAGCTGCGGGAGGACCTGCGGCGCGAGCTGCGCGAGTCGCTGCTCGTGCAGATCGACGGCGGTTCCAACGGGCCCGACCGGCTGACCATCACGGTGTACTGGACCGACGCCGATGACGCCACCGCCATCGTGGCCGCCGCCCAGGAGAACTTCCTCGAGGACCGCCACCAGGCCGACCTCGGTCCCATCGAGGCCGCCCTGGCCATCCTGGAGCGTTACAAGGCCGACGCCGATGCCGACGTGGAGCAGCTGCGCGAGGAGCTCGGCTTCCCCCAGACGGAGACGCGCGACCTGCCCGACGGCTCGCCCCTGCGCAGCGCCCTCCAGACCCAGAGCGATCTCGAGGACCGCCTCAACGATGCCCGCATCGAGGTCGACGCCGCCGAGGCCGCCTTCGAGTACCGCTACAGCGTGGTGCAGACCCCCGAGGTACCGCTCGGTCCGGTCAGCTCGATGGCCAAGCGGGTCGTCATGACGCTCGGCCTGGCGGTGATCGCCGCGGTCGGCCTGGCGGCCGCCAAGGCCTCGTTCCGCAAGCGCGGCCGAGACGGCACCGCCGAGCCCGCCGCCGTGGCCGTCGTCGACGACCCGCCCGCCGGCGGTGCCGAGCAGCTCGACGGGCACATCGGCGACGAGGCGCCGGTGGTGCGCCGTGCCGCCTCGTCGGACCCGGCCACGCCGTTGCGCGTGCGGGTGTCCCGGGTGGCGACAGGCGCCGCCTCGTCGACCGCCGGTTCGCAGCCGGCCGCCACGGTCAACCCGGCGGCCACCGCGGTGGTCGACGGCGACGACGCCACCCTCCTCAACGCGCTGCTCGACGGGCCGGGGGCGGCGGCGCTGCACCCGCCCAAGCTGCCGGTGTCGCCACGCAAGCCCCAACGGCTGGAGGGCGCCACGCCACCCGCCGGTGGCCCCTGGGCGCGCACCGGCACCTCGACCGACCGCCAGCAGCCGCCGACGCGATGAAGCCCCTCCGGCTGCTCGATCTGACCGTCGCCACGGCGGCGGCGCCGGCGGCGGCGTTCGCGCTGCACCTCGCCGGGTTGACCGCCGCCGGCTGGTCGGCGGGCCGCAACGGGCGCACCCCCTCCCGGACGCCGGCGCCGGGCCCCCGGCCGTGCTTCGCGGTGGTGGTGCCGGCCCACGACGAGGAGGTCGGGATCGCCGCCACCGTGGCCAGCCTGCAGACCGTGCGGTATCCCGCCGAGCGACGCCGCATCATCGTGGTGGCCGACAACTGCAGCGACGGCACCGCCGCCGCCGCCCGGGCCGCCGGCGCCGTCGTGCTCGAGCGGCGTGACGCCGAGCGCCGGGGCAAGGGCTACGCGCTCGAGCTCGGCTTCGCCGCCGCCCTGGCCGATCCGGCCACCGATGCAGTGGTGGTGGTGGACGCCGACACCACCGTGGAACCGTCGATCCTGGAAGCGGCGGCTGCCGCCATGGCCGACGGTGCCCTCGTCATGCAGGCCGACTACCGGGTGCGCGACCCGTTGCGCAGCTGGCGCACGACGCTGATGGAGATCGCGTTCACCGCCATGCACACGCTGCGCAACGAAGGTCGCGAGCGCCTCGGGCTGTCGGTGGGCCTGCGCGGCAACGGCATGGTCTTCACCCGCGAAGCCTTGCAGCGCTGCCCCTACGACAGCTTCGGGTTGGTGGAGGACATCGAGTACGCCGCCCGCCTGGCCGATGCCGGCATCCGTGTGGCCCTGCTGCCCGGCGTGACCGTGCGCGGCGACATGCCGGCCACCGCGGCGGGCGCCGCCTCGCAGCGCATCCGTTGGGAGGAGGGCCGCCGGCGCCTGCGCCGCCGGACCTCCGCCGGGCTCGTGCGCCGCGGCGTGCGCCGCCGTCAGGCGATGCCGCTCGACGTGGCCGCCGAGCTCGCCGCCCCACCGCTGGCCAAGTTGGCCATCACCCTCGCCGCCGCCGCCGCGGTCTCGGTGGCGCTCGGTGGGCGCCGCCGCCACGGCGGGGCCAGCGCCACGGTGGCCGGCGCCGGCCTGGTCGCCCTCAGCGGGCACGTGGCCGCCGCCTGGGCCCGCTCGGGCACCGGGTGGAGCGGCGCCGCCGCGCTGGCCAAGGTCCCCACCTACGTGCTGTGGAAGCTCCGCCTCCGCAGCTCCGCCCGCCAGGTCGACACCTGGGTCCGCACCGCCCGCACCGAGGAGCTCCCCGCAGCATGAACACCGTCCCGTTTCCCGTCCGCACCCCGGCCGCCCGTGACGCCTCACGCTCGCGCCTGGCCGTCGCCGCCGAGCTGTACCGAGGGGTACGGCAGTGCGCCCACGGCCGCTACGCCACGGCCAACCTGCTGGCCCGGCCCCTGCCGGACTTCTTCGCCGGCTTCGTGCTGTCCCGGCTGTACCGCGCCGCCGGCTTCAGCGGGGTGGACCGCGGGGCGTTCATCATGGCGCCGCTGCGGCTCACCGGCACCGGTGACATCTACAGCCGGCTGCACATCGCCGAGGGTGCGACCGTGTCCACCGACGTGACCATCAACCTCGACGAGTCGGTCCACATCGCCACGCACGCCACCGTGTCGCCCTACGTGCGCATCTACACCGCCACCCACCGGCACGGCCCGTCCGAGCACCGCTGCATGGCCGAGGTCCGGCCCCGCCCGGTGGTCATCGAGGAGGGCTGCTGGATCGGCCTGGGCGCCATGATCACCCCGGGTGTGGTCGTGGGCCGGGGCTCGGTGGTGGCCGCCGGTGCGGTGCTCAGCCGCAGCGTGCCGCCGAACAGCTTCGTCAGCGGCAACCCGGCCGCGGTGGTGGGCAAGCTGCAGGAGGGCGCCGACTGGATGGGCCCGCGGCCGGTGCGCGACGCATCGGGCAAGCTGGTGGGGCGCGGCGGCCGATGAGCTCTGCTGCTGCGCCTGTCGCTGGTGTACGCCGGGTTCATCGTGCCCGCCCGCCTGGCCAACCGGCCGGTGCGCATGGTGCAGGCCTGGGTGGCGGTGGCGGTGGGGTACTACGGGCTGATCCACTTCGGCCTGTTGGACATGGACCTGTGAGCGCGGCGCCACCGCTGCACCACAGCGCCAACCGGCGCGCCGGCCGCCTGATCGAGCGCATCGGCCGCCGGAGCCTGTTCGCGTCGATCGGCGTCGGCGTGCTCGGCGCGATGGCCACCGGTTCGCTGGTGGTGGCGGTGGCACCGGCCCTGGCCCTCGTCGCCGTGCAGTTGCTCCGCTTCCAGCCGGTCTCCCGGCTGTTCCTGGTGATGGTGGCCGCCACCCTGCTGCTCGACCACCCGGCCGAGCAGCCGTACCTGGGGCAGTGGCGATCGCCGCTGCACGCCATCGGCGAGCTGTGGTTCAACCCCCTGTCGCACACGGCGGCCGGGGTGCCGCTGCCGCTGGCGCCGGCCCTGCTGGTCACGGTCTGGCTGGCGTGGCGGGCCCTGACCGAACGCCAGAGCCGGCTCGGCCCGACCGGCCGGCTCTACCTGCGCGTCAGCGCGCTGGCCGCCACCACACTGCTGGCCGCCCAGGTCTACGGCGTCGCCCGCGGCGGCGACCTGCGCCAGACCTTCTACCAGGTGTCGCCCATGCTGTTGACCATCGCCGTGGGCGTGGCCGCCTGCCTGCTGGGCAATCGGCAGCTGCTGCTGAAGCTCGAGCGCATCGTCCTGGTGGTGGCGGCGGTGCGGGCGCTGGTATGCCTGTACCTGTACATCACCGTGTTCCGGCCGAGCGGGGAGAGCTTCCTCTACGTGACGACCCACAGCGACTCGGTGCTGTGGGTGGTCGCCCTGGCCATGCTCACCGGCAAGCTGATCGCCACGTTCCGCCTGGAGCCGCAGCGCGGCCGGGTGGCCCTGGCCCTGCTCTACCTCGGCGCCATCACCGCCAACAACCGCCGCCTGGCGTGGGTGGAGCTGGGCGTCGTGGTGGCCTACGCCGTGTGGGCGACGCCGCCCCGGCTGCACCGCCTTCGGGCGCGGGTGGCGGCCGTGGCCGTGCCCGTGCTGCTGGTCTACACCGTCATCGGCCTGTCGGCCCCGCCGTCGCGCCTGTTCATGCCGGTGCAGGCGTTGAACTCGGTCAACGACGAGACCGATTCCTCCACGATGTCCCGCGAGATCGAGAACCACAACCTGTTCGTGACCATCCAGCAGGGTGGTCTGCTGGGCGTCGGTTTCGGCCACGAGTACACCGAGCAGATCGTCGGCCCCGACATCTCCACCGCCTTCCCGCAGTACCGCTACCTGCCGCACAACTCGCTGCTGGGTCTCATCGCGTTCGCCGGACCGGTGGGGTTCATCGGGTTCTGGCTGCCGTTCGTGGTGGCCATGGGCGCCGCCGCCCGGCTGCGATCGCACCCCTCGCGCCGCCTGCGGGCCGCCGGGGTGTGGTTCGCCGGCGCCATCATCGCCTACACCTTGATGGCGTGGGGCGACATCGGCCTGCAGAGCTCGCTCAACACCGTCCTCGGTGCGGTGGGCGCCGGCCTGGCGGTGCGCATGGTGGGCGACGCGCCGCTGACCAGCCGCCATCGAACGACGGAGACGAGCCCGGCCGAGCGATCGGCGTCGATGGCCGAAGCGTCGAGCGGCCGGATCCCGGTGGGGGCGCGATGAGCCACAGCGTTCCGTCGACCCCGCCCAGCCGAGGGCGGGCCCGGCGATCGGCCCGGGTCCCGATCGCCCTCGGCCTGGGTGCCGCGCTGGCGCTGGCGGCCTGCCAGCCGAGCCTGCTGGGCAAGGCAAGCGGCACCGACCCCGACGGCGGCGCCGCCACCGGTGGCTCCGCCACCATCACCACGGGCGTACCGACCGGTCCGCCGGTCGTCGCCTTCGAGGGCGGCCTGCTCGACGGCTGGCAGGACTTCGGCTGGGCGGCGACCGTCGATGCCACCGGCGCCCGGCTCGACGTCGGCGGCTGGGGCGGCTGGATCCTCGCCCGGCCCGGGGTGCTGACCCGCAGCGCCGATCTGGAGCTCCGCCTGCGCCTGCCCGACGGCGTCGACCCCGAGGGCTGCTTCGCGCCGGCTACGACGACGGCACCGGCACGTTCGGCACGGTCGCCGTCGTGCTGACCGACGCCGGCGACGGCGTGTGGACGGCGACCGTGCCCGGCGCGGCGCTCAACCCCGGCAACCGGCCCTTCGACCGGCTGTCCATCCAGGCCGCCCGCGAGGTACCGGCCGGTACGGTCGTGGTCGTCGAGCGGGTGGCGTTGATCCCGGTCGCCCCGGCGGTGCCCACTGCCACCGGCACCGACGCCGTGTCGGTGCGCGCCGACTGCGCCGCTCCCGGCCACGACATCAGCCCCTACATCTACGGCGTGGCCTTCTCCGCCTCCCGGGAGGGCAGCGACGACGAGCCCTGGGGGCTCGGCACGACGATCCGCCGTTGGGGTGGCAACCCCACCTCCCGCTACAACTGGCAGGACGGCCACGCCTGGAACACCGCCGCCGACTGGTACTGGCGCAACGTGGCCATCCTCCCCGGCGAGGACCCGGCGTGGCAGCAGTTCCTCGAGGCCAACGCCCGTCACGACGTGGCCGGCGCGGTGACCGTGCCGATCATCGGTTGGGTGGCCAAGGACAGCAGCTCCTACTCGTTCCCCGTGACCGAGCTCGGCGAGCAGCAGGACCGCGACCCCGATCTCCCCGACGCGGGCAACGGGGTGGACCCCGACGGCGACCCGATCGCCCCGCCCGACCCGTCCGCCACCAGCATCGAGGCCGCACCGTCGTTCGTGGGCGAGTGGGTGGAGGCGATGAGCAGGGCCACGGGTGCCCCGGTGCAGTACATCCTCGACAACGAGCCCGATCTGTGGCACGACACCCACCGCGACGTGCACCCGGCGCCGGTGACCTACGACGAGCTGCTCGACCGTACCATTGCGTACGGTACGGCGGTGCGGGAGGCCGACCCCGACGCCTCGATCGCCGGACCGGCGTCGTGGGGGTGGTGGGGCTACTTCTACTCCGCCGCCGACGCCGAGGCCGGCTTCGGGTCCCGGCCCGATCGCCGTGCCCACGGCGACCAGGAGCTGCTGGCGTGGTACATCGACCAGCTGCGGGCCCATCGGGAGCAGACCGGCGTGCGGGTGCTCGACGTGCTCGACGTGCACTACTACCCCCAGGCCGCCGGCGTGTACGACCCCGACGGCTCCGGCAGCGACGCCGAGACCGGCCGCCGCCGGGTGGAGGCCACCCGCAGCCTGTGGGATCCCTCCTACGTGGACGACTCGTGGATCGACGACGAGATCCGCCTCCTGCCGCGCCTGCAGGAGCTGATCGACGAGCACGACCCCTCCCTCGAGCTGTCCATCGGCGAGTACAGCTTCGGCGGCGAGCACGTGGCGTCGGGGGCGGTGGCGCAGGCCGAAGCGCTCGGGCGCTTCGCCGAGTACGACGTCCACTCCGCCTTCTACTGGACCTATCCGCCGGTCGACAGCGCGGTGGGCGCCGCCTTCCGGGCGTACACCGACTTCGACGGGCAGGGCGGACGGTTCCTCGACACGTGGGTGCCGTCGACCGGTGCCGGGCCGGTCTCGCTGTTCACCTCCACCGACGGCACCGACGTGGTCGCCGTGCTGGTGAACCGCTCCGACACCACCGCCGCCGCCGTGAGCGCCGCCTTCGCCGGCTGCGGCGACCTGGCCGAGGTGGCCGCCTACCAGTACGACGGCAGCGCCACCGACCTGGCCGCGGTGCCGGCCACCATCGGCGCCGACGGCGCCGTCTCCGTCAACCTGCCGCCGTGGTCGGTGACCACGATCCGGCTGACACCGAGAGGATGAGCGACGTGGTCCGACGCATCGCCTTCGACACCCTGGTGCGCCGCGCCGCGCCGGCGTTGCCCCGGCCGCTGGTCGAACGCTGGTGCCGGCTCGCCATCGGCCACCGGAGGGCCGCGCTGTGCCTGCACCGCGTAGCGCCCCACCGTGACGAGGCCACCGAGCTGGCCCTGCCCGCTCCGGTGCTCGACGCGCTCGTGGCCGCGGCCGGGCGCATCGGGCGGGGCCGGCCGTGGCTGAGCCTCACCTTCGACGACGGCTACCTCGATGCGGTGCGCTACGCGCAGCAACGGGCGCCGCAGCACCGCGACATCGAGTGGGCCGTGTTCGTGTGCCCCGACAAGGCGGCGCGGCGGCGCGGCTTCCGCTGGGACGTGGGCCTCGACCCGCTCGCCGGGTTGCCGGCCACCACCGCCGCCCTCGAGGCCGAGAACGATCGCCGGGCCCTGGTGCGCGCCGGCGCCGATCCGACCTGCGAGCTCGCCGGTCTGGCGCTGCTGCGGCGGGTGCGCGACGAGGGCGCGGTCACGGTGGGCAACCACACCAACCGGCACCTGCCGCTGGCCGCGCTGGCCCCCGACGTCGCCCGGCACGAGCTGGCCACCTCGGTGGCCGACTTCGAACGAGAGCTCGGCGAGTGCCGCAGCTTCGCCTTCCCGTTCGGCACCCCGGGCCTCTACTGGTCGCAGGCCCACGCCGAGCAGCTGCGCGCCGCCGGGGTGCAGCAGCTGTGGAGCGTGCAGAGCGCCACGTTCGCCGAGGCGGACCGCCGGCCCGGTGCGGTGTTGCCCCGGTTCCCGGTGGACGGCCGTGACGACGCCCGCACCATCGTGGCCCTGCTGGCCGCCCGGGCCACGCTGGAGCGGGTCAGGCGTCACCGCCGCCGCGCCGGTGGTGCCCCCGCAGCCCGGACGAGGGTGCCGCCGGTGACCTACCGTCGGGGCGAGCCGCTGGTGCACCTGGCCGGCCCGGTGGCCGCCGAGTCCGAGGCCACGCCGCTCGTGTTCGTGTACGGGGCGGCGGGGCACGCCGAGACGTTCCGCTTCCTGGCCGGTGTGCTCGGTGCCTCCCGCCCGGTGTACGCCGTACGGGCGCTCGGGCTGCTCGAGGGGGAGCAGCCGGCCGCGGATCTCGGTGACGCCGTGGCGGTGGCCACCGATGCGGTCAAGCAGCTGGGCCGGCCGGTGGATCTGGTGGGCTACTCGATGGGCGGTCTGATCGCCCTGGGCATGGCAACGGTGCTGGAGCGGGCCGAGCTGCTGGCGGCACCGGTGGCGCTGATCGACACCTACGACCCCGAGCTGGAGGTGCTGCCGCTGCCGGTCCGGCTGCGCAACGCAGCCGCCTTCGCCCGCCGCCACGGCGTGGTCGCCACGCTGCCGTGGGCCCGCCGGCTGGTCGAGCGACAGGTGCGCGGCGCGCTGCGACGGCCGGCCCCGCGCCCGGCGTGGCTCGACGAACTGGGCCTGGGCGACGTGGCCGTGCCCGGCGTGCGCGACCTCGAACCCCACCACCGCGCCGTGCTGGGCCCGGTGACGGCCATGGCCGCCTACCGGGGGCCGGTGCGGGTGGTGCGCAGCCTCGACCTGGCGCCCAACCTGCCGCCCGACGCCGGCTTGGAACCGGTGTTGCACGGGACGTGCGAGCAACACTTCGTCAACGGCGATCATTTCTCCATGTTGTCGCCCGAGCGGGTGCAGCGGTTGCTGAGCGCATTGCTCCACTGAGCGGGACCGCCGGCCGGCTTGCGTCCCGCCGGGAGGGGGCGAACGGCGCAGCGGACCCAGGCCCCACAGCTGATGACGTACGGCCCGTCGGCCCTTCGACGGGGCCGTCGTCGCGTCCGGCGTGACCTGGACGTTCTGTGCCGGTTCCGCTCGCAGCAGTGGTGCACATGGTCCATGTATCGGCTCGACCACGCACCGTAAAAACACGGTGGGAAGACCACCTGGGAGCGTTTCGGTGAACGTCAATTCGATGTATGACAAGTGGAAGCGCGACGGCGAGCTGTCGTGGGCCGAGCGGGTCTGGAAGGCTCGCCAGTTCGTCACCTCCACCGCAGCGGCGCCGCTGTGGACCCGCGCCGCCGACGAGGTGGGCCACGGTGTGCGCTGCATCGGCCGGCCGAGGATCACGAACTTCGGCACCATGCGCCTGGGCGACGCCGTGGTGCTGCGCAGCGTCCCGGTGTCGGTCGAGTTGGTGGCCAGCCGTGGTGGTTCGCTGGTCATCGGCGACCGTACGTCGATCAACGCCGGCGCATCGATCCATGCCGATCGCTCCATCCGAATCGGCGCAGACGTGAGGATTGCTCCTTACGTGATGATCATGGACACGACCTTCCACGAGGTGTCGCTCGATCGCGGCATCAGGCCGGCGGGCGAGCCCGTCGAGATCGAGGACAACGTCTGGCTGGCCATCAAGGCGACGGTGCTGCCCGGGGTCCACATCGGCCGCAACGCGGTGGTGGCCGCCCATGCGGTGGTGACCCGCGACGTACCGGCCGGTACGATCGTGGCCGGGGCGCCGGCCCGGGTGGTGGGCGAGGTGCCCGACGGTGCACCGCACGCCACCCTGGCGCCCGCCGGCGAGCTGGCGCTGGTCGCCCCGCTCGTGGGAGCCGGTCGATGAGCGGCACGGCGGACGACGCGGTGATCAGCGTGATCATCGCCACCTACAACCGGGTGGCCTCCCTCGAGCGCCTGCTCGACGACCTCGCCGCCCAGGCGCTGCCCGGTGGCTGGCAGCTCGAGGTGGTCGTCACCGACGACGGCGGCGCCCAACCGGCTGCCGAGCAGGTGGCCGGCCACCGCTTGGGTGATCGGTTGCGGGTGCTCACCCAGGCCAACGCCGGCCCGGCCGCCGCCCGCCACCGCGCCATCGTGCACAGCCACGGCTCGGTGCTGCTCTGCCTCGACGACGACATGCGCGTCGATGCCGACTTCGTGGCCGGCCACCTGCGCCACCACCAGCGGGGGGCGGAGGTGGTGCTCGGCCGCATCGACGACGCCTCCGACGGTGCCGTGCGGCCGCTCTTCCATCGCCTGCACCAGCGCTACCTCGACGGCAAGGGCGACGCCGGCGCCGGCGCACCCGCTCGCGGGGTGCAGCTGTTCACCGGGAACGTGTCGTTCCGTACCGAGCGGTATCACGAGGTGGGCGGCTTCGATGTGCGGCTGCGCCGTTGCGAGGACCGCGACCTCGGGGTGCGCTTCGAGCAGGCCGGCTGCCGCATCGTCTCGGGCGCCGACGTGGCGGCGCGCCACTGCTCCGATCACGAGGATGCGGCCGGCTGGCGCCGCCGCACCGAGGAGTGGGGGGCCCTTGATCAGGCCATCGCCGAGCGGCGGGCCGGGGCGGCATCGCCGTGGGCGGTGCTGCGCGAGCTGCCGGCGCCGTTCGCCCCGGTGGCGGTGGCGGCGGCCACGGCCCCGCGAGCGATGAGCCCGGTGGCCGGCGCGGCGTACCGCCTGGGCGAGCTGCTGGCCCGCTTCGGGCTCGAGGGCCCGGCGCTGCAGGCCGCCGCCATCACCTACGCCGTCGACTACTTCCGCGGGTGGGTCGGGTGAGCCGGCGTCGATCGCTGCTGCGGGCGGCCCGCGCCGGCCGCCGCCGGCCGGCCACCGACACCGGGACCGGGAGCCGGGACCGCCCCGATGGTCGGCGTCGCCTCATCGGACCCGACGGCCCGCGGTCCCTGGGGTCGCTTCGTGCACGCCGTGCGGGCCGACCACGAGACGTCACGCCACTACCGGGCCCGCTACAACGGCGCCCGGGCGTCCGCCTGGCAGCTGCCGCTCGACGCGGTGACCAAGGTCGGCTTCCAGATGCTGATCGCGGTGCGCCTCATGCGCCTGCTGCGCGACCTGCGGGTGCCCTTCGGGGCGCAGACCGTGTCCCGTGCCATCCGGCACCTCTATGGCGCCGAGATCCACTGGGACGCCGAGCTCGCGCCGGGCCAGGCCATCGTGCACGGCAACGGCCTGGTGATCTCCGCCGATGCCGTGGTGGGGGAGCGCTGCATCCTCTTCCAGCACGTCACGCTCGGGCGTTCGCTCGACGCCGCGACCGGGGTGCACGGCGCCCCACGGCTCGGCGCCGGCGTCCACGTCGGTCCCGGTGCGGTGCTCCTGGGCCCGATCGAGATCGGTGAGCGGGCCAAGGTGGTGGCCAACAGCGTGGTCACTGCCGACGTGCCGGCCGGTATGGTCGTGCGCCCGGCCCCGGTGGAGTTGGCGCCCACCCGGCTGCGGGCGGTGGAGCCCACCGATGGCCCGGCGGCGGCGCGGGCCGATGGCGCCGGGCGCCCGGTGGCGGGCGATGCCGGTCCGGGTCCGTCCGCTCCCGTCGTCGGGCAGGTCGGCTCGTGACCGCCGTGCAGGCCGTCCGTCCGCCGCAGGCCGCGGCGCCGCCGTTGGCGGTGCCCACCCGGTCGTGGCCGCGGGTGCGCTACGGAGCGGTGGCCGTCGACGGCCTCGCCTTCGACGACGTCCTCGAGGTGCTGCACGGCCGGTTGGCGGCCGGCTACGGCGGTGTCGTGGTGACCCCCAACACCGACCACCTGGTCCGGGCCCGACGCAACCCCGAGATCGCCGCAGTGTACGAACAGGCGACGCTGTCGCTGCCCGACGGCGTGCCGCTGGTGTGGATGGCGAGGCTGCTGGGCCTGCCGGTGCGGGAGAAGGTCTCCGGCTCCGACCTGCTGCTGCCGCTGTTGCGCACCGCGGCGGCCGCCGGGGCCCCGGTCTACTTCCTGGGCGCCCGGCCGGAGACGTGCCGCAAGGCGGCGGCGCGGGCGCTCGCTGCGCTGCCCGGCCTGCGCATCGTCGGTTCGTCCTCGCCGATGGTCGATCTCAACGGCGACCAGACCGCGGTGCTGGAGGCGCTCGACGAGGCCCGGCGGCTCGGGGCCCGGCTGGTGGTGGTGGCCCTCGGTTGCCCCAAGCAGGAGCTCACCATGGCCCGTCACGCCTGGCGGGTGCCGCAGGCCACCTTCGTCGGGCTCGGCGCCTCGCTCGACTTCCTGGCGGGCGACGTCCGCCGGGCGCCGGGGTGGCTGTCGGCCGCAGGCCTGGAATGGCTGTACCGGCTGTGCCAGGAGCCGCGGCGGCTGTGGCGCCGCTACCTGGTGGACAGCCTCGGGGCGGCGCCGGTGTTCGGCTCGATGGTCCTCGGCCGGTTGCGGGCCCGGCCGTTGGTGTCCGAGCGGCGGGCGCTCGGGTGGCCGGCGAGCCCACCCGTGCCGGCGGCGCCCGCGCCGACGTGGGCGGTGTTCCGTGACCTCAACGTGGCGGTCAGCGGGTCAGCTCCAGCTGGAGCCGGTCGAGGCGCACGTCGCCCGACAGGCTGACGGTCACGGTGTTGGTGCCGGCCACGACCGCCCCGGGGGGCAGCTCGATCGAACGGCGGGCCCAGGCGTTGGTCTCCACCGCGCCCACCGTCGACGCCCGTGCCAGCGTGCCGGCGGCCTGGCCGTTGACGCTGACCGTGCCGGTGCCCTCCGACGGGGATCGGAAGATGTCGTAGACCAGGCGCACGCTGCGCACGCCGC
This sequence comes from Acidimicrobiales bacterium, assembly GCA_041394365.1. Lineage (GTDB taxonomy): Bacteria > Actinomycetota > Acidimicrobiia > Acidimicrobiales > CAIXPF01 > CAIXPF01. Next base: position 21,274 of record JAWKIM010000018.1, read on the forward strand.
GCAGCTCCTCGGCCGGGATGTCCACCGTGAAGTTGTTCGAACCCGCCTTGTAGGGCGCGTAGATCGATGCCAGCGGCGTGGACAGGCCGCAGTAGAGCACCGGTCCCCAGTTCGAGTACTTGGCCGGGTTGGGCTGGGGCAGGCCGGCGACGGTGCCGAAGCGCTGGACATCGCGGGTGTCGGTCAGCATCCAGCCGGTGCGGCGCGGCGTGTTGTCGGTGCCCGAGGCCCGGGGGAAGGTGGCCGTGCCGCCGGTGGCCACCGGCCCGGCCTGGAACGCCCGCCAGGCGAACTCGCGGTCCTGGCCCTGGTTGCACGCCCCTGCGGGTGGGCCTGGGCGTGGTAGGAGACGCCCAGCAGGTGGACGTAGACCGTGCTCCACGGGATGTTGGCGGCGAAGTGCTCGACGGTCTCGTAGGTGCCGTTCTCGTCGAGGTCGACCGCCACCTCCACCCGGTCGGGGAAGAAGCGGAACTCCCAGGCGTAGAGGTGGTCCCTCTCGTCGGCGAACACCTTCTTCAGCTGGCGGAGGCTGCTGACCTGGTTCACCGAGTCGCTGGTGACCCCGCCCACGGTGGAGCGGACCGCGAAGTACGTGCCGCCGCTGCAGTCGTCGGGCCAGCCGCTGGTGACCACGTTGACCCCTCGACGGGGTTGGCGTGCCCCGGCCCGGAGTGGTCGGGCGCCACGCCGGCCAGTGGTGCCGCCATCAGGTTGCCCAGGCCGGGCACGGCGGTGTGCTCGCCGCCGACGATCTCGGGGGTGACCGCCACCTCCCACCAGTGCCCGGTGGTGACGAAGCGGCTGGCCCGCACCCGCACGATGCCCGGTTGGCCGGCCGACACCCGGATGGGCGTGCGCAAGCGGCTGGTGGCGATGGCCGTCTCGTGCACGTTCATGATGGCGACGCCCGGGGCGCCGGCGGCGCCGTTGGTGGTGGCGTCGCCGTTGTCGACCGCGCCGTTGCTCACGTCGCCCGACGCCGCCTTGTGCACGTCCACGTGGGCCCAGCTGTCCTGGGTGTCGTAGGCGATGTCGTGGCCGGCGTCCCACAGGTCGGTGTTCCACCACACCGTCCGCCCGGCGCCCCCGTTGACCGAGGCGGCGTGCGGCCCCTGCCAGGTGAAGTCGTCGCACACGAACCCGGCCGGACAGCTGCCCGCCGGGGGGACCGGTGCGCTGGTGGTCGTGGTGGGCGCGGCGGTGGTGCTGGTGGTGGGGGCCTCCGTCGTGGTGGGCGCTGCGGTGGTGCTGTGGTGGGGGCCTCGTCGTGGTGGGCGCGGCGGTGGTGGTGGGGCGGTGGTCGTGGCCGGGCTGGTCGTGGTGGTGGCCGGCCGGGTGGTGGAGGTGGTGGAGCCGGTGGTGGTCGTACCCGAACCGGAGCCGGCGCCCTCCAGCTCGATCTGGTCGAGGTAGATCACCGGGCGGGCGATCCGATCGGCGGACACGAACCAGAACGATCGCCGGCGCGCCTTGTCGAACGCGGCCGGGTCACCGACGAGGTCCCGGTAGGGGATCTCCATCAGCGCCCACTGCCCGGCGGCGACGGTGGGCAGCCGGGTGCTGCGCACCAGCTTGTTGGTGTCCTTCATGGCGGCCACCACGAACGGCCCGAGGCCGCGCTCACCGCCGTTCACCCAGAAGCGCAGCACGGTGCTGTCGCGCAGGGCGAGGCCGTTGGGGATGTCGATGAAGATGCCCGTCCACGGGGTCGGGGTGGTGGCGATCGAACGCGTTGCCCACCTTGACCACCGTGGTGTGGGCGATGTCGTTGCGCCCGTTCCAGCGGTTGTGGGTGAAGCCGTTGCGGAAGGCGTCGTCGTAGATGACCAGCGTCGAGGCGGCCTGCGCTCTCGCCGTCTGCAGGGTGAGCACGGTGGCCACCAGCGCGAAGGCGGCGATGGCAGCGAGGATCTTCGGGCGTCGCACGTCGTCGAACCGTAACGATAACTGCGATCGTTGACACCATTTCGCGATGTTTTCGTCGCGTGGTTGACGCAGCGGGTCGACAGCAGCCCGCTCCGTGGGCGGATCGGCGGCGCAGCTCGTTGATCCGCTCATCCTCGGTGGCGGGGGCCGATGCTGCGCCGACGACGAGCGTGCAACGCAGGGGGCTAGTGATGGGGGGGATGCGACGGGTCGGGGCCGCCGAGGGCGAGCTGCCGGGTGCGCTGCAGGCTGAGGAAGATGGCGGCGCCGAGCATGGCCACGATGACGGCCAGCGAGACGTAGGTGTTGAGGTGGTACCAGTGCGACACCGACATCTTCAACCCGACGAACACCAGGATCCCGCCGAGCGCGTGGGACAGGAAGTGGAAGCGCTCCTTGGCGTTGGCCAGCAGGAAGTACATCGCCCGCAGCCCCAGGATGGCGAACGCGTTCGACGCAAACACCAGGAACGGCTCATGGGACACGGCCAGGATGGCGGGCACGGAGTCGACCGCGAAGATCACGTCGGTGATCTCGATGACGAACAGGGCGGCCAGCAGCGGGGTGGCCGCCCGTTTGGCGTTGATCATGGTGAAGAACTTCTGGCCGTCGAGTTGGTCGGAGACGGGCATGACGCGACGCAGCAGGCCGAGCCCTCTGGTGGCCTCGTGGCTGCCCTCGTCGTCGCGGTGGCGGATCACCTTGATCCCGGTGAACACCAGGAACACGCCGAAGACCAGCAGCAGCCACCAGAACCGGCTGATCAGGGCGCTGCCGGCCACGATGAACAGCGCCCGCAGGGTGAGCGCCCCGAAGATGCCCCAGAACAGCACCCGATGCTGGTAGGTCAGCGGGATGGCCAACGTACCGAACAGCATGGCCCACACGAACACGTTGTCCACGCTGAGCGACTTCTCGATGAGGTAGCCGCTGATGTACTCGCCGAACGCGTCGCCGCCGTAGGCCACTGCGATCACCGCCGAGAAGGAGAGCCCGCACGCCACCCAGACGGCGGACTCGGCCAGCGCCTGCCGCGGGGTCGGGGCGTGGGCCTCCCGATGGCGGTACAGGTCGATGGCGAGCATCAGGCCGATGATGACGAGCAGGCCGACCCAGGCCAGCACGCTGACGTCGAGCTCGACGAAGTTGGAACGCTCGGTACCGGCACCGAGGAGGAACATGGGCGGCCTCTGCGACTGTGGCGTGGTCGCAGACCGCGGTGGCGTCCCGTCGACCGATCCCGCGGGCTGGCGCCCGTGAACCGGGGCAGTCTGCCAGTGCGGCAGCGTTGCGACAACGTGCGGTGCCCGCGGCGGGTGCGGCGCTCCGGTGGCGGGTGGGCGCCCGGCCGACGCCCCCGGCCATCAGCTCACCAGCTGATCTCGATCTCGATCTCCGACTCGCTGCCGACCTCGATCTCGAGCTTGAAGTCCACCTCGTCGGGTACGCGCACGCTGTAGCGCAGCCCCTCGCGCTGGAAGGTGACCTCGTTGTGGCGCGACAGCATGTCGGCCAGCTCGCGCAGCCGGTCGGCGGCGGCCTCTCGCCGCAGCCGCGTCTGCTCGTTGACCTCGAACAGTTCCATGTGCACGCTCCCGGGGACTGGCTCGGATGGTGCCGCAACGGTAGTGACCGCTGTCTCGCTGTCCGAGGCGCGCCCCGGACCGGTGCCTGCGGCAGCCGCTTCAGCCGCCCCGGCGGGGCGGGGGGCCGATCGCTTCGCCTCGTCGGACAGCGAACAGGTGCTGCACGTGCGTGGCCGTGTCCTCGATCCGTTCGCCCTCGGTGCTGAGCGGGCAGGTCGGGCACCGGTGACCGGCGGGCAACCGGTCGAGCAGGCAACAGGTCGACCGTTCGGAGCGCAGGCCGGTCCGCCCGCCGACGGTGAGCTCGGCCAGCCGCACGGTGTCGAGCAGCGGGGGCGTCCCGGTCCGAAGGAACCGCTCCGCCAGTCGGCGGGCGTCGCAGTGCGGGTCCCACCAGTCGAGGAACACGAAGGTGGCGGCGGCGGCCGACGCCACGTTGCCCCACAGCATCGCCTCGCCCACCCGATGGTGCCGTCGTAGGTCGTCGACCATCGCCCGCAGTGCACCGTCCACCCACCGCTGCGCCAGCTCGTCGAAGCAGTCCTCGGGCCGGTCGACGATCACCACCTCGCCGCCGGTGACGGCCACCCGCACGGAAGGACCGGCGGGCAGCACGTGCACGTCCGCGGGATCGGCCCGCAGCAGCACGCGATGGAACACCGCCGCGGCGAGGACCGAGCCCAACAGGTGGATGGCCACGCTCTGGACGGCGGCGGACACGGCGAGCTGGGCATCGAGGGCGGGCTTGGCGAGCTGCCGGCTCTCGTAGCCGCGAGCGGCGCGCAGGGCATCGAGCAGGCGGGCCGCCTCGGGGGGCTCACCGAGCCGGCCCAGGGCGACGGACCCGGCCGGCGCATCGCTCTCCAGGTGGAAGCGCATCGGCAGCTGGGCCAGGGCGGCGCGCAGCTGCGGCAACGTCCTCGGCGGTCCGGCGGGGACCGGGCTGCGGTCGGTGGTCGGGTTCGTCTGGTGGGTCACGGCAGCTCCTGGGGGGCGATCGGGTCGGCGGGTGCGGCGGCCAGCACCAGCGGGCAGCCGCGCGTCGGATGGGTGGACACCGTGATCGGCGTCCGGTAGGCGTCGCTGCGCGCGGCGTCGGTGAGCACGTCGGCCGGGCGGCCGAACCGCAGCACGGTGCCGCGGGCCAGCAGGGCGAGGTGCGAGGCGTAGGCGGCGGCGAGGTTCAGGTCGTGGACGACGGCGAGCACGCCGCGCCCGGCGGCGGCCAGGCCGGCGGCGATCGCCATGACCGTCTCCTGGTGGCGCAGGTCGAGCGCGGCGGTGGGCTCGTCGAGCAGGAGGTAGCCACAGTCCTGGGCCAGGACGCGAGCGAGCTGGACGCGGGCCTGTTCGCCGCCCGAGAGCGACCGGTAGGAGCGCGCCGCGAGGTGGGCCACGTCGGCGTGGGCCAGCGCGGCGTCGACGTGGCGGTCGTCGTCGCGCTCGGCCGCTGTGCCGGCGTGCGGTGCGCGACCCATCTGCACCACCTCGCGGACGCTGAAGGCGAACTCGACGGCGGCGGTCTGCGGTAGCACGGCGCGCCGCCGTGCCAGCTCGATCGCCCGCCAGGCCGCCAGGGGCCGTCCGTCGAGCGTGGCTGCTCCGGCAGCCGGCCGCACGTCGTCGGCCAACGCCCGCAAGGCCGTGGTCTTGCCGGCGCCGTTCGGTCCCACCAGTGCGACCAGCTCGCCCGGGCGGACCTCGAGGTCGACGCCGCGCAGCACCTCTCGGCCGTCGATGGCCACCGTGGCCGCCTCCAGCCGTAGGCCGCACCGCCCGTCGCCGCCCGCCACCGGAGCGGTCTGCGAGCGGCGGCGACCCCCTCGGCGAACGAAGCGGCTCACGCCCAGCCGCCCTGCGCGCGCCGCACCGACAGCAGCAGCCAGAGGAAGAACACGCCCCCGACCCCGGAGGTGACGACGCCGAGGGGGAGCTCCTGCGGCTGGGCGACGGTCCGGGCACCGAGGTCGGCCAGGCCGAGCAGGGCGGCACCGCCCAGCGCGGCGCCGGGCAGGAGCACGCGGTGGCGCGGTCCCGCCGCCATGCGGATGAGGTGCGGTACGACCAGCCCGACGAAGGCGACGATGCCCGACACCGCCACACACCCGCCCACGACGAGGGCGGACACCGCGATCACCAACCGGCGCAGTCGCTCGGTCTCCACGCCGAGGTGGCGGGCCTCGCGCTCGCCGAGGGCGAGCAGGTCGAGCCGCCGCCCCAGCGCCGGCAACGTCGCCAGCCCGACGGCCACCACCGCGGTGGCGACGGCGACGTAGCGCCAGCGGGCACCGGCGAAGCTGCCCAGCTGCCAGAACACGATGCTGCGCAGCTGCTGGTCGTCGGCGCGGGTGGTCAGGAACCCGATGGTGGCGGCGACGATGGCGTTGAGGGCGATGCCGGTGAGCACGAGCGTGACCACCTCGGTGCGGCCGCCGCGTCGCGACAGCCGGTAGACCAGCATCGAGACCGTGATGGCGCCGGCGAAGGCGGCGATGGGCGTGCTCGACGAGCCGAGGGAGCCGAAGCCGATGACGATGGCCGCCACGGCACCGAGGGCGGCCCCGGCCGACACGCCGATGATGCCGGGGTCCGCCAGCGGGTTGCGGTAGATGCCCTGCAGCGACGCGCCGGCCAGCCCGAGGCCGGCGCCGACGGTCACGGCCAGCAGCGTGCGCGGCAGGCGCACGTCCCACACCACGGTGCGGGCGGCACGGGGCACCGAGGTGGCGTCGGCCAGGCCGAGCCGGTCGCCGATCGTGCGGACGACGTCGAGGCCGTTCACATGGAGGGCGCCGGTGGAGACGTTGAGCACGGTGACGGCGACGACGGCGATGGCGAGGCCACCGAGCAGCACACCGGCGGGTATGCGCCGGTCACGGCCGCGCCGATCGTCGCCGGCGGTGCCCTCGCCCGGCGCGGTGCGCTCCGGTGCGGTGCCGGTCGCGGTGGCGGTCACGACCCGTGCAGCTCGGCGGCCACCTCGCGGATGGCCTGACCGGTGCGGGGGCCGAGCTGCTGGATGAACGTGTCGTCGAACACGAGCAACCGGCCCTGCTGGGCGGCCGGGGTCTCGGCGATGCCGGCCATGGCCAGGAAGGCGGCCTCGCCCCCGGCCTGCTCCACGCCGGTGTGGGTCGACACCAGGAACGCCGGTTGCACGCCGATGAGCGCTTCGGGCGTGAGCGGCGCCGCGGTGGCGAGACCCAGGAGCTCGGCGGCCGGTGTGCCGCCGGCGGCGGCGATGATGGCGTTGGACGGGTTGTCCATGCCGGTCAGGAACACCTGCTGGCCGCGGGGCACGATGTACGCCCCCACCGGCCGATCGTCGCCGGCGGCCTCGCCGGCTTCGGCTGCGGCGGCCTCGATGTCGGCTTCGACGAAGTCGGCCAGCTCGCCGGCGTGGGCGTCGAGGCCGACGGCGGCGCCGACGGCGCGGATCTTCACCGCGGCATCGCTGAGCTGCGGGGTGTTGAGGTCGGCGATGACCACCACCGGCACGCCGGCGTCACGCACCGCTTGGAGCGCCTCGGGCGGGCCGGCACCGGGGTGGACGAGCACCACCGTCGGTTGCTGCGCCAGGATCGACTCGGCCGACAGCTGGCGGATGAACCCGGCGTTCGGCTTCTCGGCCAGGATCGATGCCGGGTACACGGACGTCGTGTCGACCACGGCGATGTTGTCCTCGAGCCCGAGGGTCCACAGGATCTCGGTGATGTCGCCCTGCAGCGACGCGATGCGGTCGATCGAGGCGACGGTGACGGTGGCCCCGGACGCGTCCTGCACGGTGGCCGGGAGCTTCGGCGCCGGCGCGGTCAGCGGCCACGAAGGTGCGGTCGTCGTGGGCGACGGGGGCGCCTCGGTGGTGGCGGGCGCGGCGGCGTCGGTCGTGTCGGTGGCGGCTTCGGTCGTGTCGGTGCCTGCGGCGCTCGAGGCGCTGGCCGCTTCGGGGTCGTCGGTCGAGCCGCAGGCGGTGCCGAGCAACGCGAGGAGGGTGACGGCGAGCAGCGCGGCAAGCCGGGCCACGGGCCGGGCCGCGGGCCGGGCCACGGGCCTGGCGACGGGCCGCCGGGTACGCGCCGCGGCCCACGTGGCCTCGGGCCGATCACCGGGCGTCGGGTTGTGGGGGGTCATGGTGAGCTTCTTGCCTTTCGGGTCGAGGGGCGCCGCAGCGCCGGGTTGGTGGGGAGCCCGTCGGGGGCGGGGGTGCGGCGTCGGCGGGTCAGGCCGCATCGGTGGGCTGCGCTCGGCGGCGACCCCACGTGTTCTGGGGGCTGAGGCAGTGGGTGACCGCCACCTCGACCACCACGAACCGCTCGCCGCTGTGCACGCGGCCGTAGCGGGCGGCGAAGCGCTCGTAGGCGGCGTGCACCAGGTCGGGGTCGGCGTGCACCGACGCCGGCCCGGCCACCTGCAGCCACACCATCGCCTCGCTGCGGGCGATGACCGCCCGGGAACCGGCCAGGATGTTCCGCACCTTCTGGGAGCCGGGTTGGGTCACGATGTGGACGAGGTGTCGCTCGGGGTCGTACGTGTAGCCCACCGCCGCCAGGTGGGGCCGTCCGTCGGCGCGCGTGGTCGCCAACATGGCGAGTGGGCGGCCGTCGGTGAGCAATCGGATCGCCTCCTCGTCGAGTTCGTCGGGTGGAAAGGCCACGTTCGAATTTCCTCCGGGTCGCTGTGGGTGCGTCGACGTGGTTCAGTCGGCGGGCGGGCCCCGGGAGTTCCCCTGCGGCTGGGATTTCCGGGCGCCGCCTCCGAGGGGGCGGTCGCCGCGGCGGGGATGCGGCCGACGCAACGTGGCGTCCACGGCTATCGTGCGCGGCGAGCGGGCGGGCCCGGGGAGGTCGACCCGGGCGTCCGGTAGGCACGCCGGCCGATCGTGGCCGCCAGGGTCAGGGGGAGGCGCCGTGATCGAGCGCGAGGTCGACGTCCGCACCGGGTCGGGCCGGATGCCCACGTTCGTCTGCCATCCCGAGCGGGGCGGACCGCATCCGGCGGTGCTGTTCCTGATGGACGCCCCCGGGGTCCGCGAGGAGCTGCGCGACATGGTGCGCCGGCTCGCCACCGTGGGCTACGTGGTGCTGCTGCCGAACCTGTACTACCGGGCGGGTCGGGACACCACCTTCGGCCCGGACGTGCTGCAGGAGGGCAGCGAGGAGCACCGCCGGATGCGGGCGGTGCGTACGAAGATGACCATACCGCCCGTCATGGAGGACGTGGCCGACCTGCTGGCGTTCGTCGACGGGCTCGACGCGGCGGCGCCCGGCCCGGTGGGTGCCCACGGGTACTGCATGAGCGGTCCGTACGCGCTGGCGGCCGCAGCCCGCCACCCCGACCGGGTGCGGGCCGCCGCCTCGTTCTACAGGACGTGGCTGGTGAGCGGCGCGGAGGAGAGCCCGCACGCCAACCTCGATCGGATCACCGGCGAGATCTACATCAGCTGCGCCGAGCACGATGATCTGGCGCCCCCGGACATGGTGGCCGAGCTGCGCCGGCGCTTCGACGCGTCGGGGGTGCGGGGCGAGCTCGAGGTGCAGGCCGGCGTGCACCACGGCTTCGCCTTCCCGCAGCGCTGGTGCTACGACCGCCCCGCCGCCGAGCGCCACTGGGAGCGCCTCATCTCGCTCTACCGACGGGTGCTGGGCTGACGCCGTCCGCCGGGCCGCACCGCCGGGACCGTGGTCAGCCGCCGGCCCGGCGGGCCTCGACCTCGCGCAGCGCCCGGAAGCCCTCCACCGCCGTGGGGAAGCCGGCGTAGCCGATGACGGTCACCATGAGCTCCTCGAGCTCGAGCGCGGTCACGCCGTTGTTGTGGGCGGCCTGCAGGTGGAAGCGCAGCTCCTGCGGCTTGTCCTGGGTGACCAGCGTGGCGCACACCACCAGCGAGCGGTCCCGCATCGACAGCTCGGGCCTCGACCACAGCTCGCCGAAGGCGAAGCGTCCGGCCGTGCCGGTGAACGGTCCCATGTCCACCCCGACGCCACCGGGGGGCTGGCCCTCGCTCAGGCGGCGCATCACCGCCTTGGCGTCCGCGCTGCGCTGGGCGTCGTCCTTGGCCGGCGCCGCGGGCCGGGGATCGAGGCGGTCCACGCCCTCCACCTCGGCCAGGACGGCGTGGGCGGTGACGGTGGCGTCGATCGCCCGGGGGAACCCGGCGTAGCCGGCCAGCTGGATGAAGATCTCCTCGATCTCCACGCGGCTCAGCCCGTGGTTGACGCCGTTCTGCACGTGGGCGCGCAACTGGTTGAGCTGGTTCAGGGTGGCCAGGATGGTGATGACCACGAGGCTGCGGTCACGCCGGTTGAGCCCGGGGCGGCTCCAGATGTCACCCAGGGCGAAGTCCACCACGTAGGAACCGAGCGGGCCCAGCCGCTCCTCCACCCCGGCCGCGGCGGTGGCGCCGTCGACGCGGCCGCCGCGCATCACCTGCAGCACCTCCTCGCCGGCGAGGCGACGGTCCCGATGCGTGCGATTGGCCATGGTGTTCCCCCGGTGTTCGATCGGAGGCCGATCCTACGGCGGTAGCCCCGGCCCGTTCCGCCGGCGCCCGGACCGATCGGTATGGGGCGGGTGCCGGCCGACGCCGCGCCCGCGCTGCTGCTAGGAAGGACCCGATGGACCCGCGCGCCGCCAGCCGGCCGCGCTGACCCGAGGAGCCGGCCGATCGTGTACGACCCCGAGTTGCTCGCCCGCCACGGTTTCCCCACCATCGCCTACGACGTGATCGAGGTGGGGGAGCGCTTCCGTTCCGACGAGCGCCTGCTGCGGCCCGAGGACGTGGAGACCTACGCCTTCGCCGTCGACGACACCGACCCGTGGTACGTGCTGGAGGGTCCGTTCGGCTGTCCGATCTGCCATCCGTCCATCCTGGCCAACCAGGCGCTGCTGCTACGCCACAACCGCTACGTGGTGCCCGCCGGCCTGCACGCCCGCATGGTCTACGAGTTCGTGGCCCCCATCCCGCTCGGCGTGCGGGCCCTCACCGTGGGTCGGGTGGTCGACAAGTACGTGCGCCGTGACAAGCCCTACATGGTGACCGAGTACGAGACCACCGACGAAGCCGGCGCCCCGCTGGTGCGGGGCCGGTTCGTGCAGATGCTCTTCAGCCGCGACACCGTCCCGCCCGCCGGTAGCGGTCCCCGGCCGGAGCCGTCGCCCCCGGCCGACGACCCCGCCATCGCCTCCGTCCTCGGCCGTGGCGGGCGCCTGCAGCGGGGCGACCGGTTCGGTCCGGTGGCCCGCACGCTGCAACAGCGCCAACTCGACGCATACTCCGGGGTACGGCCGAAGTCGATCCACACCGACGAGGGCTGGGCCCGGGCCAAGGGGTTCCGCACCACCATCGCCCAGGGCATGATGAGCAGCGCCTACGTGGCCGCCCTGCTGACCACGGCGGTGGGCGAGGGTTCGTGGCCGGCGGCCGGCTCGACGTGCGGTTCCTGCGCCCCGTGCACTGCGGGGACACGATCACCGCCGAGGCCACGCTGGAGGGGTTCCACGCCGAGCCGGACGATGCCCGGGGCCGGGTGCGGGCCACGTTCACGGTGGCCGCCCACAACCAACTCGGCCAGCAGACCCTGGCCGGTGAGGGCTCCGGCCTCTGCGTCCGCTGACCCCGGGCGGCGGCCGGCCGAAGACGGTCACGTACCGGACGGTACGGCGAATGCGGTGCGGCGGCCGCCGGCGGCGCGTAGGTTGCCGCCATGTCCTGGACTGATCGGTATGCCGACAAGGTCATGACGCTGGAGGCCGCCGCCGCCCTGGTGCGCCGGGGCGATCGGGTGATGGGCGGTCTGCCCGAACCGGCGGCGTTCCTGCTGGCCCTGGCCGAGCGGGAGGACCTGGCCGACGTGGAGGTGTTCCTGGGAGCACCCCGCCATGGTGGGGTGGCGGCGGCGGCCAACCCGGGCATCCGGCTCTACGCCGGGTTCCTGACCGAGGCGCTGCGGACGGCCAAGGTCTCGGTCGAGACCCTGCCGGTGCACTTCAGCGGCGTCCCCGCCTTCATCCGCCGCTGGCAGCCCCGCGTGCGGGTGGTGCTGGTGGCCGAGCCCACCCACGACGGCTTCGTGCACCCCGGCGCGGCCGTGGCCAACGACGACGAGCTGGTGCTCGGCCCGGCGCCCTCCGATGCGGTCGTGATCGGCGTGGTGGACCCCAACCAGCCCCGGCTGCCGGGCATCCGCTACCGGGTGGAGGACTTCCACGCCCTGGTGCCGCTGCCGGCCGACACCCCGCCGCCGTTCTACGACAGCCGGCGGACCTCCCCGCACCTGGACACCATCGTCGGCCTCGTGGACGAGCTCATCCCCGATGAGGCGACCCTGCAGTCCGGCGTGGGCGGCCTCCCCGAGGCGATCATGGCCCGGCTGGGCCACAAGCGCGACCTGGGCGTGCACACCGAGGTGCTGGGTCCGGGCATGGCCGAACTGCTCGGTACGGGGGCGGTGACCAACAGGGCGAAGACCCACTTCCCGGGCGAGACCGTGTTCACCATCGCCCTGCCCGACGCGTTGGACGCGCTGGCCGACCACCCGATGGCGCGCCTCGAGAGCGCCTCGCTCGTCCTCGATCCCCGCGAGGTCGCCCGCAACCACCGGATGCGCTGCGTCAACGCCGTGCTGCAGGTCGACCTCTACGGCCAGGGCAACGCCGAGATGCTCAACGGGGTGCAGTACTCGGGGGTCGGGGGCCAGCTCGACTTCCTGCGGGCCTGCACCTACGCCGACGACGCCCTGTCGATCCTGGTGCTCGAGTCGACCACCGCCCGGGGGGCCGTCTCGCGCATCGTCGGGCACCTGCAGCCCAACGCGACCACCGGGGGGCGCTACGAGACCCAGGTGGTGGTGACCGAGCACGGCGTGGCCTGGCTGCGTGACGCGACCATGCGCCAGAAGGCGCAGCGGCTCATCGACATCGCCCATCCGGACCACCGGGGCTGGTTGACCGATCAGGCCAAGGACGTCGGCCTGCTGTGACGAGCCCTCGACGTACCGCGCGGTCCGGTGGGTCCGGTGGGTTCCGGTCGGGTCTGGTCCGGCCGGGATGAGCGCAGCCGGGGCGTCGGGCCCGCACCCGCCGCAGCGGGTGCGGCTGCAGCGGCGGGCCGGTTGGCGCAAACCGCCCGGTGCGGTGGTGGTGGCCCGCCCCAGTCGTTGGGGCAACCCGTTCCGGGTGGGTGTCGACGGCGACCGGGCCGAGTGCGTCCGGCGCTTTCGGCAGGCGCTGGCCGCCGGCGAGCTCGACGTGGACGAGGCCGAGGTGCGGGCCCGGCTGGCCGGCCGGGATCTCGCCTGCTGGTGCCCGTTGGGCGAACCGTGTCACGCCGATGTGCTGTTGTCGGTGGCCAACGGGCCGATTGGGTGAGATTGCCCATCGGCCACGACGGTTGGCGCGATCGGGTCCAGATGAGGCATGCAGATGATGGTGTCGCACCGCCGCTGCGTGCCCGATGGCACCTCCATCAGCCCCAATGCGCGTCGTTGCGAGGCAACCGCAGGCCCCGCCGTGGGCGCGAGCAGGCGTGGACCGTCCGACGCCCGTTGTCGGTGGCTTCGCAGTCCCCGCACTCGCCGCTACTCTGCGTCGTGGCGACATCGCTCTGCGGCCTTGGCGGATCCGGCGGCGGTGGCGACGGGTCGCCGTGGTGTCGTTCACGTCGGATGGGCCGGGGTTGGTTCACAGTGCAGCACGGGCTGGGCAGCGCAGAGCACGCGGAGCCGGGATGCACCGTCGATGTCGGGGAGGGGACCACGACCACGACCACGATGACGCTCGCATCGCCGTCGTCCACGCCGTCGCCATCGTCCACGCCGTCGCCATCGCCAACGCCTCCGCCGGCGTCCGGTCTCGCCGTCGATCCGACGGGGGAGGACCGCTCGGCCCGCATCCTCGTGGTGGACGACGTGGAGGCCAACCTCGCCATCCTGCGCGAGATGTTGGACCACGCCGGCTACCGCGAGGTGATCACCACCGGCGACTCCTCGACGGTGGTGCGGTTGTTCGAGCGGTTCCGGCCGGATCTGGTGCTGCTCGATCTGCGCATGCCCCCACCGGACGGCTTCACGCTGCTGGAGGAGCTGCGCCGTCGCATCGACCCCGACGACGTGGTGCCGCTCATCGTGCTGACCGCCGACGTGTCGCTCGAGGCCAAGGCCCGGGCCCTCGGCGCCGGCGCCCACGACCTGCTGACCAAGCCGTTCCACTACGGCGAGCTCCTGCTGCGGGTGCGCAACGCGCTGGCCGTGCGGGCCCGGCACCGGGAGCTGCGCTGCCGCGCCGAGGCGGTCACCGCCCAGCTCGAGGAGCGCCTCCAGGCCGACCGGCGGGCCGCGCAGCACCGCCTCGACATCCGTGACCGGGTGCAACAGGTGCTCGCCGCCCCGCTACCGATGGTCTTCCAGCCCATCGTCGACCTGCGGGACGGCGCCATGGTGGGCGTCGAGGCCCTCGCCCGCTTCGCCCCGGGCGATGGTGCCCTGCGCACCACGGCGGAGTGGTTCGGCGAAGCGGCGTCGGTCTCGCTCGGCGTCGACCTGGAGCTGCTGGCCCTGCGCAGCGCCCTGACCGTGCTCGACGGGTTGGACGACGCCGTGTTCCTGTCGATCAACGCGTCGCCGTCCGCGGTGATGACCGACGCCTTCGCCGAGCTGCTCGACGGGTTGCCGGCGGCCGGGCACCTGGTGCTGGAGCTGACCGAGCACGACCAGGTCGCCGCCTATGACGAGCTGCTCGGCGCGCTGGGCCCGGTGCGGGCTCGCGGTGTGCGCCTGGCCGTGGACGACACCGGCGCCGGCTGGTCGGGCCTGCAGCACGTGCTGCGGCTCACCCCCGATCTCATCAAGCTCGACCGGGAGCTGATCGTCGGGGTGGACGGCGATCCCGCTCGCCGGGCGTTGGTGGCGGCCATGCTGCACTTCGCGGCCGAGACCGGTGCGGCGGTGGTGGCGGAGGGCATCGAGACCACGGCGGAGCTGCAGGCGTTGCGCGAGCTCGGCGTCGCCTTCGGCCAGGGCTACCTCCTCAGTCCGCCGGTGCCGGCGTCATCGCTCGTCGTCGCCGCCCGCCGCGCCCGGGCGTTGACCGCTGCGGCCACCATCCCGGCGGCCACCGTGGCCGGCTCGGACCCGCCGGTGCGGTCGCTCGCCGTCGCGGTCGGCGGCGCCGCGGTGGGCGGCGGGGCGTCGGTGGGCTTGTCGCGTCAGCCACGAGTTGCGCACGCCGCTCAACGCGGTGATCGGGTTCGCCCAGCTGCTCGGCCTCGAACCGCTGAGCCCCGCCCAGCAGGACGCGTTGCGCCATCTGCGCGCCGCCAGCGGCCACCTCCTCGACCTCATCGACGACCTGCTCGACTTCGCCCGGGTGGAGTCGGGCTCGATGCACCTGGCGATCGAGGTGGTGGAGGTGGACGAGTTGGTGGGCGCCGCCCTCGCCCTGGTGCAACCGGCCGTGGAGGAGGCCGGTGTCGTGCTGCGCCGCGAACCGTCGCGGTCGGGCTGCTGTGTGCTGGCCGACCGGCAGCGCAGCCTGCAGATCCTGCTGAACCTGTTGAGCAACGCCGTGAAGTACAACCGGCCCCGGGGTGTGGTCACGGTGTGCTCCACGGCGCGGGACGGCCGGGTGTCCCTCGCCGTGCGCGACGAGGGCTTCGGCATCGATCCGCTGCGGCGGAGCCGGCTGTTCGAGCCGTTCGACCGGCTGGGCAAGGAGCTGACCGACATCCCCGGCACCGGGGTGGGCCTGACGCTGGCCCGCAGCCTGGCCGAGCGCATGGGCGGCACCCTCGAGCTGCGCGACACCGGGCCCGACGGCAGCTGCTTCACGCTCGAGCTGCCCGCCGCCCGGTCACCGCAACCGCGGCCGGTGGAACCCGGGCGGGCCGACGCGGCGACATCGGGCGGTCGAGGATCGGGCCGGGTGGGACCGCCTCAGCTGCGAGCGGCCACCAACCGCCAGTCGGCGGAGCCGGGGGCGTAGCGGTCCCGGAACTCCGGGTCGTAGGCATCGGCCAGCGGTTGCACCGTGGCCATGGCCGTGCGGTAGGCCTCGATGAGGGCGTCCTCGGCGGCGTAGTCGAAGGGGTCCTGCAGGCGCATCTCGGTGACCGAGCCGCGCTCGACGGGGTGGTCGCGCAGGTACCGGGCGGTGGCGGTCAGCGCGTCGACCGAGCTGAGCACGTCCCGATAGCCGAGGTCGGTCATGATGGCGTCGATCGTGGTGGCGTGGTGCAGCGTGTGCTCGGCGCCGAGGAACGGCCGGGCCGGCGTGGCCAGCGCGGCGGGCAGGCTGTGGATCTCCAGCTCGGCATCGAGGGCGGCGCCGAGCACCTCGATGGTCTGGCGGGCGGTGAGCACCTGCTCGTCGCCCACGTTGTAGGTCTTGCCGGCGGCGGCGTCGCAGCCGGCCGCAAGCACCAGCGCGTGGGCCACGTTCCTGCCGTACCCGGCGGTACGGAGGGTGAGGCCGCCGTCGGCCACGATGACCCGGCGGCGCCCGTCGAGGATGCGGCGCACGATCAGCCACTCGCGCGGGTTGATCTGGCCCGGCCCGTAGATCAGCGGGTAGCGGAACAGGGTGGCGCCGGGGTGGTGCGAGAAGACGATGTCCTCGGTGGCGACGATCTTGGCCACCTTGTCGTTCTCGTCGTCGACGGCCCGAGCGGCGCTCTCGCGCACCGGGACCTGCATGCCGGTGGGCCACAGGTCGTGCGGGCGGGCGAAGCCGCGGTAGGCGGGCACGCCGCCCACGGCGATGAACTGGGCGCAGCGTCCGGCGAAGTACGGTGCCAGGTCCCGGAGGCGGCCGTACATGGCGTAGACCAGGTCGAAGGCCGCATCGCCGAGGGCGTCACCGACCTCGGCGATGCGGAAGGGGTTCGTGTGGATGTGCGGCACCCGGTCGTCGATGAGATCGCTCTCGTGGTTGCCGGTGTGCAGGATCGTGACCTCATGGCCGCGATCGAGCAGGCCGTTGACCAGGTGGGGCCCGGTGGGCCCCGTGCCCCCGATGACCAGGATGCGCACGGTGATCAGCTCGCTCGGCGGGTCAGCCGCGCCCGTGACGGAGCAGGCGACCGGGCGTGGCGCCGGTGCACTCGCCGCCGCGGAACGTCTCGACGCCGTTGACGAAGATGTGGTGGAAGCCACGGGCGTGCTGCACCCGCCGCCACTCGCCGCCGGGCAGGTCGTAGACCACCTCGCCCACCCAGGCCGGCTCGATCTGCAGCTCGTCGAGGCCGTAGACGACCACGTCGGCCGGGGCGCCCTCGCGCAGGATGCCGCGGTCGCGGAAGCCGGCCGCGTGCGCCGCCAGGGCGGACATGCGGTAGTGGGCCTCCTCGAGGCTGAGCTTCTTCTCGTCGCGCACCATCCACATGAGCATGTCGGTGGTCCAGGCGCCGCCGGTGAAGAACTTGGTGTGGGCGCCACCGTCGGACACGCCGGGGATGGTGTAGGGCGAGTCGGTGTACACGCCGGCCATGTGGTCGACGTTGAACTGCGGGCCCTCGCCGAGGAACTCGGTCTTGAGCTCGGTCATCAGCGACAGGTCCAGCATGACGTCGAGGTAGTGCTTGCCCTCTTCCTCGGCGATCTGGCCGAGGGACTTGCCGACGTACTTCTGCATGTCCTGGCGGCGGGCGACGCCCTGCACCACGAGCTTCTGGGGCGGGCCGCCCACGGCGAGCTGCGTGTTGGCGAACAGGGTGTTGGCCTGCTCGGTCTCCTTGCGCAGGCGCTCGCGCAGGGCCGGGTCCTGCATCTTGCGCATCTTCTCCTCGAGCGTGCCGGTGGTGGCCTCACGCCAGGCCGGGCTCGAGTCGTAGAGGTTCCAGTTGTCGAGGGAGAACACGAAACCGGTGCGGATGGTGGCGCCCTGGCCGTAGATCTGCAGGCCGTCGCGGTGGGCCCGGTCCAGCCACTCGAGGCGCTCCTGGTAGACGCGCGGGTTCTTCTGGCTGACGGGGACGACGTTGTCGATGATCGGCCGGCCCGACACCTCGGCCAGGCGGCGCTTGAACTCGAGGTCCTCGGGGTTGTTGGGGTTGGCGTCGGTGGCCTGGGTGAGCTGGATGTTGCCCTCGTCGCGCTCGCGCAGCACCTCGGCCAGGGCGAAGATGTCGTCGTCGCACATGGTGTCGGTCACCATCGGCGAGCCGTCGAAGTCGGCCTGGGTGGAGTTGACCCCGAGCCGCTGGATGGAGAAGCCGACGAGGCCGGCGTCCATGCCCTCGTGCAGCAGGCGCTGCATCTCCTTGCGCTCGGCGTTGGTGGCCGGGCGGGTCTTGGCCGCTTCCAGGCCCATGACGTAGGTCATCAGCGAGGCGGTGGGCATGTACGACAGCACGTTCACGCCGAGCGGGGCGCGCTCCAGGCTGTCGAGGTACTCGGGGATCGTCTCCCAGTCCCACTTGGGCAGCATGCCCTCCCGCATGGCCTCGAGCGGGATGGCCTCGGTGCGCACCATCGTCAGCATGGAGCGCTCGCGGAAGTCCGGCTTGCAGGGGGCGAACCCGAAGCCGCAGTTGCCCAGCACCACGGAGGTGACGCCGTGCCAGCTGGAGATGGTGCACCACGGGTCCCAGCGGACCTGGGCGTCGTAGTGGGTGTGGAGATCGATGGCGCCCGGCGCCACGATGCAGCCGTCGGCGTCGATCACCTGCTCGGCGGAGCCCTTGGCCCGACCGCCGATCTGGGCGATGCGCCCGTCCTTGATCCACAGGTCGCCCTTGTACCGAGGTACGCGGGTGCCGTCGACGATGATGCCGTTCTTGATGTGCACGTCGTAGGTCATGAAATTCGAACCCCCCTTTGATTCGAGGACCGCACCGTACCACCTGGCGGCACCCTGTGTTCTCCGACACAGCGGATTCGTGCGGTGATCGCGGTCGTGCCCGAGCCGCTCGGTGCGCGGCGTGCCCGGCCGTCGCCGCATGGGCCGCGGCGGCGGTGGCGCCGCTAAGGTCGCAGGGGCGCCGCTCGTCGGTCGGGTGGCGGACAAGGGGGAGTGCAGTGATACCTGCAGGCATCATCTCGGCCGACGGCCACGTGTGCGAGGCGGCCAACACCTACACGGACTACATCGATCCGAAGTACCGCGATGACGCCCCCCACATCGCGGTGCAGGCCGACGGCACCGAGGCGTTCGTGGTGCCGGGCATGCGCAAGCCGGTGGCGCTCGGGTTCGTGGACGGTGCCGGCTTCGGGGCCAAGGAGCGCCTGGCCCGGGCCAAGACGATGAAGTTCAGCGACGTGCGCACGGCCGCGTACGTGGGCCGTGACCGGTTGGCCTACATGGACCAGGACGGCATCGCCGCCGAGCTCATCTACGCCTCGGTGGGCATGGGCATCTGCATGCACCGCGATGCCGAGTACAAGGACGCCTGCATGAAGGCGTACAACCGCTGGCTGGCGGAGATGTGCGCCGATGCCCCCGAGCGCCTCTTCGGCATGGCCCAGACCGCGGTGCTCGACGTGGACCGTGCCATCGCCGACTTCCAGGAGGCGAAGGACATGGGGATGGTCGGCATGATGATGCCGGGCGATCCGCTGCACGAGGACTACGACCACCCCGACTACGACGCGCTGTGGGAGTGCGCCACCGATCTGGATCTGCCGATCTGCTTCCACATCCTGACCAACCGGGCGGGCAGCATCGACCAGAAGGTGCGGGGCCACGGGCTCAACAACTTCCTGGCCATCATGCGGGCCATCCAGGACGTGGTGGGGCTGTTCACGCTGGGCGGCGTGTTCGAGCGGCATCCGGGCCTGAAGCTGGTGGTGGCCGAGAGCGACGTCGGCTGGTTGCCGCACTACATGTACCGCATGGACCACGCGGCCAAGATCAACACCGGCACCGGGATCATCAAGGGGCTGTCCAAGCTGCCGAGCGAGTACATCCGCTCCAACGTGTGGGCGACGTTCCAGGACGACGTGACCGCCTACCACACCGGCGAGTTCCTCGATCACCGGCACCTGCTGTGGGCGAGCGACTTCCCGCACACCGATTCGACGTGGCCGCGATCGCGCCAGCTGATCGAGGAGCAGTCCTCGCACCTGGGCGAGGAGGTGCGCCAGGCGATCTTCCTCGACCAGACCGCCGCGCTGTTCTACCGATCCGGCGGACACCGGTCGTGTCTCATTGAAGCGGGCGAGCTCGCTTCGGTGTGATTGGAGCGGGCGAGCTCGCTTCGGTGTGACTGTGGCGGGCGACAGCCGCCGGTGAAGGACCAGGTGCCGTCGTCCGGTGGGGCGACGGCACCGGCGATTTTCGATGTGATGGAGTGACGATGACCGACGTGAACGAGATCGACGAGCACCTGACCGACGACGTGCGGGAGCTGCGCACCAGGCTCGCCGCCGCCGAGCAGCTGGGCGGTGCCGAGTCGGTGGCGTTCCACCACAGCCGGGGCAAGCTGACGGTGCGGGAGCGGCTGGCCCTGCTGGTCGATCCGGGCTCGCTGCGGGAGTTCGGCGCCCTGACCGGTCGGGGCACCTACGACGAGCAGAACCGGCTGGTGTCGTTCCTGCCGAAGGGCGAGGTCAACGCCATGGCCCGCATCGATGGGCGCAAGGTGGTGGTCAGCGGGGGCGACTTCACCGTGCGGGGTGGTTCGGCGACGGCGGTGCACGGTGGTCTGGGCCAGGAGCTCGGCCCGGCCGAGCGGGCGCGGGAGTGGCGGGTGCCGTTCATCCGCCTGCTCGATGCGGCCGGGGGCAGCGTGCGCGGCTTCGAGGACCTGGGCCGGACGTACCTGCCGGACGGCAACTCGTTCACGGTGCACGACGTCGACCTGATGAACGAGGTGCCGGTCGTGTCGGCGGTGCTCGGCTCGGTGGCCGGGTTGCCGGCCGTCAACGCCTGCATGGCCCACTGGAACGTGATGGTGGAGGGGATCTCGCAGATCTTCCCGGGTGGTCCGCCGGTGGTGAAGGCGGCGCTCGGCCAGGACATCACCAAGGAGGAGCTGGGGGGGCCGCAGATCCACACGCGCGTCAGCGGCTGCATCGACAACCTGGCCGCCACGGAGGCCGAGGCGCTGGCCATGATCCGGCGCTTCCTGTCGTACCTGCCGTCCTCGGTGCACGAGGTGCCCTCGCCGGTGCCGTGCGACGATCCGGTGGACCGCGTCGAGTCGGAGCTGCGCACGCTCGTGCCGGACAACCCCCGCCGCATCCACGACGCCCGGCGGCTGCTGGCGTTGGTCCTCGACGAAGGGTCGTTCTTCGAGATCGGCCCCGACTACGGGCGGGCCCGCATCACGGGCCTGGCCCGTCTGGGCGGCTACCCGGTGGGGGTGATGGCGAACAACCCGAGGGTCAACGGCGGCGCCACCGACGTGGCGGCGGGCGCCAAGGCGATGCGACTGATGCAGCTGTGCGACACGTTCCACCTGCCGTTGCTGTCCTTCGCCGACGAGCCGGGTTTCCATGTGGGCATCGAGCAGGAGAAGGCGGGCATCGAGCGGGCGGGGGCGCGCATGGTGGCCATCAGCTGCATGACCCGCATGCCGTGGGCCACCGTCGTGGTGCGCCGGCTGTACGGGGTGGCCGGACAGTGCCACCACCGACCGAGCGGTCTGTTCCGGCGCTACGCCTGGCCGTCGGCGCGCTGGGGGTCGATGCACATCGCCGGCGGGGCATCGGCGGCGTACCGGCGGGAGATCGAGTCGGCGCCCGACCCCGAGGCCAAGCGGGCGGAGATCGAGGGCCGGCTCAACGCCCTGGCGTCGCCGTTCCGGACCGCCGAGGCCACCGGGCAGGACATCATCGACCCGGCCGAGACCCGGCCGCTGCTCTGCGAGTTCGTGGTCGACGCCCAGCGCATCCTGGCCTCACAGGTGGGCCCACCCCGGCTGCCGTACCTGCCCTGAGCCACCGCGCCGCCGGCGTCTGCGCCCGGCATAGCGTTTCGGGGGTGGGCCCACGGTGTCGCACCGAATCGGTGCCGAACCGCTGCGGGCCGGCTGGCCGTACATACCGTTCCGTATGGCGCCGCGGGCTCGGGTGGGCGCGAGGTGCAGCCGCGAGGCCGGGCGCCCGGCCACGCAGCGGACCGGCAGGCGAGGAGACCGGGGCGGTTTTGGAAGCCATTGCATGACGCAACGGGCGATTCGTCGACGCTGCGAGCGGTTGACGCCACCTGATGTCGACAAAATCGGGACGCACTGCAGCACGCCCGTCCAGATCCGCCCCGGTTTGTGCCGTCTCGGTGCTTCGGTACCTTTCGTTGGCCTTCCCCGCACCGAATCGCTACCGAATCGGCTCGACACGGTGGGTGCATACCCCTAGGTATGCTCGAGGGAGGCGCGCCGGGCGGTCAGGGGACGAGCACGAGCCGGCCGCTGACCTGGCGGTGCTCCAGCGCCTCCAGCGCGGCGGGCAGGCCCTCGAGATCGACGGTGCCGGTCACGTCGGGCTTGATCGACCCGGCCCGGTACAGGCGCAGCAGATCCTCGTGGGCGGCCTCGATCACCGCCCGCCCGCCGTGCTCCACGTACGCACCCCAGTGCAGGCCCAGCACGGTGTAGTTCTTCACCAGGATGTGGCTGGCCGGGTAGGTCGGCACCGTGCCCGACGCGAAGCCGATCACCACCAGCCGGCCCTCCCACGCCATCAGCCGGCGGGTCACGTCGCCGGCCGCGCCGCCCACCGGGTCGAAGGCCACGTCCACGCCGTGGCCGTCGGTGAGCTCCATGATGGTGGCGTACAGGTCGGCGTCGTTGTAGTCGACGGCGTGCTGCGCTCCGAGGCCGAGGCAGTGGGCCACCTTCTGCGGTCCGCCGGCGGTGGCGATCACCTTGGCGCCGGCGGCCACGCCCAACTGCACCGCCGCCGAGCCGACACCGCCGGCCCCGGCATGCACGAGCAGCCACTCCCCGGCCCGCAGTCCGCCCCGGTGGAACAGCCCAACGTGTGACGTCTGGTAGGTCGAGTAGAGCACGGTGGCGTCGGGGGCGGGGATGTCGGACGGCATCGGCAGCACGGTGTGGGCCCGCAGCAACGCCTTCTCCGCGTACCCACCCCGGGGCAGCGCCGACATGCCGGCGGCGCGCGTGCCCACCGGCAGGTCCACGCCCGGCCCGACCTTCTCGATCACGCCACACGTCTCCAGGCCCGGCGTGAACGGCACGCCCGGTCGGTCCTGGTAGATGCCCTGGCACAGCAGGATGTCGGCGAAGTTCACGTTGCCGGCCTCCACCCTGATGGCCACCTCGCCGGGCCCGGGTTCGGGATCGGCCACGTCCTCGAGCCGCAGCGAGACGGAGGGGTGACCGAGTTCGTTGACGCGCCAGGCTCGCACGGTGGTTCCTTTCGAAGGTGCTCAGCTCATCCCGAACAGGGCGAGCAGGTCGGGGTGGCCGGTGGCGCAGGTGACCCCGCCGTCGACGACGAGGTTGGCGCCGACCATGAAGGCGGCCTCGTCGGCGGCGACGAAGGCGATGGCGGCGGCGATCTCCTCCGGGCGGCCGAACCGACCGGCCGGTATGGCGCGCTCGAACGTCTCCCGCTCCCGTTGCGGTCCGGTGGTGGCCACCGTCATCGGGGTGTCGACCGCGCCGGGGGAGACGGCGTTGACCCGGATGCCCTGACCGATCAGCTCGAGCGCCAGGCTGCGGGTGAAGTTGACCACGCCGGCCTTGGCCGCGCTGTACACGGTCATGCCCTTGTCGCCGCCGACGGCGTCGAGCGAGGCCACGTTGACGATCGACGCCCGCCGATCGGGCCCGGCGGCCACGGCGGCGAGCAGGTGGGGCAGCGCCGCCTGGCAGCTGTCGATCACCGCCCCCAGGTTGACCGCCAGCGTCTTCTGCCAGTGCTCGCGCTTGAGCCGGCCGAACGGGGTGACGACGATGGCGCCGGCGGAGTTCACCACGACATCGACGGAGCCGAAGGCGTCGGCCGCGGTGGCGTAGAGGTGGTCGAGGTCCGCACGGTCGGTGACATCGGTGGGCACGAAGCGGGCCCGGTCGGCGGGCAGGGTGGCGCACGCCGCCTCGCCGCGGTCCACGTCCCGACCGGCGATGACCACCGCCGCGCCCTCGTCGCACAGCCGCTGCGCCGTGGCCAGGCCGATGCCCGACGTCCCCCCGGTGATGACCGCGACCTTGTCCTGGAAGCGCCCGCCGCGGGGCCAGAGCTGGTTCATGGTGGCCAGACCATACCGGGGTGACCCGAGGCGCTTCGAATGGCACGGTCGCCGCCGCCACCCGAGCCCGCGGCCGTACCGCAGCCACCGGCGCTACAGTGCCGCGCCATGGCCGAGGCGTTCGAGCTCAGCGACCACATCGACATCGAGGCCCCGCCGGCGGCGGTGCTCGACTATGTGTCCAACCCGAACACGTGGCGGGAGTGGATGCCGGCCACCCACCACATCGAGGCGCCGGACCGGCCCCTCGCCGCCGGTGAACGGTTCTACGAGAAGTGGGCCACCCGGCAGGGGGAGGTGCAGCTCGACTGGCACGTGGTGGCTCGCGTCGACGCTCGGCGCTGGGAGGCGCACACCGCCACCGCGTTCACCGGGCCGATCGTCTGCGTCTACGCGGTGGAGCCGACCGCATCGGGCTGCCGCTACACCCGCACGATCATCAACCCGGAGCGGCCAAAGGCGCCGACCGCGGAGATGGTTGAGCGCATGCGCGACGAGGCCGGGATCTGCCTGGCCAACATCAAGGCCAACGTCGAGGCCCGGGCGCGGCAGGCCGGCTGAACGCGGCCGGCGGCTGCTCGCGCGATGGGCGCACACCGGCCGAGCCGGTATCGGGCCCGGCTCGGCCGCCTGCGCTCCCGTCCGCTCAGTCCCCGCTGCCGAGGTCGCTGCTGAACGCCTGGTAGGTCAGCTCGATGCCCTTCTGGCGGTGGTGCACCAGCAGGGCGAGCAGCTCCCGTCCGATCCGGCGCACGTGCTCGACCGAATCGGCCACTGCGGTGATGGGGAGGTCCTGACCCTCGGGCAGGGCGGAGACCGCCACCGCCAGCTGCTCGAGGAGCTGTTCGATCGCGTCGTGTTCCTCGCGCACGGCCGCCACCGCGTGCTCGAGCTGCGGTGCGGCGGCGACGATGTCACGCAGCAGCCCGTCGGGCGCCTCGGTCACCTCCTGATGGCGGTGCAGGGCCGCCCGGATGGAGTCGGTGGCGGCGACCGCGGCGAAGCTCCAGGCCGAGAAGCGCACCGCCGATGGCGCCGCCAAAGCGTCCTCCAGCAGGACCATCGCGTCGCGGAGGCGATCCCGCTGCTGTTGCACCTCCGGGGCGATCGGACGGCCCGGTACCGCGGTGCTGGTCACATCGCTCGACATGATCGTTCCCTCCGATCGCCGGAGCGGCGCGGCGCCCGGCTGGTGCGTGCGTGTTGCCGGCCAGCGTGCGCGCAACGGGCCGGTGGCGCCTAGGGTCCACCGGCCCGTTGCTGCCGTCACGGAAGGTTCAGGTGTGGTGCCGGGGCCTCAGGCCTCCATCTGGGGCAGGGCGGCGCGATCGACCACGGTGGCGCGCGCTTCCCCGGTGCGCAGCTTGTTCTCGCCCGGCTTTGCCTCGAAGGGGCTGGTGAGGCCGATCGATTCGGCGTAGGCCTTGATCTCCGGCATCACGTACTTGCCGAGCAGCTCGAGGTTGCGCAGGCGGTCCTCGTTGGGCACCGGGCCCTGCGGGCCGAAGAAGACGAACGTGCCGGGCCGCAGCACGCTGATCATCGTCTTGACCTTCTCGATGATCGTGTCGGGCGAACCGAGCAACGTGAGGTAGTTCGCTGGCTCTTGCGCAGCTGGCCCTCGGCCCGGGCCCGCACCGCCTCGTAGTCGATGGGGCGTCGTCGTCGGTGGCGGCCTGCATGAGCTTGTTGCGGTTGACCCCCAACCACGACCCGCCCGGCTGCTTGGACAGGCGGCGGATGGCGTCCTTGGAGTTGTAGCCGGGCGGCAAGGTGTGCTCCGGCCGGCTGAACACGGTCTGGCCGCCGCCGTAGATGAACCCCTTGCCGAGCTCCTGGGCCTTCTCGTCGGTGTCGGCCACGAACGTGGGGATCAGGTAGCCGAAGTTCTCCGGGCCGGCCTGGTAGCCGTTCTCGGCGGCGACGTCGGCGTAGATGTCCCACAGGTCGGCGGTGGGGCCGAGCGAGGTGCCCAGGCCGATGTAGGGCAGCGA
Organism: Acidimicrobiales bacterium; assembly: GCA_041394365.1. Lineage (GTDB taxonomy): Bacteria > Actinomycetota > Acidimicrobiia > Acidimicrobiales > CAIXPF01 > CAIXPF01. The sequence goes on from JAWKIM010000018.1 coordinate 46,928, forward strand.
CTTGGCCGCCGCCCAGCGCACCGTCTCGGGTGACAGCACGCCGGGGATCATGGTGGGCGGCACCGGCTTCTGGTACGGCAGGGCCCACGGGTTCACATGGCGGTAGTGGAAGTGCTTGCCCTCGTAGCGCCACGGGCCCGGTTTGGTCCACGCCATCTGGATGAACTCGTAGGCCTCTTCGAACATCTCGCGGTTGTAGGCCGGGTTGGCGTTGTTGAAGAACTGCTCGCTGCCGGCGCCGCGCACCCAGCCGGCGACCAGGCGCCCGCGGGAGATCAGATCGATGGTGGCCAGTTCCTCGGCCATGCGCAGCGGGTGCTTGATGACGGGCAGCGGGTTGCCGATGAGGATGATCTTCACCCGCTGGGTGATGCGGGCCAGGATGGCGGCCTCCACGTTCATCACGTTGCCCATGCAGAACGGGTTGCCGTGGTGCTCGTTGAGGGCCACGCCATCGAAGCCGAGCTCCTCGGCGTAGACGTACTCGTCGAGGTCGTAGTTGTAGTCCTCGGCGCCGCGCACGTGGTCGAACAGCGAGTTCGGTAGGGCGAAGAACGCCTTGTTCCGGATGACGTCGTCCTCGGGTACCCAGCGGTACGGACGTTCGGTGAAGTAGGCGACGTGCATGGCTCAGACCCCCAGGAAGTTCGTGACCGCGGCGAGGAACGCGTCGGGATCCTCGATCTCGGGCCGGTGGCCGGCGCCGGGGATCTCGACGGTGGTGGTGTTGGGGATGGCCGCCTCGTAGGCGGTGATGCAGCCGCGCGGCGCGATGAGGTCATCGGTGCCGCGGACCAGCAGGGCTGCCAGCCCGCCCACCCCTTGGAGGTGGTGGCCGAGCGAGTCGTTGAACATGAACGGCTCCCAGCCGATGCGGGCCGTCTCGGCGCGTGCGTCCTCGAAGGCCTCGAACTGCTCAGGGGTCATGTCGCCGCCGTAGATCTGGCCGAACTCCGGCGCGGCCACGTTGGACACGGTGGCGGCCACGTGGGTGCGGATGGTGACGGCGAGGAAGTCGAAGATCTCGCCCTCGGTCGGGCGCAGGCCGAGCGGGCCGACGAGGACCATCTTCGAGAAGAGGTCGGGGCAGGCCGCCGCCATCTCGGCGGCGATGAAGGCCCCGGCCGAGAAGCCGATGACCGGGCAGCCGGCCCAGCCCTGCTCGCGCAGCATGCGGGCGTAGAAGCCGGCGAGGTCGCGGTAGGAACGGATCCAGTCGACCTTGGGTGTGTGGCCGTAGCCGGGCTGGAGCGGCACGATGAGCTCGTGGGAGGCGGCCAGCCGATCGTTCCAGCTCATCCAGCCCGGGTAGCCGAGCTCGTCGTGCAGCATCAACAGCGGTGGCCCATCACCTCCCCGCAGGACGGTGACCGGCGTTTCGCCGACCTGGACGACGGTTTCCGCTGTACGTGCGACGACCTCTGCCACAGTGCCCCCCGGCTCTCATGGATGCGCGCACCCTAGCGCAGGTTTCTAATCCGGCGTCGAAGATCGCGCGCCGGGTGCGGCGGCCTGTGCCGGCGCCCTCTGCCTCTACCGTGGCCGTTCGCACGCCATGCCATACCGAATGGTATGGTATGGCATGGCGTCTCTCGGAAGGTCGTCGTCCGCCACGTCGGGGCGAATCGCCGGCGAATCGCTGCGACGTACGGCGGATGGAGGTTGTCGATATGCGATATGGGTGGTGGGTTGGACTGATGGCGTGGGGTCCTGGGCGGCGGGTGCGAGGTCTGGACGGAAACGACCACGGCGCCCGGTAGCGGGGCGCGCCGACCAGCAGCGTTGCAGGACGCAACCAGGGGTGGATGGTGGTTTCCGTACGGACCGGCCCGTCCGGGGCGGGCGGGACGCGTCGGTGCCGCCGTACCAGCGGGTACGGCGGCACCGGCAGCGTTCGGATGACGAGCAGGTCGGCCGGGAGCGCAGGCTCGGTCAGCCGCGGCCGTGGCGCAGCAGCCGCCCCGGCGTGGCCCCGGTGCACTGCCCGTCGGCGAAGGTCTCCACGCCGTTGACGATGATCGAGCGGTAGCCCTTCGCCCGCTGCACCCGCCGCCACTCCCCGCCGGGCAGGTCGTGGGCGATCTCCCCGATCCACTTCGGCTCGACGGCGAGCTCCTCCATGTCGTACACCACCACGTCCGCCGCGGCGCCCTCCCGCAGCACGCCGCGGTCGCGGAAGCCGGCCGCGTGCGCGGCCAGCGCCGACATGCGGTAGTGGGCTTCCTCCAACGTGAAGCGGGCCTCGTCGCGCACCAGCCAGCTCAGGATGTCGGTGGTCCACGCCCCGCCGGTGAAGAACTTGGCGTGGGCGCCGCCGTCGGACACGCCGGGCAGGGTGTACGGAGAGTCGAACAACTCCTTCATGAAGTCGGCGTTCGACCCCTTGTCCGGCCCCAGGAACTCGGCCTTGAGATCGGTCTGCAGCGAGAGGTCGAGCATCACCTCGGCCGGGTGCTTGCCCTCCTCCGCCCCGATCTCCTTGAGCGAGCGGCCCAGGTACTTCTGCAGCTCCGGCCGGCGGTTGACCGCCTGGACCATCAGGTCCTCGAGCGGGCCGCCCACCCCGGCGCGCAGCGGGCGGTAGCGCGCCCCCTTCTCCACCTCGGCCTTGACGATGGCGGCGCGCACCTCGGGGTCGCCCATCTTGGCCATCTTCTCCTCGAAGCTGCCGGTGGTGGCGATGCGCCACGGCTTGGAGAAGTCGTAGAGGTTCCAGTGCTCGAGGGTGAAGGCGAACCCGGCCCGGTTCATGCCGCACTGCCCGTACACCTGCAGCCCGCGGTCCCAGCAGCGCTGCAACCAGGCCAGCGACTTGCGGTGCGGGTCGGGGTTGCGCCGGGTGGGGGCGATGGCGTTGTGGATCACCGGCCGGCCCGACACCTCGGCCAGCTTCTCCACGAAGGCCAGGTCGGCCTTGATCTTGCCGGTGGACTGGGTGATCTGGATGAAGCCCTCGTCCCGCTCGGCGAGGACCTCGGCCAGCGCCAGGATGTCCTCGTCGCACATGGTGTCGGTCACCATGGGGCTGCCGTCGTAGTCGGCCTGGGTGGAGTTGTGGCCGAGGCGCTGGATCGAGAACCCGGCCAGACCGGCGTCCATGCCCTCGTGCAGCAGGCGCTGCATCTCCTTGCGCTCGGCGTCGGTGGCCACCCGCGTCTTCGCCGCCTCGAGGCCCATCACGTACGTCATCAGCGACGCGGTGGGCATGTACTGGATGCAGTTGACCCCCAGCGCGGTGCGCTCGAGCGAGTCGAGGTACTCGGGGATCGTCTCCCAGTCGAAGATCATCCCCTGCTTGATCGACTCGTAGGGGATCGCCTCGGTGCGCACCATGGTCAGGATCGAGCGCTCCCGGAAGTCCGGCTTGACCGGGGCGAAGCCGAAGCCGCAGTTGCCCAGCACCACCGAGGTCACGCCGTGCCAGCACGACGTCGTGCACCACGGGTCCCAGCGGATCTGTGCGTCGTAGTGGGTGTGCAGGTCGATGAAGCCGGGGGCCACGATGAGCCCCTTGGCGTCGATGATGCGATCCGACACCTTGTCCGGCCGCCCGCCCACCTTGGCGATGCGTCCGTCCTTGATCCACACGTCGCCCTTGAAACGCGGCACCCGCGTCCCATCGACGATCGTTCCCCCTTGGATGTGCACGTCGTAGCTGTCCACGGACCGTTCCCCTTTCGGTCTGAATCCTCCCCGCCACCCTACGCCACCACCGCTGTGCCACGATGGCCCTCAGTACCGTACGGTTCGGTACGGTGCCGTCCGACCCGCGGTGCCGAGGCCGTGCGGGCCTGCAACCGCCGGCTACGCGCCCGCTCCCTATTCGACGAGGATTCCATCTCATCCAGCTTCACCACCGCCGAATTCACGCACGACCGACGAGCGCCGGGCGGCAGCCGGTCGTTGTCGTCAGACGGATCCGCTGGCGGAACCGGCAAGTCTGTGCGGGTTGCATCGGGCCTCAGCCCAAGTAGCGGCGGTGGTGCACAGTCGGTGGCGCCAGCGGTACTGACGATTCATGAGGCGAGAGACCAGAACCGCAGTGTTGCACTACGTGAGGTCACAGGGGGCAAGGCAGGCTGGGCACTGCGCTTGCTTGGCCGGCGCTTCGACCTCAAGACCACAACGGCGACATCCGCCCTGCTGGAGATCGTCGTTGTCCACCCGGCCGATGAGCGGGTAGGCGACCCCGACCACTTCCCACGTCCCGTGAGAGCGGCAGGAGACGCCCAGGAAGTAGCGGCGCTCGACGTGGGGGGTCCGGTTGGGTGGATGGTTCTCGAACACGTGGCGGAGCACCTCGACAAGGTCATTCGTCGAGAGCGCTGCGAGCTGTTCTGCGAGTTCTGCGAGCAGAGGTGTCACGCCCAGCAGGATGCCCTCTTGCGGCCGGGGCGAGGCAGACCGACGGATGTTGCTGGCGCGCTCGCAGGTTCGGCTGAAACCCTTGCGGCTCCCGACAACAGGTGTGGTGAGGCGCCCGAGGCATCTGCCGAACCGGCGGGACCAAGTATGAGGCGGCTCACGGGGTGGCCGCACGCGTGCCACGCGATCGGTGTCCTTCGTGGACCCTGCCGGACTCACCGACCAGCTCGGCAACATGGGCTCCTCAGTCGAGACCGAGGACTGTCATGAGCGCTTCGTCGATGGCCCACATGTCCTCGGCGCCGAGCCGACCGACCCGCTTACCGAGGCGCTGGACATCGACCGCGCCGAGTTGCTCGACGAGCACGCGCGTGTCGTCGCCCGCGACCACGACCTCCGGGCGGAACGACGCCGCCCGAGCACTGCGCGAGGTCGGCGCGACGAGCACGACCGATCGCGGGAGCAACTCATCGGCCTGCACGATGACGCCGAAGCGCTCGCCCTGCTGCTCATGACCCAGTCCCTTCGGGACTCTGAACCGGTAGACCTCACCGCGGCGCACGGAGCTGCTCCATCAGCTCGGACACTGCGAGCATCTCGGCACGATCGGCATCGTCGGCCTCGAGAGCTGCAGCTTCGGCCGCGAGCGCCTTCTTGCGCCGCAGACGATCCGCGGATGCGAGCAGCGATGTGCGGACGGCCTCGGACTGCGTCATCCCCGAAGCCTCGAGCATCCGTAACGCCCGCTCCGCGTCATCGTCCAGCCGCACCGAGATCGCCTTCGCCATGCGACCAGTATGACAGATCGTGATACTCCTTCCAACGGGTATCGGCTGCCCGATCACGTACCGGATGGACCAGCCAGATCGGCAGGTGTGGCCGCCCCCGCCTACTTCCAGTCCCACGAGTAGCACCACGCGAAGGCGTTTACCGCCTCGACCCGAAAGCCGGCGCTGAGGCCCTCGCCAGCTCACCGCGCGCGAACCAACTTCTCTGGCACGTGAGCGCTCGAGGCGGACGGGCTCGCACGACGCGATCGCGTCGTCGCAGGTAGGGTCGCACGCGACAACAGCAGTGAGGACGCACCATCACCCGATGGGACCCGATTTCCAGGGCTTCGTGTCTCACGACCAGTTCCGAATCGACGTGTCGAATCGAGCGCGACGGGTCGGGGCCACCCCACCGTGCTGGGCCACTCCACCGGCTGACCCACCCCCACCGGTCACCGGGCGCTCGTCCCGGGCCCGAACCGTCCCGTCAGCGCACCGCGCCGCAGCTGCGCAGGGCGCCGATCTCCTCCTCGTTGCGCCCGAGCACGTCGCGCAGGATCTCGTCGGTGTGCTCGCCGAAGCAGGGCGCGTGGCGGCGGATGCCGGCCGGGGTCGCCGAGTAGCGAGCCGGCGAGCGGACCATGCGGATGCGGCCCACCGCCGGGTGGTCGGCCTCCACCAACAGCTCGCGGTGGCGCACGTGCGGGTCCTCGATCATGGCGGCGCGGGTGTTGACCGGCGCCACCGGCACGTCGGCCCGGTCCATCAGCTCGACCAGCTCGGCGGTGGTGTACCGCGGTCTCGGCCTGGATCTCGTCGTTGACCTCGGCGCCGAAGCGCACCCGACCCTGCAGGTCGGCGAAGCGGGGATCCTCGGCCAGGTCGAGCCGGCCGAGGGCGGTGCACATGTTGCGCCAGTGGGCCTGGGTGGCCACCGAGTAGACCATCGCCCAACCGTCGCTCGTCCGGTAGAGCTTGTAGATCTCGTTGAGGTTGGGCATGTCGGTGCTGTGGTCGAGGTAGGTGTCGCCCCACATCGCCTCCGGCCACAGGAAGTGCAGGGCCACATCCACCATGGCCAGCTCGATGTGCTGGCCGCCGGCGCCGTTGGCCCGGGCCACCAGCGCGGCCAGGATCGACTGCGCCACCTGCATCGAGGTCGCCTTGTCGCACACGGCGGTCGACACCAGGTTGGGCCGGCCGTCGTCGTCGCACTGGACCGACGGGTAGGCGGCGATGGATTGCACGATCGGGTCGAACGCCGGACGGTGCGAGTACGGCCCGTCGGTCCCGAACCCGCTGATGGAGCACATGATCAGCTGCGGGTTGATGGCCGACAGCACGCTCCAGCCCACCCCGAGGCGGTCGAGGGCCCCGGGCCGGAAGTTCTGCACCACCACGTCGGCGTCGCGCACCAGCTCCTTGAGCAGGTCCCGACCGGCGTCCTGTTTCAGATCCAACGCGATCGTCCGCTTGTTGCGGTTCATGGAGGCGAACATGGCGCTGACCCCCGAGCCGGCCAGCAGCGGGCCGGAGTCGCGCACGATGTCGGGCGAGTCGGCCCGCTCCACCATGATGACGTCGGCCCCCTGGTCGGCCAGCATGGCCGTGCCGAACGGGCCGGAGATCACCGCCGACAGGTCGATGATGCGGATGCCGGTCAACGGCCCGTCCTTGAACGCGTCGGTGCGCGCGTTGTGGTCCATTCCATGCCCCCCGGTATGAGAACCTTTGCCCCGTCCGAGATCTTGCCAGGCCGGGACCGGGGCGCGCCGCCGACCTACTACACGGTATGGTCAGAGCGGCGGGCGGCACGGGCCAGGCGCCGGGCCCAACGTTGCAGCTCCAGGCGCAGCTCCGGGGGGCGCACCACGGTGAAGTCGGCCTCGGTGGCGGCCAGGAGGAACAGCGCCCAGTCCAGCGAGCCCACCCGCAGCACCACCCGGCTGGCGCCACCGCCACCGGCGGGCTCGGGTTCGGCGGTGGCCCAGCGCAGCCAGTAGCCGGGCAGCTCGTCGACCGGGAGCTCCACGATCGCCTCGACCTCGAGCGGCGCCGACGCGCTGTCGATGCCGGCACGCACGAACGCGGCGGCGTCGGCGGCCGGAAGCGGCCGCGGCTCGAAACGGCCCCGGGTGGGACGGGGCTCGGTGAGCCGGTCGACGCGGAACGTGCGCCAGTCACGGCGGTCGACGTCGTAGGCCACCAGGTACCAGCGCCGCTCCAGCAGGACCAGCTGGTGGGGCTCGACGTACCGCTCGGTCTGCTCGCCGTCACGGGCCGTGTAGGCGAAGCCGAGCCGGACCTCGTCGCGGCAGGCCTGGGCCAGCACGCTGAGGACGTCGGGGGCGACCGTGGCCGTGGCCGGCCCGTCCCATGGCACGGGGATGACGGCGCTGAGGGCATCCACCTGGCGGCGCAGCTCGGCCGGCAGCACCTGGCTGAGCTTGGCCAGCGCCCGCACCGAGGACTCGGCCACCCCGGCGACCGCTCCCTGGCTGGCCGAGTGCAGCCCCACCACCAGGGCCACCGCCTCCTCGCCGTCGAGCAGCAGCGGGGGCATGGCCGTGCCGGCGGCCAGCTGGTAACCACCGTCGACCCCCCGCCGGGCCTCGACCGGGTAGCCCAGCTCGCGCAGCCGGTCGACATCGCGGCGCACGGTCCGCTCCGACACCTCGAGCCGTTCGGCCAGCGCCGCCCCCGGCCAGAACCGGTGGTTCTGCAGCAACGACAGCAGTTCGAGCGTGCGGGAGGTGGTGGTGGCCATCGGTCCTCGATGATGCTCCTCGATCCGGCCAGAAACCGGCCGGAATGGATCGTACCGTCGTCACCATGACGAACCCTTCGACCGGAACATCCTCGCCGACCACCACCGACACGCAGGAGCGCCGGGACCTGCTGGAAGCGCTGGGCACCCACCGGGCGTTCCTGCGCCACACCGTGCGCGACCTCACCGACGAGCAGGCCCGGTTGCGGCCCACGGCCAGCGCGCTGTGCCTCGGCGGGCTGGTGAAGCATGTGGCCGCCACCGAGGCGCAGTGGGCATCGTTCATCGAGCACGGGGCCGCGGCCATGGCACCGGCCGACGACCCGGACGCAGGCGCACGGTGGGCCGACGGCTTCGACATGGCGGCGGGCGACACCCTCACCGATCTGCTGGACCGCTACCAACGGGTGGCCGACCATACCGACCGGTTGGTCGACGCGCTGGCCTCCCTCGACGACGGGCACCCGCTGCCCGAGGCGCCCTGGTTCCCGCCCGGCACGGCGTGGTCCCACCGCCGCGTGCTGACCCACATCGTGGCCGAGACCGCGCAGCACGCCGGCCACGCCGACATCATCCGGGAGTCCATCGACGGCGCCAAGACGATGGGCTGAGGCGGCGCCGCCGTACCGGGCGGCACCCGCCTAGGCTCCGCCGCCATGCAACTGGGGATCTTCGCCTTTCCGACCGACCAGTCCCTCGGCGTGGTGCCGCTCGCCCGGGAGGTGGAGGAGCGCGGCTGGCACTCGCTCTGGCTGCCCGACCACAGCCACATCCCCACGTCCCGCAAGACGCCGCCCGGGGGCATGAAGACCGACCGACCGCTGCTCGAGGAGTACAAGCGCAACGTCGACCTGTTCTGCGCCCTGTCGGCGGCGGCGGCGGTGACCGAGCGGATCGAGCTGGGCACCGGGGTCTGCCTCGTCGCCCAGCGGGACCCGTTCTGGATGGCCAAGGAGGTGGCCACCGTCGATCTCATCTCCAACGGCCGGTTCCGCTTCGGCATCGGCTTCGGCTGGAACCGCGAGGAGATGGCCCACCACGGGCTCGAGTTCCGCACCCGCCGGGCCAAGGGCCGCGAGCACGTGCTGGCCATGCGGGAGCTGTGGACGAAGGAGGAGGCATCGTTCTCCGGGGAGTTCGTGTCCTTCGAGCCGTCGTGGGCGTGGCCCAAGCCGGTGCAGGACCCCCACCCGCCGATCTGGCTGGGCGGCGCCGCCGTGCACGGCCTGCTCGACCACGTGGTGGAGTACGGCGACGGCTGGATGCCGATCTTCCGCGACGCCAACCAGGCGTCGATCGACGAGCTGCGCCGGGTGTGCGACGCGGCCGGCCGGGACCCCGCCACCATCACGCTGGGGGTGTACGCGCCGTACCCGGAGATCGAGGGGCTGGAGAAGCTGGCCGAGCTCGGCTTCGCCTGGGCGGCCATCCTGGTGCGGCCGTACCCGGCCACCGACGAACGCCGCAAGCTCGACGAGTACCAGCACCTCGTCGACCACTTCGGCCGCCTGGGCTGAACGCCGAGGCTTCGCACCGCCGCCCGGCGGGCGCGTCAGCGCTCGCCGGGGCGCAGCTCCCGCATCGAACAGGTCTGCGACGCCACCGCCAGCAGGGTGCCGTCGCCGCTCCACAGGTGGACGGTCCCGTGGCCCACACCGTGCTGCACGGCGTCGACCTGGAGATCGGCCAGCACCCAGCCGTCGTGGTCGGGCGGCGGCGGTTGGACATACCGCACGGTGTTGTCGAGGCTCGAGCCGAACAGCTCACGGCCCAGCGCCGAGCGGATGCCGAGGGGCAGGAAGTCGGCCACCACCGCCAGACCGGCGGGGGTGGCGGCGAAGCCGTCGGCCATGCGCATCCACACCCGGCACACCCCCGCCGGCGAGAACGCCTCGTTGCCCCACTCCCCCTCGACGATGCGCTGCTCGATGCGGGTGTGCAGGCCGCCGGGATCGGGGCCGAAGGCGGCGCGCCGGGCGCACTGGTCGGGCGGCGCCACCAACGGCATGACCCGCCACATGCCGTTGCCGTCGAAGCGCTTGGCGCCGAGCGCGGCCAGCACGCTGACCACCTCCCGATCGCCCACGTGGCCCACCACCCGGGCCTGGCTGAAGTTGTGGCCGTGCACCACCACGGTGGCGTCGAGCTCGAGCTGCTCGGGCGGGAAGGCGTTGGAGACGAACTGGGCGGTGGCCCACGCCGCCGGCTTGCCGGTCAGCTCCTCCAGCACCGCCACCGCCGCGCCGAAGGCCACCCCACCGAAGAGCTGGCCCACGCCGCCGGTCACCGCATCGGTCACCGGGAGCCGCCAGCGCTCGGGCCGCTCGCACGCGCTCATCCCGAAGAAGTCCTGCCAGGTCACGGCCGGACAGCCTGGCGGCTGGCGGCGAGCGGGGGCAAGCACGGGGCGGGCCGGGCACGCAGGGGGCGAGCGGCGGGCGCGGCGCGACGACTACCGTCCCCGCCCATGTCGGAGCCCAGCACCACCGGCGAGCTGACCGCCGCCCAGGCGATCGCCCGCACCGCCCAGCCGATCCTCGAGTTCGCCCGGGGCTGGATGATCAACCGTGACACCGCCGCCCGGGGCGACGAGCTCGGCCTGCTGCCGGGCCGGGGGTTCTGGGTGGTCGGCCGCTGTGGGGTGCTGGGCGATGTGGACGCCGACGTGGTGGCCAACGCCATCGGGTTCATGGCCCCCGCCGACGTGCGCCGCTACTGGGAGCACCGGCCGAGCGACCGGCCGGCCCGGGAGCTGGCCACCGAGTACGCCGAGTGCGCCTACCAGTGGGGCCGAGGCGCACTGGCCGGTATGGACGAGGCGCGCCTGCGCCGGCTCGACCAGCTGGGCCGGGCGGTGGCCGATGCCGCGCTGCCGCAGCTCGGGGCCCTGTTCGCCGGCTGGCGGGCGATGCCGGCGCCCCCCGATGCGGCCGCGGCCGTCACCCTGACGTTGCACGTGCTGCGCGAGCTGCGCGGTGGGGCCCACCTGCTGGCGGTGCTGGGCAGCGGCATGCACCCGGCCGAGGCGGCGCTGGCCGCGCCCCCGCCCCGCGGCGGCATGGAGTGGGCGCGGGATCTGGGCTGGAGCGGGCCGTACCCCGACGAGGTGGCCGCCGGCTGGAAGCGGACCCAGGCCGACGCCCAGACCTCGGTGCTGTGCGTGCCGGCGTTCGAGGCCCTGTCCGGCGCCGAGCGGGCCGAGCTGGCCGACCTGGTGGACGAAGCGCGCGCCGCCATCGGCTGACCGTCGACGTCGTCGGTCGCAGGCCGCCCCGGCCTGGTGCCGGGAAGACCGTCGCGCTCGATTCGACGTCGATTCGGAACTGGTCGTGAGACACGAAGCTCCAGCGCCGACCGTGGGACGGCGGGTGCGCAGCGTCGCCACTCGGTACCGACGGCGATCAGCCCACTCCCGTCCGTCGAACTCGCCGAATCGATCTCGAATCGCCGCCGAAGGGGCGGGCCGGTTGACCATCGGGCGAGCGCCCGCCACGGCCCTCGGCCGACACGCCACGGCCCTCGGCGCCGGCCCGCCACGGCCCTCGGCCGACACGCCACGGCCCTCGGCGCCGGCCCGCCACGGCCCTCGGCGCCCGCCACCGTTCCCGGCAGCGGGCCCGCCTCCGTGGACCCCTCAGCCCAGCTGTGCGGCGACCCCGGCGAAGCGGTCGAGGTTGCGTTCGTGGTCACCGCAGAACCGCAGGCACAGGTGTGAGGCGCCGGCCGCCACGAACGCCGACAGGTAGGCGACCGCTCCGTCGACACCGCCGGCGTAGCAGTTCTGGAAGCGGCGCATGACCGCGGCCGGTGCCGGGGCGTAGTACGTGCCCAGGAACGCATCGAGCGCCGCTTCCGCCGCTGCGGGATCCTCGTCGATCGACAGCGTCACGTAGGCCGCCCCCACCAACCCCGCCGGGTCCCGACCGGCCTCGGCGCCGGCCACGCCCACCGTCTGCCCGCCGCGGCGGAACCCCACGGGCCCCCCGCCCACCGGGACCCAGCCGTCGTACCGCCGGCCGGTGCGCCGCAGCGTGGCCTCCACCGAGCCGCCGATCCAGATCGGCGGTCCACCCGCCCGGAACGGCGTGGGGTGCAGCACGGCCGAGTCGAGCTGCCAGTAGGGCCCCTCCCACGTGACCGGCTCGCCGGTCCACAGCGCCCGGCACAGCGCCAGGCCGTGCACGAAGCGGCCGACCCGCTGCTCGAAGGGCACCCCGGCGGCGGCGAACTCGGCCCGGATCGAGGGCGTGTCAGCGGCCACGCCGGCGCCGAGGATCAGCCGGCCCCCGGCCAGCTGGTCGAGCGTCGCCACGATCTGGGCCAGCACCACCGGGTTGCGCAACGCCGGCAGCAGCACCGCCGTGCCCAGCTCCACCCGCTCGGTGGCGGCGGCCACCGCAGCCAGCAAGGTGAGCGGCTCGTGGCGAGGACGCGACAGCAGGGAATCCCCCACCCAGATGGAGTCGTAACCGGCTGCTTCGGCCTGCCGGGCGAGGGCGAGCAGGCGGGCGGTGCCGGGCTCGCCGGCCATCACCGCCTCACGGGTGGGCAGCAGGTACCCGACCTTGGTCGGGTGGGGAGCGGGCGCCATGGCGGTTGAGCGTAGGCGGGCGGATCGAGCCGCTGCACCGCTAGGTTCCCCGGCCATGGATCTCGGCATCAGGGGCAGGACGGCGGCGGTTGCAGCGAGCTCGGCGGGGCTCGGCCTGGGGGCGGCCAAGGCGCTGGCCGCCGACGGGGTGCGGGTCGCCATCAGCGGCCGGGACCCCGAGCGGCTGGCCGACGCCCGCCGGCAGATCGACGGCGACGTGGTGGTCATCGAGGCCGACGTGTCCACCCCGGAGGGCGGGCGCGGGTTCGTGGAGTCCGCCATCGAGGCCCTCGGGCAGGTGGACATCCTCGTGACCAACGCCGGCGGCCCGCCGCCGGGCACGTTCGCCACCACCGACCCGGCCGGCTACCGCGCCGCCATCGACATGAACCTGCTGGCCATGATCGAGATGTGCCGGGTGGCGATCCCGCCCATGCGGGAGCGCGGCTGGGGCCGGGTGGTGGCCATCACCAGCAGCGGGGTGAAGCAACCCATCGGCATGCTGCTGGCCAGCTCGGTGGCGCGGGCGGGGCTCACCAGCTTCCTGAAGATCACCGCCCGGGAGGTGGCCGGCGACGGGGTCACCGTCAACTCCTGCCTACCCGGCGTGCACTGGACCGACCGGCTGCGCAAGATCATCCCCGACAAGGAGCGGGCCTCCGCCGGCGTACCTGCTGGTATGGTGGGCGATCCCGACGACTTCGGCGCGGCCGTCGCCTTCCTGTGCTCGGAGCAGGCGAAGTTCATCACCGGCACCAGCCTGCTGATCGACGGCGGCCAGTCCGGCGGTCTGCTGGACTGATGGCCACCACGAGGAGATCCACGATGACCGACAAACCCCAGCTGCAGTCGCACCGTCCCCGGGTCGAGATCATCGAGGTCTCCGCCCGCGACGGCATCCAGAACGAGGACGTGCTGCTGTCCACCGACACCAAGGTGGCGCTCATCGAGGGCGCCGTCGCCGCCGGGCTGCGGCGCGTCGAGGCGGTCAGCTTCGCCCATCCCACCCGCGTCCCGCAGATGGCCGACGCCGAAGCGGTGCTCGATCGCCTCGGCCGCCGCGACGGCGTCACCTTCGCCGCCCTGGTGCTCAACGAGCGGGGCTACGAACGGGCCGTGGCCGCCGGCGCCGAGGAGATCAACATGGTGGTCACCACCACCGACACGTTCGCCGAGCGCAACCAGGGCTCGACCGTGCAGGGCCTCATCGACGGCTGGCTGCGCATCGCCGAGCGGGCCCACCGCGACGGCGTGCGCCCCACCATCGGCATCTCCATGGGGTTCGGCTGCCCCTACGAGGGCGAGGTGCCGGTGCAGCGCGTCGTCGAGGTGGCCGAGGCGGTGCTGGCCGGCAACCCCACCGAGCTCGGCATCGCCGACTCGATCGGCTGCGGTGTGCCCACCGACGTGACCGAGCGCTTCGCCGCCGTGGCCGCCGTCGCCCCCGGCGTCACCCTCCGCGGGCACTTCCACAACACCCGCAACACCGGCCTGGCCAACGCTGCGGCCGCCGCCCAGGCCGGGGTGCTGCGCCTCGACGCCTCCATCGGCGGGGTGGGCGGCTGCCCCTTCGCCCCCAACGCCACCGGCAACATCCCCACCGAGGACCTCGCCTGGATGCTGGAGCGCATGGGCTTCGACACCGGCGTGGACCTCGACGCCCTGCTGCCGGTGAGCGACTGGTTGGGTGAGCAGTTGCAGCACCGGTGCCCGCGCTGCTGGGCCGGGCCCGGCCGTTCCCGCAGGTGGCCCAGCGAGCGTCCTGACCGCCGGTTTACGCTGACCCTCTCGCCCGGGCAGCCGGGCCACCGATCGGGGGTCGACCATGGATTTCGAGTACAGCGCCAAGGTGCGCGACGCCCGCGAGCGCCTGTCGGCGTTCATGGACGAGCACGTGTACCGCGCGAGCAGGAGCACGACGACTTCGTCGAGGACCCGGCCAACCTGTGGAAGCAGCCGCCGATGATCGAGGAGCTCAAGGCGCTCGCCCGCTCGCAGGGCCTGTGGAACTGGTTCCTGCCCCCGGAGTACGGCGAGTTCTCCGGCGGGTTCCACAACGTGGAGTTCGCCCCGCTGGCCGAGTTGATGGGCCGGGTGCCGTGGTCGTTCGAGATCTTCAACTGCTCCGCGCCCGACCGCGGCAACATGGAGGTGCTGGCCCGCTATGGCACCCCCGAGCAGCAGGACCAGTGGCTGCGGCCGCTGCTCGAGGGCCGCATCCGCTCGTGCTACGCCATGACCGAGCCGCAGGTGGCGTCCTCCGATGCCACCAACATCGAACTGCGCATCGAGCGCGACGGCAACCAGTACGTGCTCAACGGCCGCAAGTGGTACTCCAGCAACATCTTCCACCCGCTGTGCGAGGTGCTGCTGGTGATGGGCATCACCGATCCCGACGGGCAACGCCACCAGCGCCACTCCACCATCATCGTCCCCAAGGACACGCCCGGCCTCGAGATCGTCCGGCCGATGAAGGCGTTCGGCTCCTACGACACGCCCGGCGGCCACGGCGAGCTCGCCTTCCACGACGTGCGCGTCCCCGTCGACAACATCATCCTGGGCGAGGGTCGCGGCTTCGAGATCGCCCAGGGCCGCCTGGGGCCCGGCCGCTTCCAGTACGCCATGACCAACGTGGGCATGGCCCAACGGGTGCTCGAGCTCATGTGCGCCCGGGCCGAGCAGCGGGTGGCGTTCGGCCAGAAGCTGTCGGACCAGTCGAGCGTGCGCCAGGACATCGCCCGGTCGCGCTGCGAGATCGAGCAGTGCCGGCTGCTGGTGCTCAAGGCCGCGGCCGAGATGGACCGCTCCGGGGCCAAGGGGGCGCGCGACTACATCTCGATGGTGAAGATCGTCGGCCCGCAGATGGCCCAGAACGTGATCGAGCGGGCCATCCAGGTCTTCGGGGCGATGGGCACCAGCCAGGACGTGCCGTTCACCCACCTGTGGGGCATGGCCCGGCTGATGCGCATCGCCGATGGGCCCGACCAGGTGCACATGTCGCAGCTGGCCAAGCTGACCCTGCGCCAGCTCAACCCGGCGTCGGCCGCGGAACCCCACCCCGACGTGACGGCGCGCTGAGCACGGGCGCGCCGGGCCGCGGCGCTACTGCGCGGTCCAGCCGCCGTCCACCATCAACGTCGTACCGGTGATCAGCGCCGCCGCCGGTGACGCCAGGAACACCACCGCGCCGACGACGTCCTGCACCTGACCGAACCGACCGAGCGGTATGCGGCTGAGCAGGTCACCGCCGACGACGGGGTCGCGCAGGCGCTCGTGGGTCATCGGCGTGTCGATGGCGGTGGGGCCGACGGCCACGCAGCGCACCTGCTGCGGGGCCAGCTCCACCGCCACGGACTTGGTGAAGCCCTCCACGAAGTGCTTCGTGGCCGAGTAGACGCTGTGGCGGGGCCGGCCGTTCTTGCCGAACGTGGAGGACAGGTTGATGATCACGCCCGACTGCTGGGCGACCATGATGCGGGCGGCGGCCTGGGCCACGAACACCAGCGCCTTGCAGTTCAGATCGAGCATGGTGCCCACCGCGTCGTCGGCGATGTCGAGCAGGCCACCGGCGATGCCGGCCCCGGCGTTGTTCACCAGGATGTCCAGCCGGTCGAGCTCGGCGAAGGCGGCGCGCATGGCGGCGGTGTCGGTCACGTCGCACACCACGGCGCGGGCGTTGCCGCCGAAGCCTCGGATCTGTTCGACGACCTCGTCGATCTCGGTGGCGGTGCGGGCCATGGCGATGACCTCGGCGCCGGCCTCGGCCAGCGCCACCGCGCAGCCGGCGCCGATGCCGCGTCCCGCGCCGGTGACCACGGCTCGCCGGCCGTCGAGCCGCATGGAGGGGAGGAAGGGTTCAGCCAGGGCGGCGGAGCCTACGGCAGGTTCTCACCAATGGGTGGTGGGCCGCAGGCGCGTGATGGAGACGTAGCCCGCCTCCACCGCTTCGGTGTCGGTGCCGATGCTGTTGTCGTAGGGCCCGTCCATCTCGAAGCGCACGAGGTGCCGGACACCGTCGTCGTCGTGGTCATCGACCGGCTCGAGGCGGGCCCGGTGCAGCTGGTAGGGGATCCGGTCGCTCAGCGTCGTGTGGCGGGTGCCGGCCCGCTCGTGGCGGGCGAGGTTGGGCACGTTGACGTTGAGGCTGATCGGCTCGCCGTCGAGCTCGGCCACCAGCGCAGCGGCCACGTCGGCGGCGGTGGCCCACTGCTGCAGGCCGCCGGTGCGCTGGCTGACGGCCACGCCCGGGATGCCCAGCTGCTCGGCGGTCAGGGCGGCGCCGATCGTGCCGGAGAAGTGCACCGCCCGGCCGACGTTCCAGCCCGGGTTGATGCCGGAGACCACCACCGAGGGCGCGGCGCCGAAGAGGCCCTGGATGGCGAGCAGGGCGGCGAGGGCGGGTGGGCCGTCGAAGGCGTAGGCGGCGGCCACGCCCTCGAGCTCGGGGCGCTGCAGCTGGTGCACCTCGGCGATGCCGCCCCGATGTGGCCGATGCCGGCGCCGGCCCCGGAGTACTCGCCGACGGGCGAACAGATCCCTCGCCGAGCGGCACCAGGGCACGGGCCAGCGTGCAGGCCGGCGGAATCGATGCCGTCGTCGTTGGTGACCAGGATGCGCCTCACGGGCGAGACGATAGTGAGTCGCCGGCCGACCGCTGCGGAGCCGCCGGCGGTGAGGCGCTACGGTCGGGCAGCGATGAACGAGCAGGACGACGCCTCGAACCGGAGCGGTGACCCCACTGCGGCTGCCGGCGGTGCCGGCAGCGAGCCCGACGCCGTTGGCGACCATGAGCTGCTCGCCGCGGCTGCGGTCCGCCGGCTCGGTCACGCCCTGGCGCAGGCGAAGGTCGACCCGCCCTGGCCGGCCGGCTGGCCGAGGTCGCGCACGCGCTGGCAGACGACGTGGACCTGGCCCCCGCCGGGACAAGCAGGCCGAGAACTCCCGACTGTCGAACCGCTACATCGCCTGCTCGAGGGCCGCATGCCCGACCCCACGCCAGATGGGGCGCCCATCGAGTTCGACCGGTTCTCCATCGTCGGGGGCGCCTACAGCCCCATCGGTCTGGCCGCCTCCCACCACCGCGAGGGCGACGAGGCGGTGACCACGCTGGTGTTCAACAGCGCCTACGAAGGCCCGCCCGGCCGGGCCCACGGCGGGTCGGTGGCGTTGGTCATCGACGAAGCGACCGCCACCGTGCTGCCGATGGTGGGCCGGTTCGGGTTCACCGGCTCGGTCTCGCTGCGGTTGCTGAAGCCGGCGCCGCTCGACGTCGAGGTCCAGTTCCGCTCGAAGGTGGTGGGCGAGGAAGGCCGCAAGCTGTTCGTGCACTGCACCGGCATCGGACCCGAGGGCGTCTTCGCCGAGGCCGAGGCCGTGTACATCCAGGTGGACCCGGCCACCGTGCCGTGGATCGTAGCCGCCCGGGCCGCCCGCAACGGCGACCGGGCGACCACCATCGACTGAGCCGGCTCGGGCGGGTGCCCGGACACGCCTTGGCCACGGGACCACCACGCCATACCAATGGGTAGCGTCACCGGTCTCACGGCCGGGCACCGTGCCCCGAGCTCCTCGCGCCGAATCGCCGACGACGCAACGTGAGCAGGTCAGGACCCTCGGACCGAATCGTCGACGAACCGACCCGAGCACGGGCCCCCGCCGATCGTCGACCATACCGACCCGTCTGGAGTCGCATCGGCAGCGGGGTATGGCAAGCTGCCGGCCATGGTGCAAAGCGTGCAGATGGGCAACAGCGGCCTGCGGGTCTCCCGCCTCGTCCTGGGAACGATGAACTTCATCCCCGGCCGGGGCCACCAGGGCGACTGGACCCTCGACCTCGACCAGGCCCGCCCCATCTTCGCCGGGGCGCTCGAACGCGGCGTGTTCACGTTCGACTGCGCCGACATCTACGGGCTCGGCGCCTCCGAGGAGGTGGTGGGCGCGCTGCTCAAGGAGCTCGCCCCCCGGGAGGACTACGTGCTGCAGACGA
The DNA here is from genome assembly GCA_041394365.1 of Acidimicrobiales bacterium. Taxonomy (GTDB): domain Bacteria; phylum Actinomycetota; class Acidimicrobiia; order Acidimicrobiales; family CAIXPF01; genus CAIXPF01. The sequence continues at coordinate 65,407 of JAWKIM010000018.1, forward strand.
AGATCTCCATGCCCATGGGCAAGGGCGCCAACAGCGGCGGCCTGTCCCGCAAGCACGTGCGCGAGGGCATCGACGCCAGCCTCCGCCGCCTCGGCCACGACTACATCGACCAGCTCGTCATCCACCGCCACCCCCACGCCATCCCCGGCGCCGCCGCCGCCCCCATCGAGGAGACGCTCGAGGCCCTGCACGATGCGGTGAAGGCCGGCAAGGTGCTCTACCTCGGTGGCTCGTCGATGTTCGCCTGGCAGTTCGTCGAGCTGCAGCTCACCGCCACCATGAACGGCTGGACGCCGTTCTCGTCGATGCAGAACCACTACAACCTGATCTACCGCGAGGAGGAGCGGGAGATGATCCCCTACTGCGCCTCCACCGGCGTGGCCCTCATGCCCTGGTCGCCCCTGGCCCGCGGCATCCTGGCCGGCGCCTACCGAGGCGGCTTCGACAAGGGCACCACCAACCGCTCGCAGGGCCAGGATCGGGCCCGCACCGAGGGGCTCTACCGCGGCGCCATGGACTTCGCCATCGCCGATCGGGTGGTGGAGGTGGCCGAACGCATGGGCCACACCCCCGCCCAGGTGGCGCTGGCCTGGTTGCTGGGCAAGCCCGAGATCACCGCCCCCGTGGTGGGCGTGTCCCGCCTCGAACAGCTCGACCAGCTCGCCGCCGCCTGTGAGCCTCCGCTCGACCCCGCCGACGCGGCCTACCTGGAGGAGCTCTACCAGCCGCTGGTCAACCTGCTGTCTGATCGGTTCGTCCTGAGCCACGGCGCATGCGGCTGTGCGCGGCGGCCCGGCGGCGCTCAGCCGGCGGCGACGGTGACCGGGTAGCCACCGGCGCGCAGGCGGCCAGCACCCGATCGAGGTGCGCCTGGTCGGCCGTCTCCACCAGCAGCTCGACGTCGCTCGATCGCGGGTGCACCGCCAGATCGAGCCGGCGGTGCACCACCTCGACGATGTTGGCGCCGTGACCCCGATGAGGGTGGTCAGCGCACCGAGCGCACCGGGCGATCGTCGAGGGACACCCACAACCGTCCCAGCCGCCCACTGCGCACGAGGCTGCGCATGGTCACCGAGGCCAACTGGCGCAGGTCGATGTTGCCACCACTCAGCACGAGGCCGACCCGTCGCCCCCGGTAGCGCTCGGGCCGGGCCAGCAGCTCGGCCAGCGCCGCCGCGCCCGCCCCCTCCGCCACCGTCTTCTCGATCTCCAGGTACAAGCCGACCGCCGTCTCCAACAACGCCTCTGACACCACCTCCACCCGGTCGACCAGCCGCCGGATGATGGCCGTGGTGCGCCGGCCCGGTTCGGCCACGGCGATGCCCTCGGCGATCGTGGGCCCGCCGATGGGCAGCTCGACGCCATGGAAGCGGTTGTACAGCCCGGGGTAGCGCTCGCTCTGCACGCCGACGAGCTCCAGCGGCACCGCCGAGGGGCCGTCGGACGCGGAGGCGCGCCGCCACCGCCATCCCGGCCAGCAACCCGCCGCCGCCCACCGGCACCACCAGCACGTCGAGGTCCGGCACCTCGGCCAGCAGCTCCGCCGCCACCGTGCCCTGACCGGCGATCACGGCGGGATCGTCGAACGGCGACAGCAGGGCGAAGCCCCGCTGCTCGGCCAACCGCTCGGCTTCGGCGGCCGCATCCTCGAAGCGCTCGCCGGCCAGCACGATCTCCGCCCCGAGGACCGCGGTCCGCGACACCTTGCCGACCGGGGTGGACGACGGCATGACGATCACCGCGGGCACACCCAGCCGGCCGGCGTGGTGCGCCACCCCTTGGGCGAAGTTCCCCGCCGACGCCGCCACCACCCCCGCCGTACCGGTCGGTAGGGTGAGCAGCCGGTTCAGCGCCCCCCGCTCCTTGTAGGAGGCGGTGAACTGCAGGTTCTCGAACTTCACGTGGACATCGGCGCCGGTGATGGCCGACAACGTGTGCGACTGCGCCACCGGCGTGCGGGCCACGCCACCGGCGATGCGCCCGGCCGCCGCCCGCACGTCGGCCGCGGTCACCTCGTCCGCCGCTGCACCGGCCTGCTCCCCGGTGCCATCGACGCGATCCATGCGAGCACCGTAGTGTGCTCGGCGCACCGCGCAACTCGTTGGGCCCCGCCCCCGACCCGCCGCTACGTTGCCGGCCATGGACGTTCTGCCCGGTACGGCGCAGCGCCTGCTGGCCCGCAGCGCGGCGGCCCAGACCGGCGCCCGCCTCCCCTCGCTCGCCGCCGGCGTGGTGCGCGACGGCGCGCTCGCCTGGTTCGGCGCCCGCGGCCACCTCGACGGCCGGCGCGGTCCCGCCCCCGATCCGGACACGCAGTACCGCATCGGTTCGATCACCAAGACCCTCACCGCCATCGCCGTGCTGCGCCTGCGCGACGAGGGCTGCCTCTCGCTCGACGACGCTCTCGACACGCACCTTCCCGGCACGCCGTTCGGCGCCGCCACCATCGGCCAATTGCTCGCCCACCGCGGCGGGCTGCAGGCGGAGACGGCGGGATCGTGGTGGGAGCGCACCCCGGGCGGTCCGTGGGCCGACGTGGCCGGCGCGCTCGACGCACCGGCCGCCACCCACGCCGCGCTCGCCCATCCCACCGGCGTGCGCTTCCACTACTCCAACCTCGGTTTCGGCGCCCTCGGCCAGGTGGTGGCCGGCCACCGCGGCCGGCCGTGGTTCGAGGTGGTGCACGACGAGGTGCTGGCCCCGCTCGGGATGACCCGCACCACCTACCACCCGGTATCCCCGCGGGCGGAGCCGCTGGCCGTGCACCCCGACGCCGACCTCGTCCAGACCGAGCCCACCGTCGACACCGGGGCCATGGCGGCGGCCGGGCAGCTGTGGGCCACCGTGGCCGACCTCGCCCGCCTCGGGGCCTTCCTGCTCGACGGGGCCGACGACGTGCTGGCTGCCGACACCCGCTTCGAGATGAAGGCGGCGGCCCGGACCCGCACCGGCGAGGACCGGCCCGCCTATGGCTACGGCGTGCAGCTCTTCAACGGCCGCGACGGGCACCGCCGCTACGGCCACGGTGGTTCGATGCCCGGCTACGTCGGGGCGCTCACCGTGGACGACGATGCCCGGCTGGCCTCGGTGTGGCTCGCCAACAGCACCTACGGCGGCGACTGGGCCCTCGGCGGCGCCCTGCTCGACCTCGTGGCCGAGCACGAGCCACCGCTGCCCGGACCGTGGCGGAGCGCACCCCCGCCGGCCGGGGTGGCCCTCGAGCTCCTCGGGACCTGGTGCTGGGGTCCGCACCGCTTCACGTTGCGGGCGATCGGCTCCACGCTGCTGGAGCTGCGTTCCCACGGCGACCGCGGGGCCAGCCGCTTCCACGCGGAGCCGCCCCACCCGGCGAGCGCGGGATCCGCGGCGGACCGGCGTTCCGAGGGAGCGGAGTGGGTGGGCCTCGACGGCTACTACGCCGGCGAACGGCTCCGTTTCGCTGACGACGGCCGCTCGTTCGACCTCGCCACGTTCGTCTTCACCCGGAGCCCATACGGTGACGGGCCGGTCCCGGGCGGTGTCGATCCCGCCGGTTGGATCGCCTGATCGGATCGGATCGAACGCCTCGATGGGGGCCGATGGGGGACATCCCCGATGGGTACACGCACCCGCCGGGCCGAGGCTGGGACCATGCCTGCTCGCTCCCGCACCGTCCTCTCCCTGGCCGTGTCCTCCGTCGCCGCGGTCGCTGTGCTCTCGGCGTGCGGTGGCGCCAACGTGGAACCGGCCGCCGCCCGCATCGGCGGCGGCGACGCACCGGCCACCACGGCGCCGGCATCGACGTCGAGCACCGCCACCGACCCGGCCACCGGCTCCACCGCCACCGGCCAGGGCACCGGCGTGGTGATCGCCGGTGGCGAGGTCCGCGTCAACGGCAGCGTCATCAGCGGCGGCAGCGTGATCAGTGGCGGCGGCAGCGTGATCAGCGGCTCCGGCAACGTGGTGATCACCGGCGGCAACAGCGGCTCGCCCACCGACGCCGGCGCGGTGGTGGGCTCCGGCGTGCTCGTCACCGAGGACCGCGCCCTCGGCGGCTTCCACGCCGTGCAGGTCCAGGGGTTCGGCACCGTGCGCATCACCCGCGGCGACCACGACGCCGTGCAGGTCCGCACCGACGACAACGTCGCGCCGCTGGTCACCACCGAGGTGGTCGACGGCCGGCTGACGGTGGGCTTCGCTCCCGGCACCTCGCTGCGCGACGTCCACCTCGAGGTCACCATCACCACGGTCGCCCTCGACGCGGTCACCGCCAACGGCGCCGGCCGGCTCGAGGTCGCCGGCCTCGCCGGCGGTCCGTTCACCCTGGAGCTGTCCGGCGCCGGCGAGGCCGTGCTCAGCGGCGCCGCCACCGACCTGGCGCTCACCGTCAACGGCTCCGGCGAGATCGACGCCGCCGCCCTCGCCGCCGAACGGGCGGTGGTCCGGGTGGAGGGCAGCGGCGAGGCGGCGGTGGCGGCCAGCGCCTCCCTCGACGCCAAGGTCAGCGGCTCGGGCGACATCACCTACCACGGCACCCCGGCGCAGCTGGTGACCGCGGTGGCCGGCTCGGGCGAGATCGAACCGGCCTGAGCGCAGCGGGGTGAGACGGCAAGGCGACCGCCCGGTGGCATAGTGCCTGCATGGGTTGGCTCGATCGGTTCCAGCGCCGCCACCCCTGGGCGGCGTTCCCGATCGCGGTCGTCTACAAGTTCTTCGACGACCAGGGGACCTACCTCGCCGCCCTCATCACCTACTACGGGTTCCTGTCGCTGTTCCCGCTGCTGCTCCTGCTGGCCTCGATCCTCGGCTTCGTGCTCGCCGGCGACACCGACCTGCAGAACCGCATCCTCGACTCCGCCATCGGCCAGTTCCCCATCCTCAGCACCGAGCTCGATCGGCCCGGCGGCCTGCGCGGCAACACCGCGGCGGTGATCATCGGTGGCCTGACCGCCCTCTACGGTGCGCTGGGCGTGGCCCAGGCCCTGCAGCACGCCATGAACACGATGTGGGCGGTGCCCCGCAACCGTCGGCCCAACCCGTTGCTCGGACGCCTGCGCGGCCTGGTGCTGCTGGGCGTGGGCGGGCTCGCCGTGGTGGCCTCCACCGTGCTCACCACGCTGGGCAGCGCCGCTGAAGCCGTGTTCGACACCCGGCTCGACCGGGGCATCACCCTGCTGGCCGCCGCAGCCGCCGTGCTGTTGAACACCGGGCTGTTCATGGTGGCGTTCCGCCTGGCCACCGCCCGCTCGCTCGTGCTGCGCGAGGTGCTCGTCGGTGCCGTGTTCGCCGCGCTGTTCTGGCAGCTGCTGCAGCGCTTCGGCGCCGCCTACGTCAGCCGCTTCGGCGAGGACGCCAGCCTCTACGGCGCCTTCGCCCTCGTCCTCGGTCTGCTGGGCTGGCTCTACCTGGCGGCCCTCGGCGTGGTGCTCGCGGTGGAGATCAACGTGGTGCGCACCCGCCGGCTGTACCCGCGGGCGCTGCTCACCCCGTTCACCGACGATGTCGATCTCACCCCGCCGACCAGGCCGTGTACACCGCCGCGGCCCAAGCTCAGCGCCTCAAGGGCTTCCAGGAGATCGACGTCACCTTCGAACGGCCCGGACCGGCCGCGCCGAGCACCGATCACGACGCTGCGGGCACCGACACTGCGGGCACCGACACCGCGGGCGACGTCAGCACCGGCAACGGCAGCGCCAGGAACGGCGAGGGCGGCGAGGGCGGCATCACCGACACCGACGCCGGCCGGGGTGCCGGCTCAGCGGAACCAGGGCCGGGTCCGCAGCGCTGAGGTCCCGGCCCGCACCGTGAGCGCGTCGGCGCAGGCCTGCGAGGCGGCGCGCACGGCGGTGGTGTCCACCAGCGTCGGTTGGTGGTCGCGCAGCACCAGTCGACCGTCGACCAGCACGTGGCGCGCCTCGTCGCCGATGGCCGAGTACACCAGCGCGCTGACGGGGTGGTGCAGCGGCGTCATGCACAGGTTGTCGGCGTCGAGCACCACCAGATCCGCCTTCTTGCCCACCTCCACCGAGCCCAGCTCGTGGGCCAGGCCGATGGCCCGCGCCCCTTCGATGGTGGCCAGCTCCAACACCCGCTCGGCGGTGATCACCGCCGCATCGCGCCGGAACCCCTTGTGCATCAGCGCCGCGAACTTGAGGGCGTGGATCATGTTGTGGTTGTTGTTCGACGCCGGCCCGTCGCAGGCCAGGCCCACGGTGACGCCCGACGCCAGCATCTCGGGCACCGGGGCGAAGCCGGAGGCGAGGTAGAGGTTCGAGCAGGGGTTGTGCGACACCTTCACGTCGTGACGGGCCAGCGTGGCCACATCGGCGGCGTCGCACTGCACACAGTGCACGGCCAGCACATCGGGCCCCAGGAACCCGATCGATTCGAGGTAGGGCAGGTCCCGCATGCCGTAGCGCAGCATCGACTGCTCGATCTCGAAGTCGGTCTCCGACACGTGGATGGTGATCGGCGCCCCCGTCTCGTCGGCCAGCGAGCGGGTGGCCCGCAGCGTGGCGTCGTCGGCCGCCCAGATCGTGCACGGCGCCAGACCCACCTGCACCCGGGCGCCGGGCCGGTTGCGTTCCGCCACCAGCCGCCGGCAGTCCTCCAGCACCGCCCCCAGGTCCTCCACCAGCGGCGCCGGGACGCCGACCTCCTCACCGGTGGTGATGCACCCGCGGGCGACGACGCCGCGCAGGCCCACCTCGTCGAAGGCGGTGAGCACGGCGTCGGTGCAGCGCGGCTCGGGGTGGGCGTACATGAAGTCCACCATCGTGGTGGTCCCGGTGGAGATGGCCTCCGCACAGCCGTGACGGGCCGCCACGTAGCAGTCCTCCGCGGTCAGCACCGCCGCGCTCGGCCCGGTCATGCAACGGAACCACTCCGACAACACCAGATCGTCGCCCAGACCCTTGAGCAACGTCTGGAACAGGTGGCTGTGGGTGTTGATCAACCCCGGGATCAGCAGTCGACCGGCGCAGTCGAGCGGTTCGTGGCCCCGAGCCGCGTCGGCGAGCGAGCCGGTCGGTCCGATGGCGGCGATGCGGTCGCCCTGCACCAGCACGTCGGCGCCCACCAGCACGTCCCGGCGAGCGTTCATGGTGATGACGGTGGCCCCGCGCAGCAGCATGGCCGGGACGCTAGCGACGCGACGCAGCCGCCCACCGTGCCGGACGAGCCGCAACCGCATCGTCAGCGGGTGCAGCCGGCCACACGGTTGCCGCCGCCGCGGGCGGGGTACCTGCGCAGCATGCCGCTCGATGTCGAACCCACGCCACGTGCACCCCGCCCGGCGGTCGACGGCGGCTCCATCGCCGTCGTCGCCGCGGTCTTCGCCGGGTTCATCGGCCTGAGCACGTTGGTCCTCCAGCCGGAGTTGATCGGTGACCGGCTGTTCGCGCTCGCCATCGGCGTGGCCCTGGGCGGCTTCACGTTGCTGGTCACACCGCGCCGCCGGCGCGCCCCCGCCGACGAGGTTGAGCCCGCCACACCGCTCGCCGAGCAGCTCGAGATGCACCACTGGAGCCTGCAGGAGCTCGAGCGATCGCACCGCCAGCTCGCCGAGGAGGTCCGCGAGCTGCGCGCCCGCGTCAACGAGCTCGAGGGACGGCGACCCGCCGCCCCCGCCCAGGGCGACCCGGTGGGCGGCGGCCGCCGCTGAGGTTTCCGCGCCGGCAGGGCCGGGTAGCCGATCGCCATGAGTCTGCTCGACCGCATCCGCTCGCTCTTCTCGAGCCCGCCCACCATCGACCACCCGTCACCGGGCACGATCATGGAACGGGGCGACGGCGAGTTCGCCGGCCCGATCGACGAGGCCCGCGAGACCGCCCACAAGCACGATCTGGGCGCCCCGAACGACCCGATCACCGACCACGTGCGGCCGCCGATGCAATGACCCGGTGACCGCCGCACACCGCCACCTGATGGCCGGCCGCCCCGTGCGAGCCGGCCATCGGTCGCGCCGTGGTCACGGCAGGCCGAGGAAGCGGGCCCGCGGGCAGCGCACGGCCAGACCCGCATCGCAGGTGGGGCAACGGCCCTGCTCCTCGCCGGGGAACGCCCACGTCGTCGCCGCAGTGCGGGCAGCGCTGCTGCCACGCTGCGCAGCGCACGCCATCGAGGCGCGGTGCGTGCAACGGGCAACCGCGGCCCCGGCACACCGGCCAGTTCGGTTTGATGACGATGGCGCCCTCGGCGCAGTGCTCGACGCACCGACCGCAGTCGTCACAGCGGTAGGGATCGATGGCGACGAGGCCCGGTGCCGGCTCCGGCGCGGTGAGTGCGCCCGCCGGGCAGGACCCCGCGCAGGCGCCGCACCCGGTGCAGCGCTCGACGAGCACGCGCCGACTCATCGGGGCGTACCGATCGGTACGCCCCACCCGCCGATGTGGTCCATGACGGTCGATCCCTTCCCGCGTGCATCTTCCCAGGGCCACTCCGCGGCCGGACCAGGGCCGAAAGCCCTCCCGGCGGGGGGCTAACGTCGCCCACATGCTGTTGGGCATCTCCTCGTTCGGCACCGGCCCCCGGACCGGGCCGGCGGCCACCCTCGACCTGGCCCGCGACGTCGAGGCCCACGGCTTCGCCCGCTTCATGCTGGTGGAACGGGTGCTGAGCAACGACGCCATGGCGCAATGCGCCGCCATCGCCGCCGCCACCGAGCGCATCGGGTTGGGCACGGGCATCGCCAACGTGTACCTGCGCCATCCCGAGATGCTGGCCCTGGCCGCCGCGGTGGCGGCCGAGGTGTCCGACGGGCGCTTCGTCCTCGGGCTCGGCCCCAACAACCAGGCGGCCACCGAACGGGCCGGCTTCGCCTGGCGGGGCGCCCGGGAGGCGCTGGCCGAGACCACCGCCTCCGTGCGCGCCGTGCTCGACGGCAGCACCGGGCGGGCCCCGGCATGCGGCTGGCCGGTCCCGGTCGTGTGGGCGGCGGTGGCCATGGAGACGGCCGAGCTGGCCGGCCGGCTGGCCGACGGCGTGATGCTGTACCTCGCCACCGTGCCGCGCATCGGCGCCGTGCTGGACCGCTTCGACGCGGCCGCGGCCGCCGCCGGACGAGCCGATCTGCCGCTCGAGCGCTCGCTGCTGCTGCCGGTGTTCCTGCACGACGACGTCGAGCGGGCCCGTGCCGCCGCCCGACGGTTCCTGGCCTTCTACGCAACGCTGCCGCACTACCGCAAGCTGTTCGCCCGCAGCGGGTTCCCCCTGGCCGGGGGCGAGGAGCTGCCCGACGGGTTGATCGACGCGGTGGTCGTCGCCGGGCCGGCGAGCAGCCTGCGGGCCCGCCTCGACGAGCTGGCCGGCGCCGGCCTCACCCACGTGGATCTGGCGCCGCTGCCCGTCCTGGACGGCGAGGACCTGCCCACCGCCGCCGCCCGCCTGTTCGACACCCGCCCCCAGCCGTGACCGACGCGCCCGCACCGCCACCCCGACCGGCCCGGCCACCCGCCACCCGGCCACCCGCCACCCGGCGGCCCGACGCCGGCCGGGCGGAGCTGCGCGTGGCCCAACTGAACGCCGGGTCGCTGTTCGAGCCCGGCTGGGACGAGCGGCGGACGGAGATCATCGCCTGGCTCGACGAGGTGCGCGCCGATGTCGTCTGCCTCGAGGAGATCTGGAGCGACGCCCACCACCCGCCCACCGCACGGTGGATCGCCGAACGCACCGCCATCGACTACCACCTGGCGTTCGGCGGCCTCGCCCTCGCCGAGGGGTTGTGGAAGGAGCCCACACTGCGCTTCGGCGCGGCGGTGCTGTCGCGCTGGCCCATCGAGCTGCACGAGGTGTGGCGGCTGCCGGTGGACCCCGACGACGCACCCGGGGACCGCTTCCTGCACGGGTTCCCCAACGTGCTGCTCCACGCCCGCACGGCCGGGCTCGACGTGTTCGCCACCCACCTCACCGGCGCCCCGCACCACGGGCGTCACCGCTGCCACCAGGTGCTCGCCCTCGACCGCTTGGTGCGCACCGTGCGAGGCGGGCGCGACGGCGCCGTCCCGTTCGGGCAGCGCCAGCCCCACCCCCCGGCGCTGCTGTGCGGCGACTTCAACGCCGAGCCCGACAGTGACGAGATCCGCTTCCTGTGCGGGCTGACCTCGCTGGGCGGGACCACCACGTTCTGGCAGGACGCCTGGCGGGTGGCCGGCGAGGGTCCCGGTCTCACCCAGGATTGGCGCAGCCACCCGCTCGCCGCCCGGCTCAACGTGCACCGCAAGCGCATCGACTACGTGTTCGTGGGCAGCCCGTTCCTGCGGATGGGCGACGCCGGCAGGGTGCTGCGCGCCGAACCGGCGTTCCACGAGCCCCGCACCGGCGTGCAGGCCAGCGACCACAGCGGCCTCGTGGTCGACCTCGCCTGGCCGCAGCGACCCCCCGACTGAGCGACGAGCACCGCTGAGCGGGCCCGGCGGTGGGTACGCCACCGTCATGAACGACCGACGCCACCACGACCAACGGCACGACGACCAACGGCACGACGACCAACGGCAGGCGGGCACGGACCGACCGGAGCGCGAGGCCGAGCTCGAGCGCAGCGGCCTCAACCCCAACGTGGCCGATCCGGCCGCTGCAGCGGACGACGCCGCAGACGACGCACCCGCGGGGCCCGGCCGAGCGCGCCGCGGCGGGCCGGGTCAGGCTGCCCCGCCCGATCCCGACGCGCCCGCCCGCAGCGTCGATGACACGACGTCACCCGAGGCCGTCGAGCCCAACGAGCCCGGCTGATGCCGGGCCCGCGAGCCGGCCGCGCTCAGGCCCAGATCCGCCCGGCGAGCTCCACCACGTGGGCGAGCTTGGCCCACTGCTCGTCCTCGGTGAGCGCGTTGCCCTCGATGGTCGAGGCGAAGCCGCACTGCGGGCTCAGGCACAACTGACCCATCGGCACGTGGGCAGCGGCCTCCGCCACCCGGGCGGCGATCTCGTCGTAGGGCTCGAGCTGCGGCCGCTTCGACGTGAGCAGGCCGAGCACCACCGTCTTGCCGGCCGGCACGAAGCGCAGGGGTTCGAACCCGCCGGACCGCTCGTCGTCGTACTCGAGGAAGTACGCATCGACGTCCAACTCGTTGAACAGCGCCTCGGCCACCGGCTCGTAACCGCCCTGCGCGAACCAGGTCGAGCGGAAGTTGCCCCGGCACAGGTGGATCCCGACCACGAGGTCGGCGGGCCGGCCGGCCAGCGCGGCGTTGATCAGCGCGGCGTAGGCGTGGGGCAGCTCGTCGGGATCGTCGCCCCGCTCCACCGCGCCGGCGCGCATCACCGGATCGCACAGGTAGGCGAGGTTGGTGTCGTCGAGCTGCAGGTACCGGCAGCCGGCCTCGTACAGCGCGGCGATCTCCGCCCGGTACACGGCGGCGAGGTCCTCGAAGAACAGATCCAGGTCCGGGTAGGCGTCGAGATCGATCCCGGCCCGCCCACCCCGGAAGTGCACCATGGTGGGCGACGGGATCGCCACCTTCGGCAGCGCGGTGGCCACCGACGCCAGGAACCGGTAGTCCGCCACCTGGATGTCACGGACGTGGCGCAAGGGCCCCACCACCGATAGCCGGGGTGGGGTCATGTGCACGGTGTCAGCCGAATCGGAGCTCGACGCGATGTTGCCGGTGACGGCCACGCCGTCGACCTGCTGCAGGAAGTCGAGGTGGAACCACCGCCGGCGGAACTCCCCGTCGGTGGCCGAGCGCATGCCGGTGGCCTCCAGCTTGGGCACCACTGCGGCGATGTGGCGGTCCTCCACGGCGCGCAGGGCGGCGGCGTCGAGCTCGCCCGCCTCGAAGCGGGTGCGCGCCTGCACCACCTCGGCGGGCCGCAACAGGCTGCCGATGTGTTCGGCGCGGAACGGGGGATCGGTGCGATGCTCGGTCCTCGGCACGGCGGGCTCCTTCCGGGCGGTCGCCCCGACCGTGCGGGACCGCCCCGATTGCAGGGAACCCCGTCGTAGCATGCCGCCCATGATCGGCGCCGACCTCAAACGATGCCTGGGCCAGATGATCAAGGGCGTGCACGTGGTGGCGGCCAGCCACGACGGCGTCACCCGGGCCTACACCTCCCACTGGGTGAGCCAGATCTCCTTCGAGGAACCGATCGTGCTGGCGTCGGTGTCACCCAAGCACGACACCCACCCGTTGATGCTGGCCTCGGGCCGCTTCGCGGTCACGTTGCTGGCCGGCGACCAGGTGGCCGAGGGCCAGTACTTCTCCTATCCCGGCCGGAAGTTCCGCTACGTGGCCCCGGAGTACCTCGAGGAGGGCCCCGACGGCTGGCCCATCGTGCCCGGCGGCATCGCCTGGCTGGGTTGTGAGATCACCGAGGTGCTGTCGGGCCGCTACGACCACGATCTGGTCTTCGCCCGGGTCGTCGCCTTCGGCGAAGGCCGACTGGGTGAACCGCCGTTGCTGTACTCCGCCCGCCACGGTTGGCGGATCACCGGCGACAACGCCCGGGAGAAGGGCGTCTCGGTGCGCGACCGCCTGCTGGAACGGGTGGCCGAGGCGGACCGGGCCGCCGGGGAGCCGGCCGGCTGAGGTGGCCCGCCCGGCGCCGGGCCTGCGTCCGGTTCGCCGGCCGGCTCAGCGCAGCGGCGCCACCACGGTGTCGACCACCGCGCCCGGCACCATCACGTGGTGCGGGTCCAGCTCGCCCAACGCCACCAGCGCATCGGCCTCCGCCACGCACACCTCGGCGGCCATGGCCGCCGGTGCGTTGTAGTTCCGCTCGCCGTCGACCCACGCCAGGTTCCCGAACGGATCGGCGACCGACGCCCCCACCAGGGCCACATCGGCACGGATCGCCGGGTGGAACGTGTGCTCCCGCCCGTCGACCGTGCGCAGCACGGTGTCCAGGCCATGGTGGTCGCCCGGCCGGAACCGGCCGACCACGTCCGCCGCCACGTAGAACCCGGCGATGCCGGCGCCGCCGGCCCGCAGCCGCTCGGCCAGCACGCCCTGCGAGCACAGCTCGGCGGTGACCCGACCCTGCCGGCACAGCTCGTCGAAGGCGGCGGAGGGCGAGTTGCGCCCGGCGTAGGAGGCGAACGACGTGATCGCGTGGCGGACGCAGCCCGCCGCGATCAGGTCGTTGGCGGGACCGACCCCGGCGCACACGATGGTCAGGTCCCGCACCCCCGACAACGCCAGCGCGGTGACCAACCGGTGCGGGGTGCCCGAGCCGCCCCAGCCCCCGATGGCCACCGTCATGCCCGAGCGCACCACCGCCACCGCCGCCGCCGGGTCCTCGAGCACCTTGGACCGCCGCCGGTCCACCCGCCCGCGCCGCGGCGGCACCGGGGCGCGACCCCGGTCGAGCTCGTCGTGCACCGGTGCGCCCGTGCGCGACCGCACCTCGTCGAGGCCCACGCCGTCGGCCAGCTCCACGGCGGCGAAACCGTCACCCGCGGGCCGGAACGCGCCCAGCTCGGTCACCACCAGCTCGACCCGACGAGGGAGGCCGACCGGCAACCGGCAGCGCTGCACCAGCCGGGGCGCACCGGCGGCGGTGTTGTGCTCCAGCGCAACGAGCACCGTGGCGCACGCGCCGGCCAGTTCGGGCGCGCCACCGACGCCCGCCGAGGGCATCACGTCGTTCTGGTGGCCGGCGAAGGTGCCGTCCGCCGCCACCTCGAACGCGCCGAGCACGGTGGCGTCGAGCAGCCCGGCGCGCACCAGGGCGAAGGAGGTGGGGTGGTCCACCACCGCGGCGCCGGCCCGCAGCGTGTAGCGGTTGGCGAAGAAGCCGAGCACGGTGCGGTCGGGGCGACGCTCGAGCGAGGCCGCCCCGAAGCCGATGACCCCGTGCTCGGCGTGGAAGAGGATGCCGCGCTCGTCGGGCACGTGGTCGGGCACCATGCCGGGCAGCCCGATGCCCACGTTCACGAACGAGCCGTCGGCGAGGTGGCGCGCCACCCGCGCCGCGATCGCATCCCGGTTGCCACCCACGGCGCCGCACGGTAGCCGAGCGCCCGGCACCCGGCTCGCGTGCCGGGGCGGGCGCCGCAGCAGGGCGGTTCGGTCAGTCGAGCGGCGCGAACTCCTGCAGCAGCGCCAGATCGGCCACGCTGACCACGCCCGACTCGACCACCACCTGCACCAGACGGGTGCGCCGGTTGAGCGCCGGCCGGTTGGCGCCGCCGTGCAGGCCCCCGATGCCGGCCCGGGCCAGCTTGCCGCACACGGTGTCGAGCTTGCGGTTGAACTTGGTCACCGGCCAGCCGAGCAGGCGGGCCGCCTCCACCGACGACGGGATCTCGCTCAGGGCCACGGGACCGCCCCGCAGCACCGGCGCGGCGAGCACGGTCAGCAGGATGCGTTGCTCCCGGTTGAGCCCCACGTCGATGGTCGGCCCGGCCGCCACCTCGCCGATCCCCTCCATACCTGTCGGTATGATGCGGGGTTCGTCGTCGATGATGCGCGGCTGCTCGTCGACCACCAGGCGGGGCACGAACAACGGCTGGGACACCCGGGCCTCGACCTCGTAGGTGCTCCGCGCCGTGATCGAGATGCAGTGGGTGCCGAACACCAACGGCACCGCCCCGGCGCCCACGCGGGCTTCGAACCCGCCGCTGCGGACGACGACGAGCGGTTCCGGTTCGAGCTGGCGCAGCATCCACAGGCCGTTGGCGGCCCACAGCTCCAGCAACCGGCCGGGCACGGCGGTAGCCACATCCAGGTTGAGGTCGGCGCGTGATCCGATGAAGAAGCGACCGTCGGAGACGCGGTGCCGCTCTCCGACGAACTCCAGCTCCAGATCCGGAAGCGCGATGGACGGACCCGAGTGGGAACTCGGGTCCGGGTTGGACTGATCCACGTACTGCTCCCTCCAGCAATCGTGGCGAATGGTGCGGTCAGCCTACGTCATCGGTAGGGGTCAGCCTCCGAGTGAAATCGTAAGATTTGACCAATTGCGTGTGATGGGTCACAGGCCGCCGTGCACCGCCGGCGAGGTGCCCATCCGGACCATGGCGACGTGTCCCCCGCGACACGTGCGGCCGGTCACGTGGCGCGAACTGATCACCCCGCACCGACAGCTGCTGCGGCTCGTGCCGACGGTGACCGAACCGGCCCCCACCCTCAGCGCGCCGCGCCGGCGGCAACCGCGTCGATGGAGAGATCCCCGCGGCACCGCCGATGCTCCACAACCACGGCGCATCGCGCCGCATCAGCGGGCTACCGATAGAGCCAGCGCAGCCCCCGGCTGACCGCCGCCGGGATGGTCGAGTGGTGCAACTCCCCGTCGAGCATGGCCAGCGTGACGTCGAGACCGGGCCGCCGGGCCGCGCGCAGGCGGTCGCGCAGCTCCTCGGTGTTGGCCACCATGGGGATGTCGCCCACGCGCTGCTCCTCCGAGCCCACCGAGAGGAACACCCGGGCCGGCGCGGCGGCGGCCGCGATGTCGGCGTCGGGCTGGCGAGCCTCGATCCCGAAGATCACCCGGTCGTCCCACCAGGTGGAAGGGCTGGCCAGCAGCCAGCGGCCGAACGTACCGGGCGCGTGCAGCAGGGTGTACACGCCGAACAACCCGGACAGGGAGTGGCCGATGAGGGTTCGCTCGTCGGGCCGCACCCGGTAGCGCCGCTCCAGTTCGGGCAGCGCCCGCTCCAGCAGCCACGCCAGGTAGGCCGGTCCACCGCCGGTGGCGGCACCGGCCGGCGCCATGAACGGTGGGTAGGCCGCGGCGGTGGGCGTGTAGGACTCGGCCCGCAGCCGGGTCACCTGCCTGGCCCGGGTGGCCTGCCAGCCGATGCCGGCCACCACCACCCGTGGCAACAGGCGGGCGAGGCCGAGGTTGAGCGATGCGTCGCACACGGTGCCGAAGGTCCATTGCGCGTCGAGGCACACGAGCAGCGGGTAGTCCTGGTCGCTGTCCTCGTAGCCTTCGGGCAGGGCCACGTGCAGGACGCGATCCCCCTCGAGCGGGCAGACCTCACGGCGCCAGATCATGCGCGCACGCTAACGCGCCGCGGCGAGCAGCGCTTCGGTGGCCAGTGCCGACGCCATGGCGGGCAACACCGGCCCGGCCACACCCCGCGCCGCTTCCCCGTCGATGGTGGCCAGCCCGTCGACCGGATCGAGGTGCAGCGTGCAGCGGGCGTCGGGCCGGGCGCCGGCCGCGGGACCGGCCAGCTCGATGAACGCCGTACCGCTCGGTACGGCGAGGGCGGCCAGGGAGCTACCGTCGCCCACCACCACCAGCCGGCGCGGTCCCAGCCGATCGAGCGAGTGCTGCAACGAGCCCACCGGCCCCACGAGGACCTCCCCCTCCGCGCCGCGCAGGTGCGCCGGACGGGCCCAGACCGATGGCGACACGTCGAGCGGCCGGCCGCCCACCTCCGTGGCGCTGGTGAGGGCGATGGCCACGTCGGCGGCGTCGTGGTGCGCCACCAGCTGCGCGACCAGCTGGCGGGCCACGGCCAGCACCGGCGCGGGCTCGCCGGCCAGCAGGCAGGTGCCGCCACCGTCGAGCCGCACCACGACCGGGACGTCGTGGTCGTACCAGTACGGCGCCAGGAAGGCGTCGATGACCTCCTGGCCCTGCGGGCCGAGCTGCTCCGGGGCGGCGAACGGCACCGCCGTGGCCACCTCGCCGTAGCCGACGGTGCAGGCCAGGAAGCCCTCGTCGCCGGGCCTGACGGTGCGCCGGCGGCGGACCAGGCCCTGACCGGCCGCCGGGTGGCGCCGGCGCAGCAGGGCCGCCACCTGGCGACGACGCTCGAGCAGCTCGGGCCGCAGCGCCTCCAGCTCGAGACCGTACTCCTCGGTATCGATGCGGCGGCCTCGCCGGCGGGCGCCGGCCGGGGCGGGCAGCAGGAAGGCGTCGATGGGCCCGGCGAGCAGGTCCTCGTCTTCGGCCGCCGGCGCCGGGGCGAGCTCGGCCTGCAGGGCGGCGGCCGCGCCGAACAGCATCGTGGCCGGCGGCGCGCCGGTGGCCACCGATGCGGCGTGTCCTTCCTCGCGCTGCGCCGGCACGGCCACCAGGGCCACGGTGTTGCCGAGCCGGAGCGCCTGCCCGTCGAGCACGGCGGCCTGCTGCACCTGCTCGCCGTCGACGAAGACGTGGTTGGACGATCCCAGGTCCACCACGGTGAGCCCGTCGACCGTCGTGCTGAGCTGGGCGTGGCGCCGGGAGACGCGCGGGTCGTGCAGCTGGAGCTCGCAACCGTCGTCCCGACCGACCACGATCGACCCGGGGGCCACCAGCGACACCAGCGCCCCCCCGTCGGGCCCACTGACCAGCACGAGGGCGGCGGCCGCATCGGCGGCGACGGTGGCAGGGGCCACCTCGACGGCACCGACCTCATCGCCCACCGGCACGGCACCGGCAGCCTCGACGCCGGCGGGCGCGGCGCCGGCGGGCCCGCCACCGGCCGGAGCGGCCGGAGCGACCGGCTCGGCCGACACCCTCGGCGCGGCGGGTGCGTCGACCGCCCGGTGGGAGGCGCCGGCGGTCTGGTCCGGCTCGACCTGCGGTCCGAGGGCGGCCGCCGCACCGAGGGCGATGGCGTTCTTGGGGTGCTCGTCGAGCGAGGCGGCGACCCCCAGCTCGCGCTCGACCAGCTCCGCCACCAACGGCACCGCGAGGCGCCGCCCACCAGGAGCACCTTGTGCAACGATCGCACCTCGACCCCGGCCAGCTCGAGGGTGGCCTGCAGCACCCCGATGCTCTGCGCCACCAACGGCTCGATCATCTCCTCGAGCTCCCGCCGGGCGAGGCGCACCGCCTCGAGGCCCGACGGCAGCGACACGTTGATCGTGGCTGCGATGTCGGTGGAGAGCGCCTCCTTGGCCGCCACCACCTCGTCACGCACCGCTCGCATGATGCGGGCGGAGGACTCCGCCAGCGGGTCGAGGCGCTGCAACGCACCGTCGAGACAGCGGTCGACGAAGCCGATGATGGCCTCGTCGAAGTCGATCCCGCCCAAGCGGTCGAGGCCGAGGGCTCGCCGAGGACCTCGAAGGACTCCTCGGTCTTGCGCAGCACGGCCGCGTCGAAGGTGCCGCCGCCCAGGTCGTACACGGCCACGACGGCCCCGGTCGGGACCCGCTCGTGACGGGCGTGCCACACCGCGGCCGCCACCGGCTCGATGATGAAGGAGAACTCGGTCTCGATGCCGGCCAGCGTCGCCGCCTCGGCGAACACCTCACGCCGGAACGACCCCCAGTTGGCCGGGTGCGCCAGGTTGATGCGGCGAGGCGGGCCGCCCTCGGCGCGCACCACCCGGCTGACCACGCCACGCAGCAGGGCGGCGGTGAGCAGCGCCGGGGAGTAGGCGGTGTCGCCCACCAACATGGGGGCGGTGTCACCGAGGCGGCGCTTCACCTCTCGTACCACCAGCGTGGGGTCGGTGGCGGCCCGGCGACGGGCGGCCTCGCCCACCAGCACCCGGGCGTCGGGCCCGATGTAGAGCACGGAGGGCACCGCGAAGCTGTGGGCCCCGAGATCCGCCATCTCGATGTGGCCGTCACGGAGGATCGCGACGGTGGAGAACGTGGTGCCGAGATCCACGCCCAGCTCGTACGCCACCTCACCTCCGATCCCTTCGCCGCCGACCCACCGAGCGGCTGGTCGAGGCTACCAAGCACCCCGGTCGGGCCCCACGCCCGACACGGGCGGCACGGGGTTGGCAGGGGCCGGTCAGGGGTGGGTCAGCGGCGGCGGACCCGGGCGCGGCCGACGCCCGCAGCGGCCGGGGCACGACGGCGGCGCCGGCCACGAGCAGGCGGTTCAGCGCGCCGGGCACCACCACGGGGGCGCCGCGCTCCACGCCGCGCAGCCCGGCCACCGCCACCGCTTCGGCGCTCATCCACGCCCAGCGTGGTGCGTGTGACGCAAGTCCCGGGCGGCCGCTGTAGCCGGTGGCGCGCTGGTGGAACTCGCTGCGTGTGAGGCCGGGACACAGCGCTGTCACCACGATGCCGTCGGCCCGCCCCTCCTGGGCCAGTGCCTCGCTGAAGCTCGTCACGAACGCCTTGGTGGCGGCGTAGGTGGCGGCGCCGGGGGCGGCGACGAAGCCGGCCACGGAGGACACGTTCAGCAGCCACCGCCGAGCGGGCGTCGGGCGTGGCTGCACGAAGGCGTGGCTGAGGGCCACCAGCGCTGCACAGTTGAGGTCGAGCTGTTCGAGGTGGGCGGCGATGCCGACCGAGGCGAACGGCCCGGTGGCACCGAAGCCGGCGTTGTTGACCAGCAGGTCCACCGCACCGGCGCCGTCGTCGCCCAAGCGGTCGGTCACCCGCCGACGATCGACGGGATCGTGCAGGTCGGCAGCGAGCGGCTCGACGCCGGGGTGCCGTGCGGCCAACGCCTCGAGGCGGTCGACCCGCCGGGCGACGGCGACGGTGGGCACCCCGGCGGCGGCGAGCACCTCGACCATGGCCCGACCGATGCCGCTCGAGGCGCCGGTGACCAGCGCTCGTGTCCAGGGGTGACCGCAGGCTGCCATGCGGTCGCCACCGTAGCGGCCGGTCAGGACACCGCTTCGGCCACCTCGGCGTCGTCGGGCAGGCGGCTGGGGGCGAGGGGGCCGGCGCCGATGGAGGCGCTGGCGGTGGCGGCGGCCACGGCCTGCAGGTCGGCGCGGAACTCCTCGGCCCGGACCAGGCTGACCCGGCTGATGCGGCGCAGCGCATCGGTGCACACCCGCCGCACCGATGCGTCATCGCCGGCACCGTAGAGGTCCAGCAGGGCGTCCACGCACGGCCGGTTGGCCAGGACGACGTGGCCGTCGAGGCGCTGCAGGGCGGTGTCGAGCAACGCGTTGATGCGGGCTTCGGCTTCGATCGTGAGCGACATGCTGGATTCCTCTCGTCGGCACTCGTGCGCTTCGCCGGGCCCCATCGCCAAGCTCGCCCCACCATGCCGACCGTTCGTTTCCGGTTGATGTCCTCCCGCTGAGCGCAGCGTTACGGACACGGCGCGCTGTGGCGGGGTGGGCTCGACTCGCCGGGGGCCGGGGCGGGGGTCGTGCACCGTTGACCTACCCAGCCGGGGGGCGCCCCCGAACCCGTGACCGACGGGGAAGTTCCGTCCGAACGCCGCGCGTGGCGTGCCACACGGAACGTGGCTGGTTAGCCTGTCGGCGTGCGGCGGCGGAGCTATCTGGTGACCGGATTGATGGTGGGCGCCACGCTCGGTGCACTCGCGTCGCCGCGAACCGCCGACCCGGGCGCGCAGCAGCAGCTGGTGCTGAAACCTGCCGAGCAGGCGGAGCGGAGCGTGACCCGCAACGAGCTCAGCCTCGGCACGCCGCTGCACACCCGGGTGTCCCTCGAGTTGCCGATCGAGACCATGCCGCCCCCGAAGGTGGCGGTCAACCCCGCGGCGACCACCGCCGCCCCGGCGCCGCCGTCGACGAGCGCACCCGCCGAGGCCACCACCACGACCGCACCGGTGTCGCCGTCCTCGACGGGGGTGGGAGACCAGCCCACACCGACCACGTCGGGCCCTGCACCGACCACGACCACCACCACGGCCCCGGTGCCCGCGCCACGCTGCACGTTGAGCCCGGCGGCGGCAGCCAAGCTCGACGTGCCCGCCGAGCTCGCGCCGCACCTCGAAGCCGGGCCCGCGTTCGATGTCGTGGTGGCGCTCGAGGCCCCGCAGAGCACGTCACCGCAGCTGGAGCAGCAGCTGCGGGTGGCCAGCCTGGCCAACTTCGCCGCCCTCGGCGTGGAGCGCTTCACGGCACTCGACGGCACCCACGTCCAGGTGCGGCTGTCGGGCGGCCAGGTCTGCCGGTTGGCCTACCTGCGCCCGGTGGTCGGGTTGCAGGTGCGGCTGCCCGCCGGCTGATCGCCCGGCACCGCCGCCGCACGGCCGGTCCGGCTCAGCGGCCGAAGGACTCCGGTGTGGTGTTGGCGGCGATGGCGGCCACATCCGCCGAGCGGGCGGCCCGGCAGACCTCGTCCACGCTTCGGACCTGCAGGTTCATCGCGGCGTAGAGCCGCACCGTCGTGCCGGCGGTGGCGGCGCCGGCGGCCGCGGGCGTGACCGTCGCGGTGGCGTTGATCACCGGTGCGCCCTGCACCCGCTCGTCGGGCAGCTCGGCGACGAGCAGCACCGCCCGTACCCGCAGATCCAGCTCGGCCTGGAACGCCTGCTGCAACGTGGGCTCGACCACCAGCTTGGCGTCGACCACCGATCCCTCGGCGTGGGCGAGCTGGCCGAGGTCGTCGAGGGCGAGCGCCACGTTCACGGTCTGGGGTTGGCCCTGGCGCAGACCGCTCAGGGTCCGGGCGCTCAGCTCGACCGGCGCCGGCGCGTCGGGGCAGAGGTCACCGGGAACGGCCTGCTCGTTCTCGGCGCCGTCCACCGACGCGGTGTCGGCGGCCAGCGGGAGGAGCGAGCCGGGCAGGAGCGCGCTGGTGACGAGCAGTCCCGCGGCTGCACCGACCACACCCCATGCCCACCTCATCGTTGATGTTTCTAGCGCGTCGCGTCCGATCCGCCACCGCTGGTCACGGATGATCCACCCACCGCACGTGGTGCCGTCGGTGCCCGAAGGCCGCCGATGGCCGTTACGACACCACCTTCCGTGATAGGCACGCCGCACTCCGGGAGCGCTCCCTCCAACGCGGCCACGACCCCGAGGACCATCGGCTCGTTGAGCGCTCCGAGGTGGCCCACCCGGAACGTGGTGCCCGCCAGCCGCGACAGGCCCCCGCCGATCGACACGTGCCAGCGCTCGCGCAGCTGCCGCCGCACGGCCACCGGGTCCTGTCCGCCGAGCAGCTCCACGCAGGTCACCGCATCGGCGCGCTCCGTCGGGTGCGACGCGTAGCAGCGCAGCCCACCCGCCCCCGACCAGTGCTCGACCGCGCCGCGCACCGCGCCGGCCAGGCGGTGGTGACGGGCGATCACCGCCGGCAGGCCCTCGGCGGCGAGCAGATCGAGGCCGGCCCGGAGGGCGAACACCAGCTGCACCGGCGGGGTCCCGGCGAAGCGGTGGTACACATCGGTGTCGTTGCGATGGGGCCACGCCCAGTAGCTGCGGGGGCGCCGCACCCGCATGGCGCGCTGCACGGCCCGCGGCCCGGCCGCCACGATGGCCAGGCCCGGCGCCAGCATCAGCCCCTTCTGCGACGCCGTCACCACCACGTCGAGGTCCCAGGCTGCGCAGGCCAGCTCGGTGGTCCCGAACGAGGCGACGGCGTCGACCAGCGCCAGGGCGCGGTGGCCGCTGCCGCGCAGCGCGGCCACCAGGGCGGCGACGTCGTTGGTCACCCCGGTGGCCGTCTCGGTGTGCACCAGCAGGACCCCGGCGATCTCCCCGGTGCGGTCGTTGGCGGCGAGGGCCGCACAGCCGCCTGGGCGGCAAGGCCCGCCGCCAGTCGGCCTCCAGCCAGCGGACCTCCAGACCGAGGGCGGTGGCCATGTCCCCCCACGCCCGGGAGAAGCGGCCCTGGTCCGGGGCGAGACCACCTCACCGGGTTCGAACAGGTTGACCAACGCCGCCTCCTACCCGCCGTGCCGCTGGCGGTGTGGAGGTAGAGCTCGCCGGCCGGGTCGAGATCGAGCAGCGCGCCGAGATCGCGCAGGCAGCCGGCGAGCAGCTCGGCGAAGGCGGGCGCCGGAAGTCGGTGGCGGGCCGGGCCAGCGTTGGCGTGATCTCGTCGGGCAGGTCTGTGGACCGGGCCCTGGATGAACTGCCAACCGACATCGCCGCTCACGGTAGCGAGGGGGCTCAGGTGAGGAGCACGCCCGACGCCGCGTCCCGGCCGGCAGGACGTCGGCGGCCGGTACCCCGAGCCAGCCCTCGACCAGCGTGGCCAGGTAGTCCCCCACGTGCAGGGTGGCGCGGAGGTTGTCCTGCTCGTCGAGGTCGACCAGCGACGGGTCCTCGCCGTGGCGCCCGGGCTGCACCGGTCCCACCAGCAGCATCGAGGAAGCGCCACCGTGGTCGGTGCCGTCGAGCTCGGCCGGCACCCGGCGACCGAACTCGCTGGTGGTGGCGACCAGCACCTTGCCCGTGTGGCCGGCGCCGTCCAGCTCGCGCTGGAACGCGGCCAGGGCCTCGCCCAGCTCCAGCATCTGCTGGTCATGGCTGCCGCGCTGGCCGTCGTGGGTGTCGAACGAGCCGTAGGGCAGGTGCAGGATGCGCACGCCGCTGCCGGCCCGGATCAGCCGGCCGGCCAGCGCCAGCTGGGCGCCGATGGCCGAGCCCGGGTAGCCCTCGACCGCGTCGGGCAGCCCGGCCAGGACGTCGGCGAAGGCGAGCGCCGCCCCCAGGCCGCGGCGGGCGGCGCCGACCAGCGCACCGGCGGCGGCGGAGGCGGGCACCGCATCGGCGGCCTCGGCGATGGTCCGCCAACCCTGGCGCACCGCCTGCAGGGCGGGCCGCTCGTCGCCGCTGAACCCGCCGAGCAGGGTCGAGGTCGGGCAGCGACATGGTGGTGGCCCGCGCTTTCGCGCTGAAGCCGGCGCCGCCGAAGCCGAGCGAGAGCCCGGTGACCGGCTCGTCGCCGGCCAGGGCGTCGCAGCAGCGACCCGGTGACCTCGGTCTCGTAGCCGGCATCGCCCTCGGGGTCGCCCCGCCACCAGCGCGACGACATGGCGAAGTGCGATAGGTCGGGCCGCCGCACGCCCACCCCTTGCAGCGCGGCCAGGCGGGCCGCGGCCGGCTCCAACCCGCGGTGCAGCCCCCAACCCGCCCCGAAGGGCAGCACCTCCTCCGCACCCAGCGCCAGCTGGTCGCAGGTCGCAGGCGCCCGCTGTCGCCCACCGGGGCGACGGGGTGGCAGGTCGTCGTTGCCGCCGTTGAGCTCGATGACCACCAGGATGCGCTCGCCCACCGGGGCCACCGCCCCCTCGAACGTACCGAGCGGTGTGGTGGCAGGGGCCACCGTGGCGGCCGTGTCGTCGGGATCGAGGGCCGCACCGGTGCCCATGGCGGCCCCCATGGCGCCGTCCGCCGGCACCGTGGCCTCGCCGCGGCAGGCGGGCACGGCCAGCGAGGCGGCGCCGAAGGCCAGCAGGCGCAGCACCTGCCGTCGGTCGAGGGCGGTACCGTACCGCGAGGTGTGGTCGGAACGGTGGTGGTTCACAGCAGGCTGAACTCCGGGCTCGTGAGCGCCAGCGTGAACAGCGCCAGCACCCGTTCGTACTCGTCGTCGATGGTGCGGGCGGCGGCGTCGAGGGCGCTGCGGGTCGACGGGGAGACGTCGGTCAGCAGGCACCGGCGCAGCACGGCGGTCACCTGTTCGACCGGGCCGAGCACCGCCGGGTCCGGACCCATCTGGGCCACCAACGCCGCCCTGGTCATGACCGACGAGGCCGACAACCAGCGCGGGCCCGCCGGCCAGCCGCCCACGTTGGGCGGGGCGAACGGGCGCTGGCCCACCTGGGCGAACCAGTACCAGTTGGAATGGTCGGCCTCGCCCACCGAGCCGGTGGCGGCCAGTGCGGCCGCCAACCATTCCGCGGGGTACCTCGGGCGACGGTTGGCCGGGTCGCGGAAGGACGGGTGGGTGACGATGGCGGTCACCAGCGGCCTGATCTCGAGGCCACCGGCGGCGAAGAGGGCACCGAGCTCGGCGGTGCGGGCCTCGTCGGGGGCGACGCCCACGAGGTGGGCATGGAGCTTGGCGGCGATGAACGGCGCGCACGCCGGGTGGTCGCACACCGCGTCGACCACGCCGTCGGCATCGCCGACCGAACGCCCCAGGAACGACACCGGGCCGGCGGGACCGTCGTCCTTGGTGAAGCGGACCTTCCAGCCGTCCTCGCCGTCGACGCTCCAACCGGACAGCGCCCGGGCACCGGCGCGCACATCGTCCTCGCTGTAGGTGCCCCGACCGAGCGTGAACAGCTCCATCAGCTCACGGCTGAGGTTCTCGTTGGGGGCGTCGGCCACCGAACCGTCGCCGTCGAGGTAGACGAGCATGGCCGCGTCGGTGACGAGCTCGCGCACGAGCTCGCGGAAGTTGCCCAGCGCGTGGCGGCGCAGCACGCGCTGCTGACGCCACAGCGCCGGCACGAACGACGCCTTGTCGGCGCTGGTGGTGAAGTGCCCGTGCCAGAACCAGGTCAGCCGCTCGTGCAGGGCGGCGTCGGGGTGGCGCAGCTGGCGGATCCACCCCTCGAGCAGCGCTTCCTCGCCGTCCTCGCCGATGCCCTCGGCCGGGTCGCTGGGCAGCGGCGGCGCGTCGAGCGCCCAGGCCAGCAAGCGGTCGATGCCCTCGCTGCGCCATCGATCGACCTGGTTGGGATGGGGCCCGAGGCAGACCCGCCGCAGGACGTGGGCCACCTCGTGCTCCGCTGCGTCAGCCATGGCGGCGACGGTACGGATGGCTCCATGAAGGAGAGATGAAGCCGCCGGGCGCGATGATGGCGCCGATGCGCCTGCTGGTGGTGGAGGACGATCGGCAACTCGGCCCGCTGCTGGTGCGCGCCCTGCGCGAGGAGGGCCACGCCGTCGACCTCGCCGTCGCCGCCGTCGACGCCGACCACGCCGTTCGCACCGTCCCCTACGACCTGGTGGTGCTCGACCTCGGCCTGCCCGACGGCGACGGCGTGGCCCTCTGCGACCGCTGGCGCCGGGAGAGCCTCCCCGTGGCGGTGCTCATGCTGACCGCTCGCGACGCCACCGGCGACAAGGTCGCCGGCCTCGACGCCGGCGCCGATGACTACCTGACCAAGCCGTTCGACCTGGCCGAGCTGTGCGCCCGGGTGCGCGCCGTGCTGCGCCGGCCCACCGGCGCCCGCCACGTGGTGCTGCGCGCCGGGGACGTGGAGGTCGACGTGGCCGCCCGGGTGGTCCGCCGCGCCGGGGTGACCATCCCGCTGACCGCCCGGGAGTTCGCCGTGCTGCACTACCTGCTGACCCGGCCGGGGGAGGTCGTGTCCCGCAGCGACCTCTACGACCACGTGTGGGACGGCGACTACGACGGGCTGTCCAACACGGTCGACGTGCACGTGGGCAACCTGCGCCGCAAGCTCGACCGGGCCGGGCGGCCGTCGCTGATCGAGACCGTCCGCGGCGCCGGGTACCGGCTGGCGGGCTGAGGCGGGCGGCGACGATGGACCTGGGACGCATCCGGCTGCGACTGACCGTCTACTACGGCGTGCTGTCGGCGTTGGCGGTGGGCGTGCTGGCGGTGTTGGCGGTGCGGGCCAGCTCGGCGCAGATCGCCATCTCGGCGGAGCGCGAGGCCGAGCGGGCGGTGACCGAGCTCGAGGTGGGTGGGCAGTTCCGCGACGGCAGCCCGGGCGCCTACAACACGTGGCTGGTGAACGTGGGCGAGCGGCGCTCGGTGCCGCTGGGCGAGACGTGGGTGGAGCCACCGCTGCAACGCATCGCCGAGCTGACCGTGGCCCGCCAGGAGCCGGTCAGCGAGCGCTACCGCGAGGACGGCAGCTACCTGCTCTACGCCCGCGCCGTGGCCGAGACCGAGGTGCTGGTCACCGCGTTGACGCTCGACTCGTTCGACGGGGCGGCGTCGGCCACCCGGCTGCGCATCCTGCTCGCCGCCCTCGCCGCCACCTCGGCGGCCACGGCGGCATCGTGGTGGTTGGCCGGCCGCTCCCTCGGCCCTGCCCGGGTGGCGATGGCCCAGCAGCGTGACTTCATCGCCGACGCCGCTCACGAGCTGCGCACGCCGCTGTCGGTCATCCAGGCCGCCGCCGGCCATGCGCTGCTGCGCGACCAGTCGCCGTCCGCCTACCGCCAGGCGCTCGACGAGGTGCGCACCGCCGCCGACCGGGCCCGCATCGGCGTCGACGAGCTGCTGGAGCTGGCCCGGCTGCAGGCCGGTCAGGTCTCGCTGCGCCGGGGCCCGCTGCGGCTCGACCTGCTCATGGAGGAGGTGGCCGCCGGCATCCGGGTGGATGGCTGCACCATCGACGCCCCGCTGGGTGAGCCGACGGTGGTCGACGGCGATTACGCCCTGCTGCGCCAGGCCACCGAGACGGTGACCCGCAACGCCGCCAGCCGGGCCGGCAAGGTCACCCTGACGGTGGAGTCGGTGGGCAACGAGGTGGCGATCGTGGTGGCCGACGACGGACCGGGGTTCCCCGATGCGCTGCTGGGCGACGCCGCCTTCGAACGCTTCCTGCGGGGTGACAGCAAGGGCTCGACCGGCCTCGGGCTGGCCATCGCGGCGCGCATCGTGCGCCTGCACGATGGCCGTTGCTCGGCGGTCAACCGGCCGGGCGGCGGGGCCGAGGTCAGGCTGGTGCTCAACCGTTGACCCCGACGCCGCGGCCCGGGCGGGTTCAGCCCTGCGAGCCGCCCGCCACCTCGTAGTTCCACAGCTCGGCGCCGGTGCTCACCGGGCCGCCGTGGGGCGCGGGTGCGTCGGCGCCGCGGTGGCCGTGGGCGAAGGCGGCCGACTGGGTCCAGGCGGTGAACGCAGCCTCGTCGCGCCAACGGGTCACCACCAGCCAAACGTTGCGGCCGTCGGTGGGCTTGAGCAGCTCGAAGCCCTCGAAACCTTCCTGGCCGTCCACGGCGCCGGCGCGGGCGGCGAAGCGACGGGCCAACTCGTCGCCCGAGCCCTCGGGGACGGTGATCGCGTTGATCTTGATCGTGGTCATGAGACCCGAGCCTACGGCTGCCGCGCCGGCGGGGCAGAGGGCGGCGGGTGGCCAGTAGCCTGCTCCCATGCGCCGGTGGCCGTTGGTGGTGTTGGTCGCAGCGGCGACCGTGCTCCTGAGCGGCTGCTTCCGTTACGAGTCGACCCTCACCGTGCGCGAGACGGGTCGGGCACGGTGCAGGAGCTGCTGCTGGTCAACTGGGCGGTGGCCGAGCAGCTGCTCGAATCCGACACCGATGTGCAGGACCACCTGCCCCGGGCGGCCGACTTCGACCTGCCCGACTGGGTCGTGGTGCGCGACCACGCCACCGACGGGTACCAGGGCGTGCTGCTCGACGTCTCCTTCCGGGACCCGGGGGAGCTGAACCAACGTCTCAACCTGCTCCACCAGTTCCTGGCCTCGACGGTGGGCAGCGTGGCCACCTCCCAGGTGGAGCTGCAGGAGCTCGACGACGGCTGGCAGTTCACCATGTTCACCAAGGACCTGGCCGAGGTGCCCGGGCCCGCCGGCACCGACCCGTCCGGCTACGCCGACCAGTACCACGACGCCGAGCTGACCATCGTCGTGGAGCTGCCCGGCCTGATCACCGCCCACAACGCCGACGAGCAGGTCGGCAACCGGCTGGTGTGGCGCCTGTCGGCTCGCGCCGCAGACCCAGCTCTACGCCCGCACGTCCACCAACAGCGCGTTGCTGGCCTCGGCCCGCACCGACACCGGCCTGCGGGTGGCCACCGCGGTGGCCACCCTGGGCGGCGCCGCCGTGTTCGCCGCCGTCGCCGTGGAGCGACGCCGCCGCACCGGCCGCGAGGGCGCCGGCGAGGTGGCCTTGGCCCGCCTGGGCGACCCGGTGCCCGGCGTCGCGCCACCGCCGCCGCAGCAGTGGCCCGCCAGCCCGCCCACCGGGCCGCCGGTGCTCGAGCGGCCACCGCACGCCCTGCCACCCAGCGGGGCCGGGCAATAGCGTCGGCGCCCATGGGCACTGACACGGTCGGCGGCGCCGACGACGAAGAACACCCGGCCCGGGAGGCGCTCGATGCGCTCTTCCGGGCCGATCCTACGCCCGCGGCCTGGGCGTGAGCTGGTCGACTGGGGCCTCGGCTGGGCCGAGGTGGTGGCCACGCCCGACGGGCAGCGCACCAACTTCCTCGGCTCGCTGCACGGGGGCTACCTGTTCTCGATGGCCGACGTGGCGCTGTCGGTGGCCGGCAACTCGTGGGGGCGGATGTCGCTGGCCATCTCGCTGGAGATCCAGTACCTCCGCGGCGGCGTGGCCGGCAGCACGCTGCGGGCCCGCGCCTCCTGCCGCAGCCGCACCCGGCGGCTGTCATCGTTCGGCATCGAGGTGACCGACGCCGACGGCCGCCTGCTGGCCACGCTGCAGGGCCTCAACTACCGCACCGACGACTGGCACCTCGACGAGGGGCACTGGCCGGCGGCGTGGCGGGCTCGGTTCTGAGCCGCGCGCCGACGCACGGGACCGGTCCGCCGGGGCGCCCGACCGATGGTCGGGCACACCCCGGGCGGACCGGTCCGGTCACCCCGGCGATCTCGATGTCCGGCGTTGCCGACGCCGGCGGGTCAGCCCAGCGCGGTGCGCACGATGGCGGCCACCTCGACCGGGCGGTCCCAGTCGACGAGGTGCCCGGCTTCGTTCACCAGGTAGCGGCCGGCCACCTGCGGCAGCACGGCGCCGAAGCGATCGGCGTAGGACGGCGGCACCAAACGGTCGGCGGTGCCCCACACCAGGCTGGTGGGCGTGCGCACCAGGTGGGCCCGCTCGGCGAAGCCGTGCTCGGGGATGGGCCACACCAGGGAGGCCGCCGAGGTGCGGGTGAGGTAGCGCGACACGCCGAGCTCGATCTTCTCGGCGGCGTCGGTGACGGCCGGATCGTCGTCCCAGAACCGGGCGGTGGCCGCCGGATCGGCGGTGAGCAGCGCCCGCTGCTCGGTCATGGTGGTGCCGAAGGCGTCGGCCACCGGGTCCTCGGCGTCCCAGAGGCCCATCGGGGCGAGCAGCACCAGGTGCGAGAACGCCTCGGGCCGGACCGGCCAACTCGAGGGCGACCATCGCCCCGACCGAGGAGGCCACCAGCGGTGCGCCGGTGAGGCCGCACAGATCGACCAGCTCGGACAGGGCGACGACCCAGTCGGACAGGACCCGCAGGCCCTCCTGGTAGGGCTGCCGGTGAAGCCGGGCAGGCAGGGGGCGATCACCCGGTGGTCGGCGGCCAGCTCGGCCAGCATCGGCTGCAGCTCACCGGCGGGCAGGCCCACCATCCCGTGCAGGTAGCCGACGGTCGGACCCTGCCCGGCCTCGACCACCTTGACGGTGCCACCCCGGAACGCGACCTGGCGGGTGGTGAAAGTGGTGGACACCGCGCTCATCGGGCCGGCTCCGCGCGCTGGGCGGTGGGCAGCGGCTTGGGCCACCAGCGGTCCTCCCACTCGTTCTCGAACAACGGCTGAACCTCGGGCAGCACCTTGCGGGCGAGCAGCTCGGTGTTGTGGCGCACCAGCTCGTTGTCCATGTTGCCGAAGTGGGCGAGCGTGAGCAGGTGGCCGACGTTCATCGACGTGCCGACCTCGGTCAGCTTCTCGATGACCTGGTCGGGCGAGCCGATGATGACGTAGCCCTTCTCCACCATCGTCTCGAAGGGCATCGCCTGGGAGGCGGCGGGCGCCGACGCCTTCGGCTTGGCCTTGGCCTCGGACCGGGCGGTGGCCTCCCGAGCGGCCCGCTCGACCATGCCCTCGACGCCGGCGCGCACCGTGTTCGGCGTCTTGTAGCCGGGCGGGTCGGCGAAGCCGGCGTAGACGTGCAGGCACGAGTTGAAGAAGTACTCGGCCGGTTCGCGGTACAGCTCGTAGGCCTCCTTCTCGGAATCGGCCACGCCGACGAACTGGGCGAAGGCGCCCTGGAAGGGGTTCTGCGGCTTGCCCAGCTCGGCCATCTTGTTCCAGAAGCCGCGCATGGTGGCGAGGCCGGCCTTGTAGCCGAAGTAGCTGAGGTAGCAGTAGACGAGGTCGTTCTCGGCGCAGTAGTCCCACGTGTCCACCGAGCCGCCGCCGGGGATCCAGA
The DNA here is from genome assembly GCA_041394365.1 of Acidimicrobiales bacterium. Lineage (GTDB taxonomy): Bacteria > Actinomycetota > Acidimicrobiia > Acidimicrobiales > CAIXPF01 > CAIXPF01. The sequence continues at coordinate 95,990 of JAWKIM010000018.1, forward strand.
TCGGCGGGTGCGGCTTCTGCACCGGGCGGGGCCAGCAGTTGACGTAGCGGAGCTTGTTGTAGCGGCCGTTGAAGGCGAACACGTCGTCGCGGGTCCACGCCTGCTGGATGAGCTCCATGCCCTCGTGGTAGCGCTCCCGCAGCGTCGCCGGGTTGGTGCCGTAGGCGAACACGGTGTCCATCGGCGAGCCCACCGGGAACCCGGCGACGAGGCGGCCGCCGGAGATGCCGTCGAGCATGGCCATCTCCTCGGCCACCCGGATCGGCGGGTTGTACAGCGCCACCGAGTCACCGAGCACGACGATGGCGGCGTCGCTGGTGGAGCGGGCCAGCGTGGAGGCGATCAGGTTGGGGCTGGGCATCAGGCCGTAGGCGTTCGAGTGGTGCTCGTTGATGCCCACCCCGTCGAAGCCGACGCTGGCCGCGTACTCGAGCTGGTCGATGTACTCGTTGTAGACCCGATGGCCCACGGCGGGGTCGTACAGGGCCGGATCGATGTCCACCCACACCGACCGGTAGCGGTCGGGGAAGTCCCCAGGGAGATCCGGATAGGGCATCAGGTGGAACCAGACGAACTTCAAAGCAGCCCCCGCGAGAGTCAGGACAGGTGTCCCGAAGCTTAGGACAGCAGTCCTGAACGGGCCAAGGGGGTGCGGTACCCTCTGGCGGTGCGCGCTGCGTCGACCCCCAACCACCTCGCCCGACGCGAGGAGCTGATCCGTGCCGCCATGGCGGTGCTGCGCCGCAGCGGGTTGCAGGCCTGCACCGCCCGGGCCATCGCGGAGGCCAGCCCGCTGACCAAGAGCGCCCTGCACTACTACTTCGCCGACACCAACGAGATCGTCGACGTGGCCTTCCGCCGGCTGATGGAGCAGTTCCTCCAGCGGGTGCAGGACGCCGCCGCCGCCGCGCCCGACCCGCTCACCGCCCTGTGGGCGGCCACCGAGACCTACCTGCGCCTGGGCTCGGACCGCCCCGACCGGGTGCCGATGTTCTGGTTCGAGATGCAGACGGCGGCGGTGCGCGAGCACCGCCTGGAGACGGTCACCGAGCTGACGGTGCGGGCCGAGCGCTTCTTCGGCAACCTGGTGGCGGCCACCGGGATGCCCAACGCCGACGCGGTCGGCGCCACCTGGATCGCCACGCTCGTCGGTTTCGTGGTGCGCCAGGCCATGCTCCCCCGCCCCGTGCCCGAGCTGCTGGAGGAGCTGTCGGCGGCCATGGCTGTGCCCTTGCCGGTCACCAGCTGACCCCGAATCCTCACGGAACGTCACCCATCCGGCGTCCGGGCGGCTAGATTCCGCTCGGTGATCGATCTGCTCCTCGCCGGAACCACCGTGCTCGTCACCGGAGCGGGCCAGGGGCTCGGCCGCGCCATCGGAGCGGCGTTCGCCGCCGAGGGCGCCCACGTGGCGTTCGGGTACAACAGCTCGGCCACCGGCGCGGAGGAGGCCGCGGCAGCCGTGCGGGCCGCCGGTGGGCGGGCCGTGGCGGTGGGGCTCGACCTCCGCCGCGACGACGCCGTGGCCGACGCCGTGGCCAAGGTGGCCGAGCAGCTCGGTCCGATCGGCGTGCTGGTCAACAACTCCGCCGTGACCGGCCGGGGGCCGTTTCTCGAGACCGACGGCGCCGAGTGGCAGCGCCAGGTCGAGGTCACCGTGACCGGCACCCTTCGGGTCACCCACGCCGTGCTGGCCTCGATGGTGGCGGCCGGCACCCCCGGCGCGGTGGTCAGCCTGATGGGCGACTCCGGGCGGGTGGGTGAGTCCGGGCTGCTCGTGACCGCCACCACCCGGGCGTCCACGGTGGGCCTCACCAAGTCGGTGGCCAAGGAGTTCGCCCGCCACGGCATCCGGGCCAACGCCGTGTCCATCGGCCTGGTGCGCACCGACAACTTCGCCGACCACGCCGGCGGCACCGACGACGAGCGCATGGCCCGCATCGTCTCCCTGTACCCACTGCGCCGCCTCGGCCGGGCCGACGACGTGACCCCGATGATCCTGCTGCTCGCCTCACCGCTATCGAGCTGGACCACGGGGCAGGTCATCTCGGTCAACGGCGGCTACGCCATGCCCTGAGCCGGAGACCTCGTGATCCACACCGAATCGATCGGCGCGGTGGCGCTGCTGACCATCGACCGTCCGGAGAAGCGCAACGCGCTCGACATCGAGCACTGCGAGCTGCTGCGTCGGGGGCTCGAGGCCGCTCTCGCTGACGGGGCCCGCTGCGCGGTGATCACCGGTGCGGGCAGCGCGTTCTGTTCGGGCGCCGACCTGGGCAACGTGTACGGGCCCGAGTTCCGTACCGCGCTGTACGGCATGTTGGGCGCCATCACCGCCGCACCGGTACCGGTCATCGCCGCGGTCAACGGTCCGGCCATCGGGGCGGGCACGCAGCTCGCCATCGCCTGCGATCTGCGGGTGTGCGCCTCCACGGCGCGCTTCGGGGTCCCGACCGCCAAGTTGGGCCTGGCCGTCGATCCCTGGACGGTGCGGCGCCTGGCGTTGCTGGCCGGCGGGGGGGCGGCGCGGGCCATGCTGCTGGGCTGTGACGAGCTGTACCTCGACGCCGCCGAGCGGATCGGCCTGGTCGACCGCCATGGCGACCTCGACGCGGCCAAGGCGTGGGCGACCGCCATCGCCGCGCTGGCCCCGCTCACGCTGCGCTACAACAAGCTGGCCCTCGAGGCCGCGTTCGAGGCCGGCCCCACCGACCCGGTCATCGACGCCGCGTTCGAGGCATGCTGGGCCAGTGAAGACTTCGTCGAGGGCCGTGCCGCCGGCGCTGAGAAGCGCCCGCCGCGGTTCGTGGGCCGCTGAGCCCTCCGCCGCCCGGGCGGTCCGGGGCGCCGCCGCGTGAAGCCGGCACCGTTCCGCTACGAGCGGCCCACGACGGTGGCCGAGGCGGTGGCGGTGCTCGCCACCGGCGATGACGACCGCGAGGTCAAGGTGTTGGCCGGCGGGCAGTCCCTGGTGCCGTTGCTGGCCCTGCGCCTGACCCGACCGGCCACCCTGGTCGACCTGAACCGCATCGACGAGCTGCGCGGCATCGAGGAGCGCGGCGACCAGGTCCACATCGGGGCCATGACCCGTCACGAGGCGTTGTGCACCGACGAGGTGGTGCGGCGCCGGGTACCGCTGCTGGCCGTCGCCGCCTCCCACATCGGCCATCGCGCCATCCGGACCCGCGGCACCATCGGCGGCAGCCTGGCCCATGCCGACCCCGCCGCCGAGCTGCCCACCGCCTGCCTGGCGCTGGGTGCGGCCGTCGACGTGGTGGGCCCCGGCGGGTCCCGCACCATACCGATCAGCATGCTCTTCGACGGTCCCCTCGGCACCACCCTGGCCCCCGACGAGCTGGTGGTGTCGGTGCGGGTGCCCGTCGACACCGGCCGGCGCCCGTTCGGGTTCGCCGAGCTGGCCCGCCGGCCGGGGGACTTCGCCCTGGTGCTGTCGGCGGTCACCATCGCCACCGACGCCGACGGCGGGTGCCGGGCGGCCACGGTGGCGGTGGGCGGGGTGGGCGGTCACGCCCGTCTGGTCGGCCCGGCGGCGAGGGCGCTGATCGGCACCCGGTTGGCCAACGCGGCGATCGACGCCGCCGTGGCCGAGGTGGATCGGGCCATCGCTCCCTTCGACGATCTGCACGCCTCGGCCGAGTACCGTCGGGCCATGGCCGCGTTGATGGTGCGCCGGGCGATCGAAGCGGCCAGAGGGGCGAGATGAACGTTCGGTCCGCATGGTCGGGGGGCTCGGGGGGTTCCGGGGGCCCGGCAGGTTCGGGGGGCGGCGACGCCCACGAGCGCCTGCCGGTGCGCTGCACCGTGAACGGTACCGCGCGGTATCTCTTCGTCGAACCGCGGCGCACCGCGGTGGACGTGCTGCGCGACGAGCTGGGGCTCACCGGCACCCACGCCGGTTGCGAGCACGGGGTGTGCGGCGCCTGCACCGTGCTGCTCGACGGCGAACCGGTGCGGTCCTGCCTGCTGTTCGGCGTGCAGCTGGACGGGGTGACGGTGCTGACCGTGGAGGGCCTCGCCGACGTCGACGGTGCGCTGCACCCGCTGCAGGAGAGCTTCTCCGCCCACCATGGGCTGCAGTGCGGGTTCTGCACGCCCGGCATGCTGCTCAGCGCGCTCGACCTGCTGACCCACAACCCGACGCCCAACGAAGCCGAGGTCCGCGACGCGCTCGGCGGCAACGTCTGCCGCTGCACCGGCTACCAGCAGATCGTCGATGCCGTGCTCGACGCGGCGCGGGGCGGCACCTACGACTGCACGTAGTGCGGGCCGAGCGGGCCGAGCGGACCAGCGAGTAGGTTCGCCGCCCATGCAGATCGGCGCAGTGCTCCCCCACAACGAGATCGGCACCGACCCGGGTGCCATCAAGGCGTACCTCCAGGGCGTGGAGGACCTCGGGATGACCCACCTGCTGATCTACGACCACGTGATGGGCGCCGATCCCGACCGGCCGGGCGGGTTCAACGGACCGTACGACCACAACGTGGCCTTCCACGAGCCGTTCACGTTCTTCGCCTTCGCCGCCGCGGTGACCGAGCGCATCGAACTGGTGACGACGGTGATGATCCTGCCGCAGCGCCAGACGGTGCTGGCCGCCAAGCAGGCCGCCGAGGTGGCCCTGCTGTCGAACAACCGGCTGCGGCTGGGCGTCGGCACCGGGTGGAACCAGGTCGAGTACACCGCCCTCAACGAGGAGTTCTCCAACCGCGGCAAGCGGCAGGAGGAACAGGTCGAGCTGATGAGAAAGCTGTGGAGCGAGCACAGCTTCACCTACAACGGGCGGTACCACACCATCGAGGCGGCATCGATCCTGCCCCGGCCCAGCCGGCCGGTGCCCATCTGGTTCGGCGGGTCCGCGCCGGCGTTGCTCGATCGCTGCGCGCGCCTGGGCGACGGCTGGATGCCGCTGGGCGGGGCGAACGACAAGTCCCGGGCCCAGCTCGAGGAGATCAGGGCCAAGCGGACGGCCCACGGCCTGTCGATGGACGGCTTCGGGGTGCAGGCGCAGGCCCAGTGGGGCGGCGGGAACCCGGAGCGCTGGCGGTCGCACGCGGCGACGTGGAAGGACATCGGCGCCACCCACATGGCGGTGGCCACCCACAACGCAGGCGCCACCGATGTGGACGGGCACCTGGCCCGCATCGCCGAGTACCGCGACGCGGTGGCCTCGATCGCCGGCTGACCCCGCCCTGCGCCCACCTTGCCGGCACCCACGCCCCCGCCGCCCCCGCCGGCCACACCGCCGTGACGCCCAACCCGCCCACGCCCCCCGCCAAGACCTGCGCCGCCTGCGGGCGGACGATGACCTGGCGCAAGGCGTGGGCGCGCAACTGGGACGCGGTGCGCTACTGCTCCGACGCCTGCCGGCGGCGGCGGGTGGGCGCCGGCGATGTCGCGCTCGAGGAAGCCATCCGGGCGCTGCTGGACCGGCGGGCGGATGGCGCCACCATCTGCCCGAGCGAGGCGGCGCGGGCGGTGGGCGGCGACGACTGGCGAGCGCTGATGGAGCCCGCCCGGGCCGCGGCCCGACGGTTGGTGGCCGCCGGGGAGGTGGAGATCACCCAACGCGGCCGGGTGGTCGACCCGTCGACGGCGAAGGGCCCCATCCGCATCCGCCGCCGGCGCAGGGCCTGACCCCCGAGCTCCCCACCCCAACGTCCGATCGCCGCCCCGGTCGCGCTGATTCTGCCCGGGATTCGTTGCGACCCGGCGCCGACGCCGTCGCCGCACACCGCCGCGACGCCCCGGTCGGCGGAGGCGTCGGCACACCCTCACGCCCGTTTGGCCGCCATCTCCGCTTCGTGCTTGGCGATCATCTGGTTGGCGGCGTTGACCCGCTTGTCGACGATGGCGGCCTGGTTCTCGCTGACCCAGCGATACGAGTCGGTACGGTTGACGTTGGCCCGGTCGAAGTGCGGCATCACGTACCGCGCGTACAACTCGTAGGACCGCTTGGTGGCCGCCCAGTCGGCCCAGTTGACCGCCTGGATCAGCACGCAGCCGAACTCGCCCTGCTTGGCCTGCAGCTGCTCGATGCGCTCGATCGCATCGTCGGGTGTGCCCACGCAGGCGATGCGGTGCTCCACCACCCAGTCGACCACGTCCTCGCCCGGTGGCACGTGGAACCGGGGTTGGTTGTTGTTCAGGTAGGCGATGTACTCCTCCGTACCGAAGCGTATGTCGGCGATGGCCTGCTCCCGCGTCTCGGCCAGGTGCATGCCGACGACGCAGCGCAGCCGTGAGCGGTCCATCGAGCGGCCGTGCTCGGCGGCGATGTCGCAGGCGACGTTCCAATTGACGTCAAGCGCATCGAACCCGGCCTGCACGCCGGCCGCCACGCACAGCATGCCGAGGTCGTACTTGCCGGCCAGCCGGCCACCCGACGGCGTGACCGCGCTGGCCACGCACACCTCGGGGAACGGCCGGGTGTAGGGCCGCAGGTGGGTCCGGGCCTCGTTGAGGGTGTACCACTCGGTCTGCTCGGTGACGACCTCGCCGCGGAACAACCGCAGGATCGCGTCGAGGCCCTCCTCCAACCGGTCCCGGGTCACCTCGGGCTCCACGCCCATCATCAGCGCGTCCGACGCCAGCAGCCCCGGACCGGCGCCGAACATGACCCGGCCGCGGGTCATGTGGTCGAGCTGGATGATGCGGTTGGCCACGTTGAGCGGGTGGTGGTAGGGCAATGACACCACCCCGGTGCCGAAGCGCAGGTGCTTGGTGCGCTCGGCGGCCGCGGCGATGAACAGCTCGGGCGAGTCGATGGTCTCCATGCCGGCGGAGTGGTGCTCGCCGATCCACGCCTCGTGGAAGCCGAGCTCGTCGAGCAGCACCATCAGCTGCAGGTCGCGCTCGAGGGCGAGGGTGGGGTTCTCCGTCACCGAGTGGAACGGGGCGAGGAAGACGCCGTGGCGCAGCGGGATGCTCATGGCAGGCAATGTAGGGCGGGGGCTGTCCCGCGGGCAGGCTCGCCTGCCACCCGCTACCGTCCGGGCCCATGAAACTGGGTCTGATGCTCGGCTACTCCGGTGCCCGTCTCGAGCTGCCGGTCGACATGGTGAAGCGGGCCGAGGAGCTCGGCTACGACTCGGTGTGGACTGCGGAAGCGTACGGGTCCGACGCCATCACCCCGCTCGCCTACCTCGCCGCGGTGACCAGCCGCATACGGCTCGGTACGGGCATCATGCAGCTGGCCGGTCGCACCCCCGCCATGTGCGCCATGCAGGTGCAGACGGTCGACGCGCTGGCCGGCGGGAACCGCATGATCGCCGGCCTGGGCGTGTCCGGGCCCCAGATCGTGGAGGGCTGGTACGGCCAACCGTGGGGCAAGCCGTACTACCGGCTCAAGGACTACGTGCAGATCATGCGCAAGATCTTCGAGCGCCAGGGCCCGGTCACCCACGACGGCCCCGAGTACCAGCTGCCCTACCACGGCCCCGGCACCATCGGCCTGGGCAAGCCGTTGCAGTCGATCCTGCACACCAACCCCAACGTGCCCATCTGGTTGGGCGCCGGCTCGCCCGACACCATCAAGCTGTGCGCGCAGCTGTGCGACGGCTGGTTCCCCATGCACTTCACCCCACAGCGCTGGCCGCAGTGGAAGCCGCTGGTGGAGGAGGGCTTCCGCCGGGCCGGCAACGGCAAGGGCTGGGATGGTTACGAGGTCCAGCCCATGGTGACGGTGCTGATCACCGACGACGTGCAGAAGGCGCTCGACGCCCAGAAGCCCGGCATCGCCCTGTACGTGGGCGGCATGGGGGCGAAGGGCATGAACTTCCACAACGACCACATGGTGCAGCGCGGTTACGGCGACGTGGCCGAGCGCATCCAGGAGCTGTACCTGGCGGGCCGCAAGCGGGAGGCCGCCGACGCCATCCCCGACGAGTACATCGACGAGGGCTGCCTGGTGGGCACCCCGGAGCGCATCCGGGAGCGGTTCCAGGCGTGGCAGGACACCGGCATCACCGGCATGACGATCTCGACGAACCAGAGCCACGCCATCGAGGTCATGGCCGACGTGGCCGAGCTGCCCCGCTGATCGATGGACGCTCCCCTCGCCGGGCTGCGCGTGCTCGAGGTGGCCAACTGGGTGGCAGGACCGTCGGCCGGCGTGCTGCTGGCCGATCTCGGCGCCGATGTGGTCAAGGTGGAGCCGCCCAGCGGTGACGCCGCCCGCCGCATGCTGCGCCAGCCCAAACCCGACGATCCCGCCCTCAAGGCGGTGGACTACCCCTTCGAGCAGGACAACCGGGGCAAGCGGTCACTGGTGGTGGCCATCGACAAGCCGGAGGGCGCCGCCTTCCTGGCCCGCATCGCTGGCCGCTTCGACGTGTTCCTCACCAACCTGGTGCCCGAACGCCAGCGCCGCTTCGGGCTCGACCCGGCCACGATGCTGGCGGCCCACCCCCGGCTGATCCACGCCTCGGTGTCGGGGTACGGGTCCGATGGGCCCGATGCCCACCTTCCCGGCTTCGACGTCACCGCGTTCTTCTCGCGTGGCGGCGTGTACGCGCTCACCGCCGGCGAGGACGGCGAGCCCCGCCGCTTGGGCGCCGCCCAGGGGGACCACACCACCGGCATGGTGCTGTTCAGCGCCATCATGACCGCGCTCTACCAGCGCGACCGCACCGGCAAGGGCATGGCGGTGGAGACGTCGCTGCTGCGCTCGGCGTTGTGGACCCTCGCCACCGACCTGTCGGCCGCGCTGGTCGACCACAAGCCGCCGCCCCGCCCCGACCGGGGGAAGTTCCTGTCGCCGTTCCTCAACAGCTTCCGCTGCGGCGACGGGCGTTGGGTGCAGTTCTCCATGCCCAACAGCGACACGAACTGGGCCCGCTTCTGCCGGGCCCTCGACCGGCCCGATCTGATCGACGACCCCCGCTTCGTCGACAACCGGGGGCGCTACCGCAACCAGCTGGCCCTGCTGGACGAGGTCGACCCCGTGCTCGACCAGCGGCCCCGGATCGAGTGGGGCGAGCGCTTCGATGCCGAGGGCCTCATCTGGGCGCCGGTGAACGACCTGGCCGACGTGGTCGAGGATCCGCACCTGCGGGCCACCGGCGCGTTCGCCACCGTCGAGCACCCGGCGGTGGGCTCCTTCGAGACGACGAACGTGCCGTTCACGTTCCACGGCGCCGACGTGGGCGTGCGGGGCCGGGCACCGGAGGTGGGCCAGCACACCACCGCGGTGCTGGATGAGCTCGGCATCGACGCCGACGAGCAGGCCGCCCTACGGCGCGCCGGCGTGTTCGGCTGACCTGCTCCGCGACGAGCGCCGCGCTCGCCATCATGGACCGATGACCGCACGCGATGGATCGATGACCGCACGGCGCCACCCGCTCGATCTCGTCGATGTCCTCGCCGCCGCCCGCACCCACGCGGCGGCGGGCGCGGCCGCCAACCGGTTGCACCCCGCGGTGGTGGCGCAGCTGGCGGTCCATCGGCTGGGCAAGCTGTTCCTGCCGGCCTCGCTGGGCGGGCACGACCTGTCGCTGCCCGAGGCCTGCGAGGTGCTGACCGAGGTCGCCGAGGCGGACGGTGCCGCCGGCTGGGCGGTGATGATCGGGACCGGCCCCAACTGGTTCGCCGGCCACATGGACGATGCGCTGGCCGCCGCCGTGTTCGGGCCGGCCCACAGCTTCGTCGCCGGATCGGGCAAGGTGGGCCGGGCCGAACCGGTGGCGGGCGGGCACCGGGTGAGCGGCACGTGGCGCTGGTGCAGCGGTGCCCCGTGGGCGACGTGGTTCACGTTCCTGGCCCGGGAACCGGGTGAGGGCGCCGCACCACCGTTCGCCATCGCCGTGCCCGCCGCCGAGGTGGCCATCGACGAGGCGTCGTGGCGGTCACGGGGCCTGGCCGCCACCGCCAGCTGCGATGCCATGCTGGACGGTACGTTCGTGCCCGACGGCCATCGCTTCCACCTCGACCCGTCGGGCCCGCGCCGGGACGAGCCGATCTTCCGGGTGCCGTTCGCAGCGTTCGCCGAGGCGACCATGGCGGCGGTGGCGGTGGGCATCGGGCGCCGGCTGCTCGGGGAGCTCGCCGCGCTGGCCCGGAGCAAGGTGCCCTCGTTCGCCACCGAGGTGCTCGCCCACCAAGCGGTGGCACAGGACCGCTTCGCCCGGGCCACCGCCTCGCTGCGCTCGGCCGAGTCGTGGTGGCGGTCCGAGGTGGCGCGGCTGTGGGAAGCGGCGGCCTCCGGCGGCGGGGCGATCGAGCCGGCGACGCTGGTCGATCACCAACTGGCCTGCGTCCACACCGCGCAGGTGGTGGCCGGGGCCGCCAACGCACTGGAGCCACTCGTACGGCATGGGCGCGCTCCCCGTCGACGACGACTCGGCCGGGTGCTGGCCGATGCCCGCGCCGCCGGCCGCAACGCGGTCATCGCCGAGGCCCGCTTCGCCGACGCCGGGGCCGCGCTGCTGCGCTGATCCGGCGCGTCCCGCGAGCCGCGGCGACCAGCCCGCGGGCCTCACCGCCGCGCTCAGTTGCCGATGGCGCCGCCGAGCATGATCTCGGTCTCCTCGGCGAGCTCGGTGCCCAGGTTGTGCTCGTGCAGCGGGGTGGCCATCTCGTGCACGGCCGGCAGCACCTCCTTGGCGAACAACTCGAGGCTGGCCCGCGCCTCGGGCCCCGGCTTGGAGCCGTGGGCCGGGTGCACGATGAGGTACTCGAGGCTGATCTTCTGCTGGGTGCGCTGGATCTTCTCGATGATCTCGTCGGGTGTGCCGATGAGGTGGCCGTCCTCGGCCGCGGTCGCCTGCTCCTCCGCCAACTCGGCGCCCTGGCGGAACACCTTGGCGTAGTCCTCGTAGCCCGGCACCCCTTCGAAGGACGGCGCGTTCCACACCGCGTAGTGGTTGCGGGCGGCCCAGGACTGCTCGCCGGCGAACCGACGGCCGCGTTCGATCGACTCCCGGTCGGTGGCGCAGTGCAGGTACATCATCGTCGTCGGCTGGTTGGGCGCCAGGCCCATACCGGCCCGTATGGCGTTGAAGCGGGCGACGCCCTTGGCCATCACGTCGAGCGACACGGCGGTGACGAACATCTGACCGAGGCCGAGCTCGGCCGCGACCTTCATGGACTGCGGGGTGTTGAAGGCGGACTTCATGTTGTCGAACAGCGAGCCGCGGTGCAGCGCCTGGGGGCGCACCGTCATCTCCGGCACCTGGTAGTGCTTGCCGTCGTAGGCGAAGCGGTTCTGCTCGGAGGCCCGCAGGATGTCGAGCATCTCCTGGAACCGCTCGCGGGATTCCTCGCGGGGCACCCCGAAGGCGTCATATTCGTGGGCGGAGATGCCCCGGCCGAGGCCGATGTGCAGGCGGCGCCCGTCGAGCATCAGATCGAGCATGGCGATCTCGTGGGCGAGCTTCACCGGCTGCCACCACGGCACGACGATGACCGCGGTGCCCATGTCGATCCGCTTGGTGCGCCCGGCCCAGAAGGCGAGCCACTGCAGCGGGTTGCCCTGCATCGAGTAGGCGGAGCCGTAGTGCTCGGCACACCAGATGGAGTCGAACCCGAGGGGCTCCACCATGTCGCCCAGCAGCACCGTCTGCCGGTGGATGTCGACATCGGGCGTCACCGGGTTGTGGTCGTAGTCCCCCGCCAGCAACCGATCCCAGTCGCGATGGTTGTAGCTGGTGACCATCACTCCGACCTGCATGTGCATCTCCCCCGTGCTGCGGTTGGCGACGACGCTAGAGCGCAGCTCCCGTCGCGCTCCACCCGACCTGTGCGAGGCTGGGGAGCCAACGGCCGACACGGGGGAAGACGAACATGGCGCTCGCGCTCGAGGGGATCACCGTCATCGAATGCAACCGGGTGCCACCCGGCTCGCTGTCGACGGTGTGGTTGGCCGACATGGGGGCCGACGTCATCCGGGTGGTGGAGCCCACCGGCGGGGTCGACCTGCTCGACCAGGGCGACACGGCGAAGGCGGCCGAGAAGCGCCGCCGCCGGGCGGGCTACTGGGTGGACCGCAACAAGCGGAGCCTGAGCCTCGATCTCAAGAAGCCGGAGGCGCAGCAGATCCTGCGCAAGCTGGCGTCGACCGCCGACGTGTTCGTCGAGGGCTTCCGGCCGGGCGTGATGAAGCGGCTCGGCGCCGACTACGAGACGCTGTCGGCCGACAACCCGCGGCTGGTGTACTGCTCGCTGTCCGGCTTCGGCCAGGACGGCCCCTATCGGGACCACCCGGCGCACGACCTCAACTACCTGTCCCTCGCCGGCGTGCTCAAGCAGCTGGGCAAGCCCGGCCAGGAGCCGACCATCCCCATGAACCTGGTGGCCGACTATGCCGGGGCGTCGATGCACGGCGCGCTGGGCATCATGTTCGCCCTCTTCGCCCGGGAGCGGACGGGGCGGGGCCAGCTGGTGGACGTGGCCTACCTCGATGCCACCATCTCGCTGCTGTCGGCCGTGCCGTCGTTCATGGCCTGGTTCGGCGGCGGCCCCGAGCCCGACCCGACGGTCGGCACCTTCGACGGCACCCGGCCGTACTACACCACCTACGTGTGCGGGGACGGCCGGCAGCTGTCGATCGGGTCGACCGAACCGCACCTGTGGCACAACTTCTGCGATGCGGTCGATCGGCCGGATCTGCGCGCTGCGCAGCTCACCCCGGGCGAGGCGTTGCGCGGCCCGCGCCCCGAGCAGACCGCGGCCAAGAAGGCGGTGGCCGAGCTGCTGCTGACCAAACCGCGCGACGAGTGGTTCGAGCTGCTGACCAAGGCCGACGTGTGCGTGGGCAAGGTGTACGACCCGCACGAGGTGTGGCAGGACCCCCAGGTCCGCCACCGCGACATGGCGCTCGAGATCGACGTGGACGGCGCCACCGCCCTGAACCCGGGGGTCGCCATCAAGCTGTCGGACACGCCGGGCTCGGTGCGCTTCCCCACCCCGATGGCGGGCGCGCACACCGACGAGATCCTCTCATCGCTGGGCTACGACGCAGGGACGATCACCGCGCTGCGCGAGCAGGGCGTGGTCTGAGTGCAGCGAGGTCTCGAGTTCGGTTGGCTGTCCCCGGTGATCGGCAACCAGTGGAGCGACCACCAGCCGATCGTGCTGTTCCAGGAGCGGCACATCCTGCCCACCGCGTTGCCGCACTTCGATTCCCTGTGGATCGCCGACCACTTCTACGGCTTCGACGCCAAGACGGATCCGTTCATGGAGGGCTGGACCACGCTCACCTGGCTGGCGGCGAAGTTCCCCACCGTGCAGCTGTGCCATCACGTGCTCGGCCACGGCTACCGGCCGCCGGCGCTGACCGCCAAGATGGCCGCCACCCTGCAGGTCCTCTCCGGCGGCCGTTTCATCCTCGGCATCGGCGCCGGGTGGCGGGCGAAGGAGTACCTGGCCTACGGCTACGAGTTCCCGCGACCACCGGTGCGCTTCGCGCAGCTCGAGGAGGTCATCCGGATCTGCCGGCTGATGTGGACCGAGGACGACCCGTCCTTCGAGGGCACGTACTTCTCGATCCGGGGGGCGGCCGCCCCGCCCAAGCCCGATCCCATCCCGCCGATCTGCATCGGCGCCTCGGGCGAGAAGGTCGGCCTGCCCCTCGCCGGGCGGTTGGCCGACATCTGGAACGGTACGTCGCGGGGCACCGACGACGACTGGCGCCGCCGGGTGGACATCGTGATGGGCTCGGCGGTGTCGGCGGGCCGTGACCCGGCCGACATCCAGGTGTCGACCACCATCGAGCGGGCCCTGCCGGCCACCGACGCCGAGTCGGACGAGTGGCGGACGCTGCTCGAGCACCGCTTCGAGCTCGGCGTGCGCCACTTCGTGCTCGACTTCGGCAACCCGCAGGACACCGAGCCGGTGCTGCGCTTCGCCGAGCAGGTGCTCGCCCCGATGCGCGCCGCCCACCCCGACCCGGCCTGACCCCCACGTACCAGCCCGAGCCCACCGCCGGACCCCGAAGGGTCAGGCGGTGGCGTTACAGCTGCACCCCGCGGGTCAGCGCGCCGTCGACCACGAGGTTCGTGCCGCTGACGAAGCTCGCCGCCGGGCTGGCCAGGAACGCCACCGCGTTCGCCATCTCCTGCGGCGTCCCCATCCGACCGGTCGGGTTCAAGCCCAGCGCATGGGCGAACAGCTCGGGGTTCCCGGTCTCGATCTGGCTCCAGACGCCACCGGGGAAGTAGGTGTTGCCCGGCGACACCGTGTTGGCCCGGATCCCCTTGGCGGCGAGCTGGAACGCCAGCCCCTGCGTGTAGTGCACCAGCGCGGCCTTCATCGAACCGTAGGGACCGGCGGCAAAATCGACCTCGCGGCCCGACACGCTCGAGATGGTGACGATGCTGGCCGCATCGGACGCCTCGAGGAACGGCATGGCTGCGTCCACCAGCCGCACGGCGGCCAGCATGTCGACGTTGAAGCTCTGCGCCCACGACTCCTCGTCGGCCCCGATGGCCAGCGCCGACACGTTCGACACCACGATGTCGAGCCCGCCCAGCTCGCCGGCGACCTCGCCCACCCAGGCCCGCAGGGCGGCGGCATCGCCAACGTCGAGCACCCGCCCGCTCACCGTCGCACCGTTCGCCTGCAGCGCCGCGACGGTGGCGTCGACCTCCGCCGCGTTGCGAGCGCAGAACGCGACGGCGGCGCCCTCGGCGGCCAAGGTCTCCACGATGGCGCGGCCGATGCCCTTGGTGCCGCCGGTGACGAGGGCGCGGCGGCCCTGCAATCCGAGATCCATGTCTTGGTGCTCCTTCAGTCGGCGGGGGCGAGGAAGACCTTGCGGATCCCGGCCCCGACGGTGTACTTGGGATCGACGAAGTTGCCCAGCCGGACCCGCCCGCACTGGCTGAGCATCATGTACGCGTCCCACCGGTCGAACCCGTAGTCGCGCTCCATCCAGTAGATGAGCTCGCGGTAGGCGATGCGGGTGGCGTCCTCCAGCGGCCGGGCCGAGCCGATGGCCATGATGAGCTCGTCGGTCTCGAGGCGGGGCCAGTCCAACGTCCAGCCCTTGATCAGCTCCACGTGGATGGTGGTGGTCGACGCGTACTCCACCGCCGTGCCGCACACCTCGCCGTCGCCCTGGCAGGCGTGGGCGTCGCCGATGAACAGCCGCGCCCCGGCACCGTACCGGGAGGTACGTGATGGAGCCGGGGCCATGTCGGGCAGGTCCATGTTGCCGCCGTGGTTGTCGGGCACCAGCGAGCTGATCGAGTCGATCTGCGGGGACGTGCTCAGCGTGCCGATGTGCGGCTTGTACGGCAGGGTCACCCGCGGCGACCAGTGCACGTGCTCGGTGTCGACGCGGACCACCCGCACGATCTCGGGCAGCGGGTCGTTGAGCGTCGCGGTGAGGTTGGTGCCGGTGAGCGCGCCGAACTCGGGGATCATGGCGCAGGCGCCCTGTTCGGCGCGGGGCAGCATCGACTCGATGTGCACGGCCAGCGCATCGCCCGGCTCGGCGCCCTCCACCATGATCGGGCCGTTCTGCGGGTTCACGAACGGCATGGTGAGCTTGGCGCTGGGCAGGTCCGCCTCGGTCTGGATCTTGCCCTCGAACGCATCGCGGGTGTCCACCACCACCCGGTCGCCGGGGGCGATGTGCAGCACCGGTTCGGAGTACGGGCCCATCGTGTAGTGGAACGTGCCCTGCCGCTCCTCGGTCAGGTGGTGCGTGGCGCCCACCGCGCCGCCGGCCACCCCGCGGCGGTACATGATGGAATCAGCGAGCCAGTCAGCCATGGCCGAAACCTACCGGTCCGGGCGGGGGCGATACGGGTTGGGCGTCGAGACAGGGCTCGCGCCGCCGGCGTTCAGCGGGGCACGGCGAACCAGTGCTCGGCGATGCCGTAGCCGACCGCGCCGTCGGCGGTCACGAAGCGGGCGAGGCCCTCGTTCACGAACGTGACCCCGTTGCGGGCGGGGATCTTCGTGGGGCAGATCGACAGCACCTCACCCTCGATCGCCAGCGCCGTGCCCGACGAGTCGATGCCGTGCAACCACACCCGCCGGTGCAGCAGCGGGTTGGCCGGGTCCAGCTCGGTGCGCATCGTCACCTGCTCCAGCTCGAGGTTCTCGCCGTCGCGCTGCAGCCAGCCGGCACCCCGGAACGTGTCGTCCGCCTCCCGCACGCAGGCACCGCCGAGGGCGAGGCCGGGCCCGAAGTTCATCGAGAACCAGTTCAGGAAGCACCCGGTGACGGCACCGCCTGCCCCCGAGCCACCGGTCCCCGAGCCACCGGCCCCCGAGCCCGACGACGCCTGCCACGTCCGCGGCCCCCACGACTTGTCCCGCACACCGTACGCGTCCACCTCCCAGCGTTGCTCCCCGAGCTCCACCCACCCGCGGGCCCGCCCGGTCTGCTCGAAGTGCCCCCGCTCACCCCGGGCGGCGTAGTGCGGCTCGGCCAGCGCCCGGAACGTGATCGCCATGCGCAGCGGGGCGCGCACCGAGGAGCCGGCCGGCCGATGCGCGGTGGGCAGCAACAGCACCGTCGGATCGGCCAGGTCCTGCGCCGACCCGTCGTAGGCCAGCTCCCAGCGGTCGAACGGTTCGCCTCGCCGCAACGTCAGCTCCCCGACCTCCAGATCGGCGTCGCCCATCGCCGCCAGCGACGCGGGCGTCACGTCGGTGCGCCGCCCGTAGGTGAACGCCACCCGCCCGCCGGGTAGGTACACGGCGTGCAACGCATCCGCCCAGCCGTCGTTCGGCCGGAACCCCATCCTCGTGAACGCGCCCACCTGCGTCACCGGGTCCACGAAGTTGAAGTAGTAGCTCTCGCTCCAGGCCGGGTGCCGGCCGACCGGGTGGAACAGCTCGTCGTCCATGGGCGGCAGTCCAGCAGACCCGGCGGCCGCCGTCGGAACGGGCCGCGCCGGTTCGCACAAGCTGAACCGCATCTGACATCCTGACCCGTCGTGCTCGACGAGAAGCTCGACTCCATCTTCGACGACGTGGTCCGCCGCAACCCGGCCGAACCCGAGTTCCACCAGGCGGTGCGCGAGGTGCTCGAGTCGATCGGGCCGGTGATCGCCAAGCACCCCGACTTCACCCGTCACAAGATCATCCAGCGCATCTGCGAGCCGGAGCGGCAGATCATCTTCCGGGTCCCGTGGCAGGACGACACCGGCGAGGTGCAGATCAACCGCGGCTTCCGGGTCGAGTTCAACAGCGCCCTCGGCCCCTACAAGGGCGGGCTGCGCTTCCACCCGTCGGTGAACCTGGGCATCGTCAAGTTCCTCGGTTTCGAGCAGATCTTCAAGAACGCACTGACGGGTATGCCCATCGGCGGCGGCAAGGGTGGGTCCGACTTCGACCCGAAAGGCCGTTCCGACGGCGAGATCATGCGGTTCTGCCAGAGCTTCATGACCGAGCTGTACCGCCACCTCGGCGAGTACACCGACGTACCCGCCGGCGACATCGGCGTGGGGGGCCGGGAGATCGGCTACCTGTTCGGTCAGTACAAGCGGATCACCAACCGCTACGAATCGGGCGTGTTGACCGGCAAGGGCACCGACTGGGGCGGTTCGCTGGTGCGCACCGAGGCCACCGGCTACGGCGCCGCCTTCTTCCTGGCCGACATGCTCGAGGCCAAGGGCACCACGCTCGACGGGCGCCGCTGCGTCGTGTCCGGCTCGGGCAACGTCGCCATCTACGCCATCGAGAAGCTCACGCAGCTCGGCGCCACCGTGGTGGCCTGTTCCGACTCCGACGGCGCCGTACACGACCCGGCCGGGCTCGACCTCGAGCTGCTCAAGCAGATCAAGGAAACGGAACGCGGCCGGCTCAGCAGCTATGCCGAGCGCAGGCCGGGCGCACAGCACCGCAGCGGCGCCGACATCTGGTCGATCCCCTGCGACGTCGCCGTGCCGTCGGCCACCCAGAACGAGCTGTCGGGCCGCGACGCCAAGACCCTCATCGACAACGGCTGCATCGCCGTGGCCGAGGGCGCCAACATGCCCTGCACGGTCGAGGCGGTGCGCGCCCTGCAGGCGGCCGGCGTCGCCTTCGGTCCGGGCAAGGCGGCCAACGCCGGCGGCGTGGCCACCTCGGCGCTGGAGATGCAGCAGAACGCCAGCCGGGACTCGTGGAGCTTCGAGTACACCGAGTCCCGCCTGGCCGCCATCATGGCGTCGATCCACGACACCTGCCTGGAGAAGGCCGACGAGTTCGGTGCGCCGGGCAACTACGTGGTCGGTGCCAACATCGCCGGCTTCGAGAAGGTGGCCCGGGCGATGGTCGCGCTCGGCCTCGTCTGACGGGCCGGCCCGCTACGTTGCGGGCCATGGCCGAGCCCCGCCCGTTCCCCATCGACATCCCGCAGTCCGAGCTCGACGAGCTGCGCGCCCGCCTGCGCAACACCCGCTGGCCCGCCGACCCCGGCAACCCCGACGGTCGCTACGGTGCCACCGCCGACTGGGTCGGCGGGTTGGTGCGCTACTGGGCCGAGCAGTACGACTGGCGCGCCGTCGAGGCACGGATGAACGCCTACGACCACCAGCTGGTCGAGCTCGACGGCATCCCGCTGCACTTCCTGCGCATCCCGGGCAAGGGCCCCAACCCGATGCCGCTGATCCTGACCCACGGTTGGCCGTGGACGTTCTGGGATCTGCACAAGGTGATCGACCCCCTCGCCGATCCCGCCGCCCACGGCGGCGATGCGGCCGACAGCTTCGACGTGATCGTCCCCTCCCTGCCCGGCTACGGCTTCTCGGTGCCGCTGCGCACCACCGGGGTGGACGTGGCCCGGGTGGCGGAGCTGTGGGTGCGGCTCATGCGCGACGTGTTGGGCTACGACCGCTTCGGCGCCCAGGGCGGCGACTGGGGGGCGTTCATCACCGGCCGGCTGGGCCACGCCCACGCCGAGCACCTCATCGGCGTGTACCTGACCATGCCGGTGATCCCCGGCATGTTGGGCAAGGTGCGGCCCGAGCAGTTCGCCGCCGACGAGCAATGGATGCTGGCCCGCGCCGACGAGGCCCGCCGCATGACCGAGGCACACGTGGCCGTGCACCGCCGTGACCCGCAGACCTTCGCCTACGCCATGGCCGACTCCCCGCCGGGCTCGGCGCCTACCTGTGGCACCGCCGCCAGATCTGGTGCGACGGTGAGGCGCTCGAGGTGTTCGGCGCCGAGGACCTGTGCACGCTGGCGTCGCTCTACTGGTTCAACGCGTCGTTCGCCTCGTCGATCCGCATCTACGCCGAGGAGTTCACCAAACCCCAGCGCCTGGCCCACGATCGCCCGAAGATCATCGAGGCGCCCACCGGCTACGGCGTGTTCGCCAAGGACCTGCTGTTCGTGCCCCGGGCGCTGGCCGAGGAGAAGACCGACCTGCGGCGCTGGAGCGTGTTCGACCGCGGCGGCCACTTCGCCCCGCCCGAACGGCCCGACGTGGTGGTGCAGGAGCTGCGCGAGTTCTTCCGGCCGCTGCGCTGATGGACGCTGACACGCTGCGCCGGCGCGCCGCCGAGGCCCGCGTCGGCCGGCTGGCGACGATCGGCGATGACGGCGCACCCCACCAGGTGCCCTGCTGCTTCGTGCTCGACGGCGACACGCTCTACACCGCCATCGACGACGTGAAGGCGAAGCGCACCGCCCGGCTCCGACGCCTCGACAACGTACGGGCCCACCCGGTGGCCTCGCTGCTCGTCGACCACTACGACGAGGACTGGTCCCAACTGTGGTGGATCCGCCTGGACGGCGCCGCCCGGGTGCTCGAGCCCGACACCGACGAGGCCGCCACCGCCCGGGCACTGCTGGCCGGCAAGTACGAGCAGTACCGGGCCCAGCCGCCGCCGGGCGCGGTGATCGCCGTCGACGTCGAACGGTGGCGCGCCTGGCCGTGACAGCGGCGCGAACGGGGGCGACCGGCGCGGCGATGTGGAACGATGCGGCCATGTTGCTCGAAGGAAAGATCGCCATCGTCACCGGCGCCGGTTCGGGGATCGGCGCCGAGTCCGCCCGCCGCTTCGCCGCCGAGGGGGCCGCGGTGGTGTGCGCCGACATCCGCCTGGCCCGCGCCGAGGAGACCGCCCGGGCGATCGGCGCGGCAGGGGGCCGCGCCCACGCGGTGGAGGTGGACGTGCGCCGCGCCGCCGACAACGAGGCGATGGTCAACGCCGCCGTGCAGCAGTTCGGTGCCCTGCACGTCGCCTTCTTCAACGCCGGCACCATCCGTCCGGGCAACGCGGTCAAGCTGTCGGAGGACGACTGGGATGTGGTGATGGACACCAACGTGAAGTCGATCTTCCTCGGCGCCAAGTACGCCGTGCCCGTCATCGCCGACAGCGGTGGCGGTGCGATCATCAACACCGCCTCGGTGTCGGGGCTGCGCGGCGACCCCGCCGGCGTGGCCTACGGGGCCTCGAAGGCGGCCGTGATCAACCTCACCCGCTGCCTGGCCACCGACCACGCCCGCCAGGGCATCAGGGTGAACTGCATCTGCCCGGGCGCGATCGACACGCCGCCGGTGCAGCGCATGCTGGCCGACCCGAACGCCCGCGACGCCACCGGTCGGGCCCACCTGCTGGGCCGCGTGGGCCGCGCCGACGAGATCGCCGCCGCCGCCGTGTGGTTGGCCTCCGGGCAATCGTCGTTCATCACCGGTGAGGCACTGGTGGTCGACGGTGGGCTGACCTCGCGTGCTGCGCTGGTGAACATGGGCGACCCCCGGCCGCAACCGCCGGCGCGCTGACCGGCCGCGCCGAGCCCGCCGCGCCCGGCGCGGCTCAGCGCCCGGTCAGGATGTAGTCGCGGATGTGGTGGTTCTCGTCCTCGAGCTGGTGCAGGCGGTGGTGCACGACGTCGCCGATGCTCACCATCGCCGTGGGCCGCCCGGCCTCGACCACCGGCAGGTGGCGGATGCGCAGCCGCGTCATCAACGACATGGCCAGCTCGAGCCCGTCGGCCGGGGTGCAGGTGACCACGTCGGTGGTCATGATGTCGCGCACCGGCCGGCCCAATACGTCGGCGCCATGGCGGGCGAGGTGGCTGAGCACGTCGCGCTCGGACACGATGCCCTCGATGCGGGCGCCGTCGGTGGTGACCGGGGCGGCGCCGATGCGGTGGCGGTCGAACAGGGCGAGCAGCTCGGCCACGGTGGCGTCCGGTTCGACGGTGACGAGCGGGGGCCGGTCGGCGCCGGCC
Organism: Acidimicrobiales bacterium; assembly: GCA_041394365.1. Classification (GTDB taxonomy): domain Bacteria; phylum Actinomycetota; class Acidimicrobiia; order Acidimicrobiales; family CAIXPF01; genus CAIXPF01. Next base: position 117,125 of record JAWKIM010000018.1, read on the forward strand.
GCCTTGCCCGCCAGCAGCTGCCGCAACGGCTCGCCGCGCGGCCCGGCCAGGTTGCGGCCGGTGGCCCGCAGCACCTCGGTGGCGGTGGCCCACAGCTCCCGGGTGGCCGAGCTGTGGGTGAACCCGCAGCGGGCGTAGTAGTCGGCGATGCGCTCCAGATCGAGCTGGTGCAACGGGTCGACGCGCACGATGGCCCCGGGGGGCACCCGGCGCACCAGCTCGTAGAGCAGTGTCCGCCCGATGCCGCGCTGGCGGTGGCCCGGTGCCACGGCGTGCTCCCACACCTCCACGGTCCCGTCCCCGGCGTCGGTGGCCACCAGGTAGCCGGCGGCGTCCGACCCGGCCCACGCCACCAGCACCAGGTCCGACGGTTCGGCGTCGCGGTGGGTGAAGAGGTGCTCCAGCTCGGGCGTGGCCCGGTCGTGCAGCGCCAGCAGCAACTCGCCGGGCCGGCTCTCGGTGATGATGATGTCGCCGGCGGCCTCGATCTCGACCGTGCTCATCGGTCTGCTCCCTCGTTGTTTGTCGGGCCCGTGGGCGGGTGCTCGGGCAGGGACGGGATCGGCGGCGGGGCTCACCGCGGGGCGGAGACGGCGGGCGCCTCGGTCGCCTCCACGTGGGTGAGCGGCAGGTGGGTGGCCCGCTGCAGCCGGCTGGGCAGGTCGAGGCGCAGCCAACGCGATACCGGGCCCGGCAGCGTGGACACGATGATCTCGTCGAAGCTGCCGCGCGCCAGCACCGCGGTGGTGGCGCGGACCGGGTCGAGCACGCTGATCTCCCCGGTGGCGGTGCCACCGGCGGCCCGGATGCGGGCCAGTGCATCGTCGAGGCGGTCCTCGGCCTCGGCGATGGCGTCGCCGTCGGGGTCGCCCTCCGCCGGCGCGGCACGGTGGCGCCCGACATCGGATCAGCCCACCGCGCCGCCTCGGCGCTGGGCAGCTGGATGGGCATCACCAGGTGGAACTCCGCCGGGTGGGCGGCGATGCGTCGTTCCAGCTCGTCGTGCAACCGGTGCCCGCCTGCGGTCTGGCTGGCCACCACCAGGTACCGGCGCACCGCGGTGGTCTGCCCACCCGGCAGGCGGCGACGCCGGTCGACGCGGTAGGAGGCGGCAAAGCGCACCCGGTACTGCACGGTGCCGTCGGGAGCGAGGGCAAGGTCGCTCTCCAGCACCTTGGCCACCCGGAGGTCGTCGATGCTGCGGGCGAGCTCGCGCACGCCGTCCTCGATGGCAGCCTCCCACCCCACCGGGGAGGTCGCCACCGAGGTGATCACCCGGTACACGCTGTCGGGGTCACGGCTCACGGCGCCACCGCCGGCTTGTAGGACAGCCGCACCTTGGCCCGGTAGGCGACGATCTCGGTGGCGTCGATGAGCACGTCCTGCTCCACCACCTCGGCGATGCGGATGTCCTGGCTGATGCCGTCGGCCGCCTGGCGCACGGCGTTGGCCGCCGCCTCCTCCCAGGAGATGGGGCTGGACCCGATCAGCTCGACCACGTTGTACACGCTCGATGTCACGAGACAGCCCTCCCTGAGCCCATACCGAGTGGCCGCTAACGTACTGAACGATCGCTAAGTAGGCAAGGGGCGAGCGGTGGGGTCCGGACCGGGGCCGCCCCTGCTGCGGAGCCTCGGTAAGGTGCACCACCGTGAAGAGCGCGACGACGGCCACGCCCAACACCCGCGAACGCATCATGCGATCGGCGCTGGCGCTGTTCCTCGAAGATGGCTACGTCGGCACCTCGGTGCGCGACATCGCCGATGCCAACGGCGTGACCGTGCCGGCGCTCTACTACCACTTCACCAACAAGGACGATCTGCTCGCCGCCATCGTGCAACCCATGGCCGACGACGGCGAGGCGCTCATGGTGCGGCTCGAAGCGTTCCGGGGCCCGGCGGGCGAGCTGGCCGAAGTGGCGCTCGGGGGCTACCTCGATGTGCTCGCCGCCCACCTCGACGTGTTCCGCTTCGTCTCCACCGATCTGGCCGTGCGCAGCCACCTCGGTGGCCGGGCACCGCCTGGCCGAGCAGTCCGCCCGCTTCGCCAAGCGGCTGGCCGGGACGCGACCGTCCCGGGCCCGACGGCTGTGCACCGCCGCCGCCATCGGCGCGATCCGCCGGCCGCTGCGCCTGCGCGACGTGGACCCGGTGCGCGACCGCCGGCAGATCCTGGCCGCCGCGCTGGCCGCCTACGGCGCCGCCGACGCCTGAGCGCCGACGCGCCGGCCGACCACCTCGGACGCCGCCCGGGCCGATCAGTCGGCGGCGATGGCCGGCTCGGCGGCGATGGCGGGCCCGTCCCCGGCCCGGGGCACCGGCACCATCCGGTGGGCCGCCACGTCGTGGGCCTGGTCGGGCAGGAACCGGTAGGCGATGGCCGCCGCCACCGCGATCACCAGCGCACCGCCGAGCAGCGACAGGCGGAACCCGCTCACCCAGGCGTCCTTGGCCGCAGCCACGAGGCTGCCGCCGCGGGACGGCTCGAGCGTGCCCGCCACCTGCAGCGCCCCGCCCAGCGAACCGCGCGCCACCTCGCGGGCTTGCACCGGCAGGGAGGACACCGTGCCGGCCAGGGCGTCGGCGTAGCGGGAGGCGAGGAGGCTGCCGAACACGGCGACGCCGAGCGAGGTGCCGAGCTCCCGGGTGGTGTCGTTCATCGCCGAGCCCATCCCCGCCTTGTCCCGCGGCACCGCCGACATGAGCAGGTCGGTCGTCGGCGACATGGCCAGGGCGATCCCGCTGGCCATCACCACGATCCCCAGCAGCAGCACCAGGTAGCTGGCCGACACGCCGACCATGCTCATGATGAGCACGCCCACGGTCATGGCCACCATCCCACCGGCGACGACCCGGCGCTTGCCGTAGCGCTCGGCCAACCCGGCCGAGCGGGGGCCACGAGCACCATCACGAAGGACACCGGCAGCATGCGCACCGCCGATCCGAGCGGCGTGTAGCCCCACACCAGCTGCATCAGCTGGCTCATGGAGAAGAACATGCCGAGCAGCGCGAAGAACACGAGGGTGAGGACCAGGGCCGAGGTGCCGAACGCGGGGATGCGGAAGAGCCGCACGTCGAGCATCGGCTCGGCCACCCGCAGCTCCCACGCCACGAACACGGCCAGCACGGCCGCCCCGACGGCACCCACCGCCAGCGTGGTGGGCGACAGCCAGCCGTAGGTCGGGCCCTCGATGAGGGCGAACACGAGGGTGGACAACCCCACCGCCGACAGCACCGCCCCGATCGGGTCGAGGGCGGCGTCGTCCTCGCCCTTGGAGCGGGGCACCACCGCCACGCCGGCGGCCAGGGCCACCAGCACGAAGGGGATGTTCACCGTGAACACGCTGTTCCACGAGAAGTGCCGCAGCATGAAGCCGGTGAGCAACGGGCCGAGGGCGGCGCCGCTGCCGCTGATGCCGGCCCAGATGGACACCGCCCGGGCCCGCTCGCGCCGCGGGAACACGTTGGTCAGGATCGACAGGGTGGCGGGCATGATCATCGCCCCGGCGACGCCCATGGCCACCCGACCGGCGATCAGCTCACCGGCGCTGTCGGCCACGAACGCGCAGTAGGCGGTGGCCGCACCGAAGAGCACCAGACCGCCCTGCAGCACACCCTTGCGCCCGAAGCGGTCCCCGAGGGTGCCGGCGGTGAACAGCAGCCCGGCGAACACGAGCGAGTACGCGTCGACCATCCACTGCAGCTGCGAGTTGGTCGCCCCCAGCACCCGGCTCAAGGTCGGCAGGGCCACGTTGAGGGTGGTGTTGCCGATGATGACGATCAGCAGGCTGAGGCACAGGGCGCTCAGCGTCCACCACCGGCGGGCGTAGACGGCGGGATCGATGCCGTCGAGCTCGTCCGCGGTGGGCGCGTCCGGAGTGGGCGCCGCGTGATCGGGCGTCGTCTCCACCCTCTGCCTCCAGTTCCTGTTGAGACACTTCTGCCACATGGCAGAACTGCCATAGGACAATACTGCCATGTGGCAGAAGTGCCAGAATTCGCCTACCGTGGCGATGTGGTCGATGTCACCGCCCCCTCCCGCCGCGAGCGCCGCATGGCGGAGACCCGCACCGCGCTGGTGACCGCCGCCCAGGACCTTTTCCGGCGGCAGGGCTTCGAGGACACCACCGTGGATCAGATCGCCGAGCGGGCCGACGTGGCCCCTCGCACGTTCTTCCGCTACTTCCCCTCGAAGGACGCGGTGCTGTTCGCCGACTTCGAGGAGCTGCACCGGCCCTGGTGGCGGCGGTGGCCGCCCGACCGGTCGACGAGGCGCCGGTGGTGGCGTTGCACCGGGCCCTGCACGACTACCTGGTGGCCGTGCAGTCCCGCTTCAAGGCGCTCGCCGCCGTCGTCCGCATGGCCGAGGAGACCCCGGGCGGTGGGCTCGAGCGCGCCGCCATGCGCCAGCGCCTGGCCGACCAGCTGACCGCCACGGTGGCCGCCAGGATGGGGGTCGACCCCCGCATCGACCCCCGCCCCGGCGCCTGGGTGGGCGTGCTGCTGTCCTGCGTGGGGGCGGCCATCCGCACCAGCGTGTTCGACGGCGGCGAGCCGGCCGCCCGCTTCGACCGGCTGATCGCCGAGACCTCCGATGCGCTCGCCGCCGCCCTGCACACCGCGCCGCCGGCGCGGCGCGGCGGGCAGGCCCGACGCTCGCCCTCGCCCTCGCCCTCGCCCTAGACCCGCTGCACGGTGCGCGTGCCGAACAGACCGGACGGCCGGAACACCAGCACCACCAGGATCACCGCGAACGCCACCACCAGGGCGAAGTTCGACTTCAGCCAGCCCAGGCCCGGCAGCTCCTGGGCGTAGCCGGTGAGCAGGCTCTGCACGGCGGCGATGCCGAACGCCCCCACCACCGCACCGTTGATGGAGTCGAGCCCGCCGAGCGTGGCGGCGGCGAAGGCGAAGATCACCAGCTTGGCCATGAAGCCCGGTTCGAGGTTGGTGCGGTTGGCCACCAGCGCGGCACCGAGGGTGCCGAGCGCGGCGGCGAGGGCCCAGCCCACCTGCAACGTCGGGCCGATGCGGATGCCGGCCAGGCGGGCCGACTCCTTGTTGGACGACACCGCCCGGAAGCGCAGGCCCAGCGCGGTGCGGGTGAGCAGCGCCCACAGGCCCACCAGCAGCACGGCGGCCACCGCCAGGGTCCCGAGGGTCTCGATGCGCAACCGGGCGCCGCCGATGGCCAGGTAGTCGTCGGGCTCGGCCGGGAAGGGGCTGGGGAACTTGTGGAACTCGAGGCCCCAGATCCCCCCGGCCAGCGATTCCAGCACGGCGGCGAGCCCGAACGTGATCAGCACGATGGGCAGGTCGTCCCGGGCGTTGAGCGGTCGGATCAGCGTGCGCTCGATGCCGGCGCCCACCACGGCCATCACCGCGCAGGCCACGCCGATGCCCACCCACACGGGCAGACCCCAGCCCACCGCGAACTGCCAGGCGATGTAGGCGCCGAACATCGAAAGGTTGGCCTGGGTGAAGTTGATGAGGCCGGTCGCCTGGTAGATGAGCACCACGGCGATGGCGGTGAGGGCGTAGGCGGCGCCGTTGCTCAAGCTGTCGAACAGGCGCTGGAGGAACAGGCCGGGGAAGTCGTTGCGCAGGATCGGGGGCACGAGCGCCACCACGATGACGGTCAGGAGTCCCCCGAGCGCAGCGGTGCCGGGGTCGAGACCGGCCGGTAACCGGGGTCGACGGCGGGTCACGGGCCCATCTGTGACGGTGTTCACACGGTTCATCGGCGAAACTATATAGATCGCTCTACTATTCCGCAACGGTCGGCGCTCCCGGCAGGCGATAGGCTCCGCCCCCGTGGGTCGACCACCGACCGATGCCCGCCAACGCCTGGCCGACGCCGCCGCCGCGCTGCTGCGGGAGCAGGGCCTGCACGCCAGCGGGGTGAAGCAGATCGCTGCCGCCGCCCGGGTCCCCATGGGGTCGCTGTACTTCCACTTCCCCGGCGGCAAGCAGGAGTTGGTGCGCAGTGCCATGACCGCGGCCGGCTCCGCGGTGGACCAGGCGCTCGACCGGGTGTGCAGCTTCAGCGGGAGCGCCCGCGAAGCGGTGGCCGCCCACCTCGAGCAGTCGGGCGCCGCCCTGGCCGCCTCGGGATACCGCTCGGGATGCCCGCTGGCCACCACCGCGCTCGAGCTCGGGCCCGACGACGCAGACGTGGCCGAGGTGATCGCCGCGTGGTTCTCATCGTGGCGGGCGCGCATCGAGGCCGCCCTGCATGCCGACGGGTATGTCGAGGCCGACTCGTTGGCCACGCTGGTGCTGGCCGCGCTGGAGGGCGGCCTGTTGCTGGCCCGGGTCGAGCGCGACCTCGCCCCGCTGGCGTCGGTGGCGGCCACGCTCGACGCCCTGCTCGCCGGCGCACCCCGCACCGGCGGTTGAGCCCGCCGCGAGGGCCGTTCAGAACGCGGCGCTGGTGAACCAGCCGGCGAGGTCGACGATCACGTCGGTGCTCCCCGCGGCGTTGAACACGTTGATGCGCCCGCCCGACCCGTAGCCCACCAGGGTGAGCACGGCCGCCGTCTGCCCGGCGACCACGTTCAGGTTCGATGCCAGCGGCGGCGTCGCCTGCGTGTCGGGGTAGGCGGTGACGTAGCCGCCGGCGGTCGGGTTGGTGGCGGTCAGGTTGGCCACCACCGCGGCGGCCCCGTCGGCGGGTAGCGGCACGACGGGATCCTCGGTGGGGAAGCCGGCCACCTGCACCCACACGCTGCGCCCGGGGCCGATCGGTCCGGCGCCGCCGCGGGAGTCGACCCACCGGAACGGGGCGGCGAAGGCGATGAACCGGCCGGCCTCGGTGCTGCGATCGGTGTGCCAGTAGCCCACCACGTCGACCACGACGTTGGCGACGCCTGCTTCGTTGGCGATGGCGACGTTGCCGTCGGCCCCGATCCGGGCGAACACGAGGTTGGCCACCGTCTCGTCCCGGCGGACGTTGAGGTTCGACGCCCACGGCCGCGCCACATCGCTCGGGTAGACCGTGAGGTACGTCGCGGCGCTGGGCGCCACCGCGGTGACGGTGAGGGCCACCGCCGTGGCTGTCGGGGGCACGCCGCCCACGCCGCGCACGGGCAGGCCCACCAGCCCGGACGGGCCCATCGGCGCGCCCGAGCGGGTGTCGAGCAACCGGGTGGGCGCGAGCGGGTGGTACCGGCCGCCGGCCACGCCGGTGCGGCCGGAGAAGTAGCCCTGCACGTCGAGCACGGCGTGGGTCGCCCCGGCAGCGTTGAGCAGCGAGATCCGGCCACCGGTCCCGAGCCGGACGATGGCCAGGTTCGGGCGCACGTCGCCCGGCTGGGCGTTGACGTTGGACACGAACGGGACGGTGCCCGACGCGGGGAAGGCCGACAGGTAGGAGGGCGAGGTGGGCCCGACGGCGGTGATGTTGACCGCGACCGCGGTCACGCCGCTCGCCGGGATGTCGCCCACGCCGGCGATCTGCACGTCGAGCACGGCGCCCGGCCCGAGCGGTGCTGCCGGCGCGCCGGTGCCGTCGCGGGTGTCGAGCACCCGGGTGGGGGCGATGCCCACGTACTCGCCGGCGGCGCCGGAGAACGCGGTGACCGGGCGGGGTGAGCCGGGCGGGGCGAACAGCTGCAGGGCGGCGGTCCCGGGCGACGGGCGGGCCAGCACCGCCAGGGCGGTGCCGTCGACGTTCCAGGCGGCGTGGACGGCCTCCGAGGCCACCTGGGCCGTGGCCGTCTCGACGGTGGCGTCGGGACGCACGAAGCGCACCCGGTGCACCGCCGGGATCCCCTCGGGCCCGACGAACGCCTGCCAGCCGCCGCTGCCGGCGGTGGCGTAGGCCGGGCCGACCCCGCCGAAGGAGAGGTCGGTCCCGTTGAGGGAGCCCAGCGGGAGCGGCACCCGCCGCCGTGCGCCACCGAGATGGAGCAGCGCGTGGGCGCCGTCGGCCGCCACGCCGCTCACCCCGTCGGCCGGACCGACGGCCTGCGAGGTGAGCAACGTCGGCGGCGTGGCGGCGGTGTCGTACTCGCTCACCACGCCGGAGCCCGACACCAGCGCGCGCGTGCTGTTCGGTATGGCATGGACGGTGGTGCCGGCGGCGGTCCACCAGGTGAGCGCCCCGGTGGTGAGCGACAGCGTGGCGAACTGGCCGTCGACAAGTGCGTCGGCCGCGTGCAAGCGGTCGCCCGCCACGGCCGCGGAGCTGAAGCGCAGCGGCCGGGCGTACTCGTTCTGCACCTGCAGTGTCCCCGCCTGCAGGCGCCAGGAGCGCGAGGCCGAGGAGACCACGAGGTGGTCGCCGGCGGCGGCCACCGCCACCAGCGGCTCCCCGAGGTCCACCAGTCGCTGGTACAGACCGCTCGGGTGGTAGGTGTACAGCCCGGCGTGGGCGGCGACCACGATCATCCCGGTGCTGTCGACGGCCACCGCGGCGGCGGTGCCGTCGGGCACCGAGACCGACTTGTACGGCGTGGCGGTCGCCGCCGGGGCGAACGTGTCCGGCCGCGGTGCCTCCCCGGCGGCCACCGGCGCCGCCCCGCCGGGCACTGCCACCACCGTTGCCATCACCATCGACAACATCGCCACGAAGAGCATCGGGACACGCCCCAACCGCCACCACCTCATCGCGATGAGCGTAGGCCTCGTTCGGGGGTGCAGCGCCGACGGCGGCGCGGTCGCTGGGCCCGGCACGGTTCAGCGTGAGCCGACGGGGGTAGGGCACCGCTTCCCGCCGACGAGGAGCGCACCGTGCCCGACGACCCCGAGCGCATCCCGGCCGAACAACGAGGCGGGCTGTGCGTGTTCGCACCGGGGTTGCTCCTGAGCGTCACCGTCGAGCAGTCCGAGTACGGCGACGAGGTCCACCTCCACCCCGGCGGGCAGGGCTACTGGATGGCCCGGGCCATCGAACGGCTCGGCGAGCCGGTGGTGCTGTGCACCGGGCTGGGTGGGGAGGTGGGCGACGTGCTGGTGGCGCTGGTGACCGCACAGACCTCGATCGAGCTGGTCGACGTCCGCCATGCCGCCTCGTCGCCGGCCTACGTGCACAGCCGCGTCGACGGCGAGCGGGAGGAACACGCCCGGGTGCGCGCCCCCGTGCTCGAGCGCCACACCGCCGACAAGCTCTACTCGTTGACGTTGGCCCACGCCGCCCGGCGCGGTGTGTGCGTGCTGGCCGGCAACCACGATTGTGCGGTGCTGCCGACCACCGCCTACCGCCGTCTCGGCATCGATCTGGCCACCTTGGAGGTGCGGGTGGTGACCGACCTGCACGGGCCGGAGCTGCCGGCGGTGGTGGACGGCGGGGCGGTCGCCTTCGCCAAGGTGAGCGACGACGATCTGCGGGCCGACGGCGTGTTGCGGGGCGACGGCGACCGGGCGCTCGGTGCCGCGATCGCCACGCTGGCGTCGTGGGGGTCGTTCGACTTCATCGTCACGCGGGGTCCGGATGCGCCGGCCATCGCCCGGTTGGGTGGGCGCTACCACCGGGTGCACGGGCCCCGGCTGGCGGCGGTGGACTGGCGGGGCTCGGGCGATGCCATGGCCGGCGCCATCGCCGTGGCCATCCAGCGGGGCTACGACCCGCTGCGTACCCTACGGTTCGGTACGGCGGCGGGCGCCGCCAGCGTGACCCGGCGGGGCCTCGCCTCCGTCGACGCCGTGCTGGTGCAGGCCCTCGAGGCCCACGTCGAGGTGGAGGCGGTCGACAGCATCGACGCCGCCGTCGCCCCCGACGACCGTTCCTGAACTCGTTCCCGCCGGCCGGCTGCCGGGGCGCCCACCGCAGTGCACGTGCGCGCAGCCTGCACCCACGAACCGAGCCGACGCGTGACCACAGCAAGGGTCAACTCGGACCTGGCGGCATCACCGTGGTCCCGGCCGTCGTGATCTGCGCGTTACCGACGCGACCGGTGCATTGCGTGAGGCAACGTTGCTGGTCGGAGCGTTCCGTGCCAAGCGGGTGGACGGCGAACTGTCGGGAACGCGCAGATCTTGGACGAGCCCGCGGAAACCGCGGTGCGAGCGAGGCAGGTCGGCTGTTGACGCAGGTCGATTCCGCCGTCGAGACAGCCAGGACCAGCGCCGCGGTCGAGCCGCCACCGTCGGAGCCCGAGAGGGGAATCGAACCCCTGACCTCCTGTTTACAAGACAGGTGCTCTGCCGATTGAGCTACTCGGGCGACCCGGGCAGTCTACGCCGGGATGGTCCTTGCGTCGGCGGGAGGGAACGCCCAAACTACATGGGTGCAACTTGGGTCGGAGCTGCTGGCGGAACGGGAGCGGTCCATCCTCGAGCTCGAACGCTCCTGGTGGTTGACGCATCGGTCGAAGGAAGAGGCGATCCGGGTGGAGCTGGGCATCGCCCCCTCCACCTACTACCGGCTCCTGCACGATCTGATCGACCGCGACGACGCCCTGGCCTACGACCCCCTCGTGGTGCTTCGCGCCCGCCGGGCCCGCTCCGCCCGGCGCAGGGCCCGCTATCAAGGTAAAACGGTCTCCAGCCCTCCGAACTAACCACCCGAGGTCCCCCTCCCCATGGCGCGAACGCAAACCTCCCGAGGCGCATCCTCCCAGGCAGCGGGCTTCGCCGCCGGGCGTGGTTTGCTAATCGTCCTCTTCGCCACCGCTATCGGCGTTCTCCTCCTCGCCCGCGCCGTGGACTCGGACAGTGGTGAGGCCGCCACCGGTGGCACCGTGGCGTCGGAACCGTCGGCCAAGCCGGAGGACGGCGGCCGGACGTGCCCACCTCCTCACCACCCCGGCGGAGACCACCACCACCGTCGCCGTGGCCAAACCCCGTCCGAGGTCTCCGTGCTGGTGGCCAACGGACGCGGCGTCCCCGGCGCGGCCGGCCAACTCCGATGCGCTGGGGGCGGCCGCCTTCGCCACGCTGCCCCCCACCGACTTTCCCTGCCACCGCCACCGAGACGAAGGTGTACTTCTCCGCCGGCTACCAGGCCGACGCCATCGCCGTGGCCAACGCCCTCACCATCCCCGTGTCCGCCGCCGCCGAGCTGCCCGCCGACCTGCCGCTCGACACCAAGGGCGCCAACGTCGTGGTCGTGCTCGGCACCGACAACCTGGGCCTGGCGCCGGGCTGAGCGGCCCACCGCCGCCGCACCACGACCCTCGACCCGGACCGCACCCGACCCGCCCCCCGATCGGACCCACGCCTCGGTGACCCCCACCCAGCTCCGTGACGCCCTGCGAGCCCGGCCGGCCCAGACCGCGCTGTTCACGGACTTCGACGGCACCCTCTCGCCGATCGTGGCCGACCCGGCCACCGCCAGGCCCTACCCCGGCGCCATCGACGCCCTCGCCGCACTGGTCGGCCGCTACCGCAGGGTGGCGGTGCTCTCCGGCCGCCCGCTCGACTACCTCGACCCGTTGCTGCCCGCCGGCATCGACATCGCCGCCCTCTACGGCCTCGAGCAACGCATCGACGGCCACCGGCAGGAGCACCCCGAAGCCGCCCACTGGCGACCGATCATGGCCACGCTGGCCACCGACGCCACCGACGAGCTCGCCGGCCACACCGGCGTCACCGTGGAACCGAAGGGCCTGTCGCTGACCGTGCACTTCCGCAACGCCACCCGGCCGGAGCAAGCGGCCGCCGCCGTGCGCCGGTGGGCCGAGGTGGCGGGCGCCCGCCACGGGCTGCACCCCCGAGCCGCCAAGGCGTCGGTCGAGCTGCACCCACCCATCGCCGTGGACAAGGGCACGCAGCTCGTTGCCTGGGCCGCCGGCGCACAGACCGTCGCCTTCTTCGGCGACGACGTCGGCGACCTCCCGGCATACCAAGCAGTACGGGCCCTGGCCGCCACCGATGGCGTCGAGGCCATCAACGTGCTCGCCGCCTCCGACGAGACCCCCGAGGAGCTACGCGCCGTCACCGACGTGGTGCTCGACGGTCCACCGGCCGTGGCGCAGCTCTTCGCCGAGCTCGCCCGGGGCTGAACCCGTCGCTCAGCGCTCGCGCACCGCGTCGAGCTGGCCCTGCAACCAGTCGACCGGCGTGCGTGACGCCGCCACCTTCACCAGCCGCTGCGCCCGCGCCCGGCGGTCCTCGGGCCGCAACGCCAGCGCCTCGGCCAGCACCTCGGCGGTGGCCGACACGTCACAGGGGTGCACGCCGAAGGCCACGTCGCCCAGCTCCTCCCACGCACCGGTCTCGGTGGACAGCACCAGCACCCCATCGCGGTCGTTGACCTGCGGGCCCTCGCGAGCCACCAGGTTCATGCCGTCGCTCACCGGGTTGACCAGCAGCACGTCGTACCGGCTCAGCAGGGCGACCGAGCGGGGGAAGTCGTCGCTCGTCTCCAGCACGATCGGCTGCCAGTCGGCCGTGCCGAAGCGACCGTTGATCCGCTCGACGAGGTGCTCCACCTCCTGTCGGTAGGCGAGGTACTCGGCCAGGCCCTCGCGCGACGGGTAGATCGAAGCCATGAAGCACACCCGGCCCCGGTGCTCGGGCCAGCGCTCCAACAGCTCCTCGTAGGCCCAGAAGCCGCGCACGATGTTCTTCGACAGCTCGATGCGGTCCACCCGCACGATGAGCTGCAGGCCGTCGAAGCGTTCCTCGAACCGCCGCAGCCACGCCGCACAGGCCGGCGTCGCCTTCACCGCGGCCAGGTCCTCGCCGTCGGGCGCCAGCGACGCCACGAACGTGGCCGGCGCCGGCACGTCGAACTCGGCGCAGGACGCCACGAAGCGCTTGCGCCACCGATCGGTGTGGAACCCGCACGCCTCGTTGGCGGCCAGGCCCTCGAGCAGCTCGCGCCGGTACGGGTCGGGCAGCAGGTTGAGCAGCTCCGGTCCGGCGAACGGTGTGTGGGCGAAGTGCACGAGCGACAGGTCCGGCCGGCGCTGCACCACCCGGGGCGCCAGCAGCGACAGGTGGTAGTCCTGCACGAGCACGATGGCACCGGGCGGGGCCGTCTCCACCACCGCATCGGCGAAGCGCTGGTTGTAGGCCGCATAGCTGGCCCACGCCTGGCGGAACTGCAGGTCGTAGCGCGGCCGGCGGGCCAGCTCGAACAGGCCGTGGTGGATGAACCACAACACCGCGTTGCCGACCACGTCGTAGGCCTGGCGGAGCACCTCGGGCTCATGGGCCACCAGCAGCACCCGGAAGCCCTCCACCTCCTGCAGCCCGCCCGCCGCGCCGGCCCGGTCGTCCTCGGTCAGCGCGCTGGCGATCCAGATCGTGTCGGTGCCGGCCACCAGCGGCGCCAGCCCCGACACCAGGCCGCCACCGCCGCCGCGGCGCGCCTGCAGCGCACCGTCGGGCGTCCTGCGGAACGACACCGGGCCCCGGTTCGACACGATGACCAGTGGTCTCACCTGGTTCGCCATGGCTGCGACGCTAGTGGGCGCGGCCCGCAGCCCCGGCCGGTGGTCCGCGCGATCACCCCGAGGTGCCCGCCACGACCACCGCTGGCGCGCCGGCGCGACCACGGCCCGGAGGCGGCCGAGCCGCGCACTGCCGGGCAACCTCGCGCCGTGCGCCACAATGGGGCCGTGCGAATCGTCGCCGCGCCAGACAAGTTCCGAGGGACCGCCAACGCGGCCGATGTGGCCGCCGCCATCGCCGAGGCCGCCGAGCGCCACGGCCTGCGCTGTGACCTCGTGCCGCTGGCCGACGGCGGCGAGGGCACCCTCGAGGCGCTGGGCGGCGCCAACCGCTCCACCGTGGTGACCGGCCCGCTGGGCGAACCCGTCACCGCCGCCTGGCGGCTCGACCGCGGGCGAGCCGTCATCGAGATGGCCCGCGCCTCGGGCCTCGAGATCGCCGGCGGGGCGGAGGGCAACGACCCCATCAACGCCACCACCGCCGGCACCGGCGAGCTGATCTCCGCCGCCATCGAATCCGGCGCCCGGCGCATCATCGTGGGCGTGGGCGGCTCGGCCACCACCGACGGCGGCCTCGGCGCGGTGCGGGCGCTGCACCAACGCCAGCGCCTGCGCAACCTCGAGCTGCTCGTCGCCTGCGACGTGCGCACCCGCTTCGTCGACGCCGCCGAGGTGTTCGCGCCGCAGAAGGGCGCCACCCCAAAGCAGGTCCAGCTGCTCAAGCGCCGCCTCGAGCGCCTGGCCCAGGTGTACCTCGACGACTACGGCGTCGACGTGTCCGAGGTGCCCGGGGCCGGGGCCGCCGGGGGCCTGGCGGGCGGGTTGCACGCGGTGGGCGCGGCGCTGGTGGGCGGGTTCGACCTCGTGGCCGAGGAGGTCCGCCTCCACGAACGCCTGGAGGGCGCCGACCTCGTGGTCACCGGCGAGGGCTTCGTCGACGACCAGTCCTTCGACGGCAAGGTCGTGGGCGGGGTGGTCACCATGGCCCGGCAGCTCGGCGTGCCGGTGCTGGTGGTGTGCGGCCAGGCGTTCGACAACGTGGAGCAGCGCGTCCGCACCGTGTCGCTGGTCGAGCGCTTCGGGACCGACGCGGCCATGGGCGACACGCTGCGCTGCGTGCGCCAGGCCGTCAGCGACTTCCTCGCCGCCCCGCGGCGCTGACCGCAGCCACGATCACGGCGACGATCACCGCGATCACCACCAGCGAGAACAGCAGACCGATGATCATGCGCACGAGCATGTAGGCGCCGAAGACGGCGAGCACGCCCACGACGATGTACAGCGATACCGGCGCCCGCACCGGGCTGTTCTTGGCCACGGCCCCAGTGTAGGAACCGAGCCATCAGTGGGCGCGGGCTCCCAAGGGTCGGGCTTGTCGGGGTCGATGCCGTAGCGGGCGATGGCGTCGGCCACGGCCTCGGGCTTGACCTCGCCCCGCAGCGCGAGCTGCGACAGCACCGCCACCACGATGTGGGCGTGGTCGATCTCGAAGTGGCGCCGCAACGCCTCCCGCGTGTCGGAGCGACCGAACCCGTCGGTGCCCAGCACGGTGAAATCGCCGGGGACGAACCGGGCGATCTGATCGGGCACGGCCCGCATGTAGTCGGTCACCGCCACCACCGGTCCGAGCGTCTCGCTCAACCGCTCGGTCACATAGGCCATGCGCGGCGCCTGCAGCGGGTGCAGGCGGTTCCAGCGCTCCACGCCCAGCGCGTTGTCCCGCAGGCGCTTGAACGACGTGGCCGACCACAGCTCGGAGCCCACGTTGTAGTGCTCGGCCAGATCGTCGGCCGCCTGCTGGGCCAGCCGCCACGCCGGCCCGGAGAACAGGATGGTGGCCCGCTGCTTCCAGTCACCGTCGGGCGCCGCCTTCCAGCGGTACAGACCCCGCAGCAGGCCCTCCCGGTCGACGTCGGCCGGCATCGGCGGCTGCACGTAGTTCTCGTTGTAGAGGGTCAGGTAGTAGAAGACGTCGAGGTTGCCACCGTCCCACGGCGTCTTCTCCGGATCCCCGCCGTACATCACGTGCAGGCCGTCCTCGATGATGGTGGCCAGCTCGTAGGCGAAGGCCGGGTCGTACACCCGGCACGGCGGCACGGTGGACGCCAGCAACGGCGAGTGGCCGTCCTGGTGCTGCAACCCCTCGCCCAGCAACGTGGTGCGCCCGGCGGTGGCGCCCACCAGGAACCCGCGGCCGCGGCTGTCGCCCAGGGCCCACACCAGATCGCCCACCCGCTGGAAGCCGAACATCGAATAGAAGATGTAGAACGGCACCATCGGCACACCGCGGGTGGCATAGCTGGTGGCCGCAGCGGTGAAGCTCGACAGCGAACCCGCCTCGGTGATGCCCTCCTCCAGGAGCTGCCCGTCCTTGACCTCCCGGTAGGACAGCTGCAGGTTCCAGTCGACCGGTTCATAGCGCTGCCCGGCGCTGGCGTAGATGCCGATCTCCTTGAACAGTGCGTCCATGCCGAACGTGCGGGCCTCGTCGGGGATGATCGGCACCACCCGGGAGCCGAACTTCTCCTCCCGCAGCAGCGAGCGCAGCAGGCGGGTGAACGCCATGGTGGTGGACACCGCCTGGGTGCCCGAGCCGCCGCTGAGCTCCTGGAACGGCTTGTGCGAGGGCATCACCAGCGGGCGGCGCACCCGCGTGGTGCGGCTCGGCAGCGAACCGCCGAGCGCCCGGCGCCGGTCCATCAGGTAGCGGTACTCGGCGCTCTCGGGCGCCAGCGTGATGTAGGGCGGATCGTCGGGGTCGAAGTCCTCCGGCACCTCGGCCTGCAGGTACAGGCGCTCACGCACCCGCAACAGCTGGTCCTTGGTCAGCTTCTTGATCTGGTGGGTGGCGTTGCGACCCTCCACGTCGGGGCCGAGCGTCCACCCCTTGATCGTCTTGACCAGGATCACGGTGGGGCTGCCGCGGTGCTCCACCGCCCGCTTGTAGGCGGCGTAGATCTTCTTGTAGTCGTGGCCGCCGCGCGGCAGCGTGCGCAGGTCGTCGTCGGAGAGGTCCTTGACGATGTCGCGAAGGCGGGGGTCGGGGCCGAAGAACTGCTCCCGGATGTACGCCCCGGTCTCCACCGAGTAGCGCTGGTACTCGCCGTCGACGGTGGTGTTCATCTTCTCCACCAGCACGCCGTCGACGTCGCGCTGCAGCAGACCGTCCCAACGGGAGCCCCACACCACCTTGATCACGTTCCAGCCGGCGCCGCGGAACACGCCCTCGAGCTCCTGGATGATCTTGCCGTTGCCGCGGACGGGGCCGTCGAGGCGCTGCAGGTTGCAGTTCACCACGAAGATGAGGTTGTCGAGTCGCTCGCGGGCGGCGAGGTGCAGCGCGCCGAGCGATTCGGGCTCGTCGGATTCGCCGTCGCCCATGAAGCACCACACCTTGGACGCCGAGGTGTCGTCGATGCGACGGTCGTGCAGGTAGCGGTTGAACCGGGCCTGGTAGATGGCGTTGATCGGCCCGAGGCCCATGGATACCGTCGGGTACTCCCAGAAGTCCGGCATCAGCCGCGGGTGCGGGTACGAGGACAGGCCGTGCCGGCCGATCTCCCGGCGGAAGTGGTCGAGATCGCTCTCGGCCAGGCGTCCCTCGAGGTATGCCCGGGCGTAGATGCCCGGCGCGGCGTGGCCCTGGAAGTAGATGTGGTCGCCCGGCTCGCCGTTGTCCTTGCCCCGCCAGAACCAGTTGAAGCCCACGTCGTAGAGCGCCGCGCTCGACGCGAAGCTCGACAGGTGGCCGCCGATGCCATCGGCGTGCTTGTTGGCGTTGGAGACCATCACCGCGGCGTTCCACCGGGTGTAGGCCCGAAGCCGGCGCTCGAGGTACTCGTCGCCGGGGAACCACGGCTCGTCCTCCGGCGCGATCGTGTTGATGTACGGCGTGGTGACGGCGGCGGGCAGGCCGATCTCGCGCGCTTCGGAGTGCTTCAACAGCTTGCGCACGATGAAGCGGGCGCGGCCCGGGCCACGCCGATCGAGCACCGCATCGAGGCTCTCGATCCACTCCTGCGTCTCGGCGGGATCGAGGTCGGGGACGAGATCGTGCGACTCTTCGAATCGGCTCACCCGTCCGATGCTACGGGCGGGGCCCACCCTTGGGGGCGATGAACGGAAAACGCCCAATGAAAGGGTTGGGGCACCCCGGTGCGATCCCCCCGATGCGGGATCAAGGCCGGCCGGCGCGACCCGATGGGCCGGCCGGCGGCGGCTCAGCCGCCGAGGCGGGCGAGGAGGCGCCGGGCCACGCCCGGCACCCGGCCGCGCACCCGGTAGAGCAGCAGCGCCGGCGCCGCCAACCGGTACGGGCGCGACGTGCGGATGGCGGTCAGCTCCGCTTCCGCCTGCCGGGCGCGGTCCTGCCAGGCGGCGAGCTCGGCGCCCATCGCCACCACGGTGGCGCCGCTGGCCTGCGCCGCCTCCCGCTCGGCGTCGCGCAGCCGGGCCGTCAACGCCCGCATGGCGTCGCGCTCGAGCTCGAGCTCGCGCTGCAGCCGCAGCACCTCGCTCTCCAGGCGGACGCGGGCGGCGGCCCCCTGCGCAGCCTCGGCGGGGCCGGACGGGGACGGGACTTCGGAGACCTCGGACAACGTGCCGCCTTCGCTCACGCCCCGGCCGCCGCCGGCCAGGGCAGGTTGGTGTGCCGTCGCCGCAGGAACGATGCGATCGACGCCGTCTCGATGTTGGTGGTGTGGATCATCGACGAACCGTGGCTGCGGTAGCGGACCAGCAGCTCGGGCACGAACACCGCTCGCATCCCGTGGTTGGCCAGGTTGAGCCACAGGTCGTAGTCCTCCCAGCCGTAGAGCTCGTCGGCGGCGGCCGAGTACCCGCCGACCGCGGCCCACGCCGAGCGGCGGATCAGCGCCGCGGCATCGATGTAGGGCCCACCCACCAGCCGTTCCACGCTCCATTCCAGCGCCGACAACAGGCCCCGGCGGTCGTTGAACGACTCGAGCATGCCGTAGGCGCCGGCGGCGTCGGTGGGCAGCAGCGCCTCGAGCAACCGCGACAGGCAGTGCGGGTAGATCGTGTTGTCGGCGTCGAGCGGGAACACGAACGGCGCCCGGGCCCGTTCGAAGCCGAGGTTGCGCGCCGCCG
Organism: Acidimicrobiales bacterium; assembly: GCA_041394365.1. Taxonomy (GTDB): domain Bacteria; phylum Actinomycetota; class Acidimicrobiia; order Acidimicrobiales; family CAIXPF01; genus CAIXPF01. The sequence continues at coordinate 135,573 of JAWKIM010000018.1, forward strand.
CCAGCCCGCCGTTGGCGCGGCGGGTGATGAGCTGCGCCGGCACCCAGTCGTGGGTGGCGAGCCAGCGGCGCACGATCTCGGTGCTGCCGTCGTCGGAGTGGTCGTCCACCACGATGACCTCGGGCACCACGTCGACGCTGGCGGCCACGCTGTCCAACGCCTCGGTGACGTAGCGGCCGTAGTTGTAACAGGGGATCACCACGGTGACGTCCGGCGTGACCGCGGCGAAGGCGGACGTGGCGGTGGTCTCGTCCACACGGGTGGCACCGTGGCGCACCAGGCACTCGAGCTCGTCGAGGCGACGCCGCAGCTTCATCTGGCCCAACAGCACCTTCTTGAACAGCGCCTCGTTCGCCGGCGCGGCGGGTGCGGCGGCCGGCGCGGCCGGTTGCGGCGCCGGACGGGCCGGCGGGCGCAGCAGGCGCAACGCGACGGTGGGCTGCGGGCGCCCGGGCACCGACGACGGCGCCGCCGCCTCGATGGCCGGCAGCGTTGCGCCCAGCGACGCCGTCAGCGGATGGGCCGAGCGCAGGTGCCCGTAGGCGCCTTGGCGCACCTCGCCCAGCCAGCGCTCGTCGTGCACCAGGGCCCGGCACATACTGCCCAGTAGGTCGGCGCCTGCGGTGACCACGTGGTCCACCGGGCGCAGCGGGGTCAGATCGAGGCACGGCTCGGTCAGCACCACCGCGCCGTTGGCCACCGCCTCGAGCGCCCGCACCGACTCGAAGTACGGCACCTCGTTGCGGTGCACGTTGACGAGCACCTTGGCCGATGCCAGCAACTCGTGCTTGTCGGCCCCGCTGACGAAGCCGGGATCGCCGGCCCGGGCGGGACGGTTCGCCTCGAAGCAGACCAGGCGGCAGCGCAGCGACTGCAGCTGGGGGGCCATGGCGGCCAGCACCGCCTCGCGGCGCGGGGTCAGCGAGCCGAGGAAGAGCACGTCGATCGGCCGCCCGTGGGCCTCGTCGCCGCCCCAGCGGTCGAAGCTCGGGTGGTAGCCCAGCGCGAGGTGCTCGGCGGGCAGGCCGCGGCGGCGCAACTCCTCCACCCCGAGGCGGTTGATGTCGAGCACGAGCGGGCTGAACGCCAGCGCGGCGAGTTGCACCTCGAACCACGGTGTGCCCGGCTGCTCCGTGCACACCGGGATCGACGCCGCCGGACCGACGCGCCGCTGGTGCTCGTCGAACCCACCGAGCTCGAAGTACTCGTGCGGCGCCACCACCAGGTTCACCACGCCGGACGACGCCTCGGGAACGCCCTCGGTTCGCAGTTCCGCCCGGCGGCCGAGATCACCGAGCCCGGCCACCAGCCATTGGGCGATCTCTCGCATGAACACGTTCCCGAACGCCGATACGTAGACGCGGAAGTGCCGGCCGCTGTTGCTCACGAAGCGCGGAGTCTACCGATCGACCTGTTCCGCCCCGCCCATACCCGGCCCAGCATCGCGCCACGACCCCGCAACCGGCGGGCGACCCGTGCGATCCGCGCCCGGCGGCGAACCAGCGGCGCATCGCGGAAGGTGGGCAAACGTGCGCAGGAAAGCCATCGCCACCGCGCTCGGTCTGAGCGTGTGCTCGGCGCTCGGGCCGGGCACCGGCGCCTCGGCCACGGTGGACAACAACTTCGGCTCCGGCGGCCGCGTCACCGTCACCGACGTCGACAACCTGGCGCTCGTGGCCCGACCGGGCGGGACGCTGGTCTCCGTCGGGGTCCTGCCCTACAACACCGCCAAGCTCGTGGTCGGCGAGCGCACCGCCACCGGCGACCCGGTGACCTCCTTCGGCACCGGCGGCACCGCCGAGCTGCCCGTGCCCGAGGCCGACGGCACCGCCGACGACGTCGCCCGCGTCTTCGAACCGAAGGGTATGGCGCTGGCCGCCGACGGCGGCGTCGTGGTCCAGTTCAACACGTCGGTGGGCGCGGCCATCGGCAAGATCACACCGACCGGTACGTTCGACCCCGCCTTCGGTGGCGGCGACGGCTGGGTGACCGACTGGTATGTCCTGTGCGGGCTGGCCACCGACCTCGCCATCGGGGCCGATGGCGCCATCTACACGGTCAGCCACGACCTCCAGGGCAACACAACCAAGCCGCAGTGCCCGGGTAGCGGGCTGCGCAAGTACACCGCGAACGGCACCAAGGTGACCGGCTGGGGCGGTGCCACCCACGAGGTGGAGGGCGGCCGCCACGACGGTCGCATCGAGGCCGCCGCCCTGGCGGTGGGCCCGGTCGGCGGGGCCGAGCGCGTGGTCACCGCCGGCGTGGTCCCCGGCAACAACAGCGCCGTCGCCGGCGTGCTGCTGCTCGATGTCGCCGGCAACCCCGTACCCGGCTTCGGCACCGACGGCCTCGCCACCTTCGATCCCTCCCCCGGTCAACCGGTGGAGTACTGGGGCGGCCACGGCGGCTTCACCCGCACCTATGAGAACAAGACCGCCACCGACGTCGCCATCGACGGGGCCGGCCGCATCGTCGTGGTCGGCGCCTCCCGCCGCAGCAGCGGCGGCGACATCGACGTGTGGGTGGCCCGGTTGCTGCCCACCGGCCAGCTGGACCCGGCCTTCGGCAGCGGTGGCATCGCCTGGGCCGACGTCGAGGGTCACCGCGACGACTACGCCCTGCAGGTGGCGCTCGACGGCAACGGCCGGCCGGTGATCACCGGGTCATCGGCCGATGCACCGCTGGGCGGGCCCGTCGACACCCGGGCGCAGTTCACCCTCCGCCTCACCGCCCAGGGCGTGGTGGACACCGCCACCCTGCCCACCGTCACCACGTTCGGCGCCGGCACCGCCCACATCCCCCACAGCATGGCGGTCTTCGGCGACGCCCGGGTCTACACCGCCGGCAGCGCCCTCGACCCCTACGGGCTGTTCCGCGGCTACCTGGGCGCCACCGGCCTGCCGACCGTCTCGCCCTCGCCCACCCCGGCACCGTTGTTCAACGGCATCGAGCCGGTCCGTGCCCTCGACACGCGCCTCGACGGCGGGCCCCTCCGGGCCGGCGCCGACCGCTCGGTGACGGTGACCGGGATCGGTGCCGTGCCGGCCACGGGGGTGGGCGCGGTGGCGGTGAACGTCACCGTCGAGGCGCCGACCGGCGGTGGATACCTCACCGTATGGCCGTCGGGTTCGCCCATGCCGCTGGCCTCGAGCCTCAACCACGGCGCCGGTCAGACGGTGGCCAACGCGCTGGTGGTCGGGGTGGGCCCCGATGGCCGGATCGATCTCGGGCTGGGTGCGGGTCAGGCCTCGGTCGTCGTCGACGTGCTCGGCTGGTTCGCCACCGGGCCGGGGTTCCAGCCGGTCACGCCGGTGCGGGCCCTCGACACGCGGGACGGCGGCGGCGCCCTGCTGGTGCCGGCCGGCGGTGCGATCGAGATCGACGTGACCGGCCTCGGTGCCGTGCCCGACAGCGGCGTCGCCGCGGTGGCCCTCAACCTCACCGCGGTGGACCCGGCGGCCGGCGGGCACCTGCGGGCGTGGCCCACCGGCAACGTCACCCCCGACGCCTCGGTGCTGAACTTCACCGCCGGGCAGACGATCGCCAACGCCATGGTGCTCGGCACCGGCACCGGCGGGCGCGTCACCGTGCGGAACTACGCCGCCGGGCCGGTGCACCTCGTCGTCGACGTCGCCGGCTGGTTCCCCACCGGCTCACCGTTCCAGCCCGTCAACCCGGTGCGGGCCCTCGACAGCCGCGACGGCGCCCCCTTCGGCACCGCCGACCGACGACGGCTGCACGTGGCCGGCATCGGCGCCGTGCCCGCCGCCGGCGTGCGGGCCGTCGTGGTCAACGTCACCGTGACCGAGCCGGCCGCCCCCACCTACGTCTCGGTGTGGCCCGCCGGCGGCGCCCCACCCAACAGCTCGGCCGTCAACGCCGGTCCGGGGCAGACGCTGGCCAACGCCCTGGTGGTCGGCGTGGACGCCAACGGCGACATCGACCTCTACAACGCCGTGGGCGACGCCCACGTGATCGTCGACATCCTCGGCTGGTTCTGACCGGTCCAGGCATGCCGACGGGCGGGGCGGGGTTCGGGCGGCCCCGCCCCGCCACCGCCTGACCCGGAGCTGACCGCGACGGCGACGCGCGGTGGCGGTGGAGCCCCGTGGATCCGCATGCCGGCACGCTCGGCGCGGGGTAGGAAATCTCCGGCGAAACCTGGCATTCTCGCGAGGTGCTCGACCGGGATGAGGATGCCGCTCTGGCGGAGATCGAAGCAGCGTTGCGCCGCGACGATCCCGCGTTCGTCGCGTTGCTCGAACAGTTGGAACGCGATCCGGCCGCCGAGACGGACCCCGGTCCGTACGCTGCGCCCCATCCGGCCACCCACCGGTCCTCACCCGTCCCGCTGGTCATCTTCGACGACGCCCCGGTGCTGCCGGCGCGGCGCCGGTGGCTGCGGCTGGCATCGATCGCCCTGGCGGTCGCCCTGGCGCTCACCGCCACCCTGGCGGTCACCGTGGCCTGGGGTCCGGACGCCGGCGGGCTGGTGGGCGTGATCACGATCATGGCCGCCACCATCTACGGCTACCAGGTGCTGCGCGGCTGCCCCGGCCGTCGCCGGTAGCGCTCGGCCGGCGGCCCGACCCGTCGCACCAAGACACACCGATCGTGATGTGAAAGGTGCGCTCGGTGCCATCGTTGTCCTTTGGGCCGATCGAAGGTTGCGGCCTGGCGAATGTTTCGCCCTGCCTTCGGATCGGTGAAGGAAATCAGCCTGTCGACCACTACGGTGGTGACCCGCAAACTCCTCCGTCCCGCCGTTCCCGCTCCCGGAGCGCTCGACCGTCACCTCGGTAGCGGGGGTGCCCGGCGGTCGATCAGGCACTCGGCGGCACGAGGCGATGGTGTTCAGGTGCGATGGTGAGTATGCGGCAAGATCGAGTTGACGTCGTCGATGACGACGGTGCAGGCGAGGCAACCGAAGCGCGAGCCGAGTCGACGGCGAAGCGCGCCTCGCGCTTCGCCGCCAGCTTCGAGGCGTTGCTCGCCAACATCTCCAAGGTGATCATGGGCAAGGAGGACGCCATCCGTCTGGCGTTGACCTGCCTGTTCGCCGAGGGCCACCTCCTGCTGGAGGACGTGCCCGGCGTCGGCAAGACCACCCTGGCCAAGGCGATGGCCAGCTCCATCGACGGCAGTTGGCAGCGCATCCAGTTCACGCCCGACCTGCTGCCCTCCGACGTGACCGGCGTGCAGATCTACAACAGGGCCACCAACGAGTTCGTGTTCCACCCCGGTGGCGTGTTCGCCAACGTGGTCATCGGCGACGAGATCAACCGGGCCTCGCCCAAGACGCAGTCGGCGTTGCTCGAGGTGATGGAGGAGCGCCAGGTCACCGTGGACTCCACGCCGTACCTGGTGCCCCGGCCGTTCATCGTGCTCGCCACCCAGAACCCCGTCGAGCACGACGGTACGTACAACCTGCCCGAAGCGCAGATCGACCGCTTCATGATGCGACTGGCCATCGGCTACCCGGCGCTCGAAGACGAGATGCGCATCATCTACAGCGACGTGTCCCCCAGCGCCCAGGTCGACAACCTCGGTGCGGTGGTCAGCGCCGGCGACATCCGCCGCATGATCGCCCTGACCGACCGCATCCACATCGCCCCCGGCCTGGCGCAGTACATCGTGCGCCTCACCGCCGCCACCCGGACCATGCCCGAGCTGCGCCTCGGCGTGAGCCCCCGCGGCACCCTGGCGCTGGCCCGGGCGGCGCGGTCCTACGCGGCAGCGGCCGGCCGGCCGTTCGTCACCGCTGACGACATCAAAGACCTGGCGCCGCTGGTGCTGACCCACCGCATGATCCTCACCCCGGAGGCCGAGCTGCAGGGCCGCAGCCCGATGGAGCTGCTGATGAACCTGCTGCACAGCATGCCGGTGCCACAGGAGCGCATCGAGGGCCCCGTCGGCGAGTAGCGGGAGGCGGACGGCGGGATGACGCGCTTCGGACGCGCCGCGCTGGCGCTGGCCGTCGGCTGCATCGCCATCGGCGTGGTGCTCAACTACCGCGAGCTCATCCTGGTCGGCATCGCCCCCCTGGTGGTCGTCGTGGTGGCCGCCGGCTGGATGCTGGCCCGGCCCCGGCTGCAGGCCGAGCGCGTGGTGCGGCCCAACCGCGTGGTAGAGGGCGACGCCGCCTCGGCCATGCTCACCGTCACCAACGTCGCCCGCCGCCGCAGCCCGGCCATGGTGGCACTCGAGACGTTCGGCGATTCCGCCGTGTCGGTGTCGATCCCCAGCCTGGAGGCCGGTGGCTCGCACAGCCGGCCCTACCGGTTGCCCACCGAGCGGCGCGGGGTGTTCCGGGTGGGCCCGCTCACCGTCAGCCGTTCGGACCCGTTCCACCTCATGCGCACCGGGCAGGAGCAGAAGTCCACCGAGACGCTGTGGGTGCACCCCCTCACGCACGTGGTCTCGCCGTTCCCCAACGGCACCACCCGTGACCTCGAGGGTCCCACCTCGGGTGAGGCCCCGCAGGGCGGCATCGCCTTCCACACGCTGCGCGAGTACGTGGTGGGCGACGACCTGCGGCTCATCCACTGGAAGTCGTCGGCCAAGGCCGACCGGCTGATGGTGCGCCACAACGTCGACACCTACCAGCCGCGCACGCTGGTCATCTTCGACGTGAACGCCGAGGTCTACGAGGGCGACAGCTTCGAGGACGCCGTGCGCGTCGTCGCCTCGCTGATGGTGGCGAACGCCAAGAACAACTTCCCGATCCGGCTGCGCACCACCGCCGGCCTGGTGCTCGGCTCGGAGACGGGCGACCAGCTCGACCGCATCCTCGACCACCTGGCCGCCATCAAGGTGAACAAGAACGCGTCGCTGGCCAAGATCACGTCGCAGATCGCCACCGAGCGGGGCGGCTTCTCGCTGGCGGTCATCACCGGCCAGGCCGGCGTCTCCGAGCTGGCCGCCGTCGGGCCGCTGCGGGCCCGGTTCTCCAACGTCACCATCGGCCGGGTCGGCGTGCGCGGCCGCGGCGGTGTGTTCGAGCTGCCCGGCGCCGTGCTCATCAACGCGGGCAGCAGCCACGAGTTCGCCCAGGCGTGGAACCGGAGGATCCGTCGATGAGGCGTCTGATGTTCGCCGAGTTCGCCGCCCTGGCCGCGCTCACGTTCTGCGCCGCGCTGGGCTTCACCCGCGTCTTCGCCGGTGACGGTCTGCTCCCCCCGCTCATCGGCGCGGTGGCGGTCCCGCTGGCCATCACCATCATCGGCATGTACCGGCGCTCGTCGATCACCACCACCATGTTGTGGTCCTGCCTGGCGTTCTTCGTGTACACCACCTACGCCGCCCTCAGCGACACCGCCCCCAACGTGGTGCCGACGGTGAGCACCGTGCGGGAGCTGTCCCGGGGCCTCACCGGGGGGTGGGCCGAGCTGCTGACCATCTCGCTGCCCGCACCGCAGCTCGCCCACCTCATGGTGGTGCCCATCGCCCTGACCTGGGCGGCCACCGCCCTCGGCGCCGAGTTCGCCCACCGCAGCCGCAGCACCGCCGCCCCCGTCGTGCCGGGGGTGGCGGTCTACCTGGTCACCCTCGCCCTGGCCGCCTCCCAGCCGGCGAGCACGCTGTGGCTGCCCATCGCCATCGCCACCGCCGTGCTGGTCGTGCTGCTCGTGCACGCCAACCGCTGGGCGGTGTTGGAGCCGGCGGGCCTGCGGGCCAAGCCGGTGGAGGAGGACGAGCACGACGTCCCGGTGCGGACCCGCTCGCTGTCGGTCGACACGTCGGCCAACCGCTGGATCGTGCTCGGCCTGCCGGTGGTCGCCTTCGCGGTGGCGGCCGCGGCGCTGGTGGCGCCGCGCCTGCCCACCCGTGACGGCTCCTTCGACCCGCGCAGCCTGCGCGACCAGAACCTGCGGGTCGCCGTGACCGCCAACCCGCTGGACGCCCTCAAGGCGGAGCTCGGCATCGAGCGGGAGGACCCGCCGGTGCGCTTCAGCGTGCAGACGCCCGACGTGGACGACGCCCGCGCCATCGGCCACCTCCGTCTGGCCGTGCTCGATCGCTTCGACGGTGCCGGGTGGTCGGCATCGGACGCCTTCAGCCGGGCCGGCGCCGAGCTGCCACCCGGACCCGAGCTCGAGGTGGCCACCCGCCGGGTGACCCAGCAGGTCCGGATCAACTCGTTGGGACCCGGGCCGTGGTTGCCCGCCGCCGACCGGCCGGTGCGCCTCGTCACCGGGGATGCGATCGACCTGGGGGTCGATCCCGACACCGGGGTGCTCATCTCCGGCGCCGGTGCGCTCGAGGGCCTCGGCTACGAGGTCACCTCGGAGATCCCCCAGCCCACCGAGGACGAGCTCGAGGAGCTGGCCGCCCGCAAACCCGACCGCGACGTGTCCGAGCTCACCGACGTGCCCCGGATGCCGGCCGAGCTGCGAGACATCGCCCAGCGCTTCACCGAGGACGCCTCCTCGCCCTACGACCAGCTGCTGGCATTGCAGCAGACGCTCAGCCAGGACTACTCCTACAACGAGGAGGTCCCCTCGGGCAGCTCGTACGGCCGCCTGACCCAGTTCCTGACCGAGGACGGCGGCGGTTACGCCGAGCAGTTCGCCGCCGCGTTCGCCACGCTGGCCCGCTCGCTCGGCTTCCCCACCCGGCTGGTCTACGGGTACCTCACCGCCGAGGTCGATCCTGACACCGGCGAGCTGCAGACGATGACCGACATCACCAGCCGCCAGGCCCACGTCTGGCCGGAGGTGCTGCTCGGCGGGGCGGTGTGGGTGCCGTTCGAGCCGACCCCCAAGCGGGAGGCCGCCCCCCTGCGCGACGCGCCCACCGCGGTCACCAACCCCGCCGGCGGCGGCGGCGTGGTGGCGCCACCGGCGAGCGGCAGCAACGGCACCGGTGACGGCAGCACGTTCCGGGGCAGCCAACCGTCCGAGCCGCTGCTGCTGTCCACGCCCGTGTTGGCGCTGTTCACGCTGTTGGCTGCGCTGGCGATGTTGCTGGTGGCCCTCATCGTGCTCAAGCGCATGCGGCGCAGCCGTCGTCGCCGCAGCTCGTCGACGACTCGGCAGGTGCTCGGCGCCTGGGCGGAGGTCACCGACCGCTTGCTCGAGGTCGGTGTGGTGGTGGACCGCTCCATGACCGCCAAGGAGGTGGTGCTCACCTCGAGCGGGCGGGTGCCCGAACCGGCGGCCGACCGCCTCGAGGTGATGGTCCCCCTCGTCACGTTCGCGCTCTACTCGCCGATCCCGCCCACCGAGTCGGCGGCGGCGGAGATGTGGAGCCACGCCGATGCGTTCCATCGCGAGGTCCTCGACGGCAAGCAGTGGTACCGCGGCACCGTGGCCCTGCTGAACCCGCGGCCGCTGCTGCTCGGCGTGAACCGCCGCTGAGCACCGCCGGGCAGCGGTCCTCCCGCTGCATCGGGCACGACCGTGGGACCGCGGCAGCCGGTCCGACCGACGCGTCGAGGGGCGCCCGCAGCGGGCGCCCCTCGATCGGTCTTCCGGCCCGCCTCACGGCCGACCCGCCCGGAGCGACCCGGGCGATCGTCGCGGCGCTCAGTTCAGGGCGCCGCCGGCCGCCGCCGTGGTGGGCGGGACCGGGTCGACCTGCACGGTCATCGTGGCCTGGGCGGTGCCCGACAGGTTGGCCGAGCTGAGCGTGACCACATAGACGCCGACCGCACCGAACGTGCGGATCACCGACTCCGCCGCCGACGGCGGGAACAGATCCGACCAGGTCCACGCCCGGAACTGTGCCGCCGGCCCGGTGGACACGTCGCTGAACGCCACCACCGCACCCTGGGTCACGGTGATGGTGGCGGTGGTCACCGGCGGGGCCCCGTCCACGGCGGCGGCGATCTTCGGCGTGGGCAGGCCCGGCATCACCACCACCGCCTTGCTGGCGGTGCCGAGCGTCCGGCCGTCGTTGGTGATGGTGAGGGTGACCACGAACCCGCCGGCCTTGGTGAACGTGTGGCTGACCCCGGCGGCTGCGCCGGTCACCTTCGGCGAACCGTCACCGAAATCCCACGTCCGCACGGCGGAGGTCGGGATGTGCTCCGAGGTGTCGGTGAACGTGTACGGCGTGCCCACCTCGGCGTCGCCGGCCGACGTGAAGCTCACCGCCGGCGGCTGGTCGACGACGGTGAACGAGCGGGTGAGGGTGGAGGACCCACCCGAGTTGGTCACCGTGAGCGTCACGCTCAACGTCCCGGCCTGGGTGGCCTGGAGGTTCTCCACCGTGGCGGTGGTGTACGTCCTGGTTCCGATGGTCCACAGCCGCGTGGTGCCCGCCGGGGTCGAGGAGTCCCGGAACGTGATCGCCTTGTTGGTCAGCAGCAGCGCCGGATCGGGGCCGGCGGGCCAGGCGCCGGCGCCTTCCACCGTGAACGCGGCCACCGGCTTCGGCTCCTGGGCCTTCACGTTCAGCGTCTGGGTGGGCGTGGTCGTGCAGTTGGTCGGGTCATCCGCCCAGCACACCCGCATGGCCACCGTGTGGGGCCCCTGCGTGGCGAAGACGTGCTCGACCGACCGGCTGCCGGCCGCCGCCGGCACCGAGGCGCCGTCGATGATGAACACGGGCGTGCCCACCGCGGTGCCCGCGCCCACCATCGGCGCGGTGATGTCGGTGAGCGTGGCCTTCACCCCGGCCACCGGCTCGGCCGGGGTCACGGTGAACTTGGCGTCGGGCGGGGCGGGCCGGCTCGGCACCACCGTGATGGTCTGGGTCTTGGTGGTCAGGGCGCCGAAGCGATCGGCCACGGTCAGCGTCACGTCGTACTTGCCGGCCTTGGCGTAGGTCTTGGCCGGCGGCTTCTGCTCGGCCGAGGTGGGGCTGCCATCGCCGAAGTTCCACGTCCAGCGCACCGGTGTGCCGGTGCTCTGGTCGACGAACTGGATCTTCTGGTCGACGTTCGGGTTCTTCGGCGTGTAGTCGAAGTTGGCCACCACCTTCACCGGTGGCGGGCCGATGTGGACATCACCGGCGTAGCTCCGGGTGCCGCCGGGGCCGGTCATGGTCAGCGTGACGTGAGCGGTGCCCGTCTTCTTGAACGTGTAGCTCGGGTCGCGCTCGGTGGACTTCCCACCGTCGCCGAAATCCCAGGAGAACGTGCCGGCGCCCACCGAGGTGTTGATGAAGCGGACCGGTTCCTCGATGTTGGCCGGATCGTCGGCGGAGGTGCCGGTGGCGGTGCGGAACGAGGGCTGGGGTGGCGGCGGGGCCGCGTTGACGGTCACCACCACCGTGGCCGCGGTGGCGCCGGCGGCGTTGGCGGCGGTGAGCTTGACCGCGTAGGTGCCGACCTTGGTGAACGTGTGGTTGGCGGTGGCGCCCTCGGTGGTCCGGGTGCCATCGCCCCACTCCCACACCAGCTGGGTGGGGTTGCCGGTCGAGCTGCTGACGAAGCGCAACGGCTTGTTGACCTCGACGGTGGCCGGGCTCGCCGGTTCGCTGATCCTGGCGGTCGGCGGGGCCGGCGCCGGGTTGATGCGCAGCACCTCGGAGGTCGAGCGCGTGCTGTTGGCGTTGGCCACGGTCAGGCGCACCGTCACCTCACCGGCGCGCTGGAAGGCGTGGGCGGCGGAGGAGGTGGTGGCGGTGGCGCCGTCGCCGAACTCCCACAACCACGAGGTGGGCCCGCCGGTCGACACGTCGTTGAACAGCACCGGTTGACCGGCGATCAGCGTGTTGGGGTCGGCGCCCGACCCGACGAACGTGAAGTCGGGGGTCAGCTCCTGGGGCGGCACGGCCACCTGCACGGTGGCCTCGGTGGTGGACGCACCGGCGCTGTTGCGCACGGTCAGCCGCACCAGGTACGAGCCGGCCCGGGCGTACACCTTGGCCGGCGGGTTCTGCTGGTTGGCGGTGGTGCCGTCGCCGAACTCCCAGAACCATGCGGTGATCGGGCTGTTGCGGCCGGCGTTGCTCCGGTCCCGGAACGTGACCTCCTGGCGGACGACGGGGGTGGGCGGGTCCCACGAGAAGTTGGCGTTCGGCGGCAGCAGGTCGGCTGGGTCGTGGACCTGCAGGGTGACCGGCCTGGTCGTGTCGGTGCGGCCGCCGTCGGCGCCGACGGTGAGGGTGACCGTCCACGCCCCGATGGCCGGCAGGGTGCGCGAGAAGCTCTGCCGGTTGTCGGTGGTGACGGTGCCGTCGGGGGCGCTGAACGTCCACAGCCACGAGCTGATCTGGCCGATCGACGTGTCGTCGAAGGTCAGCGTGGTCTCGGTGGTGGGTTCGCCCGCCGGTGAGTAGGTGAAGTTGGCCAGCAGCGCATCGGGCACGACCGCGGGCTGTGCCGGCGCGGCCGGCTTCTTCTCCGGTCCGGCGCCGATGGCGGCCGGGCCCGTGGATGCCGGGATCGTGCTGGCCGGCGGGCGCGGCACGTCGTCCTCGGTGCTCTCGGGCCCCGCCCCGGTGCCGTCGACGTCGCCCGGCTCCTGGCCGCCCTCGGACCCGGTGCCCTGGCCGTCGCCCCCACCGGTGGCCTCACCGCCGACGCCGATCCCGCCGCCCTCGCCGTCCCCGCCGATGGTCGGCGCATCGGGGTCGACCTCGGTGGCGCCGGCGTCGAGCACGGGCGGGCCGGTCCGTCCGGCACCGGCGTTGGCCACGTCGGTGCCACTGATCGAGCTCTGCTCCTTCTTGTCGACCACCAGCGTCGGCCCGCTGTTGCCGAGCACCCCGGCCTTGGAGCCCTGCAGGTCGTTGAACCACAGCAACCCGCTCTGTTCGAACAGCTCCAGCCGGTGGGAGGAGGGCACGACGAAATCGAGGTCGATGGTGTGGTCGACCTTGTTGTCGGACACGACGAGCACCTGGTGCGCCAGCCGCTGGTCTTCACCGGAGCCGCTCGAGGTGAGCACCGGCACGAACACCCGACCGGCCAGCGCCACGGGTTGGCCGTAGGCGTCGTCGTCGGCGCCCTCGCTCTCGTCGCCCAGCTCGAGGGACACGACGCAGGAGTCGGCGTCGACGTCGGTCACCCACAGCTCGCCGGTGGCGGTGTTCAGCGTGAACAGCCGGGCCGGATCGCCGGGCGGGCTGCCGGCCACCAGCGTCGGCGCCCGGGTGGAGCCGGCCAGGCACAGGGCGTCGCCGGCGGAGGCGTTCTCGGTGATGCGCAGCGCCATGCCGAGACGGGGCTGCACGAGGACCGGTTCGTCATCGACCAGGGTGAGCTGGTCGGGGGCGACCGGCTCCTGGCCCTCGATGCCGTCGAAGGGCTCGGTCACCTGGGCCCGGCGGACCTCACCGTCGGCCCCGTCGAAGCGGATGATCTCGCCCCGGGAGGCGTCGAACGCCCACAGGCGGCCGGCGCTGTCCACCACCGCCGGGGTCTCGGCTCCTTGGTGATGGTCGTCTCGAAACGGGTCGACAGGTCCGACGTCGAGGGCCACCAGCTTGCCGTCGGAGGTGTCGACGGCGAAGGCGGCCACGTCGTTGCCCACCAGGGCCAGGTCGGCGCCGGCGCTGGCCAGGTTCTGACCGCTCTCGAACTGCAGGGTGGCGCCGTCCACCCGGCCGACCGCCCCGGTGGAGCGGTTCAGCACGACGGCGCTGTCACCGACCTGGGCGGCGCTGAGCTGCTGGCGGGCTGCGCCACCTCGATCTTGGTGGTGACGTCGCCGGCCAGGGCGTTGACCGTACGACGGTGCCGAGCGGCGGGTCGACCAGCCAGGCCGACCGGTCGATCGTGCTGAGGTCATCGGCCACGGAGCCGTTGGCCCGCAACCCGAACACCAGCACCACACCGACGAGCGCGACCAACACGGCGCGCTGCACCCAGGCTCGTGTGTTCCGTCGGGATGGCACCCGCGCCCACCTCCGTGACCTTCCACCGTGCGGTGCCCGCCTGCACCGGCTGCCGGGCCGGGCAGGTGCTCCGGCTCGAGCTGGGACGGCGAGGTGGTGATCGCCCCGCCGGACCGGCTTCGAGTCTAAGAACGAGCCCGCCCGGCCGAGCGGCCGGGCGAGCCCTTTGTCATGGAACCTTCAGGCAACGCCCACGGAGGCGGGTGGCGTCGCCACGATGTGCTCGCGGGAGTGCCACCCGCAGCGGTGTGGTCGGCCGATCAGCGGAGGTGGGCCACGCCGTCGGCATCGATCTCGATGTCACGGCCGACGGCGTCGACGTCCATCAGCGTCGCCATCACCGATGCATCGGCGCTCTTCGCATACGTACGCACACCGTCTGCGGTCAGAGCGGTGATGAGCGCCTCGGTCGGGCCCTGGTTGTCGTGCATCACCGTGTAGGCCTCCACGGTGGCCGCACCCCGATGGTCGCCGGTGACCTCACGGGTGGGGAACCCGTCCACCTCGGCCTGCACGTCGGCATGGCGGAACGAGCCGTTGGCCGGTGGCTCGGTGCTGTAGAGCCCCATGGCGTGCTTGGTGACGTAACCGCCGTTGGCGCTGCACAGGCCCAGCTCGCCGGGGTGCTCGCGCAGCACGCCGGCCATGGTGGCGATCGAGTGCATGACGTAGTTGTTCAGCGGCCCACCGGCGAAGGGCAGGCCGCCGGTCACCGTCAGCTGGCGATCCTCGGACAGGCCGATCTCGGCCGCGGCGATCTGCACCGCCGACGGGAAGCACGAGTACAGGTCGACGTGGGCGATGTCACCGACGGCGCGATCGGCCAGCGCCAGCGCCTCCCGGGCGGCCACCCTGATCGCCGGCGACGAGTGGTAGTTGTCGCGGTTGGAGATCAGGTACGTGTCGTGGGCGTCGGTGCCGGCCCAGGGGAACACCCAGCGGTCGCGGCTGATGCCCAGCGCGGTCGCCTTCTCGGCCGAGCACAGGATCAGCGCCGCCGCCTGGTCGAGGTCCCAATTGCTGTTCATCGACTTCGTGTACGGGTAGCCGACCATGCGGTTGCGGTCGCTCGGGGTGCGGATCTCCTCCGCCGTCATCGGCGTGCGGATCCACGCGTAGGGGTTCTGCACCGCCACCCGGTTGAAGCCCTCCCACAGCTTCGACACCCGCTCGATGTGCTGCTGGGGCGACTCGCCACGAGCGTGGCGGATGGCGACCTCGAACATGGGATAGACGTTGATCGGCATGGCGAAGCCGCTGCGCATCTCCAGCGGCGAGCTCATCGTCACGTCGGCACCGATCGGCTCCGCCGGGGTCGAGCCCTGGTCGTCGGTGTAGGGGATCACCCCGCCGGCCCGCTTCGCCCGACGCCGGGTGTAGATGCCCTCCGCACCCACCAGCACCACCACGTCGAGGCGGCCGGCGAGGATGTCCAGCGCGCTGGCGTTGACCAGGGATTGCGGGGTGTTCCCGCCGTCGGGCGACAGCAGCGATTGGCGGGGCGACGCACCCACCAGCCCGGCCACGATGGCACCCGGGTTCACGTAGGGCCACGCACCCTTGACCACCCGGATGGAGTCGACCTGCGACAGCAGCGCCGGCACGCCGGCATCGTCGGCCGCCCGGCGCACCGCCTCGGCCATCATCTTCGCCGGCTCCAGGGCCTGCAGCGGATCGGCCGGCTTCTGCACGAACTGCCCGGCTCCGACCAGCACAACGGTACGGGGATCCATCACTTGCCTCGTTTCTCGTGTTCTCGAACCTGTTGCCACCTCGCGGCGCTCACAGGCACAGCTCCGCCATCAGCCGCAGCACCGACGGGCCGCCGGAGACCAGCAGCGTGGTCACCACCGAATCCTCCCAGGCCTGCAGATCGTCGCGGATCTTGTCGCGCGGGCCGACGAGCGCCACCGCCTGCACCATGTCGTCGCTGACCGCCGCCGCCGCCTCCTCCTTGCGCCCGGAGAGGTAGAGGTCCTGGATCTGCTCGCACTGCCGCTCGTAGCCCATGCGCACGAACGTCTCGTAGTGGAAGTTGGCGCCCCGGGCGCCCATCCCACCGATGTAGAGGGCCAACATCGGCCGCACCTTGTCGGCGGCGCGCGACACGTCGTCGTCCACCACCACGCTCACCGGGCAGATCACCTCGAAGTCCTCGGCCCGGCCGCGGGCACCGGGCCGGGCGAACCCCTCGGCCAGGGCGTCGGCGTAGAAGCGGTTCACCTCGGCGCGCGGCGAGAAGAACAGCGGCAGCCAGCCATCGGTCAGTTCGGCGCTCAAGGCCACGTTCTTCGGGCCCTCGGCGGCCAGGTAGATCGGCAGATCGCGGCGCCGGGGGTGCACGGTGGACTTCAGCGGCTTGCCCAGGCCGGTGGCGGCCGGCAGGCCCTCACCGCCCCGGTACGGCAGGTCGTAGAACTCGCCGTGGAACTCCACCGGCGCCTCGCGCTGCAGGATCAGCCGCACGATCTCGACGTACTCCCGGGTACGGGCCAGCGGACGGGGGTAGGGCTCGCCGTACCAACCCTCCACCACCTGCGGCCCCGACACGCCCAGGCCCAGGATGAAGCGCCCCTCGCTGAGGTGGTCGAGGGTGAGCGCCGCCATGGCGGTGGCCGACGGGGTGCGGGCCGACAGCTGCACGATCGACGTGCCGAGCTTGATGCGCGACGTGCGGGAGCCCCACCACGCCAGCGGCGTCAGCGCGTCGGAGCCGTACGCCTCGGCGGTCCAGAAGCTGTCGTAGCCCAGACGCTCGGCCTCGAGCAGCGAGTCGAGCGCCCCCGCCGGCGGCCCCGAGGCCCAGTAGCCCGCTCCAGCAGCAAGTTTCACGTGTCCCCCTGGTTCCGGCGACGCAGCCCGGCACGTCGCGCCGGCGACGACCGTAGTCCGTGCTCCGGCGCAGGCGTTGCGGGAACCCCGCGGTACCGTGGCCGGGTGCTTCTCGGCGGATCCGGCGGCGCGTGACGTCGCAGGTGGACACCCCCGTCCCCGACCGCGCCCCGACCGCCGGGCCCGGGCGGGCGCAGGCCAAGGCACCCAGCGCCGCCCGCTCCCTGCCGGCCGGGCTGGCCGATGTGGCGCTGGGCTCGGCCACCAGCTTCGTCATCGGCATCGACGCCGCCCGCAACCTCGACTCGGTCTCGCTTGGCCTGTGGGGCCTCATCTTCAGCGCCTACCTGCTGGCCTCCGTCGTGCCCACCGAGTTCCTGCTGGTGCCGTTCGAGGCGGCGCTCGTGTCCCAGCCGTCGGACCGGCAGCTCCGCTCGCTGCCGCGCACCGTCGCCATCGCCGCGCTGGTGGGCGTCCCCGCCTCGGTGCTGGCCATGACGCTGGCGGCGACGTTCTCCGACGGCGTACCCGACACCGTGGCCGGTCGCGCCGCGCTGCTCGGGGTGCTGCTCGGGGTGGCGTCGCCGCTGCAGGACCACACCCGCCGGCTGATGCACCAGGCCGGCTGGTCGAACGGTGCGGCCATGGTCTCGGCCTGCCAGCTGGCGGTGGCGCTGGTGGCCGTGGTGGGCCTGCACGCCGGCGGGGTGCAGGCGATCTACATCCCGCCGCTGGCCCTGGCGGTGTCCAACGTGGGCTCGCTCGCCTTCGGCCTGCTCGCCGCGCTGCGTCACGCCGGCACCGGCCGCCGCGGCGCCATCAACCTGTACCGGGCCACCCGGATGGGCGGCTGGCTGCTGGGGGCGGGCGTGGCCGACCGGGCCACCCAGTTCGCCTGCCTCGCCCTGCTGTCGCTGTTCCTGGGCAACGCCGGGGTCGGCCAGTACGAAGCCACCCGGGTCGCCGCCCAACCCGTCCTCGTGTTCGCGCTCGGCGTGCTGAGCGTGTACCGCCGCCCGCTGATGCGCGGCGCCCAGCAGCGCAACGTGCGCGGCGCCCGCCGGGCGACGCTCGCCTACACCGGCCTCATCGTGGCGGCGGCCGCCGGCTCGCGCTGGTGGCCAGCACCAGCTGGCCGGGCAACCTTGCCCCGGCTCACGCCCGGCGCGTTCGAACAGACCGGGTTCCTGGCCGCCGGTGCTGGCCGCCACCGCCATCACGTCGGTGGCGATGGCGCCCACCACCGGGCTGGTCGGCTCCGGCTGGGCCAAGGCGTACGCCCGCCAGATCGTCATCCAGGCGGCCGTGCTCGTCGGGCTGTGCCTGCTGGCGCTGGCCGCCGGCGCCGGCGTGTTCGCCTGGCCGATCGCCCTCGGGGTGCGGGGCGTGCTGCTGCTGCTGGCCCTGCGGCGCCAGACCCGCCGGCTCTACGCCACGGCGCCCGGCACCATGGCCGACGGGCGCAGCCCGGCCGGCTCGGTCACCTGACCCACGGGCGTCGCCCCCGACCCGGCGTCGGCCCGTAGCCCGCCACCGCGGGCACCGCCGCCCGCCCCCGGGGCGGGGATTGTGCCGTCGGTCTCCCGTAGTATCGGCACCATGGCCCGTGAGCAATGGCAGAAGTCCTTCGACGCAGCCCCCAAGCGTGACGCCCGCTTCGAGACGATGTCGGGCATCCCGCTCGAACCGGTCTACGGACCCGCCGACGGTCTGTTCCCCGGCGACTACCCCTACACCAGGGGCGTGCACGCCTCGATGTACCGCTCCCGTCTGTGGACGATGCGCATGTTCGCCGGCTTCGGCACCCCGGCGGACACCAACCTGCGCTTCAAGCAGATCCTCGCCAACGGCGGCGACGGCCTCTCCACCGCCTTCGACCTGCCCACGCTGATGGGCCGCGACTCCGACGACCCCCACGCCGAGGGCGAGGTCGGCCGCTGCGGCGTGGCCGTCGACACGCTGGCCGACATGGAGGAGCTGTTCGGCGGCATCGACGTCGGCGCCACCACCACCTCGATGACGATCAACTCGCCGGCGGCGGTCATCTTCGCCATGTACATCGCCGCCGCCGAGCGCAAGGGCATCGAGCGCGCCCGCCTGGGCGGCACGCTGCAGAACGACATCCTGAAGGAGTACCAGGCCCAGAAGGAGTTCGTGTTCCCGCCCCGCCCGTCGATGCGGCTCGTGCGCGACACGATCACGTTCACCGCCGCGGAGATGCCGCGCTGGAACTCGGTGTCGATCTCCGGCTACCACATCCGCGAGGCCGGTTCGACCGCCGCCCAGGAGCTCGCCTTCACGCTCGGCAACGGCTTCGCCTACGTGGAGCTGGCCAAGGCCGCAGGGCTCGATGTGGACCAGTTCGCCCCCCGCCTGAGCTTCTTCTTCAACGCCCACATCGATTTCTTCGAGGAGATCGCCAAGTACCGCGCCGCCCGCCGCATCTGGGCGCGGTGGATGAAGGAGCGCTACGGCGCCAAGAGCGAGAAGTCGATGATGGTGCGCTTCCACACCCAGACCGCAGGGGTGTCGCTCACCGCCCAGCAGCCCGAGCTCAACGTCGCCCGGACCGCCATCGAGGCGCTGGCCGGCGTGCTCGGCGGCACACAGTCGCTGCACACCAACTCCTTCGACGAGGCGCTCGCCCTGCCCACCGAGAAGGCGGCCCGCATCGCCCTGCGCACCCAGCAGATCATCGCCAACGAGACCGGGGTCACCCACGTGGCCGACCCCCTCGGCGGCTCCTGGTTCGTCGAGGCGCTCACCGACGAGATCGAGCGCCAGGCCGAGGAGATCTTCGCCAAGATCGACCAGTTCGGCGGCGGTTCGATGCTCGAGGGCGCCTACGTCGGCATCGACAACGGCTACTTCCAGGGCGAGATCGCCGACGCCGCCTACCAGTTCGAGAAGCTGGTGAACCGGGGCGAGCGGATCGTGGTGGGCGTCAACGCCTTCACCGACGGCAACGAGGAGGCCCAGCCGGAGCTGCTGCAGATCACCTCCGAGCAGGAGATGGCCCAGATCAAGCGGCTGCAGGCGGTCAAGGCCGACCGAGACGGCGACGCGGTCCGCCGGGGTCTGGACGAGCTGCGCACCGCGGCCGCCGATCCCGAGCGCAACCTGATGCCGGTGCTGATCGACGTGGTGCAGAGCTTCGCCACCGAAGGCGAGATCATGGACGCCCTGGCCGACGTGTTCGGCCGTTACGTGGAGCGGCCGGTCATCTGACCGGCGGCACCCGACCTGTGGCGGGGCATCGACCGTACCGCCCGGTCGGTACGGTCGATGCCCCGCCGTCGCGTTCCGGCCGGGCGGGCACGCGCTAGCCCTGGGGCCGTCCGGCGGTCCGGTCCGGCGGCGGTTGCTGCAGCCGTTCGGGCAACCGGTTGCGGATGATCAACGCCCAGAACGTCGACGTCAGCACCAGGCACCCGAGGCTCACGAACAACCGGACATACCAGACGATGCTGCCGCCCACGAGCACCGCCACCGCGCCGGCGCTGGTCAGCCCGGCGAGGGGGAACAGCGCCAAGCGCTCGATGGCCAGCAGCTCCGAGGGCGTCAGGTCGGCCTGCTCCGCCCTCGACGCCGAGCGCACCGCCAGCGAGCACAGCGCCACCCCCACGAACGTCACCGGCAGACCCACTCCCAGCCGCAGGATCAGCGGCAGGTTGAGCAAGAGCAGCACGAAGCCGACGAAGGCGGTCAGGCCACCGAAGGCGAGCAGCACGACCCGCTCGCTCGGCGCGATGCCCCGGCCGGCGGGATGCGCGCTGCCCTCTGCGTCGTCGGCCACGGCCTCGACGCTACCGGCTGGCCCCTGCCCGGTCGCGCCGCCCGGGGGCATGGCCATGTGCGCGGTGCGGGCGCGCTAGGCTTCCCGGTGGGCGGAGCCGACTTTGCCGGAACGCGCCTCGGCTCGCTCCGGCCTCGTGGGGAGAACTCGAACGAGGTTGGTGTGAACAAAGTGGTGCAGAAGATCGGAATGTTCGTCCTGGTCACGTTTGCGATCATCGCCTTGATCCGCGAACCGGAGACCGTGGCCGCCTTCGTGACCTCCATCGGCACGGCGTTGCAGACGATCGTCAACGCCATCGGCCAGCTGTTCCAGTCCGTCCAGTAGGGCGGCCGGCAGCCCGCACGGCGAGGCAGGTCACATGCCCAACAACCAGCTGACGCTGGCGGAGCGGCTGAGCATCACGCGCTGGCTCGGCGCCACGCTGGGCCGCTACGTCGTCTGGGACGCGAACTCGCTGCTGGTGCCGGCCAACGACAAGATCGGGCGGGCGGGCGAGCAGCTCATCTACTCCGAGCGTCGCCACCTGGTGCAGCTGTTCGTGTCGTCGTGGGCGCCCATGCTCATCTCCACGTTCGGCCCGCTGCTGCTGCTGCGCGTCGACGGGCGCGTGGCCCAGTTGCTCATCGCCCTGGTGATCCTGGGGGCGCAGGGGCGCCTGCTGTGGAACGTGATCGAGTGGGCGATCACCCGCATCATGATCACCGACCTGCGCATCATCGTCTTCGGCGGCTTCCTGCGGCGCAACGGTGGCTCCATGCCGCTGAGCAAGGTCACCGACCTCAACTACGAACAGAGCTTCGTCGGCCTGCTGTTCGACTACGGCTCGGTGCGGGTGGAGTCCGCCGGCCAGGACCAGGCCCTCGACGAGATCGACTACCTCCGTTACCCGGTGGTGTTCCAGCAGGAGCTGGTGGCCCGCACGGCCTGAGCACCGCAGCGGGTCCCCCCATCCGGGACCTACCATCGGGCCATGACGAGCGCCGCGCCCTCCCACGATCTCGGCCCCACCGCCACCCCGCTGCTGGAGGAGACCATCGGCGCCCTGCTGGACCGGGTGGCGGCTGCCGACCCCGGCCACGAGGCGCTGGTCAGCTGCCATCAGGGGCTGCGCTACACCTACGGCGAGCTGGTGGCCGCCGTGGACGGCATGGCCCGGGCCATGCTGCGGGCAGGGCTGCGCAAGGGTGACCGGGTGGGCATCTGGAGCCCGAACTACGCCGAGTGGACGCTGGTGCAGTTCGCCACCGCCAAGATCGGTGTGATCCTGGTGAACATCAACCCGGCCTACCGCACGTCGGAGGTGGAGTACGCCCTCAACCAGTCGGGCTGCCGGTGGTTGATCGCGGCGCCGTCGTTCAAGACCTCCGACTACGTGCGCATGATCGCCGAGGTCCGGCCCAACCTCCCGGGCCTCGAGCGGGAGCTGTACTTCTGGACCGACGACTGGCAGGACTTCGTCGCCTCCGGCGCCGCGGCCGACGACGGCGAGCTGGCGGCGGTGGCGGCGTCGTTGCGGGCCGACGATCCGATCAACATCCAGTACACGTCCGGCACCACCGGCTTCCCCAAGGGCGCCACGCTCACCCATCGCAACATCTTGAACAACGGGTACTTCGTGGCCGAGGGCTGCGGTTACACGGCAGCGGACCGGGTGTGCATCCCGGTGCCGTTCTACCACTGCTTCGGCATGGTCATGGGCAACCTGGGCGCCGTCACCCACGGCGCCACCATGGTGATCCCCGCCGACGCGTTCGAGGCGGGGGCGGTGCTGCAGGCCGTGCAGGACGAGCGCTGCACGTCGCTCTACGGCGTGCCCACCATGTTCATCGCCGAGCTCGCCCACCCCGACTTCGAGCGCTTCGACCTGTCGAGCCTGCGCACCGGCATCATGGCCGGCTCCCCCTGCCCGGTGGAGGTGATGAAGCAGACCATCGAGCGCATGAACATGGGCGAGGTCACCATCTGCTACGGCATGACCGAGACGTCGCCGGTGTCCACCCAGACCCTGGCCGACGACGACCTCGACCGGCGCACCGCCACCGTCGGCCGGGTGCACCCCCATGTCGAGATCAAGATCGTGGACCCGGCCACCGGCGCCACCGTCCCGCGTGGGGCGACCGGCGAGTTCTGCACCCGCGGCTACTCGGTGATGTCCGGCTACTGGAACGACCCCGAGCGCACCGCCGACGCCATCGACGCCGACGGGTTCATGCACACCGGCGATCTCGCCACCATGGACGACGACGGGTACGTCAACATCGTGGGCCGCATCAAGGACATGGTCATCCGTGGCGGCGAGAACGTGTACCCCCGGGAGATCGAGGAGTTCCTCTACACCCACCCGGCGGTGGCCGACGTGCAGGTGATCGGCGTGCCCGACGTGCGCTACGGCGAGGAGATCATGGCCTGGATCCGCCTGAAGGAGGGTGAGACCGCCACCGAGGACGAGATCAAGGAGTTCTGCCGGGGCCGCATCGCCCACTACAAGATCCCGCGCTACGTGAAGTTCGTGGAGGAGTTCCCCATGACCGTCACCGGCAAGGTGCAGAAGTTCCTGATGCGCGACGCGGCCAAGGAGGAGCTGGGGCTGAGCGAGGCCGAGACCGCCTGAGCTGCGTGTCGGCTGCGGGTGACGCGGCCCCATCGCGGCCGAACACCGGGCAGCTCGGGTGGGTCCGATGTCCCACTCAACGTCGGTAGCTGAAGCGTCGATGACGCAACCGTGCTGATAACGACGCTTCGCTGGGACCAGGAGATCGGCTGGTCAGCGCCCTTTCCGGACCACGACGGGCCCACCACCTTCGTGCTCGCCTTCGGGCCTTCGTCGCTGCTGGACGACCCGACGCCGCTGCACGAGCTGCACGCCGCGTTCCCTCGATCCGCGGTGGTCGGCTGCTCGACCTCGGGCGAGATCGACGGCGATTCCGTGGACGACGGCTCGGTGGTGGTCACCGTCACCCGGTTCGACGACGTCGCCCTCACCGTGGTCCCGCTCGAGGTCCCCGATGCGGCCGCCTCCCGCCAGGCCGGCGAAGCGGCCGCCCGGCGGTTGCTCGCCGCCCAGCCCGCGCTGCAGGCCGCGTTCGTGCTCAGCGACGGGCTCGGGGTCAACGGCTCGACGCTGGTCGAGGGCCTGACCGCGGTGCTGCCCCCCGAGGTGGTCATCACCGGCGGGTTGGCCGGCGACGGCGACCGCTTCGAACGCACCTGGGTGCTCGTCGACGGGGAGCCCCGCGCCCACCACGTGGTCGCCGTCGGGTTGTCCGGCCCCGGTCTGCTGGTGGGCTACGGCTCCCAGGGCGGCTGGGAGATCTTCGGTCCGGAGCGGCGCATCACCCGGGCCGAGGGCAACGTGCTCTACGAGCTCGACGGGCAACCGGCCCTCGCCCTCTACAAGAAGTACCTGGGCGATCGCCGAGGGCCTGCCCGCCACCGCGCTGCTCTTCCGCTGGCGCTGCGCATCCCCGGCGCCGAGCACCGCCAGGTGGTGGCGCACCGTGCTCGCCACCGACGAGGCGTCGCAGTCGATGACCTTCGCCGCGACGTGCCGGGAGAACTCGTTCGGGCAGCTGATGGGCCTCCTTCGAACGGCTGATCGACGGCGCCGAGGCCGCCGCCGAGCACGCCGCGCTGGTGGCGCTGTTCACCCAGCGCAACGCCGGGGCCGAGGCACCGGCCGACTTCCTCGACGAGGAGCCGGTCCTGGCCGTGGCCAGCCGCCGCCATCAGCTGCGTCGGACGGCGCATCATCGTGATGGGCCGGCACACCGAGGACGAGCTCGAGGCCACCCGCTCGGCGCCTGGCGGTCCACCATGGTGGGCTTCTACCGTACGGTGAGATCTGCCAGGTGGGCCTGGGGCAGTGCGACCTGCACAACCAGACCATGACCGTGACCACGTTCCAGGAGCGACGCGCCGACGCCCTGCACGAGGCGGCCTGACCGGTGGCGCGTCGACAGGGGGCGACGGAAGAGCTGCACCGCCCGCTGGCGCGCCAGCTGAAACGGTTGTCCCTCGACGTGGACACCATGCCGGACAGCACGGCGTGGCGGAAGCTGCCGCGCACCGTGTCGGCGTCGTACACCGAGGCCGACAACGACCGGCAAGCACGTTGGAACGTTCGATCGACGTGCTTTCGGAGGAGATGCGCTCTGCACGCCGAGCCCAGCGTCCAGGCCTGCCACGATGCCCTCACCGGCCTGCCCAACCGCTGCCCTGATGGAGCAGCTGGCGGTGGCGCTGGTCGGGCGCCTGCCGCTCGGCCACGACGTGGCCATCCTGTTCATCGACCTCGACGGTCAAGGCGGTCAACGACAGCCTGGGCCATGCCGCCGGTGACGAGTTGCTGGTGCGGGCCTCCGAACGCATCCGCAGCGTGGTGCGCGAGAGCGACGTGGTCGCCTCGCCCGGCGGCGACGAGTTCGTGGTGCTGGCCGTCAACGGCCTCGAGGAGCTCAACCGGGCCACGGGTGCGGCCATGCGCATCGTGGCCACCCTCGAGAACGCCTTCCGCCTCGGGGCCCAGGACGTGTACGTCAGCGCCAGCGTGGGCGTGGCCTGGGCCGCCGCCGGTGAGGTCACCGCCGACGAACTGCTGCGGCGCGCCGATCTCGCCATGTACCAGGCGAAGTCCCGGGGCCGTTCGCAGTACGTCGTGTTCGACGAGGCGATGTCGGCCTCCAACGAGGACCGCGTCCTCATGGAGGCGGCGCTGCACCGGGCGGTCACCGAGCAGCTGTTCGAGCTGCACTACCAGCCGGTGTTCCGCTTGGCCGACCACCGGGTGATCGGCGTCGAGGCGCTGGTCCGCTGGCGGCGCGCCGGTGTGGGCCTGGTGCTGCCCGGCGCCTTCCTGCCGGTGGCCGAATCGAGTCGGTTGATCGCCGCGATCGGCGCCTGGGTGGTGCGCGAGGCGTGCCGGCAGGCCCGCCTGTGGGGTGGCGACAGGCCCTACGTGTCGGTCAACCTGTCCCAGCGCGAGCTGATCCACGACGATGTGGTCCCCTCGGTGGCCGCCGCCCTGCAGCAGAGCGGGCTCGGTCCGCACCGGCTGCTGCTCGAGCTCACCGAGAACACCTTGCACGACTCCGGCGACCTGTGCGCCCAGAACCTCGGGCGGCTGCGCGCCCTCGGGGTGCGCATCGGGCTGGACAACTTCGGCACCGGGCGATCATCGCTGCTGCAGCTGCGACGGTTGCCGGTGGAGGTGTTGAAGATCGACCGCACGTTGGTGGCCGACGTGGACCGCGACCGCGAGGCCGCCGCCATCGTCGGCGCGGTGATCAACATGGCCCACGCCCTGGGCATGGACGTGGTCGCCACCGGGGTGGAACGCCCCGAGCAGACGCACCTGCTGCGCGAGCTCGGCTGCGACGCCGCCCAGGGCTTCGAGCTGTCCCACCCGATGGGCGCCGAGCAGATCCGCCGTCTCGTCCGCGAGGCCCTGGCCGCCTGACCGACCGGCTGCCGGGTCAGCTCGGCCCGCCTGGACGCTCGCGCAACCGGGCGGCGATGGCCGCGGCGAAGCGGGCGGCGGAAGCGGGCACGCAGGTGTGGAACAGCGACGGCTCGTTGAGCTCCACCTCGAGCACCACCGGTCGCCCGGCGGCATCGTCGATGAGATCGATCCGGGCGTAGAGCGGTACGCCGAAACGGTCGCTGATGAAGGCCAGCACGGCGTCGCCCACCGCCAGGCTGCTCGGCGGACGGTTCCGTTCATGTCCTCCGCTGGCACGAGGCTGCGACGAAGCCGGCGTCGAGGCGGAGCAACGGTCCCTTGCGCAGGCCATGGCTGAAGCGCCCGTCGAGGTACACCAACGCCGTCTCGCCCTCGGCGTCGACGCCGTGCAGGTACGGCTGCACCATGGCGGCGCGCCCCTCGGCCTGCAGCGCCGCCAATACGGGCCACGGCCTGCTCCACCTGCTCGGGGCGATACCGGGCCGTATCCCGACAGCCGGCCGACACCGTCGGCTTCACCACGAACTGCCCGGCGCCCGCCGCCTGCCGGCACACCGGCACCGGGTCCTCGTCCGGTCCGACGAACCGGGTGGCCACCACCGCGATCCCGGCGCCGGCCAGATCGGCCAGGTACCGCTTGTCAGTTCCAGCGCACGAGGCCGCTCGCTGCACACCGGTACCGCCGCTACGCATCGAGCGCCGCAAGGTACCGGTCGGCACGGCGAGGGTAGTCCCACGGCGAGCGGATGACGACGAGCCCGTGGCAAGCCGCCACCGCCGCCGGGTGGCGGCCGATCGTCCCAGGCCACCAGCTCGCCGACCACCCCCACCTCGGCCAGTGCCTGCCGCAACGGCTCGTGGTCCTCGTCGATCGAACCGGTGAGCAGGTCGGTGAGCAGAGCTGACGGACACGGGGCTGGCCATCGGTCCATCATGGTCGCGCCGCTCGGGGGAGCACCACCACCCCGACGGGGCCAAACCGCCGCCTCGGGCCCGCCGCTGTGCTGACATGGCGGTCATGCGCCGGGTCGACCTCGCCGAGTTCCTGCGGGCACGCCGCCACGCCCTCGAACCGGACGCCGTCGGGCTGGGCCCCCTGGGCCCCGGCGGCGCACCTGGGCTGCGCCGCGAGGAGGTCGCTGCCTGGCCGGCGTGTCGGTCAGCTGGTTCACCTGGTGCCTCGAGCAGGGGCCGGCCGATCAACGTCTCGGCCGACGTGCTCGACGCGCCGGGCTCCGCCCTGCGGCTCGACGGGCGCCGAACGCGACCACCCGTTCCGCCTGGCCGGGCACGCGCCGCCGCCGCCCTCGAGCCGAGCGCGGCGAGCTGCAGCCTGGGTGGCCGCCTACCTCGATGCGCTGACCCGACCCTGGCCTACGTGCTCGGCCCTGCGGGGAGTTCCTGGCCTGGAACCGGGCGCAGAGGCGCTCTACCCGGCGATCACCGAGCTGACCGGCTGCAGCGCAACCTGCGTGGGGGTGGTGGCCGAGCCCCAGGCCCGCACGCTGATCGTCGACTGGGAGCAGAGGCGCCCTGACGGGTGCTGTCACAGTTCCGGCCGATGGCGCCGTGGCGCGCATGACTCCGGCGGTGCTCGAGCTGGTGGAGGACCTCCGCACCCGCAGCGATGCGTTCGCCGGTTGGTGGTCGGCGCACGACGTGGCTGCCCTCACCACCCGTACCCGTCGGTATGCTCATCCGGCGGCCGGGCTGCTCACGTTCGACTACCAGGTGCTGGTGCCGGCCGGTGAGCCCGATCTGCGGGTGGTGGCCCAGCTCGGCGTGCCCGGCGACGACAGCGTGGCCCGGCTCGCCGCCCTCCGTCAGTCGGGCATCACGTAGGTGCTCGACGACTGGGCGACCAGCCGGTCGGGCGCGCCGTCGACGGCCACGTCAAGGTGGCGCAGGGGCCAGGCGTCGACCGGCCTTGACGATGTGCGAGCGGCACAGGAGGTCACCGCCGAAGGCGGGACGCAGGAAGTTGGTGCGCAGCTCGTTGGTCAGCGCCAGCGGGGTGATGCCGGCCACCGTGAAGATGGCCACGTAGATGCCGACATCGGCCATGGTCATCATCACCGGGCCGCTGACGAACGCGTGCTCGCCGCCGGGCCGGGTCCAGCGCAGATCGTGGCGCCAGCGCACGAGCGACGTTCCGACGCCCAACGCCTCACAACGGATGCCCAGTTCCACGGTGAAGGGCAGTTCGACCTCGATGTAGGCGTTGACCTCGTCGACGGTGACGGGCGGCTGGTCGGGTGCGACGTGGGGTGCGGACATGGGCGGTTGGACCGCGGCCCGCCCACCGCGGTTACCGCTGCCGAGGGGTCGCCGCAGCCGGCTAGAAGAACGACCCGCACCAGGGGGCCGCCGGCACGGCCAACAGCGCGTCCAGCGCCGCCGCCGCACCGACACGGCGCTCGGCGATGCGGCCGGCCGCCACCAGGTCCGCCGCCCGGGTGCCACCCAGGTACAGCGCGCCGAGCTCCTCGATGCCGACGACGAGTTCCGCTCCATCGCCCGTGCGCGACGCATGCTCCGGTCCGATCCGGAAGCGCCCGCCGTTGGCCGGCAGCAGCGGGTCGTGCACCTCGATCACCACCGACGCACCGACCGGCGCGTACGTCCGCGCCGCCAGCGCCGCGTCCACGTCGACCGGCCGCACCCATTGCTCGTCGGCCAGCTCCACCGTCCGCATGGTCCGGGGGTCGGCGAGCATCCACCGCAGCCGTTCGTCGATCGGGCGGCGGGTGGCCACCACCGTGCCCACCAGGTCGATGCCGAGCATGTACCGCCACAAGCTCCGGTAGGCGACGTCGCCCCCGGCGAAGAGCGCCCCGACCACCACCCGCCGGGCCTCGATCGTGCCGATCCCACCGCGGTCGTCATCGATGGCGTAGTCGACATACCCATCGGTCTGGCCGTCGGCGCCCACGCTGACCGCCAGCCATCGGGTGCTGGCCCGATCGGGGTCCTCGAGGTCGGCCAGCGCGTTGTCCCACCAGTGGGCCAGCCGGCCGACCGCCCCCACGTGGCCCACGCCGATCCGCTCGTGCAACGACGGCAGCACGGCCCGGGCCTCGCCCGGCTCCAGCAACCGGATGTCGTGGTCCGCAGTCGCGTCGGCACGGAGCACCGCGCCGCCGTCCACCTCGTAGGTGGCGCACAACCCGGCCACCCCGAACCCGAAGCGGCCGTAGATCCCCGCCTGGGAGGCGCGCAGGCTGGCCAGCACCTGGCCGCGGTCGCGGGCGTCGACCAACAGGTCGGTGAGCATCGAGCGCAGCAAGCCCCGACGCGTGTGGGTGGGCAGCACCCCCACGCTGGTGACCCCGGCGGTGGGCACCCTGGCCCCGCCGGGCACCGTCGTCTCGAGGTCCAGGGCGCGGGCGTGGCCCACCAGCCGGCCGTCGTCGAACGCACCCCAGCTGCGGCCGGTGGACCAGGCGGCCAGCCGGCCCTCCAGCAGCGCAGGTGTGAACGAGGCCAGCAGCAGCGCGGTGGCCGTCGTCTGGTAGGCGGCGGTGGCGTCGTCGAGGGTCAGCGGCCGGACGTCCATGCGGTGCACCCGTGCAGTCTGGCCGCGGTCAGGCCCGATAGCGCTCCGGCTCGCGACGGAGCCGTTCGCCGATCATCTCGCCGATCATGATCGAGGTGAGGTTGGTGTTGGCCCGCGGCACGAAGGGCATGATCGATGCGTCGGCCACCACCAGGCCGTCCACCCCGTAGCAGCGACCGTGCTGGTCGACCACCGCGGATGGGTCCTCCGGCGGGCCGAGGTGGGCGGTGCAGCTCGGGTGGTAGCCGGAGGCGGACACGGTGGCGGCCAGGCGGGCGAGGTCCTCGTCGGTGACCACCCGGGCCGGGTCGGGGAACACCACCTCCTCCACGAAGCCGGCCAGCGGCTCGGTGCGGGCCAGCGCCAGTGCGTCACGCCAGGCGCGCACGTGGCGGGACACATCGAGCGGGTGCACGCCGAAGTCCGGTTCGATCGCCGGCCCGACGGCGGGGTCGAGGCTGCGCTGGCGGATGCGGCCCCGGCCCTCGACCTGTTCCAGGCTCGGCGCCAGCAGGAACGCCCTCGGGTGCTGGTCGTGGCGGTTGCCGCCCCAATGGGCGCGGGTGATCAGCTCGATGTTCACGTCGAGCGGACGATCGGAGCCCGCGGCGGTGTAACGGGTGATCGTCTGCACCAGCGGGAGGTCGGTGGCGCACAGCTCGGGGTACTTGGCCAGGCAGATGACCGCCAGCGCCGGGTGGTCCTGCAGGCCGGCACCCACGCCCTCGTTCACGTGCACCGCCGCCACCCCGAGCCGCTCCAGTTCGGCCGCCGAACCGATGCCCGAGCGCACCAGCACCCCCGGGGTGTGCACCGCCCCGGCGCACAGCACCACGACATCGGCCCGGATCCGGGTCGGTCCACCGTCTTCCGCCGCCGCCGTACCGTTGGGTATGGCATCGGGGTGGTCCGGGGCGGTCGGTTCCAGCTCGACGCCCACCGCCCGCCGGCCCTCGAACAGCACCCGCCGCACGGTGGCGCCGGCGCGGATCTCGAGGTTCGGGCGGTACCGGGCGGCGGCGAGGTAGCCGATGGCGGTGGAGATGCGCAGGCGGCCCAGCTTGTTGACCGCCATCACCCCGGCGCCCACCGCGTCCGGCGCGTTCACATCCGCGCACGCCGGGTGGCCGGCGGCCGCGCAGGCCTCCAGGAACGCGGCCTGGGTGGGGACCAGCTCGGCAGGGCTGAACCGCCGGATCGAGATCGGACCGGCGTCACCGTGGTAGGGCGCATCGCCGAAGTCGAGGTCGCGCTCCAGCCGTTTGAACGCCTCGAGCACGTTCGGCCACGCCCAGGCCGGGTTGCCCAGCGCCGCCCACCCGTCGTAGTCCGCCGGCGTGCCGCGCAGCGCGATGGTGGTGTTCACCGCGGTGGAGCCGCCGGTGACCCGACCGCGGGGGAAGCGGTCGGTCCGATCGGCCCGCGCCGAGACCGGCAGGTACTCGAGCCCCCAGTCGTGGGCGGTGTAGGAGTTGTCGTGGCCGTCGACCAGATCGGCCGGCAGGGCCGACGCCAGCGGGTGGTCGGGTCCCGCCTCGAGCAGCACCACCCGACGGTTCGGGTCCTCCGAGACCCGCGCCGCCACCACCGCACCGGCGGCACCGGCCCCCACCACCAGCACGTCGATCGGCTCACCGCCGTTTCGTTCGACCATGGCGCCCATCATGGTCCGCGCCGGGCTCGCGTACAGTGCGCCGATGGCCGCCGCGCAGCTCGTCATCCGCAACGCCCGCATCCTCGACGGCACCGGGGCGCCGTTCATCGAGGGCGACGTGGCCGTCACCGACGGGCGCATCAGCGGCGTCGGGCGGCTGCCCACCGACACGACCGGGCCGGCCACGGTCCAACACGACGCCGCCGGTGCGGTGCTCGCCCCGGGCTTCGTGGACGTGCACACCCACGACGACGGTGCCCTGTTGCGGCACCCCGACCTGGCGTTCAAGGTGTCGCAGGGCTGCACCTCGCTGGTGGTGGGCAACTGCGGGTTCTCCGCCGCGCCCGCCGTGGCCGGCGAGCGCGACCCGTCCAAGCTGCTGGGCGTCACCGCCACGTGGAGCGACCTCGCCGGCTACCGCGAGGCGGTGGCCGCCGCCCGCCCCGCCTGCAACGCCATGGCCTTGGTTGGCCACAACACCGTACGCCGCCTGGTGATGGGCCTCGAACGCCGGGCGCCCACCGCCGGCGAACTGGAGCGCATGCGGGGCGAGGTACGGCGGGCCATGCAGCAGGGGGCGTGCGGGTTCTCCACCGGGCTCATCTACGAACCCGGTCGCTACAGCGAGACCGCCGAGGTGATCGCCCTCGCCCGGGAGGCGGCCGAGGCCGGCGGGCTGTACGCCACCCACCTGCGCAACGAGGGCGACCGTCTGCTCGACGCGGTGGACGAAGCGCTCACCATCGGCCGGGAGGCGGGCCTGCCGGTGCAGATCTCGCACCACAAGTCGGCCGGCCGGCGCAACTGGGGTCGCATCGGCGAGTCGCTGGCCCGCCTCGATGCCGCCGCCGCCGACGGGCTCGACGTCACCGCCGACGTGTACCCCTACACCGCCGGCAGCGGCCCGATGGCCCAGTACTTCAACCTCGAGCGCCTCGATCCGGAGCTGGCCTCGGTGATCCGGTTCGCGTCGTGCCCCGCGATGCGAGAGCTCGAGGGCCGGATGTGCACCGACGTGGCCGCCGAGTGGGGCGTGGCCCCCACCGAGGTGATCCGCCGGGTGCTCACCGCCGAGCGGGGCGCCGACACGATCTGCATCCAGTTCATCATCGACGAGGCCGACATCGAGGCCAACCTCCGCCATCCCCGCATGATGGTGGGTAGCGACGGCATCGTGGACCTCGCCGGCCGGCCCCACCCCCGTCTGTTCGGCACGTTCCCCCGGGTGCTGGGCCACTACGTGCGCGAGCGGCACGTGCTCGGGCTGGCCGAGGCGGTGCGGCGGATGACCTCGCTCAGCTGTGACCGCTTCGGGCTGGTGGACCGGGGCCGGGTGGTGGAGGGCGCCTGGGCCGACCTCGTCGTGTTCGACGAGGCCACCGTGGCCGACCTGGCCACCTACGACGAACCACAGCGCGAGAGCGCCGGCATCCGGCTGGTGTGCGTCAACGGCGAGATCGCCTACCGCTATGGGGTGCACACCGGCGTGGGAGCCGGCCGGTTGCTGCCCTTCAGCCCTCGCTGAGCGCGGCAGCGCGCTGACGGGCGATCTCGAAGCATGCCACCGCGGTGGCCGCGGCCACGTTGAGCGAGTTGAGCTGACCGCCGAGGGGGATGGCGGCGAGCTGCGAGCACCGCTCGCGCACCAGCCGTGACAGCCCCTTGCCCTCGGCGCCGAACACCAGGCACACCGGCTGGTCCGACAGCGGCAGCGAGTACAGCGACGTCTCGGCGGCACCGTCGAGACCGACCGTCCACACACCGGCGTCGTTCAACTGCTTGAGCGCGGTGGGCAGCCCCCCGACGAGGGCGATGCGCACGTACTCCACCGCCCCGGCCGCCGCCTTGGTCACCGCCGGCGTGACGTGCACCGCCCGATGGCGGGGGACGATCACCCCGGTCACCCCCGAGCCCTCGGCACTGCGCAGCAGGGCGCCGAGGTTGCCCGGGTCGGTCACCCCGTCGAGCGCGATGAGGAACGGGGGCCGGCCGCCGCGCCGGGTGCGCAGCAGGTCGTCGAGGTTGTGCTCGGGCAGTTCCTGGGCCCGGGCGAACACGCCCTGGGCGGATTGGGTGGCGGTCAGCGCATCGAACTTGGTACGGCTCACCTCCCGCAGCGGCACCCGGCGGGCCACGCACAGCTTGCGGATGTCCTCGAGGATGGGAGCATCGTCGAGCTCGGCGGCCATGACCACGTCACGGACGCGGCGGCGCCCGGCCACCAACAGCTCCCGTACCGCCTGGCGGCCTTCGACCTGCTCACCGCCGACCCCGCGGCCGGGGTTGGCCCGCCGCAGCGTGGCGTCATCGGTGGTCGCGCTGCGGCCGGCGCCCGTGCTGCGACCGGTGGGCGCCGCCCCGGCCGACCGGCGGGCGGGACCGGTGCGGCCGGCTGGTGCGGTGCGGCCGGGTGCGGTTCGTCCGGTGGGTGCCGTGCGACCGGCGGGCGCGGACCTTCCTGCGGGTGCGGTGCGGCCACCGCCCGTCGCCCGAGCGGGGCCTGAGCGGCCACCGGCGCCGCGGCCGGTCCCACCTCGGCCACCGCCCGAGCCGCCGCCGGTCCCACCGGGACGACCTCGCGCCGGGCTCACGGTGCGGTGGGCGCGGACGCGCGCGACGGATCGGCAAAGAGGATGGCCACGGCCAGACAGGCTATGCCCTCGCGCCGACCGAGCGAGCCGAGCTGCTCGGCCCGCTTGCCCTTGACGGTGACCGGTGCCCCCACGACCTCGGTCAGCCGTTGCTGGATCTCGGCCTTGCGCGGGGCCAGCTTCGGGGCCTCCAGGATGACCGTGCAGTCGACGTTGGCGGCGCGCCACCCGGCGGCGCGCACCTGCCGGACGGCCTCGGCCAGCAGCTCCATCGAGTCCGCGCCCGCCAACGCCGGATCGGTGTCGGGGAACAGCTGGCCGATGTCGCCGAGACCGGCCGCGCCCAGCAGGGCGTCGGTGACCGCATGGGCGATGGCGTCGGCGTCGCTGTGGCCCTCCAACCCGGGTGCGCCCTCGAAGACCACCCCGCCCAGCACCAGCGGACGGGCCGGGTCGGCGCTGAAGCGGTGCACGTCGAACCCCTGCCCGACTCGGATGTCCATGGGGGCTGCCTCCCATCGGTGGCCGTCGCCGCGCAATTGCCCTTCGGCGATGGCGAGATCGGCGGGATCGGTGATCTTGAGGTTGGTGGCCTCGCCGGCCACGACGACCACGCGCTCGCCGAGCGCCTCGACCAGGGCGGCGTCGTCGGTGGCCTCGGGTTCCCCGGCGTGCGCCCGGCGCAGCAGGGTGGCGTCGAACGCCTGCGGGGTCTGGACCCGCACAAGCGGGTCCCGGTCCACCACCCCGCCCTCGCGGTGGCGGAGCGTGTCGGCCACCGGCACGCCGGGCAGTGCGGCCGCGGCACCGTTGCGCACCACGTCGAGCACCGAGGCGAACAACGCCGCCGAGGCGCACGGTCGGGCAGCGTCGTGCACCGCCACGATCGTGGCCTCCGGCGGGACGGCGGCCAGGCCGGCCCGCACCGAAGCCGAGCGAGTGGCACCGCCGGCCACCACCACGTCGGCCGCCGGCTCGGGGCGGTGCACCTCCGAGGCGGCCACCACGAGCACCACACCATCGGCGTGGGACCGGGCGGCATCGAGGGACCAGTCGAGCACCCGACGCCCGGCCAGGGCGCGTACTGCTTGGCGGCACCGAAGCGGGTGCCGCTGCCCCCGGCCACCACCACCACCCACACGCTCATGCGGAGGTGCTCCGAACTAACCTCTGCCGGTGGCCGTCCCTGCATCGAACGCACGCACGAGTGGACGGGTGACAAGGAGCACAGGTGGCACCGGCTGACAGTGGACTCTTGCGCAACACCGACCTCTTCCGCGATCTGGATCCGGAGCTGTTGGAGCGCCTCGCCCGGCACGCCGTCCAGCGCCGCATCCACCGGGGTGACGTGCTGTTCGACGAAGGCGAGTTGGCCAACGAGCTGTTCATTGTCGCGTCCGGACGGGTGGCCATCGCCAACAAGTCGCCCGACGGTCGGGAATCGGTGGTGGCGCTCATGGAGGCGGGCGACCTCTTCGGTGAGATGCCGCTGTTCGACGGGCAGGGCCGCTCCGCCGAGGCCCGGGCGTTGACCACCGCCGAGGTCGTGTCGTTGCCCTACGCGCCGATCAAGACGCTCTACGACGAGAAGCCGGAGTTGCTGTGGGAGGTGGTGGGCATGCTCGCCCGCCGCCTGCGGGTGGCCGACGAGGCCCTGGCCGACTCGGTGTTCCTCGATGTCACCGGCCGCACCGCCAAGCGGCTGTTGGAGATGGCCGGCGACGCCGACGAGTTCGTGCTGCCGGTCACCCAGGAGGAGCTGGCCGGCATGGTCGGCGCCTCCCGTGAGCGGGTGAACAAGGCGATCGCCAGCTTCATCCGCCTGGGCTGGATCGAGCAGGGCGACCGCAAGTACATCATCACCGACCGCGAGCAGCTGTCCCGCCGGGCCCGCTAGCGCACGGCCGGCTGCCGGCCGGGGAGACCCGTCCCGGGCCGGGGTTCACGCGTAGCGATCGAGGATCGAGGACTCGGCCAGCCGGGCCAGGTTCTCCTTCACGGCCCGCGCCCTGCTCTCGCCCATGCCGGTGACCTCGGCCAGCTCCGACGGTGTCACCCGCATGATCTTCTGCAGGTTGCCGAAGTGGCCGACGATCAGGTCGATCATCTCGTCGCCCAGCCGGGGCACCCGCGACAGCAGCCGGTAGCCCCGGGGCTGCATGCCGGCGTCGGGGTCGATGGGCAGGCCGGCCAGGCGGATCGCCCGGGCCACCAACCGCAGATCGAGCAGCTCATCGGTGTCGAGCTCGTCGAGGGCGTCGAGCGCTTGGGCCACGCTCCACCCCGGGTCGTCGGCCATGTAGTCACGCACCACGAGCTGGCGATCGTCCCCGATGCCGCCCATCAGCTCCTCGAGCTGCAGGTGCACCAGGCGGCCGTCGGCACCGAGCTCGACGATCACCGCCTCGATCTCCTCGGCGATCCGGCGCACCGTCTCGGCCCGCTGGAGCACGTTCAACACGTCGCGCTGGGTGACGAGATCCTCCACCTCGAGCGCGGACAACGCGGCGGTGGTGGCGGCGAGGCGGTTGCGGTACTGCTCGAGCGTCTGCAGGCCCTGGTTGGCCTTCGCCAGCAGCGGCCCGGTGGGCAGCAGGGGCCGCTGCTCGTCGCCGACGTACACCGTGATGGCATCACGGGACTCCGAGACCGAGATCACCGGCACCGCCAGCGATCGGGCGACCCGCTCGGCGGTGCGGTGCCGGGTGCCGGTCTCCACCGTGGGCACCGACGGGTCGGGCACCAGGTGCACGTTGGCCCGGGCGATGCGGCTGCCGTCGCCGGCCAGGATGATGGCGCCGTCCATCTTGGCCACCCGTGCAACCGCTGGGGGCTGAACCCGCTGTCGAGCAGGAACCCGCCGGAGCAGATGTCGAGCACCTCGGGACCATCGCCGATCACGATGAGGGCGCCCTTGCCCGATTGCCGGATCCGGTCGAGCCCTTCACGCAGCGCCTGCCCGGGAGCGACGAATGCCAGTGCGGCGAGCATTGCAGCGCTGGGAGTGGCAGCCACCCGGTGAGTGTACCGACGATCGGCTGCCGCTCTGTTGAGCGTTGCTCACCCGCGGCGATCTTCGTGGGGCCCGGGCCGCTCGTGGGCCGGGAGGTCCGGGTCGGGCGGCTGGCGGCCAGGCCGGTGGCGAGCAGGGCCTCACTGACGGTGCGGGCCCGGACCAGCTCCAGGCCCGGCACGTCGGGCGCGGTCGGCGGGACCACCGCCCGGCGGAACCCGGCCCGGGCCACCTCGGCCAGCCGGCGATCGAGCTGGGCCACCGTGCGCACCTCGCCACCCAGGCCGATCTCGCCACAGACCACCGTGTCGGCCGGCAGCGGACGCCCGCACATCGACGACACCACCGCACAGGCCACGGCCAGGTCGACGCCCTGGTCCTTCACCGCGACGCCGCCGGCGGCCAGGCAGTACACCTCGGCGTTGAGCACCGGCAGCTCGAGCACCCGGCCGAGCACGGCCAGCAGCACGCCGAGCCGTCCGCTGTCCAGGCCCTGGGCGGAGCGCCTCGGGGTGGTGCCGGGACCGGAGACCACGAGGCTCTGGATCTCCACCAGCAACGGTCGGCGCCCGTCGAGGGAGGGGAAGACCACCGAGCCCGGCGCGCCGGCCCGTCGATCGGCCAGCAGCAGGCCGCTCGGGTCCTCGACGTCCACCAGGCCGCCGCCGACCATCTCGAACAGCCCGAGCTCCGACGTGGGCCCGAACCGATGCTTCACCGCCCGTAGGAGCCGCAACGCGTGATGGCGGTCGCCCTCGAAGCTCAACACGGTGTCAACCAGGTGCTCGAGCTGGCGGGGACCGGCCAGCGAGCCGTCCTTGGTGACATGGCCCACCAGCAGCACCGCCGCCTCCGAGCTGCGGGCCACCTCGGCCAGGACGAGCGCGGCCTCGCGCACCTGGCTGACCGAACCGGGCGCGCCGCCCACCCCGTCGACCCCGACGGTCTGGATCGAGTCCACCACCACCAGATCGGGCCGCAACCGCTCGATCTCGGCCACCGCGGCCTCCACCCGACGCTCGCCGGCCAGCCACAGCTCCCCGCCGAGCGCACCGAGGCGCGCGGCCCGGCCGCGCACCTGCGAGGGCGCCTCCTCGGCGCTGATGTACAGCGCCCGGCGCCCCTGGCGCACGGACTCGGCGGCCAGCTGCAACGCCAGCGTGGACTTGCCGATGCCCGGTTCTCCGGCCAGCAACGTGAGCGACGCGGGGGTGATCCCGCCGTTGGTCACCCGATCGATCTCCCGCGAGCCGGTGGCCAGCGGCGGCCGGGTGACTTCGGCCACCTCGGCGATGCGCACCGCACCCCCGCCCGGACCACCACCGGCACGCTGACCTGGGCCGATCTCGCTGATCGTGCCCCAGGCCCCGCACTGCTCGCAGTGGCCGACCCACTTCGCCACGGGCGTGGCGCACGAGGTGCACCGGTACCCTTCTGAACGCCTCGTTCCCATCGAACGAACCGTACGCACCACCTATGACAACGAAGCCCGCTCCCGGGCGTGAAGGAGCAGCAACCGTGGACGTCGAGGTCATCGTCGAGATCCCGCAGGGCTCGCGCAACAAGTACGAGATGGATCACGTCACCGGGCAGCTGTGGCTCGATCGCCACCTGTTCACGGCCACGACCTACCCGGCGGACTACGGGTTCTTCCCCCACACCCTGGGCGAGGACGGCGACCCGCTCGATGCGCTGGTCCTGCTCGACGAGCCGACGTTCCCCGGCTGCCACATCATGGTCCGGCCGATCGGCGTGTTCTGGATGGCCGACGAGAAGGGCCCGGACGCCAAGGTGCTGTGCGTCCCGGCCCGAGATCCGCGATGGGACCACATCGCCGACCTCGACGATCTCCTGCCGCACCTGCGGGAGGAGATCACCCACTTCTTCGAGGTGTACAAGGCGCTCGAGCCCAACAAGGACACCGAGGTGCGCAGCTGGGAGGGCGCAGCGGCCGCCGAGAAGGAGATCCTGGCCGCCCAGCAGCGCCACCTCGTCGACGCCCACTGAGCAGCGTGCGGGCCGGCGGCCCGGCCGGGCTCAGGTCGCGGCGGGCGACGGCATGGGGCGGCCGCGCTCGGCGAACGTGCGCAGCACCGGGTGCTCGCTGTCGGGGTCGTCGGGCCCCGGGTTGTAGTGCACGGTGCGGTAGCCCCGCCGGGCGGCGGCGTCGAGCAACGCCCGGCTGGCGCCGATGAGCATCGATTGCTCGGGGGCCACCCCGGTGGTCCGTTCGACCGCCTCGAGCAGGCCGGGGTGCGGAAGCCGGACCCCCACCTCGGCCGAGCTGATCCAGTGGGCGATGAGGCCGTCGAGCTTGAAGCGCTGCCGGTGCACGGCGGTCCACTCGGGCACGTCGTCGCCGATGGCGGCCACCGCCACGTCGCGGTTGCGCGCCTGCGACAGGAAGGCCACCACGTGGTCGGTGAGCTCGAAGCGGCGGGCGTAGGCGTCGTCGAGCAGCATCGGGTCGCCGCTGAGCCCGAGCTCCTGCCAGAAGTCCGTCGGTGCGGTGGTGCCCACCGCCCGTGACACGTACAGATCGGCGATCTGGCGCACCGACAGCACGCACCCCCGCTCGCGGCAGAACGGCACGAGGTGCTCGGCCACCGGGTCGCGCCCGGCCAGCAGGGCACCGCTGGTCTCGATGACGATCAGCCGCAACCCCTTCCGCCCGGCGCCGGAGCCCGATGCGGGCGCGGCCGGCGTGGCCGGCACGGCCGTCACCGCCGCGTCCGGCCCGCCCACCGCATCGGGCGGCGCGGCCGCATCGGGCACAGCGGCGAGGGACGGGACGGCCGGACCGTCGTGGACCGGCGGGGCGGCTGGCCCGGCGTCGTCGAAACGGCCGATCGGCACCGGCTGCGCCTCGCTCGCCAGCGAGGGAGGCCGGGCACCGTGGCGGCCGCCGCGGGAGCGCCGGTCCGGGTCGGCCGCAACGCCGCCCGTCGCCGCTCACGACGCCGGTCGAGGAACGTCTGGCCCAGCCGGTAGAGCAGGGCGACCACACCGACGACGGCGGCCACCACGGCCGCCCACCGCCAGATGCGCGGCATCAACCGCCGGCTCGATGCGGTGGCCTGCAACTCGGTCGGGGTGGGGTCGGCGAAGGACGGGTTCCACACGACCGCCGCGCCGCGCCCCGCCGCCCGGGGGGCGACGGTCGTCGGGGCGCCGGCCGCCGTGGTCGCCGCCCCGTCGCCGGTGGCCGCCGAGGTGGTGGTCGTGGGGGCGGCGAGGCCGGCGGAACCGATCACACCGTTGTTCTCCCGGAACTCACCGGGCAGGTCGACCACGACGGTCAGCTTCACCAGCTGCTCGAGCGGCGACCCCAGCTGCGCCTCGTACACCTCCGGCGGCTGGCCGAGCGCGGCGCCACCGAACTGGGCGGCCACCCCCTCGTCGCTGAAGGCGGCCAGACCACCGCTGAGGTCCACGGAGCCGCTGAACTGCCAGTCCTGCTCGCCGAACTGCGTGGAGCGGGTCACCTGGAAGTTGCGGAACGGCCCTTGCGGCCCGGCCACCTCGTTGACCACGGCGGTCAGCTGGTCGGGCTGGGAGAACTCCTTGGAGGCCCGCAGCCAGATGCGCCCGTCCTGCTCCTGGGTCGGCCCGCTGACCGTCCAGCCGGCGTCGACGAGGTCCTGCACCGGCAGCACGTTGGGCGCCATGCCCTCGTAGAGCACCGACTTGGCCGCCGCCTCCTGATCGAGCGCCACGGCCACGTAGACGGCACCGCCACCGTCGTCGTCGACCTGGACCTCGAGATAGGCGTCGGTCTGGCAGGCGGTGAGCAGCAGGACGGCGAGCGCGAGGAGGACCAGGGAGACGACACGTCGCACGAGCCAAACCTAGACGGCGCGCCACACGCCAACGCGGCACCCCACCGCGGTGCGACCTCGAAAAGACGCCGTACGCGACCGGTCCCGGGCCGGAGCCCGGGACCGATCGTTCGTGATGAGGCGTTGCGAGCCGGTGGCTCAGCTGTCGCCGGCGGGACCGGCTTCGGCCAGCTCCAGCGTCGGCGGTTCGAAGCCCTCCACCGCTCGGAACACGATGTGCGGCTTCCCGTTGTTCTCGGGATCGGGCTCGACGTCGACGATGATCTTCTCGCCGGCGCGGAACTCCTTCCACAGCAACCGCTCCGACAGCGGATCCTCCACGTAGCGCTGGATGGCCCGGCGCAGCGGACGGGCACCCAGGGTGGGGTCGTAGCCCACATCGCCCAGGTGGATCTTCGCTTCGTGGGTGAGCTCGATGCCGATGCCCAGGCCCTCGAGCTGCGTGGCCACCCGCTTGATCATCAGGTCGACGATCTCGGTGACCTCGGCCTGCGACAGCTCGTGGAAGACGATGACCTCGTCGATGCGGTTGAGGAACTCGGGCCGGAAGTGCTGCTTCAGCGCGTCGTTGACCTTCTCCTTCATGCGGGCGTAGGACACGGCCTCGTCGCCCTTGGTGAAGCCGAGCGACGCCTTGCGCAGGTCCTGGGTGCCCAGGTTGGAGGTCATGATCAACACGGTGTTGCGGAAGTCCACCGAGCGGCCCTGGCTGTCGGTCAGGCGACCTTCCTCCAGGATCTGCAGCAGGGTGTTGAACACGTCGGGGTGGGCCTTTTCGATCTCGTCGAAGAGCACCACCGAGAACGGCTTGCGCCGCACGGCCTCGGTGAGCTGCCCGCCCTCTTCGTAACCGACGTAGCCGGGGGGCGAGCCCACCAGGCGGCTGACGGTGTGCTTCTCCATGTACTCCGACATGTCGAGGCTGATGAGGGCCTGCTCGTCGCCGAAGAGGAACTCGGCCAGCGACTTGGCCAGCTCGGTCTTGCCCACGCCCGAGGGGCCCAGGAAGATGAACGAGCCGGACGGGCGCTTCGGGTCCTTCAGACCGGCCCGGGTACGGCGGATGGCCTGGGAGACGGACTTCACCGCATCGGACTGGCCGATGATGCGGCGGTGCAACTCGTCCTCCATGCGCAGGAGCTTGGCCGTCTCCTCCTCGGTGAGCTTGTACACCGGGATGCCCGTCCAGATGGAGAGCACCTCGGCGATGGACTCCTCGTCCACCTCGTCGAAGAGGTCGATGCCCTTGGCCTTGATCTCCGCCTCGAGCGTGTCCTTGCGGCCGAGCAGCTCCTTCTCCTGGTCACGGAGCTGGCTGGCCTCTTCGAAGCGCTGCGCCTCGACGGCCTCCTTCTTGCGGCGGACGACGTCGGCGATCTGGTTCTCGAGCGACTTGTAGTCCGGCGGGGTCTGCATGCGCTTGATGCGCAGGCGGGAGCCGGCCTCGTCGATGAGGTCGATCGCCTTGTCCGGCAGGTGCCGGTCGGAGATGTAGCGGTCGGCCAGGTTGGCCGCGGCCACGAGCGCCTGGTCGGTGATGGTCACCCGGTGGTGGGTCTCGTAGCGGTCCCGCAGGCCCTTGAGGATCTCGATGGTGTGGGCCACCGAGGGCTCCTCCACCTTGATCGGCTGGAAGCGCCGCTCGAGGGCGGCGTCCTTCTCGAGGTGCTTGCGGTACTCGTCGAGCGTGGTGGCACCGATGGTCTGCAGCTCACCGCGGGCGAGCATCGGCTTGAGGATCGACGCGGCGTCGATGGCGCCCTCGGCAGCACCGGCCCCGACGAGCGTGTGCAGCTCGTCGATGAACAGGATGATGTCCCCCCGGGTCTTGATCTCCTTGAGCACCTTCTTGAGGCGCTCCTCGAAATCGCCGCGGTAGCGGGACCCGGCCACCAGGGCGCCGAGGTCCAGCGTGTAGAGCTGCTTGTTGAGCAGCGTCTCCGGCACGGCGTTCTTGGCGATCGCCTGGGCGAGGCCCTCGACGATGGCGGTCTTGCCGACGCCGGGCTCGCCGATCAGCACCGGGTTGTTCTTCGTGCGGCGGCTGAGCACCTGCATGACCCGCTCGGTCTCGCGCTCGCGCCCGATGACCGGGTCGAGCCCGTTGTCGCGGGCCAGCTGCGTGAGGTTGCGGCCGAACTGGTCGAGCACCAGCGACCCGGTGGGCTGCTGCTCGGAGCTCGATGCGCTCTGCGGCCCGCCGGTCTTCTCGGGCTGGCCGGGACCCGAGTAGCCGGACAGCAGCTGGATGACCTGCTGGCGGACACGGGAGAGGTCGGCCCCGAGCTTGACGAGCACCTGGGCGGCGACGCCCTCACCCTCGCGGATGAGGCCGAGCAGGATGTGCTCGGTGCCGATGTAGTTGTGGCCGAGCTGCAGCGCTTCACGCAGCGACAGCTCGAGCACCTTCTTGGCGCGGGGCGTGAACGGGATGTGGCCGGAGGGCGACGAGCCGCCCTGACCGATGATCTCCTCCACCTGGTGGCGAACGGCCTCCAGCGAGATGCCGAGTGACTCGAGGGCCTTCGCTGCCACCCCCTCGCCCTCATGGATCAGCCCGAGCAGGATGTGCTCGGTGCCGATGTAGTTGTGGTTCAGCAGCCGCGCCTCTTCCTGTGCAAGGACGACAACTCGACGTGCTCTGTCGGTGAACCGCTCGAACAAGGTCCTGCCTCCCACGAGGGGGTGGTTGGGGTGAGCCGAAGTCTACCCGTGCGTCCCCTCTCCGCACGATCGGCTCACGGGGAGAATGGCTGTAGGTCAGACAACGCTAGAGGTGCGCCCTTTTCATCCCGGATCCCCTTCTTTGGGCGTTTGGACACCATCGCGGTGACCGCCGTCACCTACGGACCGACCCCTGCCGCGGCGTCGGTTCTCCACTGGTGGCGTGGTCGAACTACCGTTGCCTCCGTGGCCACTGGCTCGGGTGCACCGAATCCCCTCCTCCAGCTCACCGCCATGACCGCAGATCTGGCCCGCGTCGACGCCGAGCTGCGCAAGGCGGTGGAGACCGAAGACGATCTCCTCACCGAGATCGCCGCCCACCTGATCAAGGCGGGGGGCAAGCGGCTCCGGCCCGGGTTCGCCATCGCCAGCGCGGCGGTGGGTGCCAACGAGGCGGGGCCGGCGTCCCACGACGTGGTGCTCGGCGGGGTCTCGGTCGAGCTGGTCCACCTGGGCTCGCTGTACCACGACGACGTCATGGACGAGGCGGAGACCCGTCGCACGGTGGACTCGGTGAACGCCCGCTGGGGCAACCTCAAGGCGATCCTCGGCGGGGACTTCCTGCTGGCCAAGGCGTCGGAGATCGCCGCCGGGCTCGGCACCGAGGTGGCCGGCCTGCTCGCCGCGACCATCGCCAAGCTGTGCGAGGGCCAGGTCCGCGAGCTGCGCAACATCTTCAACGTCGGCCGCAGCGAGGAGAACTACCTCGGCGCCATCGCCGGCAAGACGGCGGCGCTGTTCGCGGCGGCCACGCGCATCGGTGGCATCGTCGGCGGGCTGCCCCGGGCGGACATCGACCGCCTCACCGTGTTCGGCACCGAGTACGGCATGGCCTTCCAAATCGTGGACGACATCCTCGACGTGGTCTCCTCCGAGGAGGAGCTCGGCAAGCCCTCCGGCAACGACCTGATGCAGGGCGTCTACACCCTCCCGGTGATCCGCACGCTCAACGGGCCCGACCGCGACCGGTTGCTCCCCCTGCTCGGCCGCCCGCTGAGCAAGGCGGAGGTGGAGATGCCGCGCTCGCTGGTCAGCGACAACGGCTCGATCGCCGATGCGGTGACCACCGCCCACGGGTACATCGACCGGGCGCTCGATGCCCTGGCACCGTTGCCCGACAACGACGGCACCCGCGCCCTGCGCGGCGCCGCCCACCACCTGCTGCAGACGCTGCCGGCAACCGCCTGAGCGGCGCCACAGCAGCGCCCGTCGTCCTCGCAGCCCTCCTGCGGGGCGCCGTTCAGCGGCGGGGTGTCGGGCCCTGACAGGACGTGCAGAACGTGGTCGAGCGCCCGTCGTACACCGCTCTCCGCAGCAGCTCACCGCAGCGCAGGCAGGGCCGGTCGAACCGGCCGTAGCAGGCCAGCTCGAACTGGTTCGAACCGCTGCTCCCGTCGACCGAGCGGTAGTCCCGCAACGTGGTGCCGCCCAGCCGCAACCCCTGCTCCAGGGCGAGCAGGATCCCCTCGTGCAGGCGCACCGCCTGCGGTCGGGTGAGCGTGCGCCGGCCCGGGTGGACCCGAGCCCGCCAGAACGCCTCGTCGGCGTAGATGTTGCCCACGCCGGCCACCGGGCGCTGGCTGAGGAGCTG
This sequence comes from Acidimicrobiales bacterium, assembly GCA_041394365.1. GTDB lineage: Bacteria > Actinomycetota > Acidimicrobiia > Acidimicrobiales > CAIXPF01 > CAIXPF01. The sequence goes on from JAWKIM010000018.1 coordinate 180,418, forward strand.
GGTCTTGAGCCGCCGGTCGCTGCCCCGCAGCGCGTGCCAGAGCGCGATGGGCGTGAACGCCGGATCCCACGGTTCGGGACCGAGTTCGGCCAGCGTGGGCAGCGCCTCGTAGCGCCCGGCGGGGACCACGGCGAGGCGGCCGAAGCGTCGGGTGTCGTCGAAGACGAGGGTCCGGCCGTCGGCCAGCCGCCACCAGGCCCGGCAGTAGGGGCCGGGGGCGAACACCTCCCCGGCGGCCACCACGGAGAACCCCCCGGTCATGCCGAGGTGGGCCACCAGCTCGCGGCCGTCGTCCAGCGTGAACAGCAGGTACTTGCCGCGCCGGCCGACCGCCTCCACGGTGGCGGCCACCGCATCGGCGCCGCCGGCGAACTTGGCCGACGGGTGGGCCCACGCCTCGACCAGGCCGTTGCCGGCCAGCAGGGTGTGCAGCTGGCGACGAATCGTCTCCACCTCGGGCAGCTCGGGCACCGAGCCTCCCCGCTCAGGCGCTGGCCGAGGTGTTGATCCGCAGCTCGTGGGCGACGGTGACCAGCTGGCGGGCGATCGGGCCCAGCTGACGCTGCGTGAGCTGTTCCATGATCGAGATGGCCCGTGGCCCTTCGGGCACCATGCCCGTCCACAACAGGTAGCCGGCCATCAGCCCGGTGATGCCGTCGCCGAGCTCGGAGCCGTGCATGATCAGCTTCTCGCCGTTGCGCAGCAGCTCCCGCAGCTCGGGGTAGAAGGCGCCGACGGTGTGCCGGGGGTTGTCGAGCGGGTTGAACGGGCGGTGCAGCCACGGCATGCCCAACTCGTCGTAGTTGTGCAGGTTGTGGGGCGAGGACAGCAGCGACACCACGTGGGTGAAGCCCTGCTCCCTGATCCAGATGATCTCTTCCTGGCGGCGCACCCGACGGTGGTTCGCGCCGTAACCACCGGGCCGCTCGCAGACCGCGAGCTTGTCCTTGATGATCCAACTGAAGTTGCGGGGGGTGATCCCCTGAGCCCACTTGCCCTTCGGCGCCACGGCCCAACCGTACCGCGCCGGGCCCCGCCGCCTCCGACGAAACGGCCGGGTTTTCGGTCACTCGACGTGCAAAATCCCCGCCCGGCGGGCGAGGCGGCGACCGCCGGGCAACTCGGTGGCCCGCCGGCGCAGCCACACGACGTCGAGCACCCGGGCGATGGTCGCCGCGTCGGGCGGGTGCCGGTCGGCGTTGAGCGTGCGCAGCCAGGACCGCAGCGCGGCCGCCGCCACCGGCTCGGGCACCGAGCGCAGGGCCCCGGCATCGGTCGGGTCGAGCGCCGACGCCTGGTCCGCGACGAAGCGGTCGAGCCCGTCGAGCAGGTCGGCGGTGCGCACCAGCAGCGGGACCACGTCGCGGTCGGCGATGTCCTCGAGCAGCGGCAGCAGCTCGTGGCGCACCCGGTTGCGGCGGAAGCGCGGGTCGTCGTTGGACGGATCGGCCACCACCTCGAGGCCGCAGCACGCCACCAGCTCACGGCACTCCGCCCGCCGCAGCGCCACGATCGGCCGGGTCGGCCCGGGCGCCGGCGCCGCCAACCCGGCCGGGCCGGCGCCTCGAAGCAGGTTCAGCAGCAGCGTCTCGGCCCGGTCATCGGCTGTGTGCCCGGTGAGCGCCCCGGCCGGCAGCACGGCCCGCCGGGCGTTGCGGGCCCGGGCTTCGAGGTTGGGGCCGTCGACCACGGCGACCCGCTCGGCCCGGAAGGATGCCCCGAGGCGGTCGGCGGCAGCACGGACCACGGCGGCCTCGGCGGCCGAGCCCGGTCGCAGGCCGTGGTCCACGTGCACCGCGGTCACGGTCAACCCGGCGCAGGTGGCCAGCACCAGCAGGGCGAGCGAATCGCTCCCGCCGGACACGGCGCAGGTCACGCTCGCCGCAGGTGACGGGAACGCGCAGCGCGGCAGCAGACGTGCCGCCAGGGCGGCCGCCGGCTCGCTCAGGCGCTGGTCGCCAGCGTGTCGACGCGGTCCAGCCATTGCTGCGGCGCACGGATCTCGGCGAGGGTGGGCAGCCACTGCGGCCCCCGCCACACCTGATCGACCGCGGCCCGACCGCCGATGCGCTCCACCGCGTGGATGAACGACTCCCCCTCGGCGTACTGGTTCATCTTCGCCTCGAAGCCGACCAGGCGGTACAGCAGGCGGCTGACCGCGCCGGCCGATCGGCGCCGATCCTTCAGCACCTTCTCGAAGCGCCAGGCGGCGGGCACGCGACCGGCCGCCGCCCGGTTCATCACCACTTCCCCGTGGCCTTCGAGCAGCGACATGAGCCCACCGATGCGATCGAGCACGAGCCGCTGCTGCGGCGTAGCGAAGGCGGCGGCGAGGCCGCCCCGGTCGAGCACCTTCTCGCCGGCGCGCCGCTCGGCCATGACCCGCTTCAGCGTGTCGAGGAGGTGGTCGGCGTCGGGGTCGATCGAACCGACGAGCTCGTGGACCTGCTCGAGGAAGTAGTGGCGCAGCCAGGGCACCCCGGTGAACTGGGCGCGGTGCGTGCACTCGTGCAACGCCACCCACAGCCGGAACTGCTCGGGCGGGAACGCGTAGCGACGCTCGAGCGTCAGCAGGTTCGGGCCGACGTAGTACACGACGTCCTGCTCCTCGGGGCGCTCGTCCTCGATGATGAGCAGATCGTACTGGCCGAGCACGCGGGTGGACATCCAGCCCAGGAGGGCGCCGAGCTCCGCGCCGGTGGCCTTCCGGCCGACCGCCCGCCAGGCGCCGTGGCCGTCGCGCTCGGCCTCGAGGCGTTCGGTGAGGGGTCGTAGCAGGCGACGGAAGCTGTGGACGTTGGCGCGCACCCAACCGTCGCGGTCGGTCACGCGGGCCCGGGCCGGGCCGGCGAGCTGGGGCAGTCCCGTCTCGGCGGCAACATGCCCCTCGGCCTCGGCGGTCAGGCGGGCGTAGCTCGCTTCGAGCTCGGCGCGCAGCGCAGCATCGACGAAGGGCTCACGGCCGGTGCAGCGAGCGGCCACCGCCTCGGCGAAGCGCCAGTCGATGGCCTGGTTCATGCGGCGCCGGGCCGGCGTGGGCTCAGCGTGGCCGGCCGGCGTACTTGGGACCGAGCACCTTCACCACATAACCGACGGCGGTGGCGATCACCATCAGCACGGTGGGGATGGCGAGCGCCACTGCGATCCAGAAGTGCCAGACGACGGCGGCCAGAGTCATGCCCGGCAGCATAGGCGGCGGTGCCGGCGTCACCGACATCGAGGGCCGCCGCACGCACGGCGGCCCTCATCGACGTTCGGACGGGGATGCTCAGGCGATCTTCACGCCGCGCGTGCGCAGCGTGGTCATGGGTTCGTGACGGGCGCAGAAGTCCCCGTCGTTGTAGATCGACAGTCGGGTGTGGCACTCCTCGTTGGCGCACACCCGGCCGGTTGCAAAGCGCTTGACGGATCCCTCTTCGGAGTCGAAGCGGTAGCCGACCACGGTGGTGTCGTTCATGTCTCAACCAACTCCTTCGGCCTGAACGGATCTTCCCCGTTCGGGAGATTTTTTCGGCGGTGGTTTCAAACGATCGTTCACACAGCGGCGTGCCGGTGGTCACCGGACGGCCGCTCCGCAGATCCGGCGGGTCGACCGCCGGCGTGATGGGCTCCGCCTGGGAGGGTCTTACCCCCTGCCCGGCGAACCCAAGCCAGGAGGCTCGAAGCCCCGGCCTTCGAACTCGATGAGCGTGGTGATCCGGTGCAACAGCCCCTGGGGGACCTGCGTCTTCAGCTTCGATCGGATCACGATGCGCAGCTCCTGCTCGAAGTCGAACGACGAGAAGCAGTGCTGGCAACCGTTCAGGTGGGCCTCGATGCGGTGGCGGCGCTCGAAGGTCAGCTCACCGTCGAGGAATTCGTAGAGCTCAACGAGGGCTCGATTGCAGTCGATCTCGTCGTCGTCAGCCACGTTTCACCGTGCTCACCTCGGGCGGACGGGCTCAGCGTCTCGCACTTCAGAATCGGTCGGCACCAGGCCACGGGCGCTGGCGAAGTCGTACAACTTCTTCTGGAGCGACTTTCTTCCCCGGTGCAACCGGCTCATGACCGTACCGATCGGAATGTCGAGGATCTCGGCGATCTCCTTGTAGGAGAAGCCCTCGACATCGGCGAGGAGCACCGCCATGCGGAACTGTTCGGGCAGCTCCTCGACGGCGGTGGCCACCTCGGCCTCGGTGAAGAAGTCCAGCAGCTCGTCCTCGGCGCTGCGTCCGGCAGCCGCCGCCTCCAGACCGCCGAGTCGGCGGTAGAGGTACAGGTCTTCCACGTCCTCGAGCTCGGTCTGTTCGGGACGGCGCTTCTTCGCCCGGTAGATGTTGATGTAGGTGTTCGTCAGGATGCGGTAGAGCCACGCCTTGAGGTTGGTCCCTTCCTGGAACCCCTCGAAGCCCCGGTAGGCGCGGAGATAGGTCTCCTGCACGAGGTCCTCGGCCTCCGCCGGGTTGCGCGTCATGCGGAGCGCTGCAGCGTAGAGCGAGCCCATGAAGGGCATCGCCTCCTCTGCGAACTTGGACCGGTCGGCCACGTGTCCTCCTGGCGCCTGATGCCCGGCGCCGAGGCATGGGAAGGCCCTGCTCGCCAGGACCTTCGACCCCGTTCGGTTTTCCCCCGACGGGTAGCTCCCAACCCTAGGGGATGCCTGCGCAGATCGAGATAAAGAACGGCGCAGCCGTCCGGCAGGTGCGGCACGGCGCAGCCGTCCGGCAGCCGCGGGCACCACCGCCGCAGCTGGTGGGCGGACCCGCGGGCGCGGCACCTACAGTCCCGCCCCATGGACCTCCGTTTGGATCAAAAGGTCGCCGTGGTCACCGGCGGCTCGAAGGGAATCGGCCGCGGCATCGCCCAGACGTTCGCCGAGTCGGGCGCCCAGGTGGTGATCGTGTCCCGCAAGGCCGACCAGCTCGAGGCGGCCGCCGCCGAGATCGGCCACGGTTGCGACTGGATCGCGGCCAACGTGGGCGAGCCCGATCAGGCCGAGCGCTGCCTGCACGAGGTCATGAACCGCCACGGCGCCATCGACGTGCTGGTCAACAACACGGCGGCGAACCCTACGCCGGCCCACCATCGATGTCGATCTGGCTCGGTGGAACAAGACGCTGCAGGTCAACATCACCGCGCCGCTGGTGTGGACCCAGCTGGCGTGGAACCTGTGGCTGCGCGAGCACGGCGGCTCGGTGATCAACATCTCGTCGGTGGGCGGCTTCACCACCAGCGTGATCCTCGGGTGTACGACGTGACCAAGGCGGCACTGATCCACCTGACCAAGCAGCTGGCGTCGGAGCTCGGGCCGCAGGTCCGGGTGAACTGCGTGGCCCGGGACTGATCAAGACCGACTTCGCCCGCGTGCTGTGGGAGGGCAAGCGCAGCGCCGAGGTGGCCGAGCAGTACCCGCTGAAGCGCCTGGGCGAGCCGTCGGACATCGCTTCGGCGTGCCTGTTCCTGGCCACCGACGCCTCATCGTGGGTCACCGGGCAGACGATCGTGTGCGATGGCGGCGGGTTGATCTCGCCGTCGAAGGTGGGCACGACGCCGACGGAGTGACCGCCGGGCCCGCCGCCGACCGCGCACGGTCGGGTCCGCCGCCGTGCCGATCCGACCCCGGAAGCGGGCCAGTCAACTACGGCGCGCGTTTGGTGGACGCACACCGTGGGAAGACGCTGGTGGTGCCGGCGCCTGGGCGAGCCCGAGAGGAGAATCGAACTCCTGACCTGCTCATTACGAGCACTGTTCGCATGGAGCGCTGTGCAAAGTCGAGGCTGCGCAGGTGGTGGGCCTGCGCAGGCGACCGGAGCGAGCCGAGTTATTCGCTGTAGCGGTCAGATCCAGGCGTCCCTGCGCAAGCGCTCCCAGGCGATCTCGACATGGCGCTGACCGAAGAGACCTCGCTTGCGGCTCGACCACTCGCGAACGAGTTCACCGAGGCGTTGCGCATCTTCGGCGGATTCGGGAGCATCGTGAGTCGCCAGCCAATGCACGGTAGCGAGCAGCTCCATGCTGTAGGCGGTCTCGAATCCATCGGCGAGATCAAGCACGCGCTCGATGCGCTCGCGTGTGTCTGGGTACTCCGCCAACACGGCCGCCGCTTCCGCCGCCGCGCCGGGTGGCGGCCGCAAGGGTTCCGTCACGGGAACTTGGCGACTGCCATCACCGAAGCCGGTGAGGAAGTGCCCTTCGCTTGCTATCAAGGAATGCCGAAGGTTGTCTGCGTACGGCCCATACCTACCCTTGGCGTAGTTCAGGCGGAGCGGCTCACCGGCGACCTGAAGGAAGTACATAAGCTTCTGCACCTCCACGAGCGACACCTCGAGTGCTCGGTCGCCGTAGTCCGCGATCAGCGTGACGAGCGCGGCCTTACCAAGCGTCAATCGCGGCCGCTCGGTGCCGGTGACCATCTCGTCCGCAGTCGGCGCACCCGCCGGCGGAAAGACCAGCACATCGACCTCGGGCAGCGCCTCGAATGCTCGCCTGATGAGGGGTGCGACATCGTTCCAGTCGAGTCCACCATTACCGCAGCCCAATGGCGGGACGGCGACGGATTCGATTCGATGCTCCGCAAGCACCCGCGTTAGGTCGACAAGCCCGGCCCGGATGTCGTCGAGTCGCGATCTCGCCTTCCAATGCCGTTTCGTCGGGAAGTTGATGATGTAGCGCGGACCGGTGAGAGATCCGGTGTGCCACACATGCATGCGGCCGATCTCAACCTCGCCGCGTTTGCACGCGGCCTCGTAGGCCTTGAACATCGCCGGGTACGCCCGCTTGAACTGCAGGGCGATTCCCTTGCCCATGATGCCCACCGTGTTCACGGTGTTGACCAGGGCCTCCGTCGGCGACTCCAACAGGTTGCCGTGTCCTTCGCGCACCACTGCGTTCCCACTCATCAGTAGTACCAGTCTGGCTGGACTCGGACACTAGCGGTCGCGACCGGGTGCGTCACGCTGGCTTCGACCTCAGCCTTCCTCGCAGCCGACCGAACCGCGATGTCGGTGAACGCATGCCACGGCACCGGACCCCGAGCGAGGCACTCGGCTGCGCGGCGCCTCATGCGGTCTCCGTCTTCGGGAGTGTTCGCCCAGTACTTGGCCTTGATGAGCGGCCAATCGACGAGGCGGTCCAGTTCCGTCAGCTCGTTCACGAACCGGGTGACATGCGTCGTGGCGTTACCGTCGGTGTAGACGAGGCTGTGGCCGAGTTCGAGAAGGCGCTCCACCGACGTGACCAGGTACACGAGGGGGTCGAGGCCCTCCTGGTAGGTCTCCACCTGTCCCTTGCCGATCACGAACATCATTGGTGATCGAGTCCCGTAGTAGAAGGGCACGTAGTCAGCCACGCATCCGTGAGGCGCTGCACTCACAGCCTTCCGTCGTCGTTGCTCCTTGATCGACGGCTTCCCGGCTTCGACCCGAAGCAGGGCATCTTGTGCTTCGGAATCGCACGCAAGTCCTTGAGCCCGTATCGAGGGGAGATTCGAGATGTGTGTGAAGTGGTACAGGAGGGTGGGCACTGGCCGCGACACAGCTTCCTTACTACTCCATGCGCATGAGCGACCGCTTGCAGACCGGGTCGGTGGGCACTGTGACGGGAGAATGACCCACGTTGGCAGCCAGGACGGAGTACGGTCCGCCGGTCCAGCATCATGACGCCTCTGCCGGTACTCCGGTCCAGAGCCCTCGGAAGTCAGACTCGCCGTGTCGGACGGTGGCACCACCACCTCGGCCCCCGACGCCAGCGGGGAGGTCACCGGCGGCCCTCAGCATCCCCGTGCAAATGCGGTCGGACGGTAGCTGTTGCGGCTTCCGCTGAGCCGCCGCGATCGTGGCCAGCCAACCAGCCGGCCGGCGGTTGTCGGTGCTCCCCGGGGACATCCGTAGACCCGCTTGGCCAGCCGGGTCTTTGTGGCCTGCAAGAGCAAGCTCCGCCCCTCCGGCCGGACATCTACGAACGCAGGTTCGGTTGTTGCACGCCTGAGGTGCTGGCCAGCAGCGGAAGCTGCTCCACGGCCATGACCAAGCCACGTCGAGGCGACCGACTTGCCCCTCCAACGCCTCGACGAGCGACCGCGCAGCCGCCAAGGTCTCCGAAGCGGACAGGATCGCCCAGACAGGAGCCACACCGTTGTTCACCTTCGTCGACGGTCCAGTATCCTCAACACCCCAACCCACAGAGTCCGTGCGCCTGCCAGCATCTCTAGCGCCCGGTCGGGAGTAGTGCCGACCAGCGCCAACGCACGTTCCCTGGAGCCGCACACCCCGCTCAACGCCGGTGACGCCGCTGCGCCAGACCTCGGCGCCGACCTCGTCGGCAACCACGTCCTCGGCGGCCCCAAGGAGCCGCGGCCACATAGCGGGATGCTCGTCCGCCCATCGCTCGAAGGTTCGCGGGAGTGGCGCCTACGAACCGACGGCCAGCCTGGCTGGAGAGCTCGCCTATCCTCGATAGACGATCCCGCGGAGGTCCTCTCGAGGTTCCGCAGCGTCGAGACGTCGCGGAGACAGGCGCAGCCTCCAGGGCCGGCACTCTAGAGCGATCTCGTCAGTGCTCGGCCTGGGTTGTGCCGCGCTCGATCGCAGGCGGCACACCCGCCGACACGGAGCACGGCGAACGCCTTAGAGCGCTCCTCGGCCGCGTGCGCTGCGCAAGGGCCACATGCTGGAGAACGTGTACCAAGCGCTACGCGATGATCGCCGCGTTTCACCCGGTGCCCACGGACGCCTCGATGGCCGGCATCAGAAGTGCGGCGCCAGCCTTCGATCCCTGCGTAAGGCGGCGAGGCGCACACTTTAGTGCCTGACTGGCCGGAATGAGTCCTCGCTGAGCCACGACGAAGGCGTACCGACCTTACGCTGGGCACGGTCGCCAGGGCAGTGGAGTCGAGGACGTTGTGAGGGTAGAACTATCCGTGCCGAGTGCCGTTATCGTCCCTGAGCTTGGGCAGGTCGTTCGCTGTCGCGATCGCATCTGGGCGGTGAACGAGGTACAGCGATCGACGTTGCCGGTCGACCCGTTGGCCGGGACTCACCCGCACCACCTTGTGCGGATGTCGTCGCTCGAGGACGACGGCTTCGGCGATGAGCTGACCGTCATCTGGGAGATCGAATGCGGGACGGAGATCATTCCGCACCAGGAGCTCCCCGCCCGGACCTCGATCGGCTGGATCCTCCTGCGCGACTCGACGCCTTTCTCGATGCCGTGCGCTGGGGCGCTGTCGCTACCGCCGATTCGAAGGCCCTACAGGCGCCGTTCCGGTCAGGGGTCACCATCGAGGACTACCAGCTCGACCCAGTGGTCCGAGCGCTGAACATGCCCCGCGCCAACCTGCTCATCGCCGACGACGTCGGCCTGGGCAAGACCATTGAAGCCGGCCTTGTTGTCCAGGAGCTCATCCTCCGCCATCGGGCTCGTACGGTGCTCATTGTGGCTCCCGCCGGTTTGTGCGTGATGTGGCACGAGGAGATGCGGGACAAGTTCGGCCTCGAGTTCCGCATCGTCAACACCGACGCCGTTCGCCTGCTCCGGCGCGAGCGAGGTGTGGGCGCCAACATCTTCACGTCCTTCCCTCGCCTGATCGTCTCGATCGACTGGATCAAGGATCGGCGGGCCCAGTCGCTGCTCGACGAGGTCCTGGCCGGCGTCGACCACCGCCGCACCCCCCGCACCTTCGATCTGCTGATCGTCGACGAGGTTCACGCAGCCGCCCCGTCGGGCCGCGGCAAGTACGCAATCGACTCCCTTCGCACGAGGGCGATCCAGCGTCTCGCCCCGCACTGTGAGCACCGGCTGTTCCTCTCGGCGACACCTCACAACGGCTACCGGGAGTCGTTCACCGCCCTGCTTGAGCTGCTTGACCCGCAGCGCTTCGCACGGGGAGTGGACCCGAACCCCGAGCAGCTCTCGCGGGTGCTGGTCCGGCGGCTCAAGCGCGAGCTACGCGAGGAGTTGCCCCGCAACGCCGACGGCAGTCCCCGCTTCCCGGAGCGCCGCGTCGTGGCCGTGCCCGTCGATTACCCAGAAGACGAGCGCCGGGCCCACGACTTCTTGGAGCGGTACGCCGAATGCCGACGCTCCCACCACAAGCAAGGCTCCAAGCGAACTGCCGTCGACTTCGTCACCCTTCTGCTGAAGAAGCGTCTGCTCAGCTCGCCGATCGCCTTCGCCAACACGCTCGAACAGCACCGGTCGACGATGGAGAAGCATGACCGGGGCACTGAGGCCAGCGAGAACCAGATGCGCCTCGCTTGGGAGCGCAGCGACGACGACGCAGGCGACGACGAGTCGGGGGACGCCACCGCCGAGGCCCTCGCCACGGCAGCCAGGGGCCAAGTCCCCCTCACCGACGAGGAGCGCGCCCTGCTCAACGATCTGGCGGCCTGGGTCGAGGATCGTCGCCATCGCCCTGATGCCCGGGCCGCTGCCCTGCTCGACTGGCTCGCCGAGACCTGCCGTACCGCTGGCGGCGGCTGGAACGACGAGCGGGTGATCATCTTCACCGAGTACCGCGACACCCAGAAGTGGCTCCACGACCTGCTGCTCACTAACGGCTTCGGCGGCGCTGATGGCGAGCGCATCACCCAGCTCTACGGCGGTATGGACACCGACACCCGCGAGCGCACCAAGGCCGAGTTCCAGGCCCACCCATCCCGCTCGCCGGTCCGCATCCTCGTCGCCACCGACGCCGCGTCCGAAGGCATCAGCCTCCAGCGCCACTGCTGGCGGATGCTGCACTGGGAGATCCCCTGGAATCCCAGCCGCCTCGAGCAACGCAACGGCCGCGTCGACCGCCACGGCCAACCTCATCCTTACGTCGAGATCCGCCACTTCGTCCCTGAGGGCTGGGAGGACGACCGCTCGAGCTTCGCCACCGAGCTCGGCTTCCTCTCCCTCGTCGCCCATAAGGTCGAACAGATCCGCGACGACCTCGGCTCGGTCGGTGCCGTCCTCGCCGACCAGGTCGGCGACGCCATGCTCGGACGCCGGTCGCGCCTCGACGACGACGCGATCGACCGGGCCCGCTCCAGGCCCGGCACCAAGGTGCTCCAGGTCGAGCGCAGGCTCCGCGAGAGCCTGGCCCGGTGCCACGACCGCCTGCGGGAGTCGATCGACGACCTCGGCCTCACCCCCGACCGGGTCGAGCGCGTCGTGACCACCGCCCTCGACGTCGCCCACCAGCCCCGCCTCGTCGAGACCGACCATCCCGGCGAACTCCGCCTCCCAGCCCTTAGCGGCTCGTGGCAACGCACCTCGGAGGGGATGGTCGACCGGCTCTCGGGCGACGAGCTGCCCTTCACCTTCGACGGCGACCTCGCCGCCGGACGCGACGACATCGTGTTCTGCCACCTCGGCCACCGCCTCGTCGCCCAATCCCTCCGACTCCTCCGAGCCGAGGTGTGGTCGGCGGGCCGAGGAGAGCTTTCACGGGTCACGCTGCGCAGTGTCCCCGCGCTGCCCGGGGTGTTGGAGACGGACGACCTCGGGGTCATCACCCACGCACGACTTGTCATCACCGGCGCCGACGGCCACCGTCTCCACGAGGAACTCGTCGTCGCCGGTGGCCGCCTGCGCGGGGGGCGCTTCGCCCGCATCGACACCCTCCGCGACCTCGACACCCTGCTGGCCGGCGCCGGCTCCCGGCCCGACGACCTCAGCGTCGCCGAGCCCCTCCTCAAGTGGTGGGAAACCGTCGTCGAACCGGGGCTGGTCCGGGCCCTCGATCGTCGCAGCGAGACCATCCAGGACTCCAAGCGTCGAGAGCTGGCCGAGCAAGCCGATGCCGAGGCCGAAGCGGTCCGGACCGTGCTCACCGACCTCCGCAAGCAGATCGCCGCCGACCTCGACGACCTCACTCATGAGCGCATCGAGCAGCTCAGCCTGTTCAGCGAACCCGAGCGCGAGCAATCCCAGCGCGACCTCGAGGCCCTGCAACGCCGGCTCGAGGAGATCCCCGAAGAAATCGACCGTGAGGTCGCCGCGGTCCACCGCCGCTTCACCGACCCCGAGACGCACATCTTTCCCGCCGCCGTGACCATCCTCGTCCCCCGGAGCGACCGCTGATGGCCTCGACTGATCGACGCCCGCCCAGGGCCAACCCGAAAGCCGCCATCCAGGACTGGCTCACCTTGGTCGACCCCGACGGCGCCTCCTCACTGCCTCGGAGCTGAACGCCGCCTTCCCCCACGGATTCGAGCCCGTCCACCGCAACCTGCGCACCGAGCTTCGCGCCCGGGTGGCGGACCTCTCGACCGGCAATGACGCCGCTGCCCGGGCCGAGCTCCGCCGCTGGCTCCTGGGAACCGTTCTCGACTGGGACGACCTCCTCGCCGAAGGCCAACGCATCCCCACCACCGCAGCCGTACGCACGGCCGAACGCGGGATCACCCTCCGTCCCAACCATGCGCTGCTCGACGCCGACGACAACACCAAGATCCGCCTCGGTGTGTTCATCTGGCCAACCGGCACGCCGCTCGACCGCCGCACCCTCCCGAGCAGCAGCGGCGACACGTGGCCGGCGAGCCCCATCCAACGGGCCGAGACCTGGTGCCGCGAATCGGGCACGCCGCTAGCGCTCGTCACCAACGACGAGGCCTGGGCGCTCGTCTGGGCGCCTCGTGGCGCACCCGCCGCATCCGGCCGCTGGACGCTCGCCGACCTCGCCGACGAGACCATCCTCCAAGCCGCCCTCGTCTCCTTGCTCGGCGCTCGCCGGTTCTTCGCCGTCGCCGACGAACCCGAGACCGGCGAGACCCTCGAGCGCCTTTTCGAACGAGCTGCGAACGCCGAAGCCGAGCTCACCAGGGGCTCGGCTCCTCGGTGCGCCGGTCGGTCGAGCTGCTCATCGCCGCCATCTCCCGAGACGACGTCGCCACCAGGGGACGGGTCCTCGCTGGCATCGCCGGGACAGACGTCTACGAATCCGCCGTCACGGTCCTCATGCGGCTCGTGTTCCTCCTCTTCGCCGAAGAACGCCGGCTCCTTCCCTCCGAAGACCCCCTGTGGGCTGAGTCCTACAGCGTCCTGACGCTCCGCGACGATCTTCGCCAGACCGCGACCCGTGACGGCCTTGACGCCCTCGAGCGACGCACCACCGCCTGGCATCGCCTCCTCGCCACCTTCCGAGCCGTTCACGGCGGCGTCAACCACGACCGGCTCTCCCTTCCCGCCTATGGCGGCAGCCTCTTCGACCCCAACCGCTTCCCCTTCCTCGAAGGCCGCCGTACTCCCGACCACATCGTCGCTGGGGGCATCGGCCTCGGCCCCGACCCTGAGGCCGAACCGGGACCGGGACGCCCCGTCGCCATCGACGACCGCACCGTCCTCGCAATCCTCGACGCCCTGCTCACCGTGCATGTGAAGTCGGGCCGCTCCAAGGTCGCCCGACGGGTCTCCTACAAGGCCCTCGACGTCGAACAGATCGGCCACTGCTACGAGGGCCTCCTCGACCACGGCGCCATCCGCATCGACGAGCTCTCCGTCGGTCTCGTTGGTCCCGAAGGCGGCGAACCCGAGGCCACTATTGCGGACCTCGAACGTTTCGGTTCCGACCGAGCGGCGCTGTGCGACTGGCTCTCGGACAAGGACCGCTGCAACAAGCAACCTTCGGCCCTCACCAAACTGCTCGAGCAGTCTCCGGAAGGCGTCGCCCTCGCCCGCCTCGGGTGGCCTGCGGCCATGACGATGCCGTCGTCGCCCGGGTGCTGCCCTACTGGGGTGTTGTCCGCCCAGATCTTCGCGGCCTACCTGTGGTGCTCCTCCCCGGCTCGATGTACGTCACGCAAACCTCGACCCGGCGGAACATGGGCGCCCAGTACACCACCAAGGCCCTGGCCGAAGAGGTCGTCCAGTACGCCCTCGAACCGCTCGTCTACAATCCCGGCCCCCAGAACGAGCCCGACCCCGCCAAGTGGAACCTCAAGACCCCGGCCGCCATCCTCGATCTCCGAGTCTGCGACCCCGCCGTCGGCTCCGGCGCCATCCTCACCGCCGCTGGCCGCTACCTCGCCGACCGCCTCGTCGAATCCGTGCTCGAGTACGGCCCGGGCGAAGGCCCCTTCGCCTCCCGCCTCGCGGACCTCGCTGACGCTTCGCCTGACGAGCAGACCGTCCTCGCCCGGCGTGAGGTCGTCGACCATTGCCTCTACGGGGTCGACAAGAACCCCGTAGCGGCCGAAATGGCCAAACTCTCGCTGTGGCTCACCACCTTGGCTCGCGAGCGCCCGTTCACGTTCCTCGACCACGCCATCCAGGTGGGCGACTCTCTTCTCGGCATCACCGACATCGAGCAGCTCCGCTGGCTCCATCTCGACCCCTCGCAACGGAAGGGCCAGCGAGGCTTCGAGTCGGTCGCCCTCGAGCTTCGCGTCAAGGAGACGTCCGAGCTCGCTCGCCGGCTCCGGGAGATGTCGGTCGTCACTGTGCGAGACGCTACCGAGAAGCAGCGCATTCACGACGAGCTCCGAGCCAAGCTCGCCGACCTCTCGGTCGTCGCTGACGCCGTCGTCGGAGCGGCGCTCAGCACCGCGGGCAAACGCGGGGGTTCGATGGAACAGCGGCTTGACTCCCAGTTGGAGCGGATTCGCGCAGCGCTTGAAGAGGGACGCTCGCAAGCAGAGCGGGAGGCGACCTTGTCCGCACTGCGTGGCGCCTCTAGCGGATGGCTCCGCACAGACATACCGGACATGATGCCGATGCCGTGGGATCGGCGGTGCCTCCACTGGCCCTTGGCCTTCCCGGAGGTGTTCCTTGTCGATCAACGACGCTTCGACGCAGTCATAGGGAATCCACCATTTCTTGGCGGGCAGAGGATTACAGGCACCCTGGGAACGAGCGTTCGAGAGCATCTCGTCGAGCACATCCGCAGGGTGCAAAGGGTTCGGCCGACCTGTGTGCCTACTTCTTTCTCCGTGCCGCCTCCATCGCCGGGAATCTCGGCCTGTTGGCAACTAACACGCTCGCGCAGGGTGACACGAGAGACGTCGGCCTGGACCAGCTCCTCGAGGCATCCTGGACGATATTTCGAGCGGTTAAGTCTGAACCGTGGCCGAATGAGGCGAATCTCGAGATTTCGAAGGTCTGGCTGACCTCGGAACGCTGGACGACCAGCTCGCACCTCAATGGCGACCAGGTCGACAAGATCGGATCTGATCTCGAGCGGCAGCATCGCGTCACTGGCCACCCGAAAGTCTTGGTGGCGAATTCAGGCGTAGCTTTCCAAGGGTCCAATTTGTGGGGTACAGGATTCACCCTTGAACCAGAAACAGCGGCGGACCTGATCCGTCTAGATTCGAGGAATCGAGACGTCCTCTTCCCGTACCTCAGCGGGCGCGACGTAAACGAACATCCACAGCACCAGCCGGCTCGTTGGGTAATCAATTTCTTCGAGTGGCCCCGCGAGCGAGCCGAGAGCTATTCCGATTGCTTTCGGATTGTAGAAGAGGAAGTTAAGCCCGGCAGGATGAATATCAAACGGACGAGGAACCGAGAGAGGTGGTGGATCTTCGGCGAGACCAGGCCTGGTTTGTACGGCGCCATCAAGGGAGCAGATGTGGTGCCGGTCACGGTTCTCCACTCGCCCTACGGGCTGCCGGCGATGGTGTCCGCTCAGCAGGTCTTTTCACACGGTCTCGCGGTCTTCGCCAACTCCGACTGGTCGCACTTCGGGGTGCTAAGCAGTGCGGTACACACCGCTTGGGCGGTTAACCGCGGCTCGACCCTCGAGACGCGCATCCGCTACACCCCAACTGACGTCTATGAGACCTTCCCAATGCCGCACTATGCGAATGCGAACGTCAAGCTCCAGTTTGGCGAACTCGCCAGACGACTCCACAACCATCGAGCGAGCCTAATGACGCGATCGGGACTCGGGCTGACAAAGATGTACAACAAGTTCCACGACCCAGTCGAGAACGACCCTGACATCAAGTCTCTTCGAGGGCTACATATCGAGCTCGACACCGTTTCTGCGACGCCTACGGCTGGTCCGACATCGACTCGGATCACCATCACTGGGAAACGCCGCAGGGGATTCGATTCACAATCGGCATAGCTGCGCGGCAAGGTTCCGACCGCCTCGCTCGAGCTGAACCACCAGCGCTACGAGGAGGTTGCGGCTGGACTGCACGACAAGAAGGCCAAGAAGCTCGGCGAAGAAGCGCTCCCCGAAAAGGTCAGCAGGGACCAGGAGGCGATGCTGTGACCGGGTCGCCCTACCCCGTGCGGGATCCGGGACGAGCTCGAGCAACTTGTCGCTACCGATCTCCTTGGACCGGCCGATCCGCACGAGGAACTTCCGGGGTCAGAGCCCGGTGCGGGAGTGGTATTCAGGGAATGGGCGGGCCCCGGAAGGGGACGATCGTCGATCCGGAGTCGCGTGACGGCGACGACCTAGGGCGAAGACGAAGGCGGTGCGCCGGGGCCTGACGACCGGCCGGCGAAGGTCGTTCTTGTTCCCGTCGTCAGCCGGTTTCTCGGCGGCGGTCGACCGGTCCTGCGAGTCGCTGGTCGCGACCGCTGCATGGGGGCGGTACGAGAAGGTCGACAACCCGGACCCCGCTGCCGAGCGGGCCTACAGCAGAAGCTTTGGCAGCGGCACCGGCCGGTGGCTCTACGACCATCATCCTCGCCGAGGGCGACCTCGACCCTCGTCCCCGACCCGGCACAGCCCGAGGTGGTGATCCGGGGGCGGTGCCGAGCCACGCCGAAGTGCTGGCTGGTCACCCTGTTCCTCGTGAACGAGCAGCTCCCGACCGACCGCAACATCGACGAACGATGGTTGTTCCAGATCGAGCTATCGGCCGGCGCTCCCGACGACGCACCGGTGTTCGTCGGTCGCCGCCCTCGGCGAGCAGCCCGGTGACAGCGACGACGAAGTCCAGCACCTCGACCTCTTGTATCGACGTAAAGGTCGAGTTCGCCATCGGCCACGGCGTCGCTGTCCACGCAGAGACCGCCGCCGGGGATCACCAGCGGGCCACCCGCATCACGACCGCTGTCATCCCACGGTCCGAGGTCGCCAAGGTCGAGGCTCCACAGCCCGACGACCCCATCCTCGACGACACCCAGCGTCACCCGGTCGAGCGCGAGCTGATGGCATCGGTGGTCTCGACATGAGAGCGGCTCGCCTCGTTCGACAGCCCCGACACCGTCGCTGCCCTCACCGCTCGCGGACGCTTACGACCACTGGCTCGAGCGACAGGCCGGCCGGGCCGCGGAGCTCTTCTTCGGCGACCATCGAGGCCGCCGAAGCTGCCGTCGAGCGGGCGCGCCAGATCGCCCGCCGGCTCCGCTCAGGCATCGAGTTGCTCGGCACCGACAGGGTTGCTGCCGAGGCCTTCGCGTTCGCCAACCACACGATGTGGCAGCAACGCCTCCACTCGATCGTCGCCAGCAAACGCAGGGGAGACGTCCTGCTGAGTTCGCTGATGCCGAAGCCCAGGCGTCGGCCACGCCTAACTGGTCGTGGCGCCCTTCCAGTTGGCCTTCGTGCTCGTCAACCTCCCCGTCACTCAACGACCCCACCCACGAGGAACGTCAACTCGATACCGGCACGGCCGATCTCCTTCTTCCGACCGGCGGTGGCAAGACCGAGGCTTTCGGTTTCCTTGGGCTGACCGCTCACCTTGGCGATACGCCGCCTCCAGGGCGAGGTCGACGGCTCTCGGGCGAGGGCGGCGTCGAGCATCGATGCGCTACACGCTCCGGCCTGACCTCGCAGCAGTTTCAGCGCCAAGCCGCCCTCATCTGCAAGTGCGAGGTGCGCCGCCGAGAGCTGTTGGCTACCGGTGACACGCGGTAAACGACACCGTTCCGCATCGGCATGCGGGTCGGCGGTTCGGTCACCGCCAACAAGACCATGGACGCTGCCTGGAGAGCTCGACGACCTCCGCAACAGGTTGGACCAAGGGCGCTGGTCCGGTCGCCCTCGTCGCCTGCCCCTGGTGCGGCGAGGAGCTCAACCCTGGGCGCGACGCCACCTCCCATGCTCAGCTATGGCGGACCCTCATCACGTGCGGCGACTCGAAGGGCCGCTGCCCGTCGCCTGCCGCTCCGGCGGCGAGGGCATCCCAGTGGTCAGCGTCGACGAAGAGATCTACCGGCTCCTGGCTCCGACCTGGTCATCGCCACCGCCGACAAGTTCGCCCAGCCTCGCCCTGGCAGGGCCAGACGAGTGCCCTGTTTGGACGGGTCTACCGCCGCTGTTCCCGCCACGGCTTCCGGACCTCCGACCCTCGACAGCTACGGCGGCCATAACGAAGCCGACAGGCACTCTAAGGCCGGGGACCTGCCGCCCGCCGTTACGACCGACTGCCTGCCCCGCCGGCCGCCCGACCTGATCATCCAGGACGAGCTGCATCTGATCTCGGTCTGCTCGGCTCGCTCTTCGGGCTCTACGAGACGGCCGTCGATGAGATCGCCTCGTGGACTGTCCACGGCAGACCGGCGAGGCCCAAGATCGTCGCATCCACGGCCACCATCCGACGGGCCGAGAACCAGCCTACAACCTGTTCTGCCGACGCCCGCCGTGTTCCCCACCGCAGGTGATCGACGCCGGCGACTCTTCTTCGCCGTCGAACGACCTGTATCGACCCCCGGGCGTCTCTACCTCGGGTCTGCGGCGTGGGACAGCGCTTAAGTCGGTCGAGCACCTGCGCCTTCACTCTCTCTCTTCACGGTGCTCGCCGCCGCCCAGGCGCTGTACGAGAAGTACGGAGCGGCAGCCGACCTGTGGATGACCACCGTCGGCTACTTCAACGCCTCCGCGAAATTATGCAGCGCGCCGCATGCTCGACGACGATGTCACCAACCGCCTCCGCTGCACGGAACGCCGAGGGCTGGCGAACCGCTACCTCAACGACACCCGAGAGCTGACCCTCACGATCAGCTCCAGCGACATTCCTGCCACCCTCGACGAGCCAGCCGCCGATTCACCGGCGACAAGCCCAAGAAGGGGGAGTGGCCCATCGACGTGCTGCTCGCCACCAACATGATCTCGGTCGGAGTCGACGTCCTCGTCCGGTCCCATGGTCTGCGCCGGCTAACCGAAGACCACCGCCGAGTACATCCAGGCCACCAGCCGTGTCGGCCGAGATGACCGTGGACCTGGGCTCGTGGTGACCCTTTACAACTGGGCCCGGCCCCGGGACCTCTCCCACTATGAGACCTTCGAGCACTACCACCAGACCTACTACCGCCAGGTCGAGGCGCTCTCTGTGACGCCGTTCGCCCGGCGGCCCGATCGCGGGCTCACCGCTCTGATGGTCGCCGAAGCCCGCCACACCTGTGCCGAGTGGAACCTGCGGCCGCAGCCTGGGCTCCGTCCCGGTGAACGAGGCGGCTTTCGACCCGATCGCCGCTGCCCTGCGCTATCGCCAATCTGATCGGCCTCGACCAGGCCGCTCGCGAGGTTGACCTCGTCGCCAGCCGCCGCGACAAATGGTCCAAGCAGCAGCAGGCGCCCGGAGGACTCCTGACCTACGCTCCGGGGCCGTGGGCGACTCATCGACCTCTTGCAGTCCCCGGAGTCGGGGCCGTGGAACGAGTTCACCGCACCCAACTCGCTACGCGAAGTCGAGGTCGGATCGAACCTACTGCTCAGGGTGGAGGACCCTTCCGACGACCCGACGGCCGACTACCCAGACCCTCCGCCCGACGACGGCAGCACCGACGACGTCCCGGTGGTTGCTGAGGACGCCGACGTCGAAGATGCCGACGTGGTGCTCGACGAGCTCGCTGCGACATGAACAGCAGACCGTACGACGGCCCCATCCGGTGTTGGATCTATCCGACCGAGCCAAGCCACCCACTCCTATGGCGTGGGGTCACCATCGACCTGCCCAACCTCGCGTGATGGTCGGCGGCCCGATCGCTGGGACATCACCCGCCAAGAGGTGGTCAGTGAGGACTGCCCCCGCGCGCCGCCCGCACCCGACTCGGCGAACAGGTCGAAGCACTCCGAGCGCCTCCGAACCGAGCATCGCCAACCCTCTGATGACTGGGCGCGGGTCGGGCTACCGGTCACGGTGTTCCCAAGATGACGGCTGCACCGCTCTGCAACCGCCTGTTCCCTGTCGCATCCGGCGCCCTCAGACTCGAAAGCAATGCCTACCGGCCTGACCGCACCCGCTTCATCCACCCCAACTGCGATCGGGCCCGCAAGCCGCCGACCGCAGTACCGGCCCGCTTTGTCGCCGGCTGCGCCCGGGGACATCTCGACGACTTCGCGCTTCGCCCACGACGGTGTTCCCGTGTGCTCGAATCCCATCCTGAGGGTCAACGACATTGGCTTCCGGCGACGCGCGCCACTGATCTGCTCGTCGCCTGCCTCACCTGTGGAGCCAGATCGACCTTGCCAAGGCGTTCGGACCGGCGGCACAACAGACGATGCCGATGTGCCGGGGGCGCCACCCCACCTCGGTGTTGCCTCTGAACCTTGCGGCGAGCAGCTCCGCTCTATGGTGCTTCGGCGCGCCGAACTCTGGTTCAACTCGAGCGTGTCAGTGCTGTCCCCGCCTGTCGGCGGGGTTCACTCAACCAGCTCGTCCACGACCACCGGGCGAGCTCCAGAAGATGCCCAGAAGGAGGTCGTCGCCTACGCCTTGTCATCGAACCGCAGCCTCCACGCCGTGCTCAGCCAGCCACGACGTCGACGACATCTGGGACGCCATCGAGGCCAGCGAGGAGTAAGCTGGCGAGGCCCGCAGGCCGACGTGCTGGGACCCGAGGAAAGGCCCTAGTGACCGGATCACAGGGCCAGGCATCGCTGCACTTGAGGCAGAACCGATCGAGTCGCCATGGCCCTTCGCCGGTCGCATCGGCGGTGTCACGCTAGCCCACCGTCTTCGCGTGGTGACCGCCCTGTGCGGCTTCTCACGGATCAGCGCTGGCGAGCCCGAGGATCTCAGCAACGTGGCCCGCCTCGAGGACAAGGGCGTACCCACGTGGGTGCCGGTGGTCGGAGAACCGCGGCGAGGGCATCTTCGTGCGGCTCGATGAAGGGGCCGTCCAGGAATGGGAAGCAGACGCCTACGACCACCCGCTCTTCGTGGCAATGCGCCGGGCGCACCGAGAATGGCGCGAGATCCGAGGCCTCGACGCGCATGCCGGCTGGCCGGGTGAGCGGTTCGTGCTCTTGCACTCGCTCTCGCACGTCCTGATCAACGAGCTCGCCATCGAGTGCGGCCACTTCGCCGGCGTCGATCAGCGAACGGACTCATTGCCGCCGACTGGTCGAAGGCCCGGATCCCATGGCCGGCATCCTCCTTTACACCTCCGCTCCCGACGCCGAAGGCACCCTCGGCGGGCTCGTCAACCTCGGCAAGCCAGCCCAGCTCTCGGCCCTCCTCGCCCAGGCAGCCCCCTCGAGCGAGCCGGACTGTGCAGCAGTGATCCCCTGTGCGCTGACCACGAACCCGACCCTCGACGGCTCCCTCCCACGGGGCCTCGTGTCATGCTCTGCCTGCTCGTGGCCGAGACGAGTCATGAGCGAGGAACAGGTACCTCGACCGCTCGACCTGGTCGACACGTTCGCCCACACCGCCTGGAGTTCTTCGGTGAGCAACCTGGCTGACGCTGCGGCGGCGGTCGCTTCACAGCTCGCCTCCCGCATCTCGGAGCCCTGGCGTCGGCGTATCGCGGGAGAGGCTCGCCACACGAAGAGCGGTGCCGCCAAGGTCGCCGGCGTCTCGCCGAGCCCGGGCACCGGCCGATCTTGTCGAACCTACATTCTCGGCGGGCTGCCGAACCAGGAGCCGCTCCCCGGCTCTGCGATCGCCCTGGCGCTCGAGGCGGCGGCCAGCATGGAAGCGTCGATCGGCCCGATGTCCAGGTCGTCGTGACCGGCCCCGATTCCCCAGGTGCGCCGGTCCGTCTGACCTCCGAGGTGGTCCGCCGACTTTGATCGACGATGCCGAGCACCGGGTGATGCTCGCCTTACGCCGCCTACCAGATCGACTCGGTGGTCAAAGCGCTCGAGCGAGCAGTCCAGCGGGGCGTGGTGGTGGAACTCGTGCTCGAGTCCGGGTGAGAACCTCGACGGCGGCGGCGGAGCCAAGGCCTACGCCGAGCACACGGTGTACGAATGGCCACCCGGAAGAACGCCACCCTCTGGCGCCAAGCTCCACGCCAAAGCCGTGATCATCGATTCCCGCGACGCTCCGCTAACCAGCGCCATGAGATCGGTTGCCGCCTACGGCGCCAACATCGAACTCGGCGTCCTTCGCCGAGGCGGTGCACGACAGCCAAACAGGTCCATGCTCACTTCGACGGGACTCATCGCGACTGGCGTTCTTCGCCGCGAGACGTCGCCGGCGCCGGTGAAGGAGTACCACCGACCGCCAAGCTCGCCGTCGAGACCTCGTAGCAAAGGCCGTTACAATACGCTGTGAAGCGATGGACCGCGAGGAACTCCCGACGATGGAACCGGTGGCGTTAGCAGACGCCGATCGAATCGGCGTCATCGCCACCGAAGATGATCTGTCGGTCGATCAGCGCACGCTGATCGGGAGTCTTTGCGAGCGCGGCGGGCGGGCGAAACGCCTCGGCCTACCCCGGATATCACGGTGGCGACGCGATCGCTACCTGGCGGTTCGGCACAGCCTCGAGGCCGCCGGCTGGATCACCTACGACCGGTACGGCGTCCTGGCCCTTGCCCCAGATGAGGGCCGGCGCATTCCCGTGCCATCCTTGCCCACACTCGCCAACGAACGAGAACTCGAACCCTACGCACAACAAGTGGTCCACAGCATGGCGACCACACGATTCGGACTCGCCGAGGAGGACTTCCGCATCGAGAACACGGCACGCGGGGGGAGCGCCCCCACCGGTGGCAAATGGACCAGACCCGACATCAGCCTGCTCAGCGTCGAGACCCACCCCTGGTTTCCCGATGTGAACCTCATGACCTTCGAAGTGAAGCTCGGCACCCAATTGCGCGTCGATGCCGTACACGAAGCACTCGCACATCGTGCAAAGGCCAACGCGGCCTGGATCGTCACCGATGCAAGATGCACGATCGACGAGACGCGTTTCGACCGAATCATCCGCGAAGCCCGCACTCACGGGATCGGCGTGGTCGTGATCGATGCCCTGGCCCGCAACGGCGAGGTCGCGGAGGAGGACACGCACTACCACGTGCACGCCGAAGCCGCAGCGCACAAACCGGAACCCGAGACCATCAACGACTTCCTGGAGCAGCAATTCCCCGCCGCGCTACGCAACTGGCTCCGGCTCGCGATCTCCCGGGCCTTGCTGGAGAGCTGAATAGACAGCGTCACGAGTTTCCCTCGTTCCGGCGAAAATGTAACAAAGTGGTACATTGAGGATGTGTCTGGGCTCAATTGGCAGAAGACCCGCGACGCAGCGGGATGGTTCGAGATCTTGAACGAACTCGAGGCGGCGCTTGGCGGTGAGCGGCGAAGTGGCGTGCGTGAGAGGCAGGCCGCCTTCCTCGGAGTCTATGAAGAGAGTTTCAACGCTTCAGCCTCGGCCGCGGCGGCGGATGTGTCCAGGGTTCAGTTCTATCGGTGGCGTGAGGAAGATCCCGTGTTCCGCGCTGCCCTTGATCGGCTACGAGACCGGATCCAAGAACGAGTCGAGCGCGAGATCTTTCGACGGGCGGTCATGGGCGTGGAGCGGCCCGTGTGGCATCGCGGCGAGGTTGTCGGCAGCGAGGTGGCGTACTCGGACCGGCTCCTGCTGGCCCTAGCCCGCCGCCTCGATCCGTCCGGATGGGGAGAGAGGCCAGCGTCCGCTGCAACGCCCGAGCGGGGAGAGACGGCTGCGATGGTGCGCAGGGTACTCGCTGATCCCGAAGCCATCGCTCTTGCTCAGCGACTCGCCGATCGCCTTTCTGAACGCTCGCCATCGCCAGCAGTTGAATCGGTCCTGCCCGAGCTAGCCCCGCGCTCCAGCCCAGACGCGAGCCCCACCCGCGCAGCTCGACCAGTTGTGAACGTTCCTACTTCGAAGAGCTGCTAGCCATCCTGGTTCGAGTCGTCGACGCCATCGTTTCGGCCTGGGACGACGCCTCTGACCGTAGCTGCAAGTGTGCTAGGGAATCATCTCCTCCGGGCTTCGCTTGCCATCGCACGGCGCACCCCGAGCCTTGGCCTCAGCGTCGAGTGCGATCGTGCGCAAGACGGCTTGCGCCGCCCCGACGAAGCCGCTTGAGGCGCTCCGCCGCCGCGGGATCGACGTCGGCTCGAGCTCGGTCGAGGACCCGAGCCACAGTCGCCGGGTACCACTCCCCGCCACGCTTGGAGGGTATGCCGTCGGCGTTCAGGGCGGCCGTGATGGATCGGATGGACTGGCCGGCTTCGTGGGCGGCGACGATGCGCGCCACAATCGCCTGCTCGCCTTCGTCCACGACGAGGTCCCCGGCGTCCGCCCGCTGGCCGAACGCCGGGGACCCGAAGGCGAACCCTCCAGCGGCGCTCTTCGCACGCCTCCCCCGCTGGAGGCGGTTGACGATGGTGGTCCGTTCAAACTGCGCCACCGCTCCGAGCACCTGGCGGATCAACGTGCGGGTCGGGTCAGAGGGGTCGTCCCGCTCGACTTCGCCGCCGTCGGCCGTGAACACCCTCGCGCCGTGCTGCCACACCACGCCCAAGAACGCTTCCTGAATATGCAAGGCCCTGGCGATGCGGTCGAGCGTCATGGCAATCACGCCGTCCACCTCGCCGGCCTCGATCCGCTCCAGAACGCAGGTGGTGCCCGGCCGATCAAGGGTGTCGGTCGTGCCGCTCACGCCCAGGTCTTGGCACCACACCGCGACGCTGTGGCCGTTGGCGTCCGCCCATGCCGTGATCTGTTGGCGCTGTACGTCCGGGCCGAAGGCGTCAGCCTGCGCGGCGGTGCTGACTCGGATGTAGCCGGCGAGGCGGAGGGCGTTGTCCACAGGGACCACTGTAACACCTATGTTAATAGATGCAACACACCTGGTAGGTATGCCCTGTTACCCGGATGTGCACCTGTGGTCGTGCGGGCGTGGCCGATGGCCGAGCAACGGTGCGTCGGCGGGCCTGCTGGTGACGCCTCTGGCTCGCTACGCCCAGCCGGGGCGGCGTGACGCCCGACCTGCGTGTGAGCGCATCGGCCGAACGCCGCGACCGGTCGTTGCTGGCCTTTGCTGCTGCGAGAGGGTTTGCCACGGGCAACGAGGCGGAGTACTCGACCAAGCGAGGAGTCGCCTTCGACCTTGAAGTGCTAACGAGGTGTCCCGCAACAGCGGGGCGGGAGCTCGAGGAGCGATGCCCCCCAGCCGCCCCGAACGCCCCCGGCTGGCTGGTGTGACTGTCGGGTGCAACTCCCTCGTCCAGTGGCTGAGGTTGTGACTCCGAGAGGCCCGAGTGCAGCGCCCACGATCGCAGGCCGGGGGGAGGGCCGCCTGCCTCCCGACGAGGATCCCACGGTCCGAACGTCAATCGCACCTCTCCGATGCTCTGCGTCCGGGTTGGACGGTCTCTTCCTGGAAGCCGACCAACCCGGCAGCATGTGACTCCACGAGGCTCATGAGAGGCGAGCCGATGTTCGTGCCGTCAGGTGTGGTGCCGGGGCGGTACATGGAGGCGACCTGGACCCTGCGAGCCGCCTCGGCCGAATCCGGCAGCTCACGCACGAGGGGCGAGTACTCGATCGACTCGGCCAGCTTGTCGGCCGCCGTCGAGTCCTTGCTCAGCAAGCGCTCGGCGTCGCGCAGCAGCAACCGCGCCTCGCGGAACTTGGCGCCCAACTCCGTGCGGCGGACGTCGCTGGCCTGCACCGTGGCCGCATCGGCGTGGCTGGCGATGAGGGCGTCGTGCTCGGCCTGGGCCGCGTCGCGAGCCCGAATCGCTTCCCCGTACCGAGCCTCGGCCCCGGCGACGAGGGCGCGCGAGCGGTTGACACGAGCCTGAGCCGCCTGCACCTCCGCAACCGCGATCGCCGTCAACAGCCTGGTGGCCCGCTCGTCGAGCTCGTGGGCCCGCTCCTCGTCGTGGTCGAGGACGGCCTTGCGCCAGGCATCGCCCAGCGACCGCTGCTCGGCGAGCATCTCGGCGAGGTGTCCTTCGGCGTCAGCGAGGCGCTCCTCCGCCTGCTCCGCCTCAAGGTCGAAGTCGGCTGAGGACATCGTCTGCTGCTCCCTGGTTCGGGTCATCGTGCATTGCTCCTTTGGGTTGTGCGGGCCGCCGATGCGGCTCCACGGTGTAGGGGGCCGTCCGGACCGACTGTCTCGGTTGCTTCCCCCGGCGACGGTGGCCGGATCGAGGCAAACGGGTGGGGTGTTGCGTCACTCCGCTTCGTGGACGTGGTCATGTGCTGTTGCTTTCGTCTTGGGCGTCCGGCGAGGGCTGACACCCTTGCTGTCTGCTGCCCGACCCTGGCACCGCCTGGTGCTCCTGGAATTGGGCGTGCCGCACTCGATGCAGCTCGAGCACGTCCGGTCTGGGGCCGGGCCCAGGGGTTGTCCCCCCAGGGGGGGGACACCACCACCCGAGTGGCCTGCGGTGTGGTCCCCGGTGGTCCCGCTGAGTGGTCCCGAGTCTCCGACCTGCGCCGATTCGGCGATGCACTCAGTGGTCCCCCTCGGTGGCCCCCGAGTCCGTCCAGGGAGTGGTCCCCGGGATCTGGGGACCAACTAGGCGGTAGCGGAGCGCTGCCGCGACCACCTCGTGGCGCTTGCCCTTCCCGGCCTCACTCAAGGCCCGCTCGGCTGCGCGCCGGGAGGCGTCGATCGGCACGCGCAGTGCATCGAGATCGTCGGCGGTCTCCTTGGTGCCCGCCGGCCACGACTCGGCGATGATGCGGTGGCTGAGCGGGTTCTCGTAGCGGCGGAGGTTCACCTCCGCCTCGATCCACGACATGCGGCTGTGCGTCCGCTTGAGCTTCACGGCGTCGCCCTCGGCGACTGTGAGCTGCCACACGACGTCCACGTCGTCGTTCTTCGCCGACGCTTCGCTGGCCCTTGGCCAGGTCCTTACCAGCGTGGTCGAGCCGCAGCGAGGTCACGCCGAGCCGCTTGAGCATCACGCCGCTGTGGGCGTAGAAGCTCCGAGTCGTGTCGTTGCTGTTCTCCTCGCCCTCGGCAGCCCTGCCGAACGTGTCAATGATGACCACCTCGACTGCCAGGGCTTCGACCAGCCGGCCTAGCTCGTCCCCTCCGGCGGCGGTGTTGAGCGGCGGGAGCGATGGAAGGAGCGCGTAGTGCAACAACGAGAGATCGTCCTCCGGCCTGTAGCCCAAGCTGATGAGGCGATCGCGAAGGTCGTCCTCAGTCATCTCGTAGTCGAGGTAGAGCGTCGACCGCGCTTGGCCGTCCTGCTGGTGCATGATTCGCCGGCCCGTGGCGACGGCAGCAGCGATCTCCAGGGCGAGCAGCGACTTGCCGGTCTTCGCCGGCGCGTAGATGGCGGTGGAGCGCCCCTTCGGCAGCACGGGATCGACGATCCACTGCTCGACCGCATCGTCGACTGCCCAGAAGGACGACCAGTCGACGAGGTGGAAGGACTCCAGCGACGGCGCCACCGGATCAAGCCCGCACTGGTCGGGCGCGTACTCCGCTCAGCGAACCACTCGGTGGTGGGCCGATGGTTCCGCGCACGCAGCACGCGCTCCCGCTCGGGGTCACGCCCGGAGGCCATCACGCCTCCTCATGGTCGCCGATGGCCTCCAGGTTGCGCATCACGAGCCGGCGATACTCACGCTCGAACGGCAGGACCACCTTCCGGGCGATGTCGGCCGAACCCATACCGCCGCAGAGTCCCAAAGTGATGAGCGCGGCCCGCGCTGTTCGGTGACACAGCCCTGCGTCGAGCACCATGGCAGCGAGCCGGGCGCCGGCGAGTTCCGCCCACGACTCCCTGAGTGTCCGGGCCGCCTCCTCCAAGAGGTGCGCCTTGGAGAGCACCTCCTCGGAGCAATTTCCCGCCTGCGTCGGGTTACCCAACGGGGTATCGTTGGGATCGATCGAGGTGTCGGAGCCGGCGATCGGGAACGCCGCCTGGTGCCCAGCCGGGCGGCGTTCTTGCGTGCGGGCGCTCATGGTTGCCCGCCGGTCTCAAGAGCAGCGGCGCCGCGGCGAAGTCGACGAGCACGTGCCGATCGCAAGGCCAGATCGGCGAAGTAGGCCTTGCGGGCGTGCGCAGCACGACGTGCGGCTCTGCCGGCGGCAGCTCTCCGTCCGGGTCGACCTGCTCTTCGAACCGCTCATTGAAGCGTTGCCGAGCCGCTTGCGTTCGAGCGGCCGGATCTTCGGTGTTGGCCCACGACACATGGGCGGCTAGTCGTGCGCGTAGCGCTCGCTCGCGGGGACAGCGGCATCTGGACCCTCCTTGGGTCAGATGTGCTGATGCCCTTCAGTCACTGGGTTTCGCGGACGCCGCTGAGCACGTGCATTCAACTCGGTCCGAGAGATTAGCACACCGTACCGACTGGTAGAACCTTCGATTGTCGGGACGTGCCTCGTACCAGCTCAGGGCTAGCGATCTTGATGCTACGAACTGGCCATGCCGTGGGCACGCCGCGCGAACCTCGTCCCCGAAACCTTCAAGAACTGGGCCGACGAGTACCACCGGCGCAATCGCCCGCAGATCCGCTGCGCGCCAACCGTGCTTCCGCGCCGTCAGGAAACCGCGGACATCGGCAGCAGAGCGCCCAACAAGGTGCTTGGCGACCCAGGTCGGCCCCATTTTCGTGCTCCAAACGTCTGCGATTGTTCGCTGGCATTGGTCGCATTGGACGACGACGCCGCAACGGACGGTCGGGTCGGCCAATGCCGAGTCGATCTGGATACGTTTCGCCGTGTACTCGTTCGACATCCCGCCTCCCGTCACAGTCTGTCCCGCGGCGAGAGCTTCTTGTGAGCCTCCCTGGCCCGCTCCGCCGCCGCGGACGCACCGTAGCGTCCCACCATGTCTCGTGAGGACCAGCCAACAATCTGCATGAGGTCGCCCTCCTGGCCGCCATCGACGAGCCACTGGTGGGCGAAGGTGTGCCGGAATCGGTGGGGGTTGATCACCGGAATCTCAGCCCGGGCGCAGCGCCGCTCGAGCATCTGCCGAATCCCCGAGTCCGTGAGCCGGCCCTTGGTCGATAGCCACAGCGCGTCCAGCTCGCGGTCGGGGTGACGCGCTCGAGCGCGGAGGTATCGGTCAATGGCAGTGGCCGTCTTCTTGCCGAATGGAACGGACCGCAGCCGCCGACCCTTGCCGTGAACGATGGCCACGTCGAGATCGAGGCTGATGTCGCTCACCTTCACGCCGGCCAACTCGGCCAAGCGCATCCCCGTGTCGACGAGGATGCTGATGATCGCCATGTCCCGCCTGGCGGCGAAGTCACGGCCCTCGCACGCCTTGAGCAGCTTCGTGAGATCGGCACCCTCGACGACCGGGGGCGGGTTCGTGGGGACCTTCGGGGGCCGCATGGATGCCATCGGAGAGGCCGCTATCTCGTCCTCGTCGACCAGCCAGCGAAAGAGCTGCTGGAGACAGCGGTACGCGGTCGCCACCGA